>MGTT01000001.1 GCA_001799575.1 Elusimicrobia bacterium GWA2_56_46
GCCTTCAACGGCAGCAGGGAACAGATTTATCTATGAACAACCACAACCTTGTGGGCGGAGGCGCTTTGCCTCTTGACACGGGAACCGCTAATGAGTGCTTCCATCGGCGGCCTGCTGGACAAAAAGGCTGCCCGCCGCCACCCGCCGTAAAACTTACACACCTGGTGATTCTTTGGCCCTTGTCCGCAACCCCAGCGCTTTCCTGAAATGCAATATTTTGTCCCACCCGAATTATTGCTTGATCGACCCACCCATTAAAACGAAACCGCCGGGGTGTTTTTCCGGCGGCAAAATGCTGTTAACGCTGGTTTTTTTGTTTCGGGATGTTGTGGGAAAGGTGCCGGGGGTATAGCTGGCGGGGTGACGGGGGGCCGGGCCTTTTCGACCCGGCAGGCCGCCGACGGAACGCGAAAAGGCCCGGCCCCCTGGCAGGCCCCCGAACTGGCAGCCCCGGCATCTCCTTATTCCCAATAGAAAACCCGGATCGCTCATTAGGAACGGTCCGGGTCTCAACACCTTAACAGCGGTTTCTACAAAAAAATCATGGGGCTGGCGTAAGCTAATTAGCTAAGGGCGTCCCCTGAACGCCGCGGCCATCCTTTCGGGGGGGACCACTTTGTAGCCGTTATCCGCAAGCCAGACCACGAGGCGCTTGGCGGCCGTGCGGCTCTGCGGATGGATGTCGTGCATCAGCACTATGCCCTTGCCGCGCTCCTTTATCAGCGAGATCGTCTTCTGGAAAAGGGCCTCGGGATCCTTGGTGGACCAGTCAAGAGTATCTATGGTCCACCCCACCGGCACCAGCCCGAGTTCGGAATCTATCGCCCTCAGCGCCTCGGGCGAGATAATGCCGTAAGGCGGGCGGAAAAAACCCGGTTCTTTGCCGACGGCGGACGTTATGGAGGCGCTCACGCCGCCAAGCTGTTTGAGGGTTTCCGCGGTGGAAAGCGCGGTGAACGGCTTGCCGGACGGGGTGGCGTGGTTGTAACCGTGCACGCCGACGGAATGGCCGTCGGCCGCTTCGACCTTAAGCCTGGCCTTGCCGGAATCTCCCAGATTGGCGCCGAGCACAAAGAACAGCGAGGGGGCCTTGCCTTCTTTCATGGCGGCCGAAACCTCCTCGGTGAGCGAACCGGGGCCGTCGTCGAAAGTGAGTATTATTTCGCCTTTCTCCAGGAAACCGTCGTACTGCACCAGGAAAGGCGTGTTGTTTTTGACGTAATTTATCTGGCAGTAACCCTGCTTTATAGGCACGCCGCGGGTCTCTCCGCTGCGGGAGGAAAGCGGTCTGTCAAATCCCAGGGCGTCGTTTATTTCGCTCCGAACCCTGGCTGAAACTCCGCCAAGCCGCCTGGAGCCGGCTCCGCCGGAATAAGCGGCGCCGGACAACTTGCTTATCTCGCGCGAAACCCCCTCAAGCCGGGCGCGCAGATACTGCCCGGAGGCCGAGGCTTCCAGGAATTCAGGGCTGTCCCGCCGGGCGGCATAAGCGGCATTCGAGTAAAACTCCAGGGCCGAATAGATTTCGTCGTATTCCGCCCTGAGCGACTTAATATCGGGCGAAGCGGCCTGCACTGCGGGAACCTCAACCTGGGAAAGTTCTCCGGCGAGGCGCGTTTCCAGGGCGCAAAGGGAATGGACTGGAAATAAAGAAACCAGCGAGGCCAGAACAAAGTATTTTTTGGTCATATTTTCCTCCTAGTATCCGCTATTCACACTATACGCGCGATTCGGGAGAAAAACAAGGGCCGAAAGGCCCGGAGGCCTGTGTTTTTGGACCTATTTGTGAAGGCGGGCGCCGTGCACCAGATTGTAAAGCGCGGGGACGGAAGTGCGCGACAGTATCGTCGAGGCTATCGCCCCGCCTATAAGCGAGATCGCCAGGCCCTGGAAGATCGGGTCGAACAGGATGACTCCGCCGGCCACCACTACCGCCGCCGCGGTCAGCAGCATGGGCCGGAAACGCGCGAGCCCGGCGTCTATGCAGGCCTGCCCCACTGGCGCGCCCTCTTTAATGCGCAGTTCGATGAAGTCCACCAGGATTATAGAGTTCCTCACCACAATGCCCGCGCCGGCGATAAACCCGATCATGGAGGTGGCCGTGAAAAAAGAGCCCATCAGCCAGTGCCCCGGCAGCACGCCGATAAGCGTAAGCGGTATGGGCGCCATTATTATAAGCGGCGTCACAAAACTGCCGAACCACGCCACCACGATGACGTAAATAAGCAGCAGCACGATGGCGAAAGAGATCCCCATGTCGCGGAAAACCTCGTACGTGACCTGCCACTCCCCGTCCCACTTGATCGCGGTTTTCCCGCCCGAAATATCCGGCTGGCGGGCGTAGTACTGATCTATCCGTACCCCTTTGCCGCGCGCCAGGGCGTCTATTTTCCCGCGCAGATCCAGGATGGCGTAGACGGGACTTTCTATCGCGCCGGAAACCTCCGCCGTGACATAAGAAACTTTCTGGAGGTTTTTCTGGTAACGCGGCAGCGCGGCTTCCGTCGTCTGCGGCTTTACCAGGGCGGAAAGCGCCAGGGGCGTGCCGTTGACGGAGTAGAGTTTAAGCGAGTCCAGAGCGGCCAGGGATTTTCTGCCGTCCGGCGGCAGGCGCAGATTGATGGCCACGGGCTCGTTCTCGCCGGTCACATGGGCGAGGCCTATGTCGGAGCCGGAAAACGCCATATACGCGGTTTTGGTTATCTCCGAAGAGGAAAGGCCGTTCAGCGTGGCTTTCTGCCTGTCCACGCCCAGGCGCAGAAGGCCCTGCGGCGAGGGCAGATAGCTGTCCACGTCCACGATGCCGGGCGCGCCGGACAAAAGCTTTTTAATGTCGCCCACCAGCGCGTTACGCTTCTCCTCGTCATCATTATAGATCTCAATAACCAGCGTGGAAAGCACCGGAGGGCCCGGCGGCACCTCCGCCACCTGTAAGCGGGCGCCGTATTTGTCCGCTATCTCTTTGAGACGCGGCCGCGCCGCCGAGGCGATCTCGTGGCTCTGGCGCTTGCGCAGATTTTTGCCGGCCAGGTTCACCTGGATATCCGCCTGGTAGGGCCTGCCGCGCATGAAATAATGCCGCACCAGGCCGTTGAAGTTGTACGGGCCCGAAAGACCGGCGTAGGTTTCGACGTCGACGGCCTCGGGCAAAGTCCGCAGATACTGAGCCAGTTCGTCCACCGCCCGCTTCGTCAGCGCGTAGGAGGAATTTTCCGGCATGTTCAGGATGACCTGGAATTCGTTCTTATTGTCGAAAGGCAGCATTTTTATTTTCACTTTCCCGGCCAGGACCAGCGCCGCCGAAAGGATCACCAGCCCCAGCGTCGCCGCCAGCGAGCCGTAAAGGGCGGTTCTGCCGCTGAAAAGCCATTTCATCAGGCGCACATAGGCGTGGTCCACCGGCGAAAGCGCGGGCCTGGCGCAATGCGTTTTCGGCGGCCAGTTTTTAAGGATCAGCGCGAACATCCACGGGCTGACGATGAACGCCGCCCCCAGGGACAGGACCATCGCGGCGGACGCGCCGACGGGGATCGGCAGCATATAGGGCCCCATCATGCCGCTCACGAAAGCCATGGGCAGGATGGCCGCTATGACCGTTATGGTGGCGAGGATCGTCGGGTTGCCGACTTCGTCCACCGCGCGCAGGGCCGCCTGCCATTTCGGGCATTCGGGATCCAGCGTGCAATGCCGGTGGATATTTTCCACCACGACTATGGCGTCGTCCACCAGAATGCCGATGGAAAAGATCAGCGCGAACAAGGTGATGCGGTTGAGCGTATAACCGAACATATAATAGACCAGCAGCGTAAGCCCCAGCGTCACCGGCACCGCCACCATCACCACCAGCGATTCCCTCAGTCCAAGCGTGAAAGCTATCAGCAGCGCGACGGAAAGGGTCGCCAGCAGCATATGGAACAGAAGTTCGTCGGATTTTTCCCTGGCCGTCTCTCCGTAATTGCGCGTGACGGTCCAGGTCACGCCTCCGCCGACCACCCCGCCTTTCAGTTTTTCAAGTTTCGCCAGCACCTGGGCCGCCACGCGCGTGGCGTTGGCGCCCTTGCGCTTGGCCACGGTAAGCGTGACCGCGGGGAGCGGCGCGTTCTTTCCCTCGTAGATGGCGGCGTCGGCTTCTTCCTCGTCCCGCCCGTCAGTCACCTGCGCCACTTCCGAAAGCGGCACGGGGCGGCCGTCCCAGAGGCCGACTATGGTTTTCTTCAGATCGTCCGCGGTGCGGATGAAAGAATCGGTTTCCACCAGCACGGCTTCCTTCTCGCCGCTCAGGCTGCCTGCGGGCAGCCTGAGATTGGACTGGGTGATGATCCCGGCCAGCTGCAGCGGGGTGATACGCCGCTCCGCCAGTTTTTTCGGATCGAAATGGACGAGGAAAGCGCGTTTATGCCCGCCGATTATCGTCGTCTCCGAGACTTCCGGTATCGAGATTATCTCTTCGCGCACGGCCGCGGCCGTTCTGCGCAGCGCGAGCGCGTCCGCCTGCCCGCCGTGGAAAGTGAGCGCCAGGATCGGCACGTCGTCGATAGAGCGCGGTTTTATCAGGGGCTGGCCCGCGCCGAGGGGCATGAAATCCGCGTTCGAGGAGACTTTAGTGAAGATCCGCGTCATGGCCTCTTCGGCGTTCAGACCGACCTTGAAACGGACGATGAACATGGCGAAATTGGTTTCGGCGGTGGTGTAGACGTATTCCACTCCGGGGATTTCCATCAGTTTGCGCTGTCCCACGCTGGTAAGCCGGTCCTCCACTTCTTTGGCCGGCGCGCCGGGGAAAGGAACGATAATATCGAACATCGGCACTGAGATCTGTGGTTCCTCCTCGCGCGGCAGCATGACCGCGGCGAAGACGCCCAGCAGCAGGCTGGCCAGCGCCAGCAGCGGGGTTATCCTGGAACGTATAAAGGCGTTTGCGATATGCCCGGCGAGACCCATTTTAGGATTAGCGCTCATTTTGATCCTCCCGATAAGGCCGCGCTTATCTCGGCGATCCTGGCGCCGTCTAAATTGCCGGAAACGAACATCAGCGCGGCATAGTAGGAATGGAGCCTGAAAACGGCCTCGGTCCTCGCGGCGCGGGCGCTCATCAGCGCCGCCTCGGCGCGCACCACTTCCAGCACGCTCTGGCGTCCCTGCCGGAACATCGGTTTGAACAGCTCCAGCGAGCGCCGCGCGTTATCTTCGGCTTCCTCCGTCCGCGGGAGGACGGCCTTTGCGCTTTCATAGCCGCGGTAGTATTCCGCTATCAGCCCGGCGGCGGCGTCGCGCATGGCCCGCGCCGAGTTTTCGGCCCGGGTTTTCTCCGCCGCTTTTTCTTCTACGCGGGCACCGCGGGTGAAGTCTCCGAACGGTATAGTCATGCTTACGCCCGCCATATGCCGGAACGGGTTGGCGGAAAAATCTTTCGTATCGGTCTGCACGCCGGCGAAAGCGCCTATCTGCGGCAGCGTGGAATTGCTTTCCATGTTTTTGGCTATTTCCGCGGCCTCGCTCTGCAGCCCGGCGGCCGTTATGTCGCCGCGCCTCTTCTCAAGGCCGCTCAAAAGTTCCTGTTCGTCAGGGAGCGAATACGGAGGCCGCGCCAGCGCGCCGGACGGAGTTACCGCGGCCCCGGCTTCGCCGCCCATAAGCACGTTTATCGAGGCGGCGGCCGCCCGCGCTTCGCCGGCGAAGCCGGTTTCCGCGGCGGCCAGCGAACTCAAAACAGCCTGCGCCGCGTAATAGTCCGAACCCAGCACCAGGCCTTTGTCTTTCAGGCGGTCGGCCGCGGCAAGTTCGTCCCTGGTGGAAGCCGCCGTTTCTCCGGCAAGGCGGGCCAGTTCGGTTTTAAGCAGCAGCATGAGGTATTTCTGCGTGGTTTCGAAAGCCGTCCCCTTTTCCGCAAAACCGTATACCGCGCGGCCCTGCGCGGCGGCTATTCCGGCAAGTCTGCGCGAATCGCGGATCCTGAATCCGGTGAAGAGCGGCACGCTCAACTCCAGACTGCTGGAAAAATTCGCCATAGGCGAAGGTTCATTCAGCTTATCCAGGGCAAAATCATCCATTGTGAACGCTTTCTGGCGCAGCAGCGAGCCGAACACGTAGACGGGATCGTCGCCGCGCGTCGCCTCGGAACGGAAACGCAGGCCGGGCAGGCGCATCGCGGCGGCGCGGCGCGACGCGGCCCCGGCCCGGGAGATCTCCGCGGCGCGGCTTTTAAGTTCATAACTGTGCTCCACGCTTCCCGCGACGGCGTCCGCAAGCGAGAGTGCGGCGCCGCTCCACGCCGACGAGGCGCTTGAGCAGCACAAAAACGCCGCGATAACCGGTTTTGTTATCTTCATATATCGGACTATTTAACGCCGAGCACGTCGGCGATGGCTTTCTCCAGATGTTCTTTCGGCAGGGCGCCGCGCACGACCTGCGGCTTGCCGGACACGGGTATGAAAAGCAGGGTCGGGATGCTTTGTACGCCGAACATGGCGGAAAGCTGCTGTTCCTCCTCGGTATTTACTTTATATATATCCAGCTTCCCGGCATATTTCTCCGCCAGTTCGGCCAGCGTAGGGGAAAGCATCTTGCACGGGCCGCACCAGTCGGCGTAAAAATCCACTATGCAGGGCTTCGCCCCGGCGAACTTCCAGTCTTTGTTGGCTTCAAAATCAAAAACCTTTGTTTTAAAAGAAGCCAGTGTCAGGTTTTCCATAATTCCTCCCGTGAAGTAAGGATAAAGGATTAGGGCTAAAGGCTAAAGGGCAGAAAAAAACCATTATGTTTTCCTTATTTCGTCCTTAGTCCTTAAGCCTTTATCCTTTAGCCTTATACCATCTCCATTAATTAGATGCGTCCGGAGACCAAAAGGATTCGCCTGATTGGAGGAAAAGCGGGGTGTCAGCGGAAATCCGAGAGCTGTTTTTTCAGCAGCAGCCTGGCGCGGTGCAGCCTGGCTTTCAGGGCCGGGACGGTGACCTTGATACGCGCGGCCGCCTCGGAGTTGGACAGGCCTTCGATGTCGCAGAGAGTGATGGCGAGCCGGTAACCGGCCGGCAGGGAGGCCAGCGCCCCGCTTACCGCGCGCGAAAGCTCGTTTTTAAGGGCGTTTTCATTTACGCAGGAGCGGGAGGGGTGCCCCTTGCTGTTTTCATCCGGCATCTCGGAGAGGGCCTCGGCTTTGACTTTGCGGAAGCGCTGCCAGCAGTTATTGGCGGCGATGCGGTAAAGCCAGGTGCTGAACGCGGCGTTGGCCCTGAAAGAATTTATGCTTTTCAGCGCGGAAAGGAAAGTTTCCTGCGCCACGTCTTCCGCCTCCGAAGGCATCCTGGCGCAGACGCCGGCCGCGATCCCGTAAAGCCGGTCTTTATATTTTAAAACCAGCGCCTCAAAAGCCTTGTCGTCGCCGGCCCTGGCCCGTTCGATCAGCAGATTTTCGGTATTCATATTGGTCTCGCCGTACCACGATCCCATATCTTAACAACCTGCCCGCCACAAGTCAATAACTCCTAACCAACGGTCAGATTTGCAGCCTCTCTGCTCCTACGCCGTCGGCGGAAAAAAATTGTATATTATTATGCATCGTTCAGGAGGCTATATGAAACCCGTATTTTTCGCGGCTTTGGCCGCCGTCTGCTGGAGCGTCGGCGGATTTTTTGAGAAAAAAGGACTGCGTCTCGGCGGCCTGTCCCCGCTGACGGGCATAACCGTAAGGACCGCGGCCGCTCTTCTTGTTCTGGGGCTCGCCGGTTACCCCGGCCTGAAAACCCTGGGCGGAGCGGGAATAACGCCCCTGCTCTACCTGATCCTGGGCGGCGGAGTGCTGGCCGGTTCCCTGGGGATGCTGTCTTTTTATACCGCGATAGGAACCGGGGAATTGGGACGCGTGATGTCCGTGGCGTTCGGTTTGACGCCGCTTCTCGGCTTCGCCCTGGGCGCCGTTTTCATGAAAGAGCCGGCGACCCTCCAGAAATTGCTGGGTGTTATTTTCACGTCCCTCGGAGTGATCTTCATAACCACCGGCAGATAAACCCAAAAAAACCACAAACAATTTTGAAATATTTTTTCGCCTCCTGGGCCATAAGCACCATCCGGAGATAGGTACTAAAACATCAGCCGTCTGCTCCCTTAGGCCCTTTAAGCGGGGGGCGTTATCCGCCATACTATACCATAGGCCGCGCCGTTCGGATGGATAAGCGGCTGGCCGCCGGAGGGTTAAAGTATGAAAAAAGTATTGGCATTTGCGGTTGTCATGGCGTCGGCCTTGAGCGCGGTATACGCTTCATCGGGCGCCGCGGATTCGCTCATAAGATCCGCCGGCTCGGACAAGGACGCGGTTGTAAAAGAACTTCCGGCCGCGGTCGCTGGAATAGATCAGTCAGGCCTGGCGCGCGCCGGACTGCATACTCCGGCCCAGTATCTGCAGAAACTGCAGTTTTCCACGATCCTTGAGGGAAAACAGACCAAAGTCACCATAATCGTGGGGAAAGATTATATGTACGTCGCCGATGCCAGGATCGTCGTGGACAAGGCAGAATTCTCCGTAAACTCGCAGAGCGCCGGAGGATTCAGCGGAACGCGCAAAGTCCTGGAAAACGGCGTCGTCAAAGTGGATCAGAGCATTCAGATCACGTCTCTTGCCGAGGCTCCGGAAGTCATTCAAACCGCCCCCGCGATCGCCAAGCAAATGGGCTTTGCCAACTGGAAAGAGGTTAAATGTTCCAAGGGCGATATGCTGATGATAATCGGCGACAACAAGAACGATAAGCTGATCGGCAACTGTATCACTCCTGCGGGAAAATAGGCTTCTCCGCGGTGAAAGAAAACCGGAAAATCCGTTTGTTCGGGATTTTCCGGTTTTTTGCGGCCCCTGTGAAAGAGGCGGGCGGGATAGCCGGGCTTTCAGCTTTCTTCCCTCAGTTTTTTCACGTATGAAACGTGGAACTTCTTCATCTTTTCCACCAGCGCCCTGATATCGTCTTTCGGCGGCAGGAAAGTGGTGCGGAAATGAAGCGTTCCCGGCTGCTGCCCGAAGCCGGAACCAGGCACGACGCAGATCCCGGTCTCCTCCAGCAGCCTCAGGCAGTATTCGGAGTCCCTGGCGGCCTCATATTTCATCCTGGCCTCGGGGGTCATCTTGGCCAGTTCAGCTCCTTTCGGGTGCGGGAGTTCGAATTTGACGAAAGCGTACATCGCGCCGCCCGGGATATCCACGCTCATGCCTTCGATCCCGTTCAGTCCCCTGCCCAGGATCTCCGCTTTTTCTTTAAGGCCTTTCAGGATCCCGCCGCGTTCTTCCGCGTACAGCGCGTAGCTTTCCGAACCTTTCTCCGGCGGCGACGCCATCAGGTAAGTGACAAGCTGCCCCGGCACGTTGGAGCAGAGGCCGATGGATTGCAGCTTGATCAGCTCCGCGTACACGTCGTCGGGCATATTCCTGACTTCCATATAACCGCCCCTGTGGCCGCATTCCCCCAGGAAGCCCTTGGAAACCGAATGAAAACTGAAAAGCGTCACGTCCTCTTCGCCCATTTCATACATCACTTTCGCGAAAGAATGGAATTTGAGCCCTTTACCGTAGACGTTCTCCTGATAAACCTCGTCGGCCAGGATCGCCAGGCCGCGCGCTTTGGCGAAGCGGATGACCATTTCGATGTTTTTCCTGGAAAGCACGGCGCCGGTGGGATTGCCGGGATTTATAACGGCGATAGCCACGGGATTGACGCCTTTCTTCAGAGCCGCTTCGATGCTCGCGGCCAATTCGCGCTCGTCCAGCTGCCAGCCGTTCTTTTCGTCCAGGAAATAATTTATCTGCTTCGCGCCGTAGAGCGCGATGGTGGCGCTGTACAGCGGATACTGGGGGATCGGGACCATATACCCGTCCGTCTCTTTATTCGTCAGCATGGTGAACGCCGCCTGCACGCCCTTGCTGGCGCCGTCCGTCAGCGCGATCCTGTCCGCGTCCACGGGGATGCCGTCGCGCCTATTGATGAAATCCGCTACTGCCCTGCGGATGAAAGGCAGGCCGGCGCTCTGCGTGTAGGCTCCCGTGCCGCCGTGAGTTCCCTCAAGTATCATTTTGGCCCGCCTGACGACGTCGGCCGGGAAAAGTTTCTCCGCGCCGGGACGGGAAAGCAGGCCGGGATACTCCGCCAGACTGAGCGTCTGGCGCACGAACGTAAGCGGTTTTTGCTTCAACGCCTGGGGGTTGCCGATATTGCAGTAAATTATTTTCCTGCCTTTGGCCTCCAGGTCATGCGCCCGGTTAACGATCTTTCCCCTGACGGCGTAATGGGCTTCCAGCAGTTTTGAATTCACGTTGTGGAGCTTGATCATATTTTCAATCGCGCTCGAAGCTGTGGAGAAAGGAATTCACCAGCCACAGGACAGGCGCGAACGCCATCGCCCACCAGAAGTTAGCGACATGGAAGCCGGGAACCAGGGAAGCGGCCAGTTCCACAAGGCCGCCGGTTATCACGAATGTGAACAAACCCAGAGTGAGCAGATTTATGGGCAGGGTAAGAAAAATGAGAATGGGGCGCAGGACCGCGTTTGCCAGGCCCAGCGCCGCCGCCGTGACTATCGCGGCGGTAAAACCATCCACCGTCACGCCCGGAAGGACCCCGGCAGCGGCGTACACGGCCAGGCCGCTCAGAAGTACATGGACCAGGATTTTCATTCTTTCAACTCGTCGAGTGCATTCGCGACTACGGCCATGAATTTCTTTATTTCAAAAGGTTTTTCAAAATATTCAGTTATACCGGCCCGCTCCAGTTGCTGAGCGGCGTCCGGAGTCCCGGTAACCAGCAGGCTTTTGGCGCCGGCGCGCTTATTTTCAAAAAGCCTTATAAGCTCCGTGCCCAGGCCGTCGGGGAGCATAAGATCGGTTATCAACAGGTCGTAATTATTGTTTTCGATAAGACCGGACGCCTCCACAAAACTGGCGGCCAGGGTAATGGAATAGTCTTTTCCCGAAAAGATCCGGGAATAAAGTTTCAAAACGGTTCTGTCGTCTTCGGCTACGAGTATGCTTTTGGCCATTATATCCGAACGGCATCCAATTCTATCGGCATATTCATATTTTAGCGCAAATTGGAGCGGCGGCGCCAACAAAATAATATTTTGCCGGGAAGCTCAAAGTCGCTCTTTCTTGATCGGTGACCCCATTGCCTGTTTTCAAATGGTCTTCTTCAGGACTACTACTTCTACTCTTCTGTTTTGGGCCCGGCCTGTTTCGGTCGTATTGGAAGCGACCGGCCGGACGGAGCCCAGCCCCTGGTATGTCAGCCGTCCCGGGTCGATCCCGGCATCGACAAGGTACTGGTAGACGCGGGCGGCCCGCTCTCCGGATAACAGAAGATTCCTTCGCGAGGAACCGCTGGAATCGGTGTAGCCCCTGACCGTTACCATGTTTTTGGCGTAGGATTTCAAAAGAACGGATATTTCCCGCAGGGCCGGAAGAGCCTCATCCTGAATTTTACTCTGCCCGGACTTGAAGATCAGGTTCTCCGCAATGCCTAGAACCAGCCCTTCTTCGGTATATTTGAGCCGCAGTTTCCTGGCGGAGAGGTTTCGTATTTCAAGCGGGGTAAACAGGCTGACGGAGATTTTTTGCGTGGTGTGAACCCGTTTATTGGAGTCCGTCCACACCAGCCTGGCGTTGTAGAAACCGTCCGGCAGCGGGTCTCCGTCGCTGGAAATCCCCGCCCAGGGCAGGGCGGCCGCAAACGGACTGTTCACGCCCTGTATGAAGCTTCTCTTGCGGCCGCTTTGATCGTAGATCTGGATCTGCCACGCGCCGACATTGTCGGATCCGTCGTCCGCCCCGTCGGAGAACAAGCCGGCCTGCGGATCGTTTTTACGGACGGCGAACGACACAGGCGGAGCTGTCAGATCCGGCGTTAATCTCTCCATGGCCTCCAGCGCAACCTCCATCCGGTCTTCATTCTCCCCAAACGCGGAGTGGCCGGGCCTGGCCGGCAGCGCCAGCAGCAGCGCAAGCGCCGCGAGAACCGCATTTATAGCTGATAGTTTCATGATCGTTTTCCCCCCGTCACATTGTGCCAAAATATTCTCCATATCATCAAGTCCTCTGTTTTTTCTAGAATATAAAGGAGAGTTGCGGGGAGGATAAAAAATGGATAAAAAAAGGGTTCTTCTTATAGTGCGCGACGGGTGGGGGATCGCCAAACCCGACAAGTACAACGCCGTCTATAACGCCAAAAAGCCGAACATGGACCGCTATCTCAGGATTTACCCCAACACCGTCCTCGACCCCGCCGGCGAGGCCGTCGGCCTCCCCAAGGGCTACCAGGGCTCCTCGGAAGTCGGCCACCTCAATATGGGCGCCGGCAGAATCGTGATACAGGAACTCAAACGCATCATGGACATGATAGAGGACGGCTCCTTCTTCGAAGCGCCCGCTCTCAAGAACGCCATCGACAACGCCGTGCGGAAGAACTCCGCGCTGCACCTTATGGGCCTTGTCCAGGACGAAGGGGTTCACGCCCACCAGGATCACCTGTACGCCATCATGCGCCGCGCCGCCGCGGCCGGCGTAAAAGATATCCGCATCCACTTCTTCGCCGACGGCCGCGACACCCCCCCCCGCAGCGCCCTGAGCTTTCTCAAGATGCTGGAAGAAGTCATGAAAGATGTGCCCGGCGCAAAAATAGCCACCCTCATGGGCCGCTACTACGCCATGGATCGCGGTGAAAAATGGGCGCTGACGGATCAGGCCTATAACGCCATCACGGGGGCCGAGGGCGTCCCCATGGATACCGCCGAAGAAGCCCTTAACCACGCTTACGGCTCCCTCAAAAATCCCAACGGCGAGCCCATCGCGGACGAATATATCCCCCCCGCCATAATCGGCGGTTATAAAGGAATGAAAGACGGCGACTCGGTCATCCACACCAATTTCCGCCAGGATCGCGCCATACAGCTCACCAGGGCTTTCGTGGAGCCCATTTACCCGGGTCAGCGCTGGAAGAAGTTCAATATCGTCTACTGCGGCCTTACCCGCTATTACGACGCTTTCAGGTTCAGCGCCCTGCCCCCCATGGACGAGGGCGGCGGCATGAACAACCTCCTGGGCCAGGTCATAGCGGAGCACGGCCTCAGTCAGCTCCGCCTCGCAGAGACCCAGAAATTCAAGCACGTGACGTCGTTTTTCAACGGCAAGCGCCTGGAACCTTACAAAAACGAGGATCAGGTGGAGATCAAAGGGACTTTCGACCCGTCCAGTTTCGGCGAACATCCGCAGATGAACGCGCCGGAAGTGGCCGCGCGTGTCGTTGAGGAAATAGCCCGCCGGAAATACGACTTCATCCTGGTCAACTTCGCCAACGGCGACATGGTGGGGCATACCGGCAACTTCGACGCCGCCGTCAAAGCCATAGAAATCGTGGATGAGAACGTGGGGAAACTTACGGAAGCGGCCCTGAAGAACGGCTGCACGGTTCTAATCACGTCGGATCACGGCAACGCCGAAGAAATGTGGAATTACAAGATAAATATGCCAAAGACAGCCCACACCACAGGCCCCGTGGAATTCATCTACGCGGCCGAAGACGCCGCCGGGGTGAAGCTGCGCCCGCACGGCATACTCTCGGACGTGGCGCCCACGGTGCTGCAGATCCTGGGCCTGCCCCAGCCGGAAGATATGACGGCAAAGTCTCTTATTGCTTCGCAATAAGAGACGCCATATGGCGATTTCTCTGCCTATGGCTTATGGCCTATGGCGCGGCTGGAACAGCCGCATTATGGCATCCCTTTATGTTTTACAAACTGAAAGTCCACGCCGGAGCTAAACGGGACAAGCTGCTCCGCAAAGGGCCGGACTCCTTTGAGCTGTGGATCAAAGCCCCGGCTGAAAGGGGGCTGGCCAATGCGGCCGCCGTCCGGCTGCTGGCCGCTGAAATAAAGATAGAGCCAAAACGGATTCTGCTCATAAAAGGCGCCCAAAGCCCCGCCAAAATCGTAAAGGTTATTTAGTATAATTGGATCCATGCCAGAGAGAAACACCGCGAGAAAGATCTTTATAGCGCTCCTGCTGGTCTTCGCGGCCACCCTGACCACGCTCCTGTGCCGGCAATTCAGCGTTGGCCCGGCCAGATCTTCTCCGGCTTTCCGCGCTTTCGGGCCTGAAACCGCGAAAATACGGATCTACGAATACACCGACTTCGCCTGTCCACACTGCCGCCTGACCGACGCTCATGTGAATAAAATGCTGGAACTTTATAAAGGTTCGGTGCGCCTTGATTTCAAACATTATCCGCTTACAAGCATCCACCCCTGGTCTTTCACCGCGGCGGCTTACGCCGACTGCGCCGGCGGGCAGGGCAAATTCAGGGAATACGCCGACCTGCTGTTCGAGGGCCAGGAACAATGGGCGCGGAGCAAAGATAAACCCAGGGAATTCACGGAATACGCCCGGCGGCTGAAACTGGATATGCCGGCTCTGGAAAAATGCGCCGAAGACCCCGTCACACTGCGCCGGATCAGGCTGGATTCCGCCGAAGGCGACTTGCGCGGCGTGGACGCCACCCCCACTTTTTTTATAAACGGCAAAAGGGCGGTGGGCGCGAACCAGTTACTGGAGCAGGTAAAGAAATTCGACAACCTGCTGAAACAGAATTAAACTTATATATGAGCGGAAAGTGTGAAATAAAGGAAGTGTTGGGCCTGGCCGCGCGGCTCGCGGCCGGCGGGGTTTTCATCTACGCCGGCTTCCTGAAGGCCTCCGCGCCGGCTGAGGAATTCGCTTACGCCATAGAATCTTACAGGGTGCTGCCGGCCGCCCTGACGCTGCCGGCCGCCCTGGCCGTGCCCTGGCTAGAGCTCTATCTGGGCGTTTTCCTCACCGCGGGCATTTTTATACGCCAATCCGCTTTCTGTGTTATAGCCATGCTCCTGGGCTTCGAAGGGCTCCTGCTCCAGGCCCTGGTACGGGGGCTCCCCGTCACTTCATGCGGCTGCTTCGGCGCCTCCGGGAGCAATTCCCTCGGCCATGAATTCGTCCAGAATCTGGCCTTTCTCGCTCTGGCCGCCCTGGCTTTAAAATACGGCGGAAAATTCTCGCTGGACTCCCTGATAGACGCCCATGAATAATCGTCCGGCTTCGACGCTGCCTGCCCGGATCCTGCCGGCGCTCTGCCTCTTTATCGTCCTGGCCGGCGGAACCGCGCACGCGTTCCGGCCCTACTCGAAAGGGGCTGAAGCCCGGGCCTGCTGGATGACGGTATCCTCGATCAAAACCGGGCAGGAATATTACATGGAGGTGGCGGCCGACGGGGCCGTTCTCACCCGGATCGGAACCGGAAAAGCGGTGGTCACCAGACGCGGCAGGATCCAAACCAGGCTGGCCGGGGATTTTTTCCGCGAAATAGAAAATTCGGAACTGATAACTTCGCAGGTAACCCGGGACAGCAAGATGATCTTTTACAAAGGCGAGGTTCTCAAGATCTCGGCCTATATCAGCGGCGAACTGAAACGCATAGACGCGCCGCTTAACAATTTCGGAGAGGCTTTCTCCCACGCTTTCGGCGAGGTGAAAAAGGCCGCCTCGAAACTGGCGGTGGATAAAAATCTGAAAGGTTTTCTGACGGCCGAACCGCTTGAGGGCGCCGCGCTGGAGGAGTTCCAGGCCAGGGCCTCCAAAGACGGGAAAGCCGGGAATATCGAAACCTACGAGATCCAGAAAACGCCGGCGCTCCTTAAAGCCATAAAGCAGCCGTACCGCCTGATCCCGCTCGGAACCGGCGCGGATCTTAAGGAGATCCAGGATTTCATTTCAGCGCGCGGACTCTACGGCCTCCGGAACCTTTTCTACCTGCCCTCCACAAGAGGCGCTTTCAAATGCCAGATCCTGGAAGCTGTAAAGTAGTGCTCTGACCGGGTTTTTTTGTTAGAATAGGCCTATGGTTGAAAACGCCAAGATCCAGGTCATAGCGGTGGACGACGATGAAACCATTCTCGACGTCTACGAGACCGGGCTCGCCGCCGCCGGGTGCGACATAAAAACCTTTTCCAATCCCAAAAAGGCCAAGGAATATTTCTCCGCCCTGAAATCCGGCGACGCCCCCCACGTCATTCTGATGGACATTATGATGCCCGGAATAGACGGCATCAGCCTCATGCACGACATCCACTCCATGGACGGCACGGCCCATGTCCCGATCATCGCGGTGAGCGGGCTCAACGACGCCGCCACGCTTAACGACGCCCTGCTGTTCGGCGCCATGGATTACGTGGTGAAGCCGTTCGAAATGTCCGTACTGGAAGCCAAGATCAAAAAGGCTTTCGAACTCTCACTGAGACGGGCCCCCAGGATTTAGACCGAAAATTGCTGGCAATTTTCGTAAGGTTTGTATGTTAAAGCTGGCTAAAACCGTTTTCACGCAGAAAACCCACGACGGCACCACGGAGCGGCTCCTCCAGCTGGCGCTCGCCTACTTCGCCACCTACATCGTGACCGGCATAGCGCCGAAATACTTCATGAACACGGCGCCCGGCTACCCGGCCATGAACGAAGTACAATACATGGTCTATTCCACGCTCCTCTCCAGCCTGTTCTGCGTCAGCCTGGTCATCGTCTGGAAATGGTACAGATTCCAGTCCCAGGGCAGGATCACGGCGCTGGGGCTGACTTTCCCGAAAGAGTTCCTCTACATCATACCGTCCGGTATCTGCACCGCGGTGGTCATCCCGACCACCACGCTCATGTATCTGCTGCCGATCTCGGTCATGGTCGCCATGATCATCATGCGGGCGAGCATTATCGTCATCAGCCGCCTCATCGACTCCATCCAGATACGCCAGGGCATTCTGACCAAGACGGTCTACTGGGAGGAAAACGTCGCCGTGGTCTTCGCGCTTTTCGCGGTGGCCCTCCAGCTCCTGAACTTCAAGGGCGCCGTCTCCCTGCTGCGGGAAACCCGCTGTTTCATACCCTCTTTCAACCAACTGTTCGCGTTCGACCCCGGCAATTTCGCTTTCGTCAGGAACGCGGCGGCCATGACCATTCTGATCAGTTACATCGTAGCTTACGCCATCCGCATCTATATAATGAACTATTTCAAAAACACGCGGGCCAAAGACGTACCCTATGACAACAAGGGTTTCTTCGCCATAGAACAGCTTTCCGCCAGCGCCGCGATGCTTCTCGCCACGCTGGCCGTGGTCTTCCTCATGACCCCGGATCCGGCCAACCCGAAAGACTTCGTGGCCGCTTTTCAGAGCAGTTTCAACGCGCCGCACGCGCAGTGGCCGCAAGCCGCCCTCGCCGGGATCCCTTACGGCATAGGCGCTTTCTTCTCGGTATTCCTCTTCATGTTCAAGGGCCGCACCGCGACTTTCGCGGGCCTGGTCAACCGTCTCACCTCTCTCATCGCCGGCACCATCGCCACGCTGGCCGTGTTCTTCCTGATGGCCGCCAAGCCGCCCAAACCGGAAGACTGGATAGGCCTGGGCGTCATCTTTATAGCGATTTATTTCCTGGCCCTCGCCGAAAAGAAGCGCGCCTGCGAACTGGCGGCGGCTCACGAGATAGAGCTGGAGCCGGGCACGGAAATAGTCTGCGACCCCGGAAAAAAACCGTAAAGCCGGGAATTTTTTGAGGAGAAAATTTATGAAAAAAAACAATAACGACAAGGTCAATATCTGCGTTGTCGGCGCGGGCTATGTGGGGCTTGTCTCCGGCGCCTGCCTGGCCGAAACGGGCCACCGCGTGGTCTGCGTGGATTCCGACCCCAAAAAAATCGCCCTGCTTGAAAAAGGCGTGATGCCGATCTACGAAGAGGGCCTTGAGAAAGTGGTGAAGCGCAACGTCAAAGCCGGACGCCTGTTCTTCACCACCTCCATAAAAGGCGGGATGCTCCACGGCGGCCGGCGGGCCGAAGCGATCTTCATAGCCGTGGGAACCCCTCCCCGCGAAGACGGCTCCGCGGATCTCTCCGACGTGGAGAAAGTGGCCGAAGAGATAGCCCGCAACATGAGCGGCTATACCGTGATCGTGGAAAAGTCCACCGTTCCGGTCGAGACCTGCGAATGGATCAATAAGACCGTGGCCCGCCACAACAAGAACCATATACCTTTCGACGTGGCGTCCAATCCGGAATTCCTGCGCGAGGGCACCGCGGTCAAGGATTTCCTGGAACCCGACCGCGTGGTTCTGGGCTGCCCCTCAAAACAGTGCGAGACGGTGCTGCGCAGGATCTACAAGGCCATGAAAGGCGCCACGGTGCTTGTGACCGACGTGAAAAGCGCGGAACTCATCAAGCACGCGTCCAACTCTTTCCTCGCCGCCAAGATCTCTTTCATCAACGCGGTGGCCCGGGTCTGCGAAAAAACCGGCGCCGACGTGGAAATGGTGGCCAGAGGCATGGGCCTGGACAAGAGGATCGGCGCCAGCTTCCTGAAAGCCGGCATAGGTTTCGGCGGCTTCTGCTTCCCCAAGGATCTGGAAGCGTTCTACTGGCTCAGCCACCGCAAAGGTTACAACTTCGAACTCCTGAAAGCCGTCAAGGAGATCAACGAAGACGCCAAGCTGTGGCTGGTGCGCAAAGTGCAGGACGAACTGTGGAACCTGGAGGGCAAGACCGTGGCGCTGCTGGGCCTGGCGTTCAAACCGGAGACGGACGATATGCGTTTCGCCCCCAGCATAGATATAATAGCCGAATTCAGGAAACTGGGCGCCAAAGTGCGCGCCTATGACCCGGTTTCGCAGGAGAACGCCAGGAGGGTGATCCAGGGCATCTACTTCGCCGAAGACGCCTACGATTGCGTGGCCGGAGCCGACTGCGTCTGCCTGGTCACAGAATGGAAAGAGTTCGCCGGGCTGGACATGAAAAAGATCCTGGCCTTGCTGAAGCACCCGATCATGATAGACGGCCGCAATCTTTATACCCCGTCCAAGATGCGGGAGCTAGGGTTTACGTACAAGTCGGTGGGAAGGCAATAAAATTCAAGATTCCGGATTGAAGATTCAAGATTAAACCCAACACTCCGGCAATCCGGAATCCGCAATCTTGAATCCGGAATCCCAAGGACGGCCATGTTATGCGAATCCTCGTCACCGGCGCGGCCGGTTTTTTAGGCAGCCATCTCTCCCGGTATCTGCTGGCCAAAGGCCACTCGGTGGTAGGCCTGGATAATTTCATCACCGGCAATCCGGACAATATCCTGGATCTGTTCAAGAACGGAAAATTCGAATTCATAAAATACGACGTCACGAACTACCTGAACGTGCCCGGCAAACTGGACGCCGTCATGCATTTCGCCAGCCCCGCCTCGCCCATAGACTACCTCAAGTACCCGATACCCACGCTGAAAGTCGGGGCTTTGGGCACCCATAAGGCGCTGGGCCTGGCGAAGGACAAGAAAGCCATCTTCATGATAGCTTCCACCTCCGAAGTCTACGGCGATCCTCTCATAAATCCGCAGCACGAAGGCTACTGGGGGAATGTCAATCCGGTGGGGCCCCGCGGGGTCTACGACGAAGCCAAGCGCTTCGCCGAGGCCCTGACCATGGCCTATCGCCGTTATCACCATATGCAGGTGCGCATAGTCAGGATCTTCAACACCTACGGTCCCAATATGCGTCTGAAAGACGGGCGCGCGGTGCCTAACTTCATGGTACAGGCGCTCAAGAACAAACCGATCACGATCTACGGCGACGGCACGCAGACCCGCAGCCTGTGCTACGTTTCCGACCTGATAGACGGCATCTACCGCCTGCTGAAAAGCGGCATCAACGAGCCCGTCAATATCGGCAACCCGCGCGAGCTGACCCTGCTTGAGCTGGCCGGCATGGTAAAAACCGCCGCCGGCAGCAGATCCAGGATAGTATTCCGGCCCCTGCCGGAGGACGATCCCAAGGTGCGGCGGCCGGACATCTCCCGCGCCATGAAAACCCTGAAGTGGCGCCCCAAAGTCTCCCTGGAAGATGGCCTCAGAAAAACCGTGGCCTATTTCAGAACCCGCGTTTGACGCGGTACAGTATGGATATCAGATCACTACCCGGCGGCGGCAGCTTCCTGGCGCGTATAGTTCTACCCAGCGCCCTCGCCATAGCCTTATTCATCTCCGCCACCTTCCTTTTCATCATCCCTTCTTTCGAACGCAATATGCTGGATCGTAAGCGGGAAACCATACGGGAACTCAACAACTCCGTCCACAGCCTGCTTGAGAAATTCTACCGGGACGAGAAAGCCGGACTCCTTACGCGGGCGCAGGCCCGGCGCAAGGCCGCGGAAAGCGTGCGCGCGCTGCGCTACGGGCCCGAGAATAAGGATTATTTCTGGATAACGGATCTTGGTCCTACAATGATTATGCACCCCTACCGTCCGGATCTGGACGGAAAAGACCTTTCCGGCTTCCGGGATTCTCACGGCAAACGCATCTTCGTAGAATTCGCCGAGATCGGGCGGCACTCAGGTTCCGGCTACGTGGACTATATGTGGCAGTGGAAAGACGATGCCGCGCGCATAGTACCGAAACTTTCCCACGTGCGCCTGTTCGAGCCCTGGGGCTGGGTCACCGGCACCGGCATCTATATAGAGGACGTGCGCACGGAGATAGCCAGTCTTGAAGCCAGCCTTATAAAGATCTCTCTTCTTATAGCCGGCATCATCGCATTGATACTCCTCTATGTAAATCAACAGAGCCTGCGCATCGAACGCTCCCGCCGCCGGGCGGAAAAACTCCTTTCGGAATCGGAGGAAAAATACCGGAAACTGGTCGAGGCCGCCACGGAGGGGATAATAATGATCCTGGACGGCAGCCTCGTCTATTCCAACCGGACCATGCTCGATATGCTGGGCTATGATCCGGAAGAGCTTAAAAAACTTAACCTGGCCGGGATCCTGCACCCGGACTCCTCAGCCAGCTTTGAATATCTGCGGGAACTCCTGGAAAGCGGCGGAACGCCTCCCCGGATCGAAGCCGCCCTCCTGCGCAAGGACGGGGAAAATTTCCGCGCCCTGCTAACGGCATCGAAACTGCGCTTCGGGGGGCGGGAGGGTTTTATACTTACCGTAAAGGACATCGACCGGCATAAAAAAACGGAAGAAGAGCTTTCGGAAAGCAGAGAGAAGTTCCGCCTCCTGACGGACAATATAAACCTGGGCGTCTTCCGGGTGGATCTGCCGGAGCGGCGCGTAACGGAGGCCAACCCCGCCGCCGCCCGGATACTGGGATATCCAAACTTCAAAGAACTCTCCCGCGCCGGTGACGATCCTCTCAGGCCGTTTGAAAGCGCCGGGCTCCTGGCGGAAGTTTCCTCCGGAAAGGCGGTCAGGGAGGCCCTGGTCGCCATACTGCCGGGCCGGCCCGCGGAACGCTCGGTTCTTATCTCTCTCATGCCGCTGCCCGGCGGCTCCGAACCGGCCCGCTATTGCGACGGATTGATCGAGGATATCACCGCCCGCAGGAAGTCGGAGGCGGAACGCGAAAAACTCCTGTCGGAACTTCAGATGTCCCTGGGGTCGCTGAACCAGTCGGTTCGCGGCATTGCCAGGAAAGCCGCCGCCTGCCCTCTTTCCACCCCTATAGATAAGGCCGCGGAAATGATGACCAGGGCCGAAAGCAGCTGTATCCTGGTGGAGAACGGAGGAGAATTTGTGGGAGTGGCGACCGACCACGACCTCCGCTCCCGCGTACTCGCCGGGACAACCACCCCGCAGGAACCCGTCTCGCGCATCATGAGCTCGCCGCTCATCAGCGTACCGGAAACGGCCCTTCTTTTTGAGGCCGTGCTGCTGATGCGGGAAAAGAATATACGCCACCTGGCGGTAAGGGACGCCTCCGGGAAAGTGGTAAGCGTGATCGACGAAAAAGAACTCCTGGCCCTTAAATGGTATTCGCCGGCGGTTCTGATGGAGGAATTCGCCAGGGCCTCCACCGTACAGGAAGTAATAGCGGTAAAAGAGCGCCTACCCAGACTGGTGAAAACACTTTCGGACAGCGGCGCCGACAGCGCCGGTATCACCCGCCTTATCACCGCCGCGGCCGACGCGGCCACGGCGCGCTTTGTGGATCTCGCCGCGCGCGCTCTTGGGGAACCCCCGGTTCCATTCGCCTTTATGGCGCTGGGCAGCCAGGCCAGAGGCGAGCAGACCCTGGCCACCGACCAGGACAACGCTATTGTCTACGCGGATCCGCCGCCGGGGCTTGAGAAAACGACCGGGGAATATTTCCAGGCCCTGGGGGAACAAGTCTGCCGCTGGCTTAACGAAGCCGGGTACCCCCTCTGCAACGGGGCAGCCATGGCGAATAACCCGAAGTGGTGCCGGCCCCTGGCCGCCTGGAAAACCTATTTCAATGATTGGGCGGGGATCACCGACCCCCAGGCGCTGCTGGACATTAACGTATTTTTTGATTTCCGCTGCGTCGCCGGAGAGAGGGCGCTTGAAACGGAATTGCGCGCCCATGTACGGGCCGCCGTAAAAGGCAGGAAGATCTTTTTTCTAAATCTTGCCAACAACGCCCTGCTCTTCAAAGTGCCCGTGGGATTCAGGGGCGCCGTCATTGTCGAGGACGAGGGGGAACACCGCGGGACTCTGGATCTCAAGCAGCTGGTGCGGGTCATAACCGATTTCGCCAGGATCTACGCCCTGCGCGGGGATGTGGCCGCGCTCCCCACCGTTAACCGCCTCGCCGCCCTGGCCGAAGCCAATATTCTAGACCAGGCCGAAAAAGAGTCTTTTTCGCAGGCTTTCGAGTCCCTGATGCGTCTGCGTCTCAGGCGTCAGGCGGCGCTGGCGGGAGCCGGGGCCGTTCCCGACAACCGCATAAAACCCGCCGAACTTTCCCAGGCGGATCAGCTGGCGCTCAGGGAAGCCGCCGCGGCCGCGATGGAAGCTTTGAATAAACTCAAGTATTTGGTAAAATTCCTGATCGTTTAAATAACAGGGAGCGCCGCGCCCGCCGGGAACACAAGTCCGCCGCGCGGCCTTTAGGAGACCAAATGCTTCACGAACCAGCGGCCCAATGCGGGCCAGACGCTTCGGCGGATTACAAGATGCGCATAGGCGTGTGGATGTTCCTGCTATACGCGGCGGTATACGCCGTTTTCGTCGCCATCAACCTGCTGAAACCCCTCTGGATGGAAAGAACCGTATGCTTCGGCCTGAATCTGGCCGTCGTTTACGGTTTCGGCCTCATAGCCTTTGCCCTGTTCCTCGCGCTCATTTACAATCATATGTGCGGAACGCATGAGGCTGGATCGAAAACCGCTGAAGGAGCGAAATAACCATGGCTATAGCTATTTTCCTCGCGTTTGTCGGCCTCGTACTTGGACTTTCATTCTACTTCGCGGGCAAGACCAAGTCGGCCAGCGGATACTTCGCGGCAGGCGGACAGATCCATTGGGCCGTAAACGGTGTAGCCTTCGCCGGGGATTACCTCTCTGCCGCCTCTTTCCTGGGCATCTGCGGCATGATAGCGACCGCCGGATACGACGGCTTCCTGTATTCCATCGGCTACCTGGCCGGCTGGATCGTGGCGCTGTTCGTGGTGGCAGAGCCTATGAAACGCCTGGGCAAGTACACCTTTACCGACGCCCTGGACTCCAAGTTCAACTCGCGGGGGATCAAACTGACCGCGGCCATCAGCACTCTGGTGGTTTCAGTATTCTACCTGATCCCGCAGATGGTGGGCGCGGGCGTGCTGGTAGAGCCGCTGCTTGGCATACCTCATTACGCCGGAGTCATCATGGTCGGGGCTATAGTCATAACGATCGTGGCCACGGCGGGCATGACTTCCACCACTTACGTTCAGTTCATAAAGGGCGGCATGCTGGTGGTGTTCTCCCTTGTAGTCTGCGTCGCGGTGCTCTACCGCGGACTTTCAACAACTCCCGACCAGGGCGGACGCGTTCCTTTCCACGAGTATAAGACCATGAACGCCTCCGAGGTTCGGGGAGAGCTTGTTCCCGCGGACAAGGCTTATACCGTGACTGGCAAACAGGAAGTAAAGGGCGCGGCTTTCGTGAAACTGCTCTCGGGCGGAATCGAGACCTGGTGGACGCTTTACAATAAGGACGGGAAGCTGACCCTGCGCGAAACTCAGTACTCCACGGCTAAGGCCGACGGAACCAGGCTGGTCAACGGCCTGCCGGAATCGAAGGAGAACCAGCCGCGCCTGTACGGCAATCTTGAAGCCATCAAAGGGAAGACCGGCCCCGAAGCCGCCACGGGGAAAGTCGGGCCGCTGGAGTTCCTTTCCATCCTGAGCGACCCCGAAACAAGGGTGAACCGGTGGAAGACGGTCAAATTCTCCGACGGCGCGGATAAGGTTGTGGTCTACGCCCCCAACGTCACGCCCGGCAACAAACTGATGCGCCCCGGCCTTAAGTTCAAGGTGGAAGGCACGCCGATGCAGAAGCTGGACTTCTTCTCGCTGATGCTGGCGCTTTTCCTGGGCACCGCGGCTCTGCCGCACATCCTGATAAGGTACTATACCGTGCCCAGCCCGGCCTGCGCGCGCAAATCCACCATAGTGGCCATCGCCGCCATAGGCTTCTTCTACATACTGACCATGTATCTGGGCCTGGGCGCCCTGGTAAACTCGGTAGTGAACCCGCTGACGGACAATATGTCGGCCCCGCTGCTGGCCAGGTCTTTCGGGACTTTCCTGTTCGCGATCATCTCGGCCATAGCGTTCGCCACCGTGCTCGGCACGGTGAGCGGGCTTATTATAGCCGCTTCCGGCGCGGTGGCGCACGACCTGATGGATCGCTATATGCAGCTCGGCTTCAACGAGAAGCAGAAGGTGCGGGCGGGCAAGATCGCGGCTTTCGCGGTAGGGATCGTCGCGATAATCCTTGGGATAATCTTCAAGGGAATGAATGTTTCTTTCCTGGTGGGCCTCGCCTTCGCGGTAGCCGCGTCGGCCAATCTGCCGTCCATCATCATGATACTCTTCTGGAAGAAGACCACCGCCAAAGGGATCGCGGCCTCCATCGTCACCGGCATGGTTTCCGCCGTAGGAATAATAATGTTCTCGCCGAGCATCTACGAGAAGTTCGGCCTGGATCCCGCCGCGGCGCCCATACCGCTGGACAACCCCGGCATCTTTTCCATACCGCTGAGTTTCCTCGTACTGGTAGCCGTCTCTCTGCTGACGCAAAAGAAAGAAGCGCAAGCGGTCTGAGCGGCCTGAATGAAAATAGTAGTTTTCACAGACACCCACGCCAACCTCCCCGCCCTTAAAGCCCTGGCCCGGGAGATACGCCGCGAAGGCTATGACGCGGCCTTTCACACGGGGGATGCCGTCGGCCTCGGTCCGTGGCCGGCTGAAACCATAGAATTACTGGGGGAGATCCCGCGGCTCAGCCTGCTGACCGGCAACCACGACGCCTGGATGTGCGGGGGACTGCCCGGGGGAGCGGAGCGCTGGCTTGAAGAACATTACGCGTGGCTGTCCGGGCAGGTGTCCCGCATACATATAACCGCGGCCGCCGCCTGGCCCTACCTTACAGAACATGAGTTCGAAGGAGTGCGCACCGCTTTTGTGCATTACGCGCTGAGCTCCTGCGGCCGCCAGGTCTCGCTGCCGATAAGCGATCATATCCCCGGCGACCTTGACGCCCTGCTGGGGAAACATTCCTCCCTGCTGGTCTTTCACGGCCACAGGCATAAGGCCTCCGATCTTAAAGGAAAAGTGCGCTATGTAAATCCCGGCTCGCTTGGCTGCTGGCATAAACCCGCCGCCCGCTATGCCATCGTAAGGTTCCACAAGGGCAAGGCCTCGATACAACACCGAGCCGTACCCTATGACGAAGCGGAACTGCTGGAAGGCTTTGCGGCCCGGAAAGTCCCCGACTACCGGCGGATACTCTCCTCTTATTTCGCCCGCTATTCGTAGCGCAGGGCTTCTACGGGGTCGAGTTTTGACGCCTGGTAGGCGGGATAGAGCGACGCCAGAAAACCGGTGGCCACCGCGGCCAGCACGGACACGAAAGGCATCCACCATTGCAGCATTATCATGTCCTCGTTGCCCTTGGAGGCGAGGTATTGTATCCCCCCCAGCCCGACCATGATGCCCGCCACCCCGCCGAAGAATCCCAGCAGCATGGCCTCGATCACGAACTGCGCCATGATCGCGCCGCGGGTGGCGCCTATCGCGCGCCTTATGCCGATCTCTTTTATGCGGGAATAAATCGTGGCCAGCGTGACGTTCATGATGCCTATGCCGCCGGCGAGGATCGCTATGGCGCCTATTATAAGCACGGTGTACATATCGCGCTGCTTGTCCGCCAGCTTGTCCTTGATGATATCGCGGTAATCCTTGATCTCCAGGAAATTAAGGCGCCCGCCGTGGCGCGCCGCCAGGAACTTCTCCACGCGCGCTTTATAGGCGTTTATAGTGGACTCCCTCCCCGTGTCCAGATTTATCTGGTCTATGCCGCCCTCGGATTCATCATAGCCGGACAAAAAACGCTGGACGGTGGTTATGGGGGCCAGAATCTTGGGCGACCAGGATTCCACCTGGAGGAACGCTTTCGGATTTTTCTCGCGCGGCGGCTCGTAAAGCACGCCGACCACCGTATACAGGTTCCCCGACAGCATTATCGTCTTACCCAGCATATCCTCGTGTTTGACGAACTCCTGGAACCGATCCTTATTGTCGTAGAATTTCAGCCACTTGGGCTTTTTCAGCCAGCCGCCCTCTATGATTATCACGCATACGCGCGCGCGTGTGTCGATGTCGAACTGGTTGAGAAAACGTCCGCGCATTTTATAGATCCAGCCGCGCTTGCGCCACTGGGGATCCACTCCCAGCACGCTCTGCCACTCGCTGAAATTGCCCACCCTGAACTGGATCCATTTGCGGAGCATGGGAGAGGTCATGAACAGTTCCGGGTAGCGGCTTTCCAGCGCCAGCGCGTCCTCCAGCGTAAGGGACTCGCGCGCCTGTTTTTTTTCCATGTCCGAACTGGAGTTCCAGCGGTCTTTCATCTTGACTACTATGCGGCCCGGACCGGCGACCTCCAGCGCTTTCTGCGTGCGCGTGCGTATGGAATAAATAAGGGTGATGCTGTAAAGGATGGAGATAACTCCGACGGAAATGGAAAGGAAGCTCAGGAAAGAGCGCAGCTTGTTATTGAAGATTTCAAGCGTGCCGGTCCGCAAAGATTCATAAACGCGCATTAGTTTTCCACCAGCCCGTCTTTCATTCTGATCACCCTTGAAACCCTCTTCGCCAGCCCCTGGTCGTGCGTCACCATCACGATGGTGAGGCCCTCTTTATTGAGTTCCAGCAGCAGATCCATGATCCCGGCCCCGCTTCCGGAATCCAGGTTGCCTGTCGGTTCGTCGGCCAGCAGCAGGCGCGGGCGGTTGGCCAGGGCGCGGGCCAGGCCCACCCTCTGGCGCTCGCCGCCCGAAAGTTTTACCGGGCTGTTGCTTTCTTTGCCGGCAAGCCCCACGCGGGCCAGCAGCTCCGCGGCGAGTTTGCCGGCGGGCTCCTTGTCCATGCCGGCGTAGAGCATGGGCAGCTTCACATTATCCAGGGCCGAAAATCTGGGCAGCAGGTTAAAAGACTGGAAAACGAACCCTATCCCCCTGAGCCGCAGCCCCGAGCGTTTCCCGTCGTCGAACGCCGTTACGTCGCGTTCCCCGAAATAATATTTTCCGGAGCTGGGGTTATCAAGGAAGCCGATGATATTGAGCAGCGTAGACTTGCCGCAGCCGGACGGGCCGGTAATGGCCGTAAACTCTCCGGCGCGTATATGCAGATTCACTCCCCTGAGCGCCTGATAGCCGGAGCCCTTGCCGATCGGATAGACCTTATGCAGATCCTCGCATTTTATCATGAGCGTGGTTTGGCTGCGGTGGAAACGGCAACCGCCGCGGGGGCGGGCGCTTCCTCCTGTATATTGAGCGGTTTGTCGCTGTATACCTGGTCTCCTTCCTTCAGCCCCTTAAGCACTTCCACGTCCATCTCGTTGCGCAGGCCGGTGACCACCGGTATTTTTTTAGCCGCCGCGCCGGGGACGTAAAGATAGGCGAAACCCCTGCCGCGTTCCTGGAAAAGCCCGGAAATGGGCATCTTTAAAATATTCTTTCTCTCTTCCATGACCGTTTCTATGCGGGCCGTCATGCCGGAGCGCATCGCGGCGGTGGGGCGCGGCACGCCCGCTTCCACCCTGAAACTTTTAATTCCGGAGCGGCCGTCTTTCTCGGCCACCGGCGCGATAAGGTCTATCGTCCCGGAGATCTCCAGGCCGGGCAGCGCGTCCGCCATGATCCTGACCGGCATTCCCTTACGCAGCTTCAGGACTTCCATCTCGCTGACGTTGAGCTTGACCACCATTTTCTCCATGTCTCCGATCTGCATAAGGCAGGTCGGATTGCCGGAATCGTAAACCCCGGAAACGCGCTGGCCCGTCTTGACCAGCCCGGCCTTATCGTAATAGCTCCGGCTTTCGCAGGGAATGACGGTACCGGTTATGGGGGAAAGCACCTCTACGGGCAGGAATTTGTCGGCCGAGCTCTGGCCCGGCTGCACCAGCGCCACACGCGCGCCTTTGCGCACGGTTTCCCCCTCGCGCACGCTGACCTCATCCAGCGTCCCCCCGACTTTTGAAAAAACTTCCACCACGTTCTTCGGATAAAGATCGCCCAGATCCTGGAACTTAACGTCTATATCGCCGCGCGCCACCGCCACTTTTTCTATTTCCGCCTCGACTACGGAGGTTTTCTTGTAGGCCTTGTAGCCCCACCAGCCTCCCCCGCCCAGCATCGCCGCCGCGGCGGCATAAACGGCCATCCTGAAAACAGCGCTTTTGAACTTTTTCATATATGTCTCCTACCAGAGCTGCCTGCCCAGCGCGGCGTCATAGCGCGCCCCGGCCAGCAGCAGATCGTAAAACGCGTTTGCCAGTTCGCTCTGGGCGGACAAGTCGTCGCTCTGGGCGCCGGTCAGTTCTATTATGCCAGAGCGCCCCTCATTGTACCTGCTGTTCACGATCTCAAGATTCTGCTTTGAAATACCAGCTTTAAGGCCCGAGACCTCATAACGTTTGACCGCCGTAGCAAGCGCGAGCCGCGCCGAAACCACCTCGCGGCGCACCTGCAGCTCCCGGAGATAGATCTCCCGGTCCGCCCGTTCAAGGGCCGTGTCCGCCTCGAAAGAAGACTGCCTTTCCGAAAAAGTGGCGGGGCCGAGCGGAAGGGAAAGGCTCAGTTTCAGGGAATAGTCCGGATTGACGGAGCCGGCCGCGGGCCGGCCCCACGAGCCAAGGCCCTGCCTGTCGTAATAGGCGTCTATCGAGAGGCCGGGGAAACGCTCGATCAACGCCTTTTTCGCGGAGTAAGCGGCCATTCTGCGTTCAAGAGTCAGGATCTCCAGTTCCGGCCGGCGGCTCAAAGCATAATCAACGTCGCCCTCAGCGGCGGAAAAAGAAGCGGTGGAATAAGAGACAAAATCCTCAAGCTCCACCCCGGTTTCAGGCGCCCTGTAAAGCGAGAGATTAAAGTCCATCACCGCGTTCCTGTAATCTTCAAGAGAACCAACCTCCGAAAGCTGGCTGGAACGGAACCCCAGTTCGCTCTTAAGCACGTCGGAATAGCTTTTCATCCCTTCATTGTAATAGCGCGTGATCTTTTCGTACTGCTGCCGATAGGAATCGAGGCTGTTCCTCACCACTTCAAGCAGACGCTTTTTGCGCAGCACGCCGTAATAATCGCCCAGCGCGGCCAGCGTGACGCGCTGGCGCTCCAGCCAGAGGCGGCGTTCGTAAACCTTGCTTGAAAGCCGGCTGGAATCAAGCGAGAGTTTATCCTTGAAATTGTTGTAAAGGTTAAAGCTGGCGGCGACTCCGGCCGCCGTATCGTCCCTGTTAAACCGCAGACGCGGATCGTTATGCGCGGAATAAGGAGTATCGGAAGCACTTATTATCACGGAAGGCAGATAAAAGCGGGCCAGCTCCGAGACATAGCGGCCTTTGTAGATCTCCGCGTCCTCGGCGGTCTTTTTGATCTCGTGGGAAACCCTGAAAACCTCCGCTTTATACGACGCCAGCGTCCAGTTGTCGGCGGACGCCGGGAACGCGCAGCAGAGAAGCGAAGTAAGCAGCAGCTGCCACGTCTTTATTCGGCTCAATGACATAAGAATTACGGATATTTCAGGCAGCTTTCTTTCGTCCTTAAGTTTTCATTCCCCAACGGATAAAGAAGCCGTCCGTTTTAGGCGGACGGTTTCTTTATGCGTGCCTGCTTGCGCGCCCTATACCCTGCCCCCTATTCCCTCCGTCTTTTTTTCGGGCTGCGCTATCCAGTCTATCAGCCTGTCCCAGTCGGAGTACTTGGACCACTTAAGTTCCTTGTAGCTTGCGGGCAGAACTGTGCCGGGCAGATACACCGCTATACCGTGAGAGTTGGAATAATCCGAGGGAGGAGACCAGTAGCCCCCGTCGGCGCCGTTATTGGTTCTGTTTCTCACCACCAGGACGGTCCGTATGTAATACATCAGCGCTTTGCCCGCCGTTTCAACCCGCACATCTTTCGTCTCGGCGACCACAAGCTGGGCGAAGTGGTAAAGATCCTTGTTCTCGATGTAGGCGTAACTCTGCGCCTCCTCCATGGCTTTCTTGACAAGGTCTTTTTCTCCGGCCCCGATCATCGCGGCGGCGAACGCATTTGCGGAAATGCGCAGACCGGAAAGAGCTGCGGACTTGATAAGACTCTGGGTGGAACCCTCTCCGATGGCCTGATAGTGGTCGGAATAGGCGTCCACGACCGTTTTACCGAACTGCTCCGGAGTCATCTTCGGATTCCTGACAAGCGGGCCAAGCATCAGATCATACGTGTAGCCGTCGCCGGGCTCGGTCTCTTCGGAACCGACTATGTAATCGGCGTAATGCCTTAGTTCGTAGACCACCTCGGCCATCTGCATAAGGCAGGCGTCGGAACCGTAAACGTCCACGCCGCCAATCTCTTTAAGCATAAGCCCCATCTGCGGGGTATTGATGTGATTGCCGGTCTCGTCGTCGTATGAGATGCCTTTTCCGCGGGACTGATCCCTCTTGAGCCAGCCCGCGCCGTGGTTCCACACGACGAGCATATACTTTTTGGCGGGATACTTGGCCTTGGCCCACCTGCCGAAAGCGACTACATTTTTATAATCGCCCATATCGCTCTTCCCGAGATCCTCCACTACGGGGGAGGAGATCCTGGCGGTATCGGTGTCTCTGGCTATCAGGTAGCGCCTGGTGCCTTTCCAGTCCCCATCGGAGGCGTCAAAGTCGTCCATGCGGCCCACTTCTGCGACGATATTTACGTGCCAGGAAGAGCCGATCATCTCCATCTCGTTCATATCCTTGAGGGCGTATTTTTCAAGGTCGTTCTTCCCGTTTATATAGACCATGATGGTCCATTCCTTACGATCCTTGAGCCCGATCGTATGTTCATACAGCCAGTGTCCGAGACCCTTACTGTCCTCGGCCTGAACCGGGACCGGAACTGGAACCGCCTGCTCGCTGAATTGAACTGCCCCGCCCAGCTCTTTGCCAAAATCATTGGCTGAGGGATTATCGAAGTTCACCTCGGCCGAGGCGAAAGAGGCCAGGGAAACCAACACGCCCGTGAAAACCGCAAGTCTCTTTAGCATTTGATGTTCCTCCTATGACTGACCGGTAAACCGCTGTACTACAGTCTACCACACTGGCCGGAAAGAACAAGAGGCCGGAGACCCAGGCGTAATCGGGCCAAAGTACCCAAAAAGAAAGGCCGGCTTTTTAGGCCGGCCTTTCTTTTTTGTACCTGAAAGACTATGTTTTATTTGTCGGCGGTGTACCAGTTGATAAACTCGTCCCACTGCGAAGCTTCGGCCCAAGCCAGGCTATTGTAGGCCGGATCCAGCCCATAACCCGGCATATAGACCGACAGGCCCTTGGCGTTGGTATACTCGCTGGTGGTAACACGGTTATGCAGCACCAGTTCTTTCAGCAGGTAATTCTGCAGAGCCCCAGCCTTGGCTTTCACCCCGGCATTCTTGGAACCGGCGGCGTAGAGCTGCAGGAAGTGCCAAAGATCCTTGTTGTCGGCGATGGCAAAGGCCTGCGCGTCCGAAATGGCGGTCTTGACAAGGGCCTTTTCGCCGGAGGCCATGGCGGCGGCGACGAAGTCGTTGACGGCCGCCAGGTAGCCCGGCAGCGCGGAAGTCTTGATCAGGCTCTGGGTTGACCCTTCCTTAATCGCCTGATAGTGATTCGCGTAAGCGTCGACGGCCGCTTTGCCCAGCTGCTCCGGAGTCATGGCGGGGTTCTTTACGATCGGAGCGAGAAACGTATTGTAGGTATAACCGTCGCCGGGCTCGGTCTCTTCCGAACCCACTATGTACTCGGCATTCGCCATCAGTTCGTAATCCACTTCGGGCATCTGCATAAGGCAGGCGTCCGAGCCATAAACATTTACGCCGCCGATGCCTTTAAGCGCCAGGCCCAGCTGAGGGGTGGTGACATGACTCCTGAACTCGTCGTCGTAGGAAATACCTTTATGGATGTCCAAAACCCGAGACTTTTCCCAGCCGGAACCATGGTTCCACATAATGAACATATACTTTTTGGCCGGATACATGGCTTTGGCCCAGTTACCGAACCCGATAACATGCCGGAAGTCGCCCATATCCACCTTACCGAGATCCCTTATCATGGGAGAGGTGATCTTCCTGGTGTTGCTATCTTTCTGCACCAGGTAGCGGCGGGATGTTTTCCAGTCTCCGTCGGAACTGTCATGCCCGGCGATGCGGCCTATCTCCACCACTACGTTCACCTTGTCGGAGGAACCGATCATTTCCATCTCGTTCACGTCTTTGAGGGCGAACTCTTCCAGGTTGTTTTTACCGTTGATGTAGACCATGATGGTCCACTCTTTTTCCGCGGCCTTCATGTCCGGAGACGGAACGGCCGGCGCGGGAACCAGATCCGCTATATCCGAGAGCCCTTCTTTGAGGTCATTAGTTTTGGGGTTGTCAAAATTGATTCCGGCATAGAGGGAAGCCGACATCGATAACGCAACCGCGGTCATCACAAGTTTCTTCAACATCTTACATCCTCCTACTTTCTCTTCAAATAGCCGACCGCCCGAAAGCCGCGCGCGCCGCACTAAGCCCGCGCATGCGTTTAGCCGGTCAAGCCTGAATATTCTACACCATTATTGACTATTATCAAGGACGAAAGACCCATACCCGAATAGGTCTTAAGACCTATATAAAAAGCGCCGCCGAGGATCAGGCGGGTTTCAAAATTTCGGCTATTTTGCCCAGCAGGGCGTCGGGCGTGAACGGCTTCTGCATATAAACCGCTTTTGAGGCCAGCACCTTTCCAAATTCTTCCTCTTTATCCACGTATCCGGACATGCACATAATCTTCATGTACGGATATTTCAGGAGAACCTCTTTGGCCAAGGTTATGCCGTCCACGCCGGGCATCGCAAGATCGGTGATCATAAGCGCCATAGGTTCCCGGCTCCCGGAGAGGAGCTTCAGCGCCGCCCCGCCCTCAACGGCTTCCGCAACCGTGTAGCCGGCTCCGGTCAGCACCCTGCTGATTATCCTGCGCATTGCGCCGTCGTCCTCTACGAGCAGTATGCGACCTCCGCCGGTTATGCGAACCGCCGCCGGATCCGGCTCGGCTTTGGTTTCCACCGCCCTGTCTTTGGCAAGCGGCAGGCTTATAGTAAACACGGTTCCCTTCCCGGACGCGCTTTCCACCTGTATATCGCCTCCGCTCTGCTTGATTATGCCGTAGGCCGTGGACAGACCGAGCCCGGTACCCTTGCCTAGTTTCTTGGTAGTAAAAAAAGGTTCGAACATTCTCGCTTTGACAGCCGCATCCATGCCCTGGCCGGTATCCCTGACGCTCAGCGTCACATATCTTCCGGGGGCAATACTGCCGGGCCCGGCGGTTCCTGGCTGAACAACCTCCAGGACGGATGTCGCGACGGTGATCTCGCCGCCCTGGGGCATGGCGTCGCGGGCGTTCAGCACAAGATTAAGTATGACCTGCTCTATCTGACTGGGATCGGCTTTCACAAGACCTATGGCCTGGTCAAGGTTTAAGGTGAGCGTGATCCTCTCCCCTATAACTCTGTGCAGCATGGCGCCGATATTGGCGATGCTGTCATTCAGGTTCATAATCCTGGGCTCCATCACCTGACGGCGGCCGAAAGCAAGGAGCTGGCGGACCAGCCGCGCGGCCCTGTCGGCGGCCTTGCTTATTTCATCCACATCCTCCAGCCTGGCGTCCCCGGGCGGGAAACTTTTACGCAGCAGATCGGCGTAGCCCAGGACGGGACCGAGCAGATTGTTCAGGTCGTGGGCGATACCGCCGGACAACTGGCCTATAGAGTCCAGTTTCTGCGCCTGCCACAGGGACTCCTCGCTCTTGCGCAGGGCCTCTTCCGCCTCTTTGCGCCCGGTAATGTCCTCGAATATTGCCACAAAATGGTCTTTCTCCGGCCTGAAAACCGAAACGCGGAACCATCTTGATAAAGGCCTGACAAAAGTTTCAAACTCTTTCGACAAGCCCGTCATCGCCACCCGGCCGTAGATCTCCAACAACTCCGGATTGGAATCCCTGATCCCCGGAATGACCTCCGATACTTTCCTGCCCGCCGCGTTTTTCACGCCGGTCAGGCGCTCGAAAGCGGCGTTCACGTCGATATAAACCCAGTCGGCCGGACGGCCCTGCTCATCAAAGATCATCCTGCAGTAGGCCAGCCCCTCCAGCATATTCTCGAACAGGTTGCGGTAGCGCCCCTCGCTCCTCTCCAGACTCTTTTTCGCCTCCAGAAGTTCCCGTTCCTTAACCTGAAGTTTGCGGGAAAAAACCCGCAGATATTCCCCCACCGCATCAGCGCTCCAGACCGCCGGTTCCGCCGGCGGGGAGGCTTCGCCCGTTTTACTTTTTTCGAGTTCCCCGCGGATCGCGTCAAGAAGCGCGCGGCGATCCACCGGCTTCGCTATGAACCTGGCGGCGCCCATACTGTGGGCGAGCGTCTCCTCGTCCTTTTCTGAAGCGGTCGCCGTGTACAGGATAACCGGGATCTTTTTCAGCCTGGCGTCCTCCTTAAGCTTATGACAGAACATAAACCCGTCCATTTCAGGCATCATAATATCCGAAACAACCAGATCCGGAGGGGAAACCAGGGCTTTTGCCAGCGCGTCCACGCCGTTCACGGCGCTTTCCACGGTGTAGCCTTTCCCCGCCAGCAGCGTTTCCATCACGTCTCTGGCATCCCGATCGTCCTCAACAACAAGTATTTTCATGGTTTTCCCCGCCGTTATTTTTTCAGACCGTCTTTTTCATTTTTATCGCCGCTATCATAGTATTCGCGTGCAACCGCGCGGCAGCGGATAATTTCGCCGCGTAGCCGCCGCTTAAGACCAGGGCGACCGGGACGCTTCTTTTAAAACATTCCGAAAAAACCAGTTCGTCCCTTTTTTTCACCCCGGCCGCCGTCAGCCCGAGCCCGCCCAGCAGGTCGCCTTTATAGACGTCCACCCCGGCGTTGTAAATGACAAGGTCCGGACGGGCTTTTTCAAATACCGCCGGCAAATTACTTTTCAGCAATCCCAGATACGCGGCGTCACCGGCGCCGGGAGGAAGTTCCAGATCCAGCGAACCGCGCTCTTTGGCAGCCGGATAAATTCCGCGCTGATGAACTGAAAAAGTGAAAACCGCCTTGTCTTTTCTGAATATCGAAGCCGTGCCGTCGCCCTGGTGAACGTCCAGATCTATGACCAGCGCGCGTTTTATCTTTTTCTCTTCGCGCAGTTTGTTTATCGCCACCGCTATATCGTTCAGGAGGCAGAAACCCCCGCCGCGGCCCGCGAAAGCGTGATGCCCTCCCCCGCCGCAATTGATCCCGAGGCCGGTCCTTAAAGCCAGGCGCGCGGCCAGAATAGTGCCGCCGGTATTCATCAGGTGCGCCTCTATTACTTCTTTGGCGGTCTCAAGTTCCGCCCTTTCCTGGTCGGCGGGCGTAAGCCTGCCGCCCAGGATCTTATCCACCCAGGCCGGCGTATGGGCCAGCAGGAGATCCGCCCGCGAGGGCCGCCGGGGCTCCACTATATCGGAAAGCTTGACGATCTTTTCTTTCAAAAGTATTTTCAACGCCGCTTCAAATTTACCGGTTTTGAATATATGCCCCCTGCTGCCCGTAGTATATTTTTTTGAAAAAACGATAGGAATGGACATAAAAGCGGCGGCAGATTTAGTACAGCGGAACCCTGGCCGCCAGGACTCCTCGTTCGTTCAGGCCTTTCTTCGCCAGCACCCGGCCCCAGGGGTCTATGACGGCCGAAATGCCGTTGTTGGCCGCGCGGATGACCGGCCGCCGGGTTTCCACCGCGCGGAAAATATTCACGATAAAATGCTGGTGCGGGGCGGCCGTATCCAGGTACCAGCCGTCGTTCGTAATATTGAAGAAAACCGCGGCCCCGGCCCGTACGTCGGCGGAGAACAGATACGGGAAAATGGATTCGTAGCAGACGGCCGCGCCCAGTTTTATGCCGCCGGGAAGCTCGAAGAGGGGCTGTTCCATATCCCCCTCCTCAAATTCCCCAAGGGCGGCCACAGGTTTGATATATTTCCCGAGAAAATCCCTGAGCGGCACATATTCCCCGAACGGCACCAGCCGCCTTTTATTGTATGAGGCCTTTATCTCCCCTTTCCCGTCCAGCAGAAAGGCCGCCACGTGGCGTCCATCCCCGCGCGAAACCGAACCCACAATATTATAGCTTTTGTTTTTCAGGGAAACGGTCCTGAGCCAGCCGGCATAAAAGGGTTCGTCTATCCAGCCGGGCAGGGCGTTTTCCGGCCAGACTATCAGTTCGGCGTTCTTCAGGCCGCTCAGCAGATCCTCCAGTTCTTTCCGGATCCCGGCGGCTTTTCCGGCATCCCATTTATCGTACAGATTTATGCAGGGCTGCAGCAGGGCCGCGTCAAGGTATCCGGCCGGTATTACGGACGAAGCGGCCCCGAGCTCGCGCAGACCATAACCCCAGAGCAGGGCGGGAACCAGCGCGGCGGGCGCGAAACGCAGGAACTTTTTCCAGGGCCTCTCCTTAGGGATAAACAGCGTCCCCGCCAGCGCCCCCGTAAAACAGACAGCCGCGCTCAACCCGTAGATCCCGGTCACTGAAACCACCTGAATGAACGGGATATAAGCCCACTGCGTGTAGCCCAGCATGAACCACGGGAACCATACCGCTTTGAGACTTAAATAAACCTTACCGTACTCCAGCAGCGCCCAGCCCGCCGCGAAGAGATACGGCCAGGCCCGGGGCCCAATCCTTTTCAGATAAAACCCCAGGGCGGCGGCGGACACGAATTCCGCCGACATAACGAAGCTCAAAGCGGCCAGGCCGAAAACCGAAACGGCCGGATTCACGCCGCCGGCCCGCATAGTCGGATAGATCCAGTAAAGAATACCGGCATAAAAAGATAAACCGGCTATGAAGCCGGCCATTAAAGCCTGTTTAATATTTCCGGCCCGCCAAAGGGCGATGGTAAGCGGCGCCAGCGCGAGCCAGGCCAGCCACCCCTGGTTGAATTTGGGATAACTCAGTATCAGCAGCAGTGAAGTGAGCGCGGGAAGCAATAACGGGATTGAAGATTTAAGATTCCGGATTCCGGATTTTTGAAATTCTGATTTGGAATCCATCTTCAATTATTGACCCTAAACACCAATCCTGAATCTTAAATCCGAAATCTTGAATCCTGAATCCGGAATCTTTTTATGCGCCGTGGCATTTTTTGTATTTCTTGCCGGAACCGCAGGGGCAGGGGTCATTCCTGCCCACTTTAAGATTGGCGTACTTTTCCTGCGGCTTTTTTTTGGTCATCAAATTGCCGCCCTGAGCCGCGCCGGATCCCGCGGCGGCCCCGGCGGGTTCCGCGCCCTCTTCCCGCGTTACCCTGGGCCGGGCCGAAACCGCGGGCGGAAGCTGGATCCTGAAAACGTATTCCACCATCTGGTCCCTGACGCGGGCCAGCATCTTCTCGAACATCGCGTAGGATTCCTTCTGGTATTCTATAAGCGGGTCTTTCTGGCCGTAGGCGCGCAGACCCACGCCTTTTTTAAGGTGATCCAGGTCGTAAAGGTGGTTCTTCCAGACATGGTCTATGATCTGGAGCAGCAGCACGCGCTGCATCTCGTTGAAGTCCACGCCGCGCCCGGCAAAGTCGGAGGACCGGCCGTCGTAGATCTGCGCGGCTTTTTCCAGCAGCTCTTTTCTGAGCGCTTCCGGCGGCATATTGTGGAGCTGGTCTTTACTATACTCCAGCTTAAAACCGAAAGTTCTGGCCAGGTAGATGTTCAGATTTTCCATGTTCCAGAGCTGGGAGGACTGGTCGGCCGGCGCGCACAGATCCGCCTGCTCTTCCGCCGCCTCCTGGATCATGCTCTTTACCCTGCCCGTAACCTCTTTCCCGTCCAGGATCACGTTACGGAGCTCGTAAACGGCCATGCGCTGCTTGTTCATGACATTATCGTAATCGAGGAGCTGCTTGCGGGCGTCGAAGTTCATCCCCTCCACCCGCTTCTGGGCGCCCTCTATCTGGCGGCTGACCAGGGAGGACTCTATGACCTCGCCCTCTTCCATACCGAGCTTCTCCATGATCATGGAGATCCTGTCCGAACCGAACAGGCGCATCAATTCGTCTTCCAGCGACACGTAGAAAACCGAGGAGCCGTGGTCGCCCTGGCGGGCGCAGCGGCCGCGCAGTTGGTTGTCTATGCGGCGGGATTCGTGGCGCTCCGTGCCCATGACGTGCAGGCCTCCGACGGAGGCCACGAACTGGTGATTGGCTTCGTCGGGGGGATTGCCGCCCAGGATGATGTCGGTTCCCCGGCCCGCCATATTGGTGGCGATAGTCACCTGGTTCTTCCGGCCGGCCTGGGCTATGATCTGCGCCTCCATCTCGTGATATTTGGCGTTCAGCACCTCGTGCGGCACGCCCTTCTGGCGCAGCATCAGGGAAAGCTTCTCCGATTTGTCTATGGAGCGGGTACCCACCAGCATCGGCTGCCCTTTCTTCCAGCGCTCCTCTATCTCGGCCACGATGGCGTTGTTCTTCTCGCGCTCGGTGCGGTAAATGCGGTCCGGCGCGTCCTCCCGGATCATGGGGCGGTTCGGCGGGATCTCCACCACGTCCAGCTTGTAGATCTCCCAGAACTCGTCGGCCTCCGTCATGGCCGTGCCGGTCATGCCGGAAAGCCTGTTATAAAGCTTGAAATAATTCTGGAACGTGATGGTGGCAAGGGTCTGGTTCTCTTCCTTGATGCGCAGGTTTTCCTTGGCCTCGATGGCCTGGTGCAGGCCGTCCGACCAGCGGCGTCCGGGCATCAGGCGGCCTGTGAACTCGTCCACGATGACGATCTCACCGTCCTTCACCACGTATTCCACGTCTTTCTTGAACAGATGGTAAGCCCGCAGGGCCTGATTCAGATGGTGCGCCCATTCGGCGCCGACATCGTCGTAGATATTGCCCACGCTGAGGATCTTCTCGGCTTTCTTTACGCCCTCATCGGTCATAATGACGGAATGGTTCTTCTCGTCTACGACGGCGTCGTAACCCTTGCCCAGATCCACTTCCTCACGTTTTGCGTCTATTTCTTCTTTCTCGGTTATGAAACGGACGTTCAGGAGCGGGATGACGCGGTTGACGATATAATATTTGTCGGTGGACTCCTCCGCCGGGCCGGAAATGATAAGCGGGGTGCGCGCCTCGTCCACCAGAATGGAGTCCACTTCGTCCACGATGGCGTAATTGCGCTCGCGCATGACGCGCTCGGACTTGTCCATGACCATGTTATCGCGCAGGTAATCGAAGCCGATCTCGTTATTGGTGACGTAAGTGATGTCGCAGTTATACATCGCCCTGCGCTCCTCGTTGCGCATATCGTGCTGTACGAAGCCGACGGTCAGGCCCAGAAATTCGTGCACGGGCCCCATCCAGAAGCGATCCCTCTTGGCCAGATAGTCGTTGACGGTGACGACATGGACGCCTTTGCCGGGCAGGGCGTTCAGATAGGCGGCCAGCGTGGCCACCAGGGTCTTGCCCTCTCCGGTGCGCATTTCCGCGATCTTGCCCTGATGCAGAACTATGCCGCCCACCATCTGCACGTCGTAGTGGCGCAGCTGTATGGTGCGTTTGGCGGCTTCCCGCACGGCCGCGAAAGCCTCGGGCAGGATGTCGTCAAGAGTTTCCCCGGCGGCCAGGCGCTCCTTGAACTCCACGGTCTTTGAACTGAGCTCCCCGTCGCTGAGTTTGGAGATCTCTTCCTCAAAAGAATTTATCCGGGCCACCAGAGGGTGAACCGTCTTCAAAGCCCTTTCGCTTTTACTGCCGATAACCGCCTCAACAAGTTTTTTAAGCATAGTAGTGATATTTAACAACTTTTGAGCCGGCTTATAAAGGGCCGACCCAAAATTGAAAACCATAATGCCGCAAAAAAGTTAAAGCGTCCTGATTACGGATTGCCGCCGCATCCGCCGGAAGTTTCACAATTCATCCCGACATGACGTTGTCGGGATGGTCTGCTATACTGTATATGGGTCGGCGCAAGGGGATACGCTTCAAATTGAGGCAATTTTGTAGAATCTAGTGATAGAGGGAGATTTAAAACATTGGGGATATATGTCTATAGTTCTGAAAAATATTGAAAAGCGGGTAGAATCAGCGGTAGCGCATTATTGGAAAACACTGGCCACCCAATCTAAAAAACAATCGGCGGGAGACGCTGATCGCGGTGGACGTGCGTCTGTGACGGGCGGGAAACAGATGGATGGATTCTGCCGCTTAATTGAGCAGGTTTTAATCGACAATGGAATGTCCAGGGAAAATATCTATTTCGATAAAAAGCTTGAGCTTCCAGGTTTTTTTAGACCGACTAAAAAATGGGATATATTGGTGGTTTATAAAAACACGCTTGTCGCCGCAATGGAATTCAAATCTCAAAAAGGTCCGTCTTTTGGCAACAACCTTAACAATCGTTCCGAGGAAGCTATCGGGACGGCGCAGGATTTATGGACGGCTTTCCGCGAAGGGGCTTTTGACAAGAGCCATCGGCCCTGGTTGGGCTGGCTTATGTTGATCGAGGATTGCCCGGCTTCTCGCACTCCGGTTTCAGTTTCGGAACCGCACTTTCCGGTTTTCCCGGAATTTAAGAATACGTCATACATGATGCGTTATGAGCAGCTTCTGCGGAAGCTTGTGCGCGAAAGGCTGTATGATTCCTCCGCATTATTGGCTTCCACCGAGAAACAGGGGATGTTCCGTCCCACGTACTTAGCCCCAGTTTTGGCGTAGTAAATCCCACATAACCGGACCCACTTAAGGGTGGGCCAATCCCACATACCT
>MGTT01000002.1 GCA_001799575.1 Elusimicrobia bacterium GWA2_56_46
CTAAGCGCCCGATATTCTGGTACGCTCCGTTCGACTTGCATGTGTTAGGCACGCCGCCAGCGTTAACTCTGAGCCAGGATCAAACTCTCCATTGAAATCCGTAACAGCTCATAGCAAACATCGCTATTAACTATTAGCATTTACGGAGAAGTTCTAATTAGCTCTTATTTATCGTTTGCGTGTTAATTACTTCTATTGCAAAGTTATCACACCCAATTGGATTTTTAATGATTAATCATCCATAAACATCAGTAACCGGTTTTCAGTAACCGGTAAACCGGTCACTGATTACTGGCCACCGCTGTTCATATTCAGGGTGCCCATTCATACATAATTTTTTTAGAGAACAAACCCTTTCCTGTTTTTCTTAGCGCTAACAGGTGCGGGTCATTTGGCTCGCCGCGGCTTTTATTCGCGGCTACAAGAATATAGTATCAAACTTTTTTAAAACTTGTCAACTGTTATTTTTCTCGTCGAGAAATCGCTTTTTAAAAGCGCGCGTTTTTCAAATACATCCGGATCGGTCCGTCTTTTTTTCCGTTCCGCCAGACTCCGGCTTCACCCAGGCCCCGCTTTATTTCGGGCCGGAAAGCCGTTCTATTGCGACAGGATTATTGTACCAAAATCGGGGACATAATACCTAATAAGCCGACGCCGCTAAGCCGCCACATTCCGGCATAAGAACATTCGGAAGGAGATATCCCTTACCTTATATATAGGAAGGCGGGGGAGGGGGCGGCTTTTCCGGCGCGCCCCCGGATCGCCGCGGCTCCAGCCGCGAGATTATCCCGGACAATTCCGCGAGGGCGGACTCAAGCGACGCGACTTTCCAGATGACGGGGTTCAGGTTTTCGGCAGAAACTCCGTCCCTCAACTCCACAAACCCGGCCCTGGCCCGCTCTATGGCGGCAAGCTTCTCCTCAAGCCCGGAGACCTGCCCGCCTAATTTTCTCAATGCGGCGCCAGCCGCGGATTCCGAAACGGTCAACTGCCTGATCTTCTCGCCCAGCTTCCCGAGCTTCGACGAGAACTCCTCCATGGCGGCGCCCCATACTCCCTGTTTGGCCGAAAACTCGCCGGTTTTGCGGTCGGCTTTCTCCATCCTTTCCCGCAGTTCCCTGGCGGCGCTTCCGTAAGCCCCTGACTCCCCTTCCAGCTCCGCTATTCTTGTGAGGACGGCATCAAACCGCTTATGCAGCTCCCTGAGCGCCTCTTCCGACAGTTCATGTTTGCTTTCCAGGCCCAGGGCGCGCTCTTCCCCCCTGTCCGCCCTTGCGGCGGAATCTTTCATAAAGGCTTCGGCGCCGCGGTTTTTCTCCTCAAGCTCGGCCAGTTTGGCCTCCAGACTGCGCATTTTAGCGCGCACCCCGGCAGCCTCCTGTCCGGCAAGGACGCCGCCGGCCTCTATCTGCGCGAGCCTGTGTTCAAGAAGCTCAAAATTATTGCGTAAATCTCTAGGGATGACTGATTGGATCACGCCGCGAATCTCTGACACCTGTTCTTTCAGGCCCGAAAGGGATCGCTCAAGACCGTAGATCTTCTCCTCCAGCCTCCTTTCATTTTCGTCGGCCGACCGCTTTTTCCACTCACGGGCTTCCTCCAGACGTTCCTTCAGCCCGGAAACTTCCCGCTCAAAACCGGTCAGCCTGCCCCCGGTTTCATCGGCCGCCCGCCTTTCCCATTCACGGGCCTCCTCCAGGCGCTCTTTCAGCCCGGAAACGGCCTGTTCAAAGCCGGCCAGCCTCTTTTCATTCTCTTCGGCCAGCCGCCTTTCCCACAGGCTGGTCTCGTCCAGGCGCTCCTTCAGCCCGGAAACGGCCTGCTCGATGCCGGCCAGCCTGCTTTCCAGCCTTTTCTCGGTCTCGCCCGTGCGCTGGCCGCTCCTGAGCGACTTGAACATGTCCTCAACCTGGCTTATGGCCTGGCGCTGAAGCTCGTCTTTATTTTTAAGCTCAAGAGAAAAAGCCAGCGCCTTCTCCTGGGTCTCGTAAAGCCGTTTCTCAAGTTCGGAGATTTTTTTCTGGAAGAAACCGGCCATCCCCGCCTCAGACGCTTTGAACTGGGCCTGCGCTGATTCTTCTCCCGGAGGGGCGGACGGAGCCGGAGGCGGCGGAGGAACGGCAGGAGGCGGAGGGGCGGAAGGCGCTTCTTTCCTGTTAAAAATGGAAAAAACCGAATCGTCCGCTCCTTCTATGAAAGAAGCTCCGCCGCCGAAAGCGCTGTCGTTCCCTTTCTTTTCAGGGTCCATATTCAAGATCCCGCTATTTCTCCGCTTTGTCCGGCAGAAGCGCCTGCGCCGCGCTTAGGGGGCTGGCGATGCGGCCCTCTTTTATCAGCGTAAGCGCGGCATTGACAATCTCCTCGATCGCCTTTTCCGATTTTTCTTCGGAAGGAACGGAGTATTTAAAAGTCTGTTCCACTATCTGCCAGGTCTTTTCCGCCATCTGACTTTTAAGCCTGCCCTTAAAATCCTCATCCATGCGGCTCAGGACCGCGGACCAGTCCTCCGTCTTCACCGCGGAGACCAGCACCGAAAGATCTCTCGGCTCAAGACGGAAAAGATCCTCGAAAAGAATGACTTTCGCCCGCACTTTCCTGGCGATCTCGGGATGCTTCTCCTCAAGCCTGAGCAGCATCTCCCTTTTGGCTTTCAGACTGATCTTGTCCAGCGCCTGGAGAACCTTGTCCATCCCGCCCACGGCCCCGCTGAAGCGCCGCTCCAATTCCTCCTTCAAAGCGATTATCATATCCGGCTTCACGAACCGGAATTCGGCCAGGTGGGCTATCACTTCAGAACTTATCTCCGGCGGCAGCGCTTTCAGGAAAGCGCCTCTTATATCCAGGGGCAGATGAGCCGCTATAAGAGCCACGTTGGCCGGATCTTCTTTGGTCATCATGTGCACAAGCACCGGCACCTGGTCGGGGCGCACCCTGAACACCACCTCTTCCATCCCCTCCGCGGCCGGCTGGGAATACTCCTCCTGTTCTTTTTTAAATTCAAGGCCCGCGCGCGGAACGGCTTCTCCGTCCGCCGCGGCGGCGCCGTCCGCCTGTTTTCCGAACTCCATGCTTATCTGCTGAGTCTTTGCCATGGAACTAATCGAACCTGAAAATTTTAATATGGCGATCATTATAGCCAGCATCGCCACGATCACGGCCAGGGAAAGCAGCCCGTATTTAAAAACTATGCTCACCGCCTCGGGCGTGGACCAGACGGTGGTCCAGAAAGAGGCGAAAGGAGTGCGGACGGTTATTATCGCATCCCCCCGCTTGGAGTCGAGATTAAGGATATTGTAGACAAAAAGCCTTATATTCTCCGCTTCCGCGGAAGGCAGATTTTTATTGAGGATCAGGGTAACCGTCAGCCTCTTCACGAAAGAAGCCGGATAACTGAGCTGCGTGGCGTAGGAACGCGCTTCCGGCGCGGCCGGCGCCTCCCCTCCTTTGGCGGAAGACGGCACGGGGAAGCCGGGAAGAAGCTGCGGCCCGGACTTTTTCTCGGAGGCCGTCTGGCCTATCCCCGCCCAGTGGAAATTGGAGGGCCCAAGGGATCCGGCGGGGCCCTCTACGCTGACTTTTTCGGTCCTGCTGAAATCCATCTCGGCCTGGATCAGCACCTTGGCCTTATTCGGCCCGATGATCTTGAAGACGGCCTCGTTAAGTTTGTTCTCCAGGTCGCTCTCATATCTGCTTTTTTCGTCCAGAGGATGCTGTGCGGCCGCGAGGGAGGGCAAAGCGAAAAACAGGCCAAGACAGGCCAGCCGCCCGATAAAATTTCCCCGGTGTTTTTTTCGTCTCATAACACGCGTGTGAACAGTTCCAGTATTTTACCGAAAAACTGTTTCATAAAAGTTACGTAATTTTGGCTATTTTACTTCCAGCCCTGCATCTTCATAAAATCGATCGTCTGCTGATCCGAAGGATCCAGCTTGACGGCTTTTTCATATATATTCCGCGCTTTTTCCCTGTCGCCCATAGCGTAGTAGACGGAGCCCAGGCGCGTCCAGGCCACCGCGTTCTTGTCGTCCAGCAGCAGCACTTCCTCGCACTGGCGCAGGGCGCTTTCGAAACGCTGCTCGTAGAAGATCTCGGCCGCTTTGTTGAGCTTCTCCTGGATCAGCATGGGGCGCGGCAGGATCTCGTCCTTGCGCAGCTCAAAAGAAGTCAGCCGCACCAGCACGGCCAGGAGTTCGCCGTAAAAAGCCTCGTTAGGCGCGTAACCCAGGGCACTGTGGGCCAGCAGCGCGCTCTTCAGATTGTTGCCGTTCAGATATTCCACCAAAGCCCGGTTGGCTTCATCCGGCTGCTCCCCCCGGATCTTAAGGGCGTCCTGGCGCCGCGGCAGTTCTTTGAGCTTGAGCCCTTTCACTATGGCCGTCAGCCGGATCTCCTTTTCCCCCCAGGGGCCCTTCTTCATCTCCAGATCCATACCCCCGGCCATTTCCACGTTCTCAAGCGCTTTTACGTAATCCCCGCTCCTGATATTTTCTTCGGCTTTGTCCAGGTAATTCCCGGCATAAGACCTGGTCCGGGGCGGCTTGTTAAACCCGCCGAAATAATAATTCAGCGAGACGCGGTTGGAAAGGCCCAGCGTCTCATGCTTGAGCATGGCGACGTCGAACTGGTAGGATTTAAGGAATTTTATGCCGCCGCCGAAAGAGACCGCCTGCCTGTCATAGCCAACCCGCAGGGCGCCGGGGCCCATGACGTATTCCGTACCTATCCTGAATTCTCCGGAACCGGACACGTCCGCCGCCAGGGCAAGACCCGGCAACACTGTGTAAGCGGCGCCGGCTTTAACCGCCGGCTCCAGCCTGTCGCTGGTATCGCCGGAGCTGAAAGACGCGGCATTCTGCAATACAAGTCCGAAATTAAGCCGCCCTCCGGCTAAAGGCCCGTACTGCGCGCCCAGATCCATGCCCATCAGCCTGTCGGAGGAATTGCCCAGCACCCTGCTGGTTATTTTCGCCGCCGCCCCCAGAGACAGCGCGGGCAGGAAGACTCCGCGCAAACCGGCGCCCGCCGCGAAAGCGGTCTCGGAATAGGAGAAAGCGGAAGACGGATTATTGAACTCGTCCCTGCCTTCCGCCGTACCGGCGGAGAACCTGATCATCTGCAGCCCCCAGCCGCCCGGCAGGCGGCCGAAGTTCTGGGCGTACCCCATATAATCGTAGACCGCACCCTCAAACAGCGTGGAGTGCATCAGCGCCGCGTTCCTGCCGGCCAGCATACCCAGCCCCGAAGGATTATAATAGATGGAACTGGCGTCGGAGGACATGGCGGTGTGCGCCCCTCCCATGGCGAGAGGCCTGGCTCCCGCCCCGAAATTAAAGATCTCTCCCGGCCTCCCGGGGGAGGCGAAAGAAGAAGAGGGAAAAGTGCAGGCAAGAACAGAGATGGAAATAAAATACGCCAGACGCCCTTTTGAAAAGGCGCCGCGCATCCTTTCACATTTCTTTTCTCTTCTCCAGCCTTTCATATAAAGATACTCTTCTATATCCCTCATCCCTCATCCCTCATCCCTCATCCCTCATCCCTCATCCCTCATCCCTCATCCCTCATCCCTCATCCCTCATCCCCTAATGTATCACTCCCAGCTTCAAAACCTTACTGTCTCCCGCCGCCTTTACCACGCACAGATACATGCCTTTCGAAACTTTTCTGCCGGAGTCGTCCGCCCCGTCCCAGGCGACGGAATTGCCGCCCGCCTGCCCGCCGGCCGCGCCGGGATTGAAATCAAGGCTGCGCACCTTTCCGCCGAACATATCGTAAATAATAACGCTTACGGACGAATTCTGGTTCATGGTATAAACCAGGGTGACGGCCCGCTTGCGCGAATCGAACGGATTGGGGTACGCGCTTACCGCGCTCAAAGAAGCCGTCGGCAGGGCGCCCACCAGCACACGCGCCACGTCCACGGGTTCGCCGCTTAAAACCCCGGCGCCATTCACCACCCAGATCCTGTAAGAATAAGTTCCCGCCGGCATATTCGCGGCCACGTAAGAGGTTCCGGTAACAAGATCCCCGTCTCCCACCGCCGCGGGGACGGCGGCCAAAACCCTGCCCCCGGCCGCCGACACGGAAACCGCCCCGCCCCCTTTAATATTTTTCCAGACGGGGCTGTCCGTGGTCCTGTACTCCACCACATAACCCTTTATGCCCGAACGGCCGGCGACGGCGGGGGGCCAGGAAACCGCCACGGAATTGCCCTCGGCGCTGGCGCTGCCCGTTCCGGCGATATAAGGCGGTACCGTATCGGTCAAAAGTCCCGGCGAAGAGCCGGGGTCGCTGTAAAACCCGAAATCGCTCAACGTCTTGACGGACACGTAATACGTGGCCCCGTCTTCAAGATTCACCCCCGTCACGGTCACGCTCCTGTCGGCCGGCGAAACGGCGGTCCAGGCCAGCACATCGGCGCTCCCCGGCCCCGTGCCCACGGCGTAGTAAGCCCCCGTTATGCCGCCGAGGGCCGTCGCCATGTGCGATTCCCAGGCGAACTGGATCTTCATCCTGCTCGGCAGGAAAACGGAGGCGAGCGTTACGGCGGGCTGACTGGGCACTTTTATATCCTTAACCGTCGCCACCACGGACGACGCGGAAGCGAACGCCGCCACGGAATCCGGGGAAACCACGCCCACGTAAGTTTTGTCATTGATAGCCAGACCCAGATGATACCCGGGCGAAGCCGCCATCGCCACATCCGCGGTGAGGAAGTAGTAAACCGTGCTGGCAGGAATCAGCCGGTTAAGCGCCGTCATGGTGAGCGAACCCGCCGAGAACGTTCCCTGGCCGGCGAGAGCGTCCGTCCCGGGGGTAAACGCGCCGTCGGCGTTGGTATCGTAGTAAAGTTTTACCGCCGTCACCAGATTGTCGGGAAGATCCCCGACCTTCCCTATTTTCAGGGAGTCCAGCGCCGTCGTGGCCGCGCTGGCGGACAGGCCCAGCCTGAGGAAAGGCTCGCTAACCGCGCCCTGGAATACCCCTATGGCCGCCAGGTTTGAGACAGAAACGCTCAGGACGCGCGGCTTCTTGGTCACGCTCACAAGCGGATAAACCTGCACAGGCAGCCCCTGATCCACCGTAAAATTGGGCGCTGAAACCGTGAATGACTGCGTACCGGCCACCGTAACGCCCACCGACGCGCCAACCAGCGCGTATTCGTTTATATCCAGCGCAATAAAGAATTTTTTTGCGGCCGCGCTGATCTGCTGGGGCGTTATATCCAGCACGGCGCTGCCCGAAATGAATTTATGCGTCCCCTGGGTCGCTTCGGGAAGGGAGGCGCTGAACGCGCCCGAGGCGTCCGTGCTCACGTAGACACGTATATTGTCTATCTGCGAGTCGTCCAGGGAACCGGCTTTCTCCACTTTTATGGCCGAAAGCAGCAGGGCGTACTGCGTGGTTTCAAGCGTAAGCGAGATCATGGCCTGGCGAGCGGCGCCCTGCATAAGGGACGCCGGCGAGATATTCTGACCGCTCACAAAAAGCCCGCTCCTGGTGGCCGCGATCCCCGCCGCCGAGGAAGCCAGCGGGAAATTCTGCCCCGACACGGCGTCCGGGGCCAAGATGCCGAAAGCGCCGGGGCTGGGAATATTGAACGCCACCTGCGCCCCGGCCTGGGCGGTGGGCGAAAGATCGCAGACCAGGAAATACGCCCTGGTGGAAACGGTGACGGTTTCCTGCGCGAAACTCAGCACGGCTTCCCCGTTCACAAGCAGGCTGTTCCCGAGGGTCAGCAGGGTGTCCGAGCCGTCGGTCTCGAACGCGCCGCTGGCGTTATCGTCCCGGTAAAGCTTCAGGTTCGTGAGATCCGCGTCCGAGCCGCCGCCGGTGCGCGTGACCGCCAGCGAGCCCAGCCTGCCCTGGTAGGCGCTCATGGCCAGTTCGAGCTTCATGAACGGTATGTTGGTCTGCCCCTGCGTCACGCTCGCGGGCGCCAGACTGGCCGCCGAAACCAGCAGGCTTGAAGCCGGCTCATTGATAACGGAGGCCGCCGCCGCGAACGGAAACATCGCCCCGCCGGAAACGGACGTGGTGGAAATCGTATTCGGGGAATTCACGGTGAAATAAGCGTCGGTCAGCCAGGAGAAAGTGAAACTGTCTCCGGGCGCCGCGGCCGTGGAAATATCCGCCGTTATGAAGAAGAACTTTTCCTGCGCGGAGGTTATGGTCTGCGTGGCCAGGGTGAGCTCGGCCGTCTGAGAAACGAAGACCCCGGTGCTCAGCGAGATCAGGCTGTCCGAAACCCCCAGCAGGCCGTTGAAATCCGAATCCTGGTAAACTTTCACGTTGGTTATCTTCGCGTCGGGCAGGGTTCCCGTTTTGGTTATCCGTATCCTGGTGAACAGCGCCTGCGAGATGTCCGCCCTCAGGCCGACGCGCATTACGGGCACGCCGCTCTGCCCGGGGTTCACCCCCGAAGGGGACAGGCTGGTGGAGCTCACCGCCACGGCGTTCGGATACTGCACAAGAGACACCGGCGGCACGCTTACCGGGAACGGGGCCGCGGACACCTGATGCGGAACGTTCACCATAAAATAACTGCTGGCGGGAATCAGCAGCCCCAGGGCGCCGCCCGGAACCGCGTTATTGCTTATAGAAGCGGTCAGCAGATAAGTCTGCGTGGACGCCGTTATGACTTCCGACTGGCCGAAGCTCAGATTGGCCGTTCCCGCCGTGAACACGTCGCCGCCGCCGGTCATAAGATTGGAAACAGCCACGCTGGTCCTGTAGACGCGCAGATTTGAAATATCCTCGTCCGTCCCCGCCCCCGAGCGCGAGACGCTCAACCCCTGCCACAGCAGGGTGTTGCGGTCCGTCCAGAGATCCAGTCTCAGTATGGGCACGTTCTGCGCGCCCTGCTGCAGCGAACCCGGCGCCACGTTGACCGGCGCCAGGCCGAGCGTGTTCACCGTCTGTTTTACGACGGTCAGGCCCGAAGCCGCCGGGAAATTGCCGGTAATGGAGGTAAGCGCGCTCGCCGACAGGATAAACCCGGAATTAGTGAGCTGCGCGCCGATGGTGTTCCCGGCCGCGGCGCCCGGCGCTATGACGTACACCACAAAAAACACCTGCGTGGCCCCGGCCGAAAGCGTCTGCGTAGTTATATTTACGGCGGCCACTCCGCCGGCGTCGAACACGCCCTGGCCCAGGAAGGTGTCGCCGGTGGGACTGAAGATCTCGCCCCCCGTATCCTTGTAGAATTTAACGGCGGAAACGTCGCTGTCCAGACTGGAGCCGGTGCGGCTGGCCTTTATCTGGTAGAACTGGTGCGCCCCGGCGTCCACGGTCATCGAGGCTTTCATCACGGCGTATTCCCCGCCGGTGTATACTTCGGCGGGGATAACGTCCGACCCCGTGAAAATTATCCTGCCCTCCTCCTGTATCAGCGTAAGACCCGAGGCAGGCTGGCCGGCGGGGAAGCCGGCGGAGTCCAGCGTTCCAGTGAAAGCCACGGCGGCCGTGGAAACGACGAACGCGCCGAAAGTCCTGCCCAGCGCCGCGCCGGGCGAAATATCCGCGGAAACAAAGAAGCTGACCTGGGCGGCACCGACGGTGGCCGGTTCCTGCGCGCAGGTCAGGACCACCGTTGAAACCCCGTTAGTAAAACTGTCTCCCCCGGAAGATACAGGCGTGTCCGTGCCCGGCTCAAAAGTCCCGTTCTGATTAGCGTCCCGCCACAGCTTTATACCGGACAGATCCGAATCAGCGGCGTCGCCCGACCTGGTAAAAGCGATGCTCTGTATTCTGCCGGTTCCCCCGTCCGTCTGGACCGCCAGTTTCATGACCGGCACATTGAGCTGCCCGCGGTTGCCGTTGGCCGGGGCCAGGCTCACCGCCGTAAAAGAGGAGACCGAAGCGGAATCCGTTATCAGCGTTCCGCTTGAAACCAGCGGAAACTCCGGGGGAGGTGAAACCCGGGAATTGCCCGAGAATATGAACGCCGCCGGGACGTCGAGATTAATGCCCAACTGCCGCCCCACCACGGCCTCCTGCTCGGGTTGTATCGCCAGATAATAAGTGGCTCCCAAAGCCACGGTTACGGACTGCGGCGTGGCCAGCGTTACGGTGGCGACTCCGGCGGTGAATTTAACACCGGTCTGGGAGATAAGAGGTTCCTGTCCCGCCTGGAACACCCCGTCGCCGTTGCTGTCCTTATAAACCAGCAGCTGGTTTACGTCGGAATCGGAAATATCCCCGGACCTGGTAAGCCGTATCCCCGTCCATTGGTCCGTGTGGCCGCTGGTCCTGAGCTGGACGGCCATGGCCGGGGCCGGCTGGCCCTGCATCGAACTGGCCGGCGCGGGGGACTGGGAAACGCTCAGATAAACGGTTCCGCCTACGCTTATGCTTCCGCTCGAAACATTAAGTGCGCCCGCGATATCCCTGGCCCAGACCCTGGCATAGTGCGTTCCCGGCGCAAGCCCCGTAAACGTCGAGCTCAGATCGGCCGTCCAGTTAGTGGAGGCCTTTATCGCGCTGAAATCGGACGCGGTGGAGATCTCCACGCGGTACGGCAAAGCCGGCAGTCCGCTGAAAGCATCCGGCCCGGTCGAATAAACCACGGTAAGCGCCCCGTCAACGGCCGACAGCGAGATGCTGACCGGCGGAGGCGTGGTGTCCACTATCACCGAGTAAGGCCCGGCCGCGCGGACATTGCCCGCCATGTCGGTGACTGTAAATTTAACCTGATTGGTCGCGCCGCAGGGCGACGCTCCGTTGCAGGTCTGCGTATTGGTGGACTGGACCAGGTTGAGGCCCCGGGCGGTCAGGGTCTGCGCGGCTGCGGTTCCATCGCTGCCGGTCAACGCCCCGATAACCGGTGAGACCTGGAAGACTTTGCCGTTGGAACTGGTTCCCGCATAAAGTTTACCGTTGAACGCGGACAAGCTGTAGATCTGAGTCTCCCCGATGCCGCTTAAAACCTGTCTCCAACTTAAACCATCCATGGAAGAATAGATCTTGCCGTTGTCCCCAGTCCCGGCATAGATCTTACCGTTAAATGCGGTAAGGCTGCGAATGTTATTCTCCCCGGTGTTGCTCAGTATCTGCGTCCAGCTTAAACCATCAACGGAAGAGTAGATCTTGCCGTTGCCCTGGGTTCCGGCATAGAGCTTGCCGTTGAACGTGGACAGGCTTAATATGGAACCCTCCCCGGTACCGCTTAGAACCTGCGTCCAGATTGAACCATCTGAGGAGGAATAAATCTTACCGTTGGGATTGGTTCCGGCATAAAATTTACCGTTGAACGCGGACAGGCTTCGGATTGTGCTCTCCCCTGTACCGCTCAGGATCAAATTCCAATTCAAACCGTCAGCGGAAGAGTAGATCTTGCCGTTGGGATAGGTTCCGGCATAGAGCTTGCCGTTGAATGCGGACAGGCTGTAAACATTACTTTCACCGGTACCGCTCATGACTGGTGTCCAACTTGAACCGTCGGCGGAGGAGTAGATCTTGCCGTTGGGACCGGTTCCGGCATAAAGTTTGCCGTTGAACACCGAGAGTGCATGAATATAAGTTTCTCCGGTGCCGCTCAAAACCTGCGTCCAACTCACCCCATCGGCGGAGGAATAAATTTTTCCGTTGGAACCGGTTCCGGCATAAACCTTGCCATTGAACGCGGAAAGACTAATCACATAAATCTCCCCCGTCCCAGACAGCGTCGCCGTATACGTGGACCAGTCCACCCAGCTCGCGCCGGCGTTCGTGGAATACATCACACCGTAGCCGCTGGTCGCTCCGGGGTCATCGTGGCCGTCACCCCTATGTATCAACGCTCCGCTTGAAACCGCCAGCCCGGATAGAATATCCTGCACCGTTATCTGCGCGGTCACGCCCGAAGCCAGATTGTTCCACTGCGTCTCGCCTGACACCCCGGCGGTCGAGTTATAGCTCATGAAGCCCGAAACCGTCGGGCTCGCGAAATCGGTGACAAAGCTGAACGTCTGCGACCAGGGTGAATCATTCCCGATCACGCTCCGCCCGCGCACACGCCAGTAATAAGTAGTCGAGTTCGCCAGCGTATAAGTTGAGATATAAGCCCCGGCGCCGACGGTCGTCATCGTGCTGGTAAACGCCGGCGTCGAAAGGTTAATCAAAGTAGTAGCGAAAGACGGATCATTGGTCGAGACCTGGAGTTGGTAGGAAGCCAGCCCCACAGCCGTCCCCGTGCTGGGCCCGATCCAGTTAAAATTGGGCTGCATATTCACATAGCTTGTATTAGCCGGAAAAGACGGCGTTGAAACAGCCACCGGCGCCACCGTATCAACAAGTATCGCGTAAGGCCCGGCCGCGCGGACATTGCCCGCCATGTCGGTGACTGTGAATTTCACCTGGTTGGTCGCGCCGCAGGGCGACGCCCCGTTGCAGGTCTGCGTATTGGTGGACTGGACCAGGTTAAGGCCCCGGGCGGTCAGTGTCTGCGCGGACAGGATCCCGTCGGCGCCGGTCAGCGCCGCCGCCACCGGTGAGACCTGGAACACCTTGCCGTTGGGCCCGGTTCCGGCGTAGAGCTTGCCGTTGAACTCGGACAGGCTATATATTCTACTCTCCCCGGTACCGCTCAACGCCAAAGCCCAATTTAAACCGTCGACAGAGGAATAAATCTTATTGTTGGGATATGTCCCGGCATAGAGCTTGCCGTTGAACACGGATAAACACATAATTTCCTCCTCCCCGGTACCGCTCAAAACCTGCGTCCAAATCGCCCCATCAACGGAGGAGTAGATTTTACCGGCGCCGCCGGTTCCGGCATAGAGCCTGCCGTTGAATACGGATAGTGCCTGAACATTATCAACGCCAATACCGCTCATTGATTGCGTCCAACTCGAACCATCAGCGGAAGAGTAGATTTTGCCGTCTGGATAGGTTCCGGCATAAAGCCTGCCGTTGAACTCGGACAGGCTCCGGATTGCACTCTCCCCGGTGCCGCCCAGCACCTGCGCCCAACTCGAACCATCTGCGGAGGAATAAATCTTACCGTTGGGATGGGTCCCGGCATAGAGCTTGCCGTTGAATACGGCAAGGCTCCAGATGTACTGCTCGCCGGTGCCGCTAAGCGCCTGCGTCCAGCTTGAACCGTCGGTGGAAGAGTAGATCTTGCCGTTGGAAGCGGTTCCTGCATAAAGCTTGCCGTTAAAAGTGGATAAACTGTAAACAACTCCATCTCCGGTGCCGCTCAAGACCGGAGTCCAGCTCAATCCATCTGCGGAAGAATAGATCTTGCCGTTGGGGCTGGTTCCGGCATAAAGTTTGCCGTTAAAAACGGACAGACTCCTTATATACTGCTCCCCCGTCCCGGACAGCGTCGCCGTATACGTGGACCAGTCCACCCAGCTTGCGCCCGCGTTCGTGGAATACATCACGCCGTAGCCGCTGGTCGCCCCGGGATCGTCGTGGCCGTCGCCTCTGTGGATCAAAGCTCCGGGCGAAACCGCCAGGCCCGACAGGATATCCTGCACCGTTATCTGAGCCGTCACGCCCGAAGCCAGATTGTTCCACTGCGTCTCCCCTGAAACCCCGGAGGTCGAGTTATAGCTCATGAAGCCCGAAACCGTCGGGCTCGCGAAATCGGTGACAAAGCTGAACACCTGCGACCAGGGTGAATCGTTCCCGATCACGCTCCGCCCGCGAACACGCCAGTAATAAGTAGTCGAGTTCGCCAGCGTATAAGTCGAAATATAAGCCCCGGCCCCCACGCTCGTCATCGTGCTG
>MGTT01000003.1 GCA_001799575.1 Elusimicrobia bacterium GWA2_56_46
TGTGCCTCCTTTTAAAAGGAAAAGGAGGTTTTAGCATTTAACCGGACATTTCTATTTGCCGCAAACAGGACATTTTAAAAAAATTTCTACAAGTAAGCGGGAATGTTTTGAATTGCGGGCGAAATTTATGTAGAATAAGCACTCTGGGCCGTTAGCTCAATGGTGGAGCAGGCGCCTCTTAAGCGCAAGGCTACTGGTTCGAGTCCAGTACGGCCCACAATATAACCCAGGGATCGTTATTTACCGGCCGGACGGGTGGCGGAACTGGTAGACGCGTACGGCTTAGGACCGTATGCCGTAAGGCGTAAGGGTTCGAGTCCCTTCCCGTCCACTCTACACTATCCCTTAATCTACGGAGGCGTCATGCCCTTGACTCTGAATTTCGGCGACAAGATAAAAAAAATCAAACAGGAAGGCTGCGTGCACGTTTTCGGCGTTAACGTGGATCCGGCCGGCCTGAAACAGGCCACCGACGCGGCCCTGGTGCGCCTACAGGCCGTCGTTTCCATTCCGGGTTTCAGGGCGGGCAAGGTTCCGCTGGCCATGATCAAGGCGCAGTTCCCCTCCATGGTCAAGGACGAGGTTCTGGACATAGCCGCCAAGGCCGCTATGCCCGAGATTCTCAAGGCCGGCGAGGTTATGCCCGTGGTCACCCCGCTTATGAAGAACGTTTCCTACGAAGTTGAGAAGAATCTTTACTTCGAAGTGCAGCTGGAGTGCAATCCCCAGGTGGCGCCCAGGGATTACGAAAAGATCCCAGTCACCCGCAGGACGAAAATAGTGACGGACGCGGATGTGGCCAAGTATATCGACCAGGTGCGCGAATATAACGCCTATCTCAGGCCGGTAGAGGACGGCAAGCCCGTAGAAAAGACCCATTTTGTCATCGTGAACTATGAACCGTATGAGAATGGCGTGAAAGTCGCGGACGGCGTGGTGAACGGGGAAATAGTCGATATGTCCAGCCCCCAGACCATCGCCGGGCTGGCCGATAATATCGTCGGCGCCAAAAAAGGCGAGATCCGCGAATTCGCTTCCGAGTTCGGCGAAAAGAAAATGACTTTCAGGGTCACGGTGGCGGAGATAAAACAGAAGATAGTGCCCGCGCTGGACGAAGCTTTCCTTAACGAAGCCGGGGTCAAGACGGTGGATGAGCTGCGCGGGAACGTGCGCAAACTGCTGGAGCGCGGCGAAACCGAGAAAACCGAGAAAGATGTCATGACGCAGCTGGAGGACGCCCTGCTCAAAGGCAATCCCATGCAGCTACCCCCCACCCTCGTCAAGGAGGAGGCGCATGAACTTTTTGAGATCCTCAAGAAACGGGTCTCCTCCGGCCAGGAGGTGCAGGAAGACGCTCTTATGGAACGGCTCAGACCGGCGGCCGAGCGCAATCTGAGCATGACCTATCTGCTCCACAACATCGCCAGGAAAGAGAACATCTCGGCCACCGAGGCCGAACTCGCCGCTGAGCTGGAGAAAGTTACGGCCCGGCTGAACACCGAGGAAGAGAAGAAAAAAGCCAGGGAGCTTTTTGAGAAACGCAAGGACTATATCATGGCTTCGATAGTGGAGAACAAAACCATGGATTTCATCAAGTCAAAGGCCGTAATAAAGGAAGAGAGCAAGTAAACCAAGGAGAAAATACCTATGCTGATACCCACAATCATCGAGAAATGGAACCAGGGGGCCATGGTCGGTTATGACATCTTTTCCCGGCTTCTGAAAGAGAGGATTATCTTTATCGGCGATCCCGAAGGCGCCGTTTCCACGGCCTCCGCCAACACCGTGATAGCCCAATTGCTGTACCTTGAATCGGAGGCCAACGACAAGGAGATCTATCTTTATATCAATTCTCCCGGCGGCATGGTTACGGCGGGGCTGGCGGTTTACGATACGATGCAGTTCATCAAGGCCCCCATCTCCACCATCTGCATGGGCATGGCCATGAGCTTCGGCGCGGTTCTGCTGGCGGCCGGCACCAAAGGCAAACGCTATGCGCTGCCCAACTCCCGCATCATGATCCATCAGCCGCTGATCTGGGGCGGCGGCATCTCGGGCCAGGCCACGGACATAGAAATAGAGAGCAAGGAAATGCAGGAGAATAAGACCCGCCTCATCGAGATCCTGGCCAGGCATTGCGGAAAAACGCCCGAAAGGGTCAGGGCCGACATGGAAAGGAATTATTATATGTCCGCGGAACAGGCCAGGGATTACGGCCTGATAGACGGAGTGATGGAGTTCAAGAAAAAATAATATGGACGTCCCGACGAACGCTGAAAAAAACTACCCCAGGACCCTGCCGGCCATCGCCATAAGGGACGTGGTGCTTTTCCCCCACATGGCGCTGCCGCTCTCCGTGGACAGGCGCAAATCCGTGGCGGCCATCGAAACCGCGCTCGGCGCCGGCAAATTCATGCTGGCGCTGGCGCAGAAAAAACCGGCCGTCAACGACCCCGCGCCGGAGGATCTCTACGCCTACGGCGTCCTGAGCGTGGTGGCGCAGTCCCTGAAAATGCCGGACGGCACCATGCGGGTGTTCCTGGAAGGCATAAAACGCGCCAGGGTTCTGAAACTGGAACTGGACAAGGAAAAAGCCTGCCTCATGGCCGAAGTGGAGTACCCGGAGGAGACGGTCGAAAAGACGCCGGAGATCATAGCTCTCATGCGCAGCGCCGTCGAGGTTTTCGAAGAATTCGTAAGGCTCGGCACGCGCGGCACCCTGGACTCGGTGGCCATGCTGGCGCAGCTGGACGACCCCTCCAAGCTTGCCGACACCATCGCCGCCAACGCCATTTTCAATATAACCGACCGCCAGAACGTCCTGGAGACGGCCGATGTCGGGGAACGCCTTGACAAGATCGTGAAACTGCTGGTCAAGGAGATAGAGATCCTGGACATAGAGCAGAAACTGCACACCCGGGTAAAAGGCCAGATAGAAAAATCCCAGAAAGAATATTATCTTAACGAGCAGATGAAGGCCATCCAGAAAGAACTTCATCAGAAAGACGATTTCTCCAAGGAGCTGGACGAGCTGAAAAAAAAGATCAAAGCCGCCAGGATGTCCAAGGAAGCTGAGGCTGCCGCCGAAAAAGAACTGGCCCGCCTGTCCAAGATGACGCCGTTCTCTCCGGAAACCACGGTGGTCCGCACCTACCTGGACTGGCTTATCAGCCTGCCCTGGGCGGTGGAGACCAAAGACGCCATAGACCTGGAACTGGCCCGCAAACTTCTGGAAGAGGATCATTACGGCCTTAAGAAGCCCAAGGAACGCGTTATAGAGTATCTCGCGGTCTGCAAACTGACCCAGAAGCTTAAAGGTCCTATCCTCTGTTTTGTCGGCCCCCCCGGAGTCGGCAAAACCTCCATTGCCCGTTCCATTGCCCGCGCCATGGGCCGTAATTTTGTCAGGATGTCGCTCGGCGGAGTCAGGGACGAGTCCGAGATCCGCGGCCACAGGCGCACTTATGTCGCGTCCATGCCCGGCCGCATCATCCAGAGCATAAAGAAAGCCAAAAGCCGCAACCCCGTCTTCCTTATGGACGAGATAGACAAGATGGGTTCGGATTGGCGCGGCGATCCCGCGGCCGCCCTGCTGGAAGTCCTGGATCCGGAGCAGAACACGGAATTTATGGATCATTTCCTTGATCTGCCTTTCGACATCTCCAAGGTTATGTTCGTGGCGACGGCCAATACGCTGTGGGGCATCCCGGTCAGCCTGAGGGACAGGCTGGAAATAATAGAGTTCAACGGATACACGCATAACGAGAAAATAGAGATCGCCAGAAAATTCCTCATCCCCAAGCAGCTCGGGGAACACGGCCTCGTGGAGAATTCGCTCAGGCTGGACGACGCAGCCATAGACGCTGTCATACGCGGCTATACGCGCGAGGCGGGAGTCAGGAACCTGGACAGGGAGTTCGCCACGCTTTGCCGGCGGGCCGCCAGCAAGGTCGTTGAAAAAGGGCTGAAAGAGGTAAAGGTGACCGTTGACAACCTGCACGATTATCTTGGCATTCCCAAGTTCACGCGGGAGGAGAATTCCGCCAACGGCGTCGGTCTGGCCACGGGCCTGGCCTGGACGGAAAACGGCGGAGAGGTGCTGGCGGTGGAAGTGGTGGCCGTACCCGGCAAAGGCAATCTGCTGCTGACCGGAAAACTGGGCGATGTGATGAAAGAATCCGCGCAGGCGGCTTTTTCCTATATCAAGTCCAGGGAACTGGCCTCCGTGTCCTATATCCAGTCGCATAATTTTCACATCCATATCCCGGAAGGGGCTATCCCCAAGGACGGCCCTTCGGCGGGCATAACGCTGGCCTCCGCGCTGGCCAGTCTGCTCACGGGCCGCGCGGTCAAAAAAGGCCTCTCCATGACGGGCGAGGTCACTCTGACCGGCCGTGTGCTCGGCATCGGAGGCCTGAAAGAAAAGATCATAGCCTCGTTCAGGGAAGATATTTCCACCGTGCTGTTCCCCAGGGTCAACCTGAAAGAGCTGGAGGAGATCCCGGTGGAAATAAAAGACAAGATGCGGCTGCTGCCCGTGGCCTCCATGGATGAGGTGCTGGAACTCGCGCTTGAGAATAAAGCGCAAGGCGGCAAAGGCAGAAAGTGGCAAAAGCAGAAAGTGGCAAAGTAAGAAACCGGCAGGGGCGCAAAGGCGCAAAGTTTCAGAGGGATAAATTTTTTAGAAGTCTCCCGCCTCTGGCTCTTTGTGCCTTTCTGTCTTTCCGCTTTCATGATTTTGCGGTTCCCCCCGTTTGCGCCTATGAAGCGACCCTTACCACGCAGGAGATGGAGGGCGCCATGGAAAACACCAAGCTCAACGAGATTTTCGGGCAATACCTCGCCACTCTGCAGGTATACGATCCGGAACGCGCCACGCGCCTGGGCGTCCACGGAAGCGACGCCGCCCTGACCCAGCGCACCCAGGAGCGCGTCAACAGCCAGTTGGAGGCTTTAAGGCTCCTGCGCGCCAGGCTCCGGGAGATAAAGAAAGCTTCCATGTATCCGGCCCTCCAGGTGGATTACGCCCTGCTGGATCATATCCTGGAAGTGGATCTCTATGAACTGGAGAATCTGGATCTCCTTAAAAAGCGGCCGCAGTACTACCTGGAGCCTCTTTTGTCCGTCTACCAGCTGCTCTCAAAAGATTTCGGCGGTTATAACGCCCGCGCCGCCAACGCCCTTGCGCGGCTGAAACAGTTTCCGCGGATCCTGGAGCAGGCGGAACGCAATATTTCCCATCCTCCGGGGATCTGGGCGGAGGCCGCCCTGAAGCAGACCGAGGCCGCGCTCAACGGCATTTCCGATTTTATACCGCTGTTCCGGAGTTACACGCGCTACGATCCGGTTCTGAAAGCCCAGGTAGACGAAACGATGGACGGGGTCAAAACCGCTCTGGTCCGATACCGGGATTTTCTCAAAACCGGCGTTATCCCCGGCGCCGACGGCGACTTCCGCGCCGGCGACTATACCTGCGGTTTTTATCTTGAGCGCTGGCACGGCCTGGATCTCGATCCGGGGGCGGCGCTGGCGTACGCGAAAAAAAGTTATAAGACCGCGCTGAAAGATCTGGAAAGGGAAGCCCTCAATATCGACCCCCTGCTGGCGAAGGAAAAGGGCTGGAAAGGGGTTCTGGACAAGCTTCCCAGGGAGCATCCGTCCCTGGGCGACATCCTTAAAATTTTTCAGGACGAGGCTGACCGCGCGTACCAGCATTTTGACGAATATAAGGTGGTGGAATTTCCCAAACAGCGGCTTCTCATGAAGAAAATGCCTGATTTCATGTCCGCCGCGCTGCCCTACGCGTATTACGCGGAACCATTCCCCCTGGACGACGTCAGGGTCTCGGACTTCTACCTCTCGCTTCCTTCCGAAAAACTCCCGTCGGCCGCGCGCGAGAAGCTTCTGGCGTCCGGCTTCAATTACGCGCAGATCGAACTGCTTACGGCGTTCGATGTTATGCCCGGCATGCATTTGCGCAGTTACGCTTCCGGGGCCAACCGTTCCCGGATAAGAAAGATCTCCGTCCAGCCCATGGTCGTCAACGGGTGGGCCTGTTACGCGGAGCTTCTGGCCGAAGAGATGGGGTATTACTCCTCTTACTGGTCCCGGTTCCTCAGGATGTACGCCCGGACCCTGCGCGCCGGCCGCGCCAGCGTGGATGCGGCTCTGCACATGAAAAAAATGACCTATGACGAAGCGGTCGCTTTTTTTCAGGAAAACTTTTATATGTCCCAGGCGCAGGCCAGGGCCGAAGTGCTGAGGATCTCTACCGCTCCCACGGAGAGCCTGAGCTATATAATGGGCATGGACCGGATCCTGGAGATGCGCAAATATTATCAGCGCACGGAGCAAAAATATTTCGACCTGAGAAAGTTCCACGCCTCGTTCCTCCGGCAGGGCGCGATCCCGCTGGGAGATGTCGAAGCCGAGCTCAGGCGGCTCAGGAAAGAATCGCTTGAAACGGGGCAAAAATGAGCGCGGAAAAAATAGTTTCATTCTCGGACGTATATAAAACTTATCGCAGGCCCGGCCTGCTCAGGACGTTTGAAGCGCCCGCCCTGGACGGCCTCAGCCTGGAGCTGGAGCGCGGCGAGATAGCGGGCCTCCTGGGCCTCAACGGAGCGGGTAAAACCACCATCATGAAGCTCATGACCGGACTTCTTTTCCCGGATGCCGGTTCGATCTCGGTTTTCGGCCTTCCTCCCTCCGGGATGGCCGCCAAGAACCGTATCGGCTTCCTGCCCGAACTGCCTTATTTCCACCCATCCGCCACGGCCTCCGAAGCGCTGGCTTATTACGCCGGACTTTCAGGGCTGAATGGGCCGGCGGCGCGCGCGCGCATAGACGCGGTTATCGGGAAAGTCGGCTTGCTGCCCCATGCCGGAAAACGGGTCTCCGAATTTTCAAAAGGCATGATGCAGCGCCTGGGCGTGGCGCAGGCCGTGGTGCACGATCCCGAACTCCTTATACTGGACGAGCCGGTCAGCGGACTTGACCCGCTGGCTATCCACGAGATAAGGGATCTGATCTCGGAATTCAACGGCGCCGGCAAAACCGTTTTTCTTTCTTCTCACAGCATTTCGGAGCTGGAGAAACTGAGCGGCCGGGTATTCATCATGGTGAAGGGGCGCCTGGCGAAAACTATCGCCCGCGCCCAATGGGAGAGCACCCCCGGCGGACTGGAAGAAATATTCGTCGGAACCGTCAGGGCGGCCGCATGAGGCATTTTATCTCCGCGTGGAAGATAGGCGGACATTCGCTCAGGGAGAATTATAAGAACAAATTCTTTTCCCTGTTCATTATTTTTGCCGGGGTTCTCATCTATGCGTCGCTGCTGGCGGGGGTTATGGCGGTGGACGAGGAAGCCAGGATGCTTACGGATACCGGCCTGGCCCTTATGGAACTTATGACCCTGGCGTATTCGGTTCTGGCGGCGGCTTCCGCGATAACCCGCGAGATAGAGACCAAGACCATTTACCTTGTTTTTTCAAGGCCGGTTTCCCGCCCGGCCTACCTGGCCGGCAAGGCCGGCGGCCTCTACGCGGCGGCGGCCCTCATGCTGGGCGTGATGGCTCTTCTCCACCTGAGCCTGATATATTCCAGGGGCTTTACGCCGCCCCCGTTCTATCTTAAAGCCGTATTTTTTATCTGGTGCAAGATCCTTATGATCTCTTCCGTGACCTTATTCGTCTCCCTTTTCACCACCTCCACGTTTTCCGCCGTTTCCATCGCCGGCATTCTCTGGATCCTTGGGCACTTCACTTCCGAGGCAAAATTCCTGATCGCCAGATCCTCGGGCGCGGCGGCGCTGGCGCTCAGCGCAGGAGCGTACCTGACCCCGAACTTTCAGCTTTTCAATGCCCGCGATCTGGGCGCGGCGGCGCCTCCTCCGGCGGCGCCGGGGTTTCTCGCAGCCTATCTGCTGGTCTGGATGGCCGCCCCATACCTGTTTTCGCTCGCGTTGTTCAGAAAAAAAGAATTTTGATGAAAAAATACGCGTATCTGCTTCTGCCGGCGGCGGCCGCCTCGGCGCTGGCGCTTTCAGGCCCGCCGGCGTTTCTCGCCGCCAGCCATCCTTTCCCGCCTCCGGACAGGATCCGGGAGGTCGGGAGGAGCGCGTCCGGGGACGCCCTGGCGCTCAGCCTGGGTTTCAGGCGTCTGGCCGCCGACGTGTGGTTCATACGGCTTATGCAGTATTACGGCGCTCCGCCCGAAATGGACGGGAGCAGCGGGCCGGAACCGGAATTCGGCGGCGGGACGTATCCGGATTTTCTCCCCATAGCCCGCCATATCCTGGCCCTGGATCCGTATTTCACCAACGCGGGGTTGTACGCCTCGGCTTCGCTGGCGTTCAATCTCTCCCGCCCGGCCGAGGCGGTCAGCCTCCTGAACGAAGCCCTGCTCTATCATCCCAGGGAGTGGAGATATGTGACGCTTCTGGCCGCTATCGGCTACAGCAAGGCCAGTGATCCGGCAAAAGTGGCCAGGCTCATAATGCCGCTGATCATGGAACCGGATTGCCCCGTAATGCTGCGCCAATTGGCCGCTTTCCTGAACAAAAAAGCGGGGAATTACCGCGCGGCCTCTCTGATCTACAAAACCATACTGGAGACCACCAGGGATCAGTTTTATATCGATAACGCCAGGAAAGAGCTGGCCAGGCTGGAAGGAATGCAGCGATGAATATCCTGAATATCGTGAATTCGTCCGACTGGGATATTGCGGCCTACCAGGCCCTGCATATGGCTGTTCAATTCAAAAAAACCGGGCACAGCGCCGTATTGATGTGTCCCAGGGACTCCCGTCTTTACGCGGAAGCGCAGAAATACAATCTTCCCGTGCGGCCGCCGACTTTCCTGTCCAAACTGGGTTTTTTCCGCGGGGCGCGGTATGAAATAGTCCATTTCTATGATCCGGCTTCCGCGAATGCGCTGCTTCTGAAAAAGCTCTCGGCCGTTTCCAGGGTTTTTATCAGCCAGATCCGGCTTGGCGGCGCAAAGACGCTGCTCCGCCTTAAGGGGTTCGAACCTTATGTTACGCGTTTTATCGCCTCCTGTCCATCCGTGCAGGAGGATCTCTGCGCCGCGGGCATAGCTCCCGCCGCTACTTTCGTGGTTCCTCCGGCCATAAATATCGGCCGCTGGGAAAGCGCGATGCTGATAAGGCCCGCCATGTTCCAGAAGCGGCCGTTCAAGGTCGGCACTATCAGCATGGACAGAACTTTGAAGGACCAGGAATTCTTTCTCACAACGGCGAAAGAGGTGCTGAAAGTCCTGCCGGACACTCATTTTATGGTGGTAGGTTTCAGGGCCGAGCGCATAAGGAAAATTGCCCGCGGTCTTGGGATAAGCCATAAAGTGGATGTGCTCTGGGAGCGCAACGACATTCCGGAAGTGATGGCGATGCTGCATCTTTTCGTGAAAACCATAGACCGCCCCGGACTCTCGATGTCGCTTATCGAAGCCCAGGCCTCGGGCGTGGCCTGCGTTATACCGCGCGTACGGGGGCTCAGCGATTTTACGATCCACGAGCGCAACGGCCTGTTGGTGGAACCCGGCAACGCCGCGTCCTTCGCGGAAGCGATAATTCACCTAATAAAAAATCAGACCGTTTGCCGCACCATCTCCAGGATGGCCTATGACCAGGTGAACTTCAATATGTCGGTGCCGGTGGTGAACAATCTGCTGACGCGTCTGTATGAGGACGCGCTGGAGACAAAATAATTGAAGATTGCGGATTGAAGATTCAAGATTCGCGGCAAGGACGGCGGGAATATCAGGAAAAGTTTTGTAGAATAGAACTGGCCGGGAAATTCTAAAAAGGACAAACACCATTATGAAAATACTCTCTCTTAACTGCGGAAGCTCGTCGGTAAAGTACTCGCTTTTTGACTGGGCAAAAAAATCGCAGCTCGCTTCTGGCGTGGTCGAGAGGGTCGGCGTCGGCGGAACGTTCATAAATCACGAGGTTCCGGGGCGCGAAAAAATAGAGGTCAAACATGATTGCCCGACCCATAAAGAGGCCATCAAGCTGGTCATAGATACGCTGACCGGCAGGAAGCACGGGGTTATAGAGGATCTAAAGGGCATTTCGGCCGTGGGACACCGGGTGGTCCATGGCGGAGAAAAATTCGTCAAGTCGGTGATCATAGACGACCGTATCCTTTCCGCTTTCAATGAACTTGCGGGGCTGGCACCGCTGCATAACCCCCCGAATATTCTGGGCATAGAAGCCGCGAAAGACCTGATGCCGAAAGTCCCCCACATGGCCATCATGGATACGGCCTGGCATCAGACCATGCCGGCTTCCTCCTACATTTACGCCCTGCCTTACAAATGGTACAAGGACTACGGCATCCGCCGCTACGGCTTTCACGGCACCTCATTCCTGTACGTGGCCAAGCGCGCCAGCGTCCTTCTGGGCAAAGATCCCTTTAAAACCAATGTCATCATCTGTCATATCGGCAACGGCGCTTCGGTCAACGCCGTGAAGGACGGCCTGTCTTACGACACAAGCATGGGCTTCACCCCCCTGGAAGGCCTGGTGATGGGAACGCGCGCCGGCGACCACGATCCGGCCATCGGCCTCTATATGATGGAAAAGGAAAATCTCAAGGCTAAAGAGATGGATTCCATCCTGAACAAGAAGTCCGGCATCCTCGGCATCACCGAGAAGTTCACCGACCGGCGCGACGTTGAAATGGCTGCGGAGGACGGCGACGAGCGCGCCAGGCTTACTATAGAGATAGAATCGTACCGCCTTAAAAAGTATATCGGCGCCTATGCGGCCGCCGTCGGCGGCGTGGATGCCGTCGTGTTTACCGCGGGCGTGGGTGAAAAAGGTTCTATTACCAGGGCCAGGGCGCTGGACGGCCTGGAATTCCTCGGCGTCAGATATGACGCCGCCAGGAACGAGATTTCCCGGACCCGCAACGCCGAGACCGAGATCTCCGCCGGGGATTCAAAAGTCAAAGTCTTTGTGATTCCCACGGATGAGGAAAGGGTTTTTGTGGAAGATGTGGCGGGTTTGCTGAACGGCTCTTACGATATCCACACCAAGTTTTCCTACCTCTTTCAGAAGCCGGATTACCGCAACGCCCTGCGGGACAAGGCTTTTGAAAAAGAATGTCTCAAGAAACCGGGATTGCAGGATCTCGCCGTGCGCCCGGCCCGCATAAAAGTTTAGGCCCGGGCCGCCAGACGATCAGTCCTTTCCGGGCTGTGGTGGTATAGGTCAGCATTCCGTTTCTGGTCCGGCTTTTTATTATTTTTTTCAGCCAGGCGCGGTCGGGCTCGGCGTTGTTGACTTTTAAACTTATTTCGATGTCTTTCAGCGCTTCGGCCGGCTTCCCCCGCCGCCGCCAGGATTCCCTCAGATAGACCGTTTTGAATTTTCTTCCCAGCTTCTTAAGCAGCGGCGTTATTTTCTCCACCCCCTCCGGGGGCAGATATCTCAGCCCGTGGCGGGCGTAAATTTTTTCCCAAAGCGGATTTTTTCGCACCCCGGCCCAGCCGATATAGACGCAGATCTCCCGCGCCGCGGCCTCCATCTTCCGGAGATCCCGGTAACTTATCACCGCGTGGGTCATGGAAGCCAGCGCGATATCGAATTTTTTCGCGACAAAAGAGGTTTTGACGCGCGACCAGTCGCCGCGGAAAACGGCAACGTTCTTTATGCCGCGCCTTTCGGCTTCAGCGCGTAAACGCTTCAGCATCACGTCCGAAAAATCCATGCCCAGAGCGCGTCCGGTTTTCTTCGCCAGAACCAGGGTGTAAATACCGGTGCCGCAGCCTATATCCAGCAGCGTCCGCCCGCGAAAATCGGCGCCCAGCCTTTCCGCCAGCCGTATCAGGCGCGAGGTTTTTTTAAGAATAATCGGATCGAACGGCATCGGATAGGCGCCGGCTTTATGCCGCCAGAAAAGGTTTTCTTTTTTTCTAGAGGAGATCATGAAAATCCGCGGGATAGGTTACGCAAGCCGCAAGTTTCCAGGTCAGGCGGCGTCGTATAGAGTGTCGCTGTGGCCTGTGACTCGCGGCTTGTGACAGTAAAGGGAGCGAGGCCCCTTTTGCTATTTGCCCTGCGTGGGGGGCTCGGGTTTGGGGGTTTCGGCCGCGGCCGCGCTGGAAACGGTAAAATCGGCGGCGGCGAGCACTTTCCCGCTTTCGTCGGTCACTTCAACTTTCCAGCTGCCCGGCCAGATCGCTTTATAGCTCCACACGCGGTAGGTCTTGGCGTTGATATTGAGTTCAACTTCCGTCATCTTTTTGCCGCCGACGTAGTAGATATGCTTGATCTTGACGGGCGCCTCGGTGGTGGTGATCCTGGTCCAGGTGTAAACCCGGCCGGCGGTCTTGTCAAAAACCGCGGTTTCATTTACCGGTTCCCTGTTCTCAACCGACAAGGCCGTGACGATCTTTTCCACCTTTATCTCCGCCGCCTCGGGCGTCTTCATGGGTTCCTGGGCGGGGGCCTGGGTGTAAGCGTAGCCGGAAACCGCCGCGAAAGTTGCCGCAAATAGCGCTTTTTTCATAAGTCCTCCTCAAATATCGTTCCCTGTCATTATTATACCTATAATAAACTTTCTGTCAAAACCGTCAAAAACTCCCCGCCCACTTATATCGGCGGGGTTAATTTGGTAGAATTTCCCTGATGAAACTTAAGAACATACTCATGCTCGGCCTCCCCGCTATCGCGTTATGGGTCGTTGCGATATTCGTGCTGGGGATTTTTCTGATCAAATGGTTCTGGATGTGGACCATCCCCGATCTCTTCCCGGGCGCGGTGGCTTCGGGGTTGGTGGCCGCCCGGATCTCCTGGTGGACCGCGCTTAAGCTCGCCGGGCTGGTGGCTTTACTGGCGGCGATAACCAATATTTCAAAAACTGATAAAGTCTGAAGGCGCAAAGTGGGAAAGCACCGAAGTTCAGAAAGCGGAAAGGGGCAAAGGGGTAGATTGCGTGTCTATGCGTCTTTGTCTCTTTGCGCTTTCTTCTTCTCCTCATGCTCAAGGCCCAAATCCCCCCTGGACGCTTTAACTATCACGGTCTGGGAGCAGGAGGACGCGCAGGTCGCTCCCTACATAGATTCGGTTTTCTCCGCTTTTGAAAAACTTCCGGAAAACAAGGGGCTGCGCATAGTGCGGACCCATTACCAGACCGAGGATCTGCGCCAGCAGTTCCAGGCGGCTTCGCTCGCCGGCGTGGCGCCGGATCTGATCATGTGCCCCTCCGATACCGCCGGACTTTTTGCCGTCGCCGGCTTTATCAGCCCCGTAGACGGCCTTATCGACGCCGGCAAGTATAATCGCGCCGTGCTGCAGGCCATTACGCTGGACGGGCATATCTGGGGCGTGCCGGTTTCCAACGGGAACCATCTCCTTCTTTTCTTCAACAGAAAGCATATTGAAACCGCGCCCGAAAATACCGACGAGCTTTTTAAATTCTGCGCCGGCGCCGGGGCCCGCAAGCTGGACTTCTGCATGGCCTTTGATCTGGGCGAGCCGTTCTGGCTTATGCCCTGGCTGGCGGCTTTCGGCGGCTGGCCCATAGACAACAAGACCCCCGAGCTGGATACTCCGGCCATGCGCGCGGCCATCGACTTCTACCTGGATCTTAAATTCAACAAGAGATATGTCCCGCCGGAATGCGATTACAACTGCATGGATTCCCTGTTCAAGGAGGGCAAGACCGCATTCATTATAAACGGGGACTGGGCCATTTCAGGCTATCAGCGGCATTTCGGGAAAGATCTGGGCCTGGGACTCATCCCGAAACTCTCCTCCACCGGGCGCTGGCCGGCGCCCATGGTCAGCGGCAAATATTTCATGCTCAGCTCCGGGGTAAAGCCGGAGAAGCTCCCTCTTATCAGGCGCCTGCTGGTATTCTACACCAGCCGCGCAAATCAGATAAGGCAGTTCAAAGAACTTCAGCGCCTGCCGGCCCTCGCGGAGGCTTCCCGGGCGCCGGAGATCTCCGGCGACAGCGTCTCAAGAATCTCTATGGAGCAGATCTCGAAGGGGCGGCCCATGTCCATGGCGACCGAAATGCGCGCGGTCTGGGATTCGGCCAGGAATTATCTGGGACTGGCCACCAGCCGTAAATTAAACGTCCCGGACGCGACGCGGAAAATGCAGGAAAACGCGGTGCAGAAAATAGCGGAGATGAACAGATAAATCCTGAATCGGCTTATTATGGACATTCTTTACTCCATATACGAAATCCTGTGGTTCGCGCTGATCGTCGTCACCGGCATCGCGCTGATCGAAGGCTGCTGCTATTACCATTTCAGGTTCCACGACAGGCCGTGGTTTATCCCCGCGGCGCTGGCCGTACTGCCCGCCTCCGGCGCCGCCGGCTGTCTGGCGCTGGGGCTGGTTGCGGAACCCGTGAAACCATTCCTGTGGCTTCTGGGTTCGGAAGCGCTGATAGCGCTGTTTTTTAAATACGTGGTCAAGGGCCGCAACACTCTCCCCTATCTTCTCCTCGCCCCGGCTTTCATCGGCCTGGCCCTGCTGCTGGTATACCCCTTTGTTTTTGAAATTTATCTTTCTTTCCACGACCTTAAGCTGACCACCATCATGGCCTGGAAAAACACCGGCAGCCTGCCGTTCGTGGGTTTGCGTCAGTATGCAGACGTGTTCACAACCTCGCCTCTTTCCGAAGTCACTTTCTGGGCGCTTTTAGGGCGCACACTGTGGTGGACTTTTATCAACGTCTTCTTCCATGTCGCGGGCGGTTTCGCGCTGGCCCTGCTGCTCAATAACAATATCCGCTTCAAGGGTTTTTACCGCACGCTTCTGATCATTCCCTGGGCCATGCCCCAGGTGGTGGCGGTGCTGGCCATGAGAGGCGAGTTCCATTCGCAGTACGGTTTCATAAATATCATGCTCGTAAAACTAGCGGCGGCCTGGCCTTTCCTGGCGCATCTCGGCTTAGGGCCCGCGCAGTGGCTGAGCAATTACCCTCTCACGACCTGCACCCTGATCAATGTCTGGCTGGGAATACCATTCATGATGGTGGTCATTCTCGGAGGGCTGCAGTCCATCTCCAGTTCCTACTACGACGCCGCCGATATAGACGGCGCCTCCTATTTCCAGAAACTGCGCTTTATCACGCTCCCGCTGATCCGCCCGGTTCTGATGCCGGCCGTAACGCTCGGTACGGTATGGACATTCAACAACATAAACGTGATCTACCTGGTGACAGGTCAGTCCGGCGGCACCGAGCGGGCGGATATCCTGGTCTCGGCGCTGTACAAGGCCGCTTTTACTTACAACCGCTACAGTTACTCGGCGGCTTTCGCGATCGTTATTTTCGCCATGCTGTTCTTTATTTCGGTGTTTTACCTGAAGTCTTTCGACGCGGCGAAAGAAGACAGGTAAGGATTCAGGATCAGTATCCATTCAGTAAATCCGTCATCCCGGCGATCTGTTGGCCGGGATCCATTGAGTAAAGATTTATGGATTCCCGCTAAAAGCACGCGGGAATGACGAAAAAGTGGAGATGACGGGTTTACTGTATATTTATCGGGATCGAGCTCGCTATGAACAAAGAATCGGTCGTCCACAAAAGAAAAAAAGCCGTTAAGTATCTGCTCATCCACCTGGCGCTAATAGCGGCGGCCGCGGCGTGCGTTTATCCCCTTCTGCGTATATTGTCGGTTTCCATACGTCCCGGAGACAAGCTGATCTCCACGGATCTCTCGCTTATCCCGGACGGCGCCACTTTCGCCGCCTATGCCCGGCTGCTGAAAGAAACTCTGTTTCTGCGCTGGCTCTGGAATTCCCTCCTTATCACCGTATCCACTTCCTTTATAGGCGTAAGCCTGGCTTCCACCGCGGCTTACGCCTTTTCCCGTTTCAGGTTCGCCGGCAAAAGATCCGGGCTGGTGCTCCTGCTGTCCACGCAGATGATCCCCGCCGGTATGCTCATTCTGCCGCTGTTCCTGATGATCATGAAATTAGGGCTTATGAACACCTATCTCGGCATTATTATCGCCTATTCGGTGTCTTCGCTGCCGTTCAGCATCTGGATCCTTAAAGGCTATTACGACACCATTCCGCGTTCGCTGGAAGAGGCGGCGCTGGTGGACGGCACAAGCCAGCTGGGGGCGTTCTACCGCATAATCCTGCCGCTTTCCACCCCGGCCCTGAGCATCGCTTTCCTTTTTAATTTCACCACCGCCTGGAACGAATATCTGGTGGCCAGGGTCGTGCTGTTCAGTTCGCAGCAGTATACCTGGACCCTGGGGCTTTTCGAACTGCAGGGGCAATACATAACGCAGTGGGGAATGTTCGCGGCCGGCTCCATGCTGGTCACGGCGCCGGTTCTGGCGGTTTTTCTGTATTCGTCCAAGTGGCTCATTTCAGGGCTCACGCTGGGAAGCGTCAAAGGGTAAAGAGGAATAACTTATGGCTGAAGTTAAATTTTCAAATATAACCAAAAAATTCAACGAGAACGTGGTTCTGAACGGGCTGAACGCGGAGATCCGCGACCACGAATTCGTGGTGATAATCGGCCCGTCGGGCTGCGGCAAGACCACGCTGCTGAGAATGCTGGCGGGGCTCGAAGAAATAACCGGCGGCGAGATCCGCATAGACGGCGTCCTGGTCAACAATATGCATCCGAGCAAGCGCCAGATCGCCATGGTCTTCCAGGATTACGCGCTTTACCCCCACATGACCGTGGAGGAAAATATGAGTTTCGCCCTGCGCCTGCGGAAAGCGCCCAAAGCCGAAATAGAACAGCGCGTCTCCGAAGCCGCCAGTATCCTCCAGCTGACCAAACTGCTCAAGCGGATGCCCAAACAGCTCTCCGGCGGGCAGCGCCAGCGCGTGGCCATAGGCCGCGCCATAGTGCGCAAACCCAAGGCGTTCCTTTTTGACGAGCCGCTTTCCAATCTCGACGCTAAGCTGCGCGAAGAGATGCGCGTGGAGATAGCCAAGCTTTACCAGCGCCTCGACGCCACCATAATCTATGTCACTCACGACCAGGTGGAGGCCATGACGCTGGCGAGCAGGATAATGGTTATGAACCACGGCGTTATCCAGCAGGTCGGCGCCCCGATAGAGGTCTATCGGAAGCCGGCTAACCTCTTTGTCGCGGGCTTCATCGGCAGCCCGACCATGAATTTTATCCACGGCCGGCTTGCGGCGGAAGGCGGGAAACTTTATTTAAAGAACGAATCCCTGTCCCTCCTCATCCCCTCATTCCTGCTGTCCGGAACGGCGGAGCACGACGGCCGGGAAGTGGTGGCGGGAGTGCGGCCAGACGACGTGCTGGCGGGTTCCGCCGCGCACGAACCGAATAAAAAATACTCGGAAAAACTGGAAGGGGTGCTGGAAGTCAGCGAGCTCCTGGGGCACAGGGAAAACCTGTATCTGAAAGTCGGGCAGACCCGCGTGCTGGCCACGGTGGAGGCGTTTTTCAACCAGAGTCCGGGCAGCGGCGTAGCGCTCCGCTTCAATTACGAAAATATGCACATTTTCGATAAAGCCAGCACTAAACGCATTAACGATTGAACCTTTTGGCCTACTCCGGCCGGGGCCATTCGACCCTTGAAAGCCGGCATTTTTTCCGTTACCATTAAATCATGAAGTCCCTCAACGCGCCCTTTCTCAAAGTCTTCGCCGCGGTTTTCTTTCTGACGCCGTCTTTTTCCCGCGCCGGACTGGAAGAGGGACGTGAAAAAGCGGGACGTCTTTTTGACGGCGCTTCGGCTTCCGCCGGACTGGAACTGCCGGCGGCTCCTGAAAACCGGGGCAAATCCTCCTTCGACTTCCTGCAGCAGATGAAAGGGGTTATGTCGTCCGGCCTCTGGAACGGCAGCATCCCGGAAACCAGGCAATTCATGTTCCGGAACTCGCAGGAGGGCTGGACGGCGCAGGCCCAGAGCGCGGGCCTGGAAGGGTTCCTCTGGACCAAGAAAGAGCTTGAAGCCAGATACGGGGCCGATAAATTCAGCCGGCAGCTGGGCGACTACTTCGTTTATCTGGACGACCTCTTGAAGCCTGTGCCCTGGACGCAGGAGTTACGGAGCGCCCTTTTAAATCTTAAAGTCCAGGATCTCCCTTTCTCCGAGAAGAACGACAGGCTGAACGCGATGCTTGAATCTTATGTCGCGGGCCTGCAGGCCAATATAGGAAAATACGATCTGGCGGACTGGGCAAAGAAAGCCAGGATCTACGAGCTGTTTCCCAGGGCCTACAATCTGGAGGGAAGGAGGAACTCCCCGGACTTCAAATCCCCCTCCCGCCCCGATAAAACGCTTTTCTTCCGGGATTTCCAGGCCTCCGATTTCGACGTCATAAAACGCATGGGTTTCGACACCGTCTGGCCGATGGGCATACTCCCCATAGGAGTGAGGGGCCAGACGGGCTCCGGCGGCGGCTCGCCCTATTCCATAAGCGACCACGGCACGGTCAATCCCGACCTGGGCAGCGAGGAGGATTTCAGGGATTTTGTGCGGAAAGCCCACGCGGCGGGCCTCCGGGTCATAGTGGATTTCGTGGTCAACCATACCTCGCTCGATTCCAGGCTCCTGGCTGAAAATCCGGATTATTTCGTCAGCTTCCGCTACGACGGCGCTTGCCCGAGAGACGGCTATTTCGACTATTACTGGCAGAACGCCAAATACTGCGTGCATCACGGCGGTTTTGAATACGGCGGCGGCGTATCGAGCTGGATCGACACAGCGCAGGTAAATTATTCCAATCAGGCGCTCCGTAACAGGATGACGGATACCGTAAAAAGCTGGGTGACCAAATTCGACGTGGACGGTTTCAGGGTGGATATGGCTTATCTGGCCCTGAACAACGTGTTCGCCCGTACCTGGCAGAAAAGCATGCCCGGCTCCGAGTTTTACCGGCAGCTTATCTGGACGGTCAAGGCGGCCAAGCCTTCCGCGGCTTTCATGGCCGAGGCTTACGCTTTCCAGGAAGATCTTTCGGCGTGCGGTTTTGACTCGATCTACAGTAAATATGAGACCGGCAGGCCGGAAGGGCAGACCGGCTGGTATAACTCCACGGAAAGCGGCGACGCCGGCGGTATCCGCAGCTCCGTCAACCGGGCGGCCTATCTGGCCTGGCAGAAAGGCGGCGCGGGCTCCGTCGTGTTCATCGGCAATCACGACGAGCCGGCGCCAGAAAAGGTATACGGCCGCCGCCTGCCCGCGGCTTTAATGATGACGATGCTTTACCCCGGTTCCGTAATGATGTATTCCAGCGCCGAAATAGGCTATGACGCCGCCGTGCCGAACGGGGAGCCGAAACCTCTGCCGTTCAGCGTGCCTGCCAGCATAGACTGGAACGCCGGCGATCCGTGGGTGAAAGACGTCTACCGGATCGTCCTGGCCGAGACGAAGAAGATCAGGGCGGAAATGGGCGATTACGACATTGTCCCGCTGTGGCCCTCTGACGGCGGCGCCTGGGCCGGCTATATTCTTTCCTCAAAAACCACCGGCCTTAAAAAAGCCGTCATAGCCAATATCACCCCGAACGGAACCAGCGCCCGCCTCCCGGAGTACGGCATTGACGCCTGGCTTGAGCCCGGCGCCTACCGGATAGCCGACATAAAATAACCGCCCCTCCCCTGTATCGGTAAATCAAACTTAAGTATAATCTATATTGTAACGGGGGTTTGTTATACCCGCTAAATCCGGAGGATAAAAATGAAAGCTACTGTCGATCAAGACGCCTGCATCAGCTGCGGCCTGTGCGCCAGCGACTGCCCTGAAGTGTTCGAGATGAAAGGAGATAAAGCCGCCGTCATCGCCAACCCTGTGCCCGCCGGCAAGGAAGAAGCCTGCAAAACCGCGGCCGCCAATTGCCCGGTCTCCTGTATTAAGTGCGAATAACAGCGCGCTTTTAGTGTAGTGCGACGCCCCTCTGCGCCGAATTCCCGCGCAGGGGGGTTTATTCTCCCGGCGTCTTCTGTGCCGACCAATGAAAACCAAAGATATAAACGCGGCGAAAGCCGATGTGGTGAAGCTGTCAGTGGCGTCCAATGCCTGTCTGGTCGCGTTTAAACTCGCGGTCGGCCTGTTCATCGGTTCGGTTTCCGTTCTCTCCGAAGCCATCCATTCAGGAGTGGACCTGGCGGCGGCGCTCATCGCCTATTTCGCGGTGCGTTCTTCCGCCCAGCCGGCGGACAAAGATCACCCCTACGGCCACGGGAAATTTGAAAATATCTCCGGTTTCGTAGAAGCCATCCTGATCTTCCTGGCGGCGGCCTGGATCGTTTATGAAGCGGTCGGGAAACTGATCCACCCGGAGCCCATAGAACTCATCGGCTGGGGCATCCTGGTCATGGCGCTCTCCTCTTTCGTGAACATGGCCGTTTCCCGGATGCTTTTTAAGGTGGGCAACGCTACCGATTCCATAGCCATAAAGGCGGATGCCTGGCATCTGCGCACCGACGTCTATACCTCGATGGGCGTTATGACCGGACTTGGCCTTATATGGCTGATAGAGCTTTTGTGGACGGGCCACCATGTGCATTGGATAGATCCGCTTGCCGCCATTGTGGTGGCGCTCATGATAATCAAAGCGGCCTACGACCTAACCGCGCAGTCCCTGGGGGACCTGCTGGACGAGTCACTCCCGGCGGACGATAACCGTAAAATAGCGGAACTTATAAAAAAACAGGTCGAGATCATAAGTTTTAAAAACCTGCGCACACGGAAAGCCGGAGCCGTGAAATTTATAGAATTCGATATCCTGGTGCCCTCGGGGATGTCGGTGGAAAACGCCCATTCGCTTACCGACTACATAATCGCCGATATAGAAAGCGTCCTGGCCCGTTCCACGGTCGTAATCCACATAGAGCCATGCGATAAAAAATGCCCACCCGAATGCGTCACAAACTGCGCCCCAGGGAGCAGGGTGTAGGGTTTAGGGTAGAGGGTAGAAAACACCGCGCCAACCCAACTCCCCCCCTAAACCCTCTACCCTAAACCCTCTACCCTATCGTCTATAGGCAGCCTGAAGATCACGAGTATGCCGGGTATGGTCATAAGGCAGACCGCCAGAAAGAAGTGCCGGTAGCCCACGGCTTCCTGTAGTTTTCCGCTTATCATGCCCGGAACCATCATCCCCAGCGCCATGATCCCCGTGGAGATGGCGAAATGCGCGGTCTTGTATCTCCCCTTGCAGACCATCATCAGGTAGACGGTGAAAGCGGTGAGGCCTATGCCGTAACCGAACTGTTCCGCGGCCACCAGCAGATAGGCTATCCATTTAGCCGGCTGGACATAAGCCATATAAAGATAAAATACGTCCGGCACATGGAGGGCGAAAACCATGGGCCACAGGCATTTCCTGAACCCGTACCGGGAGATCAGCCAGCCGCCCAAAAGGCCGCCTGCTATCAGGGCGGCCATGCCGAAGGTGCCGTACATTATGCCCACTTCCGAAGTAGAGACCGCCATCCCCCCCTTCTCAAGCCCGTCCAGCAGGAACGGGGAAGTAAGTTTCAGGAGCATGGCTTCGGCAAAGCGGTAGAACAGTATAAAGGCGATGATATAGCCTATCCCGTCCATCGTGAAATAAGAAATAAAAGCCTCGTTGAAAGAACTTCCCTCGGCCGTCATTTTCCGCTTCAGGTACGGGAAAAGATAATTACGGCAAATGAAGACCAGAGCCAGGGTTATCGCCGCGGCGGCGCCCAGTTTTTGCCACAGGCCGGAGAGCATGTTAAACAGCCACACCAGGAGGCCCGCGGCCGCCAGGTAGCCGGCCATGGTCCACAGTGAGCGCATTACGGCGGCCGGTTCGGCCTTGGCTTTAGGAACGTCCTCGGCGGGGTAAGGCAGGACAAAACGGTGGTAGAGGAACAGCGCGGCAAAGAGGATGGCTGAAAGGAGCAGCATTATACTCCAACTGGCCGGTATGTCCCCCAGCGCTTTCTGCAGCTGCCCGGCCCGGTATACCAGAAAGCCGGTGCCGAAGATCATGGCAAAACGGTAGAACATCGAGCGTATGCCGACGAAGAAAGCCTGGTCCTCCCCGGTGAGCGCCAGCATATAGAACCCGTCCGTGGCGATATCGTGCGTGGCCGAGACGAAAGCGGCGGCCGCGAAAGCCAGCAGCGAGACGGAGAAGAAATGCGCCCCGTTGAGCGAGAGCGCCGCCGCCGCCAGGCAGGCCGCCATGAGAAGCTGGGTATAGACCAGCCATTTGCGGCGGGTGGCGTACATGTCCACCATCGGACCCCAGAGCATTTTTATGACCCAGGGCAGATAAAGCCAGCTGGTCCAGAAAGCGATCTCGGCGTTGGAGACGCCCATATTCTTATAGAGGATGACCGAAACCGAGTTTATGAGGATATAAGGCAGGCCTTCGGCGAAATAGGTTGTGGGCACGAAAAACCAGGGGTTGCGTTTTTCCGCTTTAGCGATCATAAGGTCTCCTTATCAGTTATCCATTTGGCGAACGGGAAGCTGCCTGTGAAAGCGGGGCTGACGGCGTTAAGAATGTGAGTGCTGAACTTGTCCCCCTCCACTACAAAATCCTGGACTAACTCCAGGGTTTTTGTGTTCAGGAGCTGCGCCCGTATCCCGGGCCTGCTCCATTCGTTGAAGCCGGCGGCGTCGATCTTATTCACCAATTTTAAACCAAGCCCCACAAAAAAAGGCTTGTAATATTTCCGCATCTCTTCCCAGGCCAGGCTCCTGAAGCCGAAAGAGTTGGTCAGGAAAAGCAGGCTTTCCCAGGCCGCGACCTGCGCCATTTCACCCGGGCTGAAATTATCAAAGCCGTCGTAGTTCTCGCGCCAGAAAGCCGGAATAGCCGTCGGCCCGAGCTTCACATGGCCGTCCACTGTAACCGTATAGTGGACGCCCAGAAAAGGGTTTTTAAGATTCGGTACCGGGTAAACGTTGACTTTAAGAGGCGCCGGGACGCCGGAGTACTTCAAGTATATTCCTTTAAACGGAATTATCACGTAATTCTTTGAGAACCCGAAATCCCTGGCGATCCTGTCGGCGTAAAGCCCGGCCGCGTTGATCAGGCGCCCTGCCCGGATAAGGCGGCCCTTGGCGGTTTTAATAATATTTTCCCCGGCAATTCCCCTGTACCCTTCCCCGAACAAGATCTCCACCCCGGAGCTTAAAAGCCGGTTTTTAAGAGACGCGCATATTTCGGCCGGATCGACGGTCGCGGTTGTCGGGGAATAAAGCGCTTTTTTGAAAGTCCTGGCGTTAGGCTCTATCTGCGCGAGCTCACTCTCGTCTATCATCCTCACGTCCACGCCGTTGGCAAGGCCGCGTTTTTCAAGCTCGTAAAGGGCCTGGAGTTCCGTCTCATCGCAGGCGACGACCACTTTCCCGCATTCGTTCATGGCCAGGCCGTTGTCCCGGCAGTATTTTTTAAGCGCAATATTCCCGTCCCGGGTGAACCGGGCTTTCAGCGAATTGGAGGTGTAATAAAAGCCGGCGTGAAGCACGCCGCTGTTCCTGCCGCTGCCGTGGAGGGCGGCATCCGGCTCTTTTTCGAGGATGATGATCCGTTTACCGGGCTCTTTCTCCCGGAGCCGCCGCGCAAGCGCAAGCCCTATTATCCCCGCGCCTATTATCAGGTAATCGGTCTTTTCGGTTTTCATTACGACGCCGCGGCTCTGAAACCATTCACGCAACCGGGCGCTGGATCGGCAGAGAGATAGTGAAAGACGTCCCCTTTCCTTCTTCGCTGCTCATTTCAATAGTTCCATGGTGCTTCCGCACTATTTCATATGCCAGCGCAAGACCCAGGCCGGGGCCCTTGCCGACCTCCTTGGTCGTAAAGAAAGGTTCGAAGATCTTCGCTTGAAGTTCTTTCGGTATGCCGGCGCCCGTGTCCCGGACTTCTATCGCCACATACCCAGGCCGCTTATCGGAGAACGCTGTCCGAACGCTTAAAGTCCCCCCTTTGGGCATCGCCTCCACGGCATTGTTAGCCAGATTGATAAGGACTTGCTGAAGCTGAAACATATCGGCATAAATTTTAGGAAGATCATCGCGGAATTCCCTGACCAGCTCCACATTACACGTTTTGGTGCTGGCCTGGATCAGGGAAAGAGCGGATGCCAGGGCCGCGTTCAGATCGATCATTGCCCCTTGATTGTTTTTCTGGGCTCTGGAAAAGACCAGCAGATTCTGCACCAGATCCTTGCACCGCAGGGCCTCGCGGACTATGGACTGCAAGGGTACGGCCAAAGACTCGTTTTCCTTGAATTTCTTAAGTACGCTCTGGGAAAATCCCAGGATAACGCCCAGCGGATTATTTATCTCATGGGCGACGCCCGACGCCAGTTGTCCGACAGCCGACATCTTACCGGCCTGCATAAGCTGCGCCTGGAGTTCGGCTTTTTCGGCTTCCATCCGTTTGCGAGCGGTAATATCTTCCACCATCTCGATGGCGGCCGTCACCGCGCCCTCCGCGTTTTTAATGGGCGAAGAAATGACGCGGTAATTAACGACCCCGGACGGCGTCGGCGTCTCGGTTACAGATTCGTGAACCTTGCCGTCGCGCAATGTCAGGATCGTAGGACAGTAGGAACAGTGGGTCTCGCGCGGCGGGGTGTTGAAAGTGCGGTAGCAGAGCGGCTTATCTCCGAGAACCACGTGGGGGAACCACGTGAGCATCTGCCGATTGAGAGAAAGTATCTCCATTCCGGGCCCTATGAGGGAAACGCCTATGCCGATGTTGTCCACCACGCTGCGATAACGCTCCTCGCTCTCGCGGAGCGCGCGTTCCGTTTGCACGCGGTCATTGATATCCGTGGTAAAAACCACCACGCCGGTAATTGCGCCTTTTTCATCCCTGTAGGGAACCTTGTCAGTCAGCACCCAGCGCTTTTCCCCGCCGGAGGTCCTCATTTCCTCAACGATGCCCAGCTTGGGGCTGCCGGACTTGATCACTTCCAGGTCGTCCTGGAAATATTTATCAGCCCCTTCCGGAAAAAGCTCATAGGCGCTGCGTCCCTCGATCTCCGACACCGGCCTGCCCATAGCCGCGGACGCGGCGTGATTGACGCGTATAAAGTTATTTTTTGCGTCCTTATACCAGATCATCGCGGCGGAGGAATCGAAGATGTTCTGATACTCCCGGCGAAGCATAAAGAGTTCGTTTTCGGCATGGCTGCGCGGCGCGGCCTCCCTGAAAAATCCGGCCGCGTACTTCTTCCCGTCCGAAGCCGCCGGAAAAAACCTTATGTCGGCGTAAAAAAATCCGCCGTCTTTTCTTTTTACGGAAACGCCCGCGGCGGGCGCGGTATCCTTTCCGGGCTGCCGCTGGATCTGCGCCTGAACGCGGGAGAGCTCTTCCGCCGGATGGATATCCGAAATTCCGAGGGCAAGAATTTCGTCGGGGCTGTACCCCAGCATTTGGCAGATCCTGTCATTGCAATAACAGAACTTGCCGCTGGCGGCATCCGTTATAAGCACCCCGTCAGCGTCGCTTTCGAGAATGGCTTTGAGCCATTGTTCGGATTGTTTGAAAGGATCCAGAGTTTTGCCGGAATTTTTCATTTAAGATACCCCTTTATTTACATGAACACTGCTTGGCCGCGCACTTTTTCAGTCAGCCGCCGTATCCCCGCCTGAGTCGGAAACGCTTTCTTATTATAATATATTTCGTCGCCCGCGGGTTTGCCGCCTCCAAAGCCCGTCAGTTCTCGGTTTTCCTTGGCGCCTCTTCCTCCAGACGGGTTCTTTCGTAGATCTGTTTGTAGAGACCGTTCAGGGCCAGCAGTTCGGCGTGGGCGCCCCGCTCCGCGATCCTGCCTCCGCTCATCGTCAGTATCAGATCCGACGTCTCTATCGTGCGGGCGCGGTGCGTGACCGCCAGACAGATCGCGTCCGGCAGCTCTTTCCTGAACGCTTTCCAGAAAGCGTCCTCGGTCTGCGCGTCCATCGCGCTCGTGGCGTCGTCCAGAAGCAGAATATCGGGCGAGGTCAGCAGCGCTCTGGCCACGGCCAGCCGCTGCTTCTGTCCGCCGGAAACTGAAAAGCCCCTGGTGCCGACAAAAGTGTCAAGTCCCTTTGGGAATTTGCCGATATCCCGCTTTAACTGCGCTATCTCCAGCGCCTTGTCTATCATTTCCGGCGTGACGCCGGGTCTGTCCATAACCAGGTTCTCAAGGATGGTGCCTGTAAAAATAGACGCCTCCTGAGAGGTATAACCCATACGTTCGCGCAGGCGGGCCAGATCCAGCTCCCGGATGTCGTGCCCGTTCAGGCGGATCTCCCCGGCGTCATGCTCGTTCAGGCGCAAAGCCAGGGCCAGCAGCGTGGACTTGCCGCAGCCTATCTTCCCCACCAACGCCACCCTCTGCCCGCGCAGAGCCTTGAACGAGATATCTTTCAGCAGATACTCTTCGCCTTTCGGATTCTTCAGGGCGGCTTTTGAAAATTCCAGTTCCCGCACCGATTCCAGGCGGCGGATCCCGGCGGCGCGGCGGATGCCGGATTTCACGCTGAGTAATTCCTCTATTCTGCGGATGGAGGCCCCCGCGCGGTTGCCGGAAACGAAAAAATTGCTTATATCCATCAGCGGGTGTACGATCATGCCGGAATAGAACTGAAAAGCGATAAGTTCGCCCAGGGTGCTGCGCCCGTCCATCACCATCATACCGCCCGCGATATAAAGCAATACCACGGAGAAAAAACCCGCGTACTGGAAGAAATAGGAAAAAATAATGCCCAGCCGCGCGGCGGCGATCTCGGCGGCCCGCTGGGCGGAAGTCCGTTCAGAGAAAGAGGCGTCCTGGGAGCTTTCCTTGGCGTTGGCTTTTATCAGGCGTATGCCCGTGAAACAGGTTTCAAGGAAATCATAAAGGGCGGTGATGGATTCCTGGAGCGCGGTGTAACGGCCCGTGAGCGCCTTCCCGGTCTTTATAGAAAAGACCAGGATGAGCGGCAGCGGGAGGAGAACCCAGAAAGTCAGGAGCGGATTAAAATAAAGCATCGTGGAAATGACGGCGAGGAGGGTAAATATAGATTGAATGAAGCGGAACACCCCGGAACAGGAGAACCAGGAGATCTTATTGGAAATGTCGTCCGTCAGCCGGGTGACCAGGTCGCCGGTGGTGTATTTGTGATAGAAGTTGGCGTCCAGGCGGATGATATGTTCGAAGACTTTTTTTCTGAACTCCCATTCCAGCCGCATATTCATATAGGCGCGGTTCCTCTGCGCGATCATATTGGTGAAATAGATGCCCAGCCCGGCGCCCAGGATCAACAGGACATTGTTCCTGATATAGCCGGGATTAAGGTTGGAACCGAGACCGTTGATGATGTTCTTTATGAGCAGCGGGTTTACGGTGTGCAGAACGGCGCTGGCCATGCCGAAAACCACAATGGCGCTCATCCGGCCGGCGTGCCGCCGCCAGTAAGGAAAAAGCCATTTAAGAGTGAACAGCATATGCCTAATTTTCCCCGAACTGCAACTTGTAGAATCTGGAATAAACGCCGCCCTTCGCCAGCAGCTCGGCGTGCGTGCCTTCCTCTTTGATTTCCCCGTCGGAGATCAGCAGTATTTTGTCCACGTTCCTGACTGTGGAAAGCCGATGGGCGATGATGATCAGGGTTTTATGCTTTTGGAGATGCTTGATGGCGCCGGTTATAAGGCGTTCGGTGTGCGGATCCATGTTTGAGGTGGCTTCGTCCAGGACCAGCACTTCCTGGTCAAGCACCATGGCGCGCGCCAGGGCTATGACCTGCTTCTCTCCTATGGAAAGGTTCGCGCCTTTTTCCACCACGGCCTTGGCCAGGGGATGCTTGGTGAAAAAAGACTCCAGCCCCATCAGACGCACGGCTTCATGCACTTTGGCGTCCGGGATGTTCGCGTCCATCATCTTAAGATTATCCATGATGGTGCCGGGGAACAGGTAGATCTCCTGCTGTACCAGGCCGATGGCCAAGCGCAGCGATTTAAGACTGATGCGGGAGATGTCCGTGCCGTCTATGAGGATTTTGCCTTTTTCAAAATCATAAAAACGGAAAAGCAGATTGGTTACCGTGGTTTTTCCACCGCCCGTTTCCCCCACTATGGCCAGGCTGGACCCTTTCGGCAGTCTGAAAGAGACGTCCTTCAGCGCCCAGCCGGAGCCGGGGGCGTAGCGCATAGAGACGTTCCTGAATTCTATGCAGTCTTTTACCGCGGTCATATAGTGCGGCCTGGCCGGTTCGGTTATGGAGGGTTTAAGTTCCAGGATCCTGAAGATGCGGTGCCCGGCCGAGAAAGAACGCTGGATGATGCTGATATGCTCCGAGAACCGGAAAATAGGATCAAAAAGCTGACCCAGATAGAGGATGAACATCACCAGCACTCCTACGGTAAGCGTGCCCTTTAGCACCAGCGCGCCGCCGGCCCCGAAAATGGCGGCGGTGGAGGCCGGATGCAAAAAAAGCACGGAAAGAAAAAAGAACACGACGTAAAGCTCGCCCTTAAGTTCGGTCCTGAACTTTTTTTCGTTCAGCGCGTCCAGTTTGGCGGCCGTACCGGCCTCGCGGCTGAAAGCCTGGATGACCCCTATGCCGTTGAGCTGTTCCGTCAGGAAAGCCGAAAGCCCGGCCGTCATCTTGCGGACCGCCACGAAAAGCGGCGAGCTTTTGCGCACGAAGAGCCAGGTAAAGGCGAAGATCACGGGGAAGAGCGGCAGGAGAACCAGGGTCAGTCTGAGATTATACGCCGCCATGATCGCAAAAACCGCCAGAAAAGTGAAAACATCCTTGAAAATGGTCACGGCTGTTTCGGTGAAAAGCTCATAGAGGGCGCCGGTATCCGACTGGACTCGGGCGTTGAGACGGCCTACCTGGTTGGCGGAATAGAATTCCAGGTCCAGGGACAGCATATGGCGCAGCATACGCCCTTTCAGTTCCACTACAATGGACTGGCCGGTCTTTATCAGCCGCATACTCATAAAGTAATTAAACAGCAGGAACAGAGCGGAGTTCAGGAAATAGAGGCCGGCGGCCAGCAGCAGCCGCGTCCGGTCTCCGGCCGGGATAGCGGTGTCTATGATATATTTGGCCACTATGGGATTGGCCAGATTTATAAGGGTGGAAAATACGAGAAAGGCGAAAGCCGCGGCGAATTCGATCTTGCGGGCCCTGGCAAGGCCCAGGAGAAGTTTAAAAGCGGCCTTGTAATTTATCTTCTCTTTCGGATCCTGCCCGTCGTCATAAGGTTCGCCGTGCATCTATATCAATTCAGTTTTATCGCCGCGCCGCGCTTTAGCGCTTTTACGTTCAGCTCGATGACTTCCGGCTTGAGCTTTTTATAGACCTTGGGAAGCGCTTTGACTATGGCGTCCAGGGAGATGGCGCCGGTGGCCGCCGCGAAAGCGCCCAGGGCCACCATGTTCATGATCTTGGCGTTGCCCAGTTCCCCTGCGATTTCATTGCATGGAACGTAGAGAACCCTGATGTCTTTGCGGGAGGCTTTGGAATTGACAAGCGAACTGTTGATTATCAGCAGGCCGCCCGGTTTGACTAGCGGCTCGAATTTCTCCAGCGAAGGCTCGTTAAGGACGATGACCGTATCGGGTTGCGAGACTATCGGGGTGGTGACCTCGTCCGAAGCGATGACCACCGAGCAGTTGGCCGTGCCGCCGCGCATTTCAGCGCCGTAAGAAGGGAAGAAGCTGACTTCCTTGCCTTCCACCATGCCGGAGTAAGCCAGCAGTATGCCGGCCGAGATCACGCCCTGTCCGCCGAAACCCGAGATCCGTATGCCTTGGTACATAAATCAAGCCTCCTGTTTGTACACTCCGAGCGGGAAAACCTTCATCATACTGTCGTTGACGTAGGTGGTCGCTTCCGACGGGTTGTCCAGCCTGGTGCCCCAGTTGGTCGGGCACATGGACAGAACTTCCACCATGGAAAAGCCCTTGCAGTCTATCTGGTTCTGAAAGGCCTTTTTTATGGCGGCCTTGGTTTTGAGCACGCCGGGCGCGGTATGCACCGAAGTGCGTTCCAGATACCGGGCGCCTTCCACGGTGGCGAGCAGTTCGCACATTTTTATCGGATACCCCGCCTGTTTGGCCGTGCGGCCCTCCACGCAGGTGGTGGCTTTCTGCCCTATGAGCGTGGTCGGGGCCATCTGTCCGCCGGTCATGCCGTAAATGGCGTTGTTGACGAAAATGACCGTGATATTTTCCGAACGGATGGCCGCGTGCACGATCTCCGCCATGCCGATGGAGGCCAGATCCCCGTCTCCCTGGTAGGAGAAAACTATCGTATCCGGCTTGGCGCGCTTGATGCCGGTGGCCTCGGCGGGGCCCCTGCCGTGCGGCCCCTGGATCATATCGCAATTGAAATAGCTGTCCGCAAAAACTGCGCAGCCGACCGGCGCCACGCCTATGGTGCGGGTACGGATGTTCAGCTCATCCATCGCCTCGGCCACCAGACGGTGGATTATGCCGTGGCCGCAGCCGGGGCAGTAGTGCATGGGCATGTCAACGAGGGATTCGGGTCTCTTATTTAGCGGCTGCATATTCTTTGGCCCCCTTTTTTACTATGTTTTCCAGGGTTTTGTAGAGTTCGTCGGCGGTAGGCACGCCGGCGCCCGGTTTTGCGAGCAGGTGAACCTCCGCGCGGCCGTTCAGGGACAACTGCACATCCTCCACCATCTGGCCCATGCTCATTTCCACCACCAGGAATTTTTTTACGCGTTTGGACAGTTCCGCTATGCGCGCCCTGGGAAAAGGCCACAGGGTTATGGGCCGCAGCAGACCGGCTTTCAGGCCGTTTTCGCGGGCCAGTTTCATGCCGGCCACGGAGACGCGGGCCGAGGTGCCGTAGGCCACTATGGCGATCTCGGCGTCCTCCATCATCTTTTCCTCGTAGATCACTTCATTCTGTTCTATCTGCCTGTAGCGCTTAATGCGCTCCAGCACCATTTTTTCCAGGCAGCCTTCGCGCAGGTCGTAGGATTTCACTATCCGCTTTTCGCGGCCGGTGTTTATGCCCAGCGCCCAGGAAGGCTCCGGCAGCTTTTTGGGATCCGTTTCCGGGGCGGTGAATTCCACCGGTTCCATCATCTGGCCGATGATACCGTCCGCCAGGATCATCGAAGGGAGCCTGTATTTGTACGCCACTTCATAGCACTTGTGCGGAAAATTTGCCATTTCGTTTACGCCGTTGGGCGCCATCACGAAAGTGCGGTAATCTCCGTGGCCGCCGCCGCGGGTGGCCTGCCAGTAATCGCCCTGGGCGCCGGCGATATTGCCGAGGCCGGGGCCGCCGCGCATCACGTTGGCCACGAGCAGGGGCAGGTCGGCTCCCGCGCAGTAGGACATGCCTTCCTGCTTAAGGCTCATGCCAGGGCTTGAGGAGGAGGTCATGCAGCGCACGCCGGTGGCGGCGGCGCCGTAGATCATGTTTATGGCCGAAACTTCGGATTCGGACTGGACAAAAGCTCCGCCCACCTGGCTCATGCGCCAGGACATATATTCTGGTACTTCATTCTGCGGGGTAATGGGATAGCCCGCAAAAAATCTGCATCCCGCCCTGACCGCTCCCTCAGCGAGCGCCTCATTGCCTTTCATTAATATTTTTTCCGCCATTGTGTTCTCCTCCAGCAAACCCTATACCCTAATAAACCCCTGCTTTCACTTGTACACCTTTATCGCCAGGTCGGGGCAGATGCGGGCGCAGCTCTGGCACGCGATACAACAGCCCTCTCTGGAGTCCCTGGCCGGATAGTAGCCGGTCTTAGAAAATGTATCCGATCTCTCTACGCACTTTTTGGGACAGACCTGGACGCAAAGATAGCAGCCTTTGCATTTAAGGACATCTACTTCCATTTTTGGCATTGCGGCCTCCTCAAGGCTCTCAGGACATTTTCAGAAGTTTTTTTACGGCGTTTATGAGCGCCGCGGGATCCACCGGTTTTTTAAGCACCAGCACATTGTGGTTTCCGGCAAAACCCGCCACGCTTTCAGGCCTGCCGGTGGAAAAGATTATGGGCGTAGCCGCCATCAGAAGGTTGCGGAGGCGGTCAAAAACCTTTTGCCCCCCGCCCGCCGGCATCTCGACGTCCAGGACTATAAGATCGGGCTTGACGTCCTGGAACTTCGACATGGCGGAACTGGCGTCATCGGCGGTATGGATCTCAAAACCGGCCTTGGTGAAGATTTCTTTGTAAAGTTCAAGGATGCACAGGTCGTCGTCCACCGCAAGGATCTTAGCCATTACCTGGTACCTCCGCCCGCCGCCGCCCGTTCCTCTGTCAGTATCTTATTATAGAAATTTTCGAGCTGAATATTCATGCTTTCGGCGCTGAACCGCGCATGGCCGGTGTTATCTTTTTCCAGAACCCGGAGCCTGCCCGCCTCGCCCATGCGCCGCCGCAGCGCTTCGTCCCTGATCAGTCTCTCCACCGCCGCGGCCAGCGCTCCGGGGTTTCCCGGAGGGACAAGCAGCCCGGTGACGCCGTCCTCCACCGCGTCCGGCAGCCCACATACCCTTGACGCCACCACAGGCAGCCGCATATACTGGGCTTCCAGCGCGGTGCGGCCCATGCCTTCATTAAGCGAGGGCTGTACGTAAATATCGGCCGCGGAAAGATATCTGTAGACGTCGCGCTGGAAACCGGCGAAGAGCACGCTTTCTTTCAGGCCCAGTTCGTCCGCCAGATCCGCCAGGCCGGCGCCGAGGGCGCCGCCGCCAACCACCAGATAGCGCAGTTTCCTGTCAGGGCAGCGTTTCCGGAGTTCGGCGGCCGCCCTGATGAAATATTCCACGCCTTTGACCGGTTCCAGGCGCGCCACCACCGCGATGACCGTCTCAGCTTCGGCTATACCCAGGTCGCGCCTGACGTGTTCGTAATGGCGGTCGTCGAAGCGCACGCCGCTGTGGATAACGATCCAGTCGGCCGCGGAACCCAGTCCCCGCTCCAGGGATTCACGCCGCTCCCCCTCGGTCAGGGCTATGAAACGGTCCGTCACGCGGCCGGTGAACCGCTCCGCCAGCTTGAAAATAAAAGTTTTAACGGGCCCGAAGTAGCCGTAAAAGACGTGTCCGTGCGGCGTGTGGATTATTATTGAGCGTTTCTTTTTGCCAAGGTTCGCCAGCCAGGCGGCCCACCGCCCCAGGATACCCGCCTTGGCCGCGTGGGTATGGACGATAGCCGGTGAGAGGGCGGAGATTATTTTCAGGAGTTCCAGAAAAGCGCGCAGATCTTTTAAAGGCGAGATCTCCCTGACGAGATCTTTGACTTCCAGATATTGGGCGTTTTCCGGCAGATCAAGAGACAGCTGTTCTTTCCCTGTATGGGGCCCGGCCGCCAGCAGCACTTTGCGGTTCCGGGCCTGGTAGACCGCCGAATCAATGACGTTTTGCGCGGATCCGCCCGGTTCCAGCCGCGTGATAATATGAATTACAAGTTCATCGGGCATTTTATCCGCCGGAGTAGATGGGAGCGATCACCACGCGGTCTCCGTCCCTGAGCGCGTCGGCCGCGGTGACGGCCCTGCCGTTGCGCGTGATGATCACGGGCCTTTTTTTATCCACCTTGGCGCGGGCAAGCAGATCGCCCGCGGTCGGGGAGCCAGAGAGCGAGATCTCTTTTTCGCTGAAGCCGGCCGCGTAAATAAGCGGCCCTATCAACTTGATCGTTATCCGCATGAAAACCTGTTCCGCTTTCAGCTTAGTTAACTGAGTTTCGCGTATTTTTCCGCCGCAACACCCTCGCTGGAAAGGCCCAGCTTTTCCAGCAGGCTCCTGGTCGGGATACCCCGTTTGTCATAGCCGCGCTGGTCGTAATAATGCTGCAGGAGCCCATCGTATTTATCGATCTCCAGATGCTTGCCGGCAATGGGCCCTTCGGTGTCGGCGTTGGCGGGATCGAACCAGACGGCCGGCGGATAATCGCCTTTGCGCGTGGCTTGCGGGAACTCCCGGAGATAATGGAGCTTGATCAGGGCATAGATCCGGTCGGCCGTTTTCCACATATCGTCCAGCGTCCAGTTCAGGCCGGTGACGGCGTTGAAATACTTCGGATAGTTGTCCAGCGACCAGCCCAGCTCGATCCACGGGAACCGGCAGGCGACCATGAACTCGAACATACCGCCCCGGATGCGCTGGAGTTCTATGACCTTCGCGGCTTTTTCCGGGCCGTAGGATTCCCTGGTCGTATTCTTAAGTTCGAAGGTTATGATCCAGGCTTCCCTATGGTGCGCCCCGATGGGCGCGACGCCGAACGACAGCGCCTGGCCGGGGATGAACTTGCAGTTATAGGCCGCCACGTCGAGGCCTTTGACCTGCATGGCGTAGGCTTCGGAGTTATGGCCGAATTCCCGCGCCATGCGCAGGGAGCCGTCCGCAAGCAGGTTTCCCACCTTGCCCTCGCGGCGCGCGGCCAGCCCCAGCAATTCCTTGGCGCGCTCGGCGTCGCCGAACTTAAAGTTCCCGTCGGCCGCGCCGTGATCTATGGCGTCGGCGTAAAAACTCAGGGCGCAGCCGGCCGACATCGTATCTATGCCGTATTCGTCGCAGAGATAGTTCAGCGACCCGACCTGGTCGAGGTCGAAGATCTCCAGGTTCGAACCGAGCAGGGCCACGTTCTCGTAATCAAGTTCGGACTCGCGGCCCTCTTTGTCGTGAATGGTGATCCCGCAGCGCATGGTGCAGTTCGGACAGCCGTACGTGGCCACCCGGGCGTCGTTAAGACGTTCGCCGTCTATCTTCCAGGCGTCGGCGTGGCTGGTCTTGCGGAAGTTGCGGACCGGAAGCCCGGCCACTTCATTGCACCAGGCCAGGACGCCGTTGGTGCTCTGTACGGACCAGCCCGACTTCTTGTCCAGCTCGTGCACCGTCTTCAGATCTCCCGTGCCCAGCGCTTTCATCGCTTCCGGATCTGCCTGCGGGATCGGCCGCGTACCCTTGACCACGATGGCTTTCAGAAGTTTTGAACCCATCACCGCGCCCATACCCGGCCGGCCGCCCGCCCGTCCTTCCAGACTGCGGACGACAGCGTAGCGAACCATGTTCTCTCCGCCCTGGCCGATGTTCAGGACGCCTACGCCCTTGCCGTACTTCGCGTAGATCCAGTCGTTGGCGGCGTACGTTCCCTTGCCCCAGATCTCTCCGGCGGGCAGGAACTCCACCTTATCGTCTTCGATATAAAGCATCGTAGGCCGCGCCGCTTTCCCCTCCACGATAAGAGCGTCGTAGCCCGCTTTGCGCAATTGTTCGGAGACGCGCGTGCCCAGGTTGCCGTCTCCGTAGAAACCGGTCATCGGCGATTTGGCCGCGACGACCGCTTTCCCGGTGTTGGGGGCCGGGATCCCGGCTATCGGCCCGAGAGCGACCACCAGTTTGTTCTCCGGGCCGAGCGGATCTATGCCCGGCTTGAGTTCGTCGTACAGAAATTTAACGGCGAAGCCGCGCCCGCCGACCCACTTTTTAGCGAACTCCTCGGTAAAAGTCTCTTTTTTATAAGTACTGTTCGTAAGGTTAACCCTAAGAATATTTCCAGTCCAGCCTTTCATATGATCTCCTTTACGCCTTTAGGGGACGTTGCTTAAACGCTTAAATTAAACATTTAAGCGTTTAAGCAACGTCCCCCTCTTTAAAGTGTATGCCGTTTTCCATTTCTTCCAGTTCTTTCAGCACGGGCTCGTAGATATCGGGGGTTACGGGGATGCGCACGCCCGCGCCGGAGATTTTGCCCTCCAGGATCAGTCTGGCCGCTATGGCCGCCGGCAGGCTTACCGTGCGCGCCATCGAACTGTCGCCGTGGGGAATGCCGAAATCGAGGAGCGTGGAGGTCAGTTTGCGGCTCACGGGGCCGCGGCCGGAGGGATATTCGGCGATGAACTCGTGATGCATGACGAGCATATCCCGTTCCCCCTCAGCGTACGACATCTTCTGCACCATGCGCGCCGTCATGACGTCCAGCGGAGACCCTTTCTCAAGCGGCAGGGGTTCATCGGTGAAAAGTCCCAGCCATTCCAGCCATTTAACCGGGTCGGAATCGGCCGCAACGCCCAGCCTGGCCGCCAGATCCCGGCTGACAGTTTCCGGCTTCGCGCCGGCGACGACGGAGGCGGTGAAAGCCCTGAAAGTCATGCCTCTCAGATCTTTTTCCCGCTCGTCGAGCAGGCCGGAGTTGACGATTTTGCCCATCGCGGCGCACCAGCCTTTGTTGCGCAGGGTGGCGCGGAACACCGTGGCGGCTCCCTCAAGCCCGTACAGGCCGATATAGCCCATGGAATCCCTGTTGGGATAAGCTTCAAGTTCGCCTAGTCCCGGCACGTCGAGGAGGCGCATATCGGAGAAAAGTTCGGGGCCGGGGATCTCCACCCGCGCGCCGTCTTTCAGGTAGCGGGCGGAATTTTTTCCGGCTGTCAGCACTCCCCGCGGGCTCCAGGAAAATTTATAGCCCCAGGGATTGGTGTTGGCTTCGGGCGCCGGCAGGCCGCCGCAGTACGATTTGAAACTTGCGATCCTGCCGCCTTCTTTTTTGACCCGGTCTATGATCTTCATGGCGGACATATGGTCGATGCCCGGATCCACGCCGATCTCGTTCAGGATAAGCACACCCGCTTCTTTTGCCCTGGCGTCCAGCGCCCGCATGGCGGGGCTCACGTAGGAAGCCGTTATCATCGGTTTTTTCTGCGCCAGACATTCCTCCGCGACCAGAATATGGTACGCGGCGGGCAGGAGGCTTACCGCGAGATCAGCGCCGCCCACCATTTCCCTTAAGCCCTTTTTATCGTCGGTCGTCCACGCCCTGGCCCGGCCGTTGGCGTGTCCGTCCAGCAGAGCGGCCGCCTTGCTTTCCGCCTGATCCGCCACCGTTACCGAAAAGCCTTTCTTCAGCAGATAGGCCGCGAGAGGGCGCGCCACCAGGCCGGCGCCGAGCAGCAGGACTTTTTTCATTCTTTTCCCCCCAGGAATTTTTCCAGGTAGTGAAAATCGGGCGTGAGTTTACCCTGATAGACGATCATGGCTTTTTTGACCGGGCCGGAAAGGCGGCAATCTTCGAATTTTACCGACATATCGGCTTTCGCTATTTCCGGCACGAAAGGCAGGAGGGCCGCGCTGAAGTCCCTGGAGGACTCTCTCGGCAGTTCCGCCGGAAGATTATCGACCGCGAGAACCACAGGGCCGGTTCCCCGCCAGCCGTCCTCCGCCGTATCTTTCAGCGGGTCGTATACGAAAACGGGGTTTCCGGGATCCATGGATTTGACATTGCATTCTATGGACCCGTTCGTGTCGCAGGTTATATCGCCGATAACTTTCAGACGAGGGCGGGAATCCCCGCCGTAAAGTTTTTTCAGATAATCCTTGGTGACAAGCCTCGGGTACCTGGGCTCCCAGTAAATGCAGTTGACCAGCACCGTCAGATAAGGGAGGTACTGTTCGAACCGGGAACGGTACCTCTCGGGGCGGCGGTAATAATCCCTGAGCTCGAAAGGCTGTCCGGGGGAAACCGGTTCCGCCAGATGCTCTTCACGGAAGACGACCTTGAAGATGCGGTCGTTTATTTTGGCTTTGTCCGGATTCTTAAAGAGAGGTTCGAGCTCTTCCGGTTTTATCTCTTCCACCGGAAGCTGACGGAGGATGGTTTGCGCGCCCTGCGACACGTGTCCGTATCCGGTGAAACCGATCACCAGGGGCGTAAGCGCGCCGTTCAGGGCGCCGGCCGCGATCTTCTTTCCCGCTTCCGCCACCGCCGCTTCGGCATCCGCGAGATCCCGGTACTCCAGGGCGCGTTTTATCGCTCCGAACGGATTGGACACCCCTTCCCAATCAAGCCTCTGTCCCAGCGCCCAGAGGGAGTCGGTCATACCGGCGAGGCCGGCGTGCTTACCGAAGAAAACAAGCCGTTTGCCGTTATCGTCCACCATCTTCTCGTAGTCTATCAACTGACACCCCAGTTCCATGAGCCTGCGGAGCAGGGGCATGTTGTGGGCCTGGCCTTTTATCGTGTGAGAAAAGAAAATATAGGTTTTTCCCTTTTCCAGAAGCCGGGCGGGGATCTCCTTGACCGCGAAGACGGTGGGGCAGGAAGAGAGATCGTCCACGATCCGCGCGCCGGCGCGGAGGTATTCATCTTCCTTAATCGCCCGGAGGTCGGATTTCTGAACCAGGACCGGAATGCCGTGTTCTTTTATAAGGCGCGCCGCGTGTTCGGGGATAACAGGAACCCTCCGTTCCCACGGGTTCTTGTCCTCGCGCCTGAGTCCAATGGCGAATTTTTCGTTCATAACGGATTTTAAGGGCGCGTCGTCAGCAGGCGGCGCGTGTACGGGATCAGTCCGCCGGCGTCTATAATGGCCTGGCGCGCTTTGGGAAGCGGCTCTACGGCAAAAGCTTTGCCCGAAGTTCGGTTGACGATCTTGCCGCCGGACATCTCAAGTTCGTCCCCCTCCGCTGCTTCCAGCTCCGGGCAGATCACTATGTCCAGGCCCAGGTTGATCGCGCTCTGGAGAAAGATGCGGGCGATGTTCTTTGCCGCCACGGTGAGGTTGTGCCCTTTTATGCAGGAAACCGCCTGCTCCCGCGAGGAGCCGCAGCCGAAGTTCTTGCCGGCCGCTATAATGCCTCCGGCGGGAACCTTGCCCGCTTTGAGTTTCCCGTTAAACTCCGCGTTATCGGCGAAAGCGAACTGCGGGGTTTCCGTGGGCAGCACCGTGGCCATGAACCGGCCCGGATAAACTATGTCGGTGGAGATGTCGTCGCCGAGTTTTAAAACCACTTTTCCGTTCTTCATTATTTTAGCCCCCTGGGATCCGTTATAGTGCCGGTAATAGCGCTCGCCGCCGCCACCGCCGGGGAGCACAGGTAGACCTCCGCTTTCGGATTTCCCATCCGCCCTTTGAAATTGCGGTTGGTGGTCGCCAGCGCGATCTCTCCGTCGCCCAGCGCGCCCTGGTGGATACCGAGGCAAGGTCCGCAGCCGGGGTTGCACACCACCGCGCCGGCCTGCGTGAGATCCTGGATGAAGCCGAGCGACATCGCTTTCTGATAGATGCGCCAGGACGCCGGGAACACCAGCATCCGGGTGCTGTCGGCCACGCGGCGTCCTTTCAGGATCTTCGCCGCTATCTCCAGGTCGTCCAGCCGGCCGTTGGTGCAGGAGCCGATGACGATCTGCTGCACTTTTTTGCCCGCTAGTTCGTTTATCAGCTTTACGTTGTCCACCGTGTGCGGACAGGCTATCTGGGGTCCGAGGGCGGAGGCGTCTATCTCCACCACGCGCTCGTAGACGGCGTCGGGATCGGGCCCGAAAAGCTCCAGCGGTTCCTTTACGCCCGCTTCTTCGCGGAGGTAGCGCTGCGTTTCCTCGTCGGGAGGGACTATGCCGGCCGTGGCGCCCGCCTCTACGCTCATATTGCAGAGCACCAGCCGCCCGGAGGTCGGCATATTGCGGATGGCCTCTCCGTGAAATTCTATCGCCTTGTAATTGGCTCCTTCCGCGCTGATCTTCCCGATCAGGTGGAGGATAAGATCCTTGGGGTATACGTGCTCCGGGAATTTGCCGCTCACCACCACTTTGATGGTGCCGGGGACTTCCACGTTCAGGATCCTGCCCAGCGCCCAGACCGAGGCCATTTCGGTGGCGCCGATGCCGAACGCGAAAGCGCCCAGCGCGCCGTGCGTGGTGGTATGGCTGTCGGTGCCCACTACCACGGCGCCCGGCCGCACATAGCCGTTCTCGGCCAGGATCTGGTGGCAGATGCCTCCCACGTCGCCGCGGATGTCGTGGAATTTGCCGATGCCCTGCTTCGCCACGAACTCCCTGATCTTTTTCTGGTTGGTCGCGGTCTTCGAGGACTCGGCCGGCACGCGGTGGTCAAAGATGATCGCGATGCGGTCAGCGTTCCAGACTTTCGCTTCGCGGCCCGTGCCCTGGAAGATCTCGTCGAATTGGTTTATCACCAGCGCGCCGTTCTCATGCGACATCGCCAGGTGGACCTGCGGCTCCAGCACTTCGCCCACAGCCGCGTGCGCTTTGCCGGCCGCTTTCGCCAGTAATTTCTGCGCGTACGTCATTCCCATGATATGCCTCCTGCGGAAAAATGGCGGCGGGGTACGGGTTCGGGGGCCTGTCAGCCATGGGGCCCATCGGGCCGAAAGGGGCCCGGCGACTTCGCGCCGGTTCCCCTTTCGGCCCGATCCAACCCATGGCTGCCACCCCTCCAACTATATCCTCCAACTTAGATCCTGCCGCCATTTCTCCTTTATCGTTAAATAACCTTACTTACCTTTAAAAAGGCAACGTCTACCTTTTTGTTAAATGACTTTATTTGCCTTAAGTGACGCTATCTCTTCTTTACCGATACCTAGGCCGGCCAGGACCTCTTCCGTGTGCGCCGAAAGGCGCGGGGGCGGCGCGTTGAGCTCTCCCGGCGTGTCGGAAAACCGGGCCGCGAGGCCGAACAGTTTGAGCGTGCCGATCCCTTCCGCCGCCACATCCCTGAGGATCCCGCGATGCCTGACCTGGGGCTGGGAAAGGGCGGCCTCAAGGCTTAAAATGGCCCCGCTGGGCACGTCTTTCGCGTTGAGCGATTCAACCCACTCCGCCGTGGTCCGCAGCGCCAGTTTCTCCTCCAGCAGCGGGGTCAGCAGTTTGCGGTTTTTCTTACGGGTGTCGCGCTTCTCAAAACGCGGATCCTTTTTCAGTTCCGGAACCCCCAGCACGTCGCAGAGGGATTCCCATTGCTCCTGCTTATTGGCGGCGATGTTCAGGTAACCGTCTTTGGCTTTGAATGTTCCGGACGGAGCGGCCGTGAAATTATCGTTGCCCATAGGCACCGGCTGCTGGCCTGCGATCAGCAGATTGGCGGCCACCCAGCCCATCAGGGGCATTATGGAATCTAGCATCGCCACGTCTATAAATTGCCCTTTGCCGCTGCGCTCGCGGTGGTAAAGCGCCGCCATGACGGCGAAAGCGGCGTTAAGCCCGCCCACCGTGTCGCACACGGGGAAACCCGCCCGCAGGGGATTAAGGCGCTCGTCGCCGTTGATGGCCATAACGCCGCTCAGGCCCTGGATGATCTGGTCGTACGCGGGCTTGAACGCGTCCGGGCCGGTCTGTCCGAAGCCGGAGATCGCGCAGTAAACCAGGCGCGGATTGATCCCGGAAAGCGTCTTGTAACCGAGCCCCAGCCGGTCCATGACGTCCGGCCGGAAATTTTCCACCAGCACATCGGCGGTCTTTACCAGTTTCTTAAAAATTTCTTTCCCCTCAGGTGTCTTGGTGTTGAGGGTCACGGACTTTTTGTTGGCGTTCTGCGCGAGAAAACTCGTCCCCATAAGCTGGTCGTTAAGAGCCGGCATGGTGCCCAGCTTGCGCGCCAGATCGCCGTCCCTGGGATTCTCGATCTTGATGACTTCGGCGCCGAGAAGGGCCAGGTGCAGAGTGGCGAACGGCCCCGCCAGCACATTGGTGAGGTCAAGTACGCGCACCCCGGAAAGTATCTTTTCGCTCATAATTCTCCTCTACCCTAAACCCTGACCCCTATACCCTTCCCAATTTTATACACATAGCCCTGCATATCGCGTCCAAAATGCTCGGCTACGCCCCTGGCCACATCGATAAGACGACTGAGGTCCACGTCTTTGCGGAGCCCCTCAAGCTGGAGAGCGTGGACGAAGTCTTCGGTGGCCACGTTCCCCGCGGCGACCTTGGTAAACGGGCAGCCGCCGAGCCCCGCGAAAGAGGTTTCAAAAAAAGTCACTCCGGCGCGCCTGGCCGCGAAAATATTGGCCATGCCCAGACCGTAAGTGTTATGGAAATGGCAGGCGCACTCAACTCCGGGATCCAGGCGGAGCACCGCGCCGAAAAGGCGCTCCACCTGCGCTGGGTGGGCGTGTCCCGCGGTATCGGCAAGGCTGATATTGCGCAGACCCGCTTCAAGATAGGCGCGCGCCATATTCAGGACGCGCTCCTCAGGGATGGGGCCTTCGAAACCGCAGCCGAACGCGGACTGAACCGAGACCTGCACCTTCTTCCCGGCCGCGATAGCGGCTTTCGCCGCGCCGATAATTCTTTGCGTGGCCTCTTCCGTCCCCATGCCGGTATTCTTCCGGCTGTGGGTTTCGCTGGCCGAGGCTCCCAGGCAGAACAGCTCCACGCCGCAGGCCAGGCCCCTTTCAAGGCCTTTTTCGTTGAGCACCAGGCCCGAGAGCACCGGCGCCGGCTTTTTCCCCGCCGTCAGGCGGCGGAACAGCTCGTCGGTATCCGCCATCTGCGGAACTTTCCCGGGATGGACGAATGAGCCGACCTGGATGATATCCAGCCCCGCTTCCATCAGGCCGCGGAGCCAGGCCTCTTTTTTTTCAAGCGGGACGACGCCGCTTTCCATCTGCAGACCGTCCCGCGGACCGACTTCGTGAATGATCATGGCTGCCTGATTTTCCCGCGCCGCGCTCATTTTTTTACCGGACCGGCCGCCGCGCACTTTGCGGCTATGGCTTTCGCCATGTCGAGAGTGGTGGAAGAGCCGCCCATATCATAGGTGCGCACTTTGCCCTCGGCTATAACTTCGGCGACGGCGTCCTCTATCATTTTGGCTTTCCCGGCTTCGCCGAGCCAATCCAGCATCATCTTGGCCGCGAGTATGGTCGCTATGGGGTTAACCTTGTACTGGCCCGCGTATTTGGGCGCCGAGCCGTGAGAGGGTTCGAAAACCGCCAGCTTCTCGCCGATATTGCCCGAGCAGCCGAAACCCAGGCCGCCCACCATCTGCGCGCTCAGATCCGAGATGATGTCGCCGTAGAGGTTGGGCGCCACCAGAACGTCGTAGCTGAACGGATTTTTGAGCAGCCACATCGTCATCGCGTCTATATTGGCGTCGTCCATCCGGATCTCCGGGTAATCCTTGGCCACGGCCTTCGCCGTCTCAAAAAAGAGCCCGTCGGTCGCGCGCACGACATTGGCTTTGTGGACCACCGTCACTTTCTTGCGGTTGAACTTGCGGGCGAATTCGAAAGCGGCCCGGACGATGCGTTCGGAGCCTTTCCTGGTGTTGATCTTGCAGGAAATCGCGTATTCGTCGCTCTTCAGGCCCTTGAACGCTTTGAAAGCCGGGGACAGTTCGGCGAGCGTGTCGCGCAGTTTATCCGGCACGGTATTGAATTCCACACCCGCGTAGAGGTCTTCGGTATTCTCGCGGAACACCACGATATCTATGCCCTCTTTGTAGTTAAGCGGATTTTTCGGATAGGCTTTGCACGGCCGCAGGCAGATATAGAGGTCGAAGAGCTGGCGCATGCGCACGATAGGGGAACGGTAGACCAGGCCTTTGCCCTGGAGCTGGGGCACGAGTTCTTTCTCCGCGTTCTTCACGGGCTTGGAGGTTATGGCGCCGAACATCGCGGCGTTGACATTTTTGAGCAGGTCCACGGTGCGCTGCGGGAAGGCGTCGCCTTCCTTGCACCAGAATTCCCAGCCGATGTCCCCGTGGACGTATTCCGCGTCCAGTTCCACGCGATCCAGCACGATCCTGGCCGCTTCCATCACTTCTACGCCGACGCCGTCTCCCGGCAGCCACGCTATCCGGTATTTTTTAGCCATAATCGAAGTCTCCTCGGTGATTTAGTGTCCGTTTTCCGCTGTCCGGTTGTCCCGCCGAAACGACGCCCAGATCAGCGTTCTGGTATCTTATCAGAAGCATATTTTATTGTCAATGACGGGAAACGCCCGGGTTAGAATCTCCCCAGCTTTCCCGCCACGTGCAGCTTTGCGCCGGTGTTTTTTATCACTTCTTCCACTGTGGCGCCCTCGGCTATCTCTTCAAGGACCAGGCCTTTCTTTGTGACCCTTATGAAAGCCAGATCGGTGACGATCAGATCCACTTCTCCTTTTGCCGTAAGCGGGAGGGTGCATTTTTTAAGGATCTTGGGCGCGCCGTCCCTGGTAACGTGCTCCATGGCGATAATGACGTTTTTGGCGCCCGTCACCAGATCCATGGCGCCGCCCATGCCGGGAACCATTTTGCCAGGGATCATGTAGTTAGCCAGGCTGCCTTCCTCGTCCACTTCCAGCGCGCCCAGCACCGTATAATCCACATGGCCGCCCCGGATGATGGCGAAAGACATCGCCGAATCGAAAAAACAGCCGCCCGGGACGATGGTGACCGGCTGTCCGCCGGCGTTGACCAGGCGGGGGTCTTCTTTGCCTTTTGCGGGCCGGGGGCCAAGCCCGGTAAATCCGTTTTCGGAATGCAGCAGGATGGTTCTGTCTCCGGGCAGATGATCCGCCACCAGGGTCGGCATCCCTATGCCCAGGTTTACGAGAGCGCCATCCGGGAACTCCTGCGCTATCCGCCTCACTATGCGTATCCTCTTTAATTCTTTGGGGTCCATGATAGGTTTGCGTCCGCCAGATTGCCGGCCGGGAGCGCCGCTTTCACTATAGCTGAAATGAAAATGCCGGGAATACTGATCCTGTCCGGATCAAGCTCGCCGGGTTCGACTATCCTGTCGGCTTCCACAATAACATAATCAGCGGCCATTGCCATTACTACGGAGGCGTTCTTGGTGGCCATGGGCAGGAAGCAGTTCCCGAATTTGTCGCAAACCTCCGCCTTTATAAGCGCGAACTCCGCGCCCAGCGGCGGTTCCAGCAGGAACTCCCTGCCCTCGATGGTGAGTTTCTGCCTGCCTTTCTCTATCTCCGTGCCTATCCCGGTGGGCGTGAGCACGCCGCCCAGGCCCGCGCCCCTGGCGCGGATGCGCTCCGAAAAAGTTCCCTGCGGAACCAGGGTGACGTTCATTTCCCCCGAATTCATTTTACGGCCCGAAACCGGGTTGGTGCCTATATGAGTGGCGACCAGGTTTTTGACGCGTCCCTGGCAGATAAGGCGGCCTACCCCCACGTCGGGGAAAGCGGTGTCGCTGGTGATGAGCGTAAGGTCTTTTGAGCCTTTATTTATAAGCGCGTCTATGAGCGTGAACGCGTTGCCGCAGCCCATAAAGCCGCCCGCCATCACGGAGGAGCCGTCTTTTATCGCCTCTATCGCCTGTTCGGGAGTAAGCACCGGTTTCATGATTCTATTATACAAAATGAAAAAATATGTTTTATAATAGGTTTTGCCCGATCGGGGACGAGCGAGCGTGGAGCGGGTGGCAGGCATGGGTTGGATCGGGCCGAGGGGTGCGAAGCACAATTCAGTGAGCAGGTAACCGGCGCGAAGTCGCCGGGCCGGCCGCAGGCCCGATGGGCCCCATGCCTGACAGGCCCCGCGAACCCTACAGGAGAGGAGTTCTTCATGCACCAGGTCACTATAGACGAATCCATGTCGCGCATAAAAGAGAATATGGCGAAAGTGAAGCACAAGATAATCGTAATGAGCAATAAGGGCGGCGTCGGCAAAAGTTCGGTGGCTCTGGCCTTCGCGTCGGCGCTCAGTTCCAAAGGCTTTAAAACCGGACTCCTGGACATAGACATCCATGGCCCCTCCATAGCCAAAATGACAGGGAAGGAAGGCGTACTCCCGGTATCGGACGGCAAGGCGCTTGAGCCGGTGCGGGTAAAAGAGAACCTGGTGATGCTCTCCATGGGCTCCCTTATCCGCCGGGGCGGGACGCCAGTGATCTGGCGCGGGCCCATGAAGCTTAATGTCCTCAAGCAATTTCTGGCGGACGTGCGCTGGGGCGTCCTCGATTATCTCATAATAGATGCCCCTCCCGGAACCGGCGACGAGCCCCTCTCCATCTGCCAGCTGCTTCCGGGCCTCGCCGGCGGCGTGGTGGTGACCACGGGGCAGGAAGTGGCGCTCCTGGACTCCGTAAAAGCGGTGAATTTTCTGAGGCAGCTGGGCGTGAGGGTTCTGGGAATACTGGAGAACATGGCCGAGTTCCCCTGCCCCCATTGCGGCGGAAAGATCGATCTGTTCAAAGCGGGCGGCGGCGAGAAAGCGGCCGAAACGCTGGGAGTGGAATTCCTGGGCCGCGTGCCGTTCGATCCCGGCCTCCTGGAAGCCGGGGACAAAGGGCGGCTGTTCATGGACACGAAGAAAGATTCCCCGGCGGCCAGGGCGCTTGCCGCCGCCGCGGAAAAAGCGGTTAAAGGTCTTGAAGAAAAATAAGAACTGCCGGTTGATTAGTGCTCTGACCTCGTCACACGGACTCTTTCATCCCGAACGCCGCCTCATTCATCGCGGAGAATAATTCAGCCGTGGTGAAAGGCTTGGGGAGGAACGGGATCCGGGATTCTTTAAGTTTCGCGAGAAGCGCCGGGTTAAGCAGATTCCCGGTGGTAAAGATGAAACCCGCGGAGGAATTCATTTCCAGCAGCGCCTCCCTCACCATAAAACCCTTGCTGGCGCCCATCTCCACGTCGCAGATCACAACGTCGTACTTCTCGTCTTTCAGTTTGGCAACGGCCTCCGTCCCGGAAGAAGCGGTGTAGACTACCTGACCCTCGGTTTCAAGCATCCGTTTTATCATGGCGACAATATCGGCTTCATCGTCCACCACCAGCACTTTTTTTCCGGACGCCGGCTTTTTTACGGACGCGTCTTCCTGCGCCGCCCCTCCACCCGGCATTTTGACGATAGGAAGTTCAAGCGTGAACGTGGTTCCCTGCCCCGGAATGCTGGCGCAGGTCAGGCGGGCGCCGTGGTCGTCCGCTATGCGCTTGCAGATCGCCAGGCCGAGGCCGGTCCCCTTTCCCTCTTCTTTCGTGGTGAAGAACGGATCGAAGACGCGGGACTGGAATTCTTCCGGAATGCCCGGCCCGTTGTCGGAAAGGGCCAGGTAAACCGAGTTCACGCGGTGATAAACCGTAATATCTATTTTTTTCTCCCCGCCCATTTCCGACATGGCGTCGCAGGCGTTCTGGATCAGGTTGACCAGCACCTGCTCTATCTGGTGGAAGTCGGCCATTACGGGCGGAATATTCTCGCCCGCCGTCTGCGTGATAGAGATGTTTTCGGTTTTTTTAAGCTTGTAACTCATCAGCGTTATCGCGCTCTGGACGATCTGGGGAATGTAGACGGCCTGTTTTTTCTTGCGGCTTTCCCTCACAAAGGCCAGAAGATTTTTCACTATTTCGCCGCATCTGAACGCGCTTTCATAGATTTCCGACACTTCGGCGGCGTGAGGGGAGCCGGGCGCGCACCCCGTTTTGTGCAGAAGCTCGGAATTGCCCAGGATAACGGTAAGGGGGTTGTTGAGCTCGTGCGCCACGCCGGAGATCAGCTTCCCCACGGCGGAGAGTTTCTCGGCCTGAATGAGCTGCGCCTGGAGCTTGCGCTGTTCGGAGGTATCGCGTATCACGACCGTCCATTCGTTCTCCGAACTCTTCCACCTTTCCGAGCCCGCCCAGGTTATGTCAAGCTCCAGCTTTTTGCCGAGAGAGGTGACACCCTCCATGCACGTGCCGGAAAAAAAGCCAGTTTTCTCCACTCTGAGCATAACGAGCTCTGCGGTAGAAGGCGTAAATAGTTTTGAGACGGGCTGGCCGATCATTTCCCCGGCCAGATAGCCGAAGAGCGTCTGCGCGCCCCGGTTCCAGACGGTAACATGAAAAGAGGCGTCCAGACCCACTATGGCGTCCGGAGAATTATCCAGGACGGTCCGGTAGCGTTCCTCCGACATCCGCACGTCGCTCACCAGATGCGCGTTCTCAAGGGCGAGGGCGGTGAAAGCGCCGAACAGCATAAGGTCGTTCATCTGTTCGTCCGTGATCCGTTTGCCGGAATAATAATTGTCCGCGCCGATAACCCCCAGGACTTTTTGTTCGGTCATTACCGGCACAAGGCAGAAAGCCTTTGTGCCCACTTCCTCCACAAAATGCCTGTTGACACCCGGGTTCTCAAGCGGCTCCCTGACGTTCACGCCCTTTCGCGTACGCACGACTTCCGCCAGGATATCCCCGCTGTCAAGCGGGATAATTCTTGTCCGCATTTGTTCCTCGGTAAATCCCGCTTTCTGGGTGGAATGGACATATCGGCCGGCTATCTGCGTTCTTTCCTTATTGATCAGGTACAGCACGCCCCGCTCAAAACCAAGCCCCGCCACCGCCGCTTCCAGGCAAACCCTGCAGATATGATCCTCGTCTAGTTTTTTGATGACCGCCGCGCTCATGCCCTGCAAAACCAGAAGTTCCTTTATGCGGGACTTCAGTTCGGCCGTCCTGTCGGTAAGCTGGCTTCCCATGATATTGAATGAATCGGCCAGAATTCCTATTTCATCCCGGTTGGAGATGACCACTTTTTCAAAGGCCCGGCCTTCGGCGAGCCGCCTGGTGGCCTCGACAAGTTTTTTGAGGGGACGGGTCATCCCGCGTATCGTAAAAAATATGAAAAATGCCGCCAGCGCGCCGCAGACGGCCACAAGCAAAATGGTAAAGCGGCTTATGGTTCTGAGCGGGGCCTGGAAGTCGCTTCTGGGAGCCGTGACCATAACCCAGAGATCGGTGTCTTCGATGGGCAGCCGGGAGATAAAATCCGAGGGAGAAAGCGGTGCGCTTTCCTGGCTGCCTGTTCCCGCCAGAACCGGCCTGTTGGAAGCGTCGGTTATATAGGTTCTGCCGTTGCTCCCGACCCGCAGGCGGCTCAAAGTGTCCTGCAGGGTTTTCAAACCCGCTTCCAGAACTATGATTCCGCGGAAGCCGCCGGCCGCGTCGAAGACCGGCTTGGCATAGGTTATTTTCGGCCCGTACAACGGATCGTCGGAGATCGGGAACCGGAATATATTTTTTTTGCCCGCCGCGGCGGTGTTGAAAATTTCTTCTGATTTGAAATACTGCCCGCCCGCGATATTCTTTGACCCTTCGGTTCCGCACACCTCGCGCCTTTTGGAATTCACATAAGTAATGCGGACATCCCCCCCGGTCCTTTCGTAAAATCTGAGAAAATAACGCTCCAGCTCCCGGCGGTATTGTTCGGCTTCCTCTTTAAGCCCGTAATCCGCGTTGTTGTAATAGTCGGCCAGGAGAGAAGTTTCCGAAAGGGTTTCCAGGTCGTTCTGCCGCTGCCTGAAGAAACCTGCGACGCTTGAAGCGGCGCCCTGGCTGAAAACCTTGATCTCTTTTTCCACGTTCCGCGTGATATAGATCTTCGTGACATAGAACGCCGACACCCCAAGGAGGATTATCCCGGCCAGCGAAACCGGGATCACCCCCAGCATAAACCGCTGGGCCAGACTTGTCGCATGTGGGCGTTTAAATTTCATTTTGTTTTCCGCTTTGTTTTACCAGAGTTAATTTTTCTTATCTTACCGTCTGGGTAGGCCACCGCATCAAAGTCAGAGAAAGTCATGGGAGGACAAAACACAGATAATGCGATTATCGGGTCTTTGCCGGTTACAAAACGGTGTTTGACTCCGGCTGGAATTGAAAGATAATCACCGCTGCTTACGTTAAAACTCTTATTTCCCAAATACGCCTTGGCTTTGCCTTTCAGTATATAGACAAATTCTTCAGTTTTTTTATGCACAATGTAAGGGATGTTCTTTCCGTTTTGAGGTATGGTTTCATGAGCAATTGATACGGGCCAGTTTTCAGGAATCCTGAAATATTTCACACTCACCCCACTAAACAACTTTGATTTAAGCCTGGAAATAGAATCCACCCTGTACGTTTTCATCTACCTCTCCTTTTCGAATCAAACTCAGCGGTAAAAAAATACGGTGCCCCTGTTATATACGGGATGAAGGAAAGATGTTTATTAAAGCCGTAAACCGTCTTTTTTTGGTAGGTAAAAATACTTAATGCATTATTATAAATATACTCATCGATAGCTCTAGCCATTTTTTCAGATTCCCCGAGTCCTAAAGCTGAAATCATTTTTATCAACATGTCATCCAATTTCGCATCCCCGCCCCAGGCATACGGAGATTTTGAAAAAAGCACAATCGCCTGTATGAAATAGGAATGGCACATCGGATCGGGACTGCTACCTATAAACATGCCATATTTTCCGCTTTTGAATTCCTTGATCATATCGGCATCCGACACCAGAGTAATATTCAAATCTATTCCTATTTTTTTAAGATCAGATGCCACAATTTTAGCGGCCCGTTCCGCATTTCGTTTTACCAAAAATTCCAAAGCGAATCCATTGGGATACCCCCCCTCGGTTAAAAGCGTCCTGGCTTTAGGCAAATTGTACTCATAAGGCTTCAGTAAAGGGTTGTGCCCTATTTCGCCCGGCATACTCAACGTAGCGATGGGACTTCCATTACCCAAAAGGTCATAGCGTATCAGACCCTCCTTATTTATCGCGTGATTTAAAGCTTTCCTCACATATAAATTACTCAAAGGTCCAGACGATAAATTCAGGGCAAACGGCATGGTGTAAAATGAGGCTTTTTTTAAGACGGTAAGCCTTGGGTTGGCTTTAACTTTTAAGGTCTGGGTTCCGGGCAGATCAGTGAGCAGATCCACCTTACCCGAAAACAAGGCTTCAAGTTGTTTTTCATACGGGATAAATTTGAAAACAAGGCCGCCAACTTTCGGAAAGCCTTTTAACCAATAGTTTTTATTAGCAGAGAGTTTAACGTGGCTCCCTTTTTCCCATTCTTTAAAAATAAAAGCCCCGGTGCCCACTGGATTCTGGGCGAAATACTCCGCACCTTTTTCTTTAATATATTGCGGCGGAACCATAAGAACCAGGCCGGCCAGACGGTTCAGGAGAATCGCGTCCGGATATTTAGTGATTATGTCTACGGTGTGGGAATCCCTGACTTCCACACGGCTTATGGAATTGACAAAAAACAGCCCGGGATACCCGGTAGCGGGGTCAAGATAGCGCTCTATGCTGAATTTCACCGCGTCGGCGTCAAAAGGCTCCCCATTATGAAAGGATACGCCGCGCCGGAGTTTAAACCGCATACTGTCCGGCGCTATTCTTTCCCACGATACGGCCAACGCCGGTTCTATTTTCCCGTCCGGGTCAAAGCGGATAAGGCCGTCAAATATCTGCTGACTGATTGTGTGGTTCTTTTCCGAAAATTCCTTTTGGGGATCCAGCGTCGCGGGATCGGAGACGTCATCGCACAGAACAAGCTCCCTTCCGTGCGCCGGACAGACCGCGGCCGTCAAAAGACAAAAGAAAAGCAGGTTGTTTCTCATGATCCCCCTAAGGATTCTATATTTCTTTGGCGAACATTTTTTCCAACGTGTTGACGCGCGTCCCCATGGGCGGCGCTTCGCCGAGGTCGGTTTCGACCTCGATGACCGCCGGCCGGCCGCTTTTCAGCGCCTCTAAAAGGCATGACTTCACTTCCCCGGGTTTTTTCGCCTGGAAAGTAAGGGCGCCCAGCCCTTTTGCGATCTCCGCGATATGCAGCCTTTTGCCGAAAACGCTGGTGGTGAATTTTCCGCCGAACTGCATTCTCTCGCCGTGGTAGATCATGCCGTGCCCGCCGTTATTCAATACCACCCACACCAGCGGCAGCTCCATCTCCACGGCGGTATGCACTTCCATTCCGTTCATCGCGAAAGCGGCGTCGCCCACCAGGGCCACGACGGGCTTTTTGGGGTTGCCCAGTTTCCCGCCGATACAGGCCGCCGTCCCGTGCCCCATGGAGAAAAAACCGGTGTTGACGTAGAAATTGCCGGGCTCGCAGGAGGAAAAATAGTGGAAAGCCCAGAACACCGAGGTCCCGGCGTCCACGAAGAGCATGGTGTCGTCTGAAATCGCCTGCTGTATTTCCCTGATGACGCGCTGGGGCTTTAAAGGGAGGGCCTCCGAGTCCATTTTTTCGGGGGTTATGTACCTGGGATTGGACTCTTTGAACTCCCTGATCTCCCGCGGGCCGGCCCCGTTCCGGTCCGGCAGCCGGCTCAGATCCCGTTCCACCTGAAAATTCAATTCCCTGAGCGCGGCTTTCGCGTCGCCCAGCACTCCGTAAGCGGCGGGATAGTTCTTGCTTATTTCCTGCGGATCGATGTCGATCTGTATTATGGCTTTTTTGGGCTGCAACCTGGAATCCCAGCCGCAGGTGGACGGCTCTCCCAGACTGGTGCCTATGACCAGAAGAACGTCCACATCTTCGGACAAAAGATATTTCTCGGCGTGCAGCGAAGAGCCGAAACCGAAAACGCCCAGTGAAAGAAGATGGTTTTCCGGAAACGCGCCTTTGGCCTTGGGAGAAGTAGCCACGGGAATATTCAGCTTTTCGGCAAGCTTCCTGAGTTCCTCGTGGGCGCCGGAAAGATTTACGCCGCTGCCCGCCAGGATGGCCGGTTTTTTGGCGTTCATCAGCTCCCGTGACGCCTCTTTGATGGCCTCCCGGTCGAACTGGCTGGCGGTAACCCTGTACTCCGCGGGCGTCGCGACAGCCGCCTTTACCGGTTTTTTCATAAAGTCCATCGGGAAATTTATATGAACCGGGCCTTTTCTGCCGCTCATGGCCGTTCTGATGGCCGCTTTCACCACATCGCCGGTCTTGTCCGCGGAGGGGATCATCACGCTGCTTTTGGTGACGGATTTCAGCATATCCACGACGTCGATGCCGTGGCTGGTGCTTTCCTGGAAAGCGCCTTTTCCGAAGCCGGAAGTCGCCACCTGCGCGGTCAGAACCAGCATGGGGATGGAATCCGCGTAAGCGCAGGCCACTCCCGTTATCAGGTTGGTGGCGCCGGGGCCGGTGGTGGAGCAGCACACGCCGAGCCTGCCGCTGACCCGCGCGTAACCGTCGGCCATGAAAGCCGCGCCGCCCTCGTGCTTGGCCAGAACCGGAGTTATTCCCCCCAGATCAAAAACGGCCTCGTAAAAAGGCATAAGGGCGCCGCCGGGGATGCCGAAAACATACTCCACGCCTTCGCCTTTCAAATACTCCACCAGAAGTCTGACCGCCGTAGTTTCCTTCGGAGAGGGAGCCATAGTCATGATGTATATCCTTGGAGAAGTCGGGGTGCCGCCGCGTGTCAGACCAATTTCCGCACTTGCTCAACCAGAACCGAGGGCGGAAAAGGTTTCCTGATCACGCATTCCGCGTTGCGTTTGAGATAATCTTCCTGTTCCTCCGAGAGCGGCCGCCCCGTGATCACCACTATCCTGATATCGGCGGTGTCCGGATTCTGTTTAAGGGTGACGCAGACCTGCACCCCGTCCATTTCGGGCATGACCACATCCAGGATTATAAGATCGAAATGGCTTTTCCCCAGCATGACAAGGGCTTCCATCCCGTTTGTCGTGGTTTGAAGATCTATTTCGTCCGAGTGCTTCGCGAACGCCCTTCGTATCATGGAAAGGACCGGCTTTTCATCGTCTACAACCAGCACCTTGAAGCGATTGTCCAGGAGCGAGGCCTGCGCCGGAATTTTGTACTGTTTCAGGAAAGCGACCAGATCCCGGTGTTTGATGCGCCTGTGCCCTCCGGGGGTTTCATGGGCGTCAAGCTTCCCCTCATTTATCCACCGTATTATGGTGGTGTGCGCGACGCCGCAGACCTGGGCCACTTCCGATGTCGTAAAAAATTTTTTCATAGGGATTATAAATACCGGGGCTGTCGGGTTTAAAGCTTGAACTTGGGCAGCTTGAGTTTTCCAGGAACGGCCTGCTCCTTAAGACCTTTAAGCAGATCGTCCCCGGCGCCGGAAAGGCTCTTCTGCCCGGCATCCAGCTTGCCTTTAAGTTCCTGCTGCTTCGAAGAGGCCAGGCCGTCCAGCTTGTCCTTGTAAGGCTTGAGCGCGGCATCCACTTTGGCCCTGGCGTCGGCCCTGGCCTTTTCCAGTTCGGCGCCGAAAGCGTTCCTGAACGCGCCGCTGAGTTTATCGGCCAGATCGGTGCTGAGCGAAAGGGCCGGGGTTTTGAGCGTGCCGGCTATCTTGACACCTATACCGACCGAAGAGAGGCCCGACATGGAATTCACCACGGCGGCTTTCAGCGGAGCGAATTTCACATTCTCCGCGGCGGGCGTCACCTTTGCCCCCTCGATCCTGAAAACAGCGTCGCCGTCCAGGTCTTCCCCCATCAGCGCCAGTTTGCCGTTAAACGAGCCGGTTCCTCCCGTGACGGAAGCCCCCAGGGAGCCGGGACTGCCCATGACAAGACTGTCAACGGCCATGCCGGAGTATTTAAGCGCCAGATTCCCTTTCATGAAAGTCCCCGTGTTATCCAGCAGGGCCTTAAAATCCAGCGCCCGTCCGCCTTTCGCCCCTTTGATCGCCGCCGTCAGCGGCTTGCCGTAGATCTGCGGCTGGGTGGTTATCCCTTCTATGGAACCGGAATAGTCCAGCGGGGCGTCCAGCCCCAGCTCGCCGGAAACGGCCATCCTTTTTATAAGGAACGAGGGGTAGGCGTTAAGCTTTGGAAAATGCACCAGGCGCCCGCGCCTGGCGTCCGTCTTGAGTATCCGCTTCTGGGAATTGTCGGGCATATACTTACGGGCCATGGCCAGCCACTTGAACGCGGTCCGGGTTTTATCGGCGACGGCGGGGCCGGCCAGCATTCCAGCCAGGGATTTCGTGTCCAGCGCCGGCATCTTCATCTTTCCCATGACCGCCTCTATATCTTTTTTGCGGGCTTCCTCGGCGGTCTTGAGGCCCTCTTTCAGCCCGGCGGCCGTTTCCTCTATAAGTTTGCGGTCGTTCTGAAAGTCGTCATTGAGCTTTTTGATATCTTTTTGCAGACCGGCGTAGTCTTTGGCCTGTTTTACGGGGTTCTTTTCCGCGCGGGCCGCCTCGTACCTCGCTTTTATCCCGTCCAGGCGGGCCTGGTAGGGCTTAAGATCGGCCTTTTCGCTGAGCGCGGCGTACTGCTCCTCGTATTTTTTCTGCAGTTCGCCGTACACCCTGACCGAGGAAAGCGAGTCGGCCGATACCTGCAAATCCGTGGACGCGCCGGCCTTGAGATCCCCCAGGCGATCCGCGGCCAGCTCTTTGGACTCTTCTTTCAGATCCTTGACGAACTGTGGCGTCTCTTCTTTTTTAGCCAGTGGAAGTCTGGCGGAAGTTTTGCGCGGCGTGCCGAATTTGAGCCCGCTCAGGAAAGCCTCGTTTATGATAAACTTTTTCTCCAGCAGCGGGGCGCCTTCGATGCCGAATTTTATTTCGGAAAATTCAACGAGATTGGAATATTCCTCGCTTGCGCTGCCCACCGTTACGCCGCCCATATAAAAGGAAGGATGGAGAAAAGAAGTTTTAACGCTGGCGATCTCAACCCTGGCCCCGGCCGCTTTCTCCATCCCTTTTTTAAGCGACCATTTGAGGACAGGGTCGAAAGCAAAGAAGAAGAACGCCCAGACAAGGGCCAGGAATATGAACCGCGGTAAGATGTATGACCAGCGCATAAAAATCAGTAACCAGTATCCGGCAACCAGTGACCAGTAACCGATAGATTTAAGAAACTCATATTATTAACACCGGCTACCGAATACCGGTTACTGGTTACCGGCCGTTTTAAAGTACCAGTCCAGCAGCCAGGAGGCCTTAAGGCCTTTGACGAATCTGGAATTCACCAGCCTGTCCCGGAATTTGTCGTTATAATAAACCCCGAACCGTCTGCCCGCGAACTGAACCGGGAACAGGAGCACAAGCCCGACCACAATTCCCCCGGTTAAAACCGTGTTATTGAACCCGGTCCAGGGCAGCACGGGCGTATTATAAAGTTTGATCCAGAGCGGATAGAGCGCCTGGCTGGTCAGCAGATAATATCCCACCGGGTCGGTAAGCTTATCCATCAGCGGATTAACGAAAGTCATCAGCAGCATGGTGAGGAGCGCCATCGGAATATTTACGCGCAGCGCCATTAAAAGCACCAGGAGGAGCTGGGCGGTCAGCGTAGCCTTGGGCAGAAGGCCTATCAGAAAGCCGAGAGCTATGCCCCAGCCTATCTGGCCCGGATCGGTGTCCGAAGTCAGCCCTTTCACAAACTGGCGTATCAGGCTCAATGGATTCATAACAGTACGGTAAAATATACTTAAAATGACGCGCTAATTCAATACTTCTTTCATGCATCCCCCCACACACCGAACGGGGTTACCTGAGCACCGCGAAGCCGCCGGACTTTTTGAGTTTCTCCCCGGCTTTTTCGGTTTCAATGGAATAATAATAAACACCGGCCCCTATACGCCCTTCCCACGCGTATTCATAGGCGTAGACCGGGCCGCCGCCGTCATCCAGGACGGCGGGCGCGCCGGCCAGGGTATGCTCGTGTACTATTCTGCCCGAAGCGCCGTATATAGTTATCCTGACGCTGTCGGCTATGCCGGTCTCGATATGGAACACCGGCTTCGCGCCGCCCCTGGCCGGGTTCGGGGAAACATAAACCCCGCCCGGTCTGAACGCCGGGTCGGCCCAGGTTCCGCGCGGCTTCAGGGTTCTTATCGTATCATCCGCGCTGAAACTTTTCCCATCGGTAAATCCGCCGGACACCGTCACTTTCACCGTGGCGCTTGCGGGCACGACCGCGATCACAGCCTCCCGGTCGAATTTTACGGTTATGCCGCCGCAGGAAGAAGAATCTTCATCGCCATGCCCTTTCTCTTTCTCCTCGCATCCCCCAGCCCCCGGCCCCGAACCCTTCGCCCCTCGTCCCTCATCCCGATCCCCGCGCCCCTCGCCCCGCTCCCCAAGCGCATAGATGGGCTTTTCCAGTGTATGACCGTTTATAGCGCTTATATTAATGCCTGCCCGGTTAAAGCATGGCGCGTTTTCACTTTCCAGTTTAAGCTTGGCGGTTATATCTTTGCCTTTACTGCCCAGATTCAGGGTATCGGGCTCAAGCTTGAGTCGGACAATAACTCCGGCGGCGTGCGTCACTTCGAACCCGCCGCTTGTCGCTGAAGAATAATTGCCGGCGTAATCGGTGGCCGAAACCGTAAGCTCCCAGATCCCGTCGTCCAGCCCGGCGGCGGCCAGGCTTTGGCCCGCCGTCACCGGGATAAGGTCCGGCAGCGTGCCGCGCGGCGTCCCGCTATCGGCCGTCTGCCGCAGATAAGCGGCCGAACTGCTCACCAGCGACAGGCTGTCGGAAACACTGAAGTCTATGCTTATAATATCAGCGCCGGCATATTTCGCCCCGGCAACTGGGCTGGAGATAAGTATCGCCGGCGGAGTAACATCCGAATACCTGGTTCTGAAAACGCCCGGCTCCGTGAAACCCGTTTCCGTTCCCGCGGAATTCCTGGCCTTTACCCTGGCGTAATAAGAAGTCCCTTCAAGAAGCCCGCTGAACGAATATTCAACCACCTTAACCCAGCCGCTTTCCACCGCGCCATATGCGTAATCCGGAACCGTGGAGATCTGGACGAGGTATTCAGTGCCGTCGGGATTCGCGCCGGTTCCCCAGGCCAGGGTAAAACTGGAAATATATATGGCGGAAGCGCTGAGCGCTCCCGGCCCGGCGGCCAGCGTAACCGTGCCGCCCAGATAAGCCTGCGCGGACACGGCTCCGGTCTCCGGATTTTTGGCCTGGCCGTATATCAGATAGGTAGTATTTGGCGTCAACCCGGTGAACGCAAATGAACGATCCGAAGCGTCCGTGAAAGGCGAAACCGCGACCCCCGGCTCAAAAGCGTCGGTGTCCGCCCATATGCTGTATTCTACAGGGGTGTTGTTGTTGCCGCCGGACCAGACCGCCTCGACGGTGGACGAACTTGCGGCGCCTATCACCAAGTCCGCGGGCGGATAAGGCGGCATATACAACTGAGCCAGATTGGAATCACCGGAGACACTGCCACCGGTATCCTGGAGCCACAGCTTGAAATAATGGGAAGCATTGCCCATAAGGGCGGCCAGGGAATAATTCTGCATTGTTCCCGGCGCGGTATTGGTGCTGAAAACCACCTGGGCGGAGGCCGGGCTGAAAGCCGCGCCGGCGCTGGTGGCCGCCTGTATAAGATAATGGCCGCCCAGTATGGGGCCTTCGAGGCCGTCCTCGCCCGTGGCGTTCCAGCTAAGTCCGGCCTGCGCGCCATTTTGAGCGGTGAAAATATTGAGATCCGAGACGGCGGCCGGAGGAACGTCGATCGAATCAAGCGCGAAACTGAGCGCGTACTCCGCCGCCGGCGGCGGGTTATAATCTAAAAGATTAAGCCTGTACACATAAGAAACGGAGGATTTGATGAAATGCCTGGAGATCCAGATATTTCTGGAATTGATAGCTTTACCGTCGCTTCTTACCGCGGACAAAAGCCTGGCCTTCCCTTGCAGCGGAGCCGGGATGGAAGTGTAAACCCAGGCGTTTGAGGCGGAGGCCCCCGTAAATTTAAGCGTGGCCGAAGTATTGGCTCCGCCAAGAGTGCCGGAAAATTCACCCGCCAGCCGCTCGACCGGTATCGGGCCGGCCTGGCCGGACTCCAGGATCAAATCCGGCGCTATCTCGCCGCCGGCGGAAAGAGTCTCATACATCGTGCCGCGCGGGGTGGTGGTATTTACAAGAAAATCGAACTGGCTGTCGCGCCCCGGCAGATCCACCAGAACGTCTTTGACCAGCGTATAGGTGGTCACGCCCTGCACAAGGGAAGTAAGCTGTCCGCCCAATTCATCCGCGTGGCTGAATTTGGCGTCGAACCTGATGAATCTGCCCGAAAGAGCGGAGGACATTATCCAGGCGGCCTGCGTAACACCGCCGGCGGCCACATCGCCGAAAGGAACTAAAAGAGTCTCCGCCGTCTTCCCGCCTCCGACGTAAGCGGCGAGCAGTTTGTAATCTGCCGCAAGCCCCTGTTTGTTGTCCGCTATTTCCGGCTGGCCGGAATCCATCCTGAAATTTCTGGCCGCGCCATAACCGGTGTTTGTGACCCTGACGCCAAGTGAAAAGGGTTCTACGGGCTCTGTTATGGTTTCGGTCAGCGGTTCATCCGCGAAAACCTCGAACGGAAGAATATATTCCAGCGTCAGCGCGGGCTGGGGCTTTACGGTTATATAGTCCTCGTAAGTGGAAATAGCCTGGTAAACGCCGTTAAGTTTATAAGAGATCTCGGCCTTTACGGAATATTTGAGGCCGAGCGGATTTACTCCGCCCGCGCCGGTGCTTGGAATTATAAGCCAATGAACATTGGCAGTGGTCGCCGGCTGCACGATGCCGGAGCCGTCAACCGCGGTTACGCCTTCTTTTGAGTTCACTTTGATAAAAAACATGCTGTCGGCCGGGCTGCCGGCGGAATCTTTTATAACTACGTCCACCCGGAAATTCTCAAGTCCGTAGCCGGGGAATTGATTGGTTATTTCAAGGGCGGCGTCAAAGGCCTCCCTTTCAAGCGTGGCTTCCTGCGCTATCTGAAGGCGCACCTCCGCGCACACGGTAGTCTGGGCGGAAGCTTCCGCTAAAAAGGAAACGCCAAAAACCGCGCTTATGGCAAGCGCGGTAAATCCATGCTTCTCTTTCCTTTTATTAAAAGTCATTTTGCCGCCCCCGTTTCCAGCGGATATTTTCTGGCCGACCAGACCTGTATGCCGCCGGACAGCTCTTTTGCGTTAAAACCTTTCTCCGCCATTTGCCGCGCCGCGGCTTTGGCGTTTTCCGGCTGCTTGTCGTAGACCACCCACTCCGTGTCTTTTGAAAGGCCGGCAAGCGCGGCCCCGAACCCTTCAAGCTGGATATTCTTTGCCCCGGGCAAATGCGCAATTTCAAACTCCTTTTCGGAGCGAGTGTCTATAATCCCGATGGCTTTATCCGCCATGAGTTTAAGCATCCTGGCCGGGGAAATAGCGGCAACAACCATGGCAAGATTTTTCTTTAAATCATCAGCCCCGCGCGAATCCGCAACGCTCATCTTCGCGCCCTGGCCGGCAATATTCCTGTTCAAATCCCCGCAGGAAACACCCGGAGTCTCGCAGCGGCCGTTAAGGGCAATGCCGCATAACCCCTGGATCAACACAACCTTAACAATCAGTTTATTAAACATGCCACTCACCTCGCTTTTTTCCAAGCTTTAAATACTGATTGCTGCATTACTGCGAACTAAAACCCGCGCTGGTCTAGGTCTTTTGGTCCTTACGCGGTGGGAGTAAATCTTGTAAAATATCCTTATGAAAGACGAAACCCAATCCGCGCCGGCGACCCGCGGCGATTTGACGGAACTAAAAACTGAATTCAATCAAAAGATTGAAAAAGTTTACACTCACCAGCTTCAATCTGGCGCCGAACTTAAACGGGAAATGGAAACAATGATGTTGAAGATAGAGAAACTTTTCAGCAACACCATGTCTGCCTATGAAAAAACTGTTATCAAAGGGCATAAATATGATCAAAAAGCGGACACCCACGCGGATATATTGACAGCCCACGGTGAAAAATTGCGCGACCATGAGAACCGCCTTGCGCTCCTGGAAACCAAAAAATAATAGCCCTCTTTTTATCCAAACAAAAAACAGCCACGCCACATTTAAGCGTTTAAGCAACATCCCACAACACCCGCAGCGTTGTGCCCCGGGCTAAGTTCAGCCATATTACATTACAGCCGGACGGCGGCATTGCATTCGCGCGCTCCGGTGTAATGATGAATTGTCAAAGATCTCCGCCCGGCAATTTCGGGCGGGATTAACGGACAACATCTGTTTACCGCTAATAAAACAACACCTTTTCTTCATCCAAACAAAACCAGTTGCACCACATTTAAGCGTTTAAGCAGCGCCCCGTACATACGTACAACGTAACATAACACTAACGCTTATACATCATATTGGCAATACCGTACCCTATCCAATACAAAGTGGGAATTAAAACAGGCATAGAAAGAGGATAAAAAATCCATCCGATAGGCGCATTACCAGTCTCAGCAACTCCAACTAGACTATGAACCATATACAGATAGACCAAATATACAGGCAAGACGCCTGAGACACGGCACACAAATTCCTTCCGACTAAAATTGCGTTTTTGACTCGCCCATCTAGCCATCATAAATGAGAGAATCAGAAAAGGAGCGGAGTGAAATAAATACCCAATAAACTGCAAATAACCCGGATTACCCAGCTTGTAAATCTTTGCTAAAAAAGTCGTTGCAAAGATAAAAGCAGATAAAGCAGCGAATTCATTTCTATATTTATTTACTGACGGAATTAATGGATGGGATATGTTTTTCTTCATAATTTTATTTCTCCCTTAAAACTAATTACTAACACTTTTCTTTTTCTTAGGGGAGTCCGCATTAGTTATTAGGATCCCCGATATCCTCAGTTGGACAACACAGACATCCTGTTCTGTGAGAAACCGCATAAAAATCATACACCAGAGCAAGCCTGGCGGCTGCCCGGAGACCATCATAATATACCTGTGCTGCTTCCTTACATCTATTCACGCACTCACCATCCGTGTTAAATTCTATATTTTCATCGCATGAAGTTTTAAGTCTATCTCGCAGCCGGTCATCAGCGGTTAAACGCGAAACACCGCATGTGCCGTAATCATCATCGTGCTTTTTACATTGTGTCAATGCGTCCAATGTGCCACAGACGACTTCAAGCGGGACACGGTTAAGGTCTGGTACAAACTTGGTGATAACTGGATTGTCGGGTGACCATGAACACTGCTGATCCCCCATTACGGGTGGGGTAGACCGCGTTACGCGATACTGGCATTTCTGGGATTCCAAATCCTCGACACTTACATGACTGTTGGTATCTGCTTTTTCCCCGGCAGTTTTAAAAACACATCTGGTTGTTCCGTTGCTATTACATACCTCTTTTTTGCAAAGACTGCCATGACACTCATTAAGGTTTACAAGCAAATCCAATTTTAAAGAATCCGCCACACAACTATAGTTCTCGCATTTCTGGCATTTGCCACATTGCGCGTCGGTGACGCAGACGCCTACACCACAGCCGCTAACGGTCGTTGCCGACGCGGCCACCTGGGATGTAATGGCTACCGGAACGCCGCTGTAAGAGACCGTTCCCGCATTTCCTCCGCCGCCGCTTCCGCTACTACCGCCGCTTGTTCCACTTATGCTGCCGGTAGTTGTGTCCCCGCCGCCCGCACCTCCTCCTGTGTCCCCGACTATTGCCTTAAACGTCTCTACCGCAAGAGCCGTCCATTGGCCGGCGGCGCACATGTAGCCGCAGGTGTGGCCTATTCTGGCTTCGTGGGTTGAGGCGTGCTCCAGGTATATTTTTACCGGCACGGTTATGGTCTGCCCGGGCCTTATCTCGTCTATGGTCGTGAACGGCAGTTCTATTT
>MGTT01000004.1 GCA_001799575.1 Elusimicrobia bacterium GWA2_56_46
TCCGGCGGCGCTCTTTTCAAATACGCAGCGCCGCGCGCTGAAAGAAGACCAGCTTCCCAGGCTGATTATCTGACCGGAATTACCGGAGAAGAGGCAGTCGTCCATCCTGACCGCGCTGCGCCCGGAAACTGAAAGTCCGCAGACGGAATCAATTATGGCGGTACCGTAAAATGCGGCCCTTGCCGTTCCTGAAATCTCGAAAGCCGTTCCCGGCGCTCCTTTAATTTTTCCCCTGGAAAAAACCAGACACGCTTTATCCAAAACCCGCGCGGCCGGCCCGGTCGAACCGGAAAAGACGCATTTTTCCAGAAGAGCCGCGCCCTGCCCGGACACCTCGACCCCCATCCTGCAGGAGGAAAAACTAACTTCCTCCAGATCCACGAGACCGTTGTCCCAGGCGCTGAGAGCGGATGAGCCAGCCCCCTCGACCAGGCAATTGCGCGCCGAAATTCTGCCGAAGCCCAGCGCGTGGATCCCGCCGAACGAGCCGCCGCGGATAATGACCGGCGCATCTTTCGATCCCCCGGCCGAAAACCCGCCGTAGACCAGCGCCTTGGCCAAACCGCTGTCCAGTTGACGTCTCGTACCGTCGTCGCCGGCCCTTATGACCGGAAAAAACCACGGCTCACGACGCGTAAAAGTAATTTCGGAACCGGGCAGAACCGTGACGCTGACCCCCCGTTCTATTACCAGATAGTCGGCTACCGTTATTTTGCCGGACCAGGTTTCATCCAAACGTATGCGTCCGCTCTTCACGCTCCCGGATCCCCCCGCCGGACCGCCCTGACAGGCCATCGGCCGCACTATAGATAAGAACAGGCGAAGCGCAGCCGGATAGAGCCGGTCTTCCCAGTACAGATAAAGGGTATTTAAAATCGCGCCGAAAAAACGCGGCAGACAGAAGGCGGCGGCTGAAAACAGGAAGAACACGGCATAAACGGTCCAGGACAGCAGTTTCACGCCGGCAAAGGAAAAAGCCGAAACCAGCGGCCAGGCCGGCCCGGGCTCCGCGGACCAGACGCGGCCCTCACGCGAGATAGCGGTTATTTTGGCCGCCGGCTGGAAAGCCGACGGAGGAAGATCCGGAAAAAAATTGGCGTCCCCCCTGGTCAGAAGCAGGCGAAAGCGCCCCAGCACCAGATTAAGCAGCACGCGATGTATTACGTATCCGTCCGGACGCCCGTCAGCCCATTTCACAAGCAGCGCTATTTCTCCGGAGCGTAATCCGTCCGGCCGGCAGGGCTTCGCGACCGCCGCGTCGCCCGGCTCAAGCAGGAAGAGCATCGAGCGGCCGATTACGGGATAAGACTTTTCCAATTTATCTCCGGCCGGAACCGCGTTTGCGGGATAACTTCGGCGGCGCGGTTTCAAGGCAGGGATCCAGTTCGTCCAGGAATTCCAGCGCTTTACGGCACCATTTGTCCACAAAAATTTCCCGGTTTTTTACGGCCCAGGAGTGGAAATGCTCGCGGCCGGAAAAACTGGAATGATCGCGGTGCCATACGAAGACTTCTTTTGCCACTTTCAATTTCCAGCCCGCCTGCCGCAGGCGGAGGCAGTAATCAAAATCTTCGAAGCAGCCGGTGCCGAAACGTTCGTCCAGCAGTCCCACGCTTTCAAAAGCCGCGCGCCGGAGCATGAAGCAGAAGCCCACCAGCCGGTGTACGTCAAAATATTCCCCCGGAAACTTAAGCCGCATGGCCTGGGCGAAGAAACCCAGGGAAGAGCTGTCCTTTTCCAGCTTCGGATCCAGCACCACCCGCTGGAAACCCACGGTGCGGTTTGTTAAAGGCCCGCAGGCCCCGGTAGAAGGATCCGCGGCCAGGCAGGCGGCGAGCCCCTGCAAACCGCCTGCGTAAAAAGCGACATCGCTGTTTACCACGGCCAGATAGCCGCCGCGTGCCGCCCTAAGACCCTGGTTCACCGCTTTGGCAAAACCCAGGTTCGTTTTGTTACGGATCTTGACGGCGGCCTTAATTCCGGACAACAACCGGCGCGTGGGAGGGTCGGAAGCGTTGTCCACAAGTATAAGCTCGTACGCTCCGCGCGCCGTGAGTTCCAGGCTCCGGACGCAGGCGTCAAGCTCCCGCGGCGCGTTATGCACCGGGATGACTACGCTGATCATTCCCTTATATTTATCGGACATAATTATGGCTGATCCTCGTCCGTGCGGATCGTAATGGTCATACCGTTTGTAGGGACAATGGGCATGGCTGTTCTGCTGTAGGAAACCCTTGCGGTTTTTGGAGAATCATCTATAAATATGCTGCCGTTCGAAGGAATACTGGCAAAGTTCGGATAATTCACGAAGTTCCAGTTGGAAGCCCGGTCGCTGCCGTACCCCTGGGAATGCGAAGTGGACGCGCTTGAACGGTAAGCGCGTACGGCGATCATATAGCGCGCCAGCACCCATTTCATCAACATCACGGCGATCATCGACAGAATGACGGACATCACAAGGGTCTGGAGAAGCACCATGCCTTTCCGGCGGCGGCTGTTCATACCTTATAGTCTAGCAGAGAACCCCCGTTTTTTCAACTCGCGCGCTACACTCGCGCGCTACTCCGCGTTATTTAATATAATACTGTCCGGGTTCGCGTTTATGGAGGAATTAATGAAACTGTCCGCCTTTTTGCCGATCTTGCTGCTCTGCTGCGCCCCGCTTTATTCCCAGGGAAAAAAAGAAACCGGCCTGCCGCGGGGCGCCTCGGTGGAAAAGGATCCCAAATTCCCGCCCGTGGTGTCCTACACGCTGAAAAACGGGCTGCGCCTGCTTATCCTGGAAAAGAAATTCGTGCCCACCGTATCTTTCACCATGGTCTTTAAGGTCGGGAATGTGGACGGGCAGCCCGGCAAGACCGGCCTGGCCCATCTGTTCGAACACATGGCTTTCAAAGGCACTAAAACCATAAATTCGGCCGGCTACGGGAAAGAAAAGATCCTCCTTGAAAAAGTGGAAGCCGCGGCCAAAGCCCTGATAGCCGAAGAATCCGGGCCGGATCCGGAACCGGCTAAGCTGGAGAAACTGCGCAAGCGGCTGGACCTGGCCGAAAAAGAAGCCGACGCGCTGATCATAAAGGACGAGTACTGGAAGCTCTACAACGAGCTCGGCGAATCCGGCATGAACGCCATGACCTCCACCGACTACACCGGCTATGTGGTCTCGCTGCCCTCCAACCGGCTTGAAGCCTGGATGATAATAGAGTCCGACCGGTTCAGGAACGCCGTGCTCAGGGAGTTCTACCGCGAGCGCAGCGTGGTTATGGAAGAGCGGCGCATGGGAGAATCCGACCCGAACCGCCTTATGTGGGAAGCACTGTTCACCAACGCTTTCGCGGCGCATCCCTATCATAACCCCACGATAGGCTGGATGGACGACCTGAAGCGCCTGACCCGCACCGACGCCGACCGGTTTTTCAGCGCTTTCTACGCGCCCAACAACGCCACGCTGGCCGTGGTCGGGGACGTAAAGCCTGAAGAGGTCATAAAGATGGCGGAGAAATACTTCGCGTCCTGGAAAAAGCGCGAACTGCCGGAACGTAACTATACCAAGGAACCGCCCCAGAAATCGGAAAAAATAATAAACGTGTTCTTTGACGCCAAGCCCGCCCTGCGCATGGGTTTCCACAACCCCGGCTACGGGCACCCGGACATCTACGCCCTGCTCATGCTGAACGAGATCCTCTCCAACGGCAAGACCTCCCGCTTCTACCGGAACCTCGTCGAGGGCAGACAAGTGGCCCTTTACGCCGGAGCCTACCACTCCGAACCCGGCAACCGCTACCCCTCCCTCTTTGTCATCATGGCGGCCCCTAAAGCTCCGCATACCGTAGAAGAGCTGGAAGCCGCCATCATGGAGGAGATAGACAAGCTCGGGAAAGAGCCTCCCACGCCCTGGGAAATGGAAAAGGTTATCAACAATTACGAAGCCTCCCTTGTGCGCCAGCTGGAATCGAATTCCGGCCTGGGCATGAGCCTGGCGAACAACCAGCAGATCCTCGGCGACTGGAAATTCGACTGGAAAGTGGCCGACGAACTCCGCAAGCTTAAACCCGGGGATATTTCCAGAGTCGCGGCCGCATACTTCTCCAGAGACAACAAAACCGTTGTGTTCCTGCGCGAGCCGGAAAAAACGGCGGAAACGAAAACTCCCTCCGGCACGGGAGAGAAAGAATGAAGAAGATAATCCCAAAAAGCGTCGTTTTTAGGAGTTCTCATGACCTTAAGCCTCTCATCCTCGTGGGCGTACCCGCCCGGCCTGCCCAAAACGGGCGCGCTCGACTTCAAGCCGCCGAAAGGTTCCCGTTACTCGCTGGACAACGGCCTGGTCGTGTATCTGCTGAAAGACGCAACCCTGCCGGTAATACACATGACAGCCATAACCAGAACGGGCAGGATCTACGATCCGAAAGAAAAGATAGGCCTGGGCGAGCTGGCCGTCGGCCTCCTCAAAGACGGCGGCACGCTCAAATACAAGTCGGACGAGATAGACAAGACGCTGGAATTCCTGGGCGCGAGCATAGAGCCGTCCCTGGCGGCCGAGGAAGCCAGGCTGGATATGTTCACCCTGAAAAAAGACCTGGACAAAGTGCTGGACATCTACGCTTCCGTCCTGCTGGAACCGGCCTTTGAAGAAGACAAAACGGCCCTCAAAAAAGCCGAGACGCTGGAACTGATACGCCGCAGGAACGACAATCCCTCCCGCGAAGCCCGGCGCGAGGCTGTCCGCTATTTTTACGGAGTGGATCACCCCTACGGCTGGCGGCCGGAACTGTCCACGGTAGAGCCGATAACCGGGGACGACCTTAAAGCGTACCACACCGACTATTACAGGCCGAACAACACCATCATCGCGGCCGCCGGAGATTTCGCAAGCGACGAGGAAATGCTGGGGAAACTGAAGGAAAAATTCGGCGGCTGGAAGAAAGGCGCGGTCAAATTCCCCGTCATACCGCCGGTAAAAATAAACGAGGCCCGCCGCGTCTATTTCATAGACAAGGACATCTCACAGACATTCATAGTGATGCTGCAAAAGGGCATCAAACGCCACGACCCCCTTGAATTCCCGCTCTCCATTACGAATGAAATGCTGGGCGGCGGCCTCTCTTCGCGCCTCGCGTCCGAGATCCGGTCGCGCAAAGGCCTGGCCTACACCGTCTACAGTTATTTTTCAAAAAGTCCGGATTACGGCTTTATCAACGCCTATTGCGGCACGAAGCCCGAGACCTACTCACAGGCGCTCTCCGAGATGCTCCGCCAGTTCGAACTGATAAAGACCGAAACCGCCCCCGCCGACGAGGTCAAGCGGGCGAAGGATTCCATCATCAACTCGTTCGTGTTCCGCTTCACGACCCCGTTCGATCTCATAAGCGAGCGGGCGCTGTACGAGTACCATAATTACCCCGCCGACTACCTGGACACCTATGTGGACAAACTGGCGGGCGTGGACGCCAAGGCCGTGCTTGAGACCTCGCAGAAGCTTTTTAAACCGGAGAACGCCCTGCTCTTCGTGATCGGCGACTCAAAGAAGTTCGACAAACCCCTCTCCACTTTCGGCCCGGTGACGGAGCTGAAAGAAGACTGAGGGTCGTTCTTTGATTTGATAATACTGGGGCATTTTGCTATACTGGGATCTATGTCATACAAATGCACAATTTGCGGAAAAGCGCCGGTCACCGGCAATTCCTACAGCCACTCGCATAAAGCCACCAAACGGATCTTCAAACCCAATCTGCAGAAGCAGAAGATCGTTGTAAAAGGCTCGGCCAGATCCGTTCTGGTCTGCACCAACTGCATAAAGAGCGGAAAAGCGCGCCGGCCCCTTAAGTAGTCCGTATTTCAAAAGCTGTCCCCGGCATTTTCCGTTAATTTATCAACCCCGGCCGCCCCGGATGTCATAGCTCTCCGGCGGCCGGTTTTTTTACGGGCTCCCGGCTCCGCCCGGTCCATATTTTCCATTCATAATAATTTAATATTTCCTAAACACACCTTTTGTATAATTTCCTTAACGTGATTCATAGTGTATTGTAGCGGGGGCACGGGAATTTTCCCGTTGCCGCCGTTTACCGGTTACTGGTTACCGGTTACTGATTACCGAATTATCCGGAGGCCTTAAATGGATTTTGAACATCAGCTCGACCCAGCCGCCATCACCGACGTTGAAACCGCCAAACTGGCCCTGCGCTGGGCCGTGGAAAGGATCCACGCGCTGTCCGACGACAACGCCCGTCTCAAGGAAGACAACCAGATCAAAACAAGCCTCTCCCGCAGGCTCACCCAGCAGGCCGAACAAAAGGACGAAGTCCTGAAGAAATGGCAGTCCACCATCAAAACCTGGGAGGAAAACTGGAAAACCCAGACCGCCATGGAGCTGGATCTGAAAGGCAAACTGCGCGAACAGATCCTGAACGAAGAGACCGCCAACTGGCGCCAGGCCAGAGCGCAGCTGGAAAACGAGATCCGCGCGCTCAAAAGCGAGCTGGGGAACAAGGAAGCGGAAATAGGCCGGCTCAAAATTTTCACCATAGAAGAGATCCGCAAGACCTCCGACCTCAAGGAAGCGGAAGTCCAGGCTCTCCTGCGCGGGCGCCAGGACGCTCTGGCGGAGCAGGAAAACGCCGTGCGCGCCAGGTTCGAACTGCTGGAAAAAGACCTCATGGAAAGCCACCGCGTTAAGGTGGAGCAGGACGAACTGGCGCTTAAAGAACGCTATGAAGTAAAGATGCGCGAATTTTCCAGGCTGTACCAGGCCAAGGAAAACCAGCTGGAAGAGTTCAGAACAAAGCTGGAAGAGGAATATCTCGCCAAATCCGAAGACCTCCGCGCCCGGCGCGACAAGGAACTGGAAGAAGCCCGCGTTGAGCTGGCCGCCAGGCAGGCGTCCGCCGGGAACGAGGCGGAGCAGGCCGTGGAAAAACGCCTCGCCGCCATGCAGCAGGAATTCGAACGCCGCCTGAACTCCGTGCGCACCGAGCTGGAAGCGCAAAACAAAGAATTAGCCGCCGCCAAGGAGAGCGAACTCTCCGCCCTGAAAGAGACGCACCAGAAAGAGGTCTCCGGGATCCGCGACAACCTCCGCCGGCACACGCAGCGGCGCGAACAGGATTATGTGGATCTGCGCCTGCAGCTCGAAAACCAGATGCTGGAACTGGTCAAAAAGCATGACGAGGCCGGGGCCGCCGCCTATACCGCGGCCGCGGAAGAGGTCCGCGGGAAGTGGAACCGGCTATCCGTGGAGAACCGGAAAAAACTGGACGCCGTCGTAACCGAAACCAACGCCCGCTGGGAAAAAGACTGGGCCGCGCGCGAATCGGAACTGGCCGCGGCCAATGAAGCCGCGAAACGGGAAGAAAAAAGCCGCCTCACCGCGGAATTCCGGGCAAAAGAAGAAGCGCTCAGAAACTCCCTCCTGCGGGAACAGAACGACTGGGCCGCCCGGCAGGCCGCCGAACTTGAAACAGTGAAACTGTCCCTGGAAAAGGCGCACGAGGAACGCCTCGCGCTGGTAAAACATTCCCTGGAAGACGCCTATTTACTGAAAGAAAAGACCATGACGGAACGTCTGGCCGCGATGGAAAGATCGCTGGCCGCCGCCGCGGCCGCCAAAGAAGAGGAGTGGCTCCTGGAAAAAGAACAAGTTCTCATGGAACAGCGCGGCGCGCTCAAAGAGGAATTTTCAGGATACCGGTCGGTTCTGAAAACCAAATTCCAGCAGTTCGAGGACGAGCTGAAGCTTAAATACGCGCATAAGGAACTGGAACTGGCCGACCGCGCGAAAACGGAAGCGGCGGACAGGGAGAAAGAACTGTCCGGCCGTCTGGCCGCGGAAAAACAGCGCCTGGCGGCGGATCTTGAGGAAAAAAAGAAAGCGCTTGTCCGCAAAGAGGCCGAGCTGGAGAAAGCGCTGGACGAGGAGAAGAAGCGGCTGGAGGCGGACAAGGCCGAATTCGAGAACCGCGTCTCCGCGCGCGGACGCGAACTGCTGGCCGGAGAGGAAAAGCGCCTGGCCGAGAAGTTCGCCCGCAAAGAAGCCGAACTGGCCGAAGAATTCGCCGCGAAAGCGGAGCGCCTGGAAGCGGAAAAAGCCGGCCTGGAAAAGGCCCTCGCGGAAAAAGACGCCGCGCATGAAGCCGCGGCCATGGAGCTCCGCCGCGCCGGCGACGACCGCATTAAAGAAGAAAAAATGAAGCTGGCGGAAGCCAACCGCACGCTTGAACTGCACCTGAAAGCGCAGGAAAGCGAGCTGGAAAAGCTCAAGAACTCCCTCCAGCAGAGGCACAGCGAACTTAAAGTGAAACTTTACCAGGAATTACAGGCCAAAGAACAGGAACAGTTCTCCCGGCTGGCCGGCGCCAAAGAGGAAATGTACAAAGCCCTGAACGAGCACCGCGCCGTGATGGACCGGGAATACGAGGAACGCTTCGAGAGCCTGCGCCGGAAAGAAACGGAACTTGAGGCCCGATTCGAAGAGAAGACCAAAGAACGCCTTGAGACCCTTAAAAAACAAAAGCAGGACGAGATAGACAAACTGGCCCTTGAAACGGAGACCAGGAAAGCCGAACTGGAACGGCAGTACCAGAACAGGGAAAAAGCCCTGCACGCCTCCTACTCGGACAAAACGGCCCGCATCGAAGCCGAGGCCGCGCGCCGGGAGAAGGACCGGGCGGCCCTGGAAGAAAAAAGCCTGGCAAAGCGGCGGGAAGAGCTGGAAAGCCTCATGCGCCAGAAAGAGAACGAGCTGGAAAAGCGCTACCTGGAACTCTCCGCCGGCCTCTCGGCCGGGCTGGAAAAAGAGCGCGCGCGCTGGGAAACCCACAAACTCGACCTGCTGAACCAGGAACGCCAGAATATGCGTTCCGAATTCGAGAAAAAGGAGGCTCTGCTTCTCCAGAAACTGGATGAAGAACTGTCCCGGAGCAAGCAGCAGCGCCTCCGCCTTGAGGAGGAGTCCGCCTCCAAGAAAAACGATCTTGAGAAATTCTATTACGGCGAAGTGGAAAAATCCCGCACCGCGCTGGACAAACTCCGCCTTGAGCTGGAAAACGGGATCAAGTCCAAATTCCGGGAACTGGAAGAGGAAAAAACCCGCCTGACCATGCTCATCGCCCAGAAAGAAGAGGAGTATGTGGCCCAATATCAGAAAAAGGAGGAGGAGCTCCTCCGGTATTGGGAAAACAAACAGAAAGAACTCCAGGAGAAATACGAGCGTGCGCTTAAACAAAACAGGGATTAATTATCCGTCATTCCCGCGGCTGTCGGCGGGAATCCATAAATAATAGCTGCTGACGGTTAACATCACATGGAAACCGACGACTTTGAAGAAATACTGAAAGAAACCGAACTGGACTCGGCCAAGATGATCTTCCGCCTGACCTCGGAGCTTAAGGGGAAAGAGCTGGAGCTGGCCTCCCTGCGCACGAAAAGCTTCGAGGAGATCCAGCGGAACAATAAAGCCAAGGAAGCCGAGTTCGAAGCTCTCATCGAGGCCCAGGAAGCCCGCATCCAGAAGCGGGAAAGCGAACTGGCGCGGGTGATGGTGGAAAAAGAGGCCTCTCTCTGGCAAAAACACCAGACTATCCTGGAAGCGGCTATCGCCAAACACCGCGCCGAGCTGGAAGAAGAACGCGGACGCCTGAACGCGGAGGTGGCCCGCAAAGAAACCGAGGTGCTGGAGCAGAAAAAAAACCTGCGCGCGGAAATGGAGACTCTTTTCAGGAAATGGGAAACGGAACGCGAAGAAGATTTCAAGAATGAACGCAAAACTTTCCTGGAGGAACTCAAGCTCGGCCGGGAAACGGCCCGTAAAGAGGCTGAAGACCGGGCCAGGCAGATGGAAGAGCTCTGGAAAGAAAAACTGGCGCAAAACGCTTCGGAACTGGAGGCGCGCCACCAGCTGGAACTGGAAGAGGTCCGCAGCGGGCTCCGCCGCGAACACATCGCGGCGCTGAAAGAACTGAGCGCCCGCCGCCAGGCGGAGTGGGAACAGAAACACGCCGAATTGAAAAAATCCTATCTTGACAAGGAAGCCGGGATCGAAGCCTCCGCGAAAGAATGGGAAGCGGCGGCGCTGGAAACCGAAAAAAAACTCATCGACAGGCACGCCAAACTTGAAAAGGAACTGCTCCTGAGGGCGGAAAAACTGAGAGCGGAACTGGCGCAGAAAGAAAAAGCTCTGGGCGCCGAATTCGCCGCGAATACGGCGGAACTTCAGGAACGTTTCGACGCGCGCGAAAGACTCCTGGCCGAACGGGAAACCAAACTCTCCGTGGAGCGCGGGGAGCTGAACCGCTTCAGAAGCCAGATCGCCGACACTATCCACCAGCGCGAAACGGAACTGGCCGGAGCGTTTGAGGAACGCTACGCCCTGCTCAAGGAATCTCTCGAAGAGTCCGCGCGCATTAAAGAACTGGGCCTGGCGCGCAAATATGAGGAGGCCCGCCGGCAGTTATCCATACTTGCCGGCCAGAAAGACGCGGCCCTGGCCCGCGCCGGCGCCCTCACGGAGGACGGCGAAAAACTTAAACGTCTCCTGGCCGAAAAAGACGCCGAATTGCGCGCCATGGAGGAAGCCGAACACGCCCGCGCCTCGCAGCTTCGCAAAAAAATGGAAGAAGAGTTCGACCTTAAAGTCCAGGCCATGCGCGCCCAGCTGGCCGCCGGGGAAGAGTCCTCCCGTAAAAATTTCGAGGAGCGCCTCCGGACGGAAACCGCGCGGCTGGCGGATCAGTACCGGATAAAGGAAACCGGACTCGCCGCCCAGCGGGATCTCATGAACGCCCAGGCCGGGGAGCTGGAAGCCAAATTCATGGACGCGCTCAAGGCCAAGGAACTGGAGAACTCCGTCAATATCAGGAAAGCCCTCGACGGCCTTAACGCCCAGCTTGAAACCGCCGGCTCCGCGCACGCCCGCGAATTGGAGGAGGTCAGGCGCCGGGCGGAGGAAACCGTTTTATCCCAGCGCGCGGAACTGGAAGCCAGGCTCAGGGAAAAGGAACTCCAGCACGAGCAGGCCGCGCAGACCAGGGAGAAACAGGCTTTCGCGGCCGCCCGCCGCGAACTTGAGCTGGAAGCCGGGCGGGCGGAAGAGAATTACCAGACCAAACTGCTGGATCTGGAAAGCCGTCACCACATCCTGGAACAGAACCTCAAATTCGCCGGGCGAACCAGGGACGAAAGCCGGGCGCTGGCGGCCGGACTGAAAGAAGAGATCGAACGCCTGAACATAAAGCTGGATGAAACCGAAAACGAAAGGCAGAAACTTATCCAGGACAGCCTCTCCAGGGCAAAGGATCTCCGCCAGGCCATAGAAAAAGAATTCCTGGACAAACTGGAGGGGATAGAAAAAAACTATCTCGGCCAGCTGGCGGACACTATCCGCCGCGGGGAGGACAGGGAAAAAAACCGGCAGGAGGAGTACTTCAAAAAACTCGAATTCATAAAAGAGGAATACGCCGCCAGGCTGGCCGAGCGGGTCAAGGAGATGGAGGATTCGGCGGCGGAACGGGAAAACCGTATGCGCGCGGCGCTGGAAAGCGGTTATAAGCTGAAAGCGAAAGCCCTGGCCACCCGCTACGAGCAGCTCAACAGAAACTACGAGGCCCTCCTCTCCGACAAGACGATGCAGCTGGATAATGACCGCTCCGCGGCGGAAAGCATCAGCCGCCTTAAGGCGGAGCTGGAGGCCCGCAACAGGGAGCTTAATTCAAAGATCCTGGAACGCGATAAGGAGCTTGAAGAGGCCAAACAAGCCCAGGAAATCTCCTACGCCGCCGCGAAGAAAAAACTGGAAGACGACCAGCGCATGAAAACCGCCCAGCTGGAGAACGAGCGCGTCAAGCTCAAAGGCCTGCTTGAGCAGGAACAGCGGCTGGTTCTGGATCTGCAGAAACGGGAAGCCGCGCTGCAGGAAAGCTACGCCGCCAAGGAAGCCGCCCTCGCAAAAGAATTCGGCCTGGCGAAAGAAAAACTGGAAAAAGACTACCAGGCCAAACAGCGTAGTTAGAGAGTTGCGAGTTTAACTGCCCGGCGGAAATATCTTTTCACAGAAATTAGTCAATATTTATTATAATAATACCACTATGTCAACATTCGTCGCCAAAGAAGTATTTTTAACCAAGGGTATCGGGCGCCATAAAGAGAAACTAGCGAGTTTCGAGGAAGCCCTCAGGGATGCGAAAATAGCCATGTACAACATCGTGCATGTCTCCAGCATCTTCCCCCCGCAATGCAAAGTCATACCCAGGAAGATGGGCGTCGAACGCCTGAAACCGGGGCAGATTCTGCACTGCGTGCTGAGCAGGAACACGGTGAACGAAAATCACCGGCTCATAGCGGCCTCCGTCGGGCTGGCGATCCCCAAGGATCGCAGCCAGTACGGCTACATTTCCGAACATCATACTTTCGGCGAAACCGACGAGCAGACCGGCGAATACGCGGAAGACCTGGCCGCCCTGATGCTTTCCACAATCCAGGGAATAGAATTCGGCAGCGAAACGACCTGGGATCAGAAAGAAGAGATCTGGAAACTCAGCGGCAAGATCGTGAAGAGCACAAACGTCACGCAATCGGCTATCGGCGTAGAAGGCGCCTGGACCACAGTGGTAGCCGCGGCCGTGTTCATATTCTAGGCGGCATCCGGTATTGTTAAAATCCGAACCTCTTTGACGGGGTTCGGATTTTTACATGACAGCGGGAGAACGACATGAAAATAAAACTTAACAAGACCCCTTTTCTAACGGATGAACCTGTTTCTTTCGCCGACGCCCGCTTCCTGATCCTGCCGGTTCCCTATGAGAAAACGACCTCTTACGGAAAAGGCGCCGGAAAAGGCCCCGGCGCTATTCTGGATTCTTCGTGGCAGGTGGAATTCTGGGATGAAGAGGCCAAAAGGGAAGTCTGGAAAGAGGGCATTGTGACCCTGGCCCCGTTCAATTGCGCCCAAAGCGAGAAGAATTTTTTCAGGAATCTTGAGGCGGAAGTGACGGAACTTCTGTCCGCGTTCAGGGGAATCCCGATCTTTCTGGGAGGGGAACACAGCATCACGCAGGGGCTCCTGCCGCCTTTCCAGAAAAAATATAAGGATCTCTCCATACTGCACTTCGACGCGCACGCGGATCTGCGGCCGGAGTATGAAGGCTCGCCTCACAGCCACGCCTCGGCCCTTTACCCGGCGTCCAGAACCACGAAAACCGTGCAGATAGGGATACGCAGCGTCTCCCAGGATGAGGAATGTTTCATCAACTCCGGCAAAGTCAGGACCTATCTTATGCACGAGAACCTTGACTTCGCGAAGCTGGAGAAAAATATCCTGAAAGACCTGTCGGACACGGTCTATCTGACCATAGACGTGGACGGTTTCGACCCTTCGGTCATGCCCGGCACCGGCACGCCCCAGCCCGGCGGCTTCATGTGGTATGACGCCCTGAAACTTTTCAAGGCCGTATGCGGGAAAAAGAAAGTGGTGGGGCTGGACGTGGTGGAAGTGGCTCCCATCAAAGGCTCCCCCGTAACCGAATTCAACGCCGCCAAGCTCGTCTACCGCCTGATGGGCTACCTGAGCTGAGCTAGTGGAGCTCCTTACACCGGCAGTTGCAAGTTCGGGGTTATTTTGAAATTATCATCAAAAGAAGGGTCTTGGTCAGGCGCGCCCTGTCACACTTCAGCACGGAATCGTTGTTCATTACGGAAACGATGTGATCGATGCCGAATATGGTGACATAATCGGAGCCGGGGAGAATAGCGCTTTCCACGGGAACCAGCCCATCGTTAGCTATGCCGCTCTTCAGCATGAAGTCCCTGGGCAGCTCAAGCATGGTATCCATCTTGTGTTTTTCTTCCGCTTTCCATGAGGCGAAGGAGATAATCTTAACTCCGGCGATTACTTCTCTGATGGCCTCCTGTTTGGAATCCTGAAATCTGCTCCTTTCACTGGAACCGAGACTGAACAGCGAATCGACGGTGCCGCCGAAGTGCCTGAGAAGTCTCGACATAAAACCCATAAGAACGGGATTTTCCTTTACATAGTCCGCAACGGGGGATCCCATAAAAGGGGTCTGGAGGGAAATAAAACCGCGAACTTTGGGTAAAAGATCCCTGTTTTCCATCAAGGCCTCAAGGACGTACATCCCGCCGTCGCTATGTGAAATTATAATAACTGGCTTGTCGGAAGCCTCTATTTCCCGCGCGACTTTCGCGGCGTTATGGGCCGGAGACATGACGGAATCCACGTCCGACATTTCATAATCCACTCCGAGAGCCTCCAGAACTTTCATCTGATCCTGGAAATAAGCGCCCATTCGCATCCCCATAAAATTTGTGGGGGTTATATAGCCCCCCGTCATAAATCCGCGCACCAGCAGAACTTTGCACTTTCGGAGCTCGGCTACTTCTTTTTCACCCGGCATCAGACCGGCCCCCGACCAGATGAGGTTGAAATCTCCGGTGAGATCCCTGCCCTTCCCCTCCGGAGAGAACGGGATCGCCGAGGCCCCGGGGAAGCGATCCGCGGGATCCCGTTGCGCCCGCAGTTGAACCGCGTTCAGGCCGTCCAAACCAAAATTTTCACCGGAAGTTTCCGCTGAATAGGCGTTAAAAGAAAACAGGCCCGCTGTCGCCATTATAACTGCAAAAACCGAGCTTTGCGTTTTCATTTCAGCCTCCGTAAAACCAATCTTCGATCTCTCTTATACTATACCCCGCGCGGCCCGCGATCCCAAGTGCCCATGGGCCCATGACGGCGGCGGCAAGCGGCCCCCCGCCGGCGTGGGCCCATCTGCGGTTTACGGATAAACTATGGCTGGGTGGGAATGAGATTATCAGTAGGAATCTAGCTTTTCGAACTCGGAAACCTGTTTTTTTACGAAAAGGGGTTCTAGGTCGCGGGCGTAGGCGAAAGGGCCCTTGGGCCAGGCCATCGCCAGCTTCATGGCGGTCTCCACGTCATATTCCGAAGCCATGATCTCCGCGGCCAGGATCCGGGCCTCCTCTATCACCGGCCGCAGAAGATCGGAGAAGATCTCCTCTTTCGGCACTTTTTTCAGCCCCAGATATTTAACGATGTTGGAGAGTATCGGATTTTCCCCGACTATCCTGCCCTCTTCATAGATGTAAAAACCGATCGTGGACTTCCTTCCAAGCTGCCCGTACTGGACAAGGCGCAGTTCCATGGCGGAAGGCGCAAGCCGTTCGGGCCTGCCCAGCGCCTCGTAAATGCTCTGGGCCGCCTTGTAATCCGCGTCCAGCCCCATAAAATCCACCGCTTCGAAAGGGCCGGCGGGAAGCTGTCCGACTTCCCTGAAAGCCGCGTCTATCTCGTGCGGATACCCCTTGCCGGCTTCCAGCAATTTAAAAGCGCTCAGGACAAAAGGCCTGAAAAGACGGCCCACGATCTGCCCCGGGTTGTCCTTTACCAGCACCGGCGTTTTTCCTATTTTCCTCAGGAGATTCAGAGCCGCTTCCAGACACTCTTCCCTGGTGGCGTCCAGCCGGACCAGTTCCACCAGCGCGTTTTCACGCACCGGCCGCGCAAAATTAAAACCCACTGTCCTGTCTTTGGGAAGTTCGGAGCCCTCCATCAGAACCTTAAGCGGCTGCACGGCGCAGGAAGCCGCGATAACGCAGCCGGGCTCCATAAAATCCTTAAGCTTAAAAAACAATTGCCGCCGCTCGTCCAGCTCTCCCGCTTCCGCTTCTATAATAATATCCGCGCCCTTGAACTTGAACAGATCCTGGATGCCCTCGATATTGGGCATGAGGCTTTCTTTCCCCTCCCGGCTCAGAGACCAGTTTATTTTTGCCAGCGCTATCTCCAGACTGTCCTTAAAAACGTCGTAAATCCGCACCTGGTAGCCGTGCTTCAGAAATATCTCCGCGAGGGCCGTGCCGGCGGCGTTGGCGCCCAGGATGCCTATTGCGTTTATTTCCATTAATCGAACTCCATCCGCGTCGTTAGATCAGCTTAACTTCTTCCAGCCGCACCAGGCCTTCCTTGTTGAGGACTATCCTTATGCGGTCGTAATGCACTTTTTTCTGCCCGTGCGCGCCGGCATAGGAATATTTCATGACCATATTCATATGATAGACGCGCGAGCAGGCCACGGTCCGGATCCGGCCCGTGGCCGGATCCGCGTACGGATAATTCACCCGGGAATCGTCGGCCTGGGTGATAAAATCCATGATGTTGAACCGCATTATGTCGTTCAGGCCCTTGCGCCGTTCGTGGGCACCCAGGATCTTCTCGGGATAGAGGGTTATCTCTTTCTTGTACTTGAAAACGCGCTCAGGCTTGCCGTCCTCGTCTATGGACGTGATGTTGTCTATCTTGCGGAGGCGGGAAATATCCGGCGGCACCGCCCGCTCCGAAATGAATGTAAAAGCCTCTTTCAGCACCCCGATCTTTTTGGAACTGTCGGGATCCAGGATCTTTATCTCCCGGTCGGAGAACCAGCGCGTCAGATTCTTGGAGAACAGCAGCTTCAGCCAGTCCTTGATCCGGTCTTTAAAAATGTAGCTTATCACTATGATCAGCACAAACGGCACGCTGTTTATGGTGTAGCGGTTCTGGGCGTAAATCGTGGCCAGCACCGCGAACAACATCGCCAGCCCGGCCGCCAGGCCGAAGACCACCTGCGTAAGTGTCCGCCACTCTTCCAGTTCGGGCTTGAGATAGAGCACGCTTGAAATAAATTTTTTCAATACGCCGCGCCTGTAAATGATCACCTCGTTGTTTTCCCCCTCCTTCAGGACGGAAGGGTAATTCATGGCCGCCCGGTACTGGCTCTGCGAAATGACCAGGGCGGCCAGTTCCTCCTCCAGGGCCTTGAAATCCGCCAGGGCCGCCGCGCTCCGGCGCATGGTCTCCAGCAGGGAAGTGAGATATTCCTCCGTGATCAGACTCAGGTATTCGTCGAAAAAATTAAACGTTTCTTTCAGCTTGACGGGCACGACCGGATCCATCACGTCGGTCTTCAGGGCGTTGATCCGCCCGGACAGGTATTTAAGATCCGCCAGGAACGAGCCGAGCCCTTCGCCGATGAACATGCGCCTGCCCGTCTCGCCCGGCAGCGGAGTATAAGTTTCCAGGCCCGCCATGAAGATCTTCACATGGTCGCGGATCTCGCCCCTGATAACGCAGCCCAGGAGCTTGAATTCGTCGTAGGCCAGATTCACCAGCCCCGGATCCTTGGAGCCCGAAAGGATCCGGGAAAGATTTTCCCTCACCCGGTTGAGCGGCGAAGTGGAAAGCCCGGGGTCGCAGAGTTTGGACAGGCTGATCTTGGGCGTTTTGAAGCGTATATAGCGCTGGTTGTTGTTATAAAAATCCTCTTTTGTGTACGTGCTGGGGCCGATATTGAGCGCCCGCGGCACGAAGAAATAACTTTCCAGTTCGTAGACGGTATGGGAGGGCGGCAATTCCAGATCCAGCTTTATCTCGAAGCGGTGCCGGTCGTGAAGTCTTATCTTGGAGTCAAAAATATCGTTGTGTTCGTCGATCATAACTTATCCGGATGGAATTTCTCGTGGGCGGCTTTTACGCCGGATTTTTCCACGTGGGCGTAGAGCTGCGTGGTGTTCAGGCTCGCATGGCCCAGCATTTCCTGCACCGACCGCAGATCCGCCCCGCCCTGCACCAGGTGCGAGGCGAAAGTGTGCCGGAGCAGATGCGGGTGCAGGGGTATGGCGACACCGGCCTCTTTGCCCAGTTTTATTATATCTTTCCAGAGCTGCACCCGGCTTATTTTTTTCCCGGAACGGTTCACGAATATTTCCGCGGCCGCCGATCCGCCCCCGAATCTGGCCTGGCGCAGCTCCAGGTACCTCTTCAGGGTTTCCAGGGCCGCCCGGTGCACCGGCACGATGCGCTCCTTGGCGCCCTTGCCGAAAACGCGCAGCCAGCCCTGCCGGAGATCCACGGCTTCCAGACGCAGGCCCAGAAGCTCGGAAATACGGAGCCCCGCCGCGTACAAAAGCTCTATGGCCGCCACGGTCCGCATCCGGGAGAAATTATCCCCGGCGGGACAGGTAAGCAGTTTTTCCATGTCCCGCCCGGACAGGAACTTGGGCACGCGCTGCGGCATCCTCGGCGCCCTGAAGTTGCGCGTCGGATCCTCCGAAAGCTTCCCCTCCAGCATCAGGAACCTGTAAAAAGAGCGCAGGGCTTCGGTTTTCCTGAAGATGGAGGAGCTTTTAAGTTTTTTGTCCGCTTTCAGCGTCCAGAGGTACTCCTCCACGAAGCGCGCGTCCGCTTTCAGCGGGTCGCTCTTCAGGACTTCGCAGTACCTCAGAAAAGCGCCGAGATCCCCGGCGTAGGCCCGGCAGGTATTCCCACTCAGGCCCCGTTCAAGAGCGAGATACCGGTAAAATTCCGCGGCAGGCGGCGCTGATTTTTTCATTTATCGCCGGCCGCCTCCGCCGCGGCCGCGGCCCCTATTTCCTGGCGACCTTTTCCTTTTTCTCGCCCTTTTCAGCCTTATCTTCGGCTTTTTCGGCCGTTTTACTTTCGGCCTTTTCCGCCGGAGAGACCACGCCCGGGTTCAGGAACCGGAAGCGCAGTTCGGCTTCTATTTCCTTATACTTATCCGGATTCATCTTAAGATAAGTCTTGGCGTTTTCCCTGCCCTGGCCCATGCGCTCGGTTTTATAGATGAACCAGGTGCCGGTTTTCTCTATAAGGCCGGTCTCCACGCCCATGTCCAGGACGCAGCCCTCGGCCGAGATGCCGACGCCGTTCACCATCTCAAATTCCGCCTGCCGGTAGGGCGGGGCGACCTTGTTCTTCACCACTTTCACGCGGATCCGCGCGCCGGTGACGACGTCGCCCTGCTTGATGGTCTCGATCTTGCGGATATCCAGCCGGACCGAGGAGTAGAACTTGAGCGCCAGACCGCCGGGGGTGGTTTCCGGGCTGCCGAACATGACGCCGATCTTGTGCCTGAGCTGGTTGATGAAGATGACCGTGGTCTTGGTGGTGGCCATGATGGAAGTGAGCTTGCGCAGGGCCTGGCTCATCAGCCGGGCCTGGAGGCCCATATGCTGGTCGCCCATCTCGCCTTCAATCTCGGCCTTGGGAACCAGGGCGGCCACGGAATCTATCACTATCAGGTCAACGGCGCCGGAGCGAACCAGCTTCTCGGTTATCTCAAGGGCCTGCTCTCCGGAGTCGGGCTGGGAGATCAGGAGGTTGTCTATGTTAACGCCCAGACGCTTGGCGTACATCGGGTCAAGCGCGTGCTCGGCGTCTATGAAAGCCGCCATGCCGCCGCGCTTCTGGACTTCGGCCAGGATATGCAGCGTCAACGTCGTCTTACCGCCGGCTTCCGGGCCGTAGACCTCTATCACGCGGCCACGCGGGAGCCCGCCTATGCCGAGCGCCAGATCCAGCGACAGCGCACCGGTGGGCAGCGCCTCCACTTTTATCCTGGACGACTTCTCGCCAAGCAGCATTATGGCTTCTTTCCCGAAACTCTTCTCTATCTGCGAAAGCGCCATCTCAAGCGCTTTGTCTTTTTCTTCTTTACCCATATTAATATCCTCCGGCCGGTCTAGCGTTGGTGGAAAATGTCTGTTTTCCTCTTAATATCTTACCACAGGACCCCGACAGCGTACTGTCGGGTTGTTTCGCGGCTTTTTTTAATTTTTCATCGCGGAAATCGCTTTAAATTATATCAAAAGGCGCCTATCCCCCGCGGCGCGCACGCTTCTTTTGGGAAGTCACGCGCCACTGGCCTTTGGTTTTGGCCTGTTGCGCTCCGGCGGGCTGGGTACCGACGGGCCCCGCAAGGGACAGGTCTATTTTCCCTTCCACCGTGTCCACGGCTTCCACCTTTACTTTGACTTTAGCGCCGGGCTTCAGGTGGCCGACGCGAAGCATCCCCTCCGCGCCGGTATCGCCGAGCATGACGAAAGTTCCGCTCTCTATGACCGAAGTCACGGTTCCGTCCATCACTACGCCGACCTGCCCTTTCAGCAGTTCCGCGCGCAGGATATCCACTGACTTATGCTCGGCTTCGGCCGCCGCTCGTTCCCGCTCCGAGCAGTGCGCGCCGGCCGCGGTCAGCGGCAGGGCGCCGTGGTTCTCTTTTTTACCGGCCAGCAGCGCCGCGACGGCGCGGTGCGCCATCAGATCCGGATACCGCCGGATGGGCGAAGTGAAATGGGCGTAAGCCCTGGCGGCGATGCCAAAATGCCCCGCCGATTCCGGCGAGTAAACGGCCTGCCTCATGCTGCGCACTATAAGGGAATTTATAATGTCGGCCAGCGGGTGCGCCTGCGCGCGCGCCAGCACGTCCTGCAGGCCCTTATGCGGATCCACCCCCAGCAGGCCCCCCGCCGACAGACCGAGCTCGCCCAAAGTCTTTGCCAGCGCTTTCAGCTTGAGCGGATCCGGCACGTCGTGGCGGCGGTGCAGAAAAGGCATCTTCGCGGCCATCAGTTCGGTGGCTATCGCCTCGTTGGCGAGCAGCATGAATTCCTCTATCAGGCGGTGGCTCTTTAATCTCGGCCGGAGAGTCACGCGCAGGGGCTTGCCCTCGGCGTCCGTCACCACTTTATATTCCGGCAGGTCAAAATCCAGCGCTCCCCTGTCCACCCGGCGCCTGTACAGGACGGCGGACAGTTCGCCCATGCGCATAACGGCCTCGGCCGCGGCCTTCGGCGCGGGGATCTTTCCTCCCTCCAGCAGCGTCTGCACTTCCTCATAGGTGAAGCGGCGGCAGGAACGTATGACGGTGGCGGCCATGCGCCGCCGGGTCACCTTGCCGGCGGGACTGAGATCCATGAACACGGAAAGCGTAAGCCTCTCCTGTTCCGGCACCAGGCTGCACAGGTTATTGGAAAGCGAGGGAGGCAGCATCGGCACGACCCTGTCTGGCAGATAGACGCTGGTTCCGCGCGAGTAGGCCTCCTTGTCCAGGGGCGTCCCGGTCTTCACATAATGCCCCACGTCGGCGATATGCACGCCGAGGCGCGTGAGCCCGCCCGGCAGCGGCTCTATAGACACCGCGTCGTCGAAATCTTTGGCGTCGGCCCCGTCGATGGTCACGATCGGGAGATGGAATAATTCCTCCCGCCCTTTCCAGTCGGCAGGCTGAAGCCTGGCCGGCAGCACGGCGCTTTGCTCCAGCGCCTCTTTAGGGAAAGTCTCGATAATGCCCCGCGCCCTCAGCAGCGAGGTTATGCGCGCGCGCGTGTCGTCCGGCCCGCCCAGAACTTCTATAACGGAACCGGCGGCCGCGAGGCTCTCCGTCGGCCAGCGGGTAATTTCCAGCACCGCGAAAGCTCCCTCCACGGGCGTTATTTTCGGGGCGAAACCGATGACCTGCGCCGGAGGCGCGTCGCCTTTTTCCGGACACACGGCCCAGCCGCGCGGCGTATGTTTGAGAATGCCTACCAGGGAGGTGCGCGCGCGCTTGAGCACGCGCACTATTTCGCCGGAAAAGCGGCCGGTTGGCTCACGGCGCACTTTCGCCTGAACCCGGTCGCCGTCCATAGCCAGATCAAGCCCCCGGCCGCGCAGAAAAACGTCGGAACCGCCTTCGGTCTCCGTAAGCAGAAACGCGAAACGCCCGTGATGCTGGATCACTCCGTCAAGCAGCGTTTCCCCCCGGCCGGCGCTCCGGCCTCCGGCGCCGCGCGAACTGTGCCGGGCGCGTCCCGCCGGCTGACGCCGCTGATTTTTTTTCCAATAATTTTTCATAGTTTCCTACTGCCCCGCGCCCACCTGGCCGACCATACCCATGGTCTTAGGGTTGTTCATCAGCGCGTTAAGCATATTCGGATTAGACACCAGGCCCGCCAGGGCCGGATTAGCCGCGAAAATACCGGCCACGGCGGACGGATCGTTCAAAAGCGCCCTGCCGCCGGGGGTATCCAGCATCGCGTCCACCATCTTGCTTGTGGCCAGCGCGTTGAAGACAGCCCGGTTATTCAGGGCGTCACGCACCACGGACTGATTCATGAATTGGCTGGTGTTCCTGGGATTTTTGAGGTAATTCGCCAGCGCCAGCGAACTTCCCGTCGCGGCTTTTACCGAGTCCCTGGACATAAAGCCGGCGATCACGTATTTGTTGTTGAAAATAGCGGCCACCACCCTGGGATTACCCATAGCTTTCCCCACGGCGGCGGTCAAAGCGCCGTAGGCAAGGCCCAGCCCCCGCTGTTTTTTAACCGGCTGGCCGGCCAGAGGATCCGCTTCAGCCTGCGCTCTAATTCCGGCCTCTTTTCCGGCCGGCTGCCGGGCCCCGGCCCCGCCGCCGCGCGGCCCGGGAACGGACGCCGCATTGCCATCGGACGGACGCCGTCCCGCGGTTCCCACGGCTTCTATCTGCCCCCATTTGTTGGTCGTGGTCACGGGCTCGGGCGCCGTCGGTTCGCTTTCCTCCCGGTTCGCGGACGCCGCGGTTTCGCTGCCGCCGGTATATTCTTCCGTCAACCGGGGAGCGCCGCCGGGATTGGTCTTCAGGAGAGATTTCGTCAACAGCACCGTGGCAACGACGCAGACCGGAATCAGCGCCCAGACCACCCAGTTTTTAGATTCAGGGGACATAATACCTATTAATTGGCTCGTGTCATTTCATACAACCGTATTCCGGCGGCGGATGGGAATCAGGTATTATGTCACCGAATTCCGGTGAACCAGATATAATCCGCCTGGGCGAGGGTTTCCGACGGAACCGACGCCGGGCACTGCGGCGCGCTTTCGGTGTAAAAAGAGACCTGCCTTGCTCCCGGGGCGCGGACTTTGACGGAGGCCGGTATGGCGGCGTTATATATGACATGGCCGTTGCCCGCCACCGTCATTACGGCCCAGCCGGGATTGGAGTTGAGAAAGCCGGAGATCCTGGAACCCATTCCCTCGTTCCAGGCGCACATGGAGGCCAGATAATTTTCAAAGGTGAACTGCGGCATGGGCCGGGCGGCGGGCGCCTTTTTGGAGGCCTTGCCGGCCGCATGCATGGAGTCGTAATTTTCCCTGAGAAAAGCCAGATACTCCTTGTGCCCGGTGATGGCCACGGTTTCCGGCAGGAACGCTCGCTCGCCGGGAGTAAGGCTTGCCAGGCCGGTGCGGGCGATCTTTGAAACTATTTTCCTGGGCACGTTGAGAGCTATGGCCCTGAGTTTGTTCTGGAGAATAAAGTCGAAGATCGGCTTATAGAGGTTGAAATCGAAGCCCCACTCTTCAGCCCAATCCGCTTTGGCGAGGAACTCTTCCTGCGTCAGCGCCCCGGCCGCGTACTCGTCCAGAACCGGCTGCAGCGTCATGTTCAGCATTTCAAAACCCACGGCGACCTTATTGCCGCGCAGAGCGGCCAGGGTTTTAAGGGCCTCAAGCTGGGCCAGGTGGTCGTTAAGCTGGTCGTGCGTCTCTCCGACATAAACGACGTCCGCGCCCTCCATAGTTTTGACAAAAGCGGCCGGCCCGTCCAGCGCCAGTCCCGAGGCGGAATTAAACACGCACAGGCCCGGGCCCCCGGCCTCGGAACGGACCGCTCCGTCTTTCACCGGTTCCGCCAAAACGGTCTGCGCGCAAAACACCGCGGCACCAGCCGCCGCCATAAAATTCAGTATTCCCTTAGTCACACCGCTCTCCTCCTCCCGCCGCCGGTTAAGTATATATTGTAGGAAATTGTACTATAATATTTTTATGAAACTTTCGACGGTTTTCTTTCTTGTCCTGATCTTTATCCCCATTTTAACTTTTGCCGCGAAAGCGCCGGTTCAGAAGACCCCGGCTCCGGCCGCGCAGACCCAGCCGGCGCCGCCCGATGACCGCTACTGCATCTTCGGCGCCCAGTCCGGCAAGCCGTTCAACACCGAGGCCGCATTCAAAGCCCTCATCTGGAAAAGCGACGTGATCTACCTGGGCGGGGCGAAAGGCGGTTTGAACGGCCCCCCGGCCGCGCTGGAAGTCCTTACGGCGCTGAAGATAGCGCGCGGCCCGAAGATCGCCGTGGGGTTCGAGACGCTCGACATAACGCTCCAGCCCGTCCTTGACGATTATCTCTCGGGCAAAATCACCGAGAATGATTTCGTCTCCGCGGCGGCGGCGCAAAAAGAGCGCGGCTTCGACTTCGGCCTTAATAAACCCGTCTTCGATCTGATGATCCGGAACAAACTCCGTGCCCTGGCCCTTGGAGTTCCGCAAAAGCTCGTCTCGGAGATAGCCGCCCTGGGCCTCGCGGGGCTGAATGAGGAAGACAAAAAAACGCTGCCGGAACAAATCAATATTTCCAGGAATAAAAAGTATCTGGACCGCCTCAGGACTTCGTTCAACTCCCGCGGAGAAGCCGCATCGCCCAACACCCTTTCCTGGGACAATTACCTGGCCTCCATAGCGGCGGCGAACGAGGCCGCCGGCGCCGTAATAGCCGATTTTGTAAAAGCCAACCCCGGCTGGTCCGTAGCGGCCTCCGTGGACAACGACCGTATCATCTATAACGCCGCGATCCCGGCTTCCGTAAAAAACCGCATCCCGAAAATACGGCAGGCCTCTTTCTATATAACGGCTCCGGCCAAGTGTCCCTCCTCATTCCCCAAAGAACACCAGAACATAGCCAACTATGTGTGGTATATGACAACGGTGGTTAGTGGTCAGTGAATAGTGGGTAGTGGTTAAGGAAGTTCCGCACTTCCCGGCAAATATCGTTCATGTCAGCAGGAGATCAACTCAACGTCGAAAGGAACTTCATTCAGCACCAGGTTAAGGGACTTTCCGGAGGCCTCGCCGAAAACGTGGCTTGATTCCCTCAGAGCGCCGACCCACCTCGCGAATTCCTCTTTAGGCCAGGCCCAGACCTCGATCTTTTCGCCCTTGGGGATTTCTTTTTTTATAACTTCCCGGAATCTGCGCCCGTCTTCCGGACTTTCCTTAAGAACCACCAGCCTGGCGCCGCGCATGCGCCTGGCCACCTTGGTCAGTTTATTGACGGCCACGTTCCCACACTCGATCCAGACGGCGATACCGCCGGCTTCGTCCGTTACCAGCAGGTCCGGGTAAAAGCCGACGTCAACAACGGCCGGGTGGGCGGGGCCGGCCTCAAGCGCCGGCTCCCGGTCGAAAAAAAGTATGGCGGCCGCCAGCCTCAGGGCCACGTGCTCGGTGGTCTCCTCTTCCTTGGCCACAAGCAGTATGCGCCTGTCCCCGCCGTTTATATTGAGCTCGCATCTTACGGTCATTGTAACCCGTTTTTGCCGCGTTACCGGGCGGCGCGTTAAATAATTTTATAATTTGTGAGAAACCGTTTATCTGGAGAGAACCATCATCAAAAGGGCTTTCGTAAGCCTGATCCTGTCCAGCGGAATGGTTCTGGAAGCCCTGACGGTGACGCTGTGATCCAGGCCGTCAAGCTTCACGAAATCGGCCCCGGGCAGCACGGCGCTGTCCACGGGAACGACGCCGTCGCTTCTGATACCCTGTTCCAGCATTATATCGCGCAAAGGCTTGAGAGCGATGTCGAACTTGCCGGGCTCTCGGTCTTTCCAGGTGGCCAGGGTGAGCACGGGCACCAGCGCCGTGATCCCGGCTATGGCGGAGGCATTCTTTTCCAGATATTCGTCGCGCTCGGCAGTACCCAGGTTCACCATGGCCGCTTTAGTGCCGCCCATACTGCTCAGCAGTCTGCCGGCCAGCTCGCTGAGCAGGCGGTGCATTATCACGTAGTCCGCCACCGGGGAGCCGTAATACGGCGTCTGGAACGTCACGATCCCGCGGACTTTGGCGGCCAGCGCGCTGTCCGTTATCAGAGCGGCGAGCGAATCCAGGCCGCCCTTGCTGTGGGCGATGATCACGACACGCTTCGCGGAGGCCGAGATAGCGGCGGCTACGACCCTGGCGTTGGCCTGGATGGACGCTTCCGACTCCATCTCTATCCTCTGGTAATCCACCCCTATGCTTTTAAGCCAATCCATCTGTTCGTCGAAATATTTGCCCTTGCGCTCTCCGCCCCAGGGGAGCGGAATGGGCTCGATGCTCGCCTCCGCCAGGAATCCGGGGACGAACAGGACTTTATAGTTTTTTAATTTTTCCAAGATCGCGGCGTCCCCGGAACCGCCGGGATCCGCGTATAAGGTTTTGTAGGCCGCGGTGAGATCCGCGCCCTGGCTCTTCAACCGGAACGGCACGGCGGCAGGGACGTCGGCGGGAACGGCGCCCGGAACCGCTTCGCTCAACTGTTCTATGGAAAGCCCTTCTTCCGAACAGGCGCAGGCCGGCGGCAGGGCGGACAGCAGCAATATGGAGAGTATCGTTTTCATCAACTATATCATCCGGGGCGGATTATTCGAAATACTCCACCTGTCTTGAGCAATTCTCTTTCAGCAGGATGGAATCCAGCCGCCGGAACTTGTCCAGGATCAGCGCCTCTTCCTCACGGCTCAGGTAACTCATGGCGGACGGCAGAAAATGGTTGTCCGCCTTTTCGATATGCGCCCGGTAAAATTTGCACATGGCTTTAAGCGCGTCCACCACCGGGGCGTTCTCCCTCGGCCCGTGCGCCTTGCGCCGTTCATCCGCGGCCAGAAGCGCGTCCAGAAGGATCCGCCGCTCGTGCCGCTCGCCGGTCAATTCATCCAGCACCTTTTTATGCTCCGGGGACAGCGGCTTCCGGCCCAGTTCGCGGAACAGGATATTGTCCTCTTTGGCGTGATGGCACCGGTCGGCGTATACGTTGAAAAAATCCACGCCCGCGGCCAGCAGCCCCACGGCTATAGTTTCCCCGTTCTGTCCGGCGGCGGTTTCCCTGGACAGCACCCTGATCATGCGCTCGATCAGCTTATGCTCCATGATCAGCGCCCCCGCCACCGACGCGTCTTCCGAAACAGCCTTTTCTTCCATAGAAGTCCTGTTCATCTCAGCCCCCCCCCGCCCGGTCCGTTTTCAAAACGCCGCCCGGCTCACCGGATCCCGGCATAATATAAATTATACCGCATTTGGCCGGCACAAACGAAACGCGCAGGCAAACGGAAAATGTTATAATCTGAAAATCAGGGGATCGCTCGTCATACTAAGGAAATTGCCAAAGTGAAAACAAACCGTATCAAACCGGGACGCGGAGTTGTTTTAACGCTCATGATCGCGGCTTGCGCGCTTTTAAGCTGTTGCGCGAAAAAAGCGCCGAAAGTCTACCGGGTGGGAATTTTATCCGGCCTTGACTCTTTCGCCGTGATAGCGGACGGCTTCAGGGCCAAAATGACCGAATTGGGTTATACTGAAGGCGGAAACATTGTTTATGACCTGCAAAAGATAAACCCCGATACCGTTAAAGAGCGCGCCGTCCTCAACAAATTCGTGACGGACAAAGTGGATCTTATTTTCGTGTTTCCAACGGGCCCGGTTATAGAGGCGAAGGAAATCACCCGCGGGACGGATCTTCCCGTTGTTTTTGCCAGCACCGTGCTGGAAGGAAGCGATCTGGTCGAAAGTGCGCTGCGGCCCGGCGGGAATCTCACCGGCGTCCGCTCGATAGGAATGGATGTGCTGGCGCCCCGCCTGGAGTTTCTGCTTGAAATAGCCCCAAAAACCAGCCGGATCCTGATGGCCTATCAATCGGACTATCCTCCCGCTCTGGCCGGCCTCAGGCTCTTACGCCCGCTCGCCCTGGCCAGGGGCGTAAAACTGATCGAAGTCCCCATCAAGAACCTGGAAGATCTCCGGAAGAATCTCGCGGCGCGGACATCCTCCGGCAAGATCGGCGTGGACGCCGTTCAGATGGCGCTGGATATTCTAACCCAATCTCCCGAAGGCTGGGCTATAATAAGCGGGTTCGCCGCCGAACATAACCTGCCGATCGTGGGCGCCACCGAACTTCAGGTCCGCAACGGCGCCATCCTCACTTATATTTCCGATAATTTCGAGACCGGCCGGATGGGCGCGGTCCTGGCCGATAAAATTCTTAAAGGCGCCCCCCCGGGCACGATCCCGGTTGTGACGCCCGAAGGTTATCTGCGGGTCAATTACAGAACCATTCAAAAACTGGGGCTGGCGGCGCCCGAAGGCTTGTTGAGCAGGGCAAAGGAAATAATCCGTTGAAATGACAAAATCCTGGAATGGGAAAGTAAAAGGATTCAAAAGCCTGGCGGTCACCCTGGCCGTCGCCTTTCTGGCCCTGAGCGCGGTGACGCTGCTGCTTGCCGGCAGCCTGAACACGTATTTCACCATCCAGAGCCAGCGAAAGCTGATCGCCAGTCAGCAGCAGTTACTGGCCAAAGAGGCGGCCAATACGGTCCGGGGGTTTATTCAGGACAAGTTCGGCATACTGAAAACGGCGGCCGCCCTCAGCAGCCTGACTACGGACAGCCCGGAACAACAGCGGCTTATCCTGAATAAGCTGCTTGGCCTTGAACCGGCTTTTCGTTATCTGACCCTGTCGGACGCGCAAGGCCGGGGACCGCTCAGCGTTTCCCGCTTATCAAGACTGCCGCCGGAGCGGACGACGAAACGCATAAAGAGTGAAATGATTCCCCTGCTGGGCCGGGGAAATATATATATCAGTCCGGTGTATATCGATAAAGCGACAAGCGAGCCGCTGGCCATAATGGCCGTTCCGGTTATGACCGTTTTCGGCGATTTCAAGGGAATCCTGACGGCCGAAATAAATTTAAAATTCATGTGGGATCTGGTGGGAGGGATGAAGATCGGCGATAAAGGCCTGGCCTATGTGGTGGACAGCGGGGGCAATCTGCTGGCCTTTGAAGATATCGGACGTGTTTTGAAGCGCGAAAATTTACTCGGGCTGAAAGAAGTGTCCGAATTTATAAACAACCGCGCGGAACCGGAGGACGCCGTCGCCGCCGAGATCTCCCGGGGCATCCGGGGAACCAGTGTCGCGGCCACGTGGGCGCATCTCGATATGCCGGACTGGGGGGTCATTGTCGAACTGCCGGTTCTGGAAGCGTACGCGCCCGTGATCAGATCGTTGATCGTCTCGGCGCTGGCTATGCTGCTGAGCTTCGTGCTGGCCGTCATAGCGGGCATCTTCCTTTCAAAAAAAATCACGCGGCCGCTGACGAGCCTGAAAAACGCCACAAAAATGATCGCCGAGGGCCGCCTGGACGCCGACATCAACGTCGTCTCGGACGACGAAATAGGCGAACTGGCGGAGAGCTTCCGCGAAATGACAAGGAAATTATCCACCACCCTCGTGTCAAAAGAAAAACTCGGCCAGGCGCTGAACGACACTAAAACCATTCTTGAAAATCTTCCCATAGGCGTCCTCATCGTCGGCAGGGACAAAAAAATACGCAGCGTGAACAAAACCGCGCTGAAACTGATCGGCCTGGAATCGGACCGGGAACTGATCGGCCAGGCCTGCCACAAACTCATCTGCCCCGCGGAGGAAAACAAATGTCCGGTGCTGGATCTGGGCCGGACGCTGGATAATTCCGAAAGGAAACTGCTGGCCGTGAACGGCGCCGCCATCCCCATACTTAAAACCGTTCTGCCGATAACCCTGAATGGCGAGAACGTTTTTCTTGAAACCTTTGTGGATCTCACCGAACACAAAAAAGCCGAGGAAGAAAAGGAAAAGCTCCAGAAACATCTTCTTCAATCGGAAAAGCTGGCCGCGATAGGCCAGCTGGCCGCCGGAGTCGCCCATGAGATCAATAACCCCATGGGAGTGATCATGGGGTTTGCGCAAAGCGTCATCAAGGGAATCGGAAAAACCGAACCCCTGTATCTGCCCCTGAAATCGATAGAGCGCGAAGCCGTAAGATGCAAGGCCCTGGTTGAAAATCTGCTGGTATTTTCAAGAACTGGAAGGTCCCGCGCGGAAAAAGTAAACATAAACAACCTGATAGCCGAAACCCTGCTCTTCCTGGAAGCGGAGGCCAAAATGCGGGCCGTGGTGATAAACAAAAACTTCGGCGGCGGCCTGCCTGAGATCCTGGCGGACAAAAATCAGTTGCAGCAGGTTATCGTCAATTTATGCAATAACGCCATGGACGCGATGCCCTCCGGCGGCAAGCTCTCTATAAAAACAGGGCTTTCGGCGGGACAAACTTCCGCCGGAGACGGCAAGGCCGGGACGCCGCCGCGGCCGGGATTTATTGAAATTTCCATCGCGGACACCGGCGCCGGCATCCCGGAGGAAATCAGGGAACGCATATTCGAACCGTTTTTTACCACTAAAGAAGTGGGAAAAGGCACGGGGCTTGGCTTAAGCCTGTGCCATGAAATAGTCAAGAAAAACAACGGAACCATCGCGGTGGAGAGCGAGGTCGGCAAGGGAACCGTCTTCACCGTAAGATTGCCCGCGCCGCCCGTTGTTGACTAAAAAGGTAACACTTACCTTTCTATTCTCCGCACATTATGCGTATATTGGCCTTGACTATGCGGAGAATATGCGCTATAATATCCGCATAAGGTGCGGAGAATGAGTCATTATATTTACCAGGAAGCCGATTGGCCTGAATTTAACTGGGATAGCGAAGCCATTTCGCTGCCCCTGGCCGCGGCGCACCACAGGCAAGGCCGTCTTTTCGGCCGCATGGAAAGCCTGGGGTTCCCGCAACGCGACGCCGCCGTACTGGGGACGCTCACATCCGATGTGCTCAAATCCAGCGAGATAGAGGGGGAACTTTTAGACCCCCGGCAGGTCCGCTCCTCCATAGCGCGGCGGCTTGGCATGGAAATAGCGGGCATGCTGCCGGCCGACCGCCGCGTGGACGGGGTGGTCGAAATGGCCCTTGAAGCCGCTCAAAATTACGACAAACCGCTTACCAGGGAGCGCCTCTTCCGCTGGCACACGCTGCTCTTTCCGCCGGAGGCGGGCGGCGCGGCCGGAATTACGGCCGGGGCATGGCGCGGCGACGCAAAAGGCCCCATGCAGGTCGTTTCCGGCGCGATAGGGCGGGAGCGCGTTCACTATCAGGCTCCCGCCGCGGACTCGCTTCCCGCGGAAATGGACGCTTTTTTAAAATGGGCCAACAGGACCGGCGATGAAGACCCCCTGCTGAAAGCCGCCGTCGCCCACTTGTGGTTTGTGACGCTCCACCCCTTTGACGACGGCAACGGGCGCATCGCGCGCGCGATCGCCGATTGGGCCCTGGCCCGCGCCGAGGCCTCTCCCAGCCGTTTTTACAGTATGTCCGCGCAGATACGAAAAGAGCGCGGCCGCTACTATTCCATTCTTGAGCAAACGCAAAAAGGCGGGCTGGACATCACAGAATGGCTGTCGTGGTTTCTTGGCTGCCTGGATCGCGCCATCGAAGACGCGGAGAATTCGCTCTCCGCGGTTTTCAGAAAAGACCGGTTTTGGAAAACTTACGCTTCCTGCGAATTAAACGGGCGGCAGCGCCTGATGATAAACAAACTGCTGGACGGTTTTACCGGCAAGCTGACTTCCTCCAAATGGTCCAAGATCGCCGGCTGTTCCCAGGATACCGCCCAGAGGGATCTTACAGACCTGATAGCAAAAGGCATCCTGCGGAAAGATTCCCCCGGCGGCCGCAGCACCAGCTACTCCCCCCTCTGGCCGCAGCTATAAAGGCCCCCCATCCCCATAGGCCTTGACTATGCCTGATTTATGGTGTACACTATAAACATGAGGTTTGAGTGGGATGATAAAAAAGCGGAGCGCAATACCCTAAAACATGTATTCACCATACGCCTGCCAGGCGGGAACATAAGGATCGTCAGCGCGCGACCGGCAAATCGCCGTGAGAGGAGGTTGTATGAAGAAAGCAAAGGAATTTAATTTTTCCAAAGCACGGCGGGTTACGCCCGGAGAAACGGCGGCTTTTAAAAAGGCCATTGAGACCACCTTTCATATAAAACGCCCTTCCCGCGGACGTCCTCCAAAAGGGCTTGATAAATACCGGGATGTCCACATCCGGCTCCACCCCAAAGCGCTGGAGTGGGCGCATACCCAGGCCAGGCATCGCGGTATCGGCTATCAAACATTTATCAACGAAGTACTTCTGCAGCGAGCGCACATTGCCCCAATGCCGCACAAATAACCAGTTTACCTGACTACCGCGAACATACCGGAGGTTTTTAGTTTTTGGCCGGCTCTTTCGGCTTCCATGTTGTAATAATAGAGGCCGGGGGCTATAGCCCCCTCCCAGGCATATTCGTAGGCGTAAACCAGGTTCCCGTCTTTTTCCAAAGTCTGCGGCGGGCCGCTCATAACGTGCTCATGCGACGGGAGGCCGGACACGGTGTAAATCTTTATACTCACGCTGTCGGCAATGCCGGTCTCGATATGGAGCACTGGCGCCGCGCCGCCCTTGGCCGGATTAGGGGAAACATAGACCGCGCCCATGCGGAACTCCGGGTTCGCCGGAATGGCCGCGGCCTTTGCCGCAACCGTCGCCTGGCGTTTAGCTCCCCTTTGGTTTACAGCCGCCGCCCCGATCCCGGCGGACTTAACCGGCCCCGAAGCCGGCCGCACCGCCCCAGCCGAGATAACCCCATTCCCCCCGGCAACACCCCCGCCAGAAATCCCAAACAAGAACCCCACCACCAAAAATCCCCAAACCAAATTTTTTTTCATAATTGAACTCCAGCCGCCCCACCGATAAATCAACTCTGAGATAACTCCTTGAGGAGTTTAAGCATGTTTTTCTTTAAATCCGGCAGATCTTTTTTTATCACTTTCCAGACAAGCCGCAAATCGACACCGAAATACTCGTGAATCAATGTGTCCCGCAAACCGGCTATCTGCTTCCAGGGAATGTCTTTTGTGGAGGCCCTGGTTTCGGCTGGTATTTTTTTAACGGCTTCGCCTATTATCTCCAGCCGGCGCATCGCCGCGTCCTGGATCAGCGTCGATTTAAGAAAATCAGGCAAGGATACTTTGAGCGTATGTTTCTCAATTTCCCCTATGCTCTCAAGGATGTGCCCTATAAAGATCTCAGGCTCTTTTTTCATAGATCAGTTTCTGCTCTTTAAGGATGCGGCTTTTTAACAACGGGTTTATCGAATCATACGTTAAAACGTCCACTTTAACGCGGAGCTTTTCTCTAAGTTCCAACTGTAACGCTATCAGATCAAGCAGCGTTTTGTTTTTATCCAGTTTCACAAGCAGGTCAATGTCGCTGTTCTTGCCGCCCTCATTGCGCGCAAAAGAGCCGAACAGCGCCGCTTTAAGCACGCCCTGCCTTACCAATACCGGAACGATCCTGTTTTTAATATCGTAAAAAGTCATAAGTAACCCCGCCCATAGCCATATAGTTACCGTAACCTAAGCCATTAACCCCCCTTATTGTATTATTTTTACAGGGCGGTTAATATCAAAGGTATCTGCCCCAAATCCTCCGCTAATAAGACTGCGTCATGGATGAGAAGATTTCACCCATTGGGTGGAAAACTGTAAAAATGGCGGCGAGATTACCGCTTATCAGAGGATTTGGGTCTTCAATATCAAGATTCAAGACCTGACCCCTTTTGAACGTCCCCAAAAAATCTCAGCCGGCGTAGTGGTGAAGTATTTCGGAGATAAAGGTCTGATAGGGAACTCCTAATTTTTTTGCTTTCTGCTTAAGATGGCTCAGGTCTTCGCTATTGACGCGAATATTTAACACCGCATCCTTCCTGCGCGTGGAAATAGCCCTGGCAATGCGGTGGATCTCAGCGGCGCCGGCAGAGATATATTCCCCCCGCAAAAGGCCATTCTCTGCGGCGACTTCCCCTTTACTCAGTCTTATCTTTTTCATAAGAGTTCACCTTTGTCCACCATCCTCAAAGGAGACACCACGCTCGCGCTTAAGCCTTTCACTCTTGGCCGAATCCCAGCGCATTTTCCACCCTCCCCATATTGTAATACATTTGTATATACAAGTCAAGAGCCCGTCAGCTCCCACGCCACCCAAAAACCGAACCACCGACTAAATGTCAAGAATCAAGACCTGACCCTTTTGCCATACCTAAGGAGACGGCGGGTTGCCAGTCCGGGGGCCTGCCAGCCATGGGGCCCATCGGGCCTGCGGCCGGCCCGGCGACTTCGCGCCGGCTCCTCCTCGGCCCGATCCGACCCATGGCTGTCACCCCTCCAATTATTCCCCGCCGCCATTCTTCCAATACAGAACATTGTGGAAGCGTCCGTGTCGGCGGGATCACCATTGATCGGAAGATTTGGGTCTTCAATATCAAGATTCAAGACCTGACCCTTTTGCCCGGACACTTTGCAAAATAAAAATTTATCGATAATAGGTCGCTGTCCCCTATTTCCCTGTATTCCTTCGTCCAATTATTTCACTCTCGCACAATGCGCCCAGCACGAAAAGCCTGTAGCAGTTCCATTTTGCCATGCACATGACCACGTTGAGTAGCCGATGCTTTTAGAATAGCTTATGTAATCATTGACAATCTGGAAACTCCCACCTATTGCATGCTCTCCACTAGGGCAAGTTATATTGCATGGATTTGCACCGCAACCCCCACCTACGATATGAAATCCAATATCCAGCCATCCACTAACAGTAACTGTTGAGGTATTGGAAGAAAATGAGGCATCGCCGACTACTTCTAACTTTTTAGACGGACTAGTCGTCCCTATGCCGACGTTACCTACACCATTAATGAACATCCTGTCGTTATCTCCGCCAGTTCCAAACACAATACCGTCATGGCCGTTTATTTCTAGCCCATCTGTGGTTGTTGGGCTGTCAAATCCACGAGTCCTAATACTTATATTACGCAAAGACTCGGGCGTATTGTATGCACCGTTAGGTGAAAAACCATCACGAAAAAACAGTCCCCTATGTGTGCCATCCACTGTGAAAGCTCCAACCACGATATTCCCGTTTCCCATAACATGTAAAGCCTCTGCGGGAACTGTCGTTCCTATCCCCACATTCCCATTCGCTACTACCAGGGTTGAGCCGCCGATGGAGAAGGCGGGGCCGGTTATGGTTAGGGAGGAGACGTTCATTATCTGGTTATTGGCCATGTTCAGGCCGGCGGTGGCGGTGTGGTTGCCCAGATTATCTCCGGCGGGGAAGCCGGTGGCGCTGGAGACGTCGCCGTATAGCTTTGTGGCGCGCAGGTCTCCGTTGACGTATACGTGCGTCGAGGCGTAGAGGCCGCCGTATTGCGACGGGGAGGCTGATGAAAGGACTATATTGCTGTCAGTGAATCTCAATTTTGCCGTATCAACCCCAAGCGCCGCGCCGGTGGCGGTGAACGACGCCGCGGTCACGCCATTGGTGAACACAGCCGAAGCCCCCGAAACCAGATTGGCCCCCGAAATATTAAAATTAGCCATAGACAAATCCATAGTAGCCGTATGGTTGCCAAGATTATCGCCGGAAACCGAAAGCGACGGATACAGCACCCCGGTGGAGGTCATTGACGACACTATCATGCCGGAACCGTTGCGCCAGATTTGGGCATAAATGTTCGCCGCAGTGCCTGTGGAAACAATATCCAGCGCCGCTTGAGGTAGCCGTTTAGATACGCCAATAGTTTTATCCAAAAGGTTTCCAAACAACACGCCGCCGATATTCAGTTCATTGGATGCACCGGCAGAGCTGACGTCCTGATTATTGCCGACGATTACATTGCTGGAACCGGTTGTACTGTAAGCCCCGGCCCAATTCCCTATGAACGTATTGTTTGATCCTATGTTGTTGGCATAACCGGCCATGTTGCCTGCGTAAAAATTAAAATCTCCAGAACTATCGCTACCGGCACCGTAGCCCGCGAAAAATTGATACATTCCAGATGTGTTACTATAGCCAGCATAATCTCCCAGGGCGAGATTTGGCCACCCATTGGTATTATGATAACCGGCCGCGCTTCCCACGAAAGTGTTGGCATCTTCATTATTGGAATAACCAGCAAGATTTCCTATAAAAGTGTTATCCGTGCCCGTAGTATTAGAATATCCAGCAAACTGTCCCACAAAAGTATTTACCGAAGCACTGGTATTATTTTTACCCGAGGCATATCCAACAAAGGTATTATGACTTCCGGTGGTGTTGGAGTGGCCAGCATCATGCCCCACGAAAACATTCGCCTCCCCTGTGTTCGCGGCGCCATCACCTACAGCGATGGACAAATCTCCCACCGCCAACACGGTACTGTTTGCTATCTGATAATTATTTGCTGTTACACCACTCGTGAAGCGTCCAGTGCCGACTACGTCTAATTTATATTGGTAGGGATTTGTAGTTCCGATTCCTATATTGCCTTTGGCGGCGATGAGGTTGTCGGTTGAGGCGGGGCCTTTTAGGGCTTTGGCGAAGGGGACGCTGGTCAGGGGGAGGCGGAGGACTTCGTAGGCGCCGTTGCCGGTGGAAAAGACTAATTCATATTCCGTGTTTGAGGTTACGAGAAGCGAGGGGTCCACGTTATGGACAAATACGGTAAAAAAGCCGTTGGCATCGGGCTGGAGGTTGACGGTGTCGGAGGAGCCGACGACGCTGCCGTTGGCGAGGACGTCCACTTTTACGTCAAGGATGTCCTGCACGGGGGACAGGGTTCCCTGGACGGTCATTGAATTATAATTTTCCGAGGCGGCAACCGGTGCAGCGGCCAAGAGGAAAATTAAGGCGGCAATAGTCTTTTTCATTTTTGTTTCTCCCAATGGTTGAAATACCGACTTCTTCTCTAAATGGATCCCGGCTGACAGATCGCCGGGATGACGGCTTTTTACTGCACCGCTGGGGTCAGACACTGACCTGACCCTCGCGGCGGGTTAATGGCGCTGCTGTTCGTGGCGGGCTTTTATGGCGGCTACTCGCTCTTCGGGGGTTTTGCCTTCCAGGGTTTTTATGAAAGCGCGTTCGGCTTCCATGCGGGTTTTCATTTCCGCTTCCATTTCGGCGCGCTGTTTAGCCATGCGCGGGTCTTCGATTCTGGCCGGTTCCGATTTGCCGGCGCCGGACTTCTGCTCAGCGGCCTGGCGCTGCTGTTCGTGCCGCGCTTTTATGGCGGCTACGCGCTCTTCGGGGGTTTTACCTTCGAGGGTTTTTATGAAAGCGCGCTCGGCTTCCATGCGGGTTTTCATTTCCGCTTCCATTTCGGCGCGCTGTTTAGCCATCCGGGGGTCTTCAATTCTGGCCGGTTCCGATTTGCCGGCGCCGGACTTCTGCGCCGCGGTCTGGCGGTGCTGTTCGTGCCGCGCTTTTATGGCGGCCACCCGCTCTTCGGGGGTTTTGCCTTCCAGGGTTTTGATGAAAGCGCGTTCGGCTTCCATGCGGGTTTTCATTTCCGCTTCCATTTCGGTCCGTTGCTGGACCATGCGGGGGTCTTCAGTTTTGGTGACGTCGCTTTCCGTCTGGGCCGCGGCGTAAATCGGCAATACCCCCAACAGGGCCGCCAGCAGGATCTGTTTTGTTATCGTCATCTTCCCTCCGTTTATCCGAAAAATACGCCACAGCGCGCCGCAATGCAACGTTTTTATTTTAACAAACTTATCAAAGCATTTCAAAATAAAGAACCATCCATTTGCATGACATAAACAAAAGGCCTGGCGCCTTTTCTTCAAGAATCAAGACCTGGAATTATTCAATGCAAGATGAGCATGAAAACGGGGTAACATCAAGACTTCCGTGTAATTTCCCGGTGCAGGGTTCGCGGGGCCTGTCAGGGGCCCGGAACGCGGAACCGGCGTCGGCCACACCGTGGCCGCGCCTCCGTTCCTCGGGCGAGCCTAGTGTCCGCTGCGGACACCCCGCGCTTCGTATGCTCGGGCGAAAGTAGTGGCCCGGCCACTCCGGACGGTTCCGCTTATCCGGTCCCCTGCCACCCGCTCCACCGACATCGCCAGGGGGCTTATCCTTTTAAATCATCCAGACACTCTACGGCTTCAGGCGTGATAGAACGTCATATCTTTGCTCAGATCTTAAACACTTTTATCGCCCGGCTATAACTCTCAGCGTTATTATAAGGTTCTTCGGAGTTCGTGAATTTTCAAATAAAGCATGCGGCAGGCGGATCAATGGAGCGGGTGACGGGGGATTGGGTGGAAAAAACCCTCCGGAGGCCGAGACTTGCGTAAGCGGCGAGGCCGAGGACGGGAGGTGCGGGCACGGTGTGCCCGACACCGGTTTTTGGAACCCAACCCCCGGCAGGCCCCGCGAACTTGCAGGCCTGCCGTTACCTTAGGTTATCGCAAAAGGGAGGCACGGTTAACAGTTTCCGACGGAGCACCGACGAGAGATCTCATGCTCATCCTTGGATTGAAAAATGCTGACCTGACCCCTTTTTCCAACGCGACAGGACGCTGTCGGGGTGGTCTGCTATGCTTTAAGAGGAGAAATTGGCAATCCAAACAGGCCCTAAAAACAGGCCTTGCATATACAGTATAAATACTGTATACTATTCTTAAGTATGAGGGTAGCGGGATGTATTCCGTTGAATTTTACCAGACCCCGAGGGATTGCCCCGTGCGCGACTTTTTAGCGGGGCTTCCGGTCAAGGTCAAAGCCAAGGTGGCAAAATGGCTTCAGCTTCTTCAGGAGGAGGGATCGGATCTGAAAAGACCGTACGCGGACATGCTCCGGGATGGCATACGGGAGTTGCGGGTCTCTTTTGGACATATCGAGGTCAGGCTGCTCTACTTTATAGAAGGTAAAACCATAGTCCTGACCCATGGGTTTTTAAAGAAGACCCCGCAGACGCCGGCGACGGAGATCGAAAAAGCGATAGGCTGCCGGGCTGATTGGTTCAGGGTGAGGTAAGGGATCTATGAAGAAGAAAAAACTGCTTCTGAATGACTGGCTTAAGGACGAGCTTAAGAATAAGGAATTTAAAAAGGCCTTTGACGCCGAGGATATCCGCGCGCGCCTGGCCCTCATGATCGCCGGGAAACGGCACAAACTGGGCGTAAGCCAGGCGGAACTGGCGCGGCGCATTCACACCAAGCAGCAGGTAGTATCGGATATTGAAACTTTAAGGCATCCCAACATAACGATCTTAACCCTGGACAAGATCGCCAAAGCGCTGAACAGCCATCTGAACATCTCTTTCGGACCCTACAGATAGCGAGCAGGAGGAAAGGAGCGCCGGGGTTACAGCCAAAGAACCATTGAGTGCGTAAGCTTTATGGCTGGTGGCGACGGGCAGCCTTTTTGTCCGGCAGGCTGCCGACGGAAGCAAAAAGGCTGCCCGTCGCCAGGCCCCGCCTTTGCAATCCTGCGGTTCTACCGTCAAAGTCCATTAGCCCCGGTGCTGCTTGACGGTCATCCGGCAGGCGGGGCAGTCGAAGTCCAGGCGCAGCAGCTTCCCTTCCTCGTCCTCCAGGTAAAGCGGCTCCGCTTCCCCCCCCGCTCCCTCTTTCGGACACAGGTCCAGCCTGCGCCTCAGACACAGCTTAAGCGTCATCAGCGGCCTGTCGCCTATCTCGGCGCCGAACTCGGCCGCCCGCTCTATCTTTTTCACGCCGTGCCGCTTATAAAAATCGACGGCCTTCAGACTCAGGATATTGGCCGTAAAATCCAGCTCTTTCTCCGGATATTTGTGCGAGGTCTTCTCCAGCTTCACCTCAAGCCGCTTATAGGCCCCGGCGCGCTCCGCCTCAAGCCGCTCCAGAACCCTCCGCCGCAGATCGTTCAGAACGCTGATCGGGATAAAATACGGCGCCGACAGCTTTATCTCCAGGTCCCGCAGATAAAAACCGCTTTCCCCGGTCTTCGAGAGCTGCTTTTTGATGGTCTCAAGCGCCGCCTCCGGCTTTTCGGCCTTAGTCTTGCCCGGCATACACGAGATCTCCGCTTCAAAACCCTCTTCGTCCACTGCGTTCAACGCGAAGCCCTCCGGGGTTTCGCTGAACTTCAGCTTCAGGCCCAGCCTGCGCTCCGGCCTGGCGCGTTCCAGCGTCCGCAGGAACTCCCTGTCCAGATTCCGGTAAATGACCGTCCCCTCCGAGATGCCGCGCGTGCTCACCGGCATCACCCTGCCGTTCCGGACGACGTTGACATGTGTGCCGCTGAGCACGCCGCGCGGATCGAAGAAAGCTATGCCGTCGCCGTTGTTAAGGGTGCATTTTCCGTCCAGCATGAAGAACGCGGGGGACACGTTCACGGCCCGGCCCACTTTCTCGCCGATGAATTTGGGCGTGTCCGGGGACGCGATCTCGGGGTTCGCGCCATTAACAAAATACTCCGTGTAGCCGCGGTTGAAAGTTTTCTCCAGGTCCGGGGTGAAATCGATGAACGACCTGCCCGCGGAACTCCTGACGAATTTCCCGCCGGACAGAACCTTATCCAGTTCCCGGCGGTAATACGAGACGACATTCTTCACGTAATCCAGATCCTTGAGCCGGCCCTCTATCTTAAAAGAAGTTATACCCGCGTCCAGCAGATCGCCGAGACGGCGCGAAAGATTCAGATCCTTGAGCGAGAGGAGGTGCTTGTTCCTGACCAGGATATTGCCCGCGCCGTCCTTAAGCGTGTAAAGCTTGCGGCACGGCTGGGCGCATTCCCCCCTGTTGCCGCTTCTGCCGCCTGAAAACCAGCTCAGGTAGCAGCGGCCGCTGTAGGAAGCGCACAGCGCCCCGTGGACGAAGAACTCCAGATCCACGCTGGTTTTGGCCCTGATCTTTTTTATCTCGCCGAGTTCCAGCTCGCGGGCGAGAATGACCCTCTGGAAGCCCGCTTTTTCCAGGAAAAGGACTTTTTCGGGGGTGGCGTTGTGGACCTGGGTGCTGGCGAAAAGCGGTACGGGCGGCAGCTCCAGTTCCAGCAGGGCCATGTCCTGTATTATAACGGCGTCCACGCCCGCGTCCCAGAGCCGGGTGATAAGCGTTTGGGCCCGGCCGAGTTCCAGATCCGTGAGAATGGTGTTTACCGCGGCGTAGACTTTGGCCCGGTATCTGTGGGCGTAAGCGGCCAGCTTTTCTATGTCGTGGATGGTGTTCGCGGCCGCCTGGCGGGCGCCGAACTCTTCGGCCCCTATATAGACGGCGTCGGCGCCGCAATTTATGGCTGCGACGCCGGCCGAAAAGTTTTTGGCCGGGGCGAGGAGTTCGATTTTTTTTATGGTCATAGCGCCTTTACGTTGGCATCGGCGCTGGCGTAGTCGGCGTCTATCTTGTAGTACTTGTAGGTCAGCTTGGCCACGCTGGAGATGAAACCTTTGGCGCTGGAGTAATTAGGCACTTCGCTGGTCAGCACCGAGATCAGATAGTCCCCGCGCGGCGAGAACACTACTCCCACGTCGTGGCAGGATCTGCGCAGGAGGCCGGTCTTATGGCCGATCTCCCAGCCGAGCGGCAGGCCTTTCCTCAGGCGGCTGCGGCTCTTGTTGTGCTTCAGGACTTCCAGCATGAATTCGCTCAGGTTCCTGTCCACCACCTCTCCCTTATAGATGCGTTCCATAAGGCCCGCCATCTCGCGCGCGGTGGTATAATTTTCCCTGGCGACCCAGCCGGAAGTCAGGCTGAAGCCCTCGGGATAGATCTTCGTATAAACCAGCCCCATCTGCTCAAAGGCCCTCTGGAAATAATCCATGCCGGCGTAATCCAGGAGCATCCTGGTGGCGGTATTGTCACTTTCGGTGATCATCTTGTAGATGATCTCCATGACGCTCAGGCTCGTGCCTTCGCGCACCCATTTGAGCGAACCGGAACCGCCGGCCCTGTCCCGGCGCGTCAGCTTGATCTGCGTGTCCAGCGAGAGCTCGCCGCGCTTTATCTTATCGCAGACTGCGATCATGATGGGAACTTTGATGAGGCTGGCGGAAGGGAACAGCCGGTCGGGATTGTATTCCCACACTTTGTCTGAGTTCAGGTCCTTTATGTAGATGCCCACGTGGCCGCTGTAGTTGTAGGCCAGGTTCTCCAGGGACGCGACCATGGCCTGCCACTCGCCGTCCCTGATGGGATTCTCCACCGCTTTCTTGCGGAACAGCTCCGCGCCCGGCGGATTGAGCTCGTTGAAGATATAGCCGCCGGCCTTGTAAAGTATAAAACCCAGCAGGGGCACCAGGAGCAGCCGTAACAACCTCGCGCCGCTCCAGGCCCTGCGGGGCCGGACATGCGGCGCGCCCTGCGCATGATGGGGCGCGTGATGGGAATGCGGATGATGCGGATCGTGATGAACTTCCGTCATAGTATTAACCTGAAAGTTGCAGTTGAAATCGGTTTTTCGATTTTGATGAACAAACAGCGGGAATACAATTATTCCACGCAACTTTCAGTAAGGATAAAGGCTTACGCTACACTCAGCTCCAGGTTTTCTTCCGCGCCCTTATGATCCGCCTTGACCGTTCCGCCTTTCGTCACCTGTTTGGTGAGAAGGAACTCGGACAGGGGGTCTTCAAGCAGGCGCTGGATGGTCCTGAGAATGGGCCGCGCGCCGTAATTCGGATCGAAGCCTTTGTCGATAAGGTGTTTTTTGGCTTCCCTGGTGATGGTCAGCTTGACGCCCTTGGCGTCCAGCTTCTTATCCACCTTTTTAAGGTTTAGATCCAGGATCTTCTCCATGTCGGCCACGGTCAGCGGCCTGAAGACGATGATCTCGTCTATGCGGTTGATGAATTCCGGATTGAACACGCGCTTGACCTCGTCCATGACGGTGTCCTTCATTTCGCGGTAATCCTTCTCGCGGTCCTCCTGCGGCATGAAGCCCAGGGACTTGCCCTTGGAGATAAGGCGCGCGCCGACGTTGGAGGTCATGATGAGGATGGTGTTCTTGAAACTGACTTTATGGCCCAGGCTGTCCGTCAGCGTGCCCTCGTCCATGATCTGCAAAAGAATATTGAACACGTCCGGGTGCGCTTTTTCTATTTCGTCCAGCACGACCACGGAATAAGGCTTGCGGCGCACGAGTTCGGTCAGTTTGCCGCCCTCCTCGTAGCCGACGTAGCCGGGAGGCGCGCCGATCAGGCGGGAAACCGAGAATTTTTCCATGTACTCGGACATATCCACGCGCACCATGGCCTCTTCGTTGCCGAACAGGAAATCCGCCAGCACGCGCGCCAGCTCCGTCTTGCCCACGCCGGTGGGGCCGAGGAAAATAAAGTTTCCGATGGGCCGCTTGGGATCTTTCATGCCGGTGCGGCTGCGCTTGATGGCCTGCGCCACGATCTTCACCGCCTCTTCCTGGCCGATGAGGCGCTGATGGATCTCTTCTTCCATGTGCTTGAGCTTTTCCATTTCGCTCTCGGTCATGCGGGTCACGGGGATGCCGGTCCACTTGGAGGCGATGGAGGCGATGTCCTCCTCGGTCACTTCCGGCACCACCTTGTCGCGGCCGTCGCGCCATTTTTTCTTGCCGTCCTCCAGCGCTTTCTTGAGCTCTTTTTCCTTGTCGCGGAGCTTGGCGGCTTTCTCGTACTCCTGGCCGTAAATGGCGGCGTTCTTTTCCTTGGAGATCTCTTCTATGCCGGCCTCTTTTTCCTTGAATTCCGACGGGGCGATGGAAAGCTTCAGCCTGGCGCGGGAACCGGCTTCGTCCAGCAGGTCTATGGCCTTGTCGGGCAGCGCCCGGTCGGTGATATACTTGTCGGAAAGCTGGGCAGCCGCGACTATGGAGGCGGCCGAATACTTGCATTTATGGTGCGCCTCGTATTTCTCCTGGAGGCCGATCAGGATCTCTATGGCCTCTTCCACCGTCGGGGGCTCCACCACGATGGGCTGGAAGCGGCGTTCCAGCGCCGGATCGCGCTCGATGTGCTTGCGGTATTCGTCGAAAGTGGTGGCGCCGATGCACTGCAGCTCCCCGCGGGCGAGCGCGGGCTTGAGCATATTGGAGGCGTCTATGGCGCCTTCGGCCGCGCCGGCGCCGATGACGGTGTGCAGCTCGTCTATGAACATGATGATGCTGTTCTTGGCCTTGCGGATCTCCTCGATGAGGGCTTTCAGGCGCTGCTCGAATTCCCCGCGGTATTTGGTGCCGGCGACTATGGACGCCAGATCCAGGCTCAGGAGCCGCTTGCCGAGCAGCGTGTCCGAGATCTCCCCGGCGGTGATCTTCTGGGCCAGGCCTTCCACGATGGCGGTCTTGCCCACGCCCGGCTCGCCTATCAGCACGGGGTTGTTCTTCGTGCGGCGGCCCAGCACCTGGATCAGGCGGTCTATCTCGTTCGTGCGGCCGATGACGGGATCCAGCTTCCCCTCTTTGGCCATCTGGGTGAGGTCGCGGGCGAACTCGTCCAGCGTGGGGGTTTTGGTCTTGCCCTTGGCGGCGGCGTGATGCCCCTGCTTGGTCTGGGGCGGCTCTTTCTGGGTTTCCTTGGTCTCCATCTCGCCCAGGATGCTGAGGACTTCCTCGCGCACGGTCTCAAGCTTCAGGCCGAGGTTTTCCAGGACGCGCGCGGCTACGCCCTCTTCCTCGCGGATGAGGCCCATCAGGATATGCTCGGTGCCGATGTAGGAATGGCCCATGTGCTGGGCCTCTTCCACGGCGTATTCCAGCACTTTCTTGGCGCGCGGGGTGAAAGGGATCTCGCCCAGGAGCATCATATTGTCGCCGGTGCCTACGATCTTTTCGATCTCGGCTCGCACTTTCCGGAGATCCACGCCAAGGCTTGCCAGGACCTGCGAAGCCACGCCCTCGCCCAGGGCTATGAGGCCGAGCAGGATATGCTCGGTGCCGACGTAATCGTGATTAAGGCGCTTGGCCTCTTCCTGGGCTATCAGAATGACGCGCTGCGCCCTTTCGGTAAATCGTGTTCCCATAATTAAAGGCCTCCAGTAAATTCGCGAAAAGATATTATGACACAACGGCGGACTATTTTCAAATCCCGCGGACTTTTATTTTGAAACCCTGCACGGATTCCACCAGCACCGCGGCGCCGGCCGGGAGGTTCCCGGAAACGCTCTCGGCCTCCCAGAGTTCGCCCTCCACCAGCACGGTGCCTCCGGGCGACAGGGCGGTTTTGGCCAGCCCTTTCTTGCCGGCCAGGCTCTCCACGCCCGTGACTACTTCGCGCAGCTGCGCCCTGATGGCTATCCAGGCGAGAAGGGCCGTGACGGCCACCAGAGTTATGAGTGTCGAGCCGAGAATATGCATAGAGATGGATAAACCTCCGAGGGACGGCGTATTGAAGAGCATCAGCGCGCCCAGAATTATGGAAACCACTCCGCCCAGGGTGAGCAGGCCGTAGCTGAGCACCTTGATCTCGACTATGAAGAAGACGAAGCCCAGCAGGATCAGCAGCACGCCGGCGAAATTGGCCGACAGCGTCTGGAAAGCGTAGAAGCCCAGCACCAGCGACACCGCCCCCACCACGCCGGGAAAGATCAGGCCGGGGTTGTAAAGCTCGATGAACATGCCGGCCGCCCCCAGGCTCATGAGGATCATGGCGATATTGGGGTCGGTTATGACGGCCAGGAACCGCTGGCGCCTGGTCTGCGCCAGGGTCTCCACTTCGGGGGCCTCTACTTTTATCAGCCCGAAACCGGGCAGTTCCCGCCCGTCCAGTTTGACAAAAAGATCGGCCAGGTCGGAGGCGACAAGATCCGTGACGCCGGACTTGAGCGCCTCTTCGGCGGAAATGGAATCGCTTTTAGTCACGGCCTTTATGGCCCAGTCCACGTTCCTTTTTTTCTGCTGGGTTATGGACTTCATGTAGGCGGCGGCGTCGTTGAGCACCTTGTCTTCCATCGGGTTTTTCTTTTTGTCTTCTTTGCCCGCTCCGATGGAGGGCATCGCTCCGAGCATGACGGGGTGAGCCGCGCCGATATTGGTGCCGGGCGCCATAGCCACTAGATCGGAAGCCATGGCTATGAACACGCCGGCCGACGCGGCGCGCGCACCCTGCGGGGAGACATAGACCGCGACCGGGACTTTGGAGGCCAGGATCTTCTTGATGATCTCGCGCATGGAGAGATCCAGCCCGCCGGGCGTGTCCAGCTGGATCACGAGCAGGTCGAACTTTCCGGAGTTGGCTTTATCTATGGCGTTATTGATGAACTCGGAGGCCGCCGGCGTGATGACGCCGGAATACGGCGCGGTCAGGACGGTTTTTACCGGATAAATTGTTTTCGCCGGGGGCGCCGGAGCCGCGTAAGCGGCGGCCGCCAGAGTAACCGTGAAAGCCGCTAACCACATTGTTTGTTTCGTCATATTCACCTCAGGATCCCTCTCCTCCAGATTTTAACTTATTTTGTTACAATATGCCGGGGACATTATGACGGCCTGCGATTGCGGGGATTTGGGCGCAATCTCCCACTTGATAAACGGCCGGGAATAATGTATACTATTTCTATACATGAAGACCACTTTCCACCAGATTGCGTTTGAATGGGATGATCACAACATACACAAGAATTGGGAAAAGCATAAAGTCAAATACACGGAAAGCGAAGAGGTGTTTTTAAACAACCCGGTTATAGTCGATATAGACAAAAGCAAAATCCTTTATCACGAAGACAGAAAGATCGCTTACGGGGAGACGGACGGCAATAGATTGATTTTTATCGCGTTTACCATAAGGAACAATAAAATCCGGGTTGTATCATCCCGCGACATGAGCAGAAAAGAAAGGAGATTTTATGAAGATACAAAAAAAGCGGCTGGACTTTAAGAACGAAAAAGCGGAAGCCGATTTTTGGGCGAACGCAGAGTCAACCGAGTATATCGACCGGGCAACAGCCAGAGTAGGCTTATTTCCGAATCTAAAACCGACCTCAAGAGCCATACCATTAAGATTGCCGGTTTCGCTGCTTGACAAGCTGATGGTTAAAGCGCATAAATGCGGGGTTCCCTACCAGTCGCTGTTAAAATTACTGGTGGTCAAGGGATTGCGATCGTTGTAGAAATAAAACAGTGCGGGGCAAAACCCTTTCATTCCCGCTAGTGCTCTGACCGGATAATACGCGGTGTTTTGAAGGCCCGAGTCTTGGGCGAGTGCGAGGCGCGACGAATGAGGATAGCGGCGCCTATCTGAATGAGGAGCAACGAAGCAATCGGCCAAGAGCGGGCCTCCCCCGGGGGGCGCGGCGCTTTTGATTTCCGGCGTCGTTGCTCGTCGCTTACATGCCGCAAGGCATGCTCGCTCCTCGCGCCTAGCCGGAAGTCAAAATCGCCGCGTCATAAACACCGCGTATTATCCGGTCAGAGCACTAGAGCATGACTGAAACCACAACCGTAACATTTTCGGTTCTGGCGGCGGACGAACGCTTGCCGGATTTTGCCGCGCTTTCGGGGCTCCTCGCCGAAGCGCGCGGCCTGAACCGGGAAGACGCCGGACGCCTGGCCCGGCACGCCTGGGGGTTCATCGGAGAGGGTCTGGACGAAACGGCCGCGGACGGCCTCCTGGCGAAGTGCGGGGCCGCCGGGATCAAGGCCGTAAAAATTCCCTCCTCCCGGATGACGGCCTTAAAGCCCCCTCTCCGCGTAAAGAAAGCCGTTTTTGAGGCCGACGGATTTAATTACACCGGCGCGGGAGCGGATATCCGAAGCTGCCGGAGCGGAGAGATCCTCGTCCTGTCCGCCGCGCCGGTCAGAGAAGAGACGATAAAAATAATCAAAACCACCGAGGAGCCGTCCGGGCAGGAGCGGGCGATAAGGTTCGGGATTATGGCGGTCACGGGTCTGCCTATGGGCCTGGGCAAGCGCAAGGAAGTGAAAAAAGAAGTGAGGAGTTCCGAGCTTTCCTTTGTCCTGGAGCTCATCCTGCGTACGGACGGGACGCGCCTGCGCGTGAGCTCCAATGATTTTGATTTTTCCGGTCTGAAGGAGAAGAAGACCTGTTCCAGCCAGACCAATTTCCGGGTGCTGTGCGCGGAGCTGGCGGCGTTCGCGCCGGGGGCGCTGAAGAACGCGGGTTTATGGGCGATGCTGGAAAGCAAGCCTCTTGGGACGCTGCCCTACGATTCCGCCGAAGACTTTGAAAAAGAACTCCGCCGCCTCGCCGTCCTGGCGGGCAAAGGTGCCAGCCTTCTTTTTCAGCAGAAAAAGTAGGCTGGCTCTCTTTGCCCGAATGAGGGGCTGATTGGCTTTGGGCTCGGTCACCGCAGGATTGCAAAGGCGGGGCCTGTCGACGGGCAGCCTTTTTGCTTCCGTCGGCAACCTGCCGGGTCAAAAAGGCTGCCCGTCACCACCCGCCGTAAAACTTACACACTTGATGATCCTTTGGCCGTAATCCCGGCGCTTTCCTGAAATGCGATATTTTGTCCCACCTGAACTATTGCTTGCTCGACCCTCCCATTAAAACGAAACCGCCGGAGTGTTTTTCCGGCGGCAAAATGCGGTTAACGCTGGTTTTTATTTAAAAATAAAGGGAGATGCTGGGTTCCAGGGAGAACTTGTCTAATTCCACCCTGTTTGACTTTGTGAGACCGTCACGTTCCGTTTGTCTGGCGGGTTTGCTGGTGAAGTCGTAGTTTCCGGAAAGCGAGATGCCTACGCGATCCTGCAGAAAATATTCGGTTCTTAACTGGACGCAGGGGGTTATATATGAAACTTTGGCGAATCCGCTCGGACTGTTATTGTAGACCAGAACGCTTCCGGTTGTTATGCGGTAGGCGGTAAATCCTGCGCCGATGTGAGCGAAGAACCTGCGGGACAAATTTATTTTCGCGCTTACAAGCCCGCGGTAAGCGGAAACGCCCACGGGATAGTCATCGTCTGATATCACACTCGGAGGCGATGTCCACTCCTCTTTGACATGGCCGGCCTCGGGCCTTGCCCCGGTATTCATTGCCGAGACGTCTATTGTCAGTTTTGCCGAGGGGGCGTAGCGCAGACCGACGCCCCAGAATAAAGAATTGAAAGTTTTCGGCTCCACCGTCGTATGAACGTTCTGGCCGTAGGAATTAAGGATGAATTCCTGACGCGACAGATTGGAGTTATGCCGCCAGTTGGCAAGAGCGTAAATGCCTATGCGCTGGATTTCCGGTTTGTACACTATGTAACTTTTAGCTTCCTCTTCGAAGACACCTATTGGGAACGACTCGTATGCGGTCGCGGCGATCTCTCCGGTTTCTACTTCCACGAGCCTGGCGTTTACGTGATATTTAGAACCTATTTTTTCAACGCTGCCGAGCACCAGGAGTTTGGCGCCGCCAAGTTTTCCGGCTTTTAAGGCGTCGTCCGGGTCCGTCGCGCCGGACATGCTTATTTTCAGCTCTTCCAGTATCTTGTCCAGCCCCAGTCTTTCCACCACGGTAAAACCGGACTTTGTCACAAAGCGATGGGTCAGCAGCTCCGCTACGGCGAAGCCGATGCGCTTTTTTTCCAGTTCTTTTGAGGAGTTGAAGTTGAAAACCGCTATTTTCCCGTCAGCGGCGGAGGAATGTTTTATCTGGTAAGCGCCGATAAGGCTGTCAGCCAGCTTATCCATCCCCGCCGAGATCTCGGACTGCGCTGCAAAAGCGGCGGTGCCGGGGAACAGCAGGCAGGATAATAACAATGCCACGCGCAGATTTCTCATCCCCTGAATTTTAGCTTATTCAAACCGGCTTTTTCCAGGGAATCATGGGACCACTCTTAGCTAGTTAAGGGCGTCCCCTCATCCTGAACTCTTTGCCCAAATGAGGGGGCTGGTTGGCTTTGGGTAAAGCCCCGCAGGATTGCAAAGGCGGGGCCTGTCAACGGGCAGCCTTTTTGATAATCATCTAGCGGTCCCCTCCCACAGGTTGGTAATATTACTTTGTGGAAGAATATTAACAACCCGAGGAGG
>MGTT01000005.1 GCA_001799575.1 Elusimicrobia bacterium GWA2_56_46
AAAGTATTGCGCCGCCGCTTCCACCGCCCGAACCGTAATTACCACTCCCGTTCCCGGCGCTTCCATCGGCACTTATCGTCCCGTTCACCGTAAGCATTCCAGCCACCGCAAGATCTATCCGGCCGCCGCCGCTCCCGCCATTTACACCGTTTGAACCACCGCCGCCGCTGCCCAAATCGTTTGGACTGACAACACTGCTATACCAGATCCCTCCAACCGTTCCGCCGCTGCCTGTACCACCCATCCCTCCATATCCGGCGCCGCCGCCCCCGCTTACGGTTGAACCACCGCCGCCACCAGAACCAGATCCGTTTACGCCAGACAGCCCACCTGCGTAACCGAGGCCGCTCACATCCACGCTGCCGCCGGCCTCCACGACCATGTCATTCAACACCCTCATATTCACCGCGCATGATTTCTGCGTGCCGTTGGCTCTATGTGTCACCTTACTCCCATTTTTAATCACAATGTTCCCTATCGTCCACTGCGATAACCCAGTCTGTTCCAGCACGGAACCGCGCCCGCTGCCGCTTTCAAGCACCACGCTGCCGAGCGCCGTCAGGCTCGATACGCGCAGCGTCGCACCGGAAAGCGTAAGCGTGGATACGGACGGGAATGTCATCGTGGCTATGCTGATATCGTTCAACCCCGGCAGCAACACGCCTCCGCCGGGAAAATTGCCTTCGCCAGTTAAACTCTCAAGACGGTTCACGCCGCTGAATTCCGCCGAGCCTAAAACGCTTATCCGCGTTATCCCCTCAAACCGCGTTTCGGCGTTCTTGAATACCACCGCGTCCAGGGTAAGGTCCGCGGCCGCTATCGTAGCCGAAGAAATGACCGTCGCGCCGTTCCAGCCGCCGAGACTCGCACTTGTGCGCGATACCAGCAGCCTGGAATTCGCACCGCTTTTTACGTAAATGGTTCCCGCGCCGCCGTTGCCGGCGTAGCCATTGGCTGTGCCGCCATCAGCGCTGAATATTAAATTCGAAGTGTCGATCCCGGAAGCGGCGACCGCTATACGGCCGCCGCCACCGCCACCGGCAAAACTGCCATATCCACCATTTGCATTTAACCAACCGATCCCTGACAGGTTCCCCGTTTTTAAATTTATACTGCCGCCGCTGCCCGCGCCGGAACTGCCGTCGCTGTCATGCCCACGCGCGTCTATCGAACCGTTCAGGATAACACTGCCCGCTTCCAATATGAATGCGCCCCCGCCTGCTGCCCCGACAGACTGGTTCTGCCCCTGACCGCCGCCGCTGCCCAGGTCTGTGGGACCCATCAGTAAACCGTAGCCAGGCCCGCCTTCACTCCCGGTGGAATATGCATTGTAGCCTGTGCCCCCGTTGCCGCCATATCCCCCGCCTCCGCCCTGTGCCCATCCGCGGTACGATTCGCCTCCGCCGCCCGAACCGTAGCCGCCTCTATGAATATACGGATCCCCGCCCGCGTAGCCAAGCCCTTTCAAATTCACTGACGCGCCTTCTTCCACAAGAAACTCGCCGGCCACTTTCAGATTCACCACGCTCCGTCTTATATCCGCATTGGCCGCATGCTCTATCTTGCCGCCGGCTTTCACGACAAGCGAGTTAAACTGTAGAAGCGCAAGCGTATTCTGTGTTAATATGGCGTTCTTGTGGATCACAGCGGCCCCGGAAACCGTTATACCGGTTGAAACGATTAAAACAGGCGCGGACACCCCTTCCGTGTCGCCCAACACGAGTGAATGAAACGCCGCCGGAGAATTTATATAAACCGTGTCCCTGCCGGCGACCACCGCGTTGTCATAAGGCCCCGGGGCCGCATTGTCCCGCCAGTTCGCCACGTTATTCCAGTCCCCGTCCCCCCCAAGCCCCGACCAGACCGCGGTTCTGGGCGTGCCGACGTATATATTGACGCTCTTCACCGGGGACATATTGCCTGCATTGTCCACCGCGCTGTAATGAACGGTGTGCGTGCCTATGGGGAGGGAGAACGGCACACTATACCTGGGGTTACGGCAGGTTCCCGCCGAACCAATAAAATCAGGTTCCACCTGACAGCTTTCGGGACTGGCATCTACAAGGAAGAATATATCCTCAACACCGGAGACAATCCCGGTTGAGTCCGGATCAATGGCTGACACAGTAACGGAATCTGTTTCAGTCATATACGCCAATCCGCCGGAAGGAATTGTTGAACCATTAATGATCAGGAAAGTCTCAGGCGGGGCATTATCGCTTTCACGCATTTCCATGTAAGCGCTCTTAACCGATTCCATATTCCCCACATTGTCAAAAGACAGATAATGCACGGTATGTGTTCCCAAAGAAAGGCGGAACGGTTCGATATATGCGGGGTTCTCGCATGTCCCCGGCTGACCTGTAAAACTCAACGGCTGGCCCGCTGGATTTGCCAGAAACTGCATAAGATTTGCGCATTCCGTAAAATTTTTATCGACAATATAGAACGTTCCGTAAATCCCGCTGCGCGCGCCTTTCACCAGAGGATCGTTGGCGGTTAACGTAACAGTACCGGAAACAACAGCGTAAAAACTGGCGCCGGGGCTAAGATCCTCCATGGAAACCGCCAGAGAAGTTTCCGGAGGCGTGGCGTCCACGGAAACAGTCGTCCCTTTCGGAAATTCGTAGTTGCCCGCGTTGTCGACACTCATATACCATATAGGATACACGCCCTCACCGGGCAGAACAACAGGATCGGTGTAGGTGGATATCTCCACGGTGGCAGAATCCGGGTAAAGTATATAGTTGGTCAGATTGACCCCTGAAGAGATCGCATCCTGGATTTGAAGATCGGACGCGGTGAATATTACAGCGGCCTTACTGGAAATACAAATACCATCGGAAACCGGCATGGCGGCCCCGCCGAAACTTATCGCCGTTTCCGGAGATATGCCGTCTGGATAGAGAGATGGCGGGAGATTCTCCGCCTGGCTGGAACTGGCGAGCACCGCAAAAAGAGGATATTCTGCGGTTGGAACCCTGGCAGTGAGCGTATTATTGTCTTTGTCCAGGGTAAGGTACGGCAGTTTATGTAACTCGCCGCTTTCCGTGAAACCGTATATAGCCAGCGAGTCCTCATCAACGCCCAGCCCGGAAACGATATTACCGTCATAGCGCATTTTAATGGCGCCTGAAGGCTCAAAAGGGGCGGTATCCGTTGAAAGGGTGTACACATTACCCACCGGCAGCTTATTGGCGGCTTTCAGAGCCGTAAGCGCGGACTGCCCGGCCTGGCTGCTCATGTCATACTGTTCCTGGGAAACAGAAGCGCCGGACATAAATTCCAGTTCCGGGGAACCATCGATCAGGTTCTGACTTCTAACCTCCAGAGGCGAGGAGTACTCCGGGGCCAACACCATAAATTTTGAAAACGAAGTGATGTTAGCGGAAATTGTTTTGTTGGCAGTATCAAGCGTTGTGTCTAATTCTTCGTATTTTCCTGCGGCTGAATCAATTATTTTTACTACTTTCATGGCGTTTTCCTGCCCTGAAGTTACTATGCCATATGGGAACTTCAGCACCGCTCTGCTAAAACTCAACTCCGGATCACGGTTTATTTCATATACCACGCCATTGGACGCATTTGCATACCCGTTCGGCACCCGGCCCGAAGTCAGAGCAAATGAAAGTGTGCCGGGACTGTAAACATTGTCAAAAGCTACGCTAACATTAGAGCTTAAGATAAGCGAAACATTGTTGCCTGTCGGGACATTTTTATTTTCTACAAGTTGGTTAAGGTCTTCTTGAACCAAGCTTATGCCATATAACAACGGGCCTGCGAGCACAACCCCGGGGTGCACATCTGTTCCATCTTGGCAATATGGCGGATTTTGATTGTAGTCGGCAACACCACATAGCGCCGGCACTATTGCGGTTGGGGCTGTTCGTGTTATTTCCACATCAATTTGTAGGTATCGCTTCAACGAAATTTTCTTGACGGGGGCGTTATCCTGATAGCAGAGCGGGGCGTGAAGTGTGACCCCCATAATGTCCGTACCAGGTAAAAAGCCAACCTCCCCAGCACAAGTCGTGCCCGGCAATAATTCTGATGAAAAAAATAGTTCCCTGTCAGAAGTAATATATTCCTGCGCATCCGCCAGATCGGGAGAATCGCCTGTGCGCGTCAATATTTTAATATGCCCTACCTCTTGCCTTGTTCCGATGGGTCCAGAAGCAGTGAACGGCGCGATGAATGTATGCAAAACTCTTGTATCTGTCCACACCGAATCATCGCCAATAATTTCGGTTTCAATTGCTGCCCCGCCAGACAACATGGCTGGAGTGAAAGCGGTTACGTCCATTACCGGTGTCTGAACATTTGCCACAGCTGGTGGATTGAATGATATAGCCGTGTTATAGTCTACCGACCCGGTGATGCTCAACCGACAACCTTTTTCCCTATAATTACCGTAAATATCAGTCGCGCGCGCTTTAAAGGGAAAACCGCTATAAACGCTGGCTATGGTGGTTGAAAGTTCAAGCGACACAATCGAATTATCAGTGTTGATATCCCTGCCGACCAGAACGGCGTCGTTCTCGTCGAGCAACTCCACTTTCTTCAGCGCCGAGCTGGCGGACGCCTCAACCATTATATTGGCGGTAAAATCGCATGGGCTCGGGAAAATTCCGTGCGGCGCAGGACAATTCAGCATAGTCACCCGCGATGCCGCGGTCGAAATAGACACCTCAATATGATCTATCCTGAACGGCGTTTTTGTTTCGGCTCCAACGGCGTTGTAAGAGCGGGCCACATAATCCCCAACAGGCAGGTCGGGAAGGGCCGTGAAGGTGCTGAGAACGGGCGGATTAAAACCCCAAGTAACAAGATTGCCCTGCGGGCCATCGATTTTTACAGCAGAAACCCCGGCAACGGACTCGTTGAAATCAAAAGTATGGGAGCGCTCAAGCGTGGGAGGGGATATGGCTGAAACGCCCCGGAAATTATTATAAATCGGGCTTGCAGAATTTATATTTATGGCGCTTAGAGGCGGAATTTTAAAATTAAATTGCTGACTGCTGTTGCCCGCATGGTCGTAGGCAGTAGCGGTAAAATAGCCTGGGCTTAAGCCACTCTCCTTTGAAAACGGAGCAGAACTCGACTGTTGAATATTCCCGATTTGAATTGCGCTATCTTTTAAAAGCTCGGCGACAAACGGGGTGAAATTCTCCTGGCCGTATTCAGAATCGTAGGGCTCCTTATGTATCTTCAGCAGGCCGGGGCCGGAACCGGCGTCGGATATAGTAAATGATATGGTGCCTGAGGCGGTCTCGCCTGTAATCGGATTGCCGGAGGAATCTTTTGCCGTAAGTTGCGGCTGGTCTATCCCCGAAGTGGCCAGCCAGCCGCGCTGGGTGCTCGGATACAATTGCATGCCGGCGGCCATATCCATTAACGCCGCGACATCGTACTTCCTTGTCAGATTAAGCGGCTGCCCTATAGTGCCGCGCGCTATCGGAACGCCGGCGGCGGCATAGGCATACTCAACAAAAGAGTCGCAGCGCAGCCGCTTGATGTCGTTGATTCCAATAGTATCACCGTAATAAGACAAATCTTTCTGTGTCGTGAAATAATTCACCACCATTTTGGCTGCGGATTCACCGGGCATGACTATATAGTCAATTGGAATCTCGCGATTTTTCAGGGCTTGGGCCCAGTCAAGAATCCTCGTCTTTTTATCAAGTGTAATCCCTTCTTGAAGTGTAAACGCTCCATAATAATGCGGATGAGCTCTCTGGAACTCTTGAAAGTTATCAAAGCCGATTCTTTCAACTTCAGTGACCATCTTCCCGATATGAAAGCCCTCGTCGTCCACCCATATACTGAACTTTGAGCCACCGGTTGTTACCCCAGCCATCTGGATGACTTCATGGAACAGCGGCATGCTTGGCGGCAGCCCTTCTTTGTAGGTATGCCCAACGTAAATAGCCACGTGGTCGTTAAAGTAGCCCAAAGGCCAGTCAAGTTTGCGGTATACCACATCGGCTACTTCCTGGCCGGCCAGGCTGCCGTCTTGCGCCGCGCCTGGGGCCGGATAGAAAAGCAGGAACAGCAGCGGTAAAAACTTCGGTTTCATGGCCTGCCGCCTTTTTTGTGCCTGCCGATTATTTCACCCAGTTTCTTTTTCAACTTCTGGTCATGTTCGCTGTTGCGCGTCTCTTCTAGGATTGGAAGGACTTTTTCTTTTGGCAGGTTCCCACTGCCTATCTGACTGTCCAGGAAATCGGCTGTCGCTTCGCGGGTTATGGCGTTGGTACTTTTGATTTTTTTTGTGAGGCGAGGAATATCATCACTCCCGCATACCCCCTTATTTTTAATCATTTCCAAAGCTATCCTCAGTCTTTTCCCCTCCCGTGCGTCTATATACTTCCAAAGCCACGGATACACAAGTGCCCCTTCCGGCGTATACCCCTTGTATTCCGCAGGTATCGGCTTGGATTTGAAGTCTTCATACCTGTCAACTATGACGTCAAGAACATTAGGGTCACCTTGATAGCGGTCCGGCAGGCTTAATCCTACCCCGACAAATTCTTTTAAATCCTGCGTGGTTTTCAGGAACTCCTTTATTTCCTCTATCGCGCGCTCTGGATTAGCCTTTGCCAAAGTTGCCATACTCAAACCCCTGGCAATAACACCGTTTTTTTCCAATGACTTAATTTTGTCGTAAATAACATCGCCGTGAACTCCATACGGTCCGTCGATACTCCACATGGCCATCTTGCGATATTCATCCTTATCTGAATCCAGGACTTTTATAAAGAAATCCTGGGCTTCCGAACTACTATCGGACGCGCCTATAGCCTCCAGGATTCTCTTTTTGTTGGCATTATTGGTTAGGGAAGAATCATCTACGGCGTAGTAGATTTTTATCAACCGCCTCGTGGCTTCTAGCCTGGCCCCGGCATCAAGATCGGGCTTCTTCATCAAATCCACTATATCCTGAAGCGCGTTATTGGTAGCCATCGGGGACCACCTTTGCCACCGCTCTGCTGAAGCCAAGCGCTTCTCTAACTTTTCCTGTGTTGATAGTATTTCCGTCCCGCTTCCAGCTCGAACACACTGGCCGCTCAAAGCCACCAGCAGCAAGATAGTAGTTACAGGAAAAAGCTTTTTCATAGGTTCTCCGTGGTGCGCATCTTTAGATTCACAAAGCAATATCGCTTTCAACGCTCCTCTCAGAAATACAATCTCCGCAAAGACCCTTAATCTGTCAACTGGCACGGGCTAGAGCCCGTAGGGGCCATAGGGGGCGCGGGGCCATAGGGGGGCCATAGGGGACGGGGGCCATAGGGGACGTAGCTCGGTTTCTCTGTTATTCATGAACTAACTCCCTTCCCATCTGTGCTAACCAGGAAATAGTGCCAGAGGCCAAGCCCAACTCCCTCATTAGCACCATCCCGCTCACATCGCCCTTCTCCCTGCGCAAATAAGAATAAACGGCGCGTCCTCTTACTATCCGCCGCTCCCGGCTCTTACTCAATACTTCCTTGTAATCGACTCCGGTCAGGCGTTTTACGCCTATCGCCCTCTTTCTGGTCATACGTTCTGGCTCCGGCTCTTCCATCCCCTTCAACATCTTTTCGACAAAATCGCCGCTGCCTACGCGCTTGAAGACATAAGGATAACGGTTAAAGCAATAACAAGCTTATTCATATAGACTCCCTTAATATGTGTGATGTCAGACGGTGCAGTGTAACCCAAGCACATCCCCGCTAAGTTATAGCAGACAAATTACGCATCCGCAAGATCTATTTTTATCGCCGCCAAGCCCGTTCGGCAACCGGCGGCACATCTTCCCCGCTCCGCCGGAATTATAATTGCCGTCAACCAATATCCACGGCCCTGCGCTCAGATGATCTCGTATACCGTTACCCAGGTTTCATCCAGGTTCTGGGTCTGGGGCTTCTTCTCAAAAACCATCCTGAAATGTTTTTTTTGGAACGCGAGAAAGACTTCAATTTCACGTTCGTTCAGCGGCAGTATATCAATTCCGTTCATTTGAAGACCGATCAGGAGATGTCTGTTTAAAAGAACGTGCGTTATCCCCGCTTCTTTAAAACGTTTCAATAGCTCGTCGGGTGTCCCGCTTTCCCTCAGCCAGATCAGAAGCGGATGCGTGTCGAAAACAGCGGTTACGGCGATATAATCCCGCTCCATGTAGAATCCCCGGGAGTCACCTATGAAAAGGACTTTCGCGTCCCGGGGAGTATTGTTGTTTACATACTCTATCGCGGGATAGGAGGTCTGCGGGTAGGAAGGAATAAACCTGGACAGATATGATCTTTTTGATTCGCTTCCGAATATCACGGCTCCCGCGTTATATGTTCTAAGCCAGCCCAGCGACCACAGAAGCTGGCAGCATGCCGCATAGAGTATCGCCGCATATACGATCTTTCTGAACCGCGGAGTAAAACCCTGTTCGAAGCAATATACCAGGATCACGGAGATCAGCGGAAGCTGCGGCACGAAAAACCTGGTCTGCGTGGTGGAAAGGCTCCAGGAAAGCCACAGCAAAACGGCGGCCCAGGACAGAAACTTCATCGCCCGATCGCGAAACCGCGCGAGAAAAAAGAATGGTACGACAAGGAAGGGAAAGACGCCTATCGCTCCGAATTCTCCTTTGTCAGCCGCCAGGAGCGTCCATGGATGAGCGATATAGGATTTAAAGCCGGCCCAGGTGAAAAAAGCCGCTCCCAAATCCCGGCTTTTCCCGTCCGCAAGCAGTCTTTTCCAGTCCGGCAAAGGCCCAACGGAGGCGAACCGTTCATGAAGAAAGGGATAAACAGGATTTCCATAGAGCACGATATTCTTTACCGGCCACAAAAAAAGCGCCGCGAGCGCTATCAGGATAAACTGCATCGGTTCGATCCACCAGCGCCGGGAGCCGGCGTTCTCGCGATACGCAAACACCGCGAACAGCGCGCCGAGTATCCCCAGGGCGGGCCAGGCCGGATATTTCGCGCCCATGGCGAAGCCGGTGAAAGCCGCCGCCAGCCAGGTCCAGTTCTTCCGGGCCGGGCCTTCACTTATCCTTACGGCGAGCGCGTAAACGGCGGCAAACTGAAAAAACGTCCAGCCGAGCTCCACGCAGGCCCGCCATGAGAGCATAGCCACCAGCGTAGTTGAGTAAAATATTATCGCCGCGAACAAACCGGCCGCGCGGTTTTTCATAAACCGCTCGAAGAACCCTAAAACAAGCGCGGTCGAAAGGAATCCGAAAGCGGCGTGTATAAGATGGGCCGTCTCGTCCGACCCGAAAACAAGGCCTATAGCGTACAGCATTTCGGTCAGCATCGGGATGCCCGAGTAGAGGTTCTGCGGAGTGGCCATTATACCGTGATGTTTTAAATAAAGATCCGGCAGGGCAAGATGGTACACGAGCGCGTCATAAAACGTCTCGGGAATGAAGCACCCCAGAAAAACAACGCACGCGAAACACGCCAGGAAACATCCCAGAAAGATCTCCGTGGCGGACCACGGTTGTTTTTTTCGCGCCGGAAGTTTAAACAACTCGCATACCGCGATAGCGGCCGGCCAGCTCAAGGCTGCAAGAACGGAGACAATGAGCCATTTGCACCATAAATTCGCCAGCCCCAGCGCCAGTATGCCAAGCCCCAGGACGCCCCAGCCCAAGCCCAGGCTCAGCGCCGCCGCTTCGGTTCTGGAGGCGAATTCAAAACGCAGTTTTTTAAGTATCAGAAACCCGGTACCCGCGCCCAAAAGCAGGAACCATGCCAGGATCCCGCTATGTTTCAGGTACTGCAACAATCTTGGAAGCGTCAGAAGCGTAAAATCGGGGATAACTTCCGCGGCGGATGAGAGCAGGTCGCGGAAATACTTGGTCGTGTAATACAGCACAACGACCGAGAGCGACCACAAGGACATTGGAATAGCGGCAGAGAACGGCGTCCGCCACTCGATCAAACCATAGGAGACGTTCTTGACTGGTTGGCCAACCCTTTTTTTTGAACGCATAACGCTATCTGAAGGGCTTAAAACGGCGGGCGCGGGTTACGTTTAAGCAATAAGATCCCGCTTCCTGTACGCTGTCTTTCCTTTTTTTATGGTCAGTTTGTTCAGATTGGCGCCGAAATAGTAGCAGAGTTCCCGGTAATCCGAGGCGTCGAATACGGCGAGGTCGGCCTGTTTGCCGGGTTCGATGGTTCCCGTCCAGTCTCCCGCGCCGAGGGCGTGGGCGCCGTTTATGGTGGCGGCGCACAACGCCTCTTCCGGCGTCATCTTCATGTGGGTGCAGGCAGCCGAAAGAACCATCTGCATATTCCAGCAGGGAGCGGTGCCAGGGTTAAAATCGGTGGCCAGCGCCACCGGCACGCAGCCGGCGATGAAGGCCCGCGCGTCCGGATACCTGGAAAGCCCGAGGAAGAAATTAGAGACCGGCAGCAGGGTGGCTACGACTCCGCCCCGGCGCAGATCGCGTATATCGCGCGGCAGGGCGTAATCGAGATGATCGGCGCTCACAGCCCCGGTTTTCACGCCCACCCACGCGCCGCCGTAATTTGAAAGCTGCTCGGCGTGGATCTTGGGCACAAGCCCGCGCCGTAAACAGGCGTTGAGGTAAGACCTGCTTTCCTCGGGGGTGAAGTATCCCCGTTCGCAGAAGATATCCGCGAATTGCGCCAGATCTCCGGCAACTACCGCCGGCACTATCTCATCAAGCACATAGCGCAGGTATTTCCCGGAATCGCCCTTGAATTCAGGCGGCACCGCGTGGGCCGCCAACAGCGTGGGCACCATCTCCAGCCTGGTGCGCGAAGCCGCGGCGCGCACCGCTTCCAGCATTTTAAGTTCCGATTTCTTATCCAGGCCGTAACCCGTCTTAACCTCTATCGTGGCGGTGCCGCATTCCAGGAAGCGCTCCGCGCGTTCCAGCAGCTGCGAAACCATGTTTGCCGGCGCCTGACGGCGGACGGCCTTTACGCTGGAGATTATTCCCCCGCCCCGCGCCCTGATCCCGGCATAGGAAACGCCCTGCGTGCGCAGCGAAAAATCCCTGAGCCTGGGCTCGGCGAAAACCGCGTGGGTATGGCTGTCCACAAAAGCCGGCAAAACTATTCCGTTCGCCTCCACGACACGGGCCTTTTTCGCCAGAGGGTGCCGCAGCACTTCCCGTTCTTTTCCCGCCGCCGTTACGCGTCCGTTCTTCATGAGCACGGCCGCGTTCTTTACAAGCCCGATTTCCCCCTGCGCGCGGCCGGCGCGCGGCCCGGAGGGGCCCCGGAAAGTGAGCAGTTGTTTAATGTTGGCTAATAGTAAAATCATGGATTTACCTCTCGTCATTCCCGCATGCTTTTAGCGGGAATCCATAAATCTTTTATTAATGGATCCCGGCCAACAACTCGCCGGGATGACGGGTTTGCTGAATGCATACCTCAAACCTTCTAACCTCTCTCTACCGAAAGTTATCGAACTGTAAAGTTACTCCGAAGTCTCCGCCGCGCAGGAGCGCCATTACGTTCTGCAGTTCGTCCTTGGACTTGGAAGTAACGCGCAGCGTGTCGCCCTGTATCGAGACGTTGGCTTTTAACTTATGGTCTTTAACGGCCCGCACTATCTCCTTGGCCTTGTCCTGCGGTATGCCCTGCTGCACCTTTACGGCCTGCTTGGCGGTTCCGCCCAGGGCGCTCTCAATTTTCTGCGGCTCAAAGTTTTTCAGCGGCAGGCCGCGCTTTGAGAGCTTTGTAAGAAGCACGTCGTAAAGCGCCTTGATCTTAAAGTCGTCGCAGGATTGGAGCATTATGCTGTTGGCCTTTTTGTCGAAGTTTATCTCGGACTTGGAGTCCTTGAAGTCATAGCGGTTCACAACTTCCTTCATCGCGATCGAGATAGCCTCGTCAACCAGCGTATACTCCACCTTGGAAACCACATCGAAACTGAATTCATTTGCCATAATTGTCATCCTCCATTGATATCCTCTATACGCTATTTCATCATCGGCACTTTTACTCCCGTCTTTTTGGCGAAAGCTATCGCCTTATCGTAGCCCGCGTCGGCGTGGCGCAATACGCCCATGGCCGGATCGTTGGTCAGGACGCGTTCAAGGCGGCGGTCCATCTCTTTGGAGCCGTCAGCCACTATTACCTGGCCCGCGTGCAGGGAATAGCCCATGCCCACGCCCCCGCCGTGATGGAACGAAACCCAGCTGGCGCCCGAAGCGGTGTTCACCAGGGCGTTGAGTATGGGCCAGTCGGCGATGGCGTCCGAGCCGTCTTTCATGGCCTCTGTCTCGCGGTAAGGGCTGGCCACGGAGCCGGAGTCCAGATGGTCGCGTCCTATGACCACCGGCGCGGAGAGTTTCCCCGTCCTGACGTACTCGTTAAGTTTCATGCCGAAGCGATGCCGTTCGCCATAGCCAAGCCAGCAGATGCGCGAGGGATAGCCCTGGAACCTGACCCTCTCCGCGGCCATGCTGATCCAGCGCCTGAGCCCCTCGTTCTCCGGAAACATCTCCAGCACCAGCTTATCGGTGACCGCGATGTCTTTCGGATCCCCGGAAAGGGCCGCCCAGCGGAACGGGCCTTTTCCCTCGCAGAAAAGATCTCTTATGTACGCGGGTACGAAACCGGGGAAATCATAAGCGTTCCTGACGCCCTGCTTAAAAGCCATGGTGCGGATATTATTGCCGTAGTCGAAAGTGACGGCGCCCGCTTTTTGCAGCGCGAGCATGGCTTCTACGTGGACGGCTATAGACTCCAGGGCCAGGGCCGTATATTTTTTAGGGTCTTTTTTCCGCATCGCCGCGGCGTCTTTCATGGTGAAGCCTTTGGGCACATAGCCATTGAGCGGGTCGTGAGACGAAGTCTGATCGGTGAGCACGTCGATGCGGACTTTTCTGCGCGCCATTTCCGGCAGGATCTCGGCGCAGTTGCCGAGCAGCGCGATGGAAAGCGGTTTTTTTTCTTTCATGGCCTTGCCGGCCAGGGCCAGCGCCTCGTCCAGAGAAGACGCCATAACATCCACGTATTCCGTGTCCAGACGCCGCTTAATGCGGGTTTCGTCAACTTCTATGATAATGGCCACGCCGTTGTTCATGGTGACAGCAAGCGGCTGGGCCCCGCCCATGCCGCCGAGGCCGCCCGACACAACGAGCTTTCCGGAGAGGTCGCTCTTGAAATGTTTCCGCGCGCAGGCGGCGAAAGTCTCATAGGTGCCCTGCAGGATGCCCTGCGTGCCGATATAGATCCAGGAGCCGGCCGTCATCTGGCCGTACATCATAAGGCCTTTCTTCTCCAGTTCGTCGAAAACTTCCCAGTTGGCCCAGTTGCCTACCAGATTGGAATTCGCCAGCAGCACGCGCGGAGCGTATTCGTGCGTACGGAGGACTCCCACCGGTTTGCCGGACTGCACCAGCAGGGTCTCGTCGTTCTCCAGTTCCGTGAGCGATCTCACTATGGCCCTGTAACAGTCCCAGTCGCGGGCGGCTTTGCCGCGTCCGCCGTAAACCACCAGGTCTTCCGGGCGCTCCGCCACTTCGGGATCCAGATTATTCATGAGCATACGCAGCGCGGCTTCCTGCTGCCAGCCCTTGCACGAAATCTTATTCCCGCGCGCTCCGCGGATCATCTTCTCAGCTATTGGAATCATGATATATCCTCCATTAAAACCGATGGCCCGTGGTGATTGATTTGCCGTTCACCGACCACTCACCACTGCCCACCATCATTTCACACTAAAAAGTATCCGTCGAGTATCGCCTGCGCCACCGTTTCTATCCTGACTGAAAACTCTTCGTCTCCCCTGAAACCCGGAGCTATGCGGCGCAGGCGCGCCAGGGCGTCCTCTATGCGCGCGCCCGATCTGAGCGGCCGGTGGAATTCCACGCCCTGGGCGGCCGCCAGCAGTTCTATGGCGGTGATCTTCGCGACATTTTCCACGATCGTACCTAATTTAAGGGCGGCGCTCATCCCCATGCTTACAAAATCTTCCTTGTTGGCCGAGGTGGGGATGGAATCGGCGCTGGCCGGGTGGCTCAGGATCTTGTTCTCGCTGGCCAGGGCGGCCGCGGTCACGTGTGCGATCATGAAACCGGATTCGAGGCCGGGATTTTTTGCCAGGAAGGGCGGCAGGATCTTGAAATCGCTAACGAGCTGGGCTATGCGGCGTTCGCTCATATTGCCCATGGCCGTGACGGCGATGGCGGCGAAATCAAAGGCGAAAGCCAGCGCCTGTCCGTGGAAATTTCCGCCGGAAAGCACTTCCAGGCCGTTTTTGCGCCTTTGCGTTTTCGCTCCTTTATGCCAGACCAGCAGGGGATTGTCGGTAACGCTGGCAAACTCCGTTTCCACGGTATTCAGGGCGTACTCTACGGCGTCGCGCACGGCGCCCAGAACCTGCGGCATACAGCGCAGGCTATAAGGATCCTGCACGCGCTTGTCGTCGCGTTTGTGGGAAGCCCTGATCTCGCTGCCTTTGAGCAGTTCCAGAAGCATAGAGGCGGCTTCCACCTGGCCGCGGTGGGGTTTTAGGAGATGTATGCGCTCGTCAAAGGCGGCCGGCGTGCCCTTAAGCGCCTCTACGCTGACGGCGCCGGTGAGAACGGCGGCATTGTAAAGTTTAAGCGCGTCATAAAGCGCCAGACCGCCGACGGCCTGCATGGCCTGGGTGCCGTTGATAAGGGCCAGACCCTCTTTCTCCGCCAGTTCCACGGGCTTGATCTTCAACGCTTTCAACACTTTGCCCGACGGCGCCCAATCTCTTAACTTCGAACCCCCGGCAATCCGCGCCCTTCCCTCGCCGATGAGGCACAGGGCCATGTGAGCGCTCGGCGCCAGGTCTCCGCTGGCGCCCACCGAACCTTTTGAAGGAATATAGGGTACGAGTCCTTTGTTCAGGAACTCGGCTAGTTTTTCCACTATCAGCGGCCGGACGCCGGAATGCGCGCGCGCCAGTTCATTGGCCCTGGCGAACATGAGGCCCCGGGCCTGCTCCGCGGTCAGCGGAGCGCCTACGCCGCAGGCATGGCTGCGGATCAGGTTGACCTGGAGGCGCCTGAGGTTCTCATCGGAGACGCGCTCGGTGGCCAGCTGGCCGAATCCGGTATTGATACCGTACATGGTGCTGTTCTTTTTCAGAAGAATTCCGAGTTCTTTCCTGGCAAGCGCCACGCGCCCGCGGACGACGGGAGTAAAGACCACTTTAAGCGCCCCCGCGGCGACCAGGGCGAACTCCTCTATCGTCGGATTGTCACCGAGGGTAAAAGCGTTGTTTTTCATTTTTATTCTCCGTTCCATGCTCTCCGTCACGATCTATGGCGGTTAAGTTTCGGCGCTTTCTTCAGCACATCGGCGATCGTTACCGCTCCGTCTTTTCTGAATATGACCATAAAATGCTCGAAGATCTTGCGCGTCATCTCCACGTCGCTGAGCGCCCGGTGCCAGTTCTCGTCGGAAATTTCCAGTTCCTTGGCGATGGTGCCCAGGCGGTTATTGGAGAACCCGCCGAGCTGCCGGGCTATGTGCAGAGTGTCTATAACCGGCAGTTCCGGCAGTTTGAGGCCGGCGCGCGCGAATTCCATCTGCAGGAAGGAGAGGTCGAATTCGGCGTTATGAGCCACTATGACTGAGCCCTCCAGCAGCGCGAGAAGGCGCGGCGCCAGGGCCGGAAAAGCCGGGCTGTCTTTGACCATGGCGTCCGTGATACCGTGGATCCTGGACGTTTCAGGCGGTATCGGCAGCCCCGGATTAATCAGCGAAGCGAAGTGGCCGACCCGGTAATTGCCCTGAAAAGCGATCAGCGCCACCTCGCAGACCCGCGAAGTCCTGGGCGAGAGGCCGGTGGTTTCCACGTCCAGGAAAGTAAAAACGGCCTCATCTATGGAACGGTGCAGTTCAAGCGGCGTCATAATTGTCTTCCTGCTTACGGCCTATAGCTTAAAGCTTATGGCGATCATAGCGCTTCGCGCTATGATCAGATTGTGCCGTAATACAGATATCTCGTCCAGAGCCCCAGGAGCGAAGTCAGCGCGAGGCTCAGCAGGATATTGACCAGCGAAAGATCCATGATCCGTTTCCTGCGTATATAGAAAAGCTGCACCGCCCAGACCGCGGCGAAAGGCGCCCACCACCACCCGGGCGCGAAAAAGAAAGCCCACAGGACCACCCGTTCGAAGATCAGGAAATATTTTTCGTCAAAAGCGGGGAATTTCTTGTCGAACAGATCCTTTTCCACGAAATAAATAAGCACCGTGGACACGTGCGTGACCAGGACGGAGATGGCGGCGAGCCCGATCCATTTTTCCTGGATAAAGCGCCCCCCCGCCGCGAACGTAACCGGCGAGATCATAAAAAGCACGTAAATATGCAGAAACTGGTCGGCCACGATGCTGACGGTTCCGTCGCGGTAGCCCATCCTCTTCATGCTGTAGATGCGGAACTCGTCTATAAGGAAATGAAAAACCAGCATCACCAGCAGGGCGCTCCAGCCGTTCACCGTCACGGGGCCCAGGGAAAACCAGACGTCGCCCAGAAAACGGTAAGTAAGCGCGGCCGAAACCGCGAAATGCGTCAGGCAGTGGAGGCCCATGCCCCAGATATGTTTTCGCTTCAGTCTGTTGACAAAATCGAACTGAAGAGTAAAATCAGCCAGCAGATGCGAAAGAACCAGCCGCCAGAATATCACCATGTATCGTTTCCTTGGATCGTTTTATCCTATTTCGACGTCAGATTAAACGTCCCGTCCCACTCCGCGGGCGCGCCGCCCGCTGAATATTTCTCCGCCAGGCCCAGATAAAAAGCGCTGGGCCCGTCATTCGGATCCGCGGCGAGCGCTGTCTTAAAGGCCCCGGCGGCTTTGGCGAAGCCGCCTTTATGAAAATCTTCAAAACCCGCGTTATAAGCGGCCAGGACTTTCGTCCGGACGGCATCCAGCTTCCCCTTATGGGCCAGCAGCTCGTACACTTTTACGGGTATGGCTTTGCCCACCACCCGCACCCGGCCCAGGCAGCGCGCTTCCACGGCGCCGGCGGCGCCCTCGTATGTATCTTCGCTGACCATGATCCGCGAATGGAAAAATTTATTGGCGCCCTCCAGCCGGGAAGCCAGGTTCACGGAATCCCCCAGCACCGTATAGGAAAAGCGCGTGCTGGAACCCATGTTGCCCACTACCATCGGGCCTGAGTTGAGGCCGATCCTGAAAGAGGGTTTGATAGCGGAATCATTGAGCTCGCCGTTGAGACGGGCCAGTTCGCCGGTGCAGTCCACCGCGGCCAGACAGGCCAGCCGGCGGTGGTCTTTCTGATCCAGCGGAGCGTTCCAGAACGCCATAATGCAGTCGCCGATGAACTTGTCCACCACGCCGTCATACTTCAGAATGACGTCGGTCAGGCCCGAGAGATACTTGTTCAGCAGGGCGGTAAGCTGCTCGGGCGACAGTTTTTCCGACATCGAGGTGAAACCGGCGATATCCAGGAAAAAAACCGTCATATCGCGTTTCTCTCCGCCCAAAGTGAGTTTTGAAGGGTCTCTGGTTATTATCTCCACGACCTTGGGAGACAGGTACTGTCCGAAAGTGTTCTTTATCCATTTCTTCTCGCGCCCTTCCGCAAGGCCTTTCTCCACGGTTATCCAGGCGAAAGGAATGAAGAAAGCCCCCATTACGGAAATAAACGGCATGACCACAAGATTGGAAAAAAGAACCACGTCCATGACGGTCAGAACCGCCATCGTTGAAACCGAAACCGCCACCATGGCTTTGAGGGAAAACCGGCGCATCACGACGGGGATCCAGGGCAGCGCCAGAATCAGCAGCGCGACATAAACTTCGCCCAGATTTTTCCTGAAATCATTGCCGAGAGCGTTGTCTATGAACGTAGCGTGCACCTCCACTCCCGGATAGAGCGCCATGAAAGGATTAGGCACATGGTCAAAAGCGCCCAAAGCGGTGGCTCCGATAAGCGTGACGCCTCCTTTTAGGGCGTCTTTTTCCTCCTGGCTGAGCCTGCCCTCCAGCACGTCCGCCGCGGACAGGTGCCGATAACTTGAAAGCGTGCTTTTTAAATCTTCCTTGCGCCAGCCCGGATGCAGCTTACGCTTGAACGGATACCGGTAATTCAGAATATTTATCCCGTCATAGGCCGTTTCAAGTTCGGCCAGTGATTTCCCGGAATAATCCGCGTAGACCGCCATTCCCAGCGAGGCTATTTTGACGTTACCGCAGGTCTTTGCGCATCTCAGGTTTTTTATGCCGGTCCGGCCGTAAGTGAAATATTCATAAGCGCCGCTCTCCGTCGGCCTGGGCTTATAGAACGGCCAGTACTTTCTTACATATCCGTCGGGATCGAGCGCTATATCCACATTCGGATACGCTATATAACTGCTGGCCCCGGCAAGGCCCTTTATAGGCTGGGTGATCTCCCAGGTATACTGATCCACGCCGATCAGATTCACCACGTTGCCGGCTTTTTTAACGGCCTCCACATACCTTAGATCATTCGCCGGATTGTCCCTGTCCGGCTCGAACAGCAGCACGTCGGTTCCAATGCTCTTTACCCCGAGCCGGTTCAGTTTTTCCACCAGGTCACCGTAATAGCGCCTCTTTATGGGCCACCCGTACCGGCTTAAGGTATAATCGTCCAGCGCGGTGACGGTGATCTTAGGATTGGCCGTCTTGTTTATATACTTGCCGAAAAGGAAAGTGTCGTTATACTTGTCGGAAAACACATTGACAGACGCGAGCTTGTTGGGCAAACGTACGAGAAAATCATTCCAGTAACTGTCCAGCTGCGCTTCCTGGTCGAAAAAAACCGGCATAAACCGCATGAACAGAAGCCACAGGAAAGAAAAAGACAGAACCACGGCATAGAATTTTTTTGAAACTTTGTTTTTATTTACGTCCATACATCCTCCCCGATAATAAGCAGTGGTTAGTGGCTAGTGACTAGTGGCATAAAAACCCGTAATCCCCGCTTTTTCGCCCGTCATTCCCGCGTGCTTTTAGCGGGAATCCATAAATCTTTACTCAATGGATCCCGGCTAAAAGATCGCCGGGATGACGGGTTTACTGAATGTATACCTAACCACTTGTCGCTAATCACTGTGCAGGCAGTTCGAACACGAACCTGCTGCCGCCGGAAGACCCGGCTTCCGCCCTGATCCTGCCCTTATGCAATTCGACTATTCTCTTTGAGATGGCCAGCCCGAGGCCGAAACCCCTCTGTTCGCTTCCATCGTTATCCAGCTGCTTGTATTTTTCGAAGACGGCTTCACGCTGCCCCTCCGGTATGCCGGGGCCGGTGTCGGAAATATAAAAGGATACGGAATTATTTTCCGCCGCCAGGCCCATAACCACCGTGCCGCCCCGGGGCGTGAATTTATAGGCGTTGGACAGGAGATTCTCAAGAACCCGCCTGAGCAGGCGCTCGTCCCCTTTGAACGCGGGAAGAGCGGCGCCGGGACGATCTAACCTGAACGCGATGCCTTTCTCCCCGAACAGCGCCTGAAAGTTACCGAAAACGGCTTCCGAGAGCTTTGCGGCGTCTACGGAAGCCATCTCGGGTTTAAGGTTGCCTGCATCCAGCCGGGCGACGTCCAGAATATTCTCCAGCATCTCGAAAAGCCGGGCGCTGGAGTCTTTGATGTTCGAGAGGTAGCCGGCGTTCTTTTCCCCGGCGCCGCAGGAATGCTCCAGCAGCTTGATGTAGCCCTGCATGGTCAGAAGCGGCGCGCGCAGATCGTGGGCCGCGGCGTGAAAAAAATCTTCTTTCACGCGCTGCATCTCCACCTCCAGGGTCACGTCCCTGAGCGCCATAAACACCCTCGGCTCGCTTGTTTTCGGGGAAAGCACCTGCATGCTTATACGGTAATGTTTTTTGGCCCCCGGAGATCCGGCCGGCTCTATAATGTCCCCAGCGGCGCGGGCTTTCAGATTGACAAGCCCGGCCACCCTGTTCCTGAGCTCCTCCCGCCGCGTTTCGCCCGCGCCTCCGTCCTTTCCGCCGAAAATATCCGCCGGGCCGGCGGAGGCGGGAAGCCCCAGGAGGGCGCGCGCGGCGGAGTTCGCGTAAAGCAGTTCACCCCTGAGGTCGCTGAGGATGATAGCGTCGTGGATAAGGCTTATGAGGAGTTCCACTTTCTGTTTCTCCTCCAGCACTTTTTCCACCTGCAGGCCGTGATACCGGTCCACCTCGCGCATCATGGCGTTAAAAGATCTCAGGAGCGCCGACATCTCGGAGATATCGGCGGCCTCGTTCACCGGCTGTTTGAAATTCCGCCCGGCCACGCGGCGCGCGCCCTCTATCAGCTCTCCCACGGGGTTTATAAGCCTGCGGCTGAGGATAAGCGCGGAAAAATAAAACACGGTGGAGATGCCCAGCAGGAAAAAGGCTATGAGCGAGGTGATAAGGTTTATCCCTTTGAAAGCGTCCCAGCGCTCCTGCAGGGTGAGCGCGTAAAGTTCGAAACCCGGCACCTCGGAATAGGAGCCGAGATAATGATCCCCCCCGAGGCCGGCAAGCTCCCTGGAGCTTTTACCCGGGCCGGAAAAAAGACGCCTGAGGCTTTCCCTGTCCACGGGCTGCGTCTCTCCGCGGAGCGAAAAGACCCTCCCTTCCGGGTCGGCGATGAAAACTCCGCCGGTCCCGCCCATCTTCTGCATTCCCAGTTTCACGAACAGATCCCTGAGATTTATCACGGCGAAAGCGTAATGTCCGCTCTCCATAGGGTAGATCAGCCGGCAGATAGGCAGATTGTAGATGAGCTCGAATTCCCCCAGCCGGGAGCGGCCGTCCGCGGCCGTTTTTCTGAACAGCGGATCCCGGGACAGGTCTACGTAACCGAAAAGCCGTTTCATCTCCGGCGCGCCGCCGCTCAGGATCTCGCGTCCGTCCGGGCCGGTGAACGCCATGAACAGAAATTCCGGATTGCGGGCGAGGGCCTTTTTAAGGTTGGAAGCGGTTATGTAATCCGCGCCCGGCTCCCACATATTATAAAGCCGCCGGTCCAGTTCGTCGGCCTTCTGGCTGATCATCAGCGAGGCCATCTGGGCGATGTTCTCATGCAGATTCTGGATGTTGCGCTTGGCTACTGACTGGTAATAGAAAAGGAAAACCGCGGTCGGGATGATGGGGATCAGTCCCGTACCGAAGATTATCAGTAAAAGCCGGTTGAATAGTGTCACTTTTTTTTGAGAGCTTCTATCAGTTTGGGCGCTATCTCGTGCGCGTCGCCCACCACCCCGTATTTAGCCACGTTGAAGATCGGGGCGTTCGGATCCTTATTGACGGCCACTATAACGTCGGAGGACTTCATGCCCACGATATGCTGCACCGCGCCGGAAATGCCGAAAGCCAGATACAGTTTCGGCGACACCGTGGTGCCGCTCTGCCCGACCTGATGGGACTTTTCCTTCAGCCCCATGTCCACGGCGCCGCGCGAAGCGCCGACTACCCCGCCCAGCAGCCGGCACAGCTCTTCGAGCTGCTTGAAACCCGCTTTGGTTTTCATGCCGCGCCCGCCGGACACTATGATCCTGGCCTCTTCTATTTTAGCCCCGCCGGTCTCGCGGGACAGTTCCCTCTCCAGCACTTTCACGCGCCTGAGGCTCTTGTCTATCTTGATGTCTTCCCTCACCGTCAAGGCGACCTTGCCGTAGATGGGCTCGGCCAGCTTCATGACATTGGGCCTCACCGTCGCCATCTGCGGCCGGGAATTGGGGCTGAGAATGTCGGCCATGATATTGCCGCCGAAAGCAGGCCGCGACTGGAGCAGCAGGCCGTCCTTTATGGCAAGCGCCGTGCAATCCGCCGTCAGGCCGGTATACAGGGAGGAGGCAACCCTGGGGGCGAGATCCCGGCCCATAATGGTGGCGCCGTAGAGCATAATGGCGGGCTTATGCCTATGGGCAAGCGCTATGATGGCGGTGGAAAAAATATCGGTATTATATTCGTACAGCTCAGGGTTTTCCACCAGGTAAACCTTGTCGGCGCCGTAGGAGCCCAGTTCTTTCTCGAAGCCGGCGTTCTTATCGGTCAGGAGAATCGCGGACAATTCTTCGCCGAGTTCGTCGGCCAGCCTGCGGCCTATGGAGAGCAGTTCGAAAGTGACCGGCCTTATCTTGTGAGGATGCTTGTCCCCGGCCTGGGTCTGCATAAGTTCCACAAACACCCACACGCCCTTGTGGCCGGTGAGATCGCGGGTGGAAGCTTCCTCGCGGGCTATCTCTATGGCCTGGACCGGGCAGACCTGCACGCAGGCGCCGCACAAAGTGCAGGCCTCGTTTATCACGGCTTTCCTGTCTATAAGCTGGATGGCCGCAAAGGGACAGACGGGCACGCATTTATTGCAGCCTATACATTTTTTGGAAACGTTTATCATGAGCGATCTCCTTCGAAACTCCTCAACTTCCTTACTCCCCGATAAAATGTTCCCGCCGCATGACGGCAAGGATCTTTTCCACGGCATCCTGGGCCGTGCCAGAAGTCATCTCGGCCTTTTCCCTCAGGGGCGGCGGATAGATCCTGGCCACCTGCGTGGGCGAGCCTTTCAAGCCCAGGTACCGCTTCTCGGCGCCTATATCTTCGGCCGACCAGACGTGGAACGGCTTCTTTAAGGAGGCATGCACGTCCGGGAACGAAGGATACCGGGGAACGTAGTCTTTGGGCATGATCATGGTGAACAGCACCGGCGCTTTGGCTTCCACAATCTCATGTCCGCCGTCTATCAGCCTGCGGGCTATTATCTTCTTTCCGTCCACATCTATCTTTTCGCAGAAAGTCACCTGGGGGATCCCCAGCTGCTGCGCCACGCCCGGCCCGGTCTGGGCGGTATCGCCGTCTATGGCCTGCATCCCGGCCAGGAGCAGATCCACCTTGCCGAGTTTTTTCACCGACTTGGCGAGGGCGTAGGAGGTGGCCCAGGTGTCGGAACCGGCAAAGGCCATATCGGACAGGAGCACGCCGTCATCGGCGCCGAGGGCCAGGCCCATCTGCACCACGCTCCTGGCCTGCGGCGGACCCATGGAGATCACGGTAACCCGGCATCCGTGGGCTTTTTTAAGCTCCATGGCCGCCTGAAGCGCGAAATGGTCGTAAGGGTTGACGATGCTGGGCACTCCGGCCCTGATAAGCGTGCCGGTCTCCATGTTGATCTTCACTTCCGTGGTATCCGGCACCTGCTTGACGAATACTGCGATGTGCATAAGTGATCTCCTTACTTCGCCTTGAACGTCTGCTTGAGCTTGGCGGCCACCAGATCCATGTCTGCCGTCATGCCTTTCTGCGCGGCCTGCACCTCTTCCATATTGACAGCGGAGTAAAGCCCGCCCGCGCCGTCCGAGGCGCCGAGCACCATCGCCGGGCCTTCAGCCGCTATCGCCAGGGCCGCGTCCCTCGCGAAAATACGTGCCATGGCCTGCCAGGCCTGGACGTCGAAGCGCACCGATTCGCTGTATTTTTCCTTCGCCGCGGCCTCGGAGAAAACATAGGCCTGTTCGGCCAGGGCTATAAACCTGCCCAGTTTGAAAGTGACGGTCTGGTGGCGCGTAAGCTTTTGCAGGCGGCACTCTTCCATCACGGCGGCCAGCGCCCGGAGGGCCAGTCCGGCGGACCGGGCGCCGACATTGGGGTTCCGGTCGTGCAGGGCGTCCATCCGGTCCGCGATGTCGGCATAGTAGCGCCCGCGGGTCTTCAGATGTTCCTGCCAGCGGCCGCGGTAGATCGTCATTTCCATGATCTCGCTCGTGCCTTCGTAGATGCAGGTGATCTTTATGTCCCGTTTTATCTTTTCCACGGGGAAGTCGCGCGTATAACCGTATCCGCCGAGCGCCTGGATCGCGTCCTCGGCCGCCCGATTGCCGGCCTCGGTGGCGGAATACTTGGCGATGGAGCCTTCCGTCTGCAGACCGTGCTCGCCCCCGTCAAGACGGTTCGCGGTCTCTTCGATATAGGCCCGGGCGGCCTCCAGCCTCACCGCGTGCGGAACGATAAGCTTATGCGTATAGCCCTGTTTGTCGGAAAGCGGGCCGCCGGCCTGTATCCGCTGCTGGCTGTAGCGCACGGCCTGCTCCACGGCTTCCCAGCCCGCGCCCAGCCCGAAAGCGGCGACCATAAGCCGGGTGTAACCGAAAACGGCCTGGGCCTGCAGAAGCCCGCGGCCCTCCACTTCTCCGATAAGATTTTCTTTGGGGACATAAACGCCGTCCAGCGAAAGACCCGCGGTGTTGGAAAGCCTTATTCCGTGCTTGTCCTCATGCTTGCCGGGAACGAAGCCTTCCATATTCCGCTCCACCAGGAACCAGCTGGGCCCGCCGGGCGCCAGCGCGAGGACGGTGTAAAGATCCGCCACGCCGCCGTTGGAGATCCACTGCTTGTTGCCGGTGATGCGGTAGCCGGCCAGAGCGCCGTTCTTCAAGACATGTTCCGCGCGCGTGCGCAGATTGACCAGGTCGGAGCCGGCGTCCGCCTCGGTGGCGGCGTAAGCCACCATCAGGTTTTCTTTGGCTATGCGCTGCAGCCATTTTTTCTTCTGGTCTTCGGTGCCGCCCACGTTGAGCGGATCGGTTCCGAGGAAAGTGGCGAATACTGCGGTGGCTATGCCCAGGTCTATGTGCGCGAGGGTTTCGCAGATGCGGTAGATATCGTAGGTGCCGCCGGAAACGCCGCCGTATTCCTCGGGCACCATCAGCAGGTGTACGCCCAGGATGGAATGGTCGTACATATCTTTCAGTATTCCGGCCGGGAATTCATTGGCCTGGTCCTTTTCCCGTACAAAATCGTGGGAGATGTTCTTCCTGGCGTAGGCCTTTAAACTGTCCAACATCAGGTTTCTTGATATGGCGTCCATGCTGGGCATGATTGATCTCCTTCAAAATCATTTCGTCAAGTGAACAGTGGTTAGTGATTAGTGGCCAGCGGGGAGTAGATCAGTAAACTAATCACTTACCACTAATCACTAAATTCGGCCATGTTACAGGCCGGCAAGACAGTCTTTTACTTCGTCTATCATTCTCTGCGCCTCCGCTTTATCATCCATGGAACCGGCGTTTATGAACACGTTTTCGGCGGCGCATTTCACCGCCGCTTCGAGGAGATAGCCGGCGCTCTTGTAATCGGACATTACGTGCGGCATTATCCCTTTGCACATTCTCAGTTCTCTTAACGCCCCGAAAGCGGCTTTCGCGGTTCTGAGCGGCACTTCTATACTGTTCAGGATAGCTTTCTGCATTTCGCCCTTTCTGGCCGGATCGTCTTTAGGCATTTTGAGCGCCCGCATATAGCCGTCGTAGGCTTTGGAATCCTCGCTCGCGCAATTCTGGAGTTCGGTCCGGAAGCCGGCAAGCACGGCGGCAAGCCCGGCCAGGGACGGCCTTTGGGACTCGTCGAGTTTTTTGCTTCTCAAAGACACCCCGGCGGCCATCTGACCGAGGGCGCAGCCCATGGCCCCGCTTATGCCGGCCGCGCTGCCGCCGCCGGGAGTGGGATCGGTGTTCGCTAAGGCTTCGATAAGCAGATTCGCCCCGGTCTGCCAGGTACCGAGAAGCTTCAGGAGCTTGGTTTCAAGCACCTGGACCTCGGGATTGAAATCCGCCACCTTGAGCGACTCTATGGCGTAATTTACCAGGGCCTCCTGCGTGGTCAGGCCGATAAGTTCGGTGTTCACGATCCCGATGCCCCTGGGTTTTGTCTCTTTTTCCAGCTCATCAAGGGCGCGTTTTATGGAGGTGACGCGGTAATCGGTAAGCACGGTGGAGATCTGCACCTGCTTTTTGGAATCGAGGAAGATCTCCTTGGCGCGCAGGTTAGGCAGCCCGCCGCCCGTGGTCCGGATCTTTTTGGCCAGGATCTTGGCGAACTCCATATCCGTGGTGTCCAGATTGACGTTGAAATTGACTATCTGCCTGCGGGCGCCCACGGCTATGGCGCCGGCGGTGGGGTGGATCCTGTTGGGCCCGAAATCCGGGATCCGGTCGGGATTCCTGCCGATATCTTCCTTTAGACCCTCAAACTGGCCTTTCCTGACTTTCGCCAGATCTTTGCGGTCTTCTCTCCTGGCCGCCAGATCGTACAGGTAGACCGGGATGTCCAGTTCCCGGCCGATGCGTTCGCCGAGCTCCCCGGCCAGTTTGACGCATTCCTCCACAGGCGTGTCCAGGATCGGGATGAAAGGCGCCACGTCCAGCGCGCCCATGCGGGGATGTTCTCCCTTGTGATGATTAAGATCTATGAGTTCCGAGGCTTTTTTGGCCGCCTGGAACATGCCTTCCACGGCTGTCTCTACAGGCGCGATAAAGGTGAGGACGGTTCTGTTATGGTCCGCGTCCTTTTCCACGTCGAGTATCAGGACCCCCGGCACGGCGGCCGCGGCCTGCACTATCGCGTTTATCCTGGAAAGATCCTTTCCTTCGCTGAAATTCGGTACGCATTCCACAAATTTGCCCATAACACAGCCTCCCTCGCGCTGCGAGTCTTATATATATAAATTATACTAATTTAAGATTCAGGGTTTAAGGCGCAACTTGGGCAACATTCTTCTGATGAGTTGACACGGGCGGGGAAATGGAAAACCCGCTTTTGGCGGGTTTTCGCTTCCCCTTATTCGGGGAGTTCTCATTCAGCGGCCCATATAGGGCAGCTATAGAGGATTGTACCACACGCACCTTGACTTGTCAAGACCTATTTAGGGCCTATTTCATAACCTTGCCCTTTTCAGAGGCCCGGGGGCGGCCGGCGCCGAGCTACTTCTTTTCGCACGCGCAGCACACCTGGTCGACAAACTTGAGTTTGTCGGGAAAACGCAGGCACAATTGCTTGGCATACGCCGCCGGATTAGCGGAGTCCGCTGGAATTTGCGCCTCCAGCAGGCCGCTGTCCAGGGTTTCGATGCTATTCGGGTATTGCACTTTCAGCCCGTGTCTGGCGGCCAGAGGGGCCAGAATTTTATCGACCCGGTCGCGGTACATGGACTTTTTGAACATGACAAGCCATGACTGCCCGATCAGCAACCGTTGGTAAACAACAACGTCCACTCCTGGTAAATCTTTCAACGCGGACTCAATGCGTGAACGATTGAAAATCCGGTCAAAAAAATTAAAATCCCTGTCCATTAAGACTTTTACCGTCAGAAAATCGGAATGATCCGTGTAACCAACCATAGTTTTTCCCAATTGGCCCACAAAATCACTCACGTTACGCTTCGTATCCTCTCCCGTATCGCCACGGAAAGCAGAGGAATTCAGTTGCAGGAACATGACCGGGATATTCCAGGACGCCTGCCCGCCGCCGGCATTTTTGTCCAAGCCGGAAACCCTGGGGGGCGCAGGTTCGGGAATAACAGCACCACTATTTCCGGCTGGGCCGACCTGCTCAAGCGCGCTGTTTGATTTGAGAGCATCCCGGAAATCGCCCGGAAACACGGCATCATAGTTCCGGCTTGCAACCCGGTTTAAAAGCACAGCACCCAAAACCAAAACTCCCAACGAAAGCAATATCACTTTTTTCATAACCACCCTCCTCCCGGCGTACAACTCATTCGGACGCGTAAAATCTATCGCCTGAAAATAGTGTAGCAGGCATCCATATCCCTGTCAAGGGCCCACACCGCTTAAAAACCGTAGACGAGGAAGGCCGAGGGCACGATATTATCGGCCGAATCCACGTTGAAATTATCGCCGCGCATGGCGAAAATGTGGTGCCAGCGCAGTTCCAGACCCAACTGGAAAGCCCCCCACAGCGGATACATCGCGCCTCCGCCCATATTGATACCGAAACTGGAACCGGAATCGGACGCGTAAGTTTTACCATCCGCGCTGAAACGCGGCTGGGCCCATTGATATACTCCGGCCCCGAAAAGGCCGTAATAGGTCTGCTTACCGTTTTGATAGGCGGCCCGCAAAAAGGGCGTAAGCGAGAAAATGCGGATCTCCATATCCGCGATGGGCCTGTTTTTGTGACCGAGGCTGTAGGAAGTTTCCAGCCCGTAACTTAGAGTGTCGTCCACTTTTCTGGCGCCCTCCAGGAGAAAAGCGGTAGCTGGCTTGAAGCCGTCGGATCTGTCGCCCCAATGCCCGCCGAGCGGAACGGCGGCGCCGCGGCCCAAAACGAAATAATACCGTGACAATCGCTGCGCAGGCGCATCAGCCACCCCGGGCATCTTTGAGACAGCCTCCCTCAATTCCGGCTGTGCCCCCGCCCCGACCGGCAACATGAGCCAGCAGACAACAGCCAGTACAATGTGCCTCATAGATCCCTCATCTCTCATCCCTCGGCACATAGCCTATGCCCGCCTTTATAGCCGCGATGTCGTAAACTCCGCAGGAGGAAATATATCTTCCCCCCCGCATCACCTTTTCTTTTATCAGGAGCGGCGTGTCCAGGTCTATAAAATCGAATCCGCCCAGGCCCGAAGCGAACTGCGCCGCGCAAACCGAAGCCAGCTCGGTTTCCAGCATTTCGCCCATCATAAGCTTCACCCCGGCGGCCCGGGCCAGCGCCCACACCTCGCGCGCGCGCAGCATACCGAATTTGGCCAGCTTGATATTAATGGCCGTAACCTGCTTTTTCCTGATAAGCTCCACGACATCGGCCACGGAATAAGCGCTCTCATCCGCGCAGACGGGGATCTTAAGCTTCCTGGAAAGATAGGCCAATCCCTCGCGATCGTCCCTGGCCACAGGCTGCTCTATCACGCCGGGCACAATCCCGGCTTTCGCCAGCTTAGACACGAAATGCTCGGCTGTTTTCGCGTCGTATGCCCCGTTGAAGTCCAGATAGATCTCGGCCCCGGGCGCCGCTTTCCTGACGGCGGCGATGCGCCTGAAATCCGCGTCCGCGTCGGAACCGGTCTTGATCTTGAAAATGGAAAAACCGCGCTTACGCATCCTCGCGGCAAAGTCATAAGCCTGGGGTTCGGAACCGATCACCACGGTGATATCGGTCCTGATCGGGGAGGGCTTGCTCCCGTACAGCCGCCAAAGCGGTATTTTCAGCGAGCGCGTAAGCGCGTCCAGAACCGCCATCCCCGCGGCGGCCAAAGCGCAGCGGTTGCTTTCCAGCCGCTCTTCAAGCCCCGCCAGCAGGCCGAAATAATCCGCGACGTCGCGGCCCTCCAGCCAGGCGGCCGTTTTTTCAAGGTTCGCCAGAGTCTGTTTCCGGGTTTCTCCGGTAATATGAGGCGCGATAGCGGCCTCGCCCCAGCCCCAGACGCCCTCGCTGGTCCGGACGCCCAATAAAACATTTTCAAGACGCTTATGGCTCCCGCTGGAAATGGTGAACGGCTGGAAAAGCCCGGCGTCCACGCCGCGCACCACGGTCTTTGCTATCGCGGTCTCGTTCATATTTTTGTATCTCTACCCTCTCTTCTCCACCGTCTGTTCCCGGCCCAGCACCATCAGGACCACCACTATTATGAAAATGATCACGCTCTGCGCCAGCAAAAGCCAGGTACCCACCGAAGTCACGGTGCGGCGCATGGTCCAGGCCCCCAGCCCCAGACAGACGTTCAGCAGCACGATAAAGCCCACGGCATATTCCGCTTTCATGCCCAGATACATGAGCCTGTGATGGAAGTGGTCTTTACCCGCGTACTCCAGCCACTCCCGCACATTCCTGACGCTGCCGTTCCTGATCCTGGAAACCGTGGTATAGATGATATCGAAGATGGGTATGCCGAGGATCAGCAGCGGCGTCGAGATCGCGACTACCGGATTGTTCGTGGCCCAGCTGCCGTAAAGCGCCAGGCAGCCGAGTATGAACCCTATGAACGTGGAACCGGAATCTCCGAGGAAAGCCCTGGCCGGCCGCCAGTTTATCGTCAGGAATCCGGCGCAGGAGCCGGCCAGCGCGGCCGACATAAAAGATAACGCGTACTGGCTTGAGTTCCAGCCCAGCCCCAGGAACAACAGCGCGCACACGACGCCCATGCTCGAAGCCAGGCCGTCTATGCCGTCCATGAAATTAAAAGCGTTAGTTATCCCCACCAGCCAGATCACGGAAAGAAGGACGGACAATGGATAACCGAACGGCATCTTGAGCGGAAAGCTGAGATGCAGGCCGAATAAAGCCACCGCAAGCGCGGCGACGGCCTGCCAGAAAAGCCTGGCCGCCGCGGAAAGCTGCCTGCAGTCATCCACGAAGCCCAGGATGAATATAATGGTTCCGCCGAGCAGGATGCCCCATACCTCCACGGGGATCTGCTGGTTGCGGAGGATCGTAAGCGTGAACGCGGCGTAAACGGCCGCGCCTCCGATACGGGGAATGGCCGCCGTATGGATCTTCCGCGCCCCCGGCCTGTCCACCGCGCCCACGCGCCAGGCCAGCCACACCGTCACCGGAGAGAGAACCATGCAGGCGAGGAAAGCCATCAGGAAGAGATAGACCCAGCGCAGACCTTCCAGCCAGGTCCAGGCGGAAAAACCGCCCGGGGGCAGAAGCAGCACGAGGGCGGCAAGACTTATGGCGGCGTAAATCTTCGCTTTCATTTATGCAGTCCAAACACCAGATCCAGGAGCAGACGCTGCGGGGCAAAACCTTCGGCGTATTTAACCCGGTCCTGGTAGCCCCGGAACACGGCCGTGCTTTTGACCGTCTCGATGATGGAGAGGTTCCTGACGCGGGTCTTGTAGACCTGGGAGCGGTGGCATTTTAAAAGCAGCACTTTCTTCCCGAGGACGGGGCCGATATCCGAAAAAACCGTCGGCATAAAATTATGAGTCGTCGGAACCTCGTAAAAAAGGAGATTCTTGGTATAACGGGCGGCTGTGATGACCGCCTTCGCCACATTGCGGTGATCCTGGTGGGTGTCCTCTTCGTGGTTTACAAAAATAAGATCCGGCTTCAGCAGCTCCACATGGCGTTCCACCGTCTGGATAAGTTCCCGGCACATAGGCACTTCGGTGTCCTGGAAACCGCCCCAGAAGAGGCGGGCTCTCAAAAGCCCCGCGGCTTTCTCCTGCTCGGCCTTGCGGATGCCGACACTCCCGCCTACGCCGCCGCCGGTTATGACCAGCATATTCAGCTTATGGCCTTTTTGCGCCAGCTTATAAAAAATACCGCCGCAGCCGAATTCAAGATCGTCCGGATGCGGGCCGATGCCTAAGATGTTCATTTTAAAATCTCCTTTCCCCCGCGCCCCAGCCCTCTACCCTAGCTCACTTGCTGCTTTCTATCGCTTCCACCACGGTCTCCGGACCTATTGTCTTCTCGCCTTTGGAAAAAGCGGTGAGCATGCTCATGTTGGCGATGTTGTTTATCCACCGCGGAATGCCGCCGGAGCGTTCGTAAATAAGATCCAGCGCCGCGTCGTCCAGGATCTTCCCGTCCAGGCCGGCGATATTGAGCCTGTGCGAGATATATTTTTTTGTTTCCTCGAAATCCAGCGCGGCCAGATTATAACTCAGGACTATGCGCTGGCTGAACTGCTTGTTGGAATCCAGCTTCCCTTTAAGCTCCGGCTGTCCGCTCAGGACGAGCGTCAGCAGGAACCTGGTCTCCGTCTGAAAATTCAGCAGCAGGCGCAGTTCCTCAAAAACGGAAACCTCGTCTATAAGCTGGGCCTCGTCCACGACCACGACCACGTGTTTCCCATCGTGATTGGTATCGCGCAGCAGTTTTTCCATCCCCATGAGCACGTCTTCCTTGCGCGCGGGCACGTCGTAACCGGTAAAGTTGTGGAGGATCATCTTCAGGAGCCCCAGATCGTCCAGTCTGGGGTTATTGACGAAAGAAAACACGTAGCCCTTTTTCTGGAACTCGCGTTCCAACGCCTTCAGGACGAGGGTCTTGCCGGTGCCGTACGCGCCGGTGAGAACGGCGCAGGATTTTTTTTCGGAAATGACGTAGGAAAGGCGGGAAAAAGCCTCCTCGTGTTTTTCAGACTCAAAGAAAAACTCGGTATCGGGAGTATTCTCGAAAGGCAGCTTCTTGAGTTTCCAGTGTTTTTCGTACATCTCGTTAATATTTAAATATATAAAGCGGAAGCAATGCAACCTATCTGCGGGTGCGGGTTTCCACCAGCTTGCCGCCGGAGAGGTGGAAGACGCGGTCGGCGCAGGCGGCGGCTTCTTCGTTGTGCGTGACCATAAGAACGGCCGCGCCGTTGGCGTTCACTTTCTTCAGGTCTTCCAGGACTATTCCGGCGTTATGCCTGTCCAGATTGCCCGTGGGCTCGTCGGCTATGACCAGGCCCGGCTTGTTGCGCAAAGCGCGCAGGATAGCCGCGCGCTGCTTTTCGCCGCCGGAAATATCCATGGGAAATTTATGAGCTATGCCCTCAAGGCCGAAACGCTTCAATAGAGCCAGGGCCGCCGCATGATCCCCATGTCCGATTATCGCGGCAGGCATATCCACGTTCTCCAGAACCGTGAACTCCGGCAGCAGCGAGTCGAATTGAAAAACGAACCCGACGCGCTTACGCCGGAGTTCCGCTTTTTCGGTCTCGCCCATGGGCTCTATCTTTGAACCGAAAAGCGTGATGCCCCCGCTGTAGCAGTCATCCAGCAGGCCGATAAGGTTCAGAAACGTGGATTTACCGGAGCCGGACGGGCCCAGCATGGCCGCGAATTCCCCGGCCTTTATCTCAAAATCTATGTTCTCCAGCACCAGGATCTGTTCGTGCCCCTGCGTGTAGGTCTTGCTGAGGTTTTCCACTTTTACGATCTTATCCATATCTTATCGCGTCCACGGGACTTATTTTCGAAGCGCGCAGGGCCGGATAAATGGTGCTGACCATGCACAGCAGATAACTCACCGCCACCGTACCCAGCAGATCCCTGAGCCGGATCTCGACCGGCACCCTGGAGATGTAGTAGATGTCGGACGGCAGCTCCACCACCGGGTAAACGGCGATAAAAACGGAGACACCCACGCCCAGCGCCGCTCCCAGCGCGATACCGCTGAGCGCTATAAGGTTCCCCTCCCAGAAAAAGATCCTCCGCACAAAGCCCGGCCCGGCGCCTATGGCCCGCAGCACCCCTATATCGCGCAGCTTCTCCACGCTCATCATCAGCAGGTTGGAAGCGATATTAAAAGTAGCCACCAGGATTATCAGGGCCAGCACCAGGGACATGACGAACTTCTCCAGTTTCAGGGCCGCGAAAAGCGTTCTGTTCATATCGGCGTAGGTCTTTACCGAGTAGCCGAAGCCCAGTTCTTTCCTCAGAGCGCCGGCACTCTCCCTGGCCCGGTTTATGTCATCCAGCCTCAGGCCCGCGCCATTCACGCCGCCGGCCGGTCCGAAAAAGCCGGAAGCGGCCTGAAGCCCGCAATAGGCCATGGTATTATCGAACTCAAAATAACCGGTGCGGATAAGGCCGGCCACCTTGAACTTTTTCATCCTGGGCATGATGCCCATGGCGGCGGAAACCGACTTAGGGGAAACAAGGATCACGTCGTCGCCCACCCAGGCGCCCAACCCCTTGGCCAGTTCCTCGCCGAGGAGGATGGCCGGCGGACGGCCGGAGGCGGGCCCGGACTTAAGGGCCTCCCACGAGCCCTCCACCAGGGCGTTTTTAAGATTGTTGATCTTAAATTCCCCGTCCGGATCAAGACCTTTCACCACCACTCCGGTGGATCTGTCGTCGAAAGTGAGAATACCCTGCCCTATGACAAAAAAAGAATAGGCGGCCAGGTGCGGAGAACGCTCAAGGCGGGTCTTAAAGGCGGACAGTTCGTCGGCCCTAACCTGGCCGTAAACGCTGATATGCGCCTGGGCGTCTATTATTTTTTTTCTTATGTCGGACTGGAAGCCGTTCATGATGGACAGCGTGACGATCAGGGCCGCGACCCCCAGCGCCACTCCGGCCACGCCGATAATGGTGGTTACCATGGAGAAAAGACCCTTTCTCCTGGCTCTCAGATAACGGTAGGCGATGAAAAATTCGGCAGACATAAAGAAAGTGGACAGTGGTCAGTGAACAGACTGGAAGGCGTCAGGCCCGGTGAAATCCAAATTCTCCACTGACCACTGGTCACTTGTCACTGGTCACCGCCGGCGATGCCGGCTTAAGGAGCGGAAAAAGTATGACTTCCCTGATGGAGGGCTTGCCGGAAAAAAGCATGGTCAGGCGGTCTATGCCTATGCCTATGCCGCCCATGGGCGGCATGCCGTATTCCATGGCTTCTATGAAACTTTCATCCAGCGTGTCCGTCTCGGAATTTTTTTCCTCATCGCGCTGGCGCAGCTGCTCCAGCAGGCGGGCTTTCTGGTCTTCGGGGTCGTTGAGCTCGGTATAAGCGTTGGCGACCTCTTCGCGGCCGGCGAAGAACTCAAAGCGTTCCACCAGGGATTCGTCGCCGGCCTTGCACTTGGCCAGCGGCGTGATGGCGGTGGGATAGTCCATCACAAAAGTGGGCTGTTCAAGGCCGGCCTGTATCTTCTCGTCGAATATACGCTCGAAAATCTTGGCCGAAGGCGTATCCTCCCCGTGTTCGATATGAAGTTTGGCGGCGAGCCTGCGCAGATTGGGACGGTTAAAAGCCTTGCCCAGCAGAACCTCATGGATGTCCTCGCCGGCCGCCGCTTTCCAGGCTTCGGGCAGGGACAGGCGCCTGAAGGGCGGCTTGATATTTATCTTCATCCCGTCGTAATCCAGCGTCTCCACGCCCGCCAGCGCCGCGCAGTCGGAGAAGATCCTCTCCACCAGCGCGGCCATGCCGTTATAATCGGAATAGGCCTTGTAAGCTTCAAGCGTGGTGAACTCCGGGTTATGCCGCGTGTCTACGCCCTCGTTGCGGAAGATCCGGCCTATCTCGTAAACGCCGTCATACCCGCCTATGATAAGTTTTTTAAGCGGCAGTTCGGTGGCGATACGCATGTAAAGTTCGGTCTTGTACATGTTGTGAAAAGTGATGAACGGCCTGGCGGAAGCGCCGCCGGCCCGGTCGCAGAGCACAGGGGTCTCCACTTCCAGGTAACCGTCGGAGTCCAGCGCGCGGCGGATGGCGGAGATTATCCCCGCCCTCCTGATAAAAATGCTCCGGGTCTCGTCGTTGGAGATCAGATCCAGATGTCGCTCGCGGTAGCGGATCTCGGGATCGGTCAGGCCGTGCCATTTCTCGGGAAGCGGCCTGACGGCCTTGGACAGGATAGTGATCTTCCGGACATTGATGGTGAGCTCGTTGGTATGGGTGAGAAAAAGCGTTCCCTCCACTCCCAGAAAATCGCCGACATTGTTGTTTTTTTTGAAAGTCTCGTAGGCTTCTTCGCCCACGGCGTCTTTTTTGACGTAGATCTGGATCTTGCCGGTGCCGTCCTTGATGTGGCCGAACGTGGCCTTGCCCATGACGCGCATGAGTACCAGGCGGCCCGCGCATACCACTGGCGTTTCGGCCGGCAGCCCGCGCGCGGCGTCTATTTTATGGGTTATAGCAAAACGATGAGGGAACGGCTCTATGCCTTTATCCCTCAGGTTCTTGATCTTGGCGTAGTTGTTGTTTACGATCTCGGTCAGTGCGGTTTGACTCATTTTTTCGATGCCAGGGCGTCTTTCACGATCTTAACCAGATTCTTCGGCTCGAACGGTTTTTCCACAAAAGCGAATATATTGGAAGACAGTTCGAAAAGGTCTTTCATCTGGCCCTTGGCGGTCAGAATGATGATAGGGATGCTGTTGAGGCCGTCTATCTCCTGAAGCTTGGACTGGAAAGTATACCCGTCCATTTCCGGCATCATGATATCCAGGATAATGGCGTCGGGAAGGATCTTGTCGTCCGCGGGGGCGGTGAGCCTGGTATACGCTTCCAGCCCGTTGTAAGCTTCCATCACTTCCAGACGCTCACGTTCCATCAGCACCTTTATCAGGTATACCACGTCTTTTTCGTCGTCGACAATCATTACTCTGGACATAGTTCTCCCGTTACGCGCAGCCACCCGGCGCGGCGCTCCGTAACCACGAACCCGGAGACCGCGTTTACCCAGAAAGGCACACAAGATTTTACAAGATTAAGCGACGGCAAAACAAGGCTTAGAATTTTGCCACATTTTGTTTTTCCATTTTGGGCTTTAAAAAAGTAGAATACCCATACCTGACAGTAAAGAGGCTGCAAGGAGCGACAATGCCCATAGAAAGAACTCTCGTACTCATAAAACCGGATGGCATGAAGCGCAGGCTCGCGGGCCTCGCCATAGACCGCCTGGATAACGCCGGCTTTGAAATGGTAGGCGCGAAAATGGTTTCCGTGACCGACGAACTGGCACGGAAACACTACGCCCTCCTGGAAGGCCAGGGAGTCTTCGCGGTAAAAGAAAAATTCGAACAGTTGATAAGCTTCATGAAAGGCGACTTTCACGGAGTCTCAAAGCGCCGGATCCTGGCCCTGGTCTACCAGGGCGAAAACGCGGTAAAAGGCGTACGCGCCGTGGTCGGGGCCACCAATCCCGAGGACGCCGCGCCAGGAACCATCCGCGGAGCATTCGGCCGCATTTGCCGCACTCACGGCTACTACGAGAACGTTGCGCACGCTTCCGGCAGTCTTGAAGAGGCGGGCCGCGAGATCAAGATCTGGTTCAAGCCCGGGGAAATAGTGGAGGACTGATAATAGGAGGTAACTATTCGGTGAGCCCATTATCCGCGTTGTCATTCCTGCAAGTTTTTGGCAGGAATCCAATATTAAAAAGAGATTGTTTTTATGGATTCCCGCCGACAACACGCGGGAATGACAGAGATACAGGGATTTAACGAATATCTATGAGATCCAGACTCTTTCTTTTGATTTCTGCTTTTTTTCTCGCGGGGACGCTCAGTTCCCAGCCGGCGGCTGAACCGCGCGCGGAAGAGAGGATCACGCTGACCGCGGACGACGGCTGGCAGCTTAACGCGCGCTATCTGAAAGCGGCCGATGAGGCGCCGACCGTGGTGCTCATCCACAGCCAGAAGAACAACCTTAGCGAGTGGAAGCTCTGGTTCGATTACCTGAAGCGCTACGGTTACGGCTACCTGGCGCTGGACCTCCGCGGCCACGGGAACAGCTTTCTTGCGCCCGACGGTTCCACCGCCACATATAAGGCTTTCGCCATAAGCGGCCCCAACAACGAATTCAACAAGATGATCCGCGACGTGGAAGCGGCCCTGGCGTATCTCTCCACCAACAGCGTGACCGGCGACAGGACGATCCTGGCCGGCTCGATACTGGGCGCCAATCTGGCCATCAAGGCCGCCGCCATACACCCGGAGATCTCCATGACCGCGGCTTTCTCGCCCGCTCTGAACGTGAACGACGTCCTCTCCGTCAACCCGCTCCGCGCTTACGGGAAAAGACCGCTGCTGCTGGTTGCCGGAGCCAACCGCGCCAAACAATACAAGGAATTTCAACTTTTGAACGACATTGCCAAACAGTCCTGCGGCAGGGAGAACATCTCCACTATAGTGGAACCGGCCGGCTTCGGCGCCGGAGAACTGGTGACAAAATATAACATCCGCAGGATCTTCGATTGGTTCAGAAATCCCCGGCTCCCCCGGGTGACGGAGAGCCCGGCCCCATCAATCCAAACCTCCACCTCCACGCCTTTGGAGCAGGACGGGACAGACCTCTCCGAAGACACTCCTCCGGACGGGGTGGAGCAAAGCGGCGCAATTCAGGAATAATATGAACGATAAATCCAGAAAGTACTCCCGGCTGCCCACCGAGCAGAACAACCCCCGCACCCGCGACCTGGATCGCATACCCTTAAGAAAAGTCCTTGAAAAACTGAATTACGAAGACAGCCTGGTTCACCGGGCGGCCGGCAGGGCCATACCCGCCATAGAGAAAGCGGCGCGCCTGGTCTCAAAGGTTTACCTGGCGGGCGGCAGCGTGTTCTTTATCGGCGCCGGCACCAGCGGACGGCTGGGCGTGCTTGAAGCCGCCGAACTCCCCCCCACCTACGGCGTGGAAGCCGGACGCTTCAGGGCGCTTATGGCCGGCGGCCCGATGGCGGTATTCCATTCAAAAGAAGGCGCGGAAGACGTTTTCGGGAACGGCTTTAAAGAGATAAAAAAACTGGTTAAAAAGGGCGACGCGGTCATCGGCATAGCGGCCAGCGGCGTCACGCCATATGTGAAAGGCGGCCTCTCCGCCGCCAAAAAGGCCGGGGGCGCGACCGTGCTGATAACCTGCAATCCCGGCGAGCGCACGCCGGAAGCGGACCTCGCCGTGGCGCTGGACGTGGGGCCGGAACCTATTTCCGGCTCGACGCGCATGAAGTCGGGCACGGCCACCAAGCTGGCGCTGAACATGCTGACCACTTCTGCCATGATCATAAGCGGCAAGGTCTACCGCAACTGGATGGTGGACGTCAGGACCACTTCGCAGAAACTGGCGCTGAGGGCGGAGCGCATCACATCCACGGTAGGCCAAGTACCGCAGAAAGAAGCGCGGCGGCTGCTGGATCTCACAGGCAACGACGTAAAAACGGCCATTGTGATGGCGCGCCGCGGCATCAACGTAAAAGAAGCCCGCCTGCTCATCAAAAAACACAAAGGCTTCCTGAAAACCATTCTGGGCTGAGAAATCCGCATATGGTACAATTATGAGGATGAAAAAGATTTTAGCTGCCGGTTTTGCCGCGCTTACTTTTGTTTCC
>MGTT01000006.1:0-65910 GCA_001799575.1 Elusimicrobia bacterium GWA2_56_46
AAAAAGCCACAGGAGCAATACGCAGGATCACGGCAACAAAGCGGACATTTCTAAATGCCGCTACTACCGGACATTTCTATTTGCTTGCAACATAGGGAGAATTCCAGCGGCCTAGGCTTCGTCTTCGACCAGCGGTCGGTGCTCCTCAGGTTGTCCTGACGCCGGGCTTTTTTTAAGCGGGGTCTCGTTCCACAGCCGCAGCATCAGCAACGCGCCTGTAAGCGAGAACGGCATTATCATCCAGGTCCAGGCCCCCCAGCCGAATTTATCCAGCAGCGAGCCCATGAAGAAACCCGTGAGGCCCGAGGCCAGGTACTGCACCCCGTCCAGCAGCCCTGTGACGGTGGAGGCCGCTTTCGTGCCGCCGAAGTCCATGGAGGCGGTGCCGGAAAGCATCCCGTGCACTCCGAAGATCCACATACAGCAGACGCCTATCATAAACGAAGCCGCCAGCGGCGAGGCGGTCCTGCCCAGTATATATAAGGAGACGATCTGGCCCAGGTAAAAGATGAACGCCACCGGGGCGCGTCTGGACTGGAACCAATGGTCGGACAGGTAGCCGCACAGGAGGCCGCCCGCTATGCCTCCAGCGGTGACGCCGCTGCCGGCCAGGGTGAACAGTGAGCTGCCGTGCTCTATCTTGTGAACCTCGCTCAGGAAAGGCACGAACCAGAGCATCAGGCCCTGGCGCACGAATCCCGTGCAGAATTCCGAGACCGCCAGCGTTATGATGACGGGGTTGGTCAGAACCCGCCGGAGCAGGTGGTTGAAGTCCGCCGGCTTGTCCCGGTCCGCGTCATTGGAGGTGGCGTCTCCGGTGTTGAAATTTTCGAAACCCGCGGCTTTCGGCGTGTCCTGCACCAGAAAAAAATCCACCGCGAACATCGCGGCTATGGCCGCGGAGGGAATGAGGAACACGAAGTACCAGGGCAGATAGGCCAGGATCCAGCCGCCGACCGTCATGGCCAGGAAGTAGCCGCTTGAGATCATGATGCCGAAAATGCCGCCGAAGATTCCCCTTTCCTTGACGTGGAACCACGGGGCGTTTACCTTGACTACCGACAGCGCGCCGAAAGACTGGAAGTACTGGTTGGCGGCGTACAGGAGCGACATGCCCAGGATCAATTTTGTCTGCCAGCCGCTCAGGAAGAGGAGGCCTATGATCAGATTCAGGGCCGAGGCGCCTGCGGCTCCTATCAGGATCGCCTTTTTGCCTCCGATGCGATCCGCCAGCGGGCCGTTGAACATGACCGACAGGGCGTAGGTCCAGAAACCGGCCGTTGCGATGACGCCGAACTCTCCCTTGGAAAGGTGGAAGTAATCCATCATAGTCTTGCCGGCCACGTTCAGGTTGTAGCGGCCCATGTAGAAAGTCGCGTAGGTGAGGCCCAGCGGGAACCAGTTCATGAAGCGGCGGGTTCTGTATTCTTTGGTGTGGTTCATCGGGTTTGTCATATTTTTTCCTTGCGTTCCGGTCCGTCGCGTTTTTGTTCATCAGCTATCCTGCCGGAAAATTCGGGGTACAGTTTCTTCGCGCAGGCGGGGCAGAAACCGTGGGAAAACTTTATCTCGGAGTGCTTGTCGAAATATTCTTCCACCTGCCGCCAGTAGCCCTGGTCGTCCCGGATCTTCTTGCAGTTGGCGCAGATGGGCAGCAGGCCGGAAAGAGTTTTCACGTTCGCCAGCGCCTCCGTCAGATCCTTGTTCGCGAGCGCCAGGGCGCCCGTACGCTCCTGCAGCGAGGCGGCCATGGCGTTGAATGCGGAGGCCAGCGCTCCGAATTCGTCCCTGGAGGTGATGTCCGCGCGGACGCCAAAGTCTCCTTTGCTCAGGCCGGCGGCGGCCCGCTCAAGCTTGGAGATGGGCGCGGAGATGGATTTGAGGATGACGGAGGCGAGCCAGACAAGCAGTAAAAAAGACGCCAGCAGTCCCGCCGCCAGTATGATGCGGAGTTCCCCCAGCCGGCCCTGGGCGTAGCTTATATCCCTCCAGGCTTCTTTCTTTTCGTGGGTGGCCATGCGGGCTATTATGTCAAAAAAATCTTTTTCCGCGTCCGCCCCGGATCCCAGGCTTGTTTTTACCGGATTTTTATCCGGGCCGGGCCGGAGTTCGGGCGCCGCTTCTCCGGCGCCCTGGCCTATTTTACGCTCCACGGCGTCCAGTTCTTTGAGCAATGTTCTTATCTCAGCGTCGGAGGCGGGTTCGGAATCGGCAAAAGTCTTTTTATGGAGATCCATCGCTTCCCGGTTTCTGCGGAACCGGGCCAGATCCTGTTCCGCCAGATCCTTTTGTCCCAGTTTCAGCATACGACGGTGGGAGTTCATCGCTCCCGCCATTCCCCCGCCGGCCGTTTTAATCCGCTCCAGAGCTTCCATCTTGTTTATGGTTTCGTTCAGGATGGTGTGCTGTATCAGCCTGATCTCGCGGCCTTTGGAAGCGGCCAGCCAGGCGGTGGCCAGCGCCAGAATGGGGGGGGAGATAAGGCCCAGAAGTATCTTATGGTTTATTTTCATCTTGGCCTGTTTTTTATCTCTTCCGACAATTCGGGATAAAGCTTTTTAATACAGTCGGGGCAAAAACCATGCGTAAATTCCATATCGGAGTGTTCTTTCAGATACATCTCCACTTGTTCCCAATAGCCGTTGTCGTTGCGGATCTTTTTGCAGCCGGCGCAGATGGGCAGCAGGCCCGTCAGGGTTTTTACGCTGGAGAGCGCCGCGGTAAGTTTATTTATGAGGTTAAGGCGTTCCTGCAGCAGTTTATTGCGCTCCATCGCGTAGACCGTCGCGCGCATCAGGACGCCGGCATTTACTTCGTCTTTTATAAGATAATCCTGGGCGCCCTCCCTGACCGCCTGCAGGGCCATGGTTTCGTCGTCCAGTCCGGTCAGGATGATTATGGGGGTTTGCGGGGCGGCGGCCTGCAGTCCGCGAAAAGTAGCCAGGCCTCCGCTGTCCGGCAGATTAAGGTCGGAAAGGAGAAGATCAAAACGTTTTTTATTCAGGAGATCCACGGCTTCCGAGAGTTTTCCGGCGGCGGAAAGCCGCATATCGCCGCGTTTAAAAGCCGCGATAAATTTTTTAAGCAGCAATAAATAATCGGGATCGTCTTCCAATATAAGAACTTCCACCGGTTTATCAGGCATGGCTATTTCCCCCTGGGGACATCCCCCCCGTTCCAGATCCTGCCGTTATGGCAGAAGCGGCGCTTTTCTCCTCCGCCGGTCCCGAAAAAGGCGGTGGTTCCGCCGGTTTCCGGGATCCACGTGTCTCCGGCGCGGTACCGTTCTACAAGTCCGGACAATATCATCGCCGCCGAAGTATAGCATAACTCGGTTTCTACATGACATAAAAAGTATTTTCGCAGTCCAGGCGCGGTCAGCATTTTAATGCCGCAGGGAGGGGCCTGGAGGACATCTTCCGGGCAATCGGTGGCCTTTATCAGCCACAAATATTCAGGCTCGGATATTTCCATAAAACCGGTCTTCAGCAGTTCCCTGATCCGCGCGTTGAACTTGTCGTCTTCCGGGGAGTTGGAGACGGTTTCATAACGCATAAGCCAGCTTTTGACGCCGGTTCCTCCGTTCCAGTAAGCCCGCATCCCTTCCTGGGTCAGGTGTCCGCCCTTGTCAAAAAGAGGCCGCCCGGCGAGATCGCGCAGGGTGAAGATGTCACGCAGCGGGATGTTTTTTTTCTCGAAAAAATTTACGGCGTCGCGGGTGAGATAATTCCGGTAATTCTTAAAGCCCGCCAGCGTGAGTATAAGCCTGACATGATCCGGTTCCTGTTTCTCTACTATGGAACCTTTGGTGTAAGAGGTTTTGGCGCGGAGGTAATCCACGGCGCCGTTGCGCTCTGCCAGGCGTATGGCTTTGAGCAGGTTGACGTCTTCCGGCGACGGGACGGTCTTTTTGTCGTCCGGCGCTCCCCGGCCGCGCAGCTCCTCCAGGAGCTGGCTGTCGGACAAAAGGGCGAAACTTATTTCATCCAGACGTTCGCGGGCTTTCGCGTTGGCGGGTTCGGCTTTCAATACGCGGGCGTACATGGCTTCCGCCTTTTTGGGCTCCCCGCCGGCTTCATAGGCGGCCGCCAGACCCAGCATGGCGTTCAGGTCGTTGCCGTTCGCTTCCAGGGCCTTGCCGTAGTACAGGATGGCTTTGTTCATCTTGTTCAGTTTAAAATAGATCTGGCCGGCCTTCAGGTGGCAGAAAGCCGCCATAGGGTCGGTCTTGCCGAACAGCTCCGCCGCTTTCCGGTATTCTTCCGCGGCGTCTTCATATTTCCCCAGCCGCGTGAGGTATTCCGCCGTTTTCATGCGGTCCGCAAAAGATTCTTTTGGCGCTGGGTTCGGGGCGCGGGGCGCGGGGTTTGTAGCGCCGGGTTTTTTCTGCGCGGTTTTGGAACGGGCATCCGCGGAGAGGCGTTCGATCTTATTCCGGAGCAGTGCGGTCTGCGCGCGCCGGCCGGAGTCTTCGGAGGCGCTGAGGAGTTCCAGGGCTTTGCGGTAATTTGTCAGGGCGTCCGCGGTGTTTTTTTGTTTTTCATATTCTGCCGCCAGACAGTAGTAAGTCTTGTAGCTGCCGGGGTAAAGTTCCGCGCCCTGCGTAAGCGTTTCCGCCGCTCTGTCGCCGTCGCCGAGGCTTGAATATGTCAGCCCGAGTTCCCGGTATACGGGCCAGGCCGTGGGATCCAGTTCTCTGGCTTTTTTGCAGTTCGGCAGCGCCGCGGCGGCTTGTCCGGCGCCCCGGGCCAGCTTGCAGCGGCCCAGATAGTAGAGATACGTCCCGGTTTTCAGGGCGGCGGCTTTGTCGGTTATAGCGAGGAGGGGGGTGTGGTATTTGGACCGGCCCTCGGGGAGTATTTCCAGGGCGTAAGCGTAGATATTTTCGTCGGCCGGGTCTTTTTCCAGGGCCGCGATACAGGTCTCAAGGGCTTTGTCGATACGCCCGAGTTCGTAATATTTTGCCGCTTCCCGCAGCGCCGGGTTTTCCGCGACCGTGCCGGCCGGGGCGGGGCGGATCAGCGACAGAAGACATAAGAACGCGATCTGTAAACGCATAGATAAAAAATCACTTCAGTGTCCTGGGAAGCGTGACTCCGCGCTGGGACTGGTACTTGCCTTTTCTGTCCTTATAGGAAGTTTCGCAGATGCGGTCGGCTTCAAGAAAAACCAGCTGCGCTATGCCCTCGTTGGAATAAATTTTGGCCGGCAGGGGGGTGGTGTTGGAGATCTCAAGCGTAAGATGCCCCTCCCATTCCGGTTCCAGCGGCGTTATGTTCACCACGATCCCGCAGCGGGCGTAGGTGCTTTTGCCTATGCATAACCCTATGACGTTGCGCGGTATCCTGAAATATTCCACCGAACGGGACAGAGCGAAAGAATGGGCGGGCACTATGCAGTGCGGCGCTTTTATGTCGACGAAAGATCTGGGGCTGAAATTCTTAGGATCCACCACGCAGTTGTGGACGTCGGTGAAAACCTTGTACTCGTCGGCCACCCGGATGTCGTATCCGTACGAGGACAGGCCGTAGGAAATTTTATTCCTGGCGACCAGCCTTTCCACGAAAGGCGAGATCATTTTCCCTTTAAGACACCTCTCCCGTATCCACGAATCCGGTTTCAGCATGTTGTTCTCCACGCCCTGTATACCGCCCGCAGTTTTTCTAACCGGTTCAGGCGGATCCGGCGATCCGCCGTCCTGAACCCGCCCGCTTCCATCTTGTCCAGCAGGTCGGAATAGACCTGGGATATTATGAACGCGCTTAAAAGTTTTTTCTTTCCGGTTCCGCCGGCCAGTTCCAGCGCCCTGGCGTAAAAGCCGCGCGCGCGCCCGGCTTCAAACCTCATCAATTCTATAAAATTATCCGGGTAAACGGGGCTTTTAAGGTCGTCAGGATCGCAGTCGAATCTCTCAAGGTCTTCCGCCGGGATGTACACCCTGCCCGACCGGGCGTCCTCGAAAACATCCCTTATTATATTGGTCAACTGTACGGCGTAACCCAGGTTCTCCGCGTAGGCGCGGGCGTTTTCTCCGTGCCAGCCGAAGATTTCCAGGGCAGATAGTCCCACCGCCGAGGCCACGCGGTACATATAATATTTCAGTTCCTCCAGGGATGCGTATTCGTTTTTATGCGTGTCCATCCCCACGCCTTCGAGCAGCAGGAGAAAGTTCTCTTTTCGCATGTCAAAAGCGCCTGTCGCCCAGGCCAGTTCTTTTTCAAGGGGCGTCCGGGGCGCGCCGCCGGCAAACAGCGTTTCCACTCTGTCCCTCCAGGCCTCCAGCGCGGTTTTTTTGGTTTCCGGCCCGGCGGACTCTTCGTCGGCTATGTCGTCCACCGCGCGGGCATAGCCGTACAGCGCCGAAAGAGCCCGCCGCTGGTCCGCCCGCAGAAATAAAAAAGCGGGCCTGAAAGAGGAACCCGCTTCGTAAGGCCGCGCTGGATTGGGAGACATATGCCTTGATCCGATTCGAGAGTCCGGATTTAAGATTCAAGATTTAAGATTCCAATCTTCAATCTATTTTTTCCAGATAATCGGTGAATTTTTTCCACTCGGCCGCTTTTTCGAAAGCGAGCCGCGAGTAGGTCGGATAGTATTCTATAAGGCTGCCCGGCTTGCCCGGTATGTTTATCGAGATGCCGTGGGTGTTGGAATAGTCTTTTCCCGTGCGATCCATGCCCAGATAGACGTTTTTTACCGTGAGGCCGGAGGCGATGAACTTATTAAGATCCTCGCCGGCGGCTTTAAGCTTGTCCGCTCCGGGTCTGCCGGCGTCCAGACCGGCGCTGACGAGTTTCACGAAATGATACAGATCTCCGTAAAAGGAGATCTGCTTGTCCGGGTCGGTGGTTTCGTCGCCGATCTCAAAGCGCAGTACTCCGGTACGGGCTTTTTTATAAGCCGCGGCGTCGTTTACCTGCATGGCCAGGCCGGTCCAATTCTTTATTTTCCGCGCCAGCTCCTCCAGTTTGTCCGAACGTATGGCCGAAAGCTGGGTGCCGTATTTGTTTTGCGTCAGCATGTCGTGGTATTCCGGGCGGGAGTACATCTCCTTGAAAGTGTCCACGGCGTATACGCCGGCCTGTTCCGCGCCGGCGCCGGGATTCGCGAGCATCAGGCCGAAGAAATCCTCGAAGTTCAGGCTGGGCAGCTGGATCACTTCTTCAGAGCCGATTATGATGTCGGCCCCGTCTTTTAGTTCGTACGCCACCTCGGCCATCTGCATGAAGCAGGCCATGGAAGCGTAGACGTCCACGCGCCCCGCTTCTTTGAAGATCCTGCCCAGATCGGTGGTGCCGATGTAGTTGCCGCTGACGAAATCATGAGAAATGGATTTGCCGCCGTCAAGCGGGTTCTCTCCTGGTTTTTTGGGGTCTATCCAGCCCCAGCCGTGATCCCAGATGATCAGCATATAGCGCCTGGCGGGATAAGCGGCTTTTGCCCATTTTACGAAAGAGACCACTTCCCTGTAATCCCCCATGTCGACCTTGCCCAGATCCATCAGCGCGGGGGAGGCGATGCGCTCTTTGTCCATGTCCCTGACGATAAGATAGCGCCGCACGCCTTCCCAGTCGCCGTCGGCCGCGGTATCGTTCTCAAGGCCTTTGGAACGGCCCAGTTCCGCCACGATGTTGACCTTATCGCTAGAACCTGCGGTCTCAAAGCGGTTTATGTCGTTGAGGGCGAAAGGCTCGATATTGCTCCTGCCGTTCATGAAGACCATGATGGTCCAGTCCTTAACGGTTTCGCCGGGGGCGCGGGGCGCGGGGGCCGCGGGAGCGTCGGCTTTGATGTCTTCCGAACTTACGGTATTGAGCTTAAAGCCGGCGTGGAGGGCGGCAGGGGTAAAAACTATAAAGGCCGTGAGCAAGGCGGCTTTTGTCATAAACAGAGTTTATAAATAATCGTTCCGCCGAATCAATAGTCCGTTCAGCTCAGCCCGCCGTTGGCGGCCCTTAATTTGTCCGCCAGCAGAGAATTGTAATAGTCTCCGAGACTTTCCCTGTTCGCGGCGGTTTTATAGATCTTGCCGAGAGGGAATATGAAAGTTCCCCAGGGAAGCCTCATGGACCAGACCCCGTCGTTGCCGTCCGTATTGTACCAGACCGCCTGGAAGTCCCTTGCCGCTATTTCGGCCAGAATATGGCCGTAACAGCGCAGCAGTTTCCAGCCGTCGGCGGTGGGGGGGATGTCGGGTTTGAATTTGTCTTTCAGGGCCTTTTCCAGCTTCAGGATCCCGGCGCTGCCCAGGTCTATACTGGCGGTTTCTTCCAGCGCCGCGGTCAGGATCATTATGCGCCGGTGTTCGATCCGCGCGTCGGTAAGGCGCTCGGGGTGGCTGGCGAGCCTGCCCCGCACCGCGTCCGCACCCTGAGGCGGTTCAATTTTCCCGCTCCTGAGCTCGTCTTCCACATATTGCAGATATTTCGCCAGCCAGCCTGGTTCGGGCACGTCGCCTTTCCATAACAGTTCCCAGACACGCGCTACAGGATAGGTCGTCATGTGTTTCGGAGCGTCAAAGACCATGGGCCAGCCCCAATGGTCGAAATCCGGCATCTTTATGAGGCGGCCCTTGTGTCTTTCCTGAAGTAGAAAGCACAGGAAAGCGGAACAATCCTTTACGGTTTCCACGGCTTCCTGCGGGTTCTGCCGGGCCTTGATGAACGTCAGGCGGAGCTTTTTTTCTACTTCGGCCAGGCCGTCCGTGTTGAAATATATTTTTTTATTGAACTCGTCTTCCAGCGAAGATGCCAGCCTGAATGCCCGTCCCATGAAGTCGTCTTTCCTTGTCTCGGCTTCGGAGGGGAGGGGCTGGAGGAGGGATGAGGGATGAGGCATGAGGGATGAGGGGGGCGGAGCGTCTTCGGGGGGCCGCGCGCCGCGTGCGTTTATCAAGTTTCGGATGGGGGTGACTTCCAGGGAGGCCGTAACGGCCGCCTCCGGCGGCCGGGAACCTGGCGGCGGGGGAGGCGGGACGCGGGGCGCGGGGGCTGAGTCGCGGTGCTGTTTTGCGGCTTCCAGAAGCCCGGAGGCCGAATCGCGCGGCAGTTCGGTTCCCAGTTTTGCGGCCGAGCCGGGATCCGTAAGAGCGATCTCGTTTATCAGTCCCGCGGCTTCCGGCAGCTTTCCCGTTTTTATAAGGGCCAGTGTCAGGCGGGCGCTGGCCTGTATCGAGGGGCGGAGGGCCGCGGCTTTCCGGTAGCGCTCCGCGGCCCCGGCATGGTCTCCCGCGCGGAAATTATAATTGCCCAACTGCATGAGTATTTCCGGTATAAGCGGGGAGGGGAGCGTAAGCGCGGTTGAAAAAGCGTTAAGTATATCATTGTTCCCGGCCGGGTTCCGCTCCGTCACGGCTTTCTTCATGAGCGCGGAGCCCAGGCCGAAGAGAGGTTCCGCCTTTTCAGAAGATTTCTCCGAAAGCGTACGGAAAGCCGCCAGGGCTTCATCCGTCTTGCCTTCTTCCAGAGCCAGCCAGGCCAGTTCCAGATTTTTTTTATCCTCGAAAGGCGCGCCGGCCGGTATTTTCTCAAGCCAATGCCGGGCTTTGGCCGCGTCTCCGGCGAGGCGCAGGATAAAGGCCCTGTAATAGAAAAATTCCGGTGTCAGAGCGGTTTTGATGTAATCATAGGCCTCCTGCAAAAGGCCCAGATTTATAAGTATCCCGGCGTAAAGCCCGTAAGGGGGCGCGGACGGGTTTACGGTGAGCAGGGCGGAGGCCAGGTAATTTGCGCGGTGGAGGTTTCCGACTCCGGCCTCCTGCTTTATGGCCGTTTCCAGCTCCCCTGTCGGAGGGCGGGCGGGCGTTTGCAGAAAGCCGATGACCGTCGAGAGCTGAAGTCTGCTCAGACGCGCTTCCGCGGGAAAGAGCCGCTCCCTGCCGGTGGAAAGATACGGCCCGTTCCGGGGATCGAAAGCGAAAGCGCCGGCTGAGGGGGAAGTGAAAAGCGTCCGGAGAAAAGTCAGCGGGGGTTTGGCGGCGTACGGCGGTTTAAGCGGTCCGGGATCCGTGAAAATCGGCAGTATTGTGAGTTCCCTGTCCGAGTAAGCCGGTATGGTGTGGAAAACGAGGGAGGCGGCCTGCGTTCTGATAACGGGGGACACGAGCTCGCGTAAATCTTTGAAACTGCCGGTTATTTCATCCAGGGACGGGGCCGCGGCCGGCCGGGGAACGGGGAAATCGTGAAAGTCGTCCGCCATAATATGTTATTGTATACTTTTACTTCACCGCCTTGTCAAACATATGACCCGAACCATCGTTATTGCCACGCGCAACAGGCATAAGCTCAGAGAACTCAGGGAGCTTATGCCGGAACTTGAAAGCGTTGAAATGAAGACGCTGGATGAATTTCCCGGCGCCCCGGAAGTCGCGGAGGACGGCGTTACGCTGGAGGAGAACGCGGCGAAGAAAGCCAAGAGCGCGGCCCTTTTCTGCCGCCTCTGGGCGCTTGCGGACGACACCGGGCTGGAGGTGGACGCCCTCGGCGGCGCCCCCGGCGTCTACTCGGCCAGGTACGCCGGCGGCGATTGTTCCTGCGCAGCCAACAATTTAAAGCTCCTGGCCGAACTTTCCGGCCTTCCGCCGGAAAAAAGGACGGCCCGCTTCCGCTGCGTCATGGCCCTGGCCTCGCCCGGCGGTTCGGTCATAACGGTGGAAGGCCGGCTTGAGGGCCGCATCGCGCTTTCACCCTCCGGAACCGGCGGTTTCGGTTACGATCCGCTGTTCCTGCCGGCCGGGGCGGATAAGACCCTGGCCGAACTTACTCCCGGAGAAAAGAACGCTCTGAGCCACCGCGCCGCCGCCGTCAGAAAAATAGAGCCCTATATCGCAAGGCTGAGGGATGAGGGATGAGGGATGAGGGATGAGGGATGAGGGATGAGGGAAGTAATGGTATAATCATTTTTTATGAAGATCAGGCTTTTTCACAAATTCGTGATGGTCCTGCTGCTTGTGTCGCTGGTGCCCATAACGCTTCTCGGTTACAGGCTGATAAGCATCGGCCAGCTTGGCGTCAAGACCGCCATCCTTGAACTCCATCTTAACATGGCGGAACGCATTGCCGGCGATTTCCGCGCCTATACCGACCGCATGGACGGCCGGATGCGCTTCGTTATGGACGCTATGCTTAAGCTGGATTGGGAGACCAAGCAGGCGCTGCTGGCCTCCCTCATGGACACAAATCCGGAACTTAAGGAAGTTTCCGTTCTCTCCGCCTCCGGGCGCGAACTTATCAAGGCGCTGAGCCCGTCCTACTCCGCTCCGGCGCCGCCCGGAGCTTCGCAAGGATCCGGTCAGGAACTCCGGTCGTACGCCGGAGATCCGGCGTTCCGTTCCGCCCTGGCCTCAAAGAAAATAACCGCGCGGTTTGACTGGTCCTCCGGCCGGGCCGAGATGGTTTTCTTTTATCCCTTTCAGAAAGACATGGCGCTCAGGGCTTCCGTCAGCATGGACAGATTTCCGGCGGCGAGCGAGCTTAAGGAAGTGGGCCGAACCGGTTTCCCGGTCGTTATAGACCCGGCCGGGCGTCCGGCGGCCTGGCCGGCCGGCGTGGAAGCCGGCGAACTTGGAGGCATAAAAGAGTGGCCGATCACCAGAACGGCCCTCAGCGCTCTTGCCTCGGGTTCTGCGGAATATGAGAACGCGGACGGCCGGTCACAGATAGGAGCTTATGCGCCGATAGCCGAGCCCGGCGGCGCGGTCATCGTGACCCAGTCGAGGGAGGAGGCTTTCCGTTACGCCCTGTTCATGCGGCGGCAGGCGGTTTACGCGGTGCTTGCTTTCGTGCTGGTCGTGCTGGTCGCCGCTTTCCTGCTGTCCCGGCAGATGACGGGCCCCATACTGGAGCTGACCCGCGTGGCCGGAAAAGTGGCCGGGGGGGATTTCTCGAAGACCGTGGATATAAATACCCGGGACGAACTTGAGGATTTGGGAGAGACCTTTAATAACATGGTTCGCCAGCTTAAGACTTATTCCGATATGCAGGTGGACCGCATTATCCGCGAGCAGAAAAATACCGAGGCCATCCTGTTCTCGACCGAGGACGGGATAGTGATGATAGACGACACCGCGCGCGTGCAGCTTGCCAACCGCAGGGCCCGTTCAGTGATGGGTGTCAATCAGGATGAAGCCATCGAAGGGCGGCCGCTTACGGATATCATATGCGACGCCGCGGTCAAAAGCGCGGTTTCCGAGGTGCTGGACAGCCGCAAAGAAAATTTCGTTAAAGAGATAGAGGTGGCGCTGGAACATTCCAGGCGGTTCTTTAAATGCTTCTCCGCTCCTATCGTGGCGCCTGGCAAGAGCGCGCGTCTCGGCACCCTGGTGGCTTTTTACGATATCACCCTGGACAAGGATCTGGAGCGCATTAAAGAGGAGTTCCTTCATTCCATCACTCACGATCTGCGTAATCCCATGGGGGCGGTGAAAGGTTTCGTGGAGTTTCTGTTGAAAGAGATCCCCGGCCCGGTCAACGAGGCCCAGCGCAAGATGCTGGTCTCCATAGACCGGGCGGCTTTCAGGCTGCTGGGCATGATAAATAACATCCTGGACATCGCCAAGATGGAGGCCGGCAGGATGGAGCTTAAACTGACGCCGGTGGACGTTTATGAGATCGCCAGAAGGATGGTGGATCTGCTGGAATCACTCGGCCAGCGGAAGAAAATAAAATTCGTGCTGGAAGCGCCGGGCCCGGTCGTCGTGGACGCCGACGGCGCGATGCTGGAGCGTATGTTCACCAATCTTATAGGCAACGCCGTCAAGTTCGCGCCCGAGAACGGGATCATCACCGTGCATCTGGAGGAGGACGCTGAAAAGGTCACCGCCTACGTGGGAGACAACGGCGACGGCATTCCTCTGGAATATCTGGACAAGATCTTCGAGAAATTCGAGCAGGTTAAGGGGCAGAAGGCCGGCGGCACCGGCCTCGGTCTCACCATCTGCAAGCATATCGCCGCGGCGCATCTCGGCGCTATACGGGTGGAATCCGAGCTGGGTAAAGGCGCCAAGTTTATTTTTACCGTGCCGAAAGGACTGGCCCGGGACGACCACGGTAAAATATTTATAAGGGTGGCCGCATGAGGATGCCGTCCGCAGCCCTCTTTCTGATTTTTTCTCTGGCGCTTTCCGTACGGGGCGCGGAGGAGCTTCAGAACGTGGTCGTCAGGCCGGGGGATACGCTTTGGAGTATCGCCAATACCTACCTTAAGGATCCCAGGAAGTGGAACGAGATCCTTAAATACAACCGTCTGCCGTCTTCCGATCCCTCGATAGCCATGCCCGGCATGGTTATGAAAGTGCCGGTAAGCCTCATCAAGGAGCAATACCGGGCCGCCAGCCTGGTTTATTATATAAACGACGTTCTCCTGCGGAAAAGCGGATCCGCGGACTGGAAATCCGTTGTTTTGAACATGAACCTGTTCAAAAGCGATACGCTGCGCACCACCGCCGAGGCGCGGGCCGACGTGAAGTTCTACACGGGAGAGATCCTGAATCTCTATCCGAATTCCATCGCCGTGCTCAGGCCGCCGGATAAAAAGGCGGATGTTGAACTTCTGGCCGGCGAGATGCGCGGCTTGCGCTCCAGGGTTATTACCGCCTCCGCGCGCATTACGCCCAGGACCAAAGACACAGAATTCGGGGCCAGGATAAAAGAAGACCTGACTACGCTGGTGCAGGTTTATAAGGGCCGCGCGGCCGTGGAAGCGCAGGGCAAAGTGGTGGAGGTGCCGGAGGGTTTCGCTTCCGAGGTCAAGGTGGATATGCCGCCCTCCCAGCCGGTAAAATTGCCGCCCCTGCCGGAGTTCGAGGGCGGCGGCCCGGCCGCCGGTCCGGCCAAGATCGGGGCTCCCCAGATAAAGATGGACGGCGGCAGGCTTTCGCTCAACATGAAGCTTTCCGCTTCCGGGCGGGCCGCGCAGGCGGGGCGGATTTCAGGCCCCGGCGTCGATGAAAAAGGTATGCCGGAGATCGGCGACGCCAACGCCAAAGGCATAGACGCCAATGAGATAGCCAAGCTGATCAGCGTGGCTAATCCGGTGCAGTCTTACCACCTGCAGATCGCGCGGGATCAGAATTTCAGCAATCTCGTCCTTAACCGCAATTACGACGCGTTCGACGAGATAGACCTGGCCGAGCTGCTCCAGCCGGGGTCATACTGGATGCGCGTTTCTTATGTGGATCTTCTGGGTTTTGAGGGAAAGTTCAACGCCGCCCGCCAGATCACCGTCGGAAAAAAACGCTGAGTGCGTGGGTCTTGACAAGTCAAGGGGGGTCTGCTATAATTAAGGTGCGGCGGGCGGTATCTCATGAGGGAGGCAAGTGGGCTCCTGGTTGTGGTTGCGGGGATCATGCTCGCGCAGCGGATGAGGGACACGGAAAGGCGGCGGTACGGCGCTTTTCGTGTCCCTTTCGTTTGGGGCTGCTGACAGCGGCCCCCAATTAGATTATAATCTCCTTAATGTATAAAGCGGCTTGCCTGTCTTTCGCGCTTGGGATTTTTTTGTCCCGGGGGCTTTCGTTTGCCTCTATCGGCGCGCCGGGCCCCGCCATCCCGCCGCCCACGGTTCCCGCTTCGGCCGGAGAACCAACTGGCGAATCTCCGATCCCTAATTCCGACGGGAAAGCGGCTGGCGTGGCCACGGTCTGGGATCGTATCATGGAGGAGGCCAGCCTGACGAATCTGCGCCGGGGCTATATGCTCATGGAGGCGGAGAATTATCCCGAGGCCGCCAACGAATTCCTCAAAGCTATAGCCAGAACCCCGGCGGAGCCTTACGCGCGCATTCTGTACGGCTCCAGCCTGTACTGGCTGGGCAGCCCGGACAAGGCCATGGCGGAGTTCGAGACCGCCGCCGCGCTGGATCCGCGGAACCCCGTCGCTTACCAGCTCATGGGCATAGTACACGCCTGGAAAGGCGAATTCGCTCCCGCGCTGGAAAAATTCCTTAAGGCGCGGGATCTTGCCCCCGATCGGGCGGATGTGCGGATGAACATCGGTTCCATATATCAATCCCTCGGCGATACGGATAAGGCGCTGGACTATTTTCGGGCCGCGGCCAGGCTGGAGCCCAAGAACCCGCTGTACCTTTACCAATTGGGCCTCATTTATTCCAGGCTGGGCCGCGTTCCGGAGGCCAAGGCCGCCTTCCGGGGCGCGCTGTCCGCGTTCAGGGATTACGAGGACGCAATGCTGGAGCTGGCCGTCCTGGAGGAAAAGGACGGAAACATCAAAGAGGCGGTACGCCTGTACCGCAAAGCCCTGGGTATAAAACCAGGCGATAATGTCGCCCGCTTCAGGCTGGCCTGCCTGCTCTATAAAACCGGCGACGACAAGCGGCTTAACGCTTTACTGGAGGACGCTTTTCTTCTTACGCCTTCCAACGCCGCTGGAGGCATTTCGGTCAGTCTGGCCTATGCCGGCGGCCCGGACGCGGCGGATTCCCGGTCAGGGGCCGGTAAATCCCCCGGCGCCGAACCCGGCAGGGACAAGCCCGGTTCATTGGAGAGCGCTGTGGCCAGGGTTCCGTCCGACGAGGACATAAGCATAAAGGCGGAGTTGATCTCCATCCCCAAAACCCGGCTGGTCGCGAGTCCGGAGGGAGCTCCGAAAGGCCTTAAGGACGCTCTGGAAGCCGGTTTAAACCGGCCGAAAGTCGGTTATTTGAGAAGAGAATACTCGCTCCCCGCGTCGGATGTAAAGAACCGGGGGGCCAGGGCGGCCCGGATAGCCTCGGAGCTGGACAGCGCGGTAAAGGCCGCCTCCGGCCAGGATCTTGATACGCGTGTGTCGATCAGCCTGGAGACCAGGAAAGCTTCTGTTTCCCCCGCCGCTGGTGGGGAGTCCCCCAGTGTCGTATATAAACCGCGCGATGTCGGGAACGATATGGGTTTGTGGGTCATGGGCGCCAACTGGCTGGAGAATGTGGAAGACGCCCTGGAAGACCTGCGGGACGTTTCCGGCGGCACGGAGAAAAACGGGCGTTTCGGGATCGTGCTGGGGCTCGGCCGGCTTATCCTGGGCGAGCCGGACGCCGCTCTTTCCGCCTTTGAAAGCGTTCCTGCCGGCGCGGCCGCGGATCTCGGCAGATGCGCCGCATGGGTGGAGAAAGGCGCGCAGGATAAGGCCCTCGCGGCCTGTCTTGATGCGCTTAAAAAGGAGCCGCAAAACAAGACCGTTCTCGCGAACCTGAAATGGCTGAAAAAAGATTTATGGATTCCTGCCAAAAGCACGCAGGAATGACAGTTGGTCGCCGATTACTGTTCACTGGCCACTATTCACTAACCACTGAATTTTATGTCTTTTAAAAAAAATCTTGCTTTGCGGGTCGGGGACGAGGCGCTTAAGAAGCGTCTTATAGCCAGGCTCGTCTCAAATTACTCCTACTGGCTGGGCGGTTTTTTTACGGTCGAGATACGTTCCGGTTCGGCCAGGGAGGGCTTTATGCTCAAGACTCCCGGCGGCCGCGCTGAAATTATGGCTTCAAAAGCCATATTGTCGCCCGTTTCTTTCAACAAATACGGGGTCAGTCTGCCCGCTCTAGACGGACTGGCCGCGCTCAGCCTGGCCGACGCGCGGAGGGATGGGAAAATAGCGTTGATGGATGAACTGGGGCCGCTGACGCTTGAATCCGAAAAACTGGCCGCCGCGGCCCTTGAAACGTTAGCGTCAGCCGCTCCCTGCCTGGCGACATTCCGCAAAGGCGCCAGGCATTTTGAGGATTCTTTTATCAAGATGGACGATACGGAGGTGCTGGACCTGGACGCGGCCGGACTGTCGGGAGTCTTGGCCCGTCTGGACGGCTGGATGGAATGGTGGATCAAGCGACTGGCGGAATAGAGGTACGCATTCAGTAAACCCGTCATCCCGGCGATCTGTTGGCCGGGATCCATTGAGTAAAGATTTATGGATTCCCGCTAAAAGCACGCGGGAATGACGGGTTTACTGAATATTTACGAATAGAGGATCGGGTTTATAGGAAAATTTTAATGGATTATACGGCAAATATGGATCTCGGCGAAATTAAGGAAGCGCACTTTGTCGGCATAGGCGGCATAGGCATGAGCGGCATAGCCCGCCTGCTGCTCAGAACCGGGGTGCGGGTCAGCGGTTCGGATTTAAAAAAATCCGAGATAACTCGGACGCTGGAAGCCGAGGGCGCGCGCATCTTTATCGGGCACAGGGCTTCCAATATTGTCGCTCCGGACGTGGTCGTGGTAAGTTCCGCGGTCAAAGCGGACAATCCGGAATGGGCGGCCGCCGCTGAAAGAGGGATACGGATAGTCCCACGCGCCCTGATGCTGGCTAAGATAGCTTCTTCCAGGAAAACGGTGACCGTGAGCGGTTCCCACGGCAAGACCAGTACCACCTCTATGCTCGCCTCGGCCCTGGCGGGGGCGGGCGCGGATCCCACGGTGGTGGTGGGCGGGCTTTTTAAGAATATAGCCTCCAATATCAGGCTGGGCTCGGGCGATTACCTGGTGGCCGAGGCCGATGAATCGGATGGTTCTTTCCTTTATTTCGATCCTCTGGTCGCCTGCGTTACCAATATAGATTCCGATCATCTGGATCACTACAAGAGCATGGCCAATCTGAAAACGGCTTTCCTGGCCCATCTTGCCAAAGTGCCTTTTTACGGCGCGGCAGTGGTCTGCGCCGACGACCCCGGCGTCGCTTCCATATTGGATAAAGCCGCGGCGCCGCTCATTACTTACGGCCTTAAACCCGGTTCGGACTGGGTCGCCGTAAATCTTGTCTCCGGTCCGGACGGTCTGGCTTATGACGCGTATTTTAAGGGGAGAAAGACGGGCAGGGTCACGCTCGGGATCTCCGGGCGGCATAACGCGCTGAATTCGCTGGCCGCCCTGGCCGCCGGGCGCTACCTCGGCTATGAGTTTAAAGGACTTGCGAAAGGGCTTGCGGATTTTAAGGGCGTCAAGCGCCGCCTGGAGAAAACCGGCGAGTGCGCCGGGGTGATCTTCCTGGACGATTACGGGCACCACCCCACCGAGATAAAGGCCACGCTTGAAACGGTTCCCTCGATGTATGGAAAACGGAGGAGGAAAGGCGGCAGAATTATCGCCCTCTTCCAGCCCCACCGCTACTCCAGAACCAGCATCCTCCGGCGTGAATTCCCGGCCGCTTTTGAGGCGGCCGATATGACTTATGTGACGGATATTTATGCGGCCGGAGAGAAGCCCCTGCCGGGCGTGACCTCGGGCCTTATTCTGGACGGCCTGAAAAAACGGGGCTTGAAAGCCGAGAAATTCCCCGGGGCGATGGAGGCGGCAAAAAATCTGCGGGCCGGGGACGTGCTCATCACCGTGGGCGCCGGAGACGTCTGGAAGCTGGGCGAGGAAATAAGGTTATGCCTAAATACAGTCAGGTTTTTTTGAAAGACGTCCGGATGTGCGAACGGATTGCTTCGGTTCTGCGGCCGGAGGATTTCTGTTCCGTGGTCGAGATAGGCCCCGGGCGCGGCGCCCTGACGGAATTTCTTTATCCGCTGTGGGGGGATAAGCTTTCAGTCGTGGAAATAGATCCTTTGATGACCGCCCGCGTTAAAGAGCGCTTCCCGGAACTGAAGATAGTTAATTCCGATTTTCTTAAGTCGGATCTGGAAACGGCTTTCTCCGAAGGGAAGATAGCTTTTATAGGCAATCTGCCCTATGACTGTTCCACCGCCATACTTATGAAAGTGCTGGCTTTCAGCCGGCTCGGGGCCGCGGTGTTCATGTTTCAGCGGGAGGTGGCGAGGAAGATAACGGCTGAAACCGGGGATTCCGATTACGGTTATCTTTCCGTGGCCGTCCAGGCGCAGAGCGCGGTTTCCCTGCTGGCGGATGTGCCGGCCGGCAGTTTCAGTCCCGTGCCGGAAGTGGATTCTTCCGTGCTGGTCTTCAGGCCCAGGGCAGCTTTCGCCGGGGCCGGACATAGGGAAGAATTTCTCGGTTTTGTGAAAAACGCGTTCTCTCACCGTCGTAAAACCCTGATGAACTCCCTGTCTATGGGACGGGGCATGGATAAAGCCGAAACCGCGGCGCTTATAAAAGCCGCCGGTTTCGACCCGGGCCTGCGCCCGCAGAACCTCTCGGTAGAGGATTACCTGAAGCTCTTCGCCGCTTTCGGCTAAGACTTCTGTGTAATTTCCCAGTAGAGGGTTCGCGGGGCCTGCCAGCCATGGGGCCCATCGGGCCTGCGGGGCCCGGCGACTTCGCGCCGGTTCCCCGCAGGCCCGATCCAACCCATGCCTGTCACCCGCTCCACCGACATCACCAGGGGTTTATCCTTCCACCGTTTTAGAACATTATAAACGCAAAATTGCTATAATTGTACTGCGATGAACATACATGAAAAAAGACTGAAAGACCTGCAGCGGCTTCTGAAAAATGAAAAACTTGACGCCATGGTGCTTTCCAGGCCCCTGGAACAGGATTTCCTGACCGGATTCCGGATGGACGGTTATGTCCTGCTGGTGTCACGGACGGAGGCCTGGGCTTTCATGCCCAAAATGCTTCTGGATCACTTCAGATCAAAAGTGGATTTCGTCAACGCCTCCTCTCCCGACAGCCTCCTGGAGGCCGTGGTCTCAAAAGTGAAGGACGCCGGATTGAAAAAGACGGTTTTTGAGCCGGAAACCGAAACCTACCTCCGCGGCCGGTTCTGGCTGGAGAAAGGTTTTTCGGAGTTCAGGGGGCTTACGGCCGGTCTGCGCTCCATGAAAGAGGGTGAAGAGATCTCCATACTGCGCAAGTCCTGCCATATCGCCGCCAGGGCTTTCAGGATCATAAAACCCAGGATAAAGACCGGGCGCACGGAGCTCTCGGTTTCCAGGGAACTGGAAGACCTTATGCAGGCCATGGGCGCCAAGGGCCCTTCGTTCAACCTGATAGTCGGGTTCGGCCCCGATTCCGCGCTGCCGCACCACGAGACTTCGGCCAGGCCGCTCGGAAAAAACGAGGCCGTGCTGCTGGATTTCGGCTGCGTATATGACGGCTACTGTTCCGACATCACCCGGACTTATTTCCACGGCCGGCCGGACGCGGAATTTAAAAAAGTGTACTCCATAGTGGAGGCCGCCCAGAAAGCCGGCGTAAAGAAAGTCGGGGCCGGCGCCGCGGCTTCCGATGTGGACAAGGCCTGCCGGGATCATATCGCGGACGCGGGCTTCGGCCAGTATTTTATCCACGGCACCGGCCACGGCGTGGGGCTTGAGATCCACGAGGCGCCCACCCTGAATACCAAGTCCAAAGAGACGCTCCGGGCGGGCATGGCCGTTACCGTGGAGCCGGGCATATATCTTTACGGAAAGTTCGGGGTCCGCATAGAGGACTCGGTGCTGGTGAAAAAGAACGGATGTGAAATATTAACGAAGTAGGAGGGATCATGAAGATACTTGCCGTCGTGCTTCTTGCGGTCGTGGTGTGGGTGGTCATGATATTCAACAAGCTGGTGAACCTGCGCAATCAGGTCGCTAACGCTTTCAAGCAGATAGATGTGCAGCTGAAACGGCGCTATGACCTTATCCCCAACCTGGTCAACTCCGTCAAGGGCGAGATGAAATTCGAGACCGCTACGCTGGAGAAGGTCATTCAGGCGCGAGCCGCCGCGATGAGCGCCGGATCCGCCGGCAATCTGAACGAGCTCATGGCTAAGGAAGGCATGCTTACCCAGGCCCTGGGCAAGCTTATCGCCCTCACCGAAAATTACCCCAACCTCAAGGCCAGCGAATCCGTGAAAGCCCTGATGGAAGAACTGACCCACACCGAAAACCAGATCGGTTTCTCCAGGCAGTTTTACAACGACCTCGTCACCAAGTTCAATACCGAGCAGCAGGTTTTTCCTAACAACGTTTTCGCAGCCATGATGGGCTTTTCCGCCGCAGCCCTGTTCGAGCTGCCGCAGGATTCCAAAGAGCGCGAGGTTCCGAAAGTCGAACTCGCGGTGTAATGAACATCTACGAACAACAGGCCAGGAACCGGCGCATGACCTGGGCGGTCATGTTCGTTTTCGTGGTTTTTTTTCTGGCGATCGGCCTGGGTTTCGACTTTTTCTATCTGCGCTTCACTCCGTTGAAGACTCTCGGATACGGATGGAACGCCGCCGGTTATTATGACGTTTCCGCCGCCTCCCAGCCCGTGCCGTTCGGGACCATCGCGGCCCTGCTTATCGGTTTAGGCATGGCGGCTAACAGTATGCTGAACGGACGCGGGATGGTGCTTCGCTCCACTCTGGCCCGCCGCGCGGTCTCCGCGGACGAGAAAGAGCGGCAGTTCCTGAACGTGGTGGCCGAGATGGCGACGGCGTCGGGGCTGCAGCCGCCGGAAGCTTACGTGGTGCCGGATCAGGATCTGAACGCGTTTGCGACGGGGACAAGTCCGCGCAATTCCGTTATCGCCGTTACGGAAGGGCTTTTGAAATCGCTTAACCGCGAGGAGCTCCAGGCCGTGGTCGCCCACGAGATGAGCCATATAAGAAATTACGATATGCGTCTGATGACCGTGGCGGCGGCCCTGATGGGCGCTATCGCGCTCCTCAGCGATCTGGCGGGCCGGACCATGCGCCCGCGCTACGGTTCTTTATACGGCCGCGCCGTTCCCTCCAGGTCTTCTTCCGGAGGGAGAAAAGGCGGCGGCATAGCGATGCTTTTAATCTTTATCGCATGGCTGCTGCTGGTGGTTCTTGCGCCGCTTATTTCCCGCCTGCTGGCCATGGCCATTTCGCGCGAGCGGGAATACCTCGCCGACGCCTCCGGCGCGGAACTGACGCGCAACCCTCTGGCGCTCGTTTCAGCGCTGGAGAAGATCCGTAATGCCGTAACGCCGACCTACGCCATAAACAACGGCGTGGCCCATATGTGCATAGCGGACCCGCGGGGCAGTCTTATAGAGGAAAAAATGGGGCTGGCGGCGGATCTGTTCGCCACGCATCCGCCCATGGAAAAACGGATACTGGCTTTAAAAGTAATGGCATATCAGGCGGAACGGCAGGGTAGAGGGTAAAGGGTATAGGGGGAAGAAATAAGAAACGCCTTACCCCTGAACCCTCTACCCTATAACCTGTTTCTACGCAAGGAGAACGACATGATAACATCCACGCAATTCAAAGAGGGCTCGATCTTCACGAATGAAAACGGCCAGATCGTGGAGGTGCTGACTTATCAGCATCATCGCAAATCCCAGGCCAGAGCCGTGGTCAGGGTGAAACTCCAGAACCTGGAAACCGGCGCCATTATAGAGACCACCTACCGCCCCGAAGACAAGTTTAAGGAAGTCATGGTGGAAAAACGCCCCAAGACTTATATGTACAACGACGGGAACCTGGCCCATTTTATGGATAACGTCAATTATGAGCAGGCCGGCCTGCCGGTGTCCAAAATCGGGCCCCTGATGCAGTTCCTGACCGAGAATATGGAAGTGGAAGGCCTTTACCTTAACGACAGGTTTTTCAACATCGCCCTGCCGGCCAATATCGTGATGACCATAACCGAGACCGTGCGTGGGATCAAGGGCGACACCGTCTCCAATGTGATGAAACCCGCCAAAGTCAATACGGGCCTTGAGATCAAGGTCCCGCTCTTCGTGAACGAAGGCGATAAAGTCCGGGTCGATACCCGCACTTTCGAGTACCTGGAAAGGGTAACGGAACCGAAAAGATGATCAAAGCCGTTATTTTCGATATCGACAACACGCTGATGGATTTTATGCGCATGAAACGCGCCGCCGTGGACGCCGCCGTGGACGCCATGCTGGACGCCGGGCTGTCCATGAAAAAAGAGAAGATGTACGAGTCCATCTTCGAGACCTACTGGAAAGACGGGATCGAGGATCAGAACATTTTCGACAAGGTGCTGGTGAAAGAGTTCGGGGCCGTGGATTACAGGATCCTCGCCGCCGGCATCATCGGCTACAAGCGGGCCAAAGAGGGCCACATGACGCTTTATCCCCGCGTGAAACTGGCTCTTACCGAACTGATGAAGGGCGGGATAGCGATGGGCGTGCTGTCGGACGCGCCCCGCCTGTCGGTCTGGATGCGTATCGTCGCCCTGGGCCTGCATCACTATTTCGAGCACGTCGTCACTTTTGAGGACACGGGCGAGAGGAAGCCCTCCCCCAAGCCTTTCAGGAAGATCCTGGGCCTGCTCGCGGTCGAACCCCGGGAGGCCATCATGGTCGGCGACTGGGCCGAGCGCGACATCAAGGGCGCCAAGGCCCTGGGTATCCGCACCGCCTGGGCGAAATACGGGAACGAGTTCGACACCAAGGTTTCCGGCGCCGATTACGAACTGGACGATATTTACGATATCGTGAAGACGATCAGGAGGGTGAATGAAAAGGTTTAAGATAATGGCCGCGCTTCTGGCCGCGGCGGCCCTGAACGCTTCCGCCCTTGAGATCATGTCGGCTTCCCCCGTAAAAACGGAAAAAGGGAAAAAGGCCGACTTTGTTTTTTCCGGCCCGGCAACCGTTAAAAATATCTCCTTTGAAAAAGGCGCCGTGGTTATGCCCGTGACCGTGTACAAGGACAAGATCTACAAGGACATCAAACTGCTGTCCAAGTCGGTTTACGTTAAGATAGAAGCGTGTTTTCTGAAAGAAAAATGCCCGGCGTCCGCCCCGGTTACGCCGCCCAGACTTTCGGTTTCCGAAGTCAGAATGCTGAAGTCGCCGGTCCGCGTGGCGAATGTCACCGTGGCGTTTGACGGAGATCTGTCCGTGATCTTCGGCGTGATCAAAAGAGCGTCGGGGGAGCTCTTCGCGGCCTATCCCGACAACTTCGAAGTGAAAGACGAGGCGCTTAAAAGTCTGATAGAAAAGACGGTGAAAGAAGGATTCAGAAAAGCGGGGAAAATTAAAGATTGAAGATTCCGTCATCCCGGCGATCTGTCAGCCGGGATCCATTGAGTAAAAATTTATGGATTCCCGCTAAAAGCACGCGGGAATGACTGGTGAAAAAGCGGGAATGACGAAGCAGTTGAATTTATCGGCGGGATTTTAATGAAAACACGCCTGTCGGGTATATTAGTCTTGCTGCTGTTTTCCTGCGCGCCGGGCGCTTTCGCTTTGAAAGTGGAATATCTCCCGGCCGCCCCGTCGGCCGTCCCCGCGGCCGGCGGCGTTCCGGCGCGCGGCCGCGAAGTCGCCAGCGGCCGGGCTTTCGTCCGGTTTGAGGCGGGCGTCTCTTCGGCGGCAGCCGCTGATACCCTTTCCTCAGCCGGGTTTAAACTTGTCACATGGGACTTTGTCGGCGGCTGGAGCCTTGTGGGACTGCCTGAGGGGATGAGCGTTTCAGCGGCCCTCCCCGTTCTTCTGGCGCTGCCGGGTGCGGCGGCCGCGGAGCCGTCCGGCGTATACCGCGTAAAAAAAACTTCCAACGATCCCGCCCTGGTTCTGCAGTACGGCCTCAGACGAACCGACGCTTTACGGGCCTGGGATTTTGAGACCGGGTCTTCCAGCAGGGTAACCGTGGCCGTGCTGGATACTGGGATAGACAGTTCGCATCCCGATCTGGCGTCTAAACTGGTATCGGGGGCCAGCCGGTTATGCGATAATATTTCGTGCGTTGCGAACGATCCTTCCACGGCCGCCTGTAATCACGCCACCCGCGTTGCCGGGGTGGCCGCGGCCGCCGCCGATAATTCCTCCGGAATAGCCGGTCTGTCCTGGGGCGCCCGGCTGATCTCGCTGAAGGTGTTCAGCGACGGAGACTGCAATCCGGACTGCTCGGATAAGGGCGGGTCTGCTTGCGCCACAGACGACGCGGCCATGATCAAAGCCATCAATTACGCTGTAACTTTGCAGAATTCTGCGTCCACGGGCAGGATAGTGCTGAATATGAGTTTGGGAAATGTCGTGGAGACGCAAACCCCTTGTTCCGGTTCGATGCAAACCGCGATAACCGCCGCCAGGACGGCCGGTCTGGTGGTGATTGCCGCCGCAGGCAATGATCCCCGCCTGGCGGTCGGGGTCAACTCGCCAGGGAATTGTACAGGTGTTGTTCCGGTGGGGGCCACGGACTCCAACGATAGTATCGCTTTTTTTTCAGCGTATGACAGTGTGCATATGTCTACGGGCGTGTCGGCTCCCGGAGTCGGGATTTACACCACCGACCTCGGGGGGGCATACGCCTACGCGGACGGCACTTCTTTCGCTTCGCCGCTGGTCGCCGGCCTGGCGGCCCTGATCATTTCGGCGAAACCCGCGTTCACCAGTACGCAGGTCGCGGACACGATACGGAATACGGCCGACGAACTTGGAAACGCCGCCTCGTTCGGCCGGGGCCGGGTGAACGCCTATAAGGCGATGATGCTCGCCGTTAACGGGAGTTTGTCCGCTTTCGCGGCCGCGCAGGCGATGCCGAAAGCTTATGCCTATCCCAATCCGTTCAGGCCCGGCACGGGGCGGCCACTGTCTTTCTCCATACCGGACGCGCTTTTAGGTTCGGATCTGAAAATAACAATTTACACTACGGAGGGGGAAAAAGTGAAAAAACTTTCCACCCAGCTCTGGGACGGCACGAACGAAGCCGGGCAAAAAGTTGCCAGCGGTATATATATTTTTTTCATAAAGACGGACAAGGGCACGTCCAAAGGAAAATTCGCGCTTTTACGATAATGATAGGAGACCGCTAGTTCTGTCATCCCCACAATCTGTAAGCGGGGATCCATTGAAAAAACAGGGATTAATGGATTCCCGCCAACGGCACGCGGGAATGACAAAGGGTTTGTTGATTTATGATCGTCTTCAACAAAACTAAAAATATCCAGGTAGTTTCCTCGGTCCTTAAAGCCGATACTTTCTCCGCCAGGCTGTTCGGTCTCATACCGCGCAAAACGCTGGGTCCGGAGGAGGGGTTGTGGCTTGAGCCGTGCGCGATGATCCACACCTGTTTTATGAATTTCCCGATAGACGCCGTTTTCCTGGACGCGGGTCTGAAAGTGGTCAGGGTCGTCACGGCCCTGAAGCCCTGGCGGTTTTCGCCCTGGATCCGCGGGGCCGTAAGCGTTCTGGAACTCGCCCCCGGCAGGGCTTTGTCCGGTCTGGCGGAAGGCGACTTCCTGGAGTTCAGGTGATTTTGTTTGTAAAAACCTGGTAATAAGTTTATAATTATAACGATTATGCCGCCAGTCAAAGGTTTCCAAAGGAAGAGAAATATCAGGGAGATCCTGATAGAGGGCGGCCTTGTCACCGATGACAAGGTAAAAGTCGCCGAAGAACTGGCTAAAAAAGAGAACAAGCCCCTCCAGCAGGCGCTGGCGGAACTGAAACTCATAGACGAACTGACGCTTTTGAAAGTCCTGGCCGACGAATGGGGATTTAAGGCCGTGGATCTTTCCAAAATGGAAGTGCCCAGGGAGACCGTCCAGGTTCTGCCCGAAGCCATCGCCATGCGGCAGACCTGCGTGCCTTTCGCCCTCAAGGACAACGTGATGTTCCTGGCGATGTCCGACCCCCGCGATTTTCTGGTGGTGGAGGATATCGGTCTGAGGACCGGCCTTGAGGTCAAGGCTTACCTTGCCCTGCCCCAGGGGATAAACAAGGTGCTGGACACCGTGTACGGCAAGGCCGACGCGGCGCAGGTGGATCAGCTTGTGGAATCGGTCACCCAGGCCGCGCCCAAAGGCCCCGGCGAGGAAGAGTCGTTCTCCCTGGCCGAGGAAGCCGAGAAAAAAGACATCAGCGACGTGGACGCCAACGCTCCCGAAGTGGAGCGCCTGGTCAACGCCATAATCCTGGGGGCGCTGAACATCAAGGCTTCGGACATCCACATAGAGCCTTTTGAAGATCCCAACGGAAAAAACTCCAAGGTGCTGATCCGCTACCGTGTGGACGGTATGCTCAGGGTCGCCTCTTTCTCCGTGCCCTGGGCCTACCGGCAGGCCATCAACGCCAAGATAAAGATCATGAGCAACTCCATGAACATCACGGAGCGCCGTATCCCGCAGAGCGGCCGCATCCAGATCATCGCCAAGGGCAATCCCATAGAATTCCGCGTCGAAATAATCCCGACCGTGTACGGCGAGTCCTGCGTCATGCGTATCCTGGACCGGGCCTCGGTTCGCGTCGATATCAAGGTCATGGGTTTCCTGCCCGATACGGAAAAGACGCTCCTCACCCAGTTCCAGGGTATCGGCGGAAAAAAGAATTTCGGCCTCATGCTGGTCTGCGGCCCCACGGGTTCGGGAAAATCCACCACGCTTTACGGCTGTTTGAACTATGTCAACCGCCCCGACATAAAGATCCTCACCGCCGAGAACCCGGTGGAGTACAATATAGACGGTATCGTGCAGGTTCCGGTGAACCCGGACATTAAACTCGGCGAAGGCAAAAAGTTCGATTTCGCCACCGCGCTGCGCTCTTTCATGCGTCTGGATCCGGACGTTATCATGGTGGGCGAGATCCGCGACGAGGAGACCGCGCATATCGCCCTTGAGGCCGCCATGACCGGCCATCTGGTTTTCTCCACCATCCACACCAACGACGCCGCGTCGGCGCTGGAGCGCCTGACCCAGATGGGCATACCGCGCTTCGTAGTGGCCAACACCATGAAAGGCGTGCTCGCGCAGCGTCTGGCCAGGCGGCTCTGTCCTGAGTGCAAGAAGGAAAGCGATCTTTCGCCGGAGGAAAGGGCGGTTTTTGAGGCCAATAATGTGAAGGTTCCGGAGGGGGCAAAGCTCTTTCATCCCGTGGGCTGCGAGAAATGCAAAAACACCGGCTACAAGGGCCGCTGCGGTATGCACGAATTACTCATCCTTAACGATGCCATCCGCCTGCAGCTCCTGACCGATCCCTCCTCCATCCCTGTCAAGAATATCGCCATGAAGGGCGGAATGCGCACCATTGCCATGGATGGCCTTGAAAAGGTTCTCATGGGGCTTACCACGGTTAAAGAAGTCCTCGGTGGAGCGGCTGAGAAGTAACATACGAGGTGTTTTTATGGTAAAAAAATTTTTATCAGGATTTTTGTTCGCGGCGGTCGTCATGCAGACGGCCTACGCCGGTTCCGGCGTTTACGCGGATTTTCCGCGAGCCACGGCCGCGGACCTTAAGCCTTTCGCCAGGGACCTGGGCGGGCTCCTTGGCAGCGGGACGAATCAGACCGCGCGCGTACTGGGTTTCGGCGGTTTTGATATCAGCGGCAGGGCGGTGATGCAGTTCGAGCCCGAAAAGAAAAACGGTATCCTGAAACAAAATAAACCTTTCGGCCTGGGCTGGGTGCAGGCGGAAATAGGTATGCCTTTCCGCATAGACGGTTTTATCAAGGCCGGTTCGTTTGATAATATGGCTCTCGCCGGCGGCGGGCTTAAATACGGCCTTACCCAGCCCCAGAAAAAAATACAGGCCATGCTCGTCGCCACGGGGAACATCGCCGCCCACAAGTTTTTCTACGCCGCGCATTTCGCTTCCGGCCTGATCGTTTCCATGAATCTGCCGGGCATAACCCCGTATTTCGGAGTGAGCGCGGACAACACCAGGCTTACCGTGCAGAGCAATACCGCGGATCCTTCGCTTGTGGATAAGCGCGTTTCCGTTCTGGAGCCCCGGTATATGGCCGGCTTCAGGGCGACTTTTTTGAATTACGGTTATATCTCGGGCGGGTACACCTTGACGCACGGCCGGAGCCTCGTGAACGCGGGCCTGGGGCTTAGGATATAGAAAACTGCTTTCCAACTTTCGCCGCTCTTGTTATCCTTTGAATTTTTCCTTGAAATCCCTGCGCAGTTCCCGATCCAGTTCTTTTTTCTTTACGGCTTCGTGTTTGTCGGGGGCTTTCTTTCCCCTGGCTAGCGCCAGGGAGACTTTGGCCCAGCCGTTCTTGAAATAGACCTCAAGCGGCACAATGGCCAGGCCTTTGGTTTCGGCGGCGCCCGTCAGTTTTTTGATCTCTTTTTTATTCAGCAGGAGTTTCCTGGTCCTGATAGGATCCAGTTCTTTGATGGTATTGAACGCGTATGGGGGGATGTGCATACCGTAAAGGTAAAGTCCGTCTTTTTCCGCTCTCGCGAAACTCTGGGCTATCTGGGCCTGCTTCAGGCGGAGGGACTTGACCTCTGGGCCTTCCAGCACCAGCCCGGCCTCAAAGGTCTCAAGTATCTCGTAATCATGCCTGGCCTTGCGGTTGGTCGCCACGGTTTCAAGGTCGGGTCTTTTCTGTTTCATTTGTTTTAAGCCTCTAAATATTCTAGAATTGTAACATAATCGGGCCGTCCGATGGGCATAGCCCTTGATACGGCACATTGTAAGTTGGTATTCCTGATGTTGTTTCAGCGGTTGTCTGCGATTTAATGGGCGGGTGGCGGAACTGGCAGACGCGCACGGCTCAGGACCGTGTGGCCGAAAGGCCTTATGGGTTCAAGTCCCTTCTCGCCCATCCCTTTTTTGTCCCTAGAAGTTAGAACGTCTTAATTGATCCCCTGATACGGGATGGGCTTTTGTGTCCATGGGTGTGCGCAAAACTGCGGCCCAGTCCACTCGCTCCATCTTTCTTTGATTCCCTATAAAGTTAAAACGTCTAAGCCTATCCCCTGATACGGGATGGGCTTTTGTGTCCATGGGTGTGCGCAAAACTGCGGCCCAGTCCACTCGCTCCATCTTTCTTTGATTCCCTATAAAGTTAAAACGTCTAAGCCTATCCCCTGATACGGGATGGGCTTTTGTGTCCATGGGTGTGCGCAAAACTGCGGCCCAGTCCACTCGCGCCATCTTTTTGATTCCCCTATTAAGTTGGAACATATTAATTGATCCCCTGACACGGAATGGGCTTTTGTGTCGTATGCATTCAGTAAATCCGTCATCCCGGCGATCTTTTGGCCGGGATCCATTAAGAAAAGATTTATGGATTCCCGCTAAAAGCACGCGGGAATGACGAGCGGAAAAGAGGAGATGACGGGTTTTAGTGAATATTTACTTTGTGTCCATGGGTGTACGCAAATTTTATTTGACAAGCGTTGGGGATATTAGGTAAATTTAAGACTGGTAAATGGCCCGGGGTATTATCTATTCATTATCCGAAAGGCGGTTTATCAGAAGTGTTATCCAAACGGAGGTATTGTAAATGAAAATGAGCAAGAAAGGTTTCACCCTGATCGAGCTTATGATCGTGGTAGCCATTATCGGTATTCTGGCCGCGATAGCTATCCCGAAATTCGCCGATCTGATCAATAAGTCCAAGGAAGGAGCGACCAAAGGCGCCCTCTCCACCGTCAGGAGCGCGCTGCAGGTTTACTACGGCGACAACGAAGGCTGGTTCCCGTCCGGAGCCGCCGCGTTGACCGCCCTTACCGCCAGCGCCAAGTACCTCAACGAAATACCGCTGGCTAAACTGCCCGGCACCGGCCTCGCCGACAGCAGCGCCGTTGATTATACCGCCGTCCCGACTTATGTCGGAGGCTGGAACTATAAAAACGACTCCACCGTAGCTGCCACATGGGGCAACTTCATAGTGAACTGCGACGACGAGGATATCAAAGGCAGGGCGGATACCAGCATCTATACGCCGTGGTCCGGGTTCTAATAGATGTAGTTTCAGTTTAAAAAGGCCCCGCGCAATGTCGCGGGGCCTTTTTGATTCTGTCGCGGCGCGCGCACGGGGATGAAATTCCTCAACCTGAATGATACTTACAACCGTACTGTTTGCGTTCGTATTCGCTTTCGGCCTCCTGCTGGGCAGTTTTCTCAATGTCTGCATTTCCAGGCTGCCGGAAAGCCTTTCCATAGTCAAACCCCGGTCGCGCTGCCCCAAATGTCTGACGCCCATAAATTTTTACGATAATATTCCGCTTTTAAGTTTCCTTTTTTTACGGGGCCGCTGCCGAAGTTGTTCGGCGCCTATCCCCTGGCGCTATCCGGCGGTGGAATTGCTTACCGGTATCATTACCATCCTGCTGTTCGGGGAATGGCGGGCCGAACCGCTCTGGCTTTCCGCCGCGCTGGCGGCGGCCTATATCCTTATCGTGGCGGCGTTCATAGATTTTGAAACTATGATGATAGCCGATGTTTTTTCATACGGGCTCGCCGGCCTGGGCTTGCTGGCTTTTTCTTTTAATCCTTATTTCGAAGGGCCGTTTTTAAGCCGTTTCCTGGGTTTTCTGGGGGGCGTCGCCTGCGGCGCTTTTATTATCTGGCTTATGGCCTGGCTGGGGAAGAAGATCTATAAAAAGGACGCCGTAGGGGAGGGGGATATCTTTCTGATGGCCGGCATCGGCGCCCTGACCGGCTGGCAGGGCGCGCTCTCGGCGCTTATGATGGCTTCTTTTTTTGGTTCCGTTTACGGCGTGGGTCTGATGCTGTCGGGAAAAGCGAAACGTTTCGACCATATCCCTTTCGGCCCGTTCCTGGCCCTCGGAGCGGTCATAAACCTTTATCACCTTGTCAGGCCGTCGGATTTCCTGTTTTAACTTTCTTCGGGAACCGCGCCAGTCCCAGGTCGATGAGTTTGTCTATAAGCTGGGGAAAGGTCATTCCTATCGCCCTTGCCATTTTAGGATACAGGCTGTTGTTGGTCATTCCGGGAAGCGTGTTTGTTTCAAGAGCGTACAGGACGTCGTCCTTGATCAGAAAATCTATCCTGGAATAGCCGTTGCACATCAAAGCGTCGTGCACTTTTACAGCCTGTTCCCCAAGGCGCTTTTCCACTTCTTTGGAAATGCGCGCGGGGACAAGCTCCCTGGATTTCCCGTCGGTATATTTGCTCTCATAATCAAAAAATTCATTCGCCGGGACGATCTCTACTATGGGAAGCACAAGTTTTTCGGAGGAGTCGTGCTCCCCCATTACCGCGACGCTGACCTCGATCCCTTTGATGTACTCTTCGATAAGGATATACTCGTCTTCCTTTAACGCCCTGGCTAACGCCCCGGGCAGTTCCATGGCGTTGTGAACTTTTGTCACCCCGATACTCGATCCTGAAGCATTCGGTTTGACCACGCATGGATATCCGATCGTTTCCCGGATTTTTAAGTCCACCTCTTCGGCCGCGGCCGGATTCTGTCCGCCGCAGACAAGATGTTCGGGCGTGGCGACGCCCGCGGCGCGGAAGATTTGTTTGCAAAGAAGCTTGTTCATCCCAAGCGCGCTTCCCAGAACCCCGCTGCCCGTATAAGGGATCCCCAGTATATCAAGGAATCCCTGCAAGCGCCCGTCCTCCCCGTTCGCGCCGTGCAGGGCGATAAAAACTATGTCCGGTTTAAGCCCGCGAAATAATTCCAGGGCGTTCTTATGCGCTGTTTTTACCGCGCTTAATGAGTTGACGGAATATTCCGTCCAGGAATTATCGGCGTTCCATTCGACGCAGGTCACGTCGAACCGGTTCCTGTTTATATTCGCGAACAATTCCTTGCCGGTAGCCAGGGAAACCCCGCGCTCCGAGGATGTCCCGCCCATCAACAGTCCGACCATAAGTTTGTTCATAGGAGCCTCCACGGCTGTCCGGATAAAATTTGATTTTCCGGCGGAGAAATTGCGGGAGTTGAATTATCCGGCGGACTTAAATTCTGCCAAATTTCCCGGGAAGAAAATCTGGCGGAGAGGGAGGGATTCGAACCCTCGAAGCACTTTTGGCGCTTACAGACTTTCCAGGTCTGCGCCTTCAACCACTCGGCCACCTCTCCACAAAAACTATGGTTGGGGAAGGATTCGAACCTTCGTAGGACGTAGTCCGCTGGTTTTACAGACCAGTGCATTTGACCGCTCTGCCACCCAACCTCTCTGTCGTACCCCACCCGCACCGCATAGCGGGTGGGGCGGATTAACCGCCGGGCTTTATAAGGTGGCGCCCGGTACGCCACAAGGGGGGCTCTGCCCCCCATTTCATCGTCGCTAGCTCCCCGCGCTTCGCTTGGTCGCTTCGCTGAACCCCCCGAAGCGGTAATTTTCCTGAATAAATCGGTATGGCGCGTCTTTTTGCGGGCTCATTGCTTGCCGGTCACAATTTACTGCCGTTAGCATAGTATACAAAAATAAAAGGCCTCCGAAAAATAGTATAATTTTAGTGGATTATTAACAAAACTTATAATCCGCCCGGGGAATTTTTAAAATGAGCCGGTCATTCTGGAGAATATATGTGCATTGCCGTGCCGGGAAAGCTGCTTTCCATAGAAGATAACACTGCCGAGGTGAATTTCAACGGCGTCAGGAGAAAAGTGGCGCTTGATCTTGTGCCGCAGGCGAAAAAAGGGGATTATGTCCTTGTGCACGCCGGGTTCGCCATTACCGTGCTGGAAAGCTCCGAAGCCGAAAAAACGCTTGAACTTTTCGAGGAGATCTATGGTCATGAAAGCCCTGAAAAACCCGAAAAACTTTGAATCCCCGCTTTGGCGCGATAAAACTCTGGCCGCTTCTGCGTTCGAAAAGATGGCTTCCCTTACCGCCGGGGCCGTTTCCAGGACAGGGAAGACAGTGTCGCTTATGGAAGTTTGCGGCTCCCACACGATGGCTATAGCCGCTAGCGGAATGCGGCGTCTCTTTCCCAAAGGACTGAAAATGCTCTCCGGGCCTGGCTGCCCGGTCTGCGTAACAGCCCAGGGCGATATCGACCTTGTGCTTGAACTGGCCGCGCGCCCTGGAGTTATCATCGCCACTTTCGGCGATATGCTTAAGGTAAGGGGCTCCAACGGCCTGGATCTGCGGTCAATGCGCGAGCAAGGCTCCGACGTCAGCGTGGTCTACTCCCCCATGGACGCCCTGGCGCTGGCCGTGGAGAATCCGGGGCGGCAGGTGGTTTTCGTCGGGGTGGGTTTTGAAACCACCGCTCCCGTTATCGCCGGCGCCGTGCTCCGGGCCAGGGCCGAAAAAATCAGGAATTTTTCCGTGATCCCGCTCTTTAAGCTGGTTCCGCCGGCGCTGGAACTCCTGCTTAAGGTTCCGGGCCATAATATTTCCGGTTTTATGCTGCCCGGACACGTCAGCGCCATTATCGGGCTGGAGCCTTACAGGTTCGTAGTTGAGAAATACTCGGCGCCGTGCGTCGTTACCGGCTTTGAGCCGCTGGATATCCTCGCCGGCATAAATATGCTTCTTGAACAGCTCGTGTCGGGAGTGCCCGCTCTTGAGTCAGAATACGGCCGTGCGGTCAGAACCGAAGGCAACCCGCGCGCCCTGGAAATAATGCGCGAAGTGTTTTCCGTGACCGAGGCCCGCTGGCGTTCCATCGGAGCGATAAAAAAATCGGGCCTGGGTTTCAGCCGCGCTTTTTCCGGATTCGACGCGGTGGAGCGTTTTAAGCTGTCCTACCGCGCCGCGCCGGAACCGAAAGGCTGTATCTGCGGCGGCATCCTCCTGGGGAAAGCCCTGCCCGCGGATTGCGGTCTTTTCGGGAAGGCGTGTTCGCCGTCCCACGCAGTGGGCCCCTGCATGGTGTCGTCGGAGGGCGCGTGCGCGGCCTGGTTTAAGTATGGAGGATAAACGGAATCTGTTATGAATATAGAGACATTGAAAGTTTTTCGAGACCTCGTGGATACCGGCAGCTTTTCAAGGACGGCGGAGCTGAATTACATTTCCCAGTCCGCCGTCAGCCAGCAGATCAAAAAACTTGAGCTGGTGCTCAGGTGCAGATTGTTCAACCGGGTGGCCAATAAGATCGCGCTCACCCGCTGCGGGGAAAAGTTCTACGACACCGCCAAGAAAGTGGTTCTTCTTTATAACAACTCCATGGTCTCCATAAAGCAGCTTTCCGCTTCCAGGGCGCCGGAGGAGATAAAGATCTCCACGATCTACAGCGCCGGCGTTTATTTCCTTCAGGGCCACATCAGAAAATTCATGGCGGACTGCCCCGACACCAAGGTGAGCGTGGAATACCGGCAGTTCTCGCAGATCCACGGAGATATAATCTCCGGCCGCGCGGATTTCGGCATTCTGGCCTGCCCTTACCGGAAACTGCCGGGCATCACCATGCTGCCCATCGGGGAAGATGAAATGGTTCTGCTTACCGGTATGTCCGACAAACTGGCCCGGAAAAGTTCGGTGGCCGTGCGGGAACTGGACGGCCGGGACTTCATCTTCTTCGACAAGGCGTTCCCGTCCAGGAAATACGTGGATGACCTTTTTAAAAAGCACGGCGTGAAAGTCAACATTAAAATGGAGCTGGACAACATTGAGACCATAAAGACCGCCGTCTCCTCAGGAGCGGGCATCTCGATCCTGCCGCTCTCGTCCGTGCGCGAGGCGGAACGCGACAACAAGCTGCACGTCGCCCGTTTCACCGACGCGGAGGTTTTAAGGCCGCTCTATCTCGTCTATAATAAGTCGCGCAAGCTGCCGTCTTCGGCCAAGGCGTTCCTGGAGATCCTGCTGAAAAACCGCGGCCCGAAGGCGGTCAAACCATGCGCGGCGGAGAAGAAGGTGTCGTCATGATCCTGGAAAAAACAGTAAAACTCGGGCATGGAAGCGGCGGGCGTATGACGCACGAACTTATAGAAAGCCTGTTCCTGAAAGCTTTTTTCAACCCGGCGCTTGCGCCGCTTGAAGACGCCGCCGAGATCCGGGCGGGAAAAGAGCGTCTTGCGTTCACCACCGATTCATATGTGGTGGATCCGCTGCGGTTCCCGGGCGCGGATATCGGGCGCATAGCCGTCTGCGGAACCGTAAATGACCTCGCGGTGAAAGGGGCGAAGCCGCTGGCTCTCTCCGCCGGATTCATCATGGAGGAAGGCTTCCCGATCTCCGAGCTTAGGAGAATAGCCGGCTCCATGAGAGCGGCGGCCCGGGAGGCGGGCGTCCGCATCGTCACCGGGGACACCAAAGTGGTGGAAAGAGGGAAAGCGGACAAACTGTTCATCAATACCTCGGGCGTGGGGCTTATACCGCCGGGTTTAAAACTTTCTTCCGCCTCTATCCGCCCCGGCGACGCCGTTATCCTCAGCGGCCGCCTGGCCGACCATGGCGTGGCGGTCATGAACGCGCGCGGCCGTCTGGGCCTTTCGGGCGGCATCCGGAGCGACGCCGCCCCTCTTAACGCCATGATCTTCCGCGCGCTCAGGGCTTCTTCCGGGATGCGGGCCATCCGGGATATAACCCGCGGAGGCCTGGGCACCGTCCTGAACGAGGCCGCCTCCGCCAGCCGGACCGCCATCGAGATAGACGAGACCGCGATCCCGGTGAAGCCGGCGGTGGAGAACGCCTGCCGCCTGCTGGGCCTGGATCCGCTGTACGTCGCCAACGAGGGAAAGGCCGTGTTTTTCGCCCCGGCTTCCGACGCGCCGAAAATAGTCGCCGCTTTGCGCTCCCACAAGTACGGCCGCGAGGCGCGCGTCATAGGCCGGGTCATGTCCGGTAAAAAGCCCCAGGTGCGCCTCAGGACCGCCATCGGCGGAACCCGCCTCGTATTGACGCTCGAAGGCGAACAACTTCCCAGGATCTGCTGAGGCGGGCATGAAAAAAACTTTTTTTTGGGGATTGAGTTTCCTTATCACCGCGCTTTTCGCCGTTTTTCAGCGTGTAACCGGCCCTACGTACCCTCTTAAAGACGCCGTATTCCTCGACGGCGGTTCCTCCGCCGGATTCCTCCTGCCCAGGAGCTGCGCCGTTGGCGGGGGGGGCTGTCTTATAGAAATAAATTCCCCTGAAAAAGTGAAAGGTTATGTCTCCTGGCGCCGGTACAGAACCGAAGATCCCTGGGCCGAAATAATTATGCCGTACCGGAACGGTGTTTTATCCGCGCGGCTCCCCGGGCAGCCGCCGGCCGGAAAACTGGAATACCGGGTTTTCATAAAACAGAAAAAAGGCGATCTGGAATTATACGGCAAACCGGTGGTGGTCAGGTTTAAGGGGGTTGTGCCGAAAGCCATACTGGCCCCGCATATCTTATTCATGTTCCTTTTCATGCTTTTTTCGGTGCGCATTTTTATAACGGTTTTTACCGCGGACACGGTGGTCAGGCACGCCGTAATACTCAATATTATCTTCCTCATGCTGGGCGGATTTATTTTCGGCCCGCTCACGCAGTATCACGCTTTCGGCGCTTACTGGACGGGCTGGCCTTTCGGACATGACCTGACGGACAACAAGACGCTGGTGATGTTAACGTGCTGGCTGGCCGCGCTTTACGCGGTTTTCAGGGCCAGGGAGCCCAGGCCCTGGCTTTTGGCCGCGTTCGCGGTCACCGCGGCGGTCTATCTGGTGCCCCACAGTCTGTTAGGCAGCGAACTGGATTACTCAAAAGCAGATACAGCGACGAAGACTGCCATAGGCCATAAGCTTTAGGCTGTAGGCAGAAAGACTGCCATAAACCATAATCTTTCTGCCTATGGCTTATGGCGGGCGCGGCGCCCTTACGGCCTATGGCTAACTTCTAATGTCCAGAATTATCAGGAAACAAATCCTCATTAAGGGCGTTGTCCAGGGCGTGGGCTTCAGGCCGCACGTTTATAAACTCGCCGTTGAGCGCCGCCTCTCGGGCTGGGTAAAAAATGACGCCGCCGGCGTCACCATCGAAGCGCAGGGGCCTGAGGCGGAGCTCGCCGGTTTTATCCGGGAACTGCAAACCCGCCGGCCGCCGGCCGCCAGGATAGATTCGCTTAAAACTTCCAGCCGCCCCGGCGGGAGCGATAAAAATTTCGTCATCATAAAAAGCGGGGGAAAAACGAAAGCCGGGGCGCGTATCCCCGCCGACCTGGCGCTGTGCGCCGACTGCCGCCGGGAACTCCTGGATCCCTCGGATCGCCGCTATCTTTACCCTTTCACGAACTGCACGAATTGCGGCCCCCGCTTCACCATCGTCAAAAAACTGCCTTATGACCGCCCTTTCACCACCATGCGGGAATTTACGATGTGCCGCGAGTGCCTGGCGGAATACCGGGATCCGCTGAACCGGCGTTTTCACGCCCAGCCTAACGCCTGCCCGGTATGCGGGCCCAAAGTCAGCGTCGCAGCCGGCGGCCGGAAACTGGCCGGCCGCGCCGCGCTTGAGCTGGCCGCTGATTTTTTGAAGAAAGGGAAAATAATCGCCCTACAGAGCCTGGGCGGGTTCCACCTGGCCTGCGACGCCTCCGATCCCGCGGCCATTCTGAAGCTGCGCCGCCTGAAAGACCGGCCGGCCAAGCCGTTCGCCGTAATGACGGCGACGCGCGCGGAGGCGGAAGAGTTCTGCCTTATCTCCGGGTCCGAGGGCGAGGCGCTCGCCTCTCCGGCCGCGCCCGTGGTCATGCTGCGGAAAAAACGCGCCGGAATTTTAGGCCGGGTCGCGCCGGGGCTCGACACGATAGGCGTGATGCTGGCTTACACGCCCCTGCACGCGGCGCTGTTCCGGCTGCTGCGCGCATCCGGGTTTAAGAGCCCGCTGGTCATGACCTCCGGCAACCGCCGGGACGAACCGATCTCACGCGACCGCGCCGGCGCGGAGGAAAATCTGGGCGCGCTGGCCGGCCTTATCCTTTTCCACGACAGGGAAATACATAACCGCGTGGACGATTCTGTGGGCTTTTACGCCGGGGGCGCGTTCCGCCTTGTCAGGCGGGCCCGCGGCTATGTCCCGGACTCGGTGAAGCTGCCTTTTTCCGGAGCCGTAAGCGCGCTAGGCTGCGGCGCGGATCTTAAAAGCGCGTTCTGCCTTACCCGCGGCGGGGAGGCTTTCGTCTCGCAGCATATCGGCGACCAGAGCGAATATAAGAACCAGGCTTTCTACGCCGAGACCCTGGCCAAAACCAAAGCTCTCCTGAATGTGAGTCCCGGAATTATCGCCCATGATCTGCATCCCGATTACCATTCGTCGGTTTACGCCCGCTCGCTTAAGGGCGTAAAGGTTCCCGTCCAGCACCATGTGGCGCATGTGCTGAGCGCCGCCGCGGAACACGCTGTCGAAGAGCCATTTATCGGCGCGGCATTTGACGGGACGGGCTACGGCACGGACGGGCGGATCTGGGGTTCGGAGCTGTTCGTAGTGGCGGATAAGACCTGGCGCCGGGCCGCCGGACTGCGTTATTTTCCTTTGCCAGGCGGGGATGCCGCGGCGCGCGAGGTCTGGCGTTCCGCCCTGTCGCTGGTGAAAGACGCTCTGGGTTCCGGCTGGCGGCGGGAAGCGGGCCGGCTTTTCCGCGGGGTGGACTGGAAAAAGCTGGAGGCGGTGGAAAAGTTGGCGGCCCGGGGCATCAACGCCCCTATGACTTCAAGCATGGGCCGGCTTTTTGACGCTTTCAGCTTTATCGCGGGGCTGGGACCGGAGGCCGGTTACGAGGGCCAGGGGCCGATGGAACTGGAAAGCCTTTGCGTCCGCCCTTCCGGCCGGCCTTACGCGTTCGACATCCGGAAACAGGATGGGTTTTTTATAATCGACCCGCGGCGCGCGGTACTGGCAGCCGTGAGGGAACGCGGCCCCCGGCGGGCGCGTACCATAGCCGAAAGGTTCCACGCCGGTCTTGCCGGGATGCTGGCAGACGCCGTTTGCGCGGTCAGCCGCGAGACCGGCATTAAGACGGCGGTCTTATCCGGCGGTGTTTTCCAGAACCGTACTCTCCTCGCCCTGGGAATAGAAAAACTGGAGAGCAGAGGATTCAAAGTTTTCGCCAATGAGAAAGTCCCCGCCAACGACGGCGGCATAGCCCTGGGCCAGGTCTGGTACGCCCTGAAAGGTTACAGGGAATCCCGGCCCGCCCCGCGGACTGGAGATGTCGCTTGAGGAGAAATGGGCGAGCTTTTTTTTAAGAAGATTTTTTGATTTCGGTCTACTGGAATTGCGTGAGCTTTTGGATAGTCGCGCGCAAATATTGTAGATTAATACTGTCATGGGGACTGCGGGGATTTTCCACCCGCGCGGTTGGATCTCAGGAGGCGTGTAATGCCCTTAGGCCTGTTCCATTATCAGATACTCTGCGACGTGCTTGAAAAAATACATTATATTTACGACGAGACCGAGCTCGCCGAAACCATACTTTTAAAAGTTTCTGAAGCGCTTGATACCGAAGCCGGAAGTATTTTCAAAATACATCCCGACGCGACCATCGAACCGTTGTCCGCCTACGGCGCTCCGTTGGACTCCCTGAAAAAAATTCAATTTAAAACCGGCAAGGGTGTGGTGGGCTGGGTGGCACAGTACGGCCAGCCGATCAAAGTGGACAATCCCCTGAGCGACCCCCGCTTTATGGGCGCCGTGGACGGAACCACGGGATTCAAGACAAAATCCATTCTGGCGGCGCCGATAATGACCCGCGGCGTGCCGGTGGGCGTGATAGAATTCATGAATAAAAGGGGCGGGACTTTCGCCATTCCCGACCTGGAATTAATATCCATAGTCGGCCGGGAAATAGGCATAGCGTTTGAGAATGTCAAGCTTATAAAAAATCTCGCGGCCAGCCGGGCGTTCAAAGACGCCATAGTTTCCAGCCTTTCCGCCGGGCTGCTGGTAATGGATATGAAAGGACGGATCCTCGCTCTTAATCCCAGCGCCATGCGCATCTTAAATCTGAAATGCGAATGCAGGGAAGACGATCCCCCCGCTATGCGCGACGTACTGTCCGCTTATCCGGATTTTCTTAAGGTTCTGGAACTCATAGCCGCCTCCTGTTCGACCCCGGCGGCCAGAAAAGAATTAAATCTGACGCTGAACGGGAAACCTTCGATTATCGGATATTCCGCCGTTCCGCTTTCCACTCCGGATGGAAAATGTCTCGGTTCAGCCGTCCTGTTCCAGGATATTACTTCATTCGTTAAAAAATAGCGGGAATGCCGTACGCCGCGCGGGTAAGGCCCCGAAATTCCATTCGAGGCGGGGGTCTTAAGGGGAAATATGAAAACGCTGACCGCGGGCCTGATCTTTTTGTCGCTGAGCCCCGCCCTGCCGGCCGGGGAAGTTCAGCGCCTCAACCTTAAAGCCTATCTGGACGAAGTGCGCGCCGGCAATCCGGAGATCGCCGCCGCCGCGGCCCTGTCCGGGGTCTATTCGGCGAGGATCAAACAGGCCTGGCTGCCCGAAGACCCGCAGCTGGAATTCGAACGTATGTACGCGGACGGAACTCTGGGTTCCGGCGCGGCGGAGCGCAATATCCTCATACGCCAGGCGTTCCGAAACCCTTATAAAATGTATCTGCAGAAGGGCGCCGCCGCCGCCGAGAACGGCTATTACTCCGGCCTGAAAGAGGACAGGATAAACCGCACGCTGGCCGAAGCCAGAGCCGCCTTTTACGAATATGCGCTTGCCTGGCATCACGAACTCGTCTACTCAGAGAACCTGGAACTCTCCAAGAAATTCTCGCGCATAGCCGAAACCCGCTACGCCGTGAACCAGGGTTCGCAGAGCGACGCGATAAAGGCCCAGGTGGAGCTTTCAAAAGCGATGAACATGGTTATCACGGCGCGGCAGGAAAAAGAAACCGCCGCCGCGCGCGTGAATAATCTGCGCGGTAAACGCCCCGACGCCCCGGTGGCTGAGCCGGAACCTCTTGAGGCAAACGCTCCCGTTTTTGAGTATTCCTCTCTTGAAGCGGCGGTTCTGGCAAAGAATCCCTACCTCGCCGCCATGGCCTCGCGCCTCAAGTCGGCTGAAAAGAAATTGTCGCTGGCGCGCGCCGGGTACGCCCCGGACTTCATGCTGAGCTGGCGGCGCCGCGCTTCGGACGATGCGGCCATGAACGGCACCTACGACGTATCGCTGGGGCTAACCGTGCCTCTTTGGTTTGCGAAGCAGTCCGCGGGGACGCGCGAAGCCAGATCCGAGCGGGACATGGCCGCGGCGGAATATGAGGCGGCCGGAAACTCCGTCCTCCTGGAATTGAAAACGATCACAGTGAAACTGGATTATTACCGCCGTCTGACCGACTTATACGGCAATACCGCCCTGCCGCAGGCGGAAGTTTCGCTGAAAGCTTCCGAAGCCGCCTACCAGGCGGGGAAAACCGACTTCCTGGATCTGGTGGACGCAAACCGCACGCTTCTTGAGACCAAACGCGAATACTACGAATATATCGCCGCCTATGCCTCCTGGCTGGGGCGTCTTGAAAGTCTTACCGGAGCGGAATTCGGAAAGAACGGGGATCCATTATGAAAAAGAGCGCATTGACAGCCGGCATTATTTTCGTGTTCCTGCTCGGCGCGGGAGTTATCGTCTACAGGCATTTCCACGGCGGCCATACCGCCGGCCAAAAGGCCGAGATTTATTACTGCCCCATGCACCCCGACTATACCGCGGACAGGCCCGGCGATTGTCCCATCTGCGGCATGCACCTGGTCAAGCGGGAAAACGCCGCGGCCGCCGCGGCTTCCGTGGCCGGACGCGGTATATTTTCCCTGACTCCGGAAAAGCAGGAAATGATAGGTCTCAAAACTGAAAAAGCCGCTTACCGTTCCCTTTCCAAAACTGTGCGCGCTTCCGGTAAGGTGGCCTATGACCCGGATCTGTACCGCGCCATAAGCGAATACCGCGAATCGCTGGCCGCGTACGAGAAAATAAAGGGCAGTTCCTGGCAGGAGGCGATAGACCGCGCCGGGGCCGTGGTGGACTCCTCAAAGCTGAAGCTGCGCCAGCTTGGTATAGGCGAAGAGCAGCTGGACTCACTCGATAAGGATCCGGGCCGTTATGACAATCTGCTGCTGGCCGAGGACAAGGTGTGGGTTTACGCCCAGGTTTATGAGTACGAATCGGCCGCGGTAAAACCGGGCCAGAAAGCGGTGATCATCTCGCGCGCCTACCCGGGCCGGGAATTTTCCGGCACGGTGCGCTCCCTGGATCCTATCTTTTCCGAGGAAACCCGCACGCTGCGCGCCCGCATAGAGACCGAAAACCCGGGCAGGGAATTACGCTCCGAGATGTACGTCGAAGCCGTTATAAAGGCCGACCTGGGGACGGTGCTGGCCGTGCCCGTCTCCGCCATACTCAATACCGGCGAGAAAGAAATAGCCTTTGTTATGAAAGGCGAAAGCGCTTTTGAGCCCCGCGAGGTTAAGACCGGCCGCCGGAACGACGATTACGCCGAGATAATTTCCGGCCTGCGGGCCGGAGAGAAAGTGGTGACCTCGGCCAATTTTATGATAGATTCCGAGTCCAGGATGAAGGCGGCATTGGACAATTAGCAGTTGGCGTTTTTATGATCAAGGATATTATCGCTTTTTCGGCGCGCAACAGGGTATTGGTGCTGGTATTCGCGCTGGCTGCCATGGCGGGCGGCATCTATTGCGCCGGAAACATAAATCTTGACGCCATACCGGATCTGTCCGACACGCAGGTCATAGTCTACTCCAGGTGGGATCGTTCGCCCGACATCATAGAGGATCAGGTCACCTACCCGGTCATAACCTCGCTGCTGGGTTTGCCGAAAGTTAAAACCATACGCGGCTTCTCCGACTTCGGCTTCTCCTACGTTTATGTTATATTCGAGGACGGTACCGATATCTACTGGGCCCGGGCCCGCGTTCTGGAATACCTGAGCAAAATACTGCCGCAGCTGCCTGAAGGCGTGAAGACGGAGATGGGGCCCGACGCCACCGGGGTGGGCTGGGTCTACCAGTACGCTCTGGTGGATAGAACCGGCCGCCACGATCTGGCGCAGTTGCGCTCTTTCCAGGACTGGAATCTGCGTTACCAGCTTCAGTCGGTGCCCGGCGTGGCCGAGGTGGCCGCGATAGGCGGCTTCCAGAAGCAGTACCAGGTGAATCTTAACCCCAACTCGCTGGCCGCCTACAACATTTCCATCGACAAGGTCCTTAAAGCGGTGCGCGACGGCAACGAGGAAGCCGGGGCCCGGCTGATAGAATACTCCGGCGCGGAGTATATGATCCGCGGCAAGGGCTACGCCAGATCCGTGAAGGATATAGAGGACATCGTGGTCGCCGGCGGCGGCGGTACGCCGGTGCTTTTGAAAAGTCTGGGCACGGTCGCCTCCGGCCCCGAAATCCGCCGCGGAGTATCGGATCTGGACGGCGAGGGGGACGCGGTTGGCGGCATAATTATCATGCGCCACGGCGAGAATGCGCTGAGAGTTATAGAACGCGTAAAAGAGCGGATAGAACAGGTTAAGTCCTCTCTGCCGGAAGGCATGGAACTGATTACCGTTTACGACCGCTCGGATCTGATAAAGCGGGCCATCGCCACCCTCAAACGTCAGCTCACCGAGGAAATGCTGATAGTAAGCCTGGTCATTTTAATTTTCCTGTGGCATCTCCCGTCGGCCATAATACCCATAGTCACCATACCCGTCTCCGTGCTGCTGGCTTTCATCCCCATGTATTTTATGGGGATCTCTTCCAACATCATGTCTTTATCCGGCATCGCCATCTCCATAGGCGTGCTGGTGGACGGCGCCATAGTGGAGGTGGAGAACGCCTACAAAAAACTTGAGCTATGGCAAAGCGGGGGGCGTAAAGAGGATTTTCACGCGGTGCGCCTGGAAGCCCTGCAGGAAGTGGGTCCGGCGGTTTTCTTCTCGCTGCTGGTTATCGCGGTGGCGTTCATGCCTATCTTCACGCTGGTGGATCAGGAAGGCCGGCTTTTCAAACCGCTGGCCTATACCAAGAACCTTACGATGTTCGTGGCGGCCATACTTGCCATCACGCTGGATCCGGCTTTGCGCATGATGTTCACCCGCATGGATTACGCAAACTTCAAACCGGTCTGGCTTTCCAATGCGGTGAACGCGGTTACCGTCGGCAAATATTATCCCGAAGAAAAGCATCCCATCTCCCGCCGCTTGTTCGCGGTATATGAGCCCGTCTGCCGCTGGACGCTGGAACACCCCAAAAAAGTTATAGGCGCCGCGCTGCTCCTTATAGTTACAACTATCCCGGTTTACCTTAAAACGGGTTCCGAGTTCATGCCGCCGTTGAATGAGGGCACCATACTTTATATGCCCACCACGCTGCCGGGCATCTCCGTCACCGAGGCGCAGAAGCTGCTCCAGGCGCAGGATCGGATCCTCAAGTCCATCCCGGAGGTCGAGCGTGTTTTCGGCAAGGCCGGCCGCGCAGATACCTCCACCGACCCGGCCCCGTTCTCCATGATGGAGACCGTGGCCGTGCTCAGGCCCCAGGATCAGTGGAGGAAGAAAGACCGCTGGTATTCGTCGTGGCTGCCGGAAGTTCTCCAGAAACCTCTGCGCCACGTCTGGCACGACCGTCTAAGCTGGGACGAACTGATCACGGACATAGACTCCAGAATGCAATTTCCCGGCGTGTCCAACGCCTGGACCATGCCGATAAAAGCGCGCATAGACATGCTTACGACCGGCGTACGCACTCCTGTCGGGATCAAGATCTTCGGCGCGGATCTGAAAAAAATAGAGGAGACCGGCCTGGAAGTCGAGCGCCTGGTCCGCCGGGTAAAGGGCACGCGCAGCGTATACGCCGAGCGCACCGCCGGCGGCTATTTTCTGGATTTCACGCTGAAACGGGAGGCGCTGGCCCGCTATGGTCTGACCGTCAAAGAGGCGCAGATGTCCCTTATGACGGCCATAGGCGGACAGAACCTTACCACCACGGTGGAAGGCCGCGAGCGCTACTCGGTGAATGTGCGTTACGCGCGCGACTTCCGCGACAATCTGGACAAGCTGCGGCGGGTGCTGGTCACCGCCGAAAACGGCGTGAACGTGCCGCTGGCCCAGATAGCCGACATAGAGTTCCGCCAGGGCCCCGCGATGATACGCGACGAGAACGGCCTGCTTTCAGGGTACGTTTACGTGGACATCGAGGGCGTGGACGTCGGCACGTACGTAAAGGACGCCAAAAAGCTGGTGGGGGAAAAACTGAAGCTCCCGGCCGGTTACACCCTGCAATGGAGCGGCCAGTACGAGAATATGCTGCGCGTGCGCGAACGCCTCAAGTTCGTCCTGCCGCTGACCATCTTCCTGATCTTCCTGCTCATTTACATGAACACAAAGTCGGCGGTGAAAACCTCCATCGTGCTGCTGGCCGTGCCTTTCTCGCTGATAGGCGCGGTGTGGCTGGTGTACCTGCTGGGCTATAATATGTCCATAGCGGTCTGGGTGGGCATGATAGCCCTGATGGGCCTGGATGCGGAGACAGGCGTGTTCATGCTGCTCTACCTGGAGCTGGCCTATGAAGAGATGAAAAAGGCCGGCCGCATGAACTCGCCGGAAGACCTGGAAGAGGCCGTGATCCGCGGCGCCGTGAAGCGCATCCGTCCCAAGCTGATGACCGTGACGGCGGCGTTCATGGGCCTGGTTCCCATAATGTGGGCGCTGGGCGCCGGTTCCGACGTGATGAAACGCATAGCCGCGCCGATGATAGGCGGCCTTTTCACCAGTTTCGCGCTGGAACTGCTGGTCTACCCGGTCATCTTCCATCTGTGGAAAGGCCGCGAATGGAAAAATCTGAAAAATATTTGAGTAAAAACAGGTTTATGATAATGGAGATTTGTATGAGCGACAAGATACTGGCTTTTATTTCTTCCATCTGTCCGTTTTGCAGGGCAAAGCGGCGCTGGCCCGGTTCTTCCTACGGCCGCGCAATGCGCAGGCTGGAAAAATTCTGCCCTTTTTGCCGCGCTTATGCCAGGATACATATGGGCGGCAGCGTGAAAAAAATATTGGTTTTAACTGTAGCGCTGGGCGGATTTTGCGGTAATGCCCGGGCTTTACACCCGCTCATAAGCGAGGATACCGGTTTCCTCGGCAAAGGCGTCCGCCAGGTCGAGACCGGCTTCGAATACTCCGCGGCAAGCGGGGGGGCGGACGTCTATTCCCGTTCACTGGCGGCTGAATTTTCTTACGGCCTTAACGGCAAGGCCGACATTCTCCTTAGCGCGCCCTGGCAGGGATGGACCTCCGCCGGGATGTCTGAAAGCGGGCCGGGCGATCTGGCGCTTGAGGCTAAATTCCAGGTGGCTGAAAAAGCCGGCTGGGTTTTAGCCCTCAAGCCGGGACTGTCGCTGCCCGTCGGCGATGAAGAGAAAGGCCTGGGCTCCGGCAGGAGCGGTTTCTGGTCTTACGCGATAGCGGGACGCGCCTCCGGCCCGTGGCAGTTCTATCTCAACGCGGGCTTTCTGTTGAATAAGAATTCCGGCGGGGAAGAGGAGCACATCGTCAAAGCTTCCGCCGCCGCGGCCCTTGAGATCGCGCCCGGGACGCTGGTCAGCGCCGACCTGACCACCGAGACCAGCGCCGATCCTGCGTCGCTTAAACATCCCGCCGCCGCCATCTTCGGCCTGATCTGGTCCCCGTCGGAGAACCTGGATCTGGACGCGGGCGCAAAATTCGGACTGAACGACGAAGCCGACGACCTTGGCCTCCTGGCCGGCGCGACTTTCAGGTTCTGATGGCTAAATCTATTCCCGGCATGGTTCCCAGACGTTTGTCCGGAGTAAGGCTTTTATGCCGGAATTGATCGTGAAGGGCTTAAAGCCAGGCCGCGGCCGCCGTGCGGTCTGGCGCAAAGCCGCGGTGCTTGGCAGCCTGTGGGCCGCCTCGGAAATAGTGCTGGGCAGTTTTCTCCACAACGCCGGCATCCCGTTTTCAGGTGAGTTCCTCACAGCGGTAGGCATAGCTATACTTGTGGCCGGACACAGACTGTGGCCCGAGCGCGGCCTCATGTGGCGCGCGGGTATCGTCTGCGCGGCCATGAAATCCGTTTCACCCAGCGCCGTCATACTCGGGCCGATGATCGCCATTTCCCTGGAAGGGGTGCTGCTGGAAATAGTGGTGCGTCTGTCCGGCGGAAATGTTGCCGGTTATTTGCTCGGCGGCGGCCTGGTTATGGGCTGGGTACTGATCTATAAAACAGGCTCGATACTGCTCTTCTATGGTCCGGACGCGGCGGCCCTTTACGTTATAGGACTTGAATGGCTGCGGTCATTTACAGGCCTTGCCCCGGACAATTTGTACGGGCCGCTGCTGTTTCTGCTTGCGCTGTATTTTACCGGCGGACTTATCGCGGCTGTCATCGGCATCAGCGTGAAATATACCGGGGCCGGCGGTTCCGCATCGCCTGGGCCGGGGGGGATTTACAGCAAGCCGGCGCAGCCCGGTGTGCCCCGACCCGCATATTCTTTGTGGGCGCTTGTTTTCCATGTGGCTTTCGTGGCGGCGGCAATGTCGGCCGGCCATGATTTGCCGCCCGCGGCCATGTGTCTGGCCACCGGGGCATATGCCGCCGTCTGTGCCTGGTTTTATCGCCGGGCGGCGGCGCTGCTGAAACGGCCCGGCGTATGGGGAGGAATTCTGGCGGTTTCCCTGCTGGCCGGGCTGGCGCTCGGCTCGCCTGTTTCCGGCCTTTACATGGCGCTCAGGGCATTTGTTCTTGCTATCGGCTTTTCAGCTATCGGAGAGGAGTTGTTTAACCCCGCCATACGTTTACGCCTGGAACGGCTTTGCGGCAGTGAATTTTTCGACACCCTGGAACAGGCATTCGGCACCCTTCCCGCGGTGCTTAACGCCATGCCGGGAGGGGCTGAACTTGTTAAAAGTCCCGTGCGATCGCTTGGCGGGGCGATCGCCAGAATGCCGGGCTGGCTCGCCGGCTTTGACGGGCAAAAAGTCTTTGTTATCACGGGCGGTCACGGCTGTGGTAAAAGTTCGTTCGTCTCCGCCCTGGCCGGGGAGCTGCGCGCGTCCGGTAAAAAGCCGGGCGGGATCTTGTCGGCCGGACTCTGGCGGGATGGAGCGCGCGCGGGTTTCGACGTGATAGATCTGGATTCCGGGGTCAGGACGCCCCTTTGCCGCCGCGGCGGATCCGGAATTATAGTGGCAGGCGATTTTAATTTTTATGAGGAAGGTCTTTCCGCGGGCCTGAGAGCGCTGGCCGGCGAAAAAACGGCTTCCGCCGACGCGGTGTTCGTGGATGAGCTCGGTTTTCTTGAGCTGGAGGGAAAAGGCTGGGCGCCGGCTTTTGATAAGCTGCGCGGCCTTGGAGTTCCGCTTGTTGTAGTGGTCAGGGATTACTTGCTGGAGCGGATAATCCGTTCATTGGCGCTGGAGAGGCCGGTTATCTGGGAAACCGGCAAAACCGATCTTAATTCCGCGCTGCAGGAACTTTTGGCGGCCATCGAAGCGGCAAAAAAGTAAAAGTAAGTTGACTGCCGGCGGTCAAGTTGTTACATTATAGCGGGAATACTGTGGAGGAGGACATAAATGAAAATCTGTATACCGACTGAAACAAAAGACGGACTGAAAGCGAAAGTCTACGGGCATTTCGGCAGCGCGCCGTATTTTACGGTTTGCGACACTGAAACGCTTAACTGTGAGATCATAGACAATGGAAATCTGGATCACGAGCATGGCATGTGCAACCCGCTTAAGGCCGTGGGTAATGCCAAACCCGATGCCGTGGTCGCCGGAGGCATGGGAGCCGGAGCCATAAACGGCCTCAGGGCCGCGGGAATAAAAGTTTATCTCAGCCCGGCGTCTACGGTGGAAGAAGCCGCAAAAGCCGTAAAGTCCGGCAAACTGAAAGAAGCCGATCCCATGCACGCCTGCGGTCATCACGGCGGACACGCCTGTCATTGAGCTAGTGTAGTGCGTCGCAAATAGCTTTACTTTTGACTGGCCGGTTTTGGTTTTGCCTTAATCGCAGACATACACGCCGGAACTGCCTGCCAGGACTGTTCGTTTAAGATAAGATTCCGTGTCCGAGGCCAGGGAAATATAATTCTGAAGTTTTTCGATCATTAAGCCATTATGGTAATTATCGGAAAGAACAGCGTTCAGATATTCTTCCAAGGGGCTTGGCCGGTTGTTTTTGTAAATATGCAGGAATGTGGCAGCGATCTTGTTGAGTTCCAGTAAGAACGGCCGCCCTTCCTCCGAGATCATAAGGTCTGCACCGAAGAGGCAGGGTAGCGGGGTAATGATCCTGATAAGATCGAATAATTCCCTGCGGTACGTTTCCAGGCAACCGTCCTCCCAGGAATGCTGGCGGAATAATTCCCCGATAGTTTTCACTTCGTCCCGCGCCTTGGCCAACTGGAGCTGGCCGGAGATCCTGTTGCAGGCAAGCGGCCACTTGCCGCAGGCGCGCGCGGACAGCCCCGAAGGCAGATGCACTTTGTGTACTACATGGTTGCTGCCATTCAGATAGGGATCCCTGGTCTGGAGGAGTTCGGAAAGCACCAATCCATTATCCCGGTGGAACCATTTGTCCTGCCGGGAGGCAAAATCCGCGAAATCCCCTATCTTGTCCCGGTGAAATATCCTGTAATCGGAGCCGTCAGGCATCCGGGAGCGGGCCGAATAGAACGATTTTGCGATCAGGTATTCGGAACGGAATTTCCCAACGGCGTTTCTGACGGCCGCCGATCCCAGGGCTTTTCTGTCTGGAACCAGTATTTGTTCCGGCAGGAGGATCCTGCCGGGGGGATGAAGGGCGAGATAAATGCTTTGGGCCTGCTTGCTGAAAAACTGCCGTGGCGCCCAGCCGAAGACTTTTTTCCCGTTGCTCAGGCAATATAGGACGAAATAAGACGGGATATCCGCCGTGAGCTGAAGATCAAAAACGTCATATCTGGAAAAAATCTCCGCGCCTGCGAGATCGCAACGTTCCTCCTCCAGGATATCGGCCTCCAGGCCGGAGTTCTTATAAAAAGACAGCTCGCCGGAGAAAAAACCGTCTCCGAACAGATATTTCTGCAGGTAGCTTTGCGCGTAAGATTTGTTGAACGCGCAATTGAACAAGCTGCCGCGCAGCACTATCGCAACGCGCTTGCGCTTTTTATCCATGCGCCGCTCTTTTTATCTGTTCACGTTCGATGTTATATTGCTCATCGGTTCAATTGACAGATCAGCGTTGTCATGCGGCTCGAACGACAATTTATAATCCGGGTAGTTATAGGCGGTGTTATTGGCGCTGTAATTCTCGACGGCGCCGGAACCATGGCATACCTGGCAGGTAAAAATTCCGGTTCCTTCGCTTCCGCAAACCGGGCATTCAAACTGCCGCGGGTCGCCGTTTATTCCGAATTCGCTGAAATTGTCAAAACCCTCGGCCCAACTGATCGTGCCGCTGCCGCCGCACTTCCAGCACTTGCCGGCGTATGTTCCGGATCCCTTGCAATTAGGACACTGCATATTCAGATTCCCCCTCGGTTTAAGGTGCCGCGCGATATCTGTTGAAGAACGCGCCTCTACCGCTATGATAACAAAAAACAGCTTCTCAAATAAAAAAATTCACGGAAGCATAAATTGCCAATTTCGAGCGGATAAAATTATAGAATGAAAAAGGGATTTATAAGGACGGGTTATGAAATCAAAAAAAGTTTTGCCTGACCAGGCAAAATCCAGGTTGCCTCAGGGTTATCCTGCTTTCCTTGCTGACCTGAAGAGTCGGATTGGCTCTGCGCGGATCAAGGCGGTTTTGGCAGTGAATTCCGAGCTTATAGCCCTTTACTGGGATATAGGGCGGCAGATTCTTTCACGGCAGAAAAAAGAAGGCTGGGGGGCTGGTGTCATCGGCAGACTTGCGCTTGATCTGAAGCGAGCATTTCCAGATATGACCGGCTTCTCTCCGCGCAACCTGCTGTATATGAAGCAGTTCGCTGAGGCCCATTCTAAATCCCCAATTTCGCAACAGCTTGTTGCGAAATTGCCTTGGGGACATAATGTGCTCCTTATTGACCGGCTGGATAACAACGAGACGCGGCTTTGGTATGCGCAAAAAACGTTGGAGAACGGCTGGTCCCGCAATGTCCTGGCCATGCAGATAGAAAGCCGCCTAATAGAGCGTCAGGCGAAAGATAAAAAAACGACCAATTTCCCGGTTCGGCTTCCGAAGCCGCAGTCGGACTTGGCCGAAGATGCGCTCAAAGATCCCTATGTCTTTGATTTTCTTTCAATGAGCGGGAAAATGCGCGAGTTGGATATTGAGAAAACGCTGGTAAACCACATAACGGATTTCCTATTGGAGTTGGGCGCGGGGTTCGCATTTGTGGGAAGACAATACCCGCTGGAAGTCGCCGGGGAAGATTTTTACATCGATTTGCTCTTCTACCACACCAAGCTCCATTGTTATGTCGCTATTGAACTGAAGACCGGCGATTTTAAACCGGAATATGCCGGTAAAATAAACTTTTATCTTTCGGCGCTGGACGACCTGGTTAAATCGCCAGCCGATAACCCGTCAATAGGAATAATTCTCTGCGCCGCTAAAAACAAAATCCTGGCAGAGTATGCGTTGCGGGATATGGCAAAGCCCATCGGCGTTTCAAGTTATCAGTTCACGCGCAGCCTGCCCAAAGAATTCAAGCCCAGCCTCCCCACTATCGCAGAGCTTGAAAAGGAATTGGGCGGGGGGAAGCAGTGACAAGGAGATTGCTTATTTTTGTCGTCTTAATGCCTCTTCTTAATTTTACTCATGAAGCAGGACATTGGGTAGGCTACAAGCTTTGTCAAGTTCCTGTAACAATGAGATTTCAACGCGTTGAAGTACAAGAAAAAAGCACAAGCAGAATTGTAAATGTCATAGGGAACTGGTCTGGCCCGACAGTAAACTTCCTGATAGCCGGTATTTCTTTGATATATCCGCAACAACTCGCAATTGTCGGGTTTCCCGCGATTTCACAGCGTCTAGCGGCACAGATGTTCGGGCTGCCCCTATATTGTGCGGGCAAAACAAAATTTAGCAACGATGAAACAATTCTCTTCCCGGAAGAAATACGTCTATTCGTATGCCTTCTTTTCATCTTCGCATATGGAGTGTGGAGTTTTAAATTTTGCCAAGCGCTCGGATTTACAAGAGTTTCTCTTCGCGTAAGTGCCGTAATTATCGGGGGAATGTTTTGGATAGTTTACGGTTTGATGCTTATGCGCTTGGACAAAATTTTAATTTAAATAAAAGTTCGCTTTTGGGGGGGCGTGTGTCGCCAGAACGGTGGGGAGCAAAATCGGACTTTGAATGAAGCTGCCGAAAAATCCCGGCAGTTTTTGTTTTTATAGGCGGAATATGCTGAATTCCCTTTAAATTCGCCGGTTTCAAAAAAGGGCGGTGCAGATGGCTTCCAATCCCTGAAATTGTGGTAAAAATTTATAATCCTGGGTGTCTAAACGCGTTAAAAACACAGTAAAAACCCCCGCATCTTTACCCATTTCTCATTGGAGAAACAGGCAAATACTGCAGGGGTTAACTTTAAGAAAGTGGAAGCGCCCCCAAAGGGATTCGAACCCTTGATCTCTGCCTTGAAAGGGCAGCGTCCTAACCGCTAGACGATGGGGGCGCAATAAATAAATTCGCCGCTGAAATTTTGTATGATTTACACTGCGTTTTCAGCACTGCGGATCTATCGCGGGAAGTAAGTTTATCAATTCTTCCCGCCCTTGTCAAACTTGCGTTTGTGCGGTAATAAACGCGATGCGCACGGACGGCCAAACTTGCGTTTGTGCCGTAATAAACGCGGTGCGCACAGACGGGCAAACAGGCGGAAATCCGCACAAAAAAACACGGTCTGGGGGTTGTATGGACGAACAGAACGGAAAAATCCAAAGCGCGGAATCCGCTCCGGGATCCGAAACCGGCGCGGAACTGGCCCGCGTCCGTTCCCGCAATAAAATCCTTAAAATCGCCGCCGCCGTCCTTTCCGTGTTGTTCCTGTCCCTCCTTGGCGCGGTGATATTTTTATATCTGAAAGTCTCCGCTTTCAGGGACGTCCTTATGCCCCAGACCGAAACTTTTCAGGATTCCGCTTTCGGAGCCGGGGAAGAAGCTCTGCCGCCGGGCCTTCCGGCGCCGTTCCGGGTGTCATCTTCTTCCGTTCCCGCGCCGGACGGCTCAGCTCTTACCGTTTTCACCAACTCCGGGGAATACGCGCAGGAAGAGGGCGGAATAACTTTGGAGGACGGGGAAAGGGCGGCCAAAGCGTTCTCCAGGTACGCGGAGCGGCCTATTGTCAAAGCGTTCATGGCGGAACTGAAAAAGGATCCCGCTTTCGTCCAGGCGCTGAAAGAAAAAGACGCGAACGCCCCCCTGGCCATGATGTCCTCCATCCAGAAGAGTAAGGGCATACAGGTTCTGGCGGCTAAGTTCGCCATGCGGCGGGATTTTATCCCCTTTATGATGGAAGTGATGAACGATCCGGATCTTAAGCCCCTGCTTGGTAAATTGCCGATGGGGGGAGCGGGGTCCATGGCGCAGATGCTTAGGATGCTGCCCGCTTCCGGCGGATCGCCGCAGTCTGACCGCTCCGCCGTGGAAAGCTCCGGAACCCGGACAGGGCATAAAAAGAAAACCTCCCCGTAATAAATGTCTATTGACGCCGGCTGGTTCGCGAGGTATACTCTATCAGGGCGTTTGACAGCTTCTTTCCTATATTGGTTAAATGTATGAATATGCCGCAAAGGAAGTTCACGAGATTCCTGAAGAGCGTTGCCAGGCCTGTAAGTATTTTTATCGTTCCGCATAACGGGCTTCCCTCTCTCAGGTTTAACTTTCCAGCCGCCCTGCTGCTGTTCTTCGCCGTTTTTTGGACAGGGATCACGATCTGGGCCGGCTATGTCGCCGGCCGGCACTTCGACTATTACGTCACCAAGGCTGATAACCGGATCCTGCGCGCTAAAATGGGCTACGTGTCGCAGCAGGTTGAAAAAGGCCTGGCTTATCTGGAGATGACCAGGAAGACCGACCGCCAGCTTCGCAAGATGCTGGGCATGGAACCCGGCCTGGCGGATAATGGCGACTCCGTGGGCGGCCCCACCGCGTCCGATCTTTCCGATTTCAGAAAGTTCCTGTTCAGCAGGGCCTCCGAGATACGGGAAACTTCGCTTAATAACACCATCTTCAGGATGCAGGAAGAATCGCGGCGGCGCCTTTCAAGCTACGCCGAGGTTACGTGGTATGTGGCTAACAAGCACAACACCGCCAGGGCGACGCCTTCCATCTGGCCGGCTTCGGGCCGCATTACTTCTTCTTTCGGTTACCGCCTCGCCCCTTTGATGAGCGCGAGCGAGTATCATACCGGAATAGATATCGCCAACGACCCCGGCACCCCTGTCTACGCCACGGCCGACGGCGTGGTGCGTTACGCCGGCTGGGCCAACGGTTACGGTTTGTCCATGGTGCTGGATCACGGGTTCGCCTATTCCACGCTTTACGGGCATTTCAGCGAACTTATGGTCAAAGAAGGGGCGCAGATCAAGCGCGGGCAGCTTCTCGGGCGCATGGGCTCCACCGGCACTTCAACGGGGCCTCATCTGCATTATGAGGTGTGGTTGGACGGTATGCCTAAAAACCCGATGAAATATTTCCAGGCGGGGAACAAAAACGGCCCTCTTGCCAATATTTTTGAAGATATGTTTTCTTGAAAAGGAGCGGCTATGGCGTTTTTTAAAAACACGAATATAACATTCGACACTAAAAATTCCGACACGATAATAGGCCATGAGGCTTATTTCCAGGGCACCATCACGGCCAAGGGGTCTTTGCGCGTGGATGGCCGGGTGGACGGCTCCATTGTGGACGCCAAAATGGTGACCATCGGAAAGACCGGGAAAATAAAGGGCGATATTTCCTGCGAGACCTGTTCCGTTTCGGGCGATGTTAAGGGCAATGTTTCCGCGCTGGAGCGCATCGAACTTCTGCCCGGTTCAAAGGTGGACGGCGATCTGCGCGCCCCCTCCGTGCTGGTGGAAGAAGGGGCTGTTTTCAACGGCAACTGTTCCATGACCAGCCTGAAAGCGTTTAAGAACGAAAATCTGGAAAAGGCGGTAAGGCAATAAAATGATCTCTTTTCTATCAACCCATAAAAGGTTTATTTTCACGGTGGTCGTGGTCGTTTTCGTCGGTTCCACTTTTTTCTTCAGCGGCCAGGTGCTCACCTCTTCCGCCGATGCCGTGGCCGAAGTGGGGGGTAAAAAACTTCCCTACCAGCGCTTTTTGCAGCAGGTCAACCGCGCCCTGGCCGGTTTCAGGGATTCCGGCACCGAGGTCAGCGACGTCATCTCCAGGAGCGTGAAGCAGGAGATCTTCAGGGAGATGGTCATTGAAGAGCTCCTCTCCCGGCAGGCGGATAAAATGGGGATGCGCGTGCCGGACTTCGAAGTGGCGGTGGAGATACAGAACACTCCCCAGTTCCTGGAGAACGGCGCCTTTAACCCCCGGCTCTATTACCAGGCCATTTTCGATCAGTTCCAGATGGCGCCCGGCGAATACGAGTCGTGGCGCAAGAAAGCCCGGCTGGCCGGCAAGTTCCAGCAGTTCCTGTTCACCAGCGTGAAAGTCACCCCTGAGGAACTCAAGGGCTATTACCTCGCCAGGAATAAGAGCCTCAAGGATTTCGACAAGAACAAGGATAAATACCTGGACGAACTTTCCAGGGAAAAATTTTCCCAGGTCGCGAACTATTTCCTGCGCCAGCTGCAGTCGCAGTTCGAGATCAGAAGCTATCTCGAACAGCGCGAACAGGGGCGGTAACAGCGGGGCGCCCTGCCCACATCGTGATAAAAATCGAAAATCTCACCAAGAACTTCGGCTCCTGCAAGGCCGTGGACGCCCTGAATCTTGATATCGCTCCGGGTGAGATTTTCGGTTTCCTGGGCCCGAACGGCGCGGGCAAAACCACCACTGTCAAGATTCTGTCCGGCATAATGAAGCCCACGTCGGGGCGGGTTCTGGTGGGCGGCCACGACGTGGTAAAGGATTCCCTGGCGGCAAAAAGGGTTCTGGCCTATATTCCCGACGAGCCGTTCGTTTATCCCAAACTCACCGGTTTCGAATTCCTGCGTTTTGTGGGCGATATCTACTCCGTCCCGTACGAAGAACAGAAAGAACGTATTCCCGGGCTGCTGGAACTCTTCGATCTCACCGCCCAGAGCGGGGAACTGCTGGAGGCCTGGTCCCACGGCATGAAGCAGAAGCTGCTTATCGCCAGCGTCCTTCTGCGCAGGCCCAGGGTTGTGCTCTTCGACGAGCCGACGGTCGGCCTGGATCCGAAAAGCATCAGGCGCTTCAAGTCCCTGCTGCTGGAGATAGCCGGGCAGGGTACCGCCGTTTTCATGTGCACGCATATCCTGGATATGGCGGAAAAACTCTGCACGTCCCTGGGCATCATCTACGCCGGCCGTCTGATAGCCAGGGGCACCGCGGCCGAAGTCAAAAAGATGGCGTCCGGCTCCCGCGCCGACCGCTCTCTGGAAGAAGTGTTTTTGGAATTGACAGAGTAGTAGGTAGTTGTCATCCCGGCGATCCGGCCGTCTGAGGGGCATAGCCCTTGAAACGGCACCTACACAGGTATTGTTGGCCGGGATCCATTGAGTAAGGAATTATGGATTCCCGCTAAAAGCACGCGGGAATGACAGTTCTGCCACCTGCTTCCCCTCTATGCTCAACGTCCTCTTTAAAAGGAAAGCCCGCACATTCGCCAACACGCTGAAAGCGCTGCGGGGCTGGACCCTGGCCAAAAACCTGATGTTCCTTTCCGTCGGCGGCCTGATGCTCCTGGCGCTTTACGGCGGGTTCTGGCGGCTTCTGAACTATCTGGAGGGCGTCCAGCTTATCGGCCCCATGCTCTCCTGGAAGCTGACCTCCATGGTCCTACTGATAACTTTTTCGATGGTGATAGTTTCATCGATCATCATTTCCATGACCACGCTTTATTACGCTTCCGACCTCAAATTCCTGTTTTCCTGTCCCATAGACCTGCGTTCTCTGTTCATGGATAAGGCCCTGGAGACCGTCTTCTATTCCTCCTGGACGCTGCTGCTGGTCATCCTGCCCTATATCGCCGCGCTGGGCCGGGTGAAAGGGCTGGACGCCGGTTTTTATTTTTCGTACGCGCTGCTTATTGTCCCGTTCGTAATGCTGGCCGGCTCTTTCGGCATCGTTTTCAGCATGCTGGTGATGTACGCTTTCCCCTCTTCAAGGACGCGTGACATCACCTGGCTTCTGGGCAGCGTGTCCGTGGCTTTTGTCTACGTCGCTTTCCGTTTTTCCAAGCCGGAGGTTCTGCTGCGGCCGGACAGCCTGGAGGTGGTGGCCCAGTATATCCAGTATCTGCAGTCCCCTACCGCGCCCTGGCTGCCGTCGTGGTGGGTGACAAAAGCCATGGCCTCCTATCCAGCCGGAGACTGGGGGGCTTTCTTCTTTTACGCCGGCGTCCTGATCGCCGCGGCATTCGCTGTCTATGCGGGTATGTATTTCCTTTCCGGCTTCGTCTACGCCAAAGGTTTCAGCGGAGCGCAGAGCGCGCCTAAATTCCGTGGGAGCGAACGGCTGCTGCCGGAACAGCGGCTTGCGCTGAAATACGGTGGTCTCAGGCTCCCGCTGACATTGTACTGGAAGGATCGCCTGCTGCTCCAGCGCGACCCACGTTACTGGTCGCAGCTCATCCTTATCGCGGCCCTGATAGTGGTTTACCTGTTCAGCATCCGTCAGCTGCCGCTGGACTCCCGGGAGATCAAAAGCCTGGTTTCGTTCCTGAACATAGGCGTGGCGGGGTTCGTCATGGCGGCCATAGGCCTGCGCTTCACTTTCCCCGCCATCAGCCTGGAAGGCGCCAGCTTCTGGCTTTTAAAGGCCGCGCCCGTGACCGCGGCGCAGATCATGAAAGAGAAGCTTCTGCTCTCGCTTCTCCCCTCCATAACTATAGGCGCGGTGCTTATAACTTTCTCGAATCATTTGTTGAATGCCGACTTCTTTGTTTCCGCTCTTTCCACTTTTACCATACTGATCGCGGCCGTAACGGTTTCGGTTATGGGGATAGGCCTGGGCGCGCTGTTCCCTGACTTTAAAGTGGAAAATATCCACCAGCTGGAGTCCTCATACGGCGGCTTTATATATATGGCCTGCGCCATGGGATATTTAGGCCTGGTGGTGGCCGTGGAAGCCTGGCCGGTGCAGATGCATTTTGCGCGGCGTTTCGGCCTGGCGCATGCCTGGGACTGGCGCGGCCTGGCGCTGTGCGCCGGCACTTTCGCGGCCCTGAACGCGGCGGCGCTGATTATTCCCTGGAAGCTGGGGCTCAGGAATCTGGAGAGGTACGAGATATGAGAAAATTAATTTTTTTACTGGTCACGAGTTCCTGCTTTCTGTTCACCGGATACTGGATACCGGCTGCCGGTTACGGTCTTGAAGCCGGTAAATTTTACTCCGACGGCAGCCCTAAAAAGGCGGAGTTCTCCCTTACTTACGACGACGGCCCCGGCTTCATAACGGAAGACCTGCTGAAGCTCCTGGAGCGCCACGGCGCCAGGGCGACTTTTTTCATGACCGGCTATTCCGTGCGTAAATATCCGGAGGTCGCGGCCAAAATCGCGGCGGCGGGGCATCTTATAGGGAACCATACGGACAAACACGAATTTTACCCTAAAGTGGACAAAAGCCCCGACCGCGAGAAAATCCTGGCGAAAGAATTGGACGGCGGCGCGGCCGCCATAGAAAAGGCGACCGGAAAAAAGACGCTGTTCATGCGCATGCCTAACGGCTACAACAGGGACTGGGTAAGGAAAGTCGTGGCCGCAAAAGGTTATATCATGGTCAACTGGACATACGGCAGCGACTGGACCGCCATCGCGGAAGATAAGATGGCGGCGGGCTATCTTAGCCACGTCAACCCCGGCGCCATACTTCTTATGCACGACGGAGGGGGGGAGAGCCGGGCCAAGACCCTCCGTATCACCGAAAAAGTGCTTCTCGAAGCGAAAAAGAAAGGCCTTAAAGCGGTCGCCCTGGATACCCTGCTGGACATAAAAACCGGCGAATAGCGTCAGTCGCGGCGTATGAAATGTTGTAGAATAAGGAAAAGGTGCCAGGCACCTTTTGGAGGGCCGGCGGTAATCCGCCCCGCGCATTCGGCGCGGGGTGCGGGTGGACTAAGGCGCTTTTAAGTTTTGCATCGGGACACAACACAGGCGGGCAAGTGGCGGAACTGGTAGACGCGCAGGTCTCAAAAACCTGTAAAAAGGTGCCTGGCACCTTTTGGCACAAAACAGAGGGGCAAGTGGCGGAACTGGTAGACGCGCAGGTCTCAAAAACCTGTGATCTCACGGTCGTGAGGGTTCGAGTCCCTCCTTGCCCAGATAAATTTATTATGTATACGGGATGCTTATCCGGGTGGGTTCCGCCTTGGGTTTCCAGCGGAATTCGGTTTCCTGCAGCTCCACGGCTATCTGGATTATCTCCTTGATGATACAGGTGACCGGGATAGCGAAGATCACTCCCCAGATACCCCCCAGTTCCCAGCCCGCCAGCAGGGCGAACAGCACTATCGCCGGATTAAGTTTAACGGCCCGTTTCATTATATACGGCTGGAGGAACCAGTCGTCCAGAAAGCGTATGCCGGTGAAAAAAACAAGGATCTTGATTATCGGCAGCATGGCGCCGAACTGGAACCAGGCGACTATCGAAGAGATCACCGCCCCGAGGAAAGCGCCGGCGTACGGGACGAGGCTTGAAATGCCTATGAGGATCGCGATAAAGGCCGAATAATTCAGATCCATTATCACAAGGCCAGTGAAAGCTATTAGAAAAATGATCAGCGCCTCCGTCAGGATGCCGCGCAGATAGTTGCCCAGCGAGGCGTCTATTCTGGAGGCTATGTGCAGGATTATTTCCGCGTGCTTGGAGGGGACATGATCCAGCAGATAGTCTATAAGTGACGAGCCGCCCAGCAGGATGAAGAAAGTTATAAAAGGCACCACGAAACTCAGCGTCAGGGCGGGGATCAGGGCGAGAAGAAGCTGCGGCATCAGCTCCAGGATATGGCCGAGTTTTTCGGTCAGTTTCAACCCAGCCAGGAAAGGATAATTCCGCACAAGCCTGGAGTTCAGGTTCAGCACCACGTCCTGTATGCGGCCGGCGTAGACGGGCCAGGACTGCTGCAGGCTTTCCAGTTCGAAAGAAAGGAAATGGAAAAGGAGGTATAAAACCGTGAAGAGGAGCGCGCCGAAAGTCAGGTAAAGCCCTATAACGGCGTAGATCCGCTTTATACCGCGCACCTCGAAATGCTTTACGATGGGGTTAAGGATGTAGGCGAGCGCGGCGCTAAGGATGAAAGGGAAAACGGCGCCTTTGGCCAGCAGCAGCAGGTAGGCGAATGCCAGGACGATGAGGGCGGGGATAATGAATTCGCGGTAGTTCCGCCTGGCCGCGGCTATTTCGGTCATGGTTTGTTATTTCTCTATATACGTCCGCAGACGGGCCGACATGATCTTGGCCAGTTGGGTCGAGATGACCACGCCTATCCGGGGGCGCGCGAAAAGCAGGGATTCCAGTTTTATTTTGAAGAGCATGAAGACCCGCGTCTCCTCCAGCGCGGAAGCGGTGGCGGTGCGCGGCATTTCTTCCAGGAGGGCCATCTCCCCAAAAAATTCTCCGGGCTGTACTTCGGCGATAACTCCGCTCTTTTCCGTTTCCTGATCCTGCCGGGAAAGGGCTATCTTGCCGGAAAACACGATGAACAGCGCCCGGCCGATATCGCCCTGCGTGAAGACGGTTTCGCCTTTGAGGTAGGTGCGTTCCTGGAGATTTTCAAGGATATGGATGAGGTCGCGCTTTTTAATGCCTTCAAAAAGCCTGATGCTCTTGAGGAAGTCTATTTTTTTCAGCGTTTCCTCGTCGTAAATGACGTTGAATAAATTAAGCGTTTTGAACATTATTTTTTAGCGAAAAAGCCGTAGAACGCGCGCGCCGCGCGGAACCAGCCGGACGAGATCCCGCTCGCCACGGTCTGAACGGCGTCCACGACCGGATCCATCGCCGTGAGTTTCCCGTCGGCGTTCAGGGCCAGATATTCCACGGCTTTGGCGGTCTGCCGGAGCTGCCGCAGGGTCAGGATCGCCTGCGCGGCCAGCGCCACGAAAGCCAGCGTCGCCGTTACCGCGCATACCACGAATATTGTCTCCATTTTACATCCTCCCTGAAAAGGTCACAGTTTGAATTTGCTCCGCTAAAAGTATATAAAACTTCAGCCTTACGTCTTCAGCCCTCAGCCTGCTTCTTCAGGATCCGGCGCTCCAGGACTTTTACCCTGGCCAGAAAAACGTCGGTGTTAAAGGGTTTCGTCAGGTAATCGTCGGCGCCGGTCTCGTAGCCCTGCACCTGGTCGTCCGCGAAAGCCCTTATCGTCATCATCAGTACCGGCATATTCCTGAACCGCTCGTCCGCGCGGATCCTGCCGAGAAGCTCAAATCCGTCCATCTCCGGCATATTGACGTCCAGCACGGCCAGATCCGCCCCTTCGGCCTGCAGGCGTTCCCAGGCCAGCCGGCCGTTCTCTTCGGCCGCCACCTCATAGCCGGCATCGGTCAGTATTTCCAGCACCAGCGACCTGAAAGTGTTGTCGTCGTCAGCCACCAGTACTTTCATAAATTCTCCCTTGCAGCCGACCCCTTACTCGCTCTTATACATATAACCCACGCCGTAAATGGTTCTTATGTTTTTGCCGAAATGGCCGAGCTTGTGCCGCAAAGTCTCCACGTGTTTGTCTATCGTTTCCACGTTTACCCTGCCCGCTTTGTCCTTCCAGACCTCGTCCATGAGCCGGTTCCGGGGGATCACGCGGTCTTCGCTGCCCAGGAGAAGGGCGAGGATCTCGAATTCTTTGGGCGTGAGATTATCCATGGAGCCGGGCGTGCCGGATTTTATGCCGGTTTTTATGGCGCGTTTGACCCTGTCCAGCTCGACGTTGCCGTTCTTCGAGAGGATCACGGTTCTGGCGTGGGTAAGGCTGGGCAGGAGGCGCCTCAGATGCGCCCGGGTCTTGGAAAGCAGGATGCGCTCGTCTATTTCAGGGGTGATGAAGTCATCGGCGCCGGCTTCCAGGAACTGAGAGATAGTGGAATTATCGATTTTATCGCGCGTGGAAAAAACGAGAATAGAGATGTCCGCGCGCCGGCCGGCGAAGTTCTGCAGTTCCCTGGGTGTTTTAAGGCCGGGCAGTCCTATCTCCGCCAGAGCCATGCCTTTTGCGGACTGCGCCGATTTTTCCAGGCTTTCAAGGCTGTGCAGAACCTGAACTTTCCACGATTCCCGGCTGAAAAGCCGGTACCAGCGGTCAGCCAGGCGCCTGTCCTCGGTCAATATCCAGAGCAGAAAATCCATTATTCGTCAACCTGAAAGTGCAGCGGATCCAGGTAAATTCCACCCGCTGCCCCGTACAATTCACCCTTTTTCAATTCTACGATAAAAAGCGGTATTTTGCAAATCTTCGGAATTTCTTCGGGATTTAAGGGGGGTGCATGAAGTATACTATTACTAAGCGGCGGATGAGGGATGGCAGCAGGGCGCTTTATATGATGAAAAAAACGATTGCCGGCAAATGGATTTTGACATCGGTTTTCCCGCGGGCCGGAGACGCTCTCCGTTCTCCGTTCTTCGTTTTTCTGTTCTCCGTTTCTCTGTTCTCCGTTTCGGCGCCGTTCTCCGCCCGGGCCGATATCGCGGCCGCCGGCGATATGCAGCTGGTAAGTTCGGCGCTGGATGACGGCGGCGGCGAAGCCCTGAAAGGCGGCGAATACTGGAGCAGGGGGACGATAACCCACGATGCCATGCCTGAGAATGTTGGCCTGGTGACCGGAGGGGATTATTCCAACAGGAAAGGTTTCTACAATCCGCCGTATCTTCTTTACCAGAGAGGGCTTCCCACCGTTCTGGTCATGGCCTCCGGGGATATGAGGCTTACCATTCCGGCAGATTCCGTCGGCAAAGAGACCTTTGACATCACGCTCAATAAAAATCCGGAGAACGAGCCCATGCTGGTGGAACCTGAAAAGATCACCGAGGCCAACAACAAGATAGTCCGCAACGAGGGGCCCTGGGCGCAGTTGTTCGCCAATAACCTCTCCGAAATGGGTATCTTCGACGAACAGGGCTACTACACCGCCCCGCTGGCCAAGAGGGGCACGCTGGCCATGCGTTATAAGGACGACAATAACGACGGCATCCTGGACGGCTCCAATCCTCCGGTGCGGGCTTCCAGCCTGAACGCCTGGAGCCTGGACGAAGTCCACAATACCTGGGTGCAGCTGCCGGGCGCGGCGGCCGACAAAAGTTCCAAAATGCTTTTCTCCTATTTCGACAAGCCGGGCGTTTACGCGCTGCTGGGCTCGCTGGTGGAGTCCATCCCCCGCACATTCAAGGCGTTCCCCGTGCCTTTCAGGCCCAACGGCCCCCAGGCCGGCGTAGGCCCGGGGCAGACCGGCACCGCGGCCGCCGGGATCACTTTCGAGGGTGTCCCCCAGACGGGAAAGATAGAGATCTATACGCTGGACGGCAGACTGGTAAGGAACATCTCCATCCCTGACAACATCACGGATCCTTTCCAGCTTAAATGGGACGTCAAGACCTCCGCCGGGGAGAAAGCGGCCAGCGGCGTTTATATCTGGCGCGTGGTTTCCGGAAGCGATTCGAAGACCGGCAAATTGATGGTGATATGGTGAACATTAGTAATATAATAATCAGATGACTTCGGGCTCATAGGAACAGATTATGAAGATCTTAAATATAACGGGAAGCGCTAACTGGAAGGGCCGGGTCGTCTTTCTGAGGCTGTTCCTTTTCTCCCTGGTTTTCTGTCCACTGACCACTATCCACTCACCACTTCCCCTTTCCGCCGCCGTGCCCGGAAAATTCACTTACCAGGGTAATTTAAGGCAGGCCGGTTTTCTGGTGAACGGCCGCAGGAGCATGGTTTTCAGGGTCTACGCCTCCTCAAGCGCGGTCTCGCCGCTCTGGACCAGCGCCGCTCTGGACGTGGAGGTCTCCACCGGCGTGTTCCGCGCAGCCCTGGAACCGGTCATCGCCGACTGGGAGTCCGGCAGCCTCTGGCTTGAACTGGAAGTGGCGGGCACCAAACTTTCGCCCAGGGAAGAGCTTACTTCCGCGCCTTACGCCGTCAACGCGCTCCTTCACAGCGGTAAACGCTACACCACCGCCGCGTCCGCGCCCGCCGGCGCGACGATCGGCGATCTGTGGATGGACACGGTAAGCAGCACGCTTAAGTTCTGGAACGGCACCGTCTGGATGCTGACTTCCGGCGCGGGCGTGCCAGGCAGTCACGCTTCCACGCACGCGGGGGGAGGGTCGGATCCGATACTTAATCTTGGAGGCCATACCGTCACCGGCGCCGTGACTTTCGACAGTTTGGGCGAGCTCCGCGCCTCCGGCGGCGTTTTCGCGATAACGATTACGACCCATGCCGTGGTGCAGGGAACCCTTAACCCGGCCTCGAACCTCGCGGTCGGCGGGGCCGGTTATTCCGTCGCTTTCGCCTCGTCCGTTTCCGCCGGCTGGTTCCATGGGGACGGCGCGGCGCTTACCGGCCTTAACGCCTCGGCCCTGGCCTCCGGTTATATGAACAGCGACAGGCTCGCTCCCGGTGTGCTGGTGTCCACGCATATCGCCAACAGGGGGATAGACAGGCTTAAATTCTCCAATTCAGGCTGCGGCAACGGCCAGGTGCTGAAATGGGATCTTTCGACCAGCTACTGGATCTGCGCCGACGATAATTTTGCCGGCGGCGGGGAAGCCGATCCGCTGTCGGTGCATCTGCAGAGCACGCTTCAGGCCAACGCCACTTTTTATGTCTCCTCAGGCACCGTGATAGACCTTAACGTTACCAATCTTAACGTCGGTACCGCCGTTTTCCCCGGCGCTTCCGGCATCCGCATTAATGACGGATTGACGGGACAATTGCTCAGGAAAAACGCCGGAGGGGGACTTGAGTGGATAGATACCTTCACCGGTGATCATTTGGGCAATCATACGGCCACGCAGGCACTGAATATGGCCGGTTTCAATATACTCTCCGCCGGTTCTCTCTCCGCGGTTTCGGCGGGCTTCTCCGGTCCGGTGACCGCTTCCTCATTCACCGCCTCAAGCGCGGCGGGCATCTACGCGAACCGGCATATGTTGAGCGCCGGCGTGGAGATCTCAAGCACCACGGGCGCGCAGTACGGCGGTGTGTACGTTTCTACTCACATCTATACCCCCGGCAACGTTTATGCGGCCAAGATCTACGGCGATCTAACCGATGCGACCGGTTTTCCCGCCGCCGTCGGCGACAACCTGGGCAACCACGTGGCCACCACCACGCTGAGCATGGCTGATTTCGACATAACCAATGTGTCCACGGTAAC
>MGTT01000006.1:65966-96960 GCA_001799575.1 Elusimicrobia bacterium GWA2_56_46
ATTTCGACATAACCAATGTGTCCACGGTAACGGTGAGCACCATCTCGCTGCGGGGCTCCGGTGCGGGCATAGTGGTAAGCAGCCACGTCTACGTGACCGGCGATGTATACGCCGCCAAATTCTACGGTGATCTAACCGGCGCGACAGGCTTCCCCGCCGCCGTCGGCGACAACCTGGGCAGCCACGTCGCCACCACCACGCTGAGCATGGCTGATTTCGATATAACCAATGTGTCCACGGTAACGGTAAGTACCATCTCGCTGCGCGGGGCCGGTGCTGGCATAGTAGTAAGCAGCCACGTCTACGTGACCGGCGACGTATACGCGGCTAAATTCTACGGCGATCTAACCGGCGCGACCGGCTTCCCCGCCGCCGTGGGCGATAATCTCGGCAATCACGTGGCCACCACCACGCTGAGCATGGCCAATTTCGATATAACCAATGTGTCCACGGTAACGGTGAGCACCATCTCGCTGCGTGGAGCCGGTGCGGGCATAGTGGTAAGCAGCCATGTTTACGTGATCGGCGACGTGTACGCGGCCAAGTTCTACGGCGATCTAACCGGCGCGACAGGCTTCCCCGCCGCCGTGGGCGACAACCTGGGCAGCCACGTCGCCACCACTACGCTGAACATGGCCACGTTCAACATAGTCAACGTCGGATCCATAACCGCCAATGCCGCCATAACGACATACTCCAGCATGACAGTGGCGGGTAATCTTGCCGTAAGCACCGTCATCGCTTCAGGCAATATCACCGCCGCCAGATATCAGATAAACGGCAGCACGGTGCTGGCGATACTGCCGGGAGCTGGGAGCCTGGGGGTTGGTGTTGGAGCGGGAGTGGTAAATACAGGCGAATACAATCTTTTTGCCGGTATAGATGCCGGTGGATTTAATACAACTGGTACTAATAATTCCTTTTTAGGCCACGGGGCCGGCGGAAGCAATAGCACGGGTGGTAATAATTCTTTCGTCGGTAAGTATGCCGCAGTACAGAACATCACAGGGGCTAATAATTCCTATCTCGGCCACCATTCAGGCTACAGCAATAAAACAGGCAGCGCTAATGCCATACTTGGCAGTGAGGCCGGTTATGGCGTTACGAATAATTCTTTTTCAAGTTCAACACTGGTGGGTTATCATGCGGGTTACGGACTCAGCACCGGCAGCGACAATATTTTATTGGGTTTCCAGGCCGGGGACTCTCTTACCAGCGGAACCCGCAATATCATCATCGGTTATGACAAAGACGCTCCCGCCGCCACGACTTCCAATCATCTGAATATAGGCGACGCCATCTACGGCGATCTTTCCACCGGCTTTATCGGCATCGGGGAGCCTGTCCCCGGGGCGAGGCTGCACGTCGCCGGCCAGGTGAAGATCACCGGCGGCACGCCCGGCGCAGGTAAGGTTCTTACCTCGGACGGTGCGGGTCTCGCCACCTGGGAAACAGCGCCGGTCGGCGCCGGCGACAATCTTGGCAACCACGTCGCCACGACCACGCTGAATATGGCCACGTTCAATCTGGTCAACGTCGGCTCCATAACCGCCAATGCCGCTATAACGACATATTCCAGCATGACAGTGGCCGGCAATCTCGCAGTAAGCACCGTCATCGCTTCCGGCAATATTACTGCCGCTAGGTACCAGATAAACGGCAGCACGGTTCTGGCGATACTGCCGGGGACTGGGAGTATGGCCGTAGGCGTTGACGCCGGGCAAGTTTCGAACGGGGCCTATAATAGCTTTATCGGCTATCAGGCCGGGTACGTGAACACTACTGGGTCCGACAATCTGTTCGCAGGCTTTAATGCCGGACATTCAAATATCGGCGGCGCTGGCAATTCTTTTCTGGGTTCGTATTCGGGTTGGTCCAACACTAGTGGCAGTTATAACTCCTTTGTGGGACAATATGCCGGTTATTGGAATACCAGCGCCTGGTATAACTCCTTTATCGGTTATGCGGCAGGCTATAACAACTCCACCGGCTGGTATAACTCGTTTATGGGTGGCAGCGCGGGGGAGAAAAATACTACGGGCGTCCGTAACTCATTCATGGGCTATAGCGCCGGATACGCCAATACCACGGGTGAGAATAATTCCTTCCTGGGCTATAGCGCGGGGTACTACACTCAGGCTGGTTCGGCTAACGCGATATTTGGGTCGGAAGCTGGCAAAGGTGTGCTTGACAATTCTTTCTCCAGTGCCACGCTTATGGGCTACCAGGCCGGCTACGGGCTTACCACCGGCTCGAACAATATTCTGCTGGGTTTCAAGGCCGGGGATTCCTTGACCACCGGCGCCAATAATATCATCATCGGTTACGACAAAGACGCGCCCGCCGCTACGACCAGTAACCACCTCAATATCGGCGGCGCAGTGTATGGCGATCTGTCCACCGGCTTTATCGGCATCGGGGAGCCTGTCCCCGGCGCGAGGCTGCACGTCGCCGGCCAGGTAAAGATAACCGGCGGTTCGCCCGGAGCGGGCAAGGTGCTGACCTCGGATGGCTCGGGTCTCGCAACATGGGAAACCTTAACCACGCCCGTCGGCGACAACCTGGGCAACCACGTCGCCACCACCACGCTGAACATGGCCACGTTCAACATCGTCAATGTCGGCTCCATAACCGCCAACGCCGCCATAACGACATATTCCAGTATGACAGTGGCCGGCAATATAACCGCGGCCCGGTATCAGATAAACGGCAGCACGGTGCTGGCGATACTGCCGGGTACGGGGAGTTTGGGTATAGGCTCTGATGCCGGGCGGAGCAATACGGGCGGTTCTAATACTTTCCTGGGAAATACGGCCGGCTATTCAAATACCACCGGCGTTGAAAATATTTTTGCGGGATACCAGGCCGGTTATGATAACACGATCGGCATGGAGAACACGTTCGTGGGGGCTTTTGCCGGGCTTACCAATAATTCCGGCAACTATAACTCGTTTGTAGGGTACGCGGCGGGGCGGTTGAATACTACTGGTTCCCTTAACTCTTTCTTTGGAATTCAGGCCGGTAACGGAAACACAACGGGAGACAGCAATTCCTTTGTGGGGTATAACGCTGGGTACAATACTAAAACAGGGATGGCTAACGCCATATTCGGAAACGAAGCGGGTTATGGTGTTCCAAATCAATCTTTTTCCCGTTCGACATTGATGGGCTATCACGCCGGCTACGGCCTTTCGACCGGTTCTGAAAACATATTGGTGGGATATCAGAGCGGGGATTCTATTGATACGGGTACCCGGAACCTTATAATAGGTTATGACCAGGACGCGTCCGCGCCTACGGCCAACAATGAGCTCAATATCGGTGGTGTCCTGTTCGGCGACTTGTCGGCAAAGACCATCGGCATAAGCACCCGCGTCCCGCAGGCCGCGTTGGATATAGTTTCCACTGGCACGCTGATCAGCCAGTATGCGCAGATCTGGCGCAACAGCGCGGGGACCATCGTGTCCTCGATGACCGCCACCGGCGTGCTGTACCCGCAGAGCACGCCCGCAGGCGACAACCTGGGCGACCATACGGCCACCAAGGTTCTGGATATGGCTAGCAAGCCTATCATTAATATTTCATCGCTTACCGTGATGGCGCCCGACACGATACCAAATGAACTTTGGCTGTCCACTTCGGCCACGACGCCCCACCTTTATGTCTCAACGGGCGGCAATGTGGGCATCGGCACGGCCAGCCCGTCCGCGAAACTGGAGGTCGCCGCCGCCGGCATGAGCTTCCAGATAAACCCCAACGCGAGTTTTGTCAGCATACTTTTGAACGGTTTAGAAGCGGCCAGAATCAAGCCGTAACCGGCGGTGCGCTATTATAGGTGAATAAAATGAGCCCTACGATTTTGAAGTATAAGAGTTACCGCTTCTTTTTCTTCTCAAGGGAGGAAAAACGTCTACATGTTCATGTGACATCGCCCCATGGCGAAGCGAAATTCTGGATAGATCCCATTGTGGCGTTGGAACATAATTATCGTTTCAGTTCACGGGAATTACGCGAAATTCAGGAAATTATTGAGGAAAATTTATATGGAATCAAAAGTGCGTGGAAAAAATACTTCAAAAGTTGAGGTTGTTTCAGTTTCGCGCGATGGTATATGGCTTAATGCCGGGGGCAAGGAGTATGTTTTGCCTTACGCCGAATTCCCGTGGTTTAGATACGCGAAGCCAAGCCAGCTTAAGGCTATTCAATTCCTGCATGGCCATCATTTGTTCTGGCCGAAATTAGATATTGATCTGGATTTGGATTGTATTTCCAATCCTAAAAATTATCCTCTTGAGGCGAAAATTACCCGTAAACAAGCCGCCGCGCACAGGCACGGCAGGTAGAGAGGGGGTCGGATATAGACGGGTTCGGGTGTTGAGTCGGGGTTTTGCGCCTATGACCGCATCTTTGAGAGGCCACTTTTTATGAGAATTATAAAATTCTTAGCGCTTAGCACTCTGGTTTCCTTGCCTTTAACTCTTAACGCCATAGAGTTCGAGATAATGGATAGGCTGACCGTTGACGGCGCCGCGGCCTTTAAAAGCACCGTCACCGTAATAGTTCCGGCCACCCAGCCCACGGAACTATGGGTCTCCACTTCGGCCGAAACTCCTCATTTATTCGTTTCCACCGCCGGTAATGTAGGCTTAGGCACACCCGTCCCCGGCGCGAAGCTGGAAGTCGCCGGCCAGGTGAAGATAACCGGCGGCACGCCCGGCGCGGGCAAGGTGCTGACTTCGGACGGCGCAGGCCTCGCTACCTGGGAAACAGCGCCGGTCGGTGCCGGTGATAATTTAGGCAACCACGTGGCCACTACCACGCTGAGCATGGCTGATTTCGACATAACCAATGTGTCCACGGTAACGGTGAGCACTATCTCGCTGCGCGGGGCCGGCGCGGGCGTGGTAGTAAGCACTAATCTTTACGTCAACGGCGACGTGCACGCGGCCAGGATCTACGGCGATCTCACCGGCGCGACCGGCTTTCCCGCCGCCGTCGGCGACAACCTGGGGAATCATGTGGCTACTACCACGCTGGATATGGATGGCTTCGGCATCGTTGACGCCGGCAGCATAACCTCGTCATCTTACACGGCCACCGGTACCGGGATACGCGCGGCGCAGCTGCGTCTTGCAAGCAACGTGCTGGTATCATCCGAAGCCGCCGCGGCTTTGGGCGGGGGTGTGCGCGTGTCCACAAATGCTTACGTCGCGGGCTTTGTGTATGCGGGCAGATATTTGATAGGCGGCAGCAACGCGCTGTCGTTCCTCTCGGGGACCGGCAGTTTGGGCGTGGGCGCGGGAGCGGGAAGTTCCAACACCGGGAACTATAACTCTTTCGTGGGCTATCAGGCTGGGGCCGCTAACACCAGCGGTGAGAACAACTCTTTCACCGGCTACCGCGCGGGGTATAGCAATACCACAGGCTACCAAAATGTCGCAAACGGACCCAATGCCCTTTATTCCAATCAAGCGGGTTATAGTAATACCGCTTTGGGGTTTCAAGCGCTTTATTCTATAAATGGCGCTAACGGGTTCCAGAATACCGCCGTCGGCGCTAATGCGCTATATTCCGAAACCGCCGCCACTGGCGGTTATAACAACACTGCTGTTGGTGTGAGCGCGCTAAATCACAACAACGGCGGGTTTGAGAATGTCGCTGTGGGAAACAACGCTCTTTTAACCAATGAGGTAGGACAGCGGAATGCAGCCGTCGGTGCCTCCGCTCTTTATTCCAACACTTCCGGCGGCAACAACGTCGCGATAGGGCAGGATAGCTTGCGGTTTAATCAGACAGGTTCCGACAATACCGTTATAGGATCCGAAGCCGCCTATAGCGCGGCCGGACATTCATTCTCCAATACCACGATCCTGGGAAGTTATGCCGGACGCAGTTTGACCAACGGCAGCGCGGATAACACTTTTCTGGGGTATCGGGCCGGTTATAGCGTTACCACCGGCAGCCACAATGTGCTTGTGGGTTTTAACGCCGGGGATTCCTTAACCTCCGGGTGGCGCAACATAATTATCGGTTATGACAAGGACGCGCCGACAGCTACCACCTCCAACCATCTGAACATCGGCGGCGCTATTTACGGCAATCTGTCCACGGGGAATATCGGCATAGGTCAGCCCGCGCCGGCCGCAAAACTGGATGTCGCGGGCACGATAAAAATAACCGGCGGTTCGCCCGGCGCGGGCAAGGTTCTGACCTCGGACGGGGTAGGTCTGGCGTCATGGGGAACCGCATCCGGCGACAACCTGGGCAACCATGTGGCGACGATGACGCTCAACATGGCCACATTCAATCTAGTCAATGTCGGCTCCATAACTGCCAACGCCGCGATTACAACTTACTCCAGCATGACAGTGGCCGGTAATATAACCGCCGCCCGCTATCAGATAAACGGCAGCACTGTGCTGGCGATACTGCCGGGAATCGGGAGCATGGTCGTGGGAGCGAACGCGGGTGTTGTAAATACCGGCGATTATAATGTTTTTGTCGGATCTGGAGCCGGACGGGCTAATACGACCGGTTATGACAATCTGTTCGTAGGTTATTCCGCCGGAACGGCCAATACTACTGGCTACAGAAACACTTTTCTTGGCTCTATGGCAGGTAGAGCGAACACCACCGGCTACGGCAACTCTTTTGTGGGGTTGATGACCGGATACGCAAATGATATCGGTGTCGCGAACTCCTTTATTGGCTACGCCGCCGGCAACGATAACACTTCGGGAGCCAGCAACACTTTTCTCGGTTATCTTGCCGGTCAGAGCAATACTACGGGCAGTGATAACACGTTTATAGGCAGAAGCGCCGGGCTTGACAATACAGTGGGCGCCAGGAATTCTTTTGTGGGTAACTATGCCGGGTCCGATAGTGTAAGCGGCAATGATAACACAGCCTTGGGTTGGTATGCGGGTTTAAGCAATCAGACTGGGAAATCCAATGCGATAGTCGGTTCTAAAGCCGGGTATTACGCCAAAACTGGTTCGGCTAATTCCATCTACGGGATGGAGGCGGGATATGGCGTAATCGATAATTCCTTCTCCAGTTCCACGCTTATGGGTTATCGCGCGGGGTATGCTCTTACCACCGGCAGCGACAATATTTTATTGGGCTTCCAGGCGGGCGATTCGCTTACCAGCGGAACGCGCAACATAATCATCGGATACGACAAGGACGCGCCTCTTGCGACAACCTCCAATCATCTCAACATTGGCGACGCTATCTATGGCGATCTGTCCACCGGTTTTATCGGCATCGGGGCGCCTGCTCCCGGCGCCAGGCTGGAGGTCAACGGCCAGGTGAAGATAACCGGCGGCACACCCGGCGCGGGCAAGGTGCTGACGTCGGACGCTGCGGGGCTGGCGAGCTGGGTGGCCGCAGGCAGCGTCGGCGACAACCTTGGGAACCACGTCGCCACGACCACGCTGAACATGAACGGCAACAGCATAGTGAACGTGGCGTCGGCAACGTTCACCGGCGGTATAACGGCGTCGTCTTTCACGGCGACCGGAGCGGGGCTTATAGCGGCGCAGCTGCGTCTGGCCGGTAACGTGTTCGTATCGTCAGAGTCGGCCGCGGCCGTTGGCGCCGGCGTGCGCATTTCCACGAACGTCTATATAGTGGGTTTCAGTTCCGCCGCGAAGTACTATGGCGACGGGTCAAGCCTGACCGGCACCGGCGACAACTTGGGAAACCACAACGCCGCCATGCGGCTGAACATGGGTGGTTATGCAATCTGGTCATCGAGCGATATCACCGCCGCGCGCTATCAGATATTCGGCAGCACGGTGCTGGCTGTGCTGCCGGGAACCGGAAGTTTGGCTGTGGGGGTGGATGCGGGAAAAGTAAGTACGGGGGACTACAACGTTTTTGTGGGTTCGGCGGCTGGCTTGTCCAGTACCACAGGGGAGTATAACTCCTTTGTAGGCGTTGGCGCGGGCCGCTCCAATACCACAGGCGGTTACAACAATTTCGTGGGCGGCTCCGCCGGCTATTCCAATATCACTGGCAGCTACAATAACTTTATGGGTACCGCTGCCGGAGTTTCCAACACCACCGGTGCAAATAATATTTTCGTGGGCCATCAGGCCGGGTATTATACACAAACCGGTTCGGCCAACGCTGTATTCGGTTATCAGGCGGGATTAGGTTCGGGCGTCAATTCTTTTTCCAGCGCTACACTGGTCGGTTATCAGGCCGGTTACAGTCTTACCACCGGCAGTGATAATATCCTTCTCGGTTTCCAGGCCGGTGACGCTCTTACCAGCGGAACACGTAATATAATTGTCGGTTATGACCAGAACGTGTCCGCTCCCGGCGCTTCCAACGAACTCAATATCGGCGGTGTGTTGTACGGCGACCTGTCGGCCAAGACTATCGGCATAAGCACCCGCGTCCCCCAGGCCGCGCTGGATATCGTCTCAACCGGCACCTTGGTTAGTCAGTACGCGCAGATCTGGCGCGATTCCACCGGGCTCGTGGTGGCCTCGATGACGGCCAACGGCAAGCTGTACACCACGATCCCTCCCACGGGCGATAATCTGGGCAACCATACGGCTACTACGCATCTGGATATGTCGTCAAAGGCCATTTTTGGCGTCTCTTCCATGACCATCACCGGCGCCGGAATGTCGGGGGCCGAGCCATTATTCACTGTGGCCTCGTCCACTTTCAATGTGCTCGCCAACGGCAATGTGGGCGTGGGCATAGCCAACCCCACGAACCAGTTGGAGATAAAAAACCCGGTAAGCGCCACCAATATGCAGTTCGACACCTCCAACCCCGCCTACGTGACCCTGATGATCAACGGCGCCCCAGTAGCCCGCTTAAAGCCTTAGGCCTTGGGGACGCCCTTAGTTAATTAGTTTCCGGCATTCCGTGTTGAATTGTCTAAGATATGCGTGACAAACATTATGTTTGTCACACATGATTTATAGGCATGGGGGGGAACCGGAAAAATAGCCTGGCTACATTTAAAATAGCAGCTATAATAGAAGTATCGCACCTGCCCCGCGGGAGCCACCCCACGCATTATGACCCGTATTGGGGTCAGGTACTGACCTGACCCCTTGCGGCAGATTACTGTGAGGGAATTATTTCGTTTCCAGGGTGGCAAGGCGGGTTTCGTGGTTCAGGAGTTTTTCTTCATGCGTCGCGAGGATGCCGCCGTGGGTTACCGCTTTCTGCTCATACATCCGGCCTTTCACTACGGAAGCCTCAAAGGCGCTTAAAAGTTCGCTCTTGAAACTTCTAATCTCCGTTATCACGTTGTTTTCCAGACGATCTATGCGTAACTGGGTTTTAGCCAGTTCAACCCCAAGGGTGGTTGTTTTCTGGTCCAGAGCCCCGACTTTACGATCCAGCTTCTGATCCAGTAGTTTTATGTCGGCTTTAAGCTCGGATCGCAAATTTGAAATGTCGCCCTTGGTCGCGGGCTGGTTGGTGTTTGTTTTCGCCATACCGCTATTTTACAATATCGTGCCGTAAGTCAAAAGGGCCTTAAGGGCAGTTTCCGCGGGTCAGACGGCCCATAATGGAAGTGTAACACCCCCCGCGCGAGATACAATCCGCGAATTTTGACCTGAAAAACCGGGGTTTTCGGGCAAAATCACGAAATAAACATTTCTCAAAAACTTCGGAATTTCTTCGGGATTCATGGATGGTTATGTCTTATACTATAGATAGGACATCTATGAAACCCGCGGATGGCGTGAAAATACTGGGGACGCTGACAGCGCAGCTTGTCTGCGCCGCCGGCTTTTTTTGCGTTTCGGCCGATGCCGGCGCTCCAGGCACGGCGGCCGCCTCTTTTCTTAAATTCACCCCCAGTCCCCGCGCCACCGCGATGGGGGAATCCTACGTCTCGGTGACCGAGGACGCCTATGCCGCGTACTGGAATCCGGCCGGCCTGGCCAGCGTGGAGCGGCCGGAGTTCGCCGCCACCTACAACGCTTCTTTCGAGGATGTAACGCACCAGTATGTCACTTTCGCCTATCCGCTGCGCTACGGCTCCACCCTGAACCTGAATATCACCCGCCTGAGCGTGGCCCCTTTCCAGGGCTACGACGCGACCGGCCTTGCGACCAAGAAAGTCGAGTCGTCCGACATGGCCATAGGCGCGGCTTACGGCCGGACTATGATCAAAGACGAGATCGAACGCCCGGTTCTGAATGTCGGCGTCAATCTCAAGAACATAAGCGAGACGCTTGACGCCGTTTCCGCCAACACTTTCGCGGCTGACCTGGGCGCCGTCTATTATCTGCGTCCCTCCAAATACTGGATACAGTCCGTCCGGGCCCAGGAATTCAGGTTCGCGCTGACCGCCAGGAACCTTGGGCCGGGCCTCAAGTTCGACAAGGAGACCTCTCCCCTGCCCACGTCGTTAACTGTGGGCTCTTCATGGCTTTCACACCCCAACGCTAATTCGAGTTTTATCCTGAGCCTGGACAATACCTCGTCCAACGACGAAAAGAACACGTTTAACCTGGGCGCGGAATATTCGGCTTTCCAGCTTATGTCTTTCCGGGCCGGTTACCGGACAGGGCAGGTGATCGGTTCCGGCGTCAGGTTCGGTTTCGGCTTTAATCTTTCTTTCATGGATCTGGACTATTCCATGTCGCCTTTCGGGGAACTGGGCGCCATGCATAAAGTGGGTGTGACCATGAAGTTCGGCCAGTCCTCGGCGCGCGCGCCGCTGGCCGGCAAGACCCAGCGCGTGGAAAAGGCCGCGATAATGGCGAAGAAAGAGACGATAGCCCAGCTCCAGCTTTTCGCCAATGATTTCATAGAACTGGCTAAGAAAGACCTGGCCCAGCGCAAGTATGTTTCCGCCGAGGCCGACCTCAACAAAGCTTTCAACCTGGAGCCGGAGCTCAAAGCCGGCGAGTGGGGGAACAAGAGCGAACGCCTCTCAGCCCTCACCAAACAGCTGCGGCTGAAAGAAACCCCCAGGCTTGAGGAAGCGTTCGCCAAGAATAATGAACAGGCCAATGTCGGCCACGAGGCTGTGATGGCTTACGTCAACGGCAACGATCTCAAAGCGTTCCTGCTGGCCCACGCGGCCCGGGGCGCCAACCTGAGCGGGGATCCAGTCTTTGAGGAAATGCTGACCCTTATGGGGACGCTTACCCGCGACCGCGTACGGCGCGACGAGATCCTGCCCAGGACAGCCCTTGTGAATGAAAAGCTCCGCAAGGCGTCCGCGGCTTTCTATGTCCAGCAGTTCAGCGTGGCGATCAAAGAGTGCGAAGAGGCGATACTTCTTGACGACGCCAACGCGACAGCCTGGACCAGGATGGGCTCCGCGTATTTCATGATGGAAGACAAGGATAAGGCGAAAAAGGCCTACCTGAAAGCTCTTGAGCTGAATCCCGGAGACGCGGTGACCAGGCAGTTCATGGAAACCCAGGGGTGGAAGTAAATGGAAGTCCTGGCTATAGTTTTTATCCCGATGATCCTGTTGCTGCTGGGCGCCGGGTTCCTGGTCGTGTCGCAGGTTTCCGGTTTTGTCCAGTCCGGCTCGCTCAACCGCCGCCAGCAGTTCTCCAATCAGATAATCCAGCAGTACATGATCCAGATGGCCATGGCGCAGAGCCAGATAGTCCAGCGCAGCCGGGAGCTGGAAGTTCTCTCTTCGAAACTCGTGTTTTCCAACCAGGAGCTGGGCCGCCTGAACGAGATGAAATCCAAGTTCCTCTCCATGGTCGTGCACGACGTCAGAACCCCGCTGGCTTCCATCAGGGGATTCAGCGAACTGCTGCTGAAGAAAAGCATCGGGGCGAAAGAGGAGCAGTATCTCAAGAACATCGTGCTTTCCACGGATCAGCTGGGCCACCTGATCTCCGATCTCACGGACCTGGCCATGATAGAGGCGGGCAAGCTTAAAATGGAGAAAGCGCGCATAGATTTCGTGAACATAGCGCGGGACATCATACCAGGCATTTCCGTGAACGCGCAGAAAAAGGGCGTGGAACTGGTGGTGGCCGGGACGCTTCCTTCCGATCTTATGGTCAACGGAGACCGTTTCCGGCTGTCGCAGGTGCTGATGAATCTCCTTAACAACGCGATAAAGTTCACGCCCGCGGGCAAGCGCGTGGAGCTGACCTTGCGCGCCGAAGGCAGGTACGCGGCCGCCTATATCAAGGATTCCGGCATAGGCATCCACCCCAGCGAGACCAAACGTATTTTTGAAAAGTTCTATCAGGCGAAATATCAGAAAGACGAGAAGCTCCGCAAGCAGGGCTGGGGCCTGGGCCTTTCTATCGCCCAGGAAATAATCCGATCCCACAAGGGCGAGATAGGGGCCGCCAGCCCGGGTCTCGGCAAGGGTTCCACCTTCTGGTTCAAGGTGCCGGCGGGGTGACTGTTTTACGCCCGCGGCTGTTGCTATAATGTAATATTCTCATAACCTTTCTGAAACAGCGTATTTGTACAATTTTGTGTCGGCAACCGGTAAGGAGGTAGTATGGATTTCAGCACGATTCTGGGCGTGGCGGCTTTCGCCCTTCTGATCTTTGTGGGTATTTCTTCCAACCAGCTTTCTTCCTCCCTGGTCAATCTGCACGGAATTTTCGTGGTGCTCGGAGGCTGCGCCGTGGCGATGCTCCTGAATACGCCCTTTAAATACCTGGTCCGGGCATTTACGGAACTGAAGACGCTTATGCTGGACGATACGAACGCCAATATGCAGAGGCTTATACCCATTATGACGAACCTGGCGGAAGAGTGCCGCATGAAAGGCCTTTCCGCCCTGAAAGAGGCCGACCCCTCCATAGCGCGCGGTTTTCTCAGCCGCGCTTCCCTGGCCGCGCTGGAGTATAACGATTACAATTTCGTAAAGCAGGTAATGGAGCAGGAGATCAACCAGACGGCGGATGAAACGAACGAAGTGGCCAACGTTTACCGCACCATGAGCGTTCTGATGCCCATGTTCGGCCTGCTGGGCACCCTTATCGGTATCATAGGCGTGCTGCGCGATCTTTCCAACCCGGAAAGCGTGGGCCCCGCCATGGGCGTGGCCATTACTTCGGCTTTTTACGGCATCTTCATGGCCAATATGATCTGCGTGCCGATAGCGGGTAAGATCCGCGCCAGGATCTGGATGGAAGTGAAACTGAAGTCTATGATCCTGGACGGCGTGCTGGAGATCATGAAGGGCAGCATCCCGATAGTGGTGGAGAGGCGGCTGCAGGCGTATCTGGCCTAACAGCAGGGGATGCGGCAGGTATCGGGGAACCAGGCATTGAAAGAGAGAATTTATGATGAATCTGAAATGGCCGGCAAAAAAATATAACAGTTCTTTACGCTGCGGCCTGTTTCTCCTCCTGGCTTCGTTCCTGCCTGTGTTCGTGCCGGTTGTTCACGGGCAGAATATGCCTTTGGACGACAAAGCCCGCTACGAGCGTTCGCTGGAGATAAAGGTGGAAGAGGTGCTGGTCAGGCTGCTCGGCCCCAACCAGGCCAAGGTGGTGGTGGCCGCGGACATGGATTTTACGCGCACGGAAAAAGTGGACACAACTTCACAGGCCGCGGCCAGAGCGGTGAAAGAAGGAATGTTCAAATGGGATAATTCCGCGGAGAAGCAGGCGAGTTCCGAATATCTGCTCCCCGGCTTCCCCAGCCTTGAAGAAGCCAAGGCGAAACCCGAGAACACCAGCTATCAGAAGCAGATGCTTTACCCGGCCTCTTTTATAAAGAAACTGGTGGTGACCGTCATCCTCAACAAGGAACTGCCGGACGCTGAGGCTCAGTCCGTCCGCAGCGTCGTTTCGGAAATACTCACTCTGGATCAGAAGAGGGGGGATGAACTCGTGATCATCAAGACCCCTTTCGCCCCATTCTGGCGCACCATCTGGTATTCCCCCGAAGCCATGAACCTGGTTTTTAAATACGGGATCCTTACCATAATGGGCATCGTCGCCATGGTGGTGGTGTCTATAGGTTTCCTGAAGCTGGCCGGCGCCATGAACACCATGGCCAAGGCCCAGCAGAGCCATCAGATCACTATGGATATGGGCAAGGGACTGTCCGGCATGGCGGGTCTGCCGGGCGGAGGAGGCCTGGGCAGCGGTTCTCTTGAGATTACCAAGCTGGAGAAGAAAGAGGAGGAGGGCGGCGTAAAAGAGGAAAGCGAGCTGGAGAAAGTCGTGTTTAACGTGCGACCGGACCAGGTGGTTTTCCTGGTGAGTCTGATGAATAACGAGGATCCGGCCAACGTGGCTCTGGTGGCCGCGCATCTGGCGCCGGATGTCAGGAGCGAATTCCTGCGCATGCTTTCCCCGGAAGCTGCGTCCGATGTCATCTCGCATATGGCAAAGGTGCGTTTTGTGGAGCCCGATACCATAAACACCATCAAAGACGAGCTGGAACGGCGTCTCAGCGGCGCACTGGGCGGAGTCCAGCAGGTGATAGAGGTGCTTGGCAGGGTCAATTTGCGCGCCAAGCGGGAGATGCTGGAAAAACTTGCGCAAAAGGATCCGGAAACGGCGGGCGTGGTGAGGAGTAAAATTTTCCTCCCGGAGGATCTGGAAAAGCTTTCTGAAAGGGATATTTCGGTGCTGACAGGCAGTTTTAAGATAGAAACGCTGGCTTTGGCGCTATGGGAATTGCCCCAGTCCACGAAAGAGATGGTCAAAAAACAGATGGCTGACAAAACCTGGCAGATGGTGGAGCAGACGATGAAATACGGGGCGCCCTCAAAGGAGAGTTCGGAAAAGGCGGTGGAAGAACTGGTCGATGCCGCTTTAGCGCTCATGAAAGATGACCGCATCTCCAATCCTCTGCTGAAAGAGCCGGTTGCCGCGGCCCGGCCCGGAGTACCCGGCCCGGAGGCTTTCACGCTGGCCGCCGCGCCCGGTTCCGGCTTCCGGCCTGAACCGCCCCGGCCCGATCTGCCCAGGCCTGAACCGCCCAGAAAGGCATAGTGGCTGGTGATTAGTGACTAGCGGCTGGATTTTCGGAGACAAAATTAATATGGATATAGAAAAGAAAGATTCGATCTTCTCAGGATTAAATCCCGTCCCCGCTCCCCCGCCGGTTACAGCACCCCGGCCGGCCGTTTCGGATCAGGAAATGTCGGCCCTTAAGCAGAAGATAGAGGCGCTTGAGAGGCAGGCAAAAACGACGCCTCCGCCACCGCCGCAGCCCGCCGCGCCCAGACCCCCGGACAGCGGGCAGTTCGTGCTGGCCAGGCTGAACGACCTGGAAAAGAAGCTGGAGGAGTTCAGCCGCGGGGTCATGATGTCCTCCACGCACATGAAAAACATCGAGGAGTCCAGGAACAGCGCGCGCCGCGAAACGGAAGAGCTGCTGAAAGCCGTGCGCGAGCAGCAGAAATATTCCGAGATGGACCGGCAGATGCACGACCAGGTGGAGAAAGCCTGGGGCCGGGTGGAAGATCTGGAAAAGAAGCTCATGGATTTTTATACCTCGGCCATGAACCGGCCTCCCGAGGAGAGCAGGGCCGTTCAGACGGCCGTCCTTTCCGCGGAAATAGAAAAGATCCTGGAGTCAAAATTACAGAAACTGGTCATGGAGCTGGAGCTTAAATTCAAGTCCCTCGCCGAGAAAGTGGACGATACTTCGCCGGCGCTCGCGCGCAAGAGCGAGGAGAAGATCTCGGCCCTGGTGGCCGATCTGGACGTGAGGCTGGCCGCGTTCGAGGGCGAGTTCAGGAAATTGCATCTGAACATCTCTTCCAGCGAGGACGCCATACAGTCGCTTTATTCGGAGATAAGGAACGAAATGCTGTCGGCCCTCAAAAATTCCATGAAGGAAGAGAGCGACGCGGTGAGAAAATATATCGACGGCTTCGTCGTGGATACGGAGGCGCGGATTGACGCCATGTCGAAGCTTGTGATCGGCCATATGGACGAGCTTATGGTACAGACCAGGCTGGAGGGGGCTAAGCTGGAAAAAATAGGCGCCGCCTCGGAAATTAACGTGGAAAAGTCCCGCGCGGCGCTGTCCGCCTTCAGGGAGGAACTGGAGGGCGCGTTCCGCAAGCACACCGCCGATATCGGAGAGCGGATCCGCGCCGAGAACGTGAAAAACGCCGGCGAACTGATGGAGTTCTCCCGTCTTTCCGCTTCCAGCCTCGCCGGCGCGGCGGCCGTGACCGAAAGCATGGAGGAACTGAGCGGAAAGATTTCCAGGCTGAAAGACGCTCTGACGGTTTTTGTGGACGGGATGAAAGACGTGAGAATGGAATCATTATTGGGCGTTTCGGGCGCGCTGGTGCGGAAGAATCTGGAGGGGATCCGGGACGTTTTAAGCGGGATGGATCAGGATCTGGCCGCTTTTGACAGGATAAAATGCGGGATAACCGACCACCTTAGGGAACTGGCCAGGAAAAAGGAGTGACCGCTAACCACTGAATTATATGATCTATCGAAGCCGCCGCGACGACCTGGAAAATCAATTGAACAAGGGCGCTCTTTGGGCCGTCACTTACGGCGACCTGATGAGTTATCTGATGATCTTTTTCCTGGTGCTCTTCTCTTTTTCCATAGCCAAGACGGACAAGGTGAAAAGCCGCAAATACGAGGAGTCGCTGGTTAATATCCAGCGGGCTTTCGGCGGCAAGGCCGACGACAAGCGCGTGGAACGGGCCAAGGCCCAGGAACGGGAAGACAATGTGGCCGACAAGATCAAGGCGAGCATGGAGAACAACCAGATGTCCAGCCTGGTGCAGATCGACTCCAACGAACGCCGGGTCAAGCTGGTGCTGGCCGAGGCGGTGCTTTTTGATTCCGGCAAGGCCGAACTGAAAGACAGGGCCAGGGAAGTCCTGAAGCCGATCTTGGAGGAGCTCAAGAAACTGCCCAACGACGTGCTGGTGGAGGGCCATACGGACAATGTGCCCATACACAAGGGCCGCTACGCCACGAACTGGGAACTGTCCATGGCCAGGGCTTATAGCGTGGTCAAATTCATGGAAGAGACCGGCATGGCCCCCAAACGCCTGGCCGGAAGCGGCTACGGCGAGAACCGTCCCGCGTCGGAAAACACCACCCCGGAAGGGCGCGCCAAAAACCGCCGCATAGAGATCTCCCTCCTGAAAAGCGAATAACCCAAAAAGGTGCCTGGCACCTTTTTGATGTTTTTAAGCCTAAACAGACTAAAAGGTGCCAGGCACCTTTTGTTAGTGGGGGGAATGTTCTTTGCGGAATTCTGGAGTGCCGAGTACGGCGTTGCGGTTCTTGTCAAAAGGCCGCCACAATTTCGGGGGAATAGGTTCACAAATAAAAGCCGTATAGGCGGCAAGAGCGGTCTCGTGCGTGTTGCCCAGAGTTTCCATAATAACTGCTGTATCGGCGAGCCCGTCAGCCCGCGGCGCGAGATATTGTCTGTGGCTTGACCACTCATAATCTTCCGGGGATTTGACTATTCCCGCCTTGACCGGGTTTACGTGTATGTAGCGCGTCAGGGCTAACGCGTAGCGGTCGCGCTGTATGAGTTTATATTTGTACCTTCCCTCGAATACGTGGCCGCTTTTTCCGTGACGATTGTTGAAATAGTGTGAATACGAACTATTCAGCCGGAACATGGCTTCTCCCAGGTTTGCTTTGGGTGTGACAAGATATAAATGTATGTGGTTGGTCATCAAAGCGTAGGCCGGGACTAAAAGTCCGAAATCACGCTTCCTTTCCCCGAGCAGTTTCAGGTATGTCCGCCGGTCGAGATCATCGACGAAAATGTCGTGCTTGTCATTCCCTCTGGCCATTACATGGTAGTGGGCATTTTCAAAGAAAATTCTAGGGCTTCTCGGCATCTCCTAATTGTAGCACAAAAACACAAAAGGTGCCTGGCACCTTTTGATAGTTTTTTGGCCAAAACAGGGCAAAAAGGAGGCCGGCTCTTTTTATTGTATAATTTACATTGGTGGGTTCGAAACTGCGGGCGCAAGGTATAACAGATGACAACGGAAAATATGGATTATTCTAAGACGGTTTTTCTGCCTAAGACCGCTTTCTCGATGAAGGCCGATCTGCCGAAAAAAGAGCCGGGCATACTGGAATTCTGGAACAAGATCGGCCTGTACGGCAAGATGCTTGAAAAGCGCCTGAAGGCAAAGCCCTATATCCTCCACGACGGCCCGCCCTACGCCAACGGCCATATCCACATCGGCCATGCCCTCAATAAGCTTCTTAAAGACATAACGGTGAAGTCGCGCTGCCTTACAGGGCATTACACGCCTTACGTGCCCGGCTGGGACTGCCACGGCCTTCCGATAGAGCAGGCGCTTCTTAAAGAACTCAAGATTGGTAAAAGACACATCGACGATGTGCCCGGTTTCAGGAAAAAGGCCCGGGAGTTCGCCGGCAAATTCATAGATATACAGCGCGAAGAATTCAGGCGTCTCGGCATCGTCGGGGACTGGGCCAATCCGTACATCACCATGGCCAATAGCTACGAGGGCACGGTCATAAAGGCTTTCCGCGAATTGCTGGAGAAAGGCTACGTCCACCGGGACAAGAAGACCATCTACTGGTGCGTCTCCTGCGAGACCGCGCTGGCCGACGCCGAGGTTGAATACAAGGACAAAACCTCGCCGTCCATCTTCGTCAAATTCCCTCTTCAGGATCCGCCGGAGCCGCTTTTCGGCGCGGAGGCGGCCGGGCGCGGGGTTGCCATCGTCATCTGGACCACCACTCCCTGGACTTTGCCGTCCAATATGGCGGCCGCCGTTTCAAAGGACGAAACCTACCGGCTTCTTAACGCCGGCGGGGATTATCTGGTCGTAGCGGACAAGCTGGCGGACTCTTTTCTGGCCGAGACCGGGCTGAACGCCTCGAAAGGCGCGCGGATACCCGGCTGCAAACTTGTGGGACTGAAATATACCCACTGTCTCGCGCCGCATCTGCCGGAGAGCGGGCGTTTCCCGAGGCCCGTAATCTCCACCGATTTCGTGGATATGTCCACCGGCGCCGGCATCGTGCATATAGCTCCCGGCCACGGTGAGGAAGATTTTCACGCCGGCAAGAAATGGGAACTGGAAATTTTCTGCCCCGTGAACGAGGATGGCCGCTTCACCAGGGATGCCGGCATCTTCGAGGGGTTGAAAGTTTTTGAAGCCAATGAAAAGGTTCTGGAAACGCTCAAAAGCGACGGGCTCCTGCTCAGTTCCAAGGTCATCACCCACAGTTATCCCCATTGCTGGCGCTGCAAGCAGCCGGTTATTTTTCGCGCCACGGAACAGTGGTTCCTTAAAGTGGATCTTAAGGACCTGCGCGGGAATCTGCTCAGGGAGGCCGACAAGGTGGAATGGATCCCCAAGGCCGGCCATGAGCGCATGACCGCCATGCTCAGGCAGCGTCCCGACTGGTGCCTGTCCCGTCAGCGCTACTGGGGCACGCCGATCATGGTTCTCTACTGCGAGAGCTGCGGCAGGCCCCAGACCGGCAGCGGCCTGCTGAAAAGTTTTGAGGAGAGGGTTTTCAGGGAGGGCAGCGATTTCTGGTTCTCCGAAAGTGTTGAGAATCTGCTCCCCGGCGGCTATAAGTGCGCCTGCGGAGGGAGCTCTTTCCGCAAGGAAAAGGATATCATGGATGTCTGGCTGGATTCGGGCGTTTCCTGGTACGCCGTCCTCAAGGACGGTAACCAGTCCCCAGTGGCTGGAGGACTAGAGGATTCGAGGACTCGTAACGATTCACCAGCCACGAGCCACGAGTCACAAGTCACTAATCACTATTCACTAACCACCGGCTCCCCATACCCGGCGGACATATACCTGGAAGGCTCCGACCAGCACCGCGGTTGGTTCCAGACCTCGCTTATCCCGTCGGTGGCGCTGAACGGCCATCCGCCCTATAAGACCGTGCTCACGCACGGTTTCGTGCTGGACGATCACGGCCGCGCCATGCACAAATCCATGGGAAATGTCGTGGCTCCGCAGGAGGTCATCACCAAGTACGGCGCCGAAGTGCTGCGGCTCTGGGTGGCCCTGAGCGATTATTCCGAAGACATCCGCATCTCCGATAAGCTTTTGAGCGGCCCTGTAGACACCTACCGCAAGATCCGCAATACCCTGCGCTATCTGCTGGGTAATCTGAACGACTTCAGGCCCGAAAACAGGCTGGAAGATTCCCGGCTCCTGGAGATAGACCGCTATATGCTTATGCGGCTGGCGGAAGTAACGGCCAAGGTGCGTGGGCATTACGACGCGTTTGAGTACCGGCAGGCTATACGCGCCGTGGCCGATCTCTGCATCCTGGACCTTTCGGCTTTTTATCTGGACGCGCTGAAAGACCGGCTCTACACTTACAGCGCCGGCTCCACGGAACGGCGTTCGGCCCAGACCGCCCTCTACGATATTCTCACCGCCGTGCTGAAGATGATCAGCCCCGTGCTGTCGTTCACGGCCGAGGAAGGCTGGCAGACGCTCAGGGCCGAGATAGCCCCCGGCCTGGAGGAAAGCGTCTTCCTGACCGATTATCCGGAATTTCCGGCCGCCAGGCTGGACGGGGAACTCGGTAAAAAATGGGCCCGCATGATGGGGCTGCGCGAAACGGTCACGAAAGCGATAGAGGAACGCCGCCGCGAGGGCGTGGTGGGCTCTTCGCTTGAGGCCAGGATCACTTTCCGGACCTCCGCCGCGGACCTGGAAAAGTTTCTCTCCGGGACCCTTCCTTTATGGCCGCAGGTTCTTATCGTTTCCTCCTGCGCGGTCGAATCCGATCCGGGCGCGGGAGAATTTGACGTTAAAGTGGAGCATGCGGACGGCGCGAAGTGTCCGCGCTGCTGGCAGTGGAAGAAGGATATAGGTTCTCATCCGGAACACGCCGGCGTCTGCGGCCGGTGCGCGGAAGCTCTGTGAACAACAAATGGCTTGAGCCCTCGCTGGTGCTGGCGGTCTTCTTTTCGGATCGTCTGTTCAAGTTTTTTATCCTGAAGCGGCTGTATCTTAAATCGGCGGAGGTGCTGCCCTTCTTCAAACTTACCTATGTCGAGAACACCGGAGTGGCTTTCGGCATGTTCCGCGGCGTCAACAGTTTCTTCATCGTACTTTCGGCCGTTCTGATAGCCGCGCTGCTGATTTTCAGGCGGAATCATCCCGTCAGGCCTCCGGCCGTGGCCGCCGGACTAGCCCTGGTGCTGGGCGGCGCCCTGGGCAATCTGTACGACAGGCTGGCCTACGGTTTTGTGGTGGATTTCTTCGACTTTTCTTTTTTCCCCGCGGTCTTTAACGTCGCCGACAGCGCGATAACGGCCGGGGCGGTTCTGCTGGCGTTGGGGCTTAACAAGACTAGTGGACAGTGATTAGTGGTTAGTGAATAGCGGGGAGCGGCCGAACAGTTTTTATTTATGAAGAGGGAACTGTCATTCATTCTGTTTGTTTTTTCTCTGGCTTCCTGCAACAGGGCGCCGGAGTATTATTTCAAAGAGGGGAACCGCCTGGCCATGTCCGGCAAAACCATGGAGTCCCTGGAAATGTACAACAAGGCGCTGCTGCTGAAGAAACGGTATCCCGAGGCGCTGACTTCCCGCGGGCTGGCTTATGAGAAACTGGGCGACAGGCGGAAAGCCCGGTATGATTACGAAAAAGCGATAGCCGTGGACGGGGCTTACGGCCCGGCCTATAATAACCTCGCCGCGAGCTACATGGATTCCGGGGACTACAGGGAAGCGGCGCGGCGGCTGTCCGCCGTGCTGGAGATAGACCCCGCGTATGCCCGCGCCTATCTTAACCGCGGCATTTGCCGCTATAAACTTTCCGATTACGAAGGCGCGCTGGCGGACTTTTCAAAGGCGGTCGAACTGGATCCTAAGCTTGAACCGGCAAGATACCAGCGCGCGCTGGCGGCCATCCGTCTCGGCGATACCGCCGCGGCGCTGGGTGATCTGGACGCCCTGATAACTTCCAATCCGGAGGCCTCCGCGGCCTGGTTCGAGCGCGGCCGGCTGAAATACAGTATAAAGGATTATCCCGGCGCCGTAGCCGATCTGGGCCGTGCGGTCCGTTTGAAGCCGGCCTCTCCGTCCTATCTTTACTGGCGGGCCCGGGCCGTCGCAAAGACCGGCTATTATGAGGGGGCCCTGGCCGACCTTGAACTGGCCCTGAAAACGGCTCCGGCTTATGCCAGAGCCTGGTCGTTAAGGGGGGACATCTACGCTCTGATGAAGCAGAACGGCCCCGCCGCGGACAGCTATTCCAGGGCGCTGGAGGCCGATCCGGCCAACGCCGGCGTCTACCAGGCCCGGATAGCCGCGCTTTCCCGTCCGGCGGAAAAGCCGCGCGGGAAACGGAGATCTCCCTGATGCCCGAAGAAAAAGCGGTTCCCGGCTGGCGTAAAAGGTTTCTGGCCAACCGGATGACCTTTGAAAGCATCCTTTTTGAAAAGGAATTGCTGGTTCCGGGAAAGGAAAATTTCAAGGTCGGCCTGGCGGCCGCGCTGGCCATGGCTTTGTGCGCGGCGTTGCTGCCGGCTCAGTGGGTGTTGAGGCAGGGTTATTTTTTCAGCGCCGCCGACGCCGCCGGTTTCCGGACGGTCTTTGCCTGGCTTGAGCATTTCGGGACGGACGGAGTATGGAGCCTCTTCAAGCCGCTCCCGGACGCTTTCGGCGCTCCGCCGGTTCCGCCGCTCTATTACCTCACCTATGTGCCGGTGCTGAAGTATATTACCGGCAGCCTTAACTGGGCGCTGATCCTTGTCAATACTTTTTACATCAGCGGCCTGACTCTGGCCGTTTTCACCGCCATAAGGAAAAACAGGGGAAATAAGCCGGGCTGGCTGGGCGCCGGTTTCGCCCTGGCTATGCCGTTCGTCCTGGAGACTGCCAGGCATCCGGATCACAGGCTGACCGCTATGGCGCTTGCCGCGGCGGTTTACGCCTGCTACATAAATTCGGAGGAATTCCAGTATCCCGCCTGGAATTTATGGTTCGGAGTTTTTTTCGGTCTCGGTTTCTTCGCCGATACCATGTTCTGGGTTTATATGCTGCCGCTCGCGCCTTTCCTGCTGAGCGGCCTGACCAGCAGCCTGGCGTCGGGTTCCATCCTGAAGGGGCTTGTGCCGTCGGCGGCCCTGGCTCTGCCCTGGTACGCTTTCGCGGTCGTTCCCTGGATCTTTAAACATTTTTCAGGATCCGCCGCGGCGGGAGGCTTCAGGCCGGGATTATGGTCTTATCTTGTGAGCCTTTCTTCGGCCGCCGGTCTCCCTCTTTTCCTGCTGGGTTCCGCCGCCCTCCTATGGATGTATTTCTCGGTTTTCATGCCGTACGCCTCAAGGAAAATAGTCGCCGCCTGGTTCTGGGTTCCTTTCGCGGCGATTTATTTTCTCCCCGGGGCGGGGCCGGAAAATATGTATCCGGCGCTCCTGTCCCTGGCCGTGGCCGCGGCCGTGATGACTCCGGGCCGGGCGCGTAAATACCTGCTGTATCTTTGCGTTTTTTTTCTGCTGGCGGATCAGTCCGGGTTAGTGGAGCCGGTATTCCTGGGCCGCGCAAGGGCGTTCGGAAGCTCCAAACCCCGGGGCGCGGCGTACGGGATGCCTGAACTTATGGCGGCCCTCAGGTCGGGCGCGTCCGGAACAAAGATCCACAGGGTGGCGCTGGCGGGGGAAGACGAAAACTTTAATCAGGCCGGCCTGAATTTTTATTCCGCGGCTTCGGGGGGCTCCGCGTTCAAGTTCGCCGCCTATCAGCCCGCTACCCTGGGCCTGGCGGATTTTGTCGCCTATAAGACGTCCGGCGCGATTTCTGAACGGGAGGACGTCCTGGCCCGCGAGCTCTCCCGGCCCTGGTTCTGGAAAGTTTTCTCCCGGACCGCCTCGTTCGAACTGCCGGATGGCGCCAAGCTGATCCTTTACGCTAAGAACCGGTCCGCCGCCGGTACTTCGTTTCCGGAGCGGAAATATACGATTAAAAACATGAACCTTGGCGGCCTGTTCATGGAGGAAGGCTCGCTGACGCTTTCCGGTTTAGACCCGGCCGGGAAAGTCTACGCCAAAGCCGAACTTTTTTCGCCTTACGCGACGCTCGCGGGTTTTGATATTTACGGGCTCAACCTGGAAATAACGGATTTTTCCGGGTTGTCCGATACTAGTTCCGTTTCGGATCTCAGGGTCACTGGGGCCGGAGCCGTCAGGATAGTTTCGGCAAGGACTACCAATTGTTCCCTGGAACGCTATCTGTCCGGCATCTATGCCGGCTTTGAGAAACTGGAAGTGAAACTGGACGGCACGGCGAGGATCCGGGGTGAGCGCAAGGGCGGAGAGGTCACCTGCGAGCTTTCGCTCCGCCCGCGGCCGCCGCAGCTGGAGCTGCGCCTGGATGATTTCGCTTACGGCGCATACGGGATGCCCGGATTTATGAGGGGGCTCTTCCGGTTTAAATACGACTTATCCGATCTGCCGTTCGAGGTCCGTTTCGACAATATAAGGCTTAAAGGCCAGATGCTGGAGGTTTCCTGAAATGACCGTCAAATCTTTGCTCCGTCTTGCCTCTTTACCCCTTTGCCTCTTTACCTCTATATTCTTTCTGGGCGGCTGCGTCCCCGTGCCGGAAGGGGCGCTGAAGGATCTGGCGCCCGCGGCCCAGGCTAACGAGCCGCCGTACAAGGGCCTTGGGCCCGGCCACAAGACTTATGAGAGCGCACATTTTCTGGTAAAGGCCTATGCCACCGAAACAGCGGTGGCCCATTCCGTGGTATGCGAGGAAACCTACAACCGGATCATGAACGATATCGGGCTCTACTCTTTTGCGCCGGTGAAGCCTTATAACGTCGTGGTTTATAAAAACGCGGACGAATATCTCGCCCAGACCGGCCAGCCGCGCTGGTCGGGGGGAGTGGCTTACGGCAACGCCATCCTTATTTACGAATCCGAAAGTTCCGCCGCCGTCCTCGCGCATGAAATGACCCACCTTATCTTCAACGAGTTCATGGGGCTGGCCAACAGCGCCGAATTCAAATGGGTCAACGAGGGCGTGGCCGTCCACGAGGAAACCAGGGCGTCGCCGGTATCCAGGAATTTTTACAGGGAACGCGTGTCCGCGCTGGTCACGCCTAATCCCATACCTTTTTCCCAGATGATAAACCTGGCCCCGCAGGGCGAGCAGATCGCCGGGGTGGAACGCTGGTACGCCCAGGCGGGTTCGGTGATTTCCTTCATGATCCGGGACGGCGGCTCTCTCGGCTTCTCCATTTTTATCTCCCGGCTTAAGGCCGGAGATACGTCCGACGCGGCCGCCGCCCAGGCGTTTCCCGGCTTGTGGAACAACATGGGGGATATAGAAAAAGCGTGGCTGCTAAGCGTGAAAAGTTGATCGCGTTTAATATGACCGATCCCTCCGTTTCCCGGGAAGAAAATCTGAAAAAAGCGGTGATCCCGCTTGAGGGCGTGCATTGCGCCAGCTGCGTGGCCCGCATAGAGCGCGGTCTGGGCGTTGTGCCCGGCATCAGGCGGATCTCCGTCCATCTGCCCTCCAGGACTGCTTTTCTCACCTATGATCCCGCGCTGCTTACCCCGGCCGCGATAACTCTCAGGATCTCCGAACTGGGCTATAAGGCTCTGGCCGTGTCGGAGTCGGCGGCCAAAACGGAAAATATCGCCGTCGCGGAACTGGAGCGGGAAAAACAGCTGTTCCTCAAAAAATTCCTGGCCTCGCTGGCCGCCGCCGCTTTTCTGCTGCTGGGCGGCGTCTTCGATTTTTCTCCGTATACCATGATGCTGGCGGCGGCTTTCGCCTGGGGCTGGTGCGGTTCGCATTTTCACGCCGGTATGCTCCGTTCCCTCAGGGCGTTCGCGGCGGATATGAATACGCTGGTCTCGTTAAGCACCAGCGTCACTTTTTTCTACGGCGTGTTCATCACCCTTTTCCCGGCCGCCATGTCCATGCCCTATCACGCGCAGTGGCATGAGACGGCCATGCTTATCACTTTTATAAATTTCGGCCGCTGGCTTGAAGCCCGCTCCAAGAGCAGGGCCGCGGCCGCCGTTTCAAATCTTTTCAATATAGCGCCAAAATTCGCCCGCCGCCTTACGGACGGAAAGGAAGAGCTTATCCGCGTGGAGGCCGTTCTGCCCGGAGACCTGATAGCCCTCCGGCCGGGCGAACAGGCGCCGGTGGACGGAACGGTGGTCGGCGGCTCTTCCGCCATGGATGAGGCCCTCCTTACGGGGGAGGCCCGGCCGCAGGAGAAAAGTCCTGGTTCCAAGGTGTACGCCGGCACCATCAATAAGACAGGCGCTCTTGAGATCCGCGCCACGGGTGTGGGTGAAGATATGGTGCTGATGAAGATCATTAAGGCGGTCGAGGAAAACCAGGCCGCTAAAAGTTCGGCGCAGCGCCTGGTGGACAGGATCTCGGCCTGGTTCGTCCCTCTGGTTTTTCTTACGGCGTTCACGGCCCTGGGTTTCTGGCTTTATTATACCGATGTTTCCCGTTCGGTCAACGTTTTCGCCGCGGTGCTGGCGGTGGCCTGTCCCTGCGCCATGGGCCTGGCCGTGCCAATGGCCCTGGCGGTCGGCTTCGGCCGCGCCGCCGGTCTGGGCATACTTATCAACAACGGCGAAGCTCTGGAGCGGGTTTCCAGAATAGACGTGGTCATTTTCGATAAAACCGGAACCATAACCGAGGGGCGGTTGAAGGTGTCGGCGCTGCGGCCCTGGAAACTGGAGGAAAAGGAATTTCTTTCCCTCCTGTTAAGCGCGGAATCCAAGTCGGAACACCCTTTCGCGGAGGCGATCCGGCTTTACGCTTCGGATCGTAACGCCGTCTGCGAAGCGCCCTACGCCATAGAGGCGGTTCCCGGCAAAGGCATAATCGCGCGGCTGAAAGACCGCGAGATCAAAGCGGGCAGCCCGAAATGGTTTGCGGAGACGGGGATAGCGGTGCCGGAGGAAGCCGGGGCCGAACTGCGGGCGCTTGACGGTTCGCTCCTTCTACTCGCCGACAACGGCAGGTTCATCGGTTATGCCGCGTTTTCCGACGCTATGCGCCCCGAGGCGCCGGCCCTGGTAAAGGAACTGGCGGCCATGGGCATAACCCCTGTGATCGCTTCCGGGGACCGGCTGGCCGCGGTGGAAGCGGCCGCCGGGGCACTGGGTATCGGGGAATTTTACGCCGAGGTTTTCCCCGAGGAGAAGCGCCAGATAGTCCTGCGCCATAAAGCGCTGGGAAAGAAAGTGGCCGTGGTGGGGGACGGTTTTAACGACGCGGCGGCGCTTTCGGAGGCCGACATCGGCATCGCCCTGCGGTCCGGAACGGATATCGCCGTCAAAGCCAGCGACATCACCCTCATGCATAACGGCATCGCCGGCGTCGCCCAGGCGGTAAAATTGTCCAAACTGATACGCAAGGTCATAATCGAGAACCTGGCCTGGGCTTTCGCCTATAATATCGTCCTTATCCCGCTCGCGGCCGGCGCTTTCTATCCCCTGTACGGCATAGTCATCCCGCCCTATTTCGCCGGCGGGGCCATGGCTTTGAGTTCGGTTTCGGTGGTGATGAATTCGCTAAGGCTCAAAAGGATGAAAATATGAACAAAAAATCAACCCGTTTCGGTTATACCTCGGCCCACGCGGGAGCTTCCGGGAAAATAGAGCTCCCGGAAATAGAGGCCTGGGAGAACCAGTATAAGCGGGATTATACGATCCGCATTGAGCACCCGGAGTTCACCTCCGTCTGCCCTAAGACCGGCCTTCCGGATTTCGGGGTCATAACCGTGGAATATGTGCCTGATAAGCTCTGCCTGGAGCTTAAATCCATCAAGTACTATTTTCTGCAATACCGCAGCCTAGGTATTTTCATGGAAAATTCCGTCAACCGCATCCTGGACGACGTGGTAAGGGCCATAAAGCCCAGATCCTGTGTGGTTACCGGCGAATTCACCCCGCGCGGCGGGATCCGATCGGTAATAACGGCAGAATACCGGCGCAAAAAATAATAAAAACTTCGGAATTTCTTCGGGATTCACGAGCTGGGGTCATGTATAATATAGGTGTAGACGATCCGGGCGGAGTGCACTTATGCGTTACGCGAATAAAATCCTGTTCTTTTCCCTTTTGCTGGCGGCGCGGCCGGGGTGCGCCGCCGAATTTGAAGTGATCGATAAATTAGTCGCGAACGGCGCGACCACCCTGAAAAGTTCCGCCACTATCGTAGTCCCCGACACGCAGTCCGCCAGCCTCTGGGCCTCCACTTCCGCCGTTACTCCGCATTTATTCGTTTCCACCGCCGGTAATATAGGCGTAGGTACGGCCGCCCCTGACGCGAAGCTGGAGGTGGCCGGCCAGGTAAAGATAACCGGCGGCACGCCCGGTGCGGGTAAGGTTCTTACCTCCGACGGGGCCGGCCTTGCCACCTGGGAAACCGCGGCCGCGGCGGGAGACAACCTCGGCAATCATGTCGCCACAACCACGCTTAAAATGGGTAATTACGCTCTCTGGTCTTCAAGTTCCATAACCGCCGCTCGTTATCAGATAAATGGCAGCACGGTGTTGGCGAGAATGCCGGGCACCTCCTACAGTCTGGGCGTCGGGGTGAACGCGGGAAGGGTCGCCACGGGGGAATATAATTCCTTTGTCGGCGCTAACGCGGGCTACTCCAATAACACGGGTGAGTATAATTCCTTTCTGGGCTATCAGGCCGGCTACAATAACACCACGGCATCGCAGAACGTGTTTTTAGGCGGCTGGGCGGGCTATACCAATAACACGGGTACGGCCAACTTGTTTGCGGGCTATGCAGCCGGCCGCGGCAACACCACTGGATTTGAAAACTCCTTTGCGGGCCATACCGCCGGCTACACCAACAGCACGGGTTATAATAATTCCTTTTTCGGTTCCGCCGCCGGCTACACCAACAGTACGGGATATCAGAACTCCTTTATAGGCGACGCCGCGGGTTATGACAACAGCACGGGATATGAGAATACTTTTGTGGGCTGGGTTGCCGGACGCTATAACACCGAGGGTTGGTACAACTCCTTTTTGGGCGCTTGGGCGGGCTGGTCAAATACTACGGGGAATAATAGCTCCATATTGGGCCATTCGGCGGCTTATTACAATCAGACCGGTTCCGCGAACGCCATATTGGGCGATGGGGCCGGTTATGGGGTCAGCGGCAATTCATTCTCCAACGCCGCGCTGGTGGGGCATCGGGCTGGTTACGGGCTCACCACCGGCTCGGATAATATTTTTCTCGGCTGGCAGGCGGGTTATAATACGACATCGGGCGCGAGGAATATAATCATCGGTTACGACCAGCGCGCCAGCGCCCCGGCGGTTTCCAACGAACTCAACATAGGCGGCGTTCTTTACGGGGACCTGTCGGCAAAAACCATCGGTATAAGCACCCGTGTGCCGCAAGCCGCTTTGGACATCGTTTCCACCGGCACGCTGGTCAGCCAGTACGCTCAGATCTGGCGGAACAGCGGAGGGACTGTCGTGGCTTCGATGACCGCGACCGGCAAGCTTTACACGGCGGTTCCGCCCGCCGGCGACAACCTGGGGGACCATGTCGCCACGACTACGCTTAAAATGGGTAATTACGCCATTTGGTCATCAAGTGACGTCAACGCGGCGCATTACCAGATAGGCGGCAATACCGTGCTGGCGAAATTGGCCGGAACGGGCAGCCTGGGCGTCGGCGAACTGGCCGGGGCGGCCAATTCGGGCAGCTACAATGTTTTTGCCGGGCAGGCCGCCGGTACGGCCAATACCACTGGGGCGGCTAATTCCTTCGTGGGCTATTACGCCGGCGCGACCAACAGCACCGGCAACGGCAACTCGTTCATGGGCGAGCAGGCCGGATATTTGAACGACACCGGCTACCAGAATTCTTTCTTCGGGCTTCTATCCGGCCAGACCAATGCCGCCGGCGCGGCAAACACTTTTATGGGAGCTTATTCGGGCAACGATAATACGGCAAGTTTTAACTCCCTGATCGGCGCTTACGCGGGATATTCAAATACCACGGGTGATAATAATTCCATAGTCGGCTACAATGCCGGTTATTACACCAAAACCGGCCAGTATAACGCTATTTTGGGCGCGGAAGCGGGTTACGGTGTTCTCAATAACTCATTTTCAAACGCCGTTCTTATGGGTTATAAGTCCGGTTACGGTCTCACTACCGGCAGCGATAATATCCTTCTCGGTTTCCAGGCCGGCGACAGTCTGACCACCGGGGCGCGCAACATAGTCATAGGTTATGACCAGGATGCCATTACGCCCGCGACCAGCAATTCCCTGAACCTCGGCGGCTTGCTGTACGGCAACCTGTCGGCCAAAACTATCGGTATCAGCACCCGCGTTCCGCAGGCCGCGCTGGACATCGTTTCCACCGGCACGCTGATCAGCCAGTACGCCCAGATCTGGCGCGATTCCACCGGGCTTGCGGTGGCTTCGATGACCGCGACCGGCAAGCTTTACACGGCGGTTCCGCCCGCAGGCGACAATTTGGGCGACCACATAGCCGAGAAAGTCCTGGATATGGCGGGCAAAGCCGTAATAAACGTTTCCTCGCTGACAGTTACGGCGCCGGATACCGTGCCGGCCGCGTTGTGGGTGTCCACCTCGGTTTCGACGCCGCATTTATATGTTTCCACTTCCGGCAATGTCGGCATCGGCACCGCAAATCCGGGGGCTATGCTGGATGTGAGATCGGATGCCGCAATAGGTGGAGCGCTGGCCGTGGACGGAAATATACGGCTTGGGGATTCCACGGGGGACATTACCGGGATAAATCGCGTGCCCGAAACCGGCGTGGCGCTCTCCGTTGACGGTGATGGAACCGGCGGCAGCTACGTGGTCAAATTCTATTCCGGCGGCTCGCTTGCCGGCTGGATCCGGAAAAAGTAGCCTCCGCATGGATCGTCCCATATGAACAGGGTAAACGCCGACAGCTCGCGGAAAAGGGCGAGAACTCTGATTCCCGCCCTCTTTTCCGTTCTCTGCTTCCTAACCACTAACCACTATCCACTAACCACTTTTCTCTATGCCCAGACCGAATTCGGCGTTGAGGACGACCTCACCGCCCT
>MGTT01000007.1 GCA_001799575.1 Elusimicrobia bacterium GWA2_56_46
CATTGTGCCTCCTTTTAAAAGGAAAAGGAGGTTTTAGCATTTAACCGGACATTTCTATTTGCCGCAAACAGGACATTTTAAAAAAATTTCTACACTCTTTAAAATGTATTTGTTCCCCGGGCTGGATATTTTGTATCTTTAATGCTTTGCGGTTATGGTTAAGGAGATTTGACATGAATATCCGTGGTCTGGCGGCCGCTTTGGCCGCCGCGCTTTGTTTTACCTGCTTTGTCCCCGTCCGAGGCGCGGAGGCGGATAAACCTTTGACGCTGATCGTGCATCCGTTCATGGCGGCCACGGATCTGCACAAACGCTTCAGGCCGCTGGCGGATTTCCTCGGCGGCCGGCTGGGCCGCCCGGTCGCGATAGTTATCGCCAAAAATTACGACGAGCAGATCGACGCGGTGGGCCGCGGAGAAATGGATCTGGCCTACATGGGGCCGGCCCCATACGTCACAATGACCGGCAAGTACGGCCGGAAGACGATCCTGGGGTGTTTTGAGACTGGCGGCCGCTCCACGTTTCACGGCGTTATTTTCGTCGCCAAAGACAGCCCAGTACGTACGCTGGCAGGGTTGAAAGGCAGGAGCTTTGCTTTCGGCGACAAAAACTCCACTATGGGCCATCTGATCCCGCTTTATGCGTTGTGGAAGGCGGGAGTGACCGCTGAGAATCTGGGCAAGCACGCGTTTCTGGGGAAACACGATAATGTGGCGCTGGGTGTGCTGTCGGGAGACTTCGACGGCGGCGCGATGATAGGCGACATCTTCCAGCAGTATGAAAAACGCGGCCTCAGAAAACTCGCGGACACTCCGGAGATCCCCGAGCATGTCCTGCTTGCCGGCCGAAGAATTTCCGTAAAAGATGTGAGCGCTCTGCACGAAGCTCTGTACGGCCTCAAAAATACCAAAGAAGGGCTGGCTGTTATTCGCGCCATCAGGGATGATGCCACCGGCATTGTGCCGGCCGATGACAAAGATTATGATATGTTGCGCGTAATTATGAGGCAGTTGGCGAAGCTGGGAGTAAAATGACCAAAAAACCAGGAGGTGAAAGCGTATGAAAATTTCCATGTCGGCCCTTGTGTTGTTTGCCGTCCTGTTCCCGTCGCTATCTTTTTCCGCGGCGCCCGCGGGCGGTTCTTCGCCGTTGCTTTTCAGCGTAGTTCCGTACAGGGCACCCAAAGATCTCAAGGGGATGTTCACGCCTTTGTCGGATTATCTGGGCGGGAAAATAGGCCGCCCTGTCAAGCTTGTCGTTTCCGCCAGCTTACAGGATCATATCGACAGCCTGGGCGGGGGGAAAGTGGATTTTGCTTTCACGGGCCCGGCTCCGTATATCAAGATGGTCAGTAAGCACGGTAAAATGAATATTTTGGGGCGCGTTGAAACTAACGGCAGACCGGTCTTTCGCGGGGTCATTTTTACCGCGAATAATTCTCCGGCGCGCGATCTGGCGGATCTGGAGGGGAAGAGATTTGCTTTCCTGGACAGGAATTCGACCATGGGCTACCTGGTGCCGGCGTATATGCTGCTCAAGTCCGGAGTGGCGTTGGAGAAGCTCGGAAAACGCGCTTTCCTGGGGACGCAGGACAATATTCTGATGGGCGTGCTGGCCGGAGATTTCGATGCGGGCGCTGTGATGGAGGAGATCTATCTCCGATATGAAAAGCGCGGCCTGAAAAGACTGGCGACCACGCCTGAATATTCAGGACATCTGCTTGTGGCCGGCGGAAAACTTTCCGCGGAGACCGCGCCTGCGCTGCGGGCCGCGTTGTTCGGGCTGAAAGATAGCGCCGAGGGACGGGCGGTTCTTAAAAGTATCGGGGACGGCGTAACCGGGATCGTTCCGGCTGATGACGGCGATTATGATACCATGCGCGAAGTTATGGGCCAGTTGGCCAAGTCCGGAGTTAAATGATGAAAATAACCGAGATCAGGCATGGCCGCGCGATAATCTGGTTTTCTGCCGTGCTGCTGGTTTTTCTGGCCGCGACGGACGCGCTTATCGTTTCCCAGCAGCGCAGAATTCTCCTGAATATACAGCGGCGCTGTGTGAACAACGAACTGGCGCTTATGGCGACCCTGACGCGTGAGGCTCTGCTTAAAAAAGATTACCGCACGGTCGAGGATTTTCTCGTCCAGTGGGGGAGCGAGCATACGGATATGCTGGAGATCAGGGCCGTTATGCCCAACGGTTTCGTCCTGGCGCAGTACAAGAAAGAGTCTTCCGCCCGTCAGCTCTTCCGTGCCCGGAGCAGCGTAGCCCATGAGGGCGAACATCTGGCGGATCTGGAGGTAATCAAGGATTTTACGGGAGTGGAAGACAGCATGGACAAACTTAGCGCCGGACTTGTGTCCGCGTCCGTCGTTCTGGTGGCTTTCCTGGGTTTTTTTCTGTGGTACACGCTCAGCGTAACGGCGATGAGGCCCCTGGAAAAAGAGATCTCGGAGCGCAGGAAAGCGGAGGAGCGGCTCCAGGGCGCGTTGTCTTTGCTGTCCGCCACCCTGGAGTCCACCGCCGACGGGATCCTGGTAGTGGATAAAAAGGGCGTGGTGGAGCAATACAACCAGAAATTCGCGAAAATGTGGCGCATCCCTCAATCAGTCATGTCAGCTTCGGAGGACGCGGCCCTGCTTCAGTTCGTGAGCGCCCAACTCAGGCAGCCTGAGACGTTCCTTGAAAAAGTCAGGGAGCTTTACGCCGCTCCGGAACTGGAGAGTTCCGATTCTCTGGAGTTCAAGGACGGCCGTATTTTTGAGAGGTATTCGCAGCCTCACTGGATAGACGGGGTCATACGGGGGAGAGTCTGGAGCTTCCGGGATGTGACCGAAAAGAAGAAACTGGAAATGATGCTGCTGCAATCCGAGAAGCTTTCCGCGGTAGGTCAGCTCGCCGCGGGCGTGGCGCACGAGATAAATAACCCGCTCGGCGTGATCCTCGGTTTCGCGCAATGCGCGCTCAAAAAATCTGGGGACGTCCCGGCGCTGGATCTCCCGCTGAGATCGATTGAGCGCGAGGCGGTGCGCTGCAAAGAGCTGGTTCAGAATCTGCTGGTATACTCCCGTTCTTCGAACAAAAACGAACGGGAACACATCGATCCCGTTCCCGGCATACAGGCCGCCCTGTCCATAATTTTGGCGCGGGCCAAAACGCAGAGAGTGGAGCTTTCAACCGATTTTCAGTCCTCCCCGCTGAAAATCAACGTCAATAAAGGGCAGCTTCAGCAGGTGATCCTGAACCTATGCAACAACGCGATGGACGCCATGCCCGGCGGCGGAAATCTTGCCGTGAAGACCTCGCCGGCCAGCCGCGCCGGCGGCGCATTCTTGCGGATTGACGTCTCGGATACCGGACACGGAATCCCGGACGAAATAAAATCAAGGCTGTTCGAGCCGTTTTTCACCACAAAGGACGTCGGCAAAGGCACCGGTCTTGGTCTGGCCCTGGCGCATGAGATCGTTGAGAATCACAAGGGAGCGATAGAGGTTGAAAGCTCCGCGGGAAAAGGTACAGTGTTTTCGGTTTACTTTCCGGTTTCCGGAGAGCCCCCCGCGAATGTGGTATAATAAGGTAAGTTAGCCCCGCGCATTCGGCGCGGGATGCAACACGCGAAGCGTGTGTTGCAGGTCAGTGTGCGACAGAGAGGGCCCAGTTGGCGCAGCGGTAGCGCGTTCCCTTGACATGGGAAAGGTCATAGGTTCGATCCCTATACTGGGCACCATTTTTAACGGCAGGGTAGAGGGTTCGGGGGGCTACCCTTTACCCTGGTTTTATTTATGTCCGAAGAAAATAAAAACGGTTCCGTTGAAACGATGCGCCACTCCCTGGCGCATGTAATGGCGCAGGCCGTGGCCGAACTGTTTCCCGGAGTCAAATTCGGCATAGGCCCCGCCATCGAGAACGGCTTCTACTACGATTTCGATCTCGAACACCACTTTACCCCGGAAGATCTTCCGATTATAGAGAAGAAGATGAAGCATATCCTGGGCCAGGCCCAGAAATTTGAGCGCGTGGAACTGTCCCGCGCCGACGCCCTGGAACATTTCGGGGCCAAAGGGGAAAAATACAAGGTGGAGCTGATAAACGATCTGCCCGAGGGCAGCGTCATCAGCGTTTACCGCAACGGGCCGTTCGAGGATCTGTGCAAGGGTCCGCATGTGGATCACACCGGCAAACTGAAAGCTTTCAGGCTCACCTCCATCGCCGGCGCGTACTGGCGCGGCAGCGAGAAGAACCCCATGCTGCAGCGCATCTACGGCGTGGCGTTCGAGACCAGGGAGGAACTGGACGCTTATCTCAAACAGCAGGAAGAGGCCGCAAAGCGCGATCACCGCAAGCTCGGCAGACAGCTGGATCTTTACAGTATCAACGACATTGTCGGCCCGGGGCTGGTGCTCTGGCATCCCAACGGCGCGCGCATACGGCACGCCATAGAAACCTACTGGAAAGAAGAGCATTTCAAGGGCGGTTACGACCTCATTAACACGCCGCATCTAGGCCGCGAGAATCTCTGGGCCACCTCCGGGCATCTGGACTTCTACAAGGAATCCATGTACGCGCCCATGGATATCGACGGCATAAATTATTATGCCAAGCCCATGAATTGCCCTTTCCATATACAGATCTATCAGAGTTCCGCGCGCTCCTACAGGGATCTGCCGCTCAGGTGGGCGGAACTCGGCACCGTGTACCGCTTCGAGAAAGCCGGCGTGCTGCACGGCCTGATGCGCGTGCGCGGCTTCACGCAGGACGACGCGCATATCATCTGCACGCCCGAACAGATCGAGGCGGAGACCATAGAGGTGCTGCGCTTCAGTCTGAACATCTGGAAGACTTTCGGTTTCAGCGAGATAAAAGCGTATCTGGCCACGCGCCCGGAAGGCGCCGTTGGCGACCCCGCGCGCTGGGAGGAAGCCCAGAAAAGCCTGCTTTCCGCCGTGAACAAGGAAGGCGTAAAGGTGGAGATAGACGAGGGCGGCGGCGCTTTCTACGGCCCCAAGATAGACCTGAAAGTGAAGGACACGCTGGGCCGGGAATGGCAGACCACCACCATCCAGTTCGACTTCAATCTGCCGGAGCGTTTTAAGATGGAGTATACCGGCTCCGACGGCCAGAAGCACCAGCCTTATATGGTACACAGGGCGCTGCTGGGCTCGCTGGAGCGCTTCTTCGGCATTCTCATAGAACATTACGGCGGCAACTTTCCGCTGTGGCTCGCCCCCACGCAGGTAAAAGTGCTCAATATCACGCAGGAAGAAGAAAGTTATGCCCGCGAAATCGTCGCCAGAGTCAGGGCCGCGGGGCTGCGCGCCGGTTCCGATCTGCGCAACGACACCATCAACGCCAAGGTGCGCGAGGCCGCCATGGAAAAGATCCCGTACCTGGTGGTGGTCGGCAAGAAAGAAAAGGACGCCGGAACCGTGACTCTGCGGCTGCGGGGCAACAAAAGCGTTTTCGGCGTCAGCCTGGACGAGGTGATAACCAATCTCGTGAAAGAAGCGGGCGAGCGGCGGCTCACCGGTTCGTACTGATATGAAAAAGATCTTTCTGTTCATCCTCCTGCTTGCGCCCGTTGCGGCGCGGGCGGGGGAATCCGCCCAGCTGAGCGAAGACGAAGCCGCTTTCCAGAACCTTTCCGAACTTTACCGGGCCGAGGCCGACCGCTCCTCCGTAATAGACGCCTTTGAAAAATTCATAAAAAAATATCCCAAAAGCCCGCGCGCGGCCGACGCGCGGTTCATGCAGGGCGAAGCCTATATGTCCAAAGGGTTCGGGCTCCTGCGCCAGGAAAAGATCTCCAAGATGTCCTCCGAAGCCAGGGTGATGGCGGGCGTAAACCCGCTCGCTATCTCCGAACTGAATAACGCCGCGGCCTCCTACCTCAGGGTCATAGAGGATTATAAACGATCCGGCCTGGAGGCCTCGGCCCAGTACCGCATAGGGGAAGCTTTCTATAACATGGGCAGCTGGGAGCGCGCTATAAAAGAGTTCGAGCGCGTGGAAGATAAATATTCCGGCGGCTATATCGTTCCGGAAAGTCTCCTCGGCATCGTCTACGCCAATATCGCGGCCGGCCGGTTCCAGGCCGCCCAGTCAATCCTTTTTCATCTGGAAGAATCCTACCTCCCTTACGCGAAAGATCCGTCGGTAATTTTCGCCAGGGCCGTGATAGAGATGAACCGCAAGAATTATCCGGCGGCCCAGAAATTATTCGCCCGGCTGGACACGCCCCAGGCCAGGTTCTTCCTGGGCAAGGCGTACCTGTACGAGGGCAAGACCTATATGGCGGCCGGTGTTTTCGGGAAGCTGCTCAAGGACTATCCGGATTCCGACTACAAGGAGGAAACCGAATTCCTCACGGCCGATTCTTTTTTCTATGCCGGGGATTATGACGGCGCCATTATCAAATACCAGGATTTCCTGAAAAAATATCCGTCTTCAAAACTCAGGAACGCGGCCGTTTTCCGCGTCGGCGCCTCTCTGTTCAACAAGAAAGACTACCCCAGCGCGCGCTCCAGTTTCCAGAGCGTCATTGACCGCAGCCCCCAGGATTTCTTCGCGCCGTACTCCCAGTATTTCATCGCCGAATCGTATCTGGAGAACGAGCAGATCCGGGACGCGCTTTTCGCCTATACCAAGGTAACCCTGAATTACGCAGGTTCCCAGGTGGCTCCGGCCAGCCACTATAAACTCGCCTGGTGCCAGTACCGCCTTAACGACTATCCCCAGGCCGCGCGCGCGCTGGAAAATTTCCTGCTCCTCTATCCCGGCAATACGCTGGCGAAGAACGCCTGGTACCTGTGCGGCAACGCCTACCTGGCGCTCAAAAAACCGGTTGACGCGCTCAAGTGCTTCCAAAGCGCGGTGGATCTGGCCCCGTCCAGCGAGATCGCCGAGCAGGCTCTCTTTATGATCCTGCGCACCGAATACGAGCGGGGGAACTACAATAATATCCTCACCTCTTACCAGTTCATCTTTAAACACCTTCCGCCCGTGGGCTCCAAGTGGCGCGCCCTCAGCCTCCTGTATGTCGCGGAAGCCTATATGCAGCTTAACCTTACGGACGACGCGCAGAGCATCTATAACACCGTCACCCGCATCTATCCGAACGACGTCGCTTCCCTTTACGCCCAGGAAGGCCTGGTGTGGTGCTACGCGCTTGCCGGCGACAGCGACGCCGCCGTGAAAGCGGCGGAGAAACTCCAGGCCATCCGGGCCGCTTTCCCCGAAGCCGGGAAAGGCGGCGGCGTGGACGCCCTGGCCATCGCCGACAGTTATTTCAACCGGAAAGAATTCGAGAAAGCCTACCAGTTGTATGATAAGTTCGCCTCCGAGAACGCCGCCGGAGATTACGCGCCCGCCGCTCTTTACCGCGCCGGCCTGGCCCTCTACCGGCTGCGCTATTATACCCAGGCCGTGGAAGAATGGGTCAAACTTTCCAGAAATTATCCCTCGGCCCCGGAGACCGAACTGGCGGATTTTCAGACCGCGGACACTTATTTCAGGGCGCAGAAGTACGCCGAAAGCATAGCCGCGTACAACGACATCATCGCCAAGTACCCCAAGAGCCGGCAGCTGCCGCTGGCTTATCTGCGCGTGGCCCAGGTTTATTATAACCAGCCGGGGGCCGACGCGCGCGCCCTGGAACAGACCCGGACCGTGGCGGCTAATTTTCCGGACAGCGCCGAAGCCTACGACGCCCTGGATCTGGCGGAAGCGGTGTTTGACCGCAACCCGGACATGGATTTCAAGGCTTATTTTACGGGTTTCGTGAACGCGGAACCCCGCACCAGATCCTCCGGCGAGGCCCTGTTCAGGCTCGGCCGCCGGAGTTTCGAGAAAAAGGACTACGCCGGGGCGGTGGAGAACCTTAAAAAATTCAGCGTGGAGTATATCGAGCACCCCTCCGTCAAAGACGCGCAGTTTTATCTCGGCGAGGCTTATTTCCAGACCGGCGATATGGAAAACGCGGCCGCCGTGTTCGAACGCTTCGCGGTCAATTACACCAGCGCCAAAGAACACCCGCTGGCGCTTTTCAGGCTGGGCAACGCCTATTACAACGAAAAAAAATACGAGCCCGCCGTCAAAGCCTATGCCAGGCTCGCCGAACTTTACCCCGAGAACGAATATATAAAGCCGGCCCTCTTCAACCTGGCCCTTTGCTATAAGAATACCGGCGCCGTCGATCTCGCCGAGGAGACCTACCGCCGGTATTTCGACCTGTCCGCCAAATCAGAAGAATCCCTGGGCGCCCTCTGGGAGATCTTTAACATCCAGAAGACCCGCGGCGACCTGGCCGGTTCCCTGAAGACCCTCGGAGAAATTTACGGCGAGGCCGGAGGAAAAGAGGACGCCCTTGAGGCCCTCTACCAGATGGGCGAAATTAATTTAGAGAACAGGCAGCCGGACGAGGCGCGCGATTACTGGGAGCGGCTCGCCCTCCAGAAGCCGGCCAACAGCCCGTGGCGTCTGCAGGGGCTCGTGAAACTGGGCGAGATCTACGAGGGGGAGAAAAACTATTCCGAAGCGTCCCGCATCTATGAGGATATCTCCAGGAACGCGGCCGCTCCGGACGTCGCCAAAGCCGCGGCGGAGCGCGCCAGGGCGCTCGCCCGCATGGCCTCTTCCGGAGGACAGGAATCCGCGGCGCCCGTCCCCGCAACGCCGGTTCCCGCGGCGCGAAAAGAAAATCTGAAGCGCGGGCAAAAGCCCAAAACCCCGGTACGGGTGGAGGAACTGCCCGGCTTCCGCTGAGTCTTTTGGAGGAACCGCATTTATGGAAAACATCAATTACCTGAATATTTTAAAAGAAAGCTTTACGCTGATTATTCTGCTTTTCTGCTCCCTGCTGTCTTTTACCGTCGCTTTTGAGCGCTGGTGGTTCTTCAGAAAAGCCCGGCACAAGAAAGTGGACGAGCTCCTTGCGCATATAAGCGGGATGCTGAAAGACGGGAACGTTAACAAGGCCGCGGATTACACCGCCAGGATGGATTCGCCGGTTTCCAGGCTTGTCAATTACGCCCTGCGCCACCGGGAGATGTCCAAAGGCGATCTGGAAGAACTGCTCGCCACCAGGCGCCAGGAAGAGAAACTGAACCTTGAGCGGTTCCTCGGGGTGCTGGGCACGATGGGGAATATCGCGCCCTTTATAGGCCTTTTCGGCACCGTGGTGGGCATTATAAAAGCTTTCCGCGACCTGGCGCTCTCCGGCGTGGGCGGGCCCACGGTGGTCGCCAGGGGCATAGCCGAAGCGCTCGTGGCCACCGCGGCGGGCCTTGCCGTGGCCATTCCCGCGGTGATCATTTACAACTATTTCACGCGCCGCGTGAAAGTCATCATGAGCGAACTGGAGATCTTCTCCTCCCGCCTCGTCATCATGATGGGAAACAAATAACAGCGCCATATGCTATAGGCCGTAAGCCATAAGCTTTTAAGGAATTCCTTAAAAGCCTATAGCCTAAAGCCTATAGCCTAAGGCAGGTAATATGGCCTTATCTTCAAATAAACCTGACGATCCTATAACCGATATCAATGTCACGCCGCTGGTGGACGTGGCCCTGGTGCTGGTGATCATTTTCATGGCCGTGGCCCCGTTCGCGGTTCAGTCCGGCATCAAAGTCCTGCAATCCAAAGCCAGCGCCCAGGTGGGCAAAGTCTCCCTGTCGGAAAGCCTTCAGGTCAAGCTGACGGCCCGGGGCCGGATAACGCTGAACGGCGCGGAGATCCAGGCCGCTGATTTTCCGCTTCGCATAGCCCAGGCGCTGCTGGCAAGCAAGGATAAATTCGTGATCATCAAAGCCGACGACGGCAACAAGGTAGGCGAGGTGGTCTCGCTGATGGATACGGCGAAACAGGCCGGCGCCCTGAAAATGGCTCTGATGAAGAACTGAGTTATGTCTTTCAAAACCGAGGATAACGAAGATCTGGTCACCGGCATAAATGTAACCCCGCTGGTGGATGTCTGTCTGGTGCTGGTCATTATCTTCATGGTCACGGCCCCTCTTTTGTCGGATCCGGTCTTCAAGGTCAATCTGCCGTCCGCCCGGACCCAGGAGGGGGAGGAAAAGGAAAAGATCGTGGTTTCCCTGGCCAGTGAGTCCAGATACGCCGTCAATGAAAAGGAGTTCACCGGTAAAGATGAATTTTATAAGGCGCTGGAAAGCGCCGTCCGTAACAGCGGTTTCAAGCTTGTGGTTATAAAGGCCGACCGGGAGGCGGGCTACGGGCTTCTAACCGATGTTATGCAGCGGTCGAAGGAAGCCGGCGCCGCCAGCATCACTATAGCCACGGAACAGAAGAAAAAATAACCGCAAGTTATTTCTTCGTATCCGGTAATCGGTGGCCGGTATCCAGTAACCGGTTTCGGAGCGGCCGGCGCGCGGATCATCTTATTTTACCGGTTACCGGATACCGCTGTTAACTATGGATCATTATTCCGACAAATCGCTTGTTTACTCCGCGGTCGGAGCTGTTCTATTCCACGGCCTGCTGTTCTTCCTTTACCTTAATTTTGTCCTTCTGGCCCCGGAGACCAGGAATATAGTTATCAGCAACGTGGATCTGCTGCTTCAGGAAAAGGAAGCCCGTATCCCCAGGCCCCCGGCCAATAAGACGCTGGATTTTTTGAAGCTGGCTTTACCCAAGATACCCAAGATCGAAGCCGCCCCGGCGCCCCGGATGCCAGTGATAGATATAAAGACTCCGGAGGCCCGCCGGAAAGCTTTGGAGCTGCCGCAGAAACTGCTGGAACGCTCCGGCCGCGCCCAGGCGGTAGAGCGGCTGGAAATGGATGCCTCCAGGCGGGCAGCGTCGGCCCTCAGCGCGGACCTGAATATCAAAGCGGAGCGCGCCTCCGCGGCCCTGGCGCCTAAAATAGAATTGGAGGAGGTGGGAATGAAGCGGGCGCCCGCCCTTCCCGAAAACCTGAAATTCGACGAGACCGCCCGTTCCTTTACTCCCCAGACCATGCAGGAACTGAATATAGCGGTGGAGCGGGCCCGGAAAGTTTCCGCCCTGCCGCAGGGGCTTTCCGAGCGTCAGGGCGAAGCCGCGGCGCTGCGCGGGGGTGCCAGGATAGCCCCCGCCATGCCGGAACGCCTGGCGGAGGCCCAAAGCGCCCCCGTGGAAAACGCGGCGCAGAGCCTGAGAGCCAGGCCGGTCATTTCGGCCGCGGCGCTGGGCGGGCCAAAGGGAGCCGTAATGAAACAGGCCGAGGCGCCGAAGAAAGTGGAGATAGAAGGCCCGCTTTCACGGCGAAAAGTGCTTAAATATTATGTGCCTGGGTTCCCGGAGTGGGCGCGGGACCGCGGCCTGCTGGAAGCCTCGGTTTCCGTTAAATTTTACGTGGATAACTCCGGGCGCGTGCTGGACGACTCTTCGGTGGAAAAGACTTCCGGCTACGGCGCCCTGGACAGGCTGGCTATGGACGCGATACGTAATTGGCGGTTCGAACCGCTTTCCGGGGCGGCATCCCGCCAGTGGGGAATAATCACGTTCAGATTTATAACGGACTGATTGCCATAGGCCATAAGCTTTAGGCCATACGCGGAAATTAGGGGAACAGATTATGAGATTAAATATTCCAGGCAAATTCTTATTACCGGCCCTGCTTATGGCCTGCGGCTTGTGGCCTGCGGCGCTGCGCGCCCAGGTTTTGACTGAGGGCGCGACTTCCTACAATGAAGTGCCGGAAGAGGTCGTCATTAAATCGGAATCGGAGGAGAAGCTCAGGACAGCCAGGCCCCCGCTGAAAATAAAGACGGAAGAGTTCGAGACTATCAGAAAGTCCCTGGCGCCGGACAGAGACCTGTTCCTCTCCGAATCCGGGGATTTCATGAGCCTTTCCCGGAATTATCCGGAAAGGCTGTTTTCCGGGCGGATGATCCAGCCCTGGCGGGCGGGCTTCAGCGACAAGACCGTCATCGCTTTTTACCCCAGGAGAAAATTCGAGGAGGTCTTCAACAAAAACTACACGGAAAAGACCGCCAAAGGGATGGACTGGACGCTCTCGGTCACGGACGAGGAAGGCAAGATCTTCCATAAATACTCCGGTTCCGGCCTGCCGCCGGAATTCATCGACTGGACCGGGGAGAACGATCAGCGGGAATGGATCAAGGCCGGACATAATTACGCTCCGATCTACGTTTTCGTGGACAACGCGGGCACTCCCCGGACCGTAGTCGGCGACGTGATCAAGTTTACCGCCATCGTCTTCCAGAAAGGCGCCAGTCTGACCGTAAGCCTGGATTCGGTTTCCGTTTTCGGACCCACCAAGTCCATGAAGACCGTGGATAAGGTTCAGGGCGAAGCCCTTCTCTCGGCCACGGCGGATCTGATCAAACGCCGCTACTACAACCTCCCCGTGAAAGTAAATGTCTACGCCCAGACCAAGGAGCTGGCCGAGTCGCAGGCCGGCCAGATAAGGGATTTTCTTGGGAAAGAGCTTATGGCGGGGGAAAGCGTTATCGCTTCCGAAGGCTTCGAGGAAAGTTACGCCCGGCAGAGAATAGATATCGTTCTGCTGAATAAATAACCGGGATTCACTAATAAAAGATTTATGGATTCCCGCTAAAAGCACGCGGGAATGACAGAAAGTTGTCATCCCGGAGAGCTGTCGCTAAAAGTATGCGGGAATGACGGATGGAAAAATTGGTAAAATCTATCTCATGAAAACCGTCATCGTTTTTCCCGCCTATAACGCCGAGAAAACGCTGGAGAAAACTTTCCGTGACATACCCAGGAGCCCGGATCAGAGTTTTTTCCTTGTGGACGACCTGTCCACGGACGGCACCTATGCCCTGGCCCTCCGGCTCGGGATCCCGGCCGTAAAACACGAAAAGAACACCGGTTACGGCGGCAATCAGAAGACGTGCTACCGGCGCGCGCTGGAGCTGGGCGCCGAGATCGTCGTGATGCTGCATCCGGATTACCAGTATGATCCGAGGGTCGTGCCGTATATGCGCGGTTTTATAGAGCACGGTATCTGCGATGTCGTGCTCGGCAACCGGATCCGCACGCGGAAAGAGGCCCTGGCGGGCGGGATGCCGCTTTATAAATACCTGGCCAACAGGTTCCTTACCCTGCTCAGCAACCTGGTCATGGGCGAGAACCTCGGCGAATGGCACAGCGGAATGCGCGCTTATTCCCGGAAGGTTCTTGAGACCGTGGACTGGGAAAAGAATTCGGACGATTTCGTTTTCGATACGCAATTCCTGGCGCAGTGCGTCACCGCCGGTTTCAGGATCGGGGATATCCCGGTTCCGGCGAAGTATTTCGAAGAGGCTTCCTCCATAAATTTTTCCCGCAGCATGACCTACGGGCTGAGCACCCTTTACGTGCTGGCCAGGCAGGTGCTGCACAGATGGGGACTGCTGGACTACGCCCTGCTCAAGGGGCGTAAATGATCGGCCGGCTTTTGGGAAGATTGAACTCCGGTCTAAGAAGCTTTCCGGACACCGGCGCCGCGCCTGGCGCCGGGAGCGGCCTTATAGTCGGATTCTATTTTTTTCTGCTGCTGATCGCTCTCCTCACGCGCCTAGAAACCCTGGTTCTCCTTGAAAACGACGACATGACCCACGCTGCCATGGGGCTTTCTATCCTTACCACCGGGGACTGGTTCACCATGCACCAGGGCGTTATCGTCTCGATGATCAAGCCGCCGCTTTATTTCTGGATCGAGGCCGCGCTCTTTAAATGTTTCGGCGCGTCCGAGTACTGGGCGCGCTTCCCGTCCGCCGTTATGGGCTTTCTGTCCATAGTTCTGGCCTATAAAATAGTCAGGCGGCTGTGGGACGAGAAAACGGCTTTTTTGTCGCTGCTTGTGTTCTCGTACAGTTTTTTCTTTCTCAAATACTCGCGCAGGGCCATGCTGGACGTGCCGGTGGCTTTCGCCACCACCCTCGGCATTTACGCTTTGGTGAAAGCCGAGTATGACGATAAAAAAAAGTTTTACGCGCTTTTCGGCGTAAGCGCGGCCCTGGGTTATTATTTTAAAGGGGTGCAGGGCCTGTATCTGTTTGGAATAGCTCCGGTATACTTCGCGCTCTCCGGCCGGCCGGGGAAAGCTTTCTCACGGTATTTTCTGGGCGCGGCGGCCCTGTCCCTCGGCCTGATAGCTTTGTGGGCGGCGCCGCAGACCCTTGAACACGGCGGAGTGTTCATCCAGTCGCAGTCGGCCCTGGGCCCGCTGCTTAATATGGGTATCGGGAGCAAACATAATCACTTCTATCAGCCGTTCCTGGCGCTGCTGGGCATTTACTGGCCGTGGATCCCATTCAGTCTTTTCGGCCTGTGGCTCTCGGTCAAAGGCCTGCGCGAGGCCGCGGACGCGCGCCGCTCCGCCCTGCTCCTTTCCTGGTTCGCCGTCATCCTGCTGGCTTTATCCGTAAGCAGCGCTTTTTATCTGAGATACCTGATACCGCTCATGATCCCTTTCGGGATTTTCGCGGCGCTTGCCCTGGCGCGGCTGATAAAAGACGCCGATATGGGTTACGCGAAGCGCCTTTCGGCGGCGGTTTACGCCTGCCTCGTCACGCTGATAGTCTGTTTCCCGGTCAAACTGGACAGGCAGGGCACGGAATATTTCTCTTTCTACCGCACGGTCAACCAGGTGGCGCCTAAAGAAGCCGGGATCCTGCTCTACAAGGAAAAAGTTTATAAATTCGTGGACGGCCTGGTTTTTTATTCGGGCCGGACGCTTGATAAACAGGTGACGGACGAGGAAGCGCTTCTGGCGGAGTATTCCGCGGGGGCCGCCGATAAATTCACGGTGGCTTCCGCCGCGGACTTTAAAGAGCTCGCGGCTTCCCCGAAAATGTCCCGCGCCCGCCTGGACGTCGCGGCGTCGTCGGACAACTGGGTATTGTTTAAAGTCAGGGGGATAAAATGAAAGGAATAATACTGGCGGGCGGCAGCGGCACGCGGCTTTACCCCGTTACCAACGCGGTCTGCAAACAATTGCTGCCGGTCTACGACAAACCGATGATCTACTACCCCCTGTCCGCGCTCATGCTCGCCGGCATACGGGACATACTCATCATTTCCACGCCCAGGGATCTGCCCGCGTTCAGGGAGATCTTCGGCGACGGTTCCGCCTGGGGTCTGCGCTTCTCCTATAAAGAGCAGGCAAGGCCAGCCGGCATCGCCGAAGCCTTTCTGATAGGCAGGGAATTTGTCGGCGGAGACGACGTCGCGCTGGTTCTCGGGGATAATATTTTTTACGGCCACGGTTTCACGGACTCCCTTAAAAACGCGGTTTCCATCGTTTCCCAAAAAAGGAACGCCGTGGTTTTCGGCTACTACGTCAATGACCCGGAAAGATACGGCGTGGTGGAATTCGGCGCCGGCGGCGGGGCCGTCTCGATAGAGGAGAAACCCAAGGCCCCCAGATCCAATTACGCCGTGACCGGCCTTTATTTCTACCCTAACGACGTCGTTAAAATCGCGGCCGCCATGAAACCCTCGGCGCGCGGCGAACTGGAAATAACGGATGTCAACCGGGAATACCTGGGCAGGGGCGCGCTGCATGTCGAGCTGCTGGGCCGCGGCTACGCCTGGCTGGATACCGGCACCGTGGAAAGCCTTCTGGAAGCGGGGGAATTCATCGCCACCATGGAGCGCCGCCAGGGCCTTAAGATCGCCTGCATAGAGGAAATAGCCTATTCCCTGGGTTATATCACCAAAGAGCAGGTGCTGGCCCTCGCCGGGAAACTGAGCAAAAACAGCTACGGGCAGTACCTGAAAAAAGTGGTCAGTGGCGAGTGGTCCGAGTTAAAGAGCTGACATTATGCCTTTTGAATTTGAAAAACTGGAACCGGCGGGGCTTGTCCTGGTTAAACCCAAAGTTTTTCTGGACGACAGGGGTTTTTTTGTCGAGAGCTATAAAAAAAGCGATTTTGAAAAAGCCGGCATCCGCGAAGAATTCGTCCAGGACAACCACTCAAAGTCGGTCAAGGGAGTATTGAGGGGCCTCCACTATCAGAAAGACCCTTTCGCCCAGGGCAAGCTTGTCCGGTGTCTCAGCGGGAGAGTTCTAGACGTCGCCGTGGACATAAGGCGGGCCTCTCCCTCTTTCGGAAAATGGGCCGCGATAGAGCTTAATTCGGACAGCGCCAATATGCTGTACATCCCTCCCGGTTTCGCGCACGGTTTTCTGGTGCTGAGCGAGACCGCCGAGATAATGTACAAATGTACTAAAGAATTCTCTCCGGCGCATGACGCCGGCATACGCTGGGACGACCCGCGGCTTGGGATAGAATGGGGGATAAAGGCCCCCGTTCTGTCGGCCAAGGACAGCGCTCTCCCGCTTCTGGAAGACGCCGCATGAAAATTCTTGTTACCGGCTCGAAAGGACAACTGGCCGCTGCTTTCATCCGCCGTCTGGAAGAGCAGGGCCATGAATGCCTGCGCCGCGATCTGGACACCCTGGATATAGGCGACCGCGGCGCGGTCATGCGGGAAGCCGCCGCCATCCGGCCCGGGCTTATAGTCAACTGCGCGGCCTATAACCTGGTGGACGAGGCCGAACGTTCCCCCGACGACGCTTTCAGGACTAACGCCTCCGGCCCGGAAAACCTGGCCCTTGCCGCCCTGGAAACCGGGGCGTTCCTGGTGCATTTCGGTTCGGATTATATTTTCGACGGCGTCAAAGCGCCCGTCCCTTACGACGAAAATGACGTCCCGAACCCTTTGAGCAGATACGGCGCTTCTAAACTGGAAGGGGAACTGCGGATAAAGCGGACCGGCGCCCGGCATCTTATCCTGCGGATAAGCTGGCTTTTCGGGAGCGGGGACCGGAATTTTATCGGCAAGCTGCTGGAATGGTCCAAAAGGTCCGGCGAACTGCGCGTCGCCGACGACGAGATTTCCGCGCCGACCTGGACCGAGGACGCCGCCGCCGCCGCCATGGCGGCGCTGAAAGCCGGCCTGGCCGGAACCTGGCATCTGCCGAATACCGGCTCCTGTTCCAGGTATGAGTGGGCCGGCCTGGTCTTCAAGACCCTGAACATCAAAAAAAGCATAATCCGCGGCCGCATGGCCGATTTTCATCTGCCCGCGAAGCGGCCCGGCTTCTCCGCCATGACCAACGCGGCCATCTCGCGCGAACTGGGGCTGGCCGTTCCGCGCTGGGAAGAGGCGGTGGAAAAATTCCTGAAACTCCGTGGAGATAAAATATGAAAGTCAACCTGTCCGGCGGTTCCATCCTCGTCACCGGCGGCGCGGGATTTATCGGTTCCAATTTCATCAGGTACGCGTTCGAGCGGGCCGGTTTCAAGGGCCGGATAATAAATTACGACAAACTGACCTACGCCGGCAACCCGGCCAGCCTTAAGGACGTGGCCGCGAAATACGGCAAGCGCGCCTATTCGTTCGTCAAAGGGGACGTCTGCGACTATTCCAAAGCGCTGCGGACGCTTAAAAAATACCGCGTGAGCGCGATAGTCCATTTCGCGGCCGAAAGCCACGTGGACCGGTCCATCTGCGGCCCCAAAGATTTTATCGAGACCAACGTGCACGGCACTTTTTCCATGCTGGAGGCCGCAAGGAACTTCTGGTCCGGCCGCAAAGACGTACGGTTCCACCACATCAGCACCGACGAGGTCTACGGCTCCCTGGGCCGGACCGGCAGCTTTTCCGAGACCACTCCCTACGATCCGCGCAGCCCCTATTCCGCTTCAAAAGCCTCGTCCGATCACATCGCCAGGGCCTATTTCCACACCTACGGCCTGCCCGTCAGCGTTTCCAACTGTTCCAATAATTACGGCCCTTACCATTATCCGGAAAAGCTCATCCCGCTGCTTATTCTGAACGCCCTTGAGGGCAAAGACCTGCCCGTATACGGCGACGGGAAAAACGTCCGCGACTGGCTGTATGTCGAAGACCACTGCGCCGCCGTCTGGGAAATACTGCGCGAAGGCCGCCCCGGGGAGACCTATAATGTGGGGGGGAACTGCGAGAAAAAGAACATAGACGTCGTAAAGGATATCTGCCGGCTGCTGGAAAGCGTCCGGCCCTCCGCGGCTAATCCCGCCCTGAAAGGCCGGAAATATTCCGACCTGATAACTTTCGTAAAAGACCGGCCCGGCCACGACCTGCGCTACGCCATCAACTCCTCTAAAATAAGGCGCGAGCTCGGCTGGAAACCGGCCCATAATTTCGAGGACGGACTCAGGTCCACCATCAACTGGTATCTCCGGAACCCCGCCTGGCTCGCCGTTGTCAGAAAAGCCGCTTATGCCGTCTGGCTGGACAAGAATTACCGCCGCCGGAAATGACGCCGGTTCGAGATGTTTTTCTCCGCAAAATGCTAAAATAAACGGCGGAGGAGATGAGGCGGAATACTCGGTTCGCAGCGCCATGAATTTACTGCATTATCCGGTAGAAAAGCTCAAAGCGGATCTGATCGCCATTGCCGGCCGGCGTCTTGACCTTGCCGAATACAGGCTTTTTTTCTTCGGCTCGCGCGTAACAAATAAAGGTAACGATCATTCCGACGTGGATGTGGGCGTTGAAGGCCCGGCCCCGATCCCGGAAGAGATACTCGGCGCCATAAAGGACGACCTGGAAAAGTTGCCCGTGCTGTATAAAATAGATTTTGTGGATTTCGCTTCCGTTTCCGAAGACTTCAAGAAAGTCGCCCTTGCCAGGATCGAGGTTATAAAATGACCAAACAGGACGCCCAATCGGCCCAATTTAAAAAAGCTCTGGCCCGCCTTAATGAAGCCCTTGCCGCCCCCCAAAGCGATATCGTGCGCGACTCGGCGATACAACGTTTTGAGTTCTCCATAGATATGGCGTGGAAACTGCTGAAAACCTGTCTTGAGGAAAAGCATGGTGTTGTCTGCCAGTCCCCCAAGGAGTGCTTCAGGGAAGCTTATAAACAAAAAGTGCTTCCCTATGACGAATTCTGGCTGGAACTTGTGGATATGCGTAACCAGACGTCCCACACATACAAAGAAGAACTGGCGCAAAACGTCTTTGAGCGCCTGCCCAAAGCCGCCGAGTATCTGGCGGCGCTTTTGAAAGCCGTAGAGCGGAAGTAGCGGAACAAAATAATTACTTTGCAAAGAGGTTTTCCATGAAAGTAGTGATACTGGCCGGCGGGATGGGCACCCGCTTGAGCGAAGAGACCGACCTGAAGCCCAAACCGATGGTGGAGATAGGCGAAAAGCCCATGCTCTGGCATATCATGAAACTTTATTCCCATTACGGGTATAACGATTTCATCATCTGCCTCGGTTACAAGGGCTACCTGATCAAAGAATACTTCGCGAACTATTTCCTGCACCAGGCGGACGTCACCATAGACATGAAGACCAATAAAATGGAGGTTCACCACCGGAAAGCGGAACCCTGGAAAGTCACGCTGGTGGACACCGGCGTAAATACCATGACCGGCGGCAGGATAAAGCGGGTGGAAAAGTATATCGGCGGCAAACCTTTCCTGCTCACTTACGGCGACGGCCTCTCCGACGTCAATATAAAGGATCTTGTGGCGTTCCATAAAAAAAGCGGCAAATCAGCCACGCTTACCGCGATCCAGACCCTGGGGCGCTTCGGCGCGCTGGAGATAAACGCGCGGGGCGGCGTCAACTCGTTCCGCGAGAAACCGCCGGGCGACGGCGCCTGGATCAACGGCGGATTTTTTGTGCTGGAGCCCCGGGTGCTCGGGTATATCGGGGACGACTCCACGATCTGGGAACGCGGCCCGCTTGAGCGCCTGGCCCGGGAAAACAGCCTGGGCGCGTATAAACACAAGGGGTTCTGGAAATGCATGGACACCCTGCGCGACAAGCAGGAGTTTGAAAAGCTCTGGCGCGACAAAGCGGCGCCCTGGAGAAAATCATAGTTCGAGAGGAAACAATGACCAAAAAAGCTTTGATCACCGGCATCACCGGGCAGGACGGCGCGTATCTCACCGAGTTCCTGCTGGCAAAAGGCTATGAAGTCTACGGCGTAAGAAGAAGAGTTTCCGTGGATAACGCCTCACGCCTGCGGCAGTATTTAGGCAAAGATTTCAAACATCCCGGGCTGAAGCTGGTGTACGGCGACATGACCGATTCCGCCAGCGTGGCCGGCCTTATCGCGAAAATAAAACCGGCGGAAATTTACAACCTGGCCGCCCAGAGCCACGTCGCGGTCAGCTTCGAGCAGCCGGAATATACAGCCAATTGCGACGCCGTAGGCACGCTCCGCATCCTGGAAGCCGTCAAGACGCTGGGGCTGCTTAAAACGACAAGGATCTACCAGGCCTCCACGTCGGAGCTTTACGGCAAGGTGCGCGAGATCCCCCAGAACGAAAACACGCCTTTTCACCCCAGATCGCCTTACGGCGTCGCCAAGCTTTACGGCTACTGGATCACGGTGAACTACCGCGAATCCTACGGCGCTTTCGCCTCCAACGGCATCCTCTTCAACCACGAGTCGGCCCTGCGCGGCGAAACTTTCGTCACCCGCAAGGTCACCATCGCGCTTGCCCGGATACTCCTGGGGCTGGACAAGTGCCTTTACATGGGCAATCTGAACTCCAGGCGGGACTGGGGCCACGCCAGGGATTACGTGGAAGCCATGTGGCTGATACTCCAGCAGAAGGAGGCCGGCGATTTCGTCATCGCTACCGGCAAGCAGTACTCCGTGCGGCAATTCATAGAAGAAGCCGCGAAACTGATGGGCGTCGCCGTAAAATGGGAAGGAAAGGGCCTCAAGGAGCGCGGCGTGGCGTCGGAGATCTCCAGGCCGCATCCGGATTCGGGGATAACTCCCGGCATGGTCAAACTTAAAAAAGGCGACGTCATCGTCCGCATCGATCCCGCTTTCTTCAGGCCGGCGGAAGTGGAAACCCTGCTGGGCGATCCGGCCAGGGCCCGCAAGAAGCTGGGCTGGAAGCCGAAAGTCCATTTCAGGGAACTTGTGAAAGAAATGATCTTCGCCGACCTCACGGCGGCGCGGAAAGAACTTTATCTGAAAGCCGGCGGATTTTGACATGAAAGCTATCATACTCGCTGGCGGATCCGGCACCAGGCTCTGGCCGGTCTCAAGATACGGCCTCCCCAAACAGTTCATGAAACTGGAGGGAGACAAATCGCTCCTGGCCCGCACCATTGAAAGGCTGCTGCAGGTCTGTTCCGCGAAAGACATCTACGTCATCACCAACGACGACTATAAATTCCACGTCAAGGAAGACCTCAAGAGCGTCTCAAAGGATCTCGAAGACAATATCATCCTGGAGCCGGCCGGCAGGAACACCGCCCCCGCCATAGCCCTGACCGTGAAATACTGCCTGGAAAAATTGAAATGCCGCAGGGACGAGACTATCCTCATCTGCCCGTCCGACCACATTATCAAACCGGTGGAGAAGTTCGCGCAATACGCCAGGCAGGCGGAGGAGGTGGCGAAAAAGGGCTTCATAGTCACTTTCGGCGTCATCCCGGACAGGCCGGAAACCGGCTACGGGTATATCAAGAGGGGAGCAAAACTGGTCACAGGTCACAAGTCACAAGTCACAGGTAAAGAATCCGCCTATGGCGAGGTTTACCGCGTCGCCAGGTTCGCGGAGAAGCCGGATCAGGAGACGGCCGGGAAATATCTTAAGGACGGCGGTTATTACTGGAACTCCGGAATGTTCGCGTTCACGCCGACGGTCATGCTCGCGGAATTAAAAAAATACGCGCCCGATATCTGCCGGCGCCTGCGGAAGAACCTCGCCGGGCTGACCGCCGATTTCGCCTCCATGCCGAATATCTCCATAGATTACGCGGTGATGGAGAAATCCTCGCGCGCGGCCGTCCTGCCGTTAAAGCTTACCTGGTCCGATATCGGTTCCTGGGATTCCCTGCCCGAGATAACCGAGGCCGACGCCAAAGGGAATGTCAGGATCGGCGACGTGCTGGATATAGACACCAGAAATTCTATCATCGTCGGCGGCGGCAGGCTGATCTCCACTGTCGGCGTGAAAGATCTGATCGTGGTGGATACGGAAGACGCCCTGCTCATCATAAAGCGCGGCGAGGCCCAGAGGGTTAAGGACGTCGTTGGCCTGCTGAAAGGGAGCAAACGGAAAGAGGTGATGGAGCACACCACCGCCTACCGCCCCTGGGGCAGCTATACGATCCTGGAAGAAGGGCCGCGCTATAAGATAAAGCGTATAATGGTGAAGCCGCAGCAGAAATTGAGCCGCCAGCTGCACCATCACCGGTCGGAACACTGGATCGTGGTCAAGGGCATGGCCAAAGTTTCCATCGGGAGCAATGACAGTTTTGTGCATGAAAATGAAAGCACCTATGTGCCCAAGTCCACCCTGCACCGCCTGGAGAACCCCGGCAAAGTCCCCCTTGAGGTCATAGAAGTCCAGAACGGGGAATACGTGGAGGAAGACGACATAATCCGCGTGGACGACGTGTACGGCCGCGGCGGTAAAAAATAAAATTTAACCCGTAAGTGAAAAAATACGCATAAAATTTTGATTACAGGTTAAATTTTATATAGAATAGGATATGTTCAAAAAGCGCTACCTCACCGCCCACATAGCTGCCGACATGGCTGAAAAGATGGTTTTCATCGGCGGCCCGCGCCAGGTAGGCAAAACCACGCTTTCCACAGGCCTTCTTAAAGAATACTTTTCCGACATAGCCTATTTCCTCTGGGACAATAGGCAGGATCGTAAAAATATGCTGGCATCCAACTGGCCCGGTTCCGCCCGGGTAATAGTGCTGGATGAATTGCATAAAATGAAAGGCTGGAAAGGCTATGTCAAAGGGGAATATGACAAGCTTAAAGATAGGTATAAATTCCTGGTTACGGGCAGCGCCAGGCTGGATGTTTTCCGCAAAGGCGGGGACTCGCTGCAGGGCCGCTACCATTATTACAGGATGCACCCCTTTACGCTGGCGGAAATGCTTCACGCGGACAATTCCGGTATTAAGCCGTTCACTGAATTGGGAATTAAGCCGCGCGCGGCTTCCGCTGAACTGGCGCTGCTTGAAAAGTTCGGCGGCTTTCCGGAACCGCTTTCAAAACAGAGCGAAACGTCCCTGCGGCGCTGGCATAACGAGCGCATTGAGCGCCTCTTCAGGGAGGATATACGCGACGTGGAAGTTGTGCGGGATATCAGTTCCATGAAACTTCTGGGGGACATCCTGCCGGAGAGAGCGGGGGGGCTTCTTTCGATAAATTCTCTGCGGGAAGATCTTAACGCCAGCCACGGCGCCGTGGCGCGCTGGGTGGAACTGCTGGAGACTTTTTACTATATTTTCAGGATTTATCCATATGCCACCTCCAGGTATAAGTCCATGAAAAAAGAGCCCAAGGTTTACCTGTGGGATTGGTCGGAGGCCGGCGATCCGGCCAAAAGGTTTGAAAATATTGTCGCGTCCCATCTGCTTAAGCTGGTGCATTTTCTGCGCGACAGGCACGGTTATAAAGCGGAGCTTAATTTCCTGCGCGACCTGGACCGCAAGCGCGAAGTGGATTTTGTGGTCTCTGTGGACAATAAGCCCTGGTTCAGCGTAGAGGCCAAACTAAACGACGATTCCGTGTCCCCCAACCTGTCTTATTTCAAAGAAAAACTGGATATTCCGTTCAGCTACCAGGTTGTGGGAAAAAAAGGGATAGATCGGCTGAGCGGGGGGATACGGGTTGTTTCCGCGGACCGTTTCTTTACCGCGTTGATCTGATTCGCTTGTACGCAAGAACAAATTATGTCCGCCAACTCTAAAACTTTCCAAACTTCCAACTCCCGCACTTTTTGGCGCGGCAAAAAAGTGTTCCTCACGGGCCATACCGGCTTCAAGGGCGCCTGGCTCTCCCTCTGGCTGGACGCCCTGGGCGCCGAAGTAACCGGCTACGCGCTCAAGCCTCCCACCAGGCCCAGCCTTTTTGAACTGTGCCGGGCGGGCCGGTTCATGAACTCCGTCATAGCCGATATCCGGGACGCCGCCCGCCTGCGGAAAGCCGTCCTGGCGGCCAGGCCAGAAATTATAATTCACATGGCCGCCCAGCCCCTCGTGAGGCGCTCCTATAAAGATCCGCGCGAGACTTATGAGACAAATATCATGGGCACCGTGAATCTGCTGGAAGCGGTCGGAAAATGCGCTTCCGTAAAGGCCGTGGTCAACGTCACCACCGACAAATGCTACGAAAACAAAGAGCATCTGCGCGGCTATAAAGAGGACGAGCCCCTTGGCGGTTACGACCCCTATTCCAGCAGCAAAGCCTGTTCGGAACTCGTCACCTCCGCCTACCGCAGTTCTTTCTTCAATCCCAAATCCTATTCCGCCTCTTATAAACCCTCATCCCTCATCCCTCATCCCTCATCCCTTTGTCACCATGTGGCCCTCGCCTCGGCCCGCGCCGGTAATGTCATAGGCGGGGGGGATTGGGCCGCCGACCGGCTTATCCCCGATATCCTGGGAGCGTTTTTGAAAGGGCGGAAAGTTTTGATACGCAATCCCAGGGCCATACGCCCCTGGCAGTACGTGCTGGAACCCCTGGGCGGCTATCTCCTGCTTGCGCAAAGGCTTTTTGAAAAGGGCCCGGCTTTCGCCGAGTCCTGGAATTTCGGCCCGGAAGAAGCCGATGCCAGGAACGTGGAATGGATCGTCAAAAGAATGTGCGCGAAATGGGGCAAGGGAGCTTCTTATGTTCTTGACAAAGGCCGGCATCCCCACGAGGCGCATTATCTGAAGCTGGATTGCGCCAAAGCCCGGGCCAGGCTGGGCTGGCGCCCGCGCTGGCATATCGGAACGGCTATAGACAAAATAATCGAATGGACACTGGCGTACAAGAGCAAAGCCGATATGCGGAAAGTGTGCTTAAGGCAGATAGGGGAGTATAATGCCATAGGCCATAAGGCCAGCGAGTAGCGTTATCATGGAAATAATTTTCCTGGGCACCAACGGGTGGTACGACACCGCAATCGCCAACTCCGTCTGCGTGCTTGTCAAAACCAGAGAGTACGATATCGTCCTGGACGCCGGTAACGGCATCTATAAGCTGGATCGGTATGTGGACGGCAAAAAGCCGGTATACCTGTTCCTGAGCCATTTCCACCTGGATCATATAGCCGGGCTTCACATACTTGTCAAATTCAACTTTAAGGCCGGCCTGACCATCTGCGCCGGAAAAGGCGCCAGGAAAACACTGAACGCCATCCTGCGCAGGCCGTTCACAGTTCCCCTGAATAAGTTGAAATTCAAAACCCGGGTTCTGGAACTTCCCGCGCAAGCCGGAAAAATACCGTTCGCGTTCAAATCCCTGCCCCTGGTGCACGCCGATCCGGTGCTCGGCTACCGGTTCGAACTGGACGGACGGATCCTGGCCTACTGCACCGATACCGGTTACTGCGAAAATTCCGTAAAACTGGCGAAAGGGGCGGATCTGCTTATAAGCGAGTGCGCCCACAGGCCGGGGGAAAGCAACCCGGTCTGGCCCCATATGAATCCGGCGAACGCGGCTGCCCTCGCCAATGAGGCCGGCGTAAAAAAACTGGCGCTTGTCCATTTCGGCGCCGACAGGTATCCGCTTTTAAAAGACAGGCTGAAAGCCGGGAAGATAGCGAAAAAGACCTTTAAAAACACTTTCGTCTCCCGCGACGGCATGCGGATAAAACTTGTGTAAAACGCAGGGTGTTTTATTATGGCTACAAAAACAAATAAAACCGAAGCGGCCTTAAGAAAGAAAATCTTCGCCGGAGTGGAAGAATATTACCGGCTTTTCCACAAACGAAAGCCCTTTGAACCGGGCCGCTCCCCTGTCGCCTACGGAGGCAGGATCTACGATGAAAAAGAACTGGTGAATCTCACCGCCTCCGCCCTGGATTTCTGGCTCACCTCCGGCAGATACTGCGCCGAATTCGAAGCCGCCCTGGCGTCTTTCCTGGGCGTGAAATACTGCTCCCTGGTGAATTCCGGTTCCTCCGCCAACCTCGTAGCCTTTATGGCGCTTACCTCCGCCAAACTCGGCCCCCGGCGCATAAAGCCCGGCGACGAAGTCATCACCGTGGCCGCCGGCTTCCCAACCACGGTCACGCCAGTCATACAGTACGGGGCCGTGCCCGTATTCGTGGACGTGGAACTGCCCTCTTATAACATAGACTGCTCACTTCTTGAAAAAGCCCGCTCAAAAAAAACCAAAGCCGTCATGCTGGCCCACACCCTGGGCAACCCTTTCGATCTGAAAGCCGTCCGCGCTTTCTGCGACAAACACGGCCTCTGGCTTATAGAAGACAACTGCGACGCCCTCGGCAGCAGATATCTAAAGTCGGATGGTTTCCAATACACCGGAACTTTCGGGGACATCGGCACTTCCAGCTTTTATCCGCCCCATCACATGACCATGGGCGAGGGGGGCGCGGTATATACAAATGACCCGCAGCTGAAAAGGCTGGTCGAATCTTTCCGGGACTGGGGCCGGGACTGCTGGTGCCCGTCGGGAAAGGACAATACCTGCCGAAACCGCTTTACCCGCAAATTCGGAGAACTGCCCCTTGGTTACGACCACAAATACGTCTATTCCCATTTCGGCTATAACCTCAAAGCCACGGAAATGCAGGCGGCCATAGGCCTGGCCCAGCTTGATAAACTGCCCAGATTCATAGAAGCCAGGAAAAAAAACTGGCAGTACCTCCGTAAAGCCCTTAACCCTTTCTCAGACAGGCTCATCCTGCCGGAACCGGCGGCGAACTCGGATCCCAGCTGGTTCGGTTTCCTGCTGACCGTAAGAAAAAATTCCGGTTTCACCCGTGACCGGCTTGTCGCGCACCTGGAGCGCAATAAAATCCAGACCCGCATGCTCTTTGCCGGCAACCTCATCAAGCACCCCTGCTTCGACGAACTGCGCCGCTCCGGCAAAGGCTTCCGCGTGGTGTCTGCCTCTCGCCAACCCTCGTCTCTTCCCATCACCGACCAGATCATGCGCGATACTTTCTGGATAGGCGTTTACCCCGGCATGACCAAAGAAATGCTGGAATATATGGCCAAAACTTTCGCGGATTTCCTCTTTTCCGCGCCCCGGCCCGTTATTTGATAAAATAAACTGGTATGAAAACCTATATCGCGGGCCACACCGGGTTAGTCGGCTCGGCCCTTTACCGGAAACTCCAGGTCGGTGGCAAACACGAACTGCTGGTCGCGCCCCATGACAAGCTCGACCTGAAAAGGCAGAATGAAACCGAGAAATTCTTTGAAACGCATAAAATAGACTGGGTTTTTCTCGCCGCCGCCCGGGTCGGGGGGATACTCGCGAACAGCACCTATAAAGCCGAATTCATCTACGACAACCTCGCCATAGCCATGAACGTCGTGGACGCCGCTTACAAGACCGGCGTGAAAAAACTTTTGAACCTCGGCTCCTCCTGCATCTATCCCAAGCACGCGCCCCAACCCATGACGGAGGACGCCCTCCTGACCAGCCCCCTGGAAACCACCAATGAGGCTTACGCGATCTCCAAAATAGCGGCCCTGAAGCTTTGCCGTTACTATAACGAGCAATACGGCACGAATTATATCTCAGTAATGCCCACCAATCTTTACGGCCCGCATGATAACTATAACCTGGAAACCGCCCACGTCCTCCCCGCCATGCTCAGGAAATTCCATCTGGCCGGACTGCTGCGCCGCAAGGATTTTGCGGCCCTGGCCGCCGACATCCGGAAGTGCCCCCTGGGCTTCGGCCTGGATAAGGGCCTGAACCTCCAGGACGAAAAAGCCATGACTGCCGCTTTAAAACAGATCGGGATCGAGGCCGATAACGTCACGCTTTGGGGCACCGGCGAGGTCTACCGCGAATTTCTGCACGTGGACGACATGGCCGCCGGCTGCCTGTTCCTGATGGAGAACTGCGACTACCAGGACATAGGCGAGATCATAAATATCGGCGCCGGCGAGGATCTGAAATTAAAACAGCTTGCGTCCCTGATCCGCGACGCCGTCGGTTACGAGGGCGCGATAAAATACGACACTTTCAAGCCCGATGGCACGCCCAAAAAGCTGCTGAATATCTCAAAGATCCGCGCGCTGGGCTGGCGCCCCGCCATTTCCCTGCCCGCCGGCATAAAACAAAGTTACGAGTGGTACTGCTCTTCTCGCGGCTAAGTCCGGGCAGCCATTTTTACAATGAAATTATCCGATTATGTCATAGGTTTTATCGTAAAAGAAAACGTCCACCACGTTTTTGAAATGATAGGGGGGGCCATTACCCATCTCCTCGACTCCGTGCACGGCCGCAAGGATATAACCTGCGTTTCCATGCACCATGAGCAGGCGGCCGCGTTCGCCGCCGAGGCTTATGCCCGCATGAACGGGAAGCTTGGGGTGGCCATGGCCACCAGCGGCCCCGGCGCCCTTAATATGCTGACGCCTATCGGCAGCTGCTATTTTGATTCCGTCCCCTGCCTTTTTATAACCGGACAGGTCAATACTTACGAGTATAAATTCGACAGCCCGGTGCGCCAGATAGGTTTTCAGGAAACGGACATCGTCAGCGTCGTTAAGCCCCTGGTCAAGTATTCGGAGCTGGTCACGGACGCCTCCAGGATACGCTATTGTCTTGAGAAAGCCGTTTTCCTGGCCCAAAGCGGCCGGCCCGGCCCCGTTCTGCTGGATATCCCGATGAATATCCAGCGCGCCAGAATAGATCCTAAAAAGCAGAAAAGCTTTTTGGGCAGCCCGGAGCACAGGCGTCTGGTAAGAACGACTCCGCCGGCCCCGGCGGTTATCTCCAGGATCGTGAAGCTGCTGGCGGCCGCGAAGAGGCCGGTGATCCTGGCCGGCGGCGGGGTGCGCATTTCCGGCGCTTCCGCCGAACTGGAGAATCTGGTGAAAAAAACCGGCGTGCCCCTGGTAACCTCATTGATGGGGCTGGATTCTTTCGCCCACGATAACCCGGCTTTTTCGGGCATGATAGGGGCTTACGGCAACCGCTACGCCAATCTCGCCGTCGCCAATTCAGATCTTCTGCTCATACTTGGTTCCAGACTTGACAACCGCCAGACCGGCACGCTGCCCGCGACTTTCGCCCGCGGCGCCGTCAAAGTGCACGTTGACATAGATCCTGTGGAGTTGAACGCTAAAGTTAAGGCCGATATAGCGCTTAATTGCGATGTTAAGATTTTCCTTAAAGCGCTTAATGCCGCCCTCGGTTCCTATCGCAGGCCGGATCTGGCTCCGTGGCTGGCGGCGGTAGCCGGCTGCCGCCGCAGATATCCGGCGCTGGAGAGCAAAAACCCCGGCGGCGATATCCAGCCTAACGGCTTTATGGAATTTTTGTCTGATCATGCGGACGGCGGCGATATTATCTGCCTCGATGTGGGGCAGAACCAGATGTGGGCCGCCCAGGCCTTTAAGGTGAAAAAAGGCCAGAGAATGCTTGTTTCCGGCGGCATGGGCTCCATGGGCTTTTCCCTGCCCGCGGCGATAGGCGCGGCCCTTGCCGCGCCCGGGAGACGGATACTGGCGATTTCCGGTGACGGCGGCGTACAGGTCAATATCCAGGATCTGGATACTCTGGTGAAACGCGGGCTTCCGGTAAAGCTGATAATCATGAATAACGGCTGTCTCGGCATGGTCAGACAGTTCCAGGATATGTATTTCGGAGGCAGGCGCCAGTCCACCGAAGTCGGCTATCATTGCCCCGACCTCGGGAAAATAGCCGCGGCTTACGGCGTGAAAGGGTACACTATCCGTTCCATGTCGCAGGCGGGAAAAGTGCTCTCAGCCGCCCTCCGGCATAAAGGCCCCGCCCTGGTGGACGTTAAGCTCGGACGGGAGACTACGGTAGACCCCAAGCTGGAATTCAGCCGTCCTTTGGAAGACATGTCTCCCCGACTATCCGCCGGAGTCCTGAAAAAGGAAATGGTCGTGAAGCCTCTTGGCCGGAAAGTATGAAACAAAACAGGATCCTGATCACCGGCGCTTCCGGTTTTATAGGCCGCAATCTGACCAAATATTTCTCGGTTAACGGGCGGCGGGTGTTCCCGGTTGATCTGCCGGGGTTCGATCTTTTAAATGAGTCGGCTGTTAAATCGTTTTTTGATAAGATTTCGCCCGACGTGGTTATCCATTGCGCCAATGTCGGCGGTACCAGAGGCGCGGAGCTCAACAAATCCGCCGCCGATAACGCCTTGTCGCGTAATCTGCGGATGTTCTTCAACCTGGCCCGGTGTCTTAAGCCGGGGATGCGTATGATAACCATGGGCAGCGGAGCGGAGTATGACAAACGCCGTCCCTTGCGCAAGGTTTCGGAAAAGAATTTTGACGCCCAGGCGCCGGCCGACGACTACGGTTACGCCAAATATGTGATGTCGAAATATATCGAAAAAACGGACAATATAGCCTGTCTGCGCATTTTCGGCCTCTACGGCAAGTATGAGGACTACACTTTCAAATTCATCTCCAACGCCATCCTGAAAAACCTGCTGGGCCTGCCCATCGTTATAAACCAGAATGTGCGCTTCGATTTCCTGCATATCAACGACTTTGTCGGAATAGTTGAAAAATTTCTGGCGCGCAAGCCCAAATACAGCCATTATAACGCGACCCCCTCCCGCTCGATCGACCTGGTGACGATAGCGAAGATAATAAACGGCATAGCCGAGAAAAAGTCCGCGATCCGCGTGCTCAACCCCGGGTTTAACCGGGAATATACCGGCGCCAACGCCCGCCTGCTGAAAGAGTTCCCCGGCTTTAAATTCACAAGCTATGAGAAAGGCATCGCGGAATTGTATTCCTATTATTCCCGGAACCTGAAATCCCTCGATCTGGCCTCCATAAAAAAAGACCCGTACCTGAAATTCTGCTCTTTAACCCGGAAAGCTTATTCATAATCTTCGGGTTTAATATTACAATAGATAGCAAAATCAACGCGTTGTTTGTATAATCAGGTATATGAAACGTACTGTGGAAGCCCGACTTGACGCCTGGCTGGTAAATCCGGATCGGCGGCCGCTTATTCTGCGTGGTCCCCGGCAGGTTGGAAAGACCTGGTTAGTGCGGGAACTGGCGGCTCGTTCAGGGCTGCGCCTGGTAGAGATTAATTTCGAGAGGGATCCATCGCTGAAACGGGTTTTCAATGCCAAAGATCCCCGCCGGATTTTGAGAGATCTTTCCCTTGCGCTGTCTATTGATATTAACCCGGATAACAGTTTGCTTTTTTTAGACGAGATTCAGGCCGCCGGAGAAGTTCTTGCCGGTCTGCGCTGGTTTTATGAGGAACTGCCGCGCTTGCCGGTAGTGGCGGCGGGATCGTTGCTGGATTTTGCGCTTGCCGACCACACTTTCAGCATGCCCGTAGGACGCATCGCTTTTCAGCAGATTGAACCGATGGGTTTCCCTGAGTACCTCCTGGCCCACGGGCAGGAGCGTCTGCTGGCCCCGATTGCCGCCTGGCGCCCCGGCGGCGAATTCCCCGAGGCGGCGCACGAGCAGGCGATGCGCTGGTTCCACCGTTTTGCGATGGTCGGAGGCATGCCGGCTGTGGTGGCGGCGGATGTCGATGGTCGTGAGCCGCGCCAGGTGCGGGAATTACAAAAGGACCTGGTGGCCGCTTATCGCGCGGACTTTTCCAAATATTCCGGCCGGATGGATAAGGATATCCTGGATGCCGTGCTGAAAGCCGTGGTCGCGTCGCTGGGGAGAAAATTTGTTCATTCGCATGTGCGCGAAGGGGTAAAGCAGCATCAGGCAAGACACGCCCTGGATCTGCTGAGCATGGCCCAACTTGTACATCAGGTACGCTATACCGCGGCCAACGGCTTACCTTTGGGCGCCGAGGTTAAGGGTACATTTCGCAAGGCAGTGACCGCTGATATTGCCGTTGTTCACGCGCTATTGGACACTCCAGCCGCCCAGTCTTTCCCGGAGTGGGACTCATTGGCGCCGGCATTGCGAGGCCAGATAACGGATCAGTTGGCCGCGGCTCAATTGAGGCTGACAGATTCCGGCGCGGGCGATGGACCCGAGCTTTACTACTGGCAGCGCGAGGGTGGGCGTCCTGGAGAGATTGATTACCTGATGCAGATGCTCGGCCGTATTATTCCCATAGAACTCAAATCCGGGGCAGCCGGATCCATGAAGAGCCTTCACCAGTTCATGTTCGAGCGGCATCTGGCGCTTGCCGTGCGGGCGGACACGAACTCTCCCTCGGTAATGAACGTTGATGTAAAAACCACGCAGGGCGATGGTGTGCGCTACCGGCTTATAAACGTGCCGATCTACATGCTCTGGAATTTGCCGGACATACTAGCGAAAGAACCTGCCGGGAATGAGGCTGGGGATGCTTCCTAAAGTTTTGCTCATCGTAGACGACCACAGGCCCTGGCTTAATACCCTGAGCCGCTTCTTTTCCACTTTCAAATATAAGATCTATACCGCCGAAACGTGCGCCGAGGGGATCAAACTGGCCGCACTTCACCGCCCGGACTGCATACTCCTGGATTTCCATTTTCCGGACGGAAAAGGCGATGAGGTCTGCCGGGCCGTCCGCGCCGATCTCCGGCTCAAAAATACGCCGATAATAATGATAAGCGCCGATCCCGGCGAAGAGCTTAATTCCTACCAGAAATATAAAACGGATGGTTTTATATCAAAAGGAGCTTCGCTTTTCAAAATAAAAGTTATAGTGGAAAACGTTTTGCGCCGCATCGGTGAGAACAGGGGGATACTTGACCGCGGCGACATCCGTCTGGACGCGCGGAATTTCAGCGTCTACAGGGATTCGAACCTGGCGGCCGAACTTTCCGCTGACCAATTCCGCCTGTTGTTTCTGCTCCTGGAAAAAAACCGCGAATTCGTGAGCGACGCGCTTATTGCGGAGCATGTTCTGGAAGACGATCCGAAACTGGACAAAAGCGACGCTATCCGCTCGCTTATCTGCCGGCTCAGGAAAAAGCTCGGCCCGCAGCTTGCCCGCCGTATAAAAAACAAAAGAGACAAAGGCTGGATCTACCTCCAGCCGCGAGACCGCACCCGGAAAATCACTCAAATCAAGGCGTTTCCGAATTTTCCGGCAACCCCTTAAAAACAAAATTCGCCATCCGATTCTCCGACGGTAAATCCCCGCGAACGTGACGCATGCGAGATTGACGCTTTTTACGGCTTGTTATAAAATAAAACCGCCGTACGCTTTATCTCATTCTGTCATCCCCGCAATTTGTAAGCGGGGATCCACTTGGAAGCTGTCATCCCGGCGATCCGTTGGCCGGGATCCATTGAGCAAAGATTTATGGATTCCCGCTAAAAGCACGCGGGAATGACGAGCGGAAAATCCGTCATCCCGGCAATCTGTTGGCCGGGATCCATTAGAGAAGAAGTCGGTATTTCAACCATCGGGAGAAAACATATGAACAAGACAATAGCGGCTTTTATCTTTCTGCTGGCCGCCGCCCCGGTTGCTGCCTCAGAAAACTACAACTACGTAACAGTACAGGGAACCTTGGACTCAACCGCCAATATTTCTGGCGTAAAAGTAGATGTAGTTGCCAACGGCAGCGTCGTCGGCTCCTCCGACACCGTCGATCTCCAGCCCGACGCCAACGGCTTCTTTACCGTATCTGTCCATAATGTCGACCCCTCGCTTCTCGTAACCTCAAACACGGAATATGAATTAGTCTTCTCCACCGGCAACGGCGCCTACGAAGTCCTGCGCCTCCCCCTGACCAGCGTCCCCTTCGCCAAAGCCCTAAAAGGCCCCGCCGGAACCGACAACCTCATCGCCGCCAAAGGCAATGTAGGCATAGGCACCACCGCCCCCGCCTATAAACTGGACGTAACCGGCGACGCCCATTTCACCAGTTCAGTAACCGCCTCAAAATTCTACGGCGACGGCTCCGCCCTGACCGGCATAACCGCATCCGGCGACAACCTGGGCAATCATATAGCCACGACCACCCTGCAAATGGCCGGAAATAATATCTACAACGCCAGCACCATAACCACCACCGGTGATATATCAGCGGCAAGGTATCAAATCGCTGGCACAAATGTTTTAAGAATATGGCCTGGTAAAGGGACTCTTGCTGTGGGTGAAAATGCAGGCGGAGAGGATGGGGGTAGCGGATCGAGTAACACTTATGTGGGAACTCTGGCGGGCTATTTCGTTCCGAGTGGATGGGGAAATACTTTTGTGGGAGCCGGCTCCGGTACTTTTAGTTATGGATATGACAACACTTTTATAGGGTGGCAATCTGGCCAGGCCAACCGTTCAGGCATTCATAACACTTTTGTGGGAACTGACTCTGGTATTGCCAATTACACTGCGGATTATAATACTTATGTGGGAGAGTCTGCCGGTTTCTTCAACCAGGATGGAAATTCCAACGCTTTTTTTGGAAATTATGCTGGCTACGAGATTGACGGTGGTTCACAGAATACTTTGCTAGGAGCCTTTGTCGGAGGGGGATTAGTTAGTGGCTCGAACAATATAATAGTCGGCTATGCTCAAGCCGCTAGTGCTCCCAGTGCATCCAATGAACTTAACCTCGGAGGCGTGTTGTTTGGAAATCTTTCAGATAAAACTATTGGTATATCCAGACGGGCGCCGCAAGCTGCTTTGGATGTCGTTTCCACCGGAACCGCACACTCGCAGTTCGCACAGATATGGCGTGCTTCCGATGGCGTCGTCAAAGCTTCAATGTCCGCCACAGGTCTTATGATGGCAACAAAATTTGTGGGTGATGGTTCTGGGTTGAGCGGCATAAGCGCGTCCAGTGGTGATAATTTGGGCAATCATATTGCCACTACTACCTTGAACATGTCAGGATTTAATATAGCATCTGCGAATCTGATTGCGGTTTCCTTATTGAGATTTGCCGATAATAATATAGTCATTTCTTCGGCCCCGTCGTCGCAAGGTGGTGGGATCTACACGTCCACGAATATGTACGTGAATGGCGATTTGTATGCAGCTAAAATATACGGGGACGTATCCGGCGCCACAGGCTTCCCCGCTGGCGACAACCTTGGCAATCATACGGCCACGATGGATTTGTCTATGGCTAATTTTAATATTGGTGGGGCTAATCTGGTATCGGGCGCCTCGGCTTTGTTCTCCAACGGAGTAACCGCGGCCTCGTTCACCGCCACCGGCGCGGCGCTCGGGGTTGATACGGCAAAATTGAGATTCACCGACAGCAATATAGTCCTTTCATCAGCCTCCCCGTCGCAATACGGCGGCCTCTACGCCTCAACGCACGTCTACGTAAACGGAGACCTTTATGGTAACGGGGCCGCACTCACTACACTGAATTGTTCCGTCCCACGTACTTAGCCCCAGTTTTGGCGTAGTAAATCCCACATAACCGGACCCACTTAAGGGTGGGCCAATCCCACATACCTGGACCC
>MGTT01000008.1 GCA_001799575.1 Elusimicrobia bacterium GWA2_56_46
AATTTCATAAGTCTCCTCCTCGGGTTGTTAATATTCTTCCACAAAGTAATATTACCAACCTGTGGGAGGGGACCGCTAGATGATTATCAAAAAGGCTTGGCCCCGGCAGGCCCCCGCACTTGCAGCCCGCCGCCATTTTTCCGCTTTCCGCCCATTGGGTGAAATCTTCTCATCAATGACGCAGGCCTGTTAGCAGAGGATTTGGGGCCTCCATCTTTTTCCTCTGGCGTTCCCACTGGCCGAAAGCCTGGCCGCGGGAGCAGAGCGTTCTGACGTACTTTTCAGTTTTGGCGCTTAACGGAACCGGTGTTTTGCCGGCAAAAGGCGTCTGCGGCAGCGGCATAAAGGTATGCGCGTGTATCCTGGCGCCCAGTTTGACAAGATCCCCCATTACCGTGAGGGTCAGTTCCGAGTCTTTTTCCGTTTCGCCGGGGAGGCCCAAAATAAAATCCACGTCGGCGCTGAATCCCCAGGCCGCCGCCAGTTCCGCGGCGCGGTAGATGTCTTCCACCGTATGGCCGCGGCGTATGGCGTCCAGCATCCGCTGGCTGCCGCTCTGGGCGCCGATCACCAGCCGCTTGTTGCCGGCGTAACGGCGGGTAAGTTCCAGCGTTTCCGGGGTGACATGGTCGGGCCTGACTTCGGACGGGAACGTGCCGAAAAATATCCGGCCCTTGTTCCCCAGAATGGCGCGGGCGCCTTTCAACAGCGCCTCGATCCGGTCCAAGGCCGGGGTGCGGCCGTCTTTCGAGCCGTAGGCGAAAGCGTCGGGAGAAAGAAAGCGTATGTCCGTCATTTTTTCCGAGTTCATTAATTCCACTATCGCAAGGAGGGTTTCAAGGCTTCTGTGGCGGGGCCTGACGCCGAAAAGGTAGGAGGTCTGGCAGTAAGAGCAGCCGAAGGGGCAGCCGCGTGTTATCTCTATCGAGCCGAACATATGCCACTTGGGCGAGAACGGGAGGTAATCATCAAGGGCCAGGGTTTTGGAAGTTTTTATGATCTTTTCTTTTGGCGGCTTTCCGTCAGCTAATGCGCGGGCGATGGCGATTATGGCTTCTTCCCCCTCCCCTCTTACTACGTGGTCGGCGCCCATGGCGAGAACCTCGCCGGGCGCGCCGCTTGGGTGCGGCCCGCCGGCCAATATAAGGATCTGCGTGGAAAAACGGGCGCGCAGGCGTTTTATCAGTTTTTCAATGTGCCGGGCCTGAGCGGTAAAAAATGACAGGGCCACCACGGCCGTGTGACGTTTTGCGAGGGAGACCCGCACGGTTTCCGCCAGCGCTTTTTCAGTATCGGGGAGAAGGATGTCCACACCCGCCATTCCGGAGCTCTCAAGGGCGCCGGCCAGCGCGTTGAAACTGTAGCGGTTCTCCCGCGTATAATAAAATATCAGATCCAGCATAAAAGAAAGTGGTCAGTGGATAGTGGTTAGTGAGCAATCACCCGCCACTAACCACTTGCCTTTCGTGGTGTTTTAGCAGAGAGACGTAGGCTTTGGCGATCACCATGTTCAGCCAGGGCAGGAAGACAAAGGTCTTCAGGATGAACGCCGTCAGAACCCAGGGTTTCAGATCCAGCACCAGACGCATATGAAAGATGGAACCTTCGGCTTTCAGTATGCCCGGAGTAAGGAACTCAAGCGTGACCCACAGCATGGCGACGGGTAAAAGCCTTTCTTTGAAACCGGAGGTGAGGGCCGAGCTGCTGATGAAAGAGCCTTTTATGCCGGCTTTTTTGTCTATCACCGAATACTGGGCGAAAATATAGGTCAGGCCCCAGATCACGCCCGGTATCACCAGCATTACCAGGCCGGTGGTCACGATGAGGCCGTAGGTGAAAGAGACTATCACGGCGGCCGGAAAGATGGCGAAACCCCGGAAAAGGTCTCCGAAATCGGCTCTGTCATGTCTGGCAAGATTTACGAAGAACAGGTTCATGCCCACTGTCAGCGGGGCGCCTATCAGCATTTCCCAGGGCAGGGCGTACCAGCGGTTGTCGAAATCTTTCCAGATCAGCAGGGCGGGCAGGACGCCTATCACCTCAAATGCAATTACGGCGGGCAGAATATAGTGGAGGTTGTCCAGGCAGGCGTCCCAGCCCTCTTTCATCCAGATAAAAGTTATCTTTCCGTCGTCTTTCATGATTCAGGAGCCTGTCCGGCATCTCGCCTTTTGATACAGCTCCGCGGCGCGGTATGAACTTCTCACCAGCGGGCCGCACAGGGCCGCTTTAAAACCCAGTTCTAAGGCTTTCTTTTCCCAGGCGGAGAATTCTTCAGGGGCGGCGTAACGTTCCACCGGCAGGTGCGCTTTGGAGGGCGCCAGATACTGGCCCAGAGTCAGGAGGTCGCAGCCGTGCTCCAGCAGATCGCGCAGCGTGTTTTCCACTTCTTTTTCGCTTTCGCCGAGGCCCAGCATCAGCCCGGACTTGGTCAGGATATCGGGGCGCCGTTGTTTGGCCGTTTTGAGCAGTCGCAGCGAGCGTTTGTAGTCCGCGCCCTGCCGTACTTTTCCGTAAAGGGATGGAACCGTTTCTATGTTATGAGCCAGAACGTGAGGCCCGGGGGACAGAATGTGCAAGAGGGCGTCAGGATTCCCGTTAAGATCGGGGATGAGCGGCTCTGTTTTGATATACGGATCCAAGTTCCGTATTTGGCGCACGGTTTCGGCGAAATGAGCGGCGCCGCCGTCCGGGAGGTCGTCGCGGGTCGGGGAGGTAAAGACCACGTATTTAAGTCCCCACTTCCGGGAAAGTTCGCGCACCCGGCGGGGTTCGTCGGGATCCGGCGGCAGCGGTGTTTTCTTTGAGACGGCGCAGAAGCGGCAGGTCCGCGTGCAGACATCGCCGAGAATGAGAAAAGTGGCTTCCCCGCTTGAAAAGCAGCGGCCTTTATTCGGGCACAGGGCTTCGTCGCAGACCGTATGCAGGCGGGCGTCCGCGAGATCGCCCCTGGTGTCCAGGGATGGCTCCTCATGAAGCCCGGCCTTGTTTTTTTTAACCGCCTCAAGGATCCAATGGGGATATGTAGACATTTTGAAGGTTGGAGGATTGGAAGGTTGGGGGCAGGGAGTTCCAACCCTCATTCCATAATCTTTAAATGCAATTCCTTAAGCTGCTTTTCGTCCAGCGCGGAAGGCGCGTCGGTCATCAGGCAGGCGCCGCTGGCGGTCTTTGGGAAAGCGATGACGTCCCGTATGGAATCCGTGCCGGCTATGATGCCGATCAGCCGGTCGAAGCCTATTCCGATACCCCCGTGCGGCGGAGCGCCGAAGTCCAGCGCGTTGACGATCATGCCGAAACGGCGCTGGATCTCCTCCGGCGAATAGCCCATCAGACCGAAGATCTTTTCCTGCGTCGCGCGGCTGTGGTTTCGCACGGAACCAGAGCCCAGCTCCACCCCGTTGAGCACAAGATCATACTGGCAGGAACGCACGTTGCCGGGATCCGAGTCCAGTTTATGTAATTCCTCCGGCAGGGGCGCGGTAAAGGGATTGTGCGTGAAAGTCCAGCTGCCTGATTCGGCGTCTTTCTCCAGCAGCGGAAAATGACGCACCCAGAGCCAGGCCCATTTTTTCAGGGGTGCGGGCTTCAGCCTGGCGATAAGTTCGCCCCTCAACGTTCCCATGTAACGGGCGGTTTTGGCCGGTTCGTCGGTGCAGATGAAAAGGATGTCTCCGTTTTTCAGCTCAAAAAGTTCTTTCAGCGCTTTGAGTTCGCTTTCGCCCAGGAATTTAAGCGTCGGGGAATCGAACTGGTCGTTTTTGTATTTGAGCCAGACCAGGCCTTTGGCTCCGGCCTTTTTTATCAGTTCGGTAAGTTTGTCCAGCTCTCCCCGCGTATAGACCTGGCCGCCCTCCCCCTTTATGCCGCGTATCACTTTTCCGGAGTCCAGCGAGTCCCTGAAAACTTTAAAGCCGGAGTCCTTGAAAACGGCGGAGCAGTCTTTTATTTCCAGGGCGTAGCGCAGATCCGGTTTGTCGGAGCCGTAGCGCAGCATGACTTCCTCGTAATCCAGTTCCGGGAACGGAGTTCCGGTCTCCTCGCCGGCGTAGCTGAAAACTTCTTTCATCATGCCTTCCACGACCGCGGCGACGTCGTGTTCGGTGACGAACGACATTTCCAGGTCTATCTGGGTGTGTTCGGGCTGGCGGTCGGCGCGCAGATCCTCGTCGCGCATGGCGCGCGCGATCTGAAAATACCGGTCCATGCCGGAGATCATAAGTATCTGTTTGAACATCTGAGGGGATTGCGGCAGAGCGTAGAAACGGCCGGGATTGCTGCGGGACGGCACCACGAAGTCCCGCGCGCCTTCCGGGGTGGACTTGGTGAGCATCGGCGTTTCTATTTCGTTGAAATTCAGATTGTTAAGGTAAAGACGCACGACATTGGCGATCCTGCCGCGCAGCACCAGGTTTTTTGAGACGCTCGGCCTGCGCAGATCCAGGTAACGGTATTTCAGGCGGGTGTCCTCGTTGACGCCGGCGTGTTCGCTAAGTTCGAAAGGCAGGGGACGGGAGGTGTTCAGGATCTCAAGCGCGCCGGCTTCCACTTCTATTTCACCCGTGGGGAGGTTCTTGTTCGTGTTTTCGCCGGGGCGGGCCAGAACTTTGCCCGTGATCTTAAGCACATATTCGCTCTTGAGCTCTTCCACCGTTTTAAAGACGGGGTTTTCGGGCTTGACCACCACCTGTGTAATGCCGTAGAGATCCCTTAAATTTATAAAAATAACGCCGCCGTGGTTACGTTTCACGTCCAGCCAGCCGCACAGGATTACGGATTTGCCGATGTCGGCGGCCCTGAGTTCGCCGCAGGTATGGGTGCGGAACGAGGTTTTGTTTGAAGCGTTCGTTGTTGTCATAAGCGTGTTTCTGGCGTCCTAAAAGGCGGATTTTTTAATTTCTGAAATAACGTCGGAAAGAGGCACGGATCTCTGGCCTCCGGGGTTTTTGAGTGGTTTTACGGCGACAGCGCCGGTCTTCAGTTCATCCTCGCCTATTATCAACGCTAACGAGGCGCCCGATTTGTCGGCGGAGCGCATCTGCGATTTAAGGCTGAGCTCGAAATCAGAGAAATCGGCGCTGATGCCGGCCGCGCGCAGTTCGCCCAGCAGTTTGAAAGCGGCGTTCTGCGCCTCTTTCGAAGCCGAGACGAGAAATGTTCCCGGTCCCGTCTCAGTCATGGTGTCTTTCAGAAGCAGGGCCACGCGATCCAGGCCCAGCCCCCAGCCTATGGCCGGCGTTTGCGGGCCGCCCATTGATTTTACCAGATCATCGTAGCGCCCGCCGGCGGCCACGGCATCCTGGCTGCCCAGGGCCGAGGTTTTCACTTCAAAAACCGTGCGCGTATAATAATCCAGGCCCCGCACCAGGCCGGGGTTGACTTTAAAACCCACTCCCGACGATTCCAGGAGCGCCCGGGTCCGGTCAAAATGCTGAGCGCAGGGGGCGCACAGGGCCAGTCTGGGGGCTTTTTCGGCCAGGGCCGGACCGTCTATTTTACAGTCCAGCGCTCTCAGGGGGTTGCGCTCTATCCTGTTTTTGCAAGGCTCGCACAGGGTCGAGACGTTAAGTCTAAGATGGTTTAAGAGGGTTTCGCGGTAAGTTTTGCGGCATTCGGCGCAGCCGAGGGAGTTTATCTCGACTGAAAGGCCGGTGACGCCGGTTTTCTCCAGCAGCTTCACCAGCATGGCGATGGTTTCCGCGTCGGCGAAAGGCGAGGGATTGCCGAAGTGCTCCGCGCCGATCTGCGTAAATTCCCGGTAGCGGCCAGCCTGGGGCCGCTCGGCCCTGAACATGCCGCCGATATAAAAATATTTGCCATTCCGGCCGGTCTGGCTGAGATTGTGCTCGATATAAGCGCGCACAACGCCCGGAGTTCCCTCCGGACGCACCGCCACCTCGCGGTTGCCCTGATCCGTGAACGCGTACATCTCTTTTTCCACGATATCGGTTGTGTCTCCGGTGGATTTCACGAAAAGCTCTTTGGATTCGATGGTGGGGATGCGTATTTCCCGGTAGCCGTAAAGGGCGAAAACTTCGCGGGCCGCGGTCTCTATGCGGACGAAAATGTCCGATTCCGGCGGGAGCAGATCCCGGAAACCGCGCAGGGTATGTATCGTCACCGCTCCGCCTTGCGCTTGCGCTGCGGCGGGGCGTGCGTAAATCGTTTTATGTCTTTCATAGTATAAATCGAGACTGTCAGGCGTGCGCGTGAACGGGTGAACGGGGCGTGCGGACGGCGGAATTCCCCGAAATGGAACGGAGCTTGTCCATGTCAAGCACGGTGAGCTCGCCCCGTTTGTAATCTATGACCCCGCTTCGTTTCAGGGTATTGATCGCCCTGCAGACCGGTACCCTGGTAGTGCCCATGTATTCGGCCAGTTCGTTCTGATTCAGGGACATTCTGAGCGGATTAGTCTGCCCGGCTGTTTTGAGGGCCGCAGATTTGTTCCCGGCCAGAGCCATTATCGCGCCGGCCAGCCGTCCCAGGATGTTGTGAAAGAGCATGGACTCTATCTCCTTATCGCTCCTGTTGAGGCGATCCGCCAAGGTATACAGGAGCTTAAGAGTGAAGTCCGGGGACTGGCGTATAAGCGCCTTGAAGTTCTTTTTTGAGATCACCAGAAGTTCGCTGTCCTCCACGGCCTCGGCCGAGGCTGAGCGGACCTTGCCGCCCAGCAGGGACATTTCGCCGAAGAAATCCCCTTTTTTTAGGTAGGCGAAAGTCTTCTTTTTTTCGGCTCCGATGGCCGTGAAGATCTTTATCCGGCCGCACTTCACTATGAAGAAGTGGCTTCCGATATCTTCTTTCATGAATACGGCAGCGCCGGTCTTGTAGCGCCTAAGCCGGGCGATGGCCAGGATCTGGTTTATTTCCCTGGGCGTCAGCGCCTTGAAAAAACAGACTTTCCGAAGCATCCTTAACATAGCCGTTACTTGTTCTCCTTCATGTTCATGCCGCATTTGGGGCACTTGCCGGGCTTATCGGAAGTGGTACAGCCCATCGGGCAGATGTATCCGGCCGGTTTTTTCGCCTCTTTTTTCGGAGCCTGCTTCTTTTCTCCGGCGGGCGCGGCGGCATATTTGTGCTCTTTCATGGAAGCTTCCTGGATTTTCTTTGTAACTTCCGGTGTGGCGCCGGTGATCTCCGCGATGGCGCCGGCCGCGGTGTTGGTTATTTTCACCTGCGCCCCCTCCACGCGGCCGGGGCAGCCGGGTTCCATGGTGTCCCTGGCGTTATAATGGACCAGCGCCATTTCCTGCACTTTGGCTATAAGCCCGCTGTCTTTGGCCGTCATAGTTATTTCCACGCCTTTTTCAGTATTTCTGACAGTCGTTTCCACGCCTTTCATCTTTTCAGGACAGAGCGCGCATTTTCTGGACTTGGCGAACGGACATTCCACTGATTTGCCGGCGCCGGCCATGGTGATGCCGGCGGCAAAAGTTAAGAACAGTATGGCTGCAAATATTTTTTTCATTATTTTTTCCTTTACCTGACTCCTGCATTAATTGAGCACCCGCGTATAAATTATATCACTTTTCAGGTATGCGGTTTCCCCATGGAGAGGTCATAGATTCGCGATATATATTTTTACGGTATGAGTGTCGATGGCGTTGGGCGTTATGTAATAGACCGCCGCCAGCAGGGCGGCCGCGGCGACAGACAGCCAGAGCGCCGGCGCCGGGCCTGGAAGCGGATCCTGGGCGTCCTGCTCCCAGGTTTTGCCGCGCCGGAGATAGGAGATAAGGTTGTACATCGCGTAGCATTCCAGGGCGAAAAGCGGAAAACCGATATAACCGGCCACGGGCATCTCAAAAAGCTTCAGATTCCCCACCAGCGGCACCGTGTAGACCCACTTGGCGCCCGCTTTAAAATTCCATAATTCCCAGAGAAAACCGCAGATAAAGCCGCCCGTCAGCAGCTGATAGATCTTCCCCGGCCGGCCTTCTCCCAGGTCGCGTAAAAGGGAGCGGAAGCCCAGGCGGTAGTTTACGGGCTCCAGCAGGAGAGTGAACGCCGCCCAGATGAGGGCAAAAAAATATTTCGGCAGGGTCAGGGGTAGCAGGAGGGCCGCCGCGCCGGCGATGTAAATTTTTTTAAGCAGGCCCGGGGTAACATTAAAGGGGCGGCTCTTCGCGTTCCTGAAGAGCCCGGCCGCGGCCACGAGTTCCGTGGTCTCGAAAAGTCCCGGGAGGACGGTGGCGTAAGCCAGGAAGTAGCCTGTCCAGCGCAGGGAGCGGTTCGACGGGAGGAACATATACTGCCAGTTCTGGAGGCGGAGGTTGGCCAGTTCGAAGAGGAACCAGATGAAGACGGACCAGGCCGCTAGGAACCAGAATTCGTCTTTCCGGGAAACGATGAGGGAGTCGCCTTTGATCCTGTAAACGGCCGCGTCAACGATGAAAATATAAGCCCACCAGGCGAAGATATAAAACAGCGTGTGGAAAGGCTCGATCCCAAGCCAGTTCCCCCCGATCCCGATGAACGCCAGAAAGATCCCCGCATAAACCAGCACCTTAGCTTTCGTCTGTTCGAACATGAGCTACTCCTTTTTTGCCGACTACAAAAATGGAATTGAAACAGTTACTTATGGAAGTCGCGCACGGTAGAGCGGGGTCCTGCCGGGGGGTAGCCTTTTTGATAATCATCTAGCGGTCCCCTCCCACAGGTTGGTAATATTACTTTGTGGAAGAATATTAACAACCCGAGGAGGAGACTTATGAAAT
>MGTT01000009.1 GCA_001799575.1 Elusimicrobia bacterium GWA2_56_46
AGCTGATCTCGCCCGTGGCCATGACGAAGGGCCTGCGCTACGCGATCCGCGAGGGCGGCCACACGGTGGGTGCCGGCGTGGTGACGGAAATCATAGAATAAAGGAAATTTATGGCTGATAGAATCACCATCACGATGGGCTGCACGGTCTGCAAGAACAAGAACTATCATTTTTCCAGAGGCAAGAAAAAGGAATTCAAGATAGAGATCTCGAAGTTCTGTAGGAATTGCGGCAAACAGACGGCCCATAAAGAAGTAAAATCGTAACAGCAAGTGGCCAGTGATCAGTGGTCAGGGCGGTTTTACTATCCACTGATCACTGATCACTGTTTTCGCTGGGAGCGTCGGTTAACTGGTAAACCAGCGGTCTCCAAAACCGCAACTGAAGGTTCGAGTCCTTCCGCTCCCGAAGCAATATGACCAGATAATCGGCGGGTAAACATTTATGCAAAAAATAACCGGTTTTCTCAAAGAAGTTTATCAGGAATTGACCAAATGCGCCTGGCTGGCCCGCAAGGACGTGGTGCGTTCCACCTTCGCCGTCAGCGTGGTCGTCATCCTGGTGGCCGTTTATGTCAGCGTGGTCGATTTCGGACTTTCAGTAGTATTGGGCAGCATTCTGGGAGGTCGCTAAATGGCAAAAGGGTGGTACGTCATACACACGCGCACCGGTTTTGAAGAACGCGTCAATAAAACGCTCCAGCATAAACTGGACATCAACGAGCTTACCGGCAAGCTCTTTCAGGTGCTCATTCCCACCGAGGACATCGTCCAGGTGAAGCACAATAAAAAAATGGTCAGCAAGAGGAAGTTTTTCCCCGGCTATGTCCTTGCCAACCTTGAACTGGACAACCAGACCTACTGGGCCATAAGAGGGATCCAGGGCGTTTCCGGATTCCTGGGGGATCCCAAGCCCGTGCCCATGGACGAAAGCGAAGTGCAGCAGATTCTTGAGCTGGTGAACGCGGCCGGCCTGGAAAAGCCCAAGCCCGCCGTGCAGTTCGAGAAAGGCGAGAGCGTGCGCATCATAGAGGGGCCGTTCAAGCATTTTATGGGCGTGGTGGAAGAGGTGAACGAGCAGAAGGCCAAGATCAAGGTCACCGTCACGGTCTTCGACCGCCCCACCCCGGTGGAACTGGACTTTCTGCAGGTGGAAAAAGTGTAGAGGGAAGTGGTTAGTGGATAGTTAAATTTTTACAGTTCTGGAGAAAATTATATGGCTAAAGTAAAAGTGGTTAAGACAATGATAAAACTGCAGATCCCGGCCGGCGGCGCCAATCCCGCGCCCCCCGTGGGTCCGGCGCTCGGCCAGCATGGCGTGAATATCATGGACTTCTGCAAGCAGTTCAACGAAAAGACCAGGAAGCTCGAACAGGGCGTCCCGATCCCAGTCGTGATCACGGTTTTCGAGGACAGGACTTTCACTTTCATCACCAAGATGCCCCCGATGGCGGCCCTTATCAAGAAAGCGGCCGGCCTGGCAAAGGGTTCCGGAGAACCGAACAAGAACAAGGTCGGCAAGATAACTCTGAAGCAGGTGGAGGAAGTGGCCAGGCAGAAGCTTGTGGATCTCAATACCAAAGACATCAACCAGGCGATGGAAATGGTGAAAGGCACCGCGCGCTCGATGGGCGTGGATGTTATTGGATAAGGTTCAGGGATCAGGGTTAGGAGGGAGCGGTTTACGCTAACGAAAACCGCGCATGAACCTCAAAGGAGATAATACAATGGGTAAGAGAATAGCGAATATAAAGAAAGGGCTGGATCTGGTTAAAAAATATAAGCTCGAAGAAGCCGTGGAACTGATCAAAAAGAACGCCACCGCCAAATTCGACGAGACGGTGGAAGTCCATCTGAAGCTCGGCATCGACGTTAAGCATTCCGATCAGCAGGTTCGCAGCACCGTAAGCCTGCCCCACGGAACCGGCAAGACCAAGAAAGTGGCCGTCATCGCGAAAGGCGAAAAGGTTAAGGAAGCCGAAGCCGCCGGCGCCGATCTCGTGGGCGGGATGGAGCTGGTGGATACGATCTTCAAGGGAACCATTGATTTTGACGTCCTGGTGATCACCCCCGACATGATGAAAGACGCCGCCAAACTGGGCAAAGTGCTGGGCCCCAGGGGCCTCATGCCCAACCCCAAGAGCGGTACCGTGACTTTCGAACTGGCCAAGACCGTGAAGGAACTCAAAGCCGGCAGGATAGAATTCAAGGCCGATCCGCAGGGTATCGTCCACGCGCCGGCGGGCAAAGCGTCTTTCCCGGCCGGCAGCCTCGCCGAGAACGTGCAGACCATAATAGACGCCGTCGTCAAGGCGAAACCGTCGTCTTCCAAAGGTGTTTACGTGCAGTCGGTATACGTGTCGTCCACGATGGGTCCCGGCGTGCCGGTGGACTACGCGGGCAAAATATAGTTTTTGAGATACAAAATTGTATTTCAGCCGTAAAGAGCGGAGCGTAAAGCGTGAAGAGTAAAAGGGAAAACTCTTTACGCTTTGCGTTTTACGCTTCACGGCGGGATGGTTCAGGGTCTACAAAAAACGGAGGAAATATGCGGAAACTAAAGACTTTTGCGGCCGCGGCGGTTTATACGGTTCTGTCTTCCGGAGCGGCTTTTGCCGGCGAAGCGCAACTGAAGATCCCGGATCTTTCCTCCGTATCTTTCCTGGGGCTCAATGGACATAATCTGCTGCTGGGCGGCCTTGTCGTCTGCGTGCTGGGGGTGCTTTTCGGCCTCGTTCAATCCGCGCAGATCTCCCGGCTCCCCGTGCATAAGTCGATGAAAGATATTTCCGAGCTCATATACGAAACCTGTAAAACATACCTCATAACCCAGGGAAAATTCCTGGCGGTTCTCTGGACTTTCATCGCGGCCATCATGATCTGGTACTTCAGCCTGGATCCCTCGATGACCGCGTTCAAGATCCTTGTCATAGTCATTTTCTCCATTGTGGGCATCCTGGGTTCCTACTCGGTGGCGTGGTTCGGGATACGCATAAATACCTACGCCAATTCCCGCACCGCTTTCGCCGGCCTTAAAGGTCTGCCCTATCCGACGATGGCGATCCCGCTCAAGGCCGGCATGAGCATCGGCATGCTGCTGATCAGCGTCGAGCTGATCATGATGCTGTTCATCATCCTCTTCGTCCCCGGCGACTACGCGGGCCCCTGCTTTATCGGCTTCGCCATCGGAGAATCCCTGGGCGCGGCCGCTTTGAGGATAGCCGGCGGCATCTTCACCAAGATCGCCGATATCGGTTCCGACCTGATGAAGATAGTTTTCAAGATAAAGGAAGACGACATCCGCAACCCCGGCGTTATCGCGGATTGCACCGGCGACAACGCGGGCGATTCCGTCGGGCCCACGGCCGACGGTTTCGAGACCTATGGCGTGACGGGCGTGGCGCTTATAACTTTCATCCTCCTGGCGGTTTCGCCCGAAGTGTTTATGAAAGGCGGATTGACGGAGGAAGCGGCAGGGGCCGCCGCCCGGACCACCCAGATCCAGCTCCTGGTCTGGATCTTCGTCATGCGCATCGGCATGATCGTCACCAGCGCTTTTTCCTATCGGCTCAACGGTCTTATTACGCGCGCCATGTACGGTTCGGCCAAAAAATTCAACTTCGAACATCCGCTCACCATGCTGGTGTGGCTGACCTCGTTCGTATCCATCGCGATGACCTATCTGCTCAGTTACCTGCTGGTTCCGGAACTGGGCGACGGCACGCTCTGGTGGAAACTCTCCACCATCATCACCTGCGGCACGATCGCGGCCGCGCTGATCCCGGAACTGGTGAAAGTCTTCACCTCCACCAACTCCGGCCACGTGCGCGAAGTGCTGGCGGCCTCCCGCGAGGGCGGCCCCTCGCTTAACATCCTGTCCGGCCTGGTAGCCGGAAACTTCAGCGCCTACTGGATGGGCATGACCATCGTGTTTTTGATGGCCGCGGCTTACGCCGTTTCGACTCTGGGCCTGGCTTCGCTTATGGCGGCCCCGGCCATTTTCGCTTTCGGCCTGGTGGCGTTCGGCTTCCTGGGGATGGGCCCGGTGACCATCGCCGTGGACTCTTACGGCCCCGTTACCGATAACGCGCAGTCGGTGTACGAACTTTCCGCCATCGAGACCATCCCCGGCATCAGGGAAGAGATAAAGAAAGACTTCGGCTTTGACGTGGACTTCGAGAACGCCAAGCGGTTCCTGGAAGAGAACGACGGCGCCGGCAACACTTTCAAGGCCACGGCCAAGCCCGTGCTCATCGGCACCGCGGTGGTGGGCGCTACGACGCTTATCTTCTCCATTATCCAGCTGCTTTCCGCCAGATTCGGCACCGTAGGGCCCGCCGGCATTTACGAGGGCCTGTCTATCATGAACCCGCTGTTCCTGCTGGGCCTGGTCACCGGCGGCGCGATCATCTTCTGGTTCGCGGGCGCTTCCATACAGGCCGTTTCCACCGGCGCGTACCGGGCCGTGGAATTCATCAAGAAGAACATAAAACTGGAAGGCGGCGGGGAAAGGGCCTCCGTGGCCGACTCCAAGAAAGTTGTTGAGATCTGCACGCAATACGCGCAGAAAGGTATGTTCAATATCTTCCTGGCGGTGTTCTTCAGCACGCTGGCCTTCGCCTGCGTGGATCATTACTTCTTTATCGGTTACCTCATCTCCATCGCCATTTTCGGTCTCTATCAGGCCATTTTCATGGCCGATGCCGGCGGCGCCTGGGATAACGCCAAGAAGCTGGTGGAGACCGAACTGAACATGAAGGGAACGCCGCTGCACGACGCCACGATAGTCGGCGACACCGTGGGCGACCCTTTCAAGGACACCTCTTCGGTGGCCATGAATCCGATCATTAAATTTACCACGCTCTTCGGCCTGCTGGCCGTGGAACTGGCCATCACGCTGGATCCGAACGTCAGCAGGACGCTGGCGGTGGTATTCTTCCTTATCAGCGTCACCTTTGTGTGGCGGTCTTTCTATTCCATGCGCATCAAGAACTGACGGTAGCGGCTAGTGGTTAGTCACTAACCACTATAGTTATGTTTTTATTCAAAAAACTGCTGACACCTTTCTTTCTGCCGCCGGGTATTTTCGCGGCGCTGGCCCTGGGCGCGGCCGTTCTGCTGTTCCGGAAAAACAGAAAACAGGCGCTGGCCTGGGCCGCTTTCGGCGCGCTGATCTGGGCTGCTTCCATAAAGCCGGTTGGCGATCTGGCGCTGGCCGGGCTGGAATACGCGTATCTGCCGCCGGCGGAGATAAAGGCGGATGCGGTGGTGGTGCTGACCGGGGGGGTGCGCGAGAGCGTTCCCGGGCTTTTCGGGGAAAGCGCTCTTTCCAGCGTGTCGCTTGAGCGCGCCGTGGAAGCGGCCGGGCTTTACCGGCGGTTTAAGTTCCCCATCGTAGTCACGGGCGGAGCGGTGTTTTCAAAGGGGTCCGAGGCCGCCGCGGTAAAAACATATCTGGCGGGCCTGGGCGTGCCGCGGGAGAAGATCTTCACCGAAGACCGGGCCCGCGATACCGGTGAGAACGCTGTTTTTTCCAAAAGGATCTGCGACGGGAGAGGTTATAAGAAGATAATCCTGCTTACGTCGGCGTATCATATGAGACGGGCGGTCCGGAGTTTTGAGAATGCGGGCTTCGGGGAAATCGTTCCTTATCCCGCGGCTTATAAAACTTCGAGATCCCCGCGGTATTATTACGTTGATTTCCTTCCGGGCTGCTGGGAAAACCTGCGTCTGGCGGCGCACGAATATCTGGGCCTTATTTTCTACCGGCTGCGGGCTTAAGGATAAAGCCGCCCCCGGCGGCGCCCATTGACTAACGGGGGCAAAGTTTGTAATTTATTACCTATAGTTTAACAGGTACGGGAGGAGCAATTTGTATCACGATAATAGAAGGGTGAGGATCAACAGGTTCATAAACGTGGCGCAGGTGAGACTGATCGCGACCGACGGGACTATGATAGGCGTGAAGCCTATCCTGGAGGCGCAGAACATGGCGAGAGGCGCCGGCCTTGATCTGGTCGAGATCGCTCCGATGGCGAATCCTCCCGTCTGCAAGATAATGGATTTTTCGAAGTATCTCTACGAACTGGACAAACAGGCCAGGGAGAACCGCAAGAAGCAGAAAGCGGGCGTTCTGAAGGAAATACGCTTCAATCCCCGTATAGCCAAGCACGACCTTGAAACCAAGATCAAACACATAGAAACATTTCTCAAAGAACAGAATAAAGTGCGCGTGACCGTGGTGTTCCACGGACGTGAAAACCAGCACCGGAACCTCGGCGAAGCGATCCTGATGACAGTGAAGAACAATCTGGCCGCGGTGGGCGTCGTGGAAGGCCGCACCCAGATGATGGGCAACAGGATGAGCATCATGCTGACCCCGGTCGCTCCGGCCGCGGTGAAAGCCGCTCCGGCCGCGCCGAAAGCTCCCGCCGCGAAGACTCCGGAAGCCCCTAAACAGCAGTAACCGGTATCCCGTGTCCGGTAACCGGTTGCCGAATACCGGATGCAATTCGGCACCGGCTTTGAGGGATTGCAAGGCCGCCGGTCTATTTAATATAATTATCTCAAGGACAATATTATGCCCAAAATGAAAAGCCATAGCGGCGCAAAAAAACGGTTCCGGAAGTCCAAAGGCGGCAAGTGGCTGCACAGAAAAGCGGGTCTCCGCCACCTTCTGACGGGAATGTCGGCCAAGAGAGGCCGCCAGCTTCGGCGGGAAAAGGTGGAAGAACCGACCAGCGTCGAGGGCAAACTGCTGAAAAGTTATTTGCCGTACGAATAGCGACTCCTTAAAATTGCGGCACGGAAACTACCATGAGAATAAAATACAGCGTCGCCAGAAACAAAAGAAAGAAAAAGATTTTCAAGCTCGCCAAAGGTTATTACGGCGATAAAAAGAATCGTCTGCGGATGGCGACCCAGCAGGTCAAGAAGTCCCTGACCGCCGCCTACACCGACCGCAAAGACAAGAAAGGCAATGTCCGCCAGATGTGGATAGTCCGCCTCAACGCCGCCACCCGCGAAGAGGGGATGACCTACAGCACTTTTATCAACGGCCTCAAGAAAGCGAACATCCTCCTGAACAGGAAGATGCTTTCCGAGATAGCCATAAAGGATCCGGGTTCTTTCACGCGGCTTGTTGAGCTTGCCAAGGCTTCACTTAAAAAAACCTCATGAACCAGGACGACTGGAAAGCGAGACTAGCCCTTATCCGGGATGGTTCCCTTTCCGCGCTTGGAAAAACCGATGCCGCCGGCCTCGCGGAGTTCGAAACACATTATCTGGGCAGGAAAGGGGAACTTACCCTGCTTTTGAGGGATCTCAAGGATTTTCCGGTGGAAGAACGGAAAATCCTCGGGGCGCTCGGCAACGCCCTGAAAACGGAGCTTTCCGCCGCGCTTGACGTCCGCAAGGCCGAAACCGGCGCTGGCGCCGCGGATCTCAAAAAATCCAGGCTCGACCTTACGCTGGCCGGCTACCCTTTCCCGCAAGGAAGCCTTCACCCCCTGACCGTCACCGCCAATAAGATGTGCGACGGTTTCCAGAAGCTGGGCTTCTCTATCGCCGACGGGCCTTTGATAGAGGAAGACTATTTCAATTTCGAAGCCCTGAATTTTGCGCCGGATCATCCAGCGCGCGATATGCAGGACACTTTTTACGTGGATCTCAAAGACGCGAAAGGCGGGGATCTGCTTTTAAGAACCCACACTTCGCCTGTCCAGATCCGCGCCATGAAGAGCCAGGAGCCGCCGCTGCGCGTGGTTTCAGCGGGGCGCGTGTTCCGTTCCGAGGCCGTGGACGCCAGCCACTCTTTCGTCTTTCACCAGCTGGAGGGTTTTTACGTAGACAGGAACGTCACCATGGCGGATCTTAAGTGGACGCTTGAGGCTTTCATGAAAGATCTCTTCGGCTCTCAGGCCAAAGTCTCTTTTTCTCCGTCTTTCTTCCCGTTCGTGGAGCCCGGCGCGCAGGTCGCCGTGTCCTGCGTGTTCTGCAAAGGTTCCGGCGCCTGCCCGGTATGCAAAGGCACCGGCTGGCTTGAGCTGCTGGGGGCGGGAGTGATCCACCCCAATGTCATTAAGGGCTGCGGCTACGACCCGGAAAAATGGAGCGGTTTCGCTTTCGGAGCAGGCATAGAGCGGTTCGCTATGCTCCTTTACGGCATCCGCGATATGCGCATGCTGTACGAGAACGATCTCAGGATCTTAAAGCAGATTCAATAATTAACTTACGGCTATTGAATGAAAATACAACATTCCTGGCTTATGGATTTCATCGGCGCTCCGCTGAGCGTGGAAGAGCTTGCCGCCAAGCTTACGCGTCTGGGCTTCAACATAGAAGGGATAAAAAAGACGGGCGCGGATTTTTCGGGCGTTGTCGTGGGGCGGATCCTGACCATCGAAAAACATCCTAACGCCGACAAACTTTCTTTGTGCGGCGTGGACGACGGCTCGGCTGTGACAAAAGTGGTCTGCGGCGCGAAGAATATCGCCGTCGGCCAGAAGATCCCTTTCGCCAAAGTCGGCGCGGTGCTGTCCGGGGAAACGCTGAAGAAAGCCAGAATACGCGGCGTGGAATCGGAAGGGATGATCTGCTCGGCGGGGGAACTTGGACTCGAAGGCTATGACAACTCCGGTATCCTGGTTCTCCCGGAGAGCGCTCCGCTGGGCGCGGACGCCGCGGCGCTTTTCTCCAAACCGGACTGCGTCCTTGAAGTCGAGATCACCCCTAACCTCGCCTACTGCCTGTCGCATTACGCGCTGGCCCGCGAGCTCTGCGTTTTTTACGGCCTGCCGTTCAAAACACCGGCCGTGCCTGAGCTTCCCGCCGCCGGCCCCGCCCCGGTAAAGATAGAGGCCCCGGAGCTTTGCCGCAGATATACCGGGGTCGTGGTGGAAAACCTCGCCGCCGCCAAAACGCCGGAGTGGATGGCGAACCGCCTGCGCGCCATGGGTTCCAACCCTAAGAATAATATCCTGATAGACGTTTCCAACTTCGTGATGTACGAGCTGGGCCAGCCCACGCACTGCTTCGACCTGGCGAAACTCGCCGGCCCCGAGATACTCGTCCGTCCCGCCAGGGCGGGGGAAACGCTTAAATCCCTGGACAACCAGGAATTAAAACTGGACGCGGCGATGCTGGTCATCGCGGACAGGGATCACCCGGCGGCCCTTGCCGGAGTCATCGGCGGCCTGGACAGCGCCGTTTCGGACTCGACCAGGGCCGTTCTGATAGAATCCGCTTCTTTCAACTCTTCCGCGGTCAGGCTGTCTTCAAAGAAGACGGGCGTCAGGACCGAATCTTCCTACCGGTTCGAGCGCGGCACGGATCCGGAACTGACCGTGTTCGCGGCCCGGCGCATGGCGCAGTTGATCATCGAGGCCTCTCCGGGGGCGAAAATAAGCATGGTCACGGACGCTTATCCTTCGAAGCGCCCTCCCAGGGTCATCGAAGTCCGGCCTGAGAGGATCAACGCCATCCTGGGAGCCGGGATAGCGGAAAAAGACATCTTCGCCTGCCTCAAGGCCATACAGCCCGAACTGGAAGACGCCAAGCCCTGGCAGTTCCAGGTTCCCGGCTACCGGGCCGATATAGAGAGCGTCTGGGATCTGGCGGAGGAAGCGGCCCGCTATATCGGTTACGACGTCATACCGGCCAGATCCGGTATGCCGGTGATGCTCGCGGCCGCTACGCCCGCTTTCGAAATCACCAGAGAATTCCGGAACCGGCTGTCCGGCCTGGGGTTTTCGGAGGTTTATAATTACGATTTCATCGCCCTGAAAGATTTCCGGAACTGCCTCCTGAACGAGGAGGAGGCGGTGGAACTGAAGAACCCGCTCTCGGCCGATTTCCAGTTTATGCGCACCGCCATGGTCGCCGGACTGCTGAAGACTTTAAAATATAACCTGAACCGCGGCAGGACCTCGGTCTCTATTTTTGAGACCGGGAATGTTTTCAGGAAGACGGGGAAAGGCTACTCTGAAGAAACAATGTTCGCCGGACTGATGTACGGGACCTTCCCGGCGGAGGAATTCTGGCGCGGAGGGGCCGTTCCGGCCGATCTTTATCATCTTAAGGGCGTTCTGGGCCGTCTGTTCCGGGAATACGGCGGTTTCAGATTCGAGAAAGCAAAGACCCCGCCGGCCTATTTTCATCCGGACGCGGTCCTGGAAATGAAACTGGGCAATTCCCCGGCCGGTTTTCTGGGCCTGCTGAATCCGATGGCTGCGATGAACAGCGATCTTAAAGACAACCAGATCTGTTATTTCGAGCTGCCGCTCAAAGCGCCGGCCGCGGCCTATAAACCGGAATTTTGCGCCCGGCTGGCGGCGGTGAAGCCGGTATCGGCGTTCCCCGGCGCCTGGCGGGATCTGTCGGTGGTGATAGAGGACAAATTCGAATGGGGCGAGATCGAGAAAGAGATCGCCAGGGCGCCGGACCTGGCGGCGGTGAAGCTTATCGACGTATATAAAGGGAAAAGCATAGGCGAAAATCTGAAGAGCATCACCGTCCGGTTCGTTTTCTCGTCCATGGAGAAAACTTTGACCGACGCGGAGATAAACGCCCATATCTCCGCGATCCTGCTGAAGCTCTCGCTTAACTTCGGCGCCAAACTCCGGAGTTGATGTCGTATCGGGGATCGGTAAAATAATATCCGGGGGGATTATAATGAAGAAACTCCTGATTTCATCCGTTTGCCTGGCCTGTTTCGTGTTTTCCGTGCGCGCTTCCGCCAGCGCGGCGGGCGCTCCTCTTTACAAAAATTCCAAGGCTTCGCCCCGCGAGCGGGCCGCCGATCTGCTGGGCAGAATGACCGTTGAAGAAAAACTGGGCCAGCTTCAGCAGCTTGACGGTTTTTCCGAAGGCGGTTACCGAGAAGAACATCTTAAAATGGCCCGCGAAGGCCGTCTCGGCTCCACGCTCAACGTGCGCTTCGCCGGGAACGTGAACAAATTACAGAAAGAGGCGGTTGAGCATTCCCGGTTAGGTATTCCGCTCCTTTTCGCGTTCGATGTGATCCACGGTTACAGGACGATTTTCCCCATCCCGCTTGCCGAAGCGGCCCAGTGGAAGCCGGAGCTCGCGGAGAAATCCGCCGCCGCGGCCGCCGCGGAAGCTTACGCGGCGGGGCTTAAGTGGACTTTTGCGCCGATGGTCGATATCGCCAGGGATCCGCGCTGGGGCCGCATAGCGGAGGGGGCGGGAGAGGATCCTTACCTCGGAGCGGCTATGGCCGCGGCCAGAGTCCGCGGTTTTCAGGGCGATGATTTTGCGGCGCCGGGCAAAGTGATGGCCTGCGTAAAACACTGGGCCGGCTACGGGGCGGCGGAGGCCGGCAGGGACTATAACAGCACGGACATCTCCCAAACCTCGCTGCGTAATATCTATTACCCTCCTTTCAAAGCGGCCGCCGCGGCGGGGGCCGCGACGGTGATGAGCGCGTTTAACGATCTTAACGGCGTTCCGTCCAGCGCCAATAAGTCCACGATCGACGGTGTTTTGCGCGGAGACTGGAAATTTGACGGTTTTGTCGTAAGCGATTATACGTCCGTACAGGAACTTCTCGCCCACGGCCTCGCCGAAGACGGGGAAGACGCCGCCTTGAAAGCGCTGCGCGCCGGAGTGGATATGGAAATGGTCAGCACGCTTTACAGGGATAAGATCCCGGCCGCCCTGTCCGGAAAAAAAATATCCCTGACGACGCTGGATAGATCTGTGCGGCGGGTGCTGGAAGCCAAATTCCGGGCGGGAATATTCGAAGATCCGTATATCGATCCGAAACTGGAGACGACCGCCCTTAAGACGCCGCGGGCTTTGGAATTGGCGGAGGAGGCCGCGCTTAAATCCCTGGTTCTGCTTAAAAACGAAGGCGGCCTGCTGCCGCTGGATCCCGCCGTAAAAAAGGTGGCGGTAATCGGCGTCCTGGCCGGCAGCCGGGCGGATATGCTGGGCTCCTGGTTCGCGGACGGCAAGCCGGAGGACGCGGACACGCTGCTGGAAGGCGTCAGAGCAATGGTTTCCAGCGGAACTATAGTGGTTTATTCTTCCGGCTGCCCCGTAAACGGCGGAACCGATGAGGATTTGGAAAAAGCGGCGGCGGCCGCCTCCGGCGCGGATGTTATAATCGTCGCGGCGGGCGAGTCCGCGGAGATGAGCGGAGAGGCCGCTTCCAGAGCGTTCCTCTCGCTGCCTGGCCGTCAGTTGGAACTGCTTGAACGGCTTAAAAAGACGGGAAAGCCCGTGGTGGTCGTGCTCTTTAACGGCAGGCCGCTGGAATTGGGCTGGCTTGACGCGAATGTGCCGGCTATTCTGGAGGCATGGTATCCGGGAGTCAGGGGCGGGCGCGCCGTGGCGCGTACTATTTTCGGGCTGGAGAATCCGGGGGGGAAACTGCCGGTGACGTTTCCCCGCACCCTGGGACAGGTTCCGCTTTACTATAATCATCGCAGTACCGGCCGTCCCCCCAGCCCCTCGGAGAAATACACCTCCAGATATATTGATTCGCCGACAGAGCCGCTGTATCCTTTCGGCTATGGCCTGAGCTACAGTTCGTTCGCGCTGTCCGGCCTTTCTCTGTCATCCGGGGAAATCACTCCGGACGGCGCCGTTAAAGTGAGCGTGGATATCGCCAATCTGTCTTCAAGGGCCGGCGACGAGGTCGTGCAGCTTTACATACGCGACGCCGCCGGTTCCGAAACCAGGCCGGTGCGCGAGTTGAAAGGTTTTAAGCGCGTGACGCTTGCGCCCGGAGAAAAGAAAATGCTGGAATTTGAGCTGGGGCCGGCCGAGCTGGGTTACTATTATTCCGGCGGTTTTGCCGTTGAGCCGGGGGTGTTTAAAATTTATGTCTCGACCTCGTCCGCGGGAGGGCTTGAGGCCGTGCTGAGGGTTTCCGCCAGATGAAGCTATTTTTGTTGACGCTGTTGTCCGTCTCCTCCGTCTTCCCGGTTCACTCCGCGGCCGCGGGAAATGCCGCCGGGGAGACCGATGACGCGTTTCTGGAAGATCTCTCCCGCCGGTCATTCCGGTTTTTTACGGAGAATGCGGACGGCAAAACCGGGCTTGTGGCGGATCGCGCCCGCGTCGACGGTTCCGCCGCCGGTTCAAAACGAGCCAGATCAGCCAGCATCGCTTCCACCGGCTTCGGCCTTTCGGCTCTGTGCGTAGGGACTGAACGCGGCTGGATAAGTTCCGGGGAGGCGGTTTCCCGCGCGGTGAAGACGCTGGAATTTTTCGCCGGAAAGGCCGACAACGCGCATGGCTGGTTTTACCATTGGATGGATGCGGGTACGGGAGCGAGAATGCCGGACAGCGAAGTGTCGTCCATAGACACCGCGCTGCTGCTGGCCGGCGTTCTCACGGTGAAACAATGCTTTTCTTCCAATGCCGAAATAGGGGCGCTGGCCGATAAGATATACCGGCGCGTGGATTTTAAGTGGATGCTGAACGGCGACAGGGAGATCCTTTCCCACGGCTGGAAGCCGGAAACAGGTTTTATCCCCTACCGCTGGGAAATCCATTCGGAAGCCATGATCCTGTATCTGCTGGGAATTGGTTCTCCTTCTTTTCCTTTGCCGGCTTCTTCCTGGCGGGCGTGGAAACGCCCTGTCATAGAATACGGGGGGTTCCGCTATATAAGCGGCGCCGGGCCTCTTTTCATCCATCAGTATTCCCAGGCGTGGCTGGATTTCAGGACTAAACGGGATAACGGGGTGGACTGGTTCGATAATTCCGTCCAGGCCACTAAAGCCAACCGACAGATGTGTCTTGACCTGGCGTTCCGCTTTCCGGATTACACCCCGGAGATCTGGGGCATAACCGCTTCGGACGGCGCTTCCGGCTATATGGCCTGGGGCGGTCCCCCGGCTACTTCAGATATAGACGGGACGGTGGTTCCCAGCGCGGCGGGTGGGTCGCTTATGTTCGCCCCGGAGATAGCCATTCCGGCGCTTAAAAAAATGAAGAAGATTTATGGCGGCCGGCTTTACAACGTCTACGGGTTTGCCGACGCTTTCAATCCCGCCACAGGATGGTTCGACGCCGATGTCGTGGGGATAGACACGGGTATCATACTGCTCAGCGCGGAAAATCTCCGTTCCGGTTCGGTGTGGCGCTGGTTTATGGCTAATCCGGAGATCCAGGCCGCGCTGAAAACAGCCGGAGTGCGTTGACCCGAAAAATTCAGTTGAATTTTTCAGGTCAGGATAAAGGCTGAGGGATAAAGGCTAAAGGACGAAAAAAACCCTGTGTCTTTTCCTTTATCCTTTAGAATTTCACGCCAAACCTGTCGGAGATTTCATTCTGCGCGTCGGCCAGGCTTTCCACGCGCATATCCCGGAATTCATCGGGGGCTTTGTCCCCGGCTTTACCACCCGGGATTAGATCGGCCAGCACCGAGATCCTGGTAACGTATTCTCCCTCGCCTTTCTCCTGGGCCACAACGTAGGAATGTTTGCAGCCTACGGGAGGATCCACGAAGTCTTCGCCGCCGTCAAATAAAACGCCTTCAATAAGCCCGGTCTCGGCGCTGAAAACGGGGCTGCCTGAATTGCCTTCGTAAGTGTCCAGATCGGCCATGAAAAAATCTTTGGGCGAGACGTCTCGGATCTTGGCGTCGCCGGCCACTTTAAGCGGCAGACCGCTGGGGTGGCCGATAGCGAACAGCCGGTCGCCTTTGGCGAGTTTCTGTTTCCGGTTGATCGGCAGCGGTTTATGGCCGGAAACTTTCCTGTCCAGCCGGATAAGCGCGTAATCCGGGCCTGCCCACCGGGGGCCGATCCATCTCGCCACAAAATTGGCGGTGGTGGGGAGACGGCTTTCTATGATCCTTTTGCACCCGTAAACCTCGCCCGCGGGCCGGGTCGAGGCGGCCGTTTCTCCCTCTTTCTTTATGGCGAAGCCGAAAACTATTTTAGTACTGGAGCAGGCGGCTTCATCCGCGATGCAGTGCCCGGACGTCATTATCATATCTTCACCCACAAGGACGCCGGAGCAGAAAGCGCCCTTGGGCTGATCGTAGAATCTTTCATCGGGGCAGAGGCTCATGGACTGGCCGAAATTCCTGGTGGTTAACGCGAAAACATTTCCATCCCGGGTAACCTTATCGGATCGCCAGAGCGAGACCACGGAATCGGCGAGCTGCCGCACCTCGCCGGGAACCTGGAAATAGTCCTGGCGGCCGTCTTCGCCATAAATGCCCTTGCCCTGGGCAAAGGCCGAAAAAGGCGCGATTATGATTAACGCGGGCAGCAAGAGGTTCAGCAGGATGTTTTTCATAGGTTCTCCGTTTTCGCGGAACAACTAATCTCCGGTATGTTATACATTCTGGTTTGATAAAAGTCAATAAACGCAAGGCCCCGGCGGAGATAGGCCGAAAGGCCTACCCGTGGAGAACTGTCATGGAACCCGCGGCGGGGTTATTTAATATAATCTAAGTATCATGCATACCCGGATAAAGAGGCTGGAAGAACTGGTGAACAGTTCTGTGGCCCTCATAAAAAAGCTTGAGGAAGAGAATTCCGTTCTGCGTCAGCAGGCGGAGGCCCTGGCCGCCGATCGTCAGAAAATAATAAAAAACACCGGCGGCGGCAGGGAACTGGCCGATTTTAAAAGCAGGGTCAGGAAGAAACTTGTCCGCGTGGCCGCCAGGATAGACAAAGCCATAACGCTGCAGGACACCCTTTTCCCGGAGGATCCGGATGAGCAATAACGAAGCCGTAATAACCATACGCAAACGCCAGTACTCAATGTCCGTGGACGGCCTTACCGAAATGGAGATAGGCGGCATCGCCGACCAGGTTGAGAAAAAAATGGGCGAGATCGAAAAGAAAACCAATATCCCCGATACTTCCAAGCTGGCCGTTATGGCGGCCATGGAATTCGCCACCGAACTTTACAATCTTAAGCAAAAGTCCGAGAACATCCGGGAAGCCGACTCAAGGAAAATAGACGAACTGGTCGCCAGGCTTGAGAAAACGCTGGATAAAGAGCTGTTTTAATTTTATGCCCGATTCCCTTTTTGAGGCGGACGCCGGAGCCGCGCCCGAGGCGGAGGCCGCGCCGCTGGCCGCCCGGATGGCCCCGCTTGAGCTTGACGAATTCGCCGGCCAGGAGCATATCCTGGGCGAGGGCAAGCTTTTGAGGCGCGCCATTATGGCCGACAGCCTTCAGTCGGCGGTGTTTTACGGCCCGTCCGGCGCCGGCAAGACCGCGCTGGCACGCTACATCTCATCAAAAACGAAAGCCCGCACTTTTGAACTGAACGCCGTGACCGCGGGCGTGGCTGAGCTTAAAAAGATCCTGGAATTTTCAAAAGGCCTTTCCGGCGGCCTGATGAAAAAGACCCGCGTCCTTCTTGTTCTGGATGAGATACATCACTTCAACCGCACCCAGCAGGACGTGCTGCTGCCCTCGGTGGAAAAGGGCGAGGTCATACTCATCGGCATGACCACGGAAAACCCTTTCTTCTACATAAACGGCGCCCTGCTTTCAAGATTTATAGTGGTTGAATTCAAATCCCTGAACGAAGGCCATCTGCGCAAGATCCTCGCCGGCGCTTTATCGGAAGAAAGGGGGCTTAAGGGCGCCAATGTCGAACTGAGCGCGGAAGCCGCCGATTACCTGGTTTCCAATTCCATGGGCGACGCCCGCCGCCTTTTGAACGCCCTTGAACTGGCCGCCGTCACCACCGCGCCGGATGACGGGGGAAAGCGTAAAATCGGCCTGGATACCGCCAGGGAATCCATACAGCGGCGGAGCCTGCGCTACGATAAGAGCTCGGACGAGCATTACGACCATATTTCCGCTTTCATAAAATCCATGCGCGGCTCCGACCCCGACGCCGCGGTTTACTGGCTGGCCAGGATGCTGGAGGCCGGGGAAGACCCCCGTTTTCTGGCCCGCCGGATACTCATCTGCGCTTCCGAGGATGTGGGCAACGCCAATCCGACGGCCCTGCTGGTGGCCGAGAGCGCGTTCAAAGCGGTGGAAGTTCTGGGTATGCCGGAAAGCCGCATAACGCTGGCCCAGGCCGCCATCTACGTGGCGGTTTCGCCCAAATCCAACGCTTCCTACATGGCCATCAATAAGGCTATGGCGGAAATAGCGCACGGCCCGGAACGGCCCGTGCCCATGCACCTGCGGGACGCCTCCAGGGACGGCGAGGCCCTGGGCCACGGCAAGGGGTACAAGTACCCGCACGATTTCCCCGGCCATTACGTCAAACAGGAATATATGCCGGAGCCGAAGAGATTTTACAAACCGTCGGAACAGGGCTTCGAGGCGGAAATCGGAAAAAGATTGGCGCGGCTCAAAGGGGACGCGCAGGATGGTCATAAGTGACCTGTGCCTTGTGATATGGACTCCAAAATTTACACCGTAAGCGAGCTCAGCCAGGGCATAAAGCATCTGCTTGAAACTTCTTTCCGCGAGATCCGGGTGGAGGGGGAAATTTCAGGGCTTAAGATCTCGTCCCTGGGCCATACTTATTTCGACCTGAAAGATTCCGTTTCCAATATTTCCGGCGTGATGTTCCGCGGCTTCGCCTCCGGGTTGACGTTCGATCTGGAGAACGGCCTCCTGGTGCGCGTTCGCGGCAATATAACCACTTACGATAAGCAGAGCAAGTACCAGCTTATGGCGCGCGAGATCCAGCCCGCGGGCCAGGGGCCCCTGCAGCTGGCTTTCGAGCGGTTAAAGAAAAAATTACAGGCTGAAGGACTGTTCGACGCCGCGCGAAAGCGCCCCATCCCCGCCCTGCCGCAGAAAATAGCCGTGGTCACTTCTCCCACAGGGGCGGCCATAAGGGATATCCTTTCGATACTCAAGCGCCGCTACGCCAATCTGCACATAATAATAGCGCCGGTAAAGGTGCAGGGCGCGGGCTCAAAAGAAGAGATCGCCCAGGCCATAAAAGACCTGAACGGGATCCCGGATATAGACGTGATGCTGGTGGGCCGCGGCGGCGGTTCCATGGAAGACCTGTGGGCTTTCAACGAAGAAATCGTCGCCCGGGCCATCGCCGGTTCCAGGATACCGGTGATCTCCTGCGTGGGACACGAGACCGATTTCACCATAGCCGACTTCGCGGCCGATCTGCGCGCGGCCACGCCTTCGGCCGCGGCGGAACTGGTGGTCAAAAGCAAGGTGGAACTGGCCGCCAATATAGCCGGGCTGGAAAAGCGTCTGCTGCAGTCGCTGCGCATTTATTACGAGAATCTCTCCGGAAAGTTCAGGCGCCTGGCCTCAAGCCGGGCGCTTGTAAACCCGCTGTACCTGCTTGAAAGGCCCGTTCAGCGGCTCGACAGAGCCGCGGAGGGTTTGTTTGACGGCTCCGCCGAGAGGCTCCGCCGCTGCGAAGAAAAACTTAATCTGCAGAGGGAAAAACTTAAGGCCCTCAGCCCGCTTTTCCCTCTTAAGAAAGGTTACGCTATAGTGAAAACAGCCGACGGCAGGGCCGTGAAAAAAGCGGCCGGTTTGCGCGCCGGGGACCGGCTTTCCCTGCAGTTCGCCGAAGGCAGGGCCGAAGCGGAAGTTCTGAAGAGCGAGAATGGGGACAACTTGCCGCAAGGCGTCCCCCAGGAGACTTTATGGTGAAAAAGGAAAAGACCGCCGGTTTTGAGGAAAAACTGATGAAACTAGAAGAGATAGTCGGCAAACTGGAAGATGAAAGTACGCCGATAGAGGAATCCCTGACGCTTTTTGAGGAAGGGGTAGTGATCTCAAAGGAGCTTTCCGAGAAGCTGGAAGAGATCAGGCGCAAGATAGAGGTTTTAAAGAAAGACGCCGAAGGCAAACTAAAACTGGAAAAGTTCGAAGACGAAGACGAGAATGAAGACCGCTTAAAATAACCCGCCCTGTTGCATTTCCCGCGTAATTTTGTAAGATTACTCCGGGGGGATAATCTTATTGTCCCGTATATTAAAAAGTTCCTGAAAGAGCGTAGGACGGCGCCGGATTCCCTTTAAGGGGCAGCCCTGTGTCGTCGGTCGCGCTTCCGGGAGAAAGGGGGAAAAATGAGCAAAGATACTGCCACGGTAGCGAAGCATTTCTACGCCGAGGCTTACGCTGATTATCTGCGGAGCGGGAATCTGTATGAGGCGACCTGCAAGGTGGCGTACGACCTGTACCTGCGGAGGGGGAACACCCCGAGCAGCCAGGAAGCGGACTGGGCGGAGGCCGAGAGGATAACGAGGGACTGGCCGCATACCATCACCGAAACTTCCCAGGTGCATCTGTTCGATAAGTCTTTGGCGAAGACCAGGGAGTGGCTGAAGGAGATAGAAGCCGAACTTGGTTTAACCAACCCCAACGAAGCCTACAGGGTGTTGAGAGCTGTGCTCCACGCCGTAAGGGAGAGGCTCCCTGTAAAGGAAACTGCGGAATTCGCCGCGCAGCTGCCGATAATGATAACCGGCGTCTATTACTCCGGCTGGATCCCGAACGACAAGCCGGCGAGGATGAGGCATGCCAGCGAGTTCGTTGACAGGGTGGAAGCGGAATTGCCTAAAAACCTGGATCCCGTGCGCATGACGCAGGGGATAATAAGGGTTCTGGGGCGGCATATCAGCAAGGGCGCGCTGGAGGACGTAAAGCGAAATCTTTCCGCGGCGATCCGGGAATTTTGGATGGAAAGTCTGTCTGAAGACCGGGTTGAAGCCGGAAAACGCTGACGGCTGACGTCCGGCACGCCGAACAAAAGGCCGCTCTTCGGGGGCCTTTGTTTGGCGTGCCGGGTTTCATTTGGTAGTATATTGTGTCTTATGAAAACCCGTCTGGATATCGCCTGCGTGGAACGCGGCATCTTTGAGTCCCGGGTAAAGGCTCAGGCTTCCATCATGGCGGGCCTGGTGCTGGTCAACGGCCGGCCGGCGGATAAGGCCGGGAAGCCGGTAGGGGAGGATGATCTGATAGCGGTGGCGAAATCCGATTGCCCCTACGTTTCAAGGGGCGGGATTAAACTGAAAGGGGCCATAGACGTTTTTAAGATAGAAGTGAGGGATAAAGTCTGCCTGGACGTGGGTGCGTCCACCGGCGGGTTCGCCGATTGTTTTTTGCAGGAGGGCGCTAAAAAAGTCTATGCCGTTGACGTGGGCGAGGGGCAGCTCCATGAAAAAATAAAAAGCCATCCGAAAGTGGTCTTCTTGCCGCGGATCAATGCCCGGTTCCTGACTCCCGGTATTTTCGCCGAGCCGCCGGAGCTTGCCGCCATAGACGTGTCCTTCATCTCCCTCAAACTCATCCTCGGCCCGGTTTTTAATTCCACCTCCCCCGCAGCGAGGATCGTAGCGCTTATCAAGCCGCAGTTCGAACTGGAGCCCAAAGACCTGAAAAAAGGAATCGTAAAGTCCGATGAGACCCGTCTTCAGGCCGTTGAAGCGCTTCGGACTTTCGTAAAAGACAATTTCAGGGAAGTTGAAGAAGCCGGTCTCATAATGTCGCCCATCAAGGGCGCAAAAGGCAACGTGGAATACTTATGGTATCTAAAGAAGTTATAGGGTCTGAAGCTGGAGAGTTCGGAAAGTTTTTGGCAATTACGCGACTCTTCAAAACGGCGTTCAACAGGCTCCCGATCTTTCTTCCGTCCTTGCTGTTGCTGGCCGGCTGCGGCAATTATTATTCCGTTAAGATCCCCTACTACCTGCCTGAAAACCGGAATATCATAGAGACCAGAAAGGCTCTATCCGCGCTTTATATAGCGGTGAAAGCTCCGCCCCTTCCGGAGGAGAGCGCTCTTGGCGGCGTACTCGGAAATCCGGGCAGCGCGCGCCGGCCGGAACTGGACACCTATAATTTTGCCAGGAAAGTCGCCCAGGTGTTTTCCCGGCCCGGCATAAGCGTAAAGGCCTGCCGGGTTTTCCGGACCGAAGAGGACACCGATCCGTATATGCGCTACTTCAGCCCGTCCGGGCTTCTGGCGCTGGAGATCTCGGATCTTTCGGTTTCGGCCAAAAAAGAGGTTCGCTCCAGCGTATATTACGATAAGAACAAACAGAAGCAGACCATCAAGACCGCGGTCTGGGTTTATTCGGCATCCATCAGGGCCGATGTCCGGCTGCTTTTGGCCGCCGATATGCGGACTCTGGACAAAATATCGGAGACTTTCTCCTACGTGGAGGACAGGTCTGACGGAAACAAGAACGCCGCCGAATGGTATGAGGAGAATGAAGCCAGGCTGGTCGGCGCCGCGACGGCCCGGCTTTCCGACCGCTATATAGGAAAACAGACGCTCCGTATGCGTCCGCTCTTCAGGAAAAAAGACGATCCCGAGTCGTCCCGCGCGGCGGATCTGGCCCGGCGCGGCGGCTGGGGCGAGGCCGAAGTGGTATGGACCCGGCGTCTGAAAAACAAGGAGGACTGGCGGGACATGATGGATCTGGGGGTTTCGGCCGAGGTGCGGAAAGATTATCCCGCGGCCAGGGACTATTATGTCAGGGCCCGCGAGGCTTCCTCCGGGGATAAGGAAGCCAGGCCCGTGAGGTGGGACGAGATTCTCGGCGATCTTGAGGTAATGCTTTCCACCGGCTCCGCCGCCCAGTCCGCGGGGGACGACTGGTTTGCGCCGGCTCTCGCCGTGCTTCCCTTCGCCGACGAAACCACCAGTATCGACGGGCCGCCCATGCTCCGGACTTTGATCCACGCGGCGCTTACGGCCGCCGGCTACCGCGTGCAGGCACTTGAGGACACGGATCGGATCCTTCTCTCTCACGGGCTCAGCCAGGGCGGCCAGCTTGGGGCGGCCGACCGGGCGGAAATCTGCAAATGGCTGGGAGTGGAACGGCTTTTTTACGGCGATATAAGCGAGTTTTCCGAAGTGACGGCCGGAATTTACAACCGCCGCATGATAAAAGGCCAGACCATGCTCTGGGATCTCAAGGCCGGTGATTTTATCTGGGGGCTCAACCCCTCGGTGATACGGGTGAGCACCGCCAGAAGTTTTCTGGGCGGAATGTTTTCCCAGCTGGCGAAAGGCCTGATAGAGCGCATAAAGAACAAGCCGTTAGCCTACGAAAGTTCCCTCTTCGCCGCCAGGGCGGCTGAAGCCCTCCCGAACAAAATCAAGTAACGCATAATTTTAACCACACCCATTCACGCTCCGTAATTGCCCGCCCATTTTTACCCGACAGGACGCTGTCGGGGTGGCCTGCTATGACCTCAATTGAGGTAAAAAAATTCTTTTATAAAAAAGTCTGCCAAATTGATTTCAAACTATACGCCGTTACCTTAAACAAAAAGCGAGTTTATGAGTGTCTTGCGAAAGATAAAGAACGCATTTACAACTATATAGCCCGGATGACGTTGGAGCGGGTGGATTTTAAAGACGCGGCTGTAAGGGTAATAATAACGGTGGATAAAAGCAAATCCAAGCATGAAATACTTGGTTTTAACGAATATATAATCAATCAGATCAAAGCCCGCATTGATCCGCTTGTGCCCCTAGATATTTTCCACGCTCTTTCGCAGGAAAACCCCGGATTACAGGCTGCGGATATGTTCGCCTGGGGGCTTTTTAGAAAATATGAGAATAAAGATTGCGCGTGGTACGACATTTTTAAAACGCGCTTGAGAGTAGATCGGCTTTATCTGCCGTAAAAAGAAGAAGAGCGTGCCGCGTAGACTAAAATGCCCAGGCTATGGCCCACACGATGGAAGGGAACACCTGGAACGGCCTACAACGGGCTTACCGCTCTTCCTCTATAGTATATCAGAGGCCGTATCTCCCGTCAATAGAAATTTTTTCTGACGGGCCATGAAGAAGGATTGCGTTGAGGAGGATCGGTTGGAGATCTTTCAGCCCTCTAAGGCTAAATGGGGGTATAGTACTCGTGACAAGGAATGTTCGTTAGATTAAAACGCTGAGTGTCCGGCGCGGATATGAGGCGCCAGGCTGCCTTAAAAAGCAGCCTGGCGCTTTAACGTGGGTGGGTGGATATGGATTCACCAACGACCTGGGCGGGAACAACTATATTTTTAAGGATCTCAGAGTAAGGGAACAGTGAAGGGGTGGCGATGGGCAGCCTTTTTGACCCGGCAGGCTGCCGACGGAAGCAAAAAGGCTGCCCGTCGACAGGCCCCCGCTCTGTCGTGCGCCACTTCCTATTAAGTAACTGTGTCAATCTCCTTTCCGAATAGGCAGGATAAGTGTCAATTCTTCTCGAAGACCAGGAGGGTTTCTACGTGGGGGGTGTTGGGGTAGAAATCGAAAGCGGCGGAGCGGACCAGCTTGTACTTCTCCAGGAAGAACGCCGCGTCGCGGCCCTGCGTTATCGGGTTGCAGGACAGATAGATTATTTTCCCCGGCAGTAACTCCATTATATTCTTCACCACTTTCTGGTGCAGCCCCGCCCTCGGCGGATCCAGCACCAGGATGTCAGCGCCCTTGAGCAGAGCCGCGTCGGCTTTTTCCATCATAGAACAGAGTATCTCAAAATTCCCGGCCTTATTCTGCTCCGCGTTAAGCGAAGCGTACCTGACCGAGTTAGGCACGCATTCCACGGCGTAAACCTTGTCCGCCAGATCCCTGAGCGCCAGACCTATGGCGCCCACGCCGGAATACAGGTCTATGAGCTTTCCGCACTTGAACGCCGCGCCGCGTATTTCCTTCAGAGCTTCTTCAAAAAGCTCCATATTGTTCTGAAAAAAACAGTCGAAACCGTATGAAAGGAGCGTGCCGCAGACCTTTTCGGTGACGAAATCATTTCCCCAGGCGCTTATGATCTCGTCGGCGGAGCTCATGGGACTTAAGGGATTGGAATACGCGGCTATGAAGCCGTTCAGGCCTTCCGGCCTGAATTCCTTCAGGGCGATATCTTTTCTTTTCAGGAACAGAACCGCTATCCGTTCGCCGGTATTCTTGGCCTCGCGGAAAATAAGGGTTTTCAGGTCGGCCGGGGTCAGTCCGGCTTCGTTAAGTTTTTCAAGGATCTCAAGGGCGATGGCGTTGGTCTTGTCGCTCATCAGGGCGCAGCCTTTTGGCAGCGCGTACATCTCACGGTAGTTGCCGCGCTTATGGAAAGCGAAAGCCAGCCGGCCGTTTTCGGAGGCGAAGCTGTATTCTATCTTGGTGCGGTAGCCGAAGAGCTGTTTGGCCTCGTAAAACTTATCCAGCCGGATGGTCTCATGGGTGGTCTGGTACAGGAGGTCTTCCACCAGGCCTTTTTTTGTCTCGGCCTGCAGGGGATAGTCCATGATCTGCCAGGGAGAGCAGCTGAGGTAATGGTCTTCTTTCGGTTCGACTCTCCTCGGCGAGGGCGTGAGCACTTCCAGCAGTTCCGCCTCCATGAAATTGCGTTTTTCCATGGTCACGCGGACGCGGGCGGTTTCGCCGGGCAGGAGTCCGTAGGCGAAGACCACTTTGCCGTCATGGCGGCCGAGAGCTTTTCCTTCCCCGACGATTTTTTTGAATTCAAGAGTGATTTCTTTCATAGTTGCCGCTAGTGCTCTGACCGGATAATACGCGGCGTTTATGACGCGGCGATTTTGACTTCCGGCTAGGCGCGAGGAGCGAGCATGCCTTGCGGCATGTAAGCGACGAGCAACGACGCCGGAAGTCAAAAGCGCCGCGCCCCCCGGGGGAGGCCCGCTCTTGGCCGATTGCTTCGTTGCTCCTCATTCAGATATGCGCCGCTATCCTCATTCGTCGCGCCTCGCACTCGCCCAAGACTCGGGCCTTCAAAACGCCGCGTATTATCCGGTCAGAGCACTAGTTACATTTAATATAATTTGGAGAGCGGCAACAAACTAAATTTTGGTAGGATATACAAGGGATGTTCAAAAGGGGAGAAATGCATGGACGGCAATAATAAATACAAGTTTCTGGCGGCGGTTTCTTTCATGTTCCTGCTGCCGTTCCTGATCCTCAGCGGGCATTTCTTCAGCGGCAACAGGGAGCTTGAAAAGAGGGACGCGCTCTCTTACATGGAATTCAGGACCAGAACCGCGGCGAATATCGCCTCCGATCTCCTGACGCTTAATTACGATATTTCCAAACTCGCCGCTTCCCCGGAACTTCTCGGCGTTTCCGGCGCGGCCCGGAAAAAACTCCTGGAGGAGAAGATCCGGGAAAAACCCAGCATATATTCCGAGTTTTCCATTCTGAACGCCGCCGGGAAAGAAGTTCTGAAAACCGGTTCGCCGGCCCCCAAAGAACTGAAAGATTATTCAAAGACCGAACTTTTCAGGAGCGCGGTTTCAGGAACCGGGCCGGCGGGCGCGGTCGAGTACGGCGAGTATACCCCGCCGGCCCTTGTGCTGGCGGAACCGCTTGCCGGACGCCGCGGCTCCAGGGCCGATGGCTTTTTGCTGGCCCGCATGAGCCTGGCTTATCTGGGCGAGGTCGTGCGGGCTATGGGGCGCAATTCCTCCGGCGATCTTGGCTTCATGGACGCCGGCGGCCAGGTGATAGGCGATTCGCTGGGGCGCTCTATAATAACGCCCGGCATCAGAGCCCCGGCGGAAGTGCTGAGGGCCGCGGAAGCGGCGTCCGCAAGGGGACTGGACTCTTTCAAAGGCGAACTTCCCTCCGGGGGGCGGTCCAGCCTTGTGTCCCTGGCCAATATCTCCGGCACCCGCTGGTGGGTATTTGAAGTAGTGGATGCCTCCGCTCCATTGGATTATTCCGCCGCTTTATGGGCCGGACGGGTGGTTCTGACCGGGGTGTTTCTTATCCTGATCTTTTCGTTCATTTCCTACAAACTGGCCCTGCTGTGGCTGACAAAGGATTTTGTATAATAACAACGGGGGCTTCTGTTAAATAATCCGAGGTGACTGTGCTGCGCGCGAATCCGCATCTCATTGAGATAAATGCCAGGCTGTGGCTTAAGGCGTTGAGGAAGAAATATTCCCTCAACGAGATGACTCTTTCCACTATTCCGGAAGAAGAGTGGCTTGAACTCAGGCACCTGGGTATAGATATAGTGTGGCTTATGGGCGTCTGGGCGCCCAGCCCGGAATCCGCAGCCATAGCGCTCGCCGACGAGGGGCTGCTTGCGGAAATAAAAAAGATCTCTCCGGAACTGGGGCCGGCGGACATCGGCCCCTCCCCGTACGCGATCCACAATTACAAACTTAACCCGGAACTCGGCTTCGAATGGGAATTAAAGGCCCTGAAAGAGAGGCTTAATTCCATGGGGATGAAACTTCTGCTGGATTTCGTTTCCAACCATACGGCCAAGGATAATAATTTTTTGCGGGAGTGCCCCGAGTGTTTTATCACCGGCTCGGAGGAGGATCATAAGGCGCATCCCGGCTGGTTCTTTCCGCTGGAGATAAACGGCAAAAAAACCTACGTGGCCTATGGCCGCGACCCCAATTTTCCGCCCTGGACCGATTCGGCCCAGTTCAATTATTTCAACCCGTTCACCAGGGAAAAAAGACTGGAACTCCTGCTCCAGCTGGCTGAGGTCTGCGACGGGGTGCGCTGCGACATGGTGATGCTTACGCTTAACGATACCCACGAGAGCACCTGGGGCTGGCTGCTGCGCAAGCAGGGTTTCAAGAAGCCGGGGGAGGAATTCTGGGAACGGGCTATCCGGACGGTGCAGGAACAATACCCGGAATTTATTTTTCTGGCCGAAGTGTACTGGGGGCTTGAGTGGCGGGTTCAGCTGATGGGTTTTGATTACACTTACGATAAGGTGACCTACGACCGTCTGCGCTTCATGGGCGCCGACGAGGTCAGGGGCCATCTGCGCGCGGAAAAGCTTTACCAGAAACGGTCGGTGCGCTTTATAGACAACCATGACGAGACGCCGTCCATTACGGCGTTCGGGCCCGAAAAGGCTTTCGCGGCCGCGGTCATTATCTCCACCATAAAGGGCCTCAGGTTCTACAGCGATCTGCAGCTGGAGGGCCTGCGGCACAAGGTGCCCCTTCAGTTGAACGGGATCTGGGAGCGCTCCCCGGATCTGGCCGTGCGCAAGTTTTACGAGAAGCTTTTAAAGATCGTGGATCATCCCGCGTTCCACGGCGGAGAGTGGAATCTGCTGGATGTGCGCCAGTGCGGCGCGCAGAACCAGTCCGGCAGGAATATCCTGGCCTGGAGCTGGGTGCAGCGGCGCACCATAAAGATCGTGGCGGTCAATTACTCCAACACTCCGTCCTGCGGCATTATTAATATTTCCGTTAAAGGCGCGGGCGACGGCGCCACCATCTTCGAGGAGCTGTCGGACAGGTTTTTTTCTTTCAGCGCCGAGGATCTCGCCGGAGGCCTGGTCCTGAGGGAGATGCCCCCCTACTCAGCCCGCATCTTCGACGTGGAATTTTAAGGTTCCCTTGCCAGCGTTAGCGCCGCCGCGTCTTTGGCCCCGGCTTTCAGAAGCGTTCCCGCCAATTCATTCACCGTGGAAAGAGTGGTCGCCACATCGTCTATAATAAGCACCCGCCGGCCTTTCAGGAGTTCCGGTTTCACCGCCTTAAAAGCCCCTTTCACGTTCCCGCGCCGGTCTTCTTTTGAAAGTCCGGTCTGGGAGGGGGTATTTCTCACCCTTTCCACCGCGCCTTCAAGCAAAAACAGGTTTTTTTCCCGCGCCAGAACCCTGGCCAGCAGTTCCGACTGGTTGAAACCGCGTTCCCGCTCTTTGTCACTGAAAAGAGGAACAGCGACGAGGAACTTGTAGCCGTTAAGTTCCGCGCTTCCGCCGTAAGCCGCGGCCATTTCCCGGCCCAGTGGTTCCGCCAGATCTCTCCTGCCCCGGTATTTAAAAGCGTGGATGAGCGATCTGAGTTCCGGATTAAAGGCGAAAGCCGAGCGAACCAGTTCCACATTCGGCCCGCCGCCTTTATGGCCGCGGCAGTCAAAGCAGTATTCCCCGCCCGACTCAAGCGGGCTGCCGCATTTCCGGCAGCAAAGCCCGGTCAGCGGCTCAAGCGCGCCGCGGCAGTGCGGACATAAGGGTTCGTCATCCGTATAAAGCAGATCTTCCCTGCAGTGGGCGCAGGTTCTGGGGAGTAATACGTGCAATAAATATTTCCCGATGTTCTGAAAATTGAGAATCATATTTTAGAACTGGAACGTCAGGGTGCTGCCGGCCTGATAGGAAATATATTCTTCCTGCTTAAGATAACGGTGCCATAACCGCTGCAGCCCCGCGTTGAAAGTCAGGCGCAGATTTTTGGCCGCCTCGTAGTCGGCGCTGGAATTAAGCGAGAACAGGCGGTTATTCTCGGCCACGGTTATGGGCGATTTCCTGATAGCGTAGTTTATAGTGGTCGTCCAGACTATGCGGTTGGTGAAGATGAAGACTTTCTTCATGAAAGGCAGCTTCAGCCCCCTGGGCAGCTGGAGATCCGCCTTTATCAGAAGGCTGGGGGTGATGGTCAGCGTGTTCTGGGTCACGACCCCAAGGCCGCCTTTGGAAATATCGGAGGCATAGTCTATTTTGGGCGTGAAGCGGAATTTTTTATAGTCAAAGGTGCTTTGCAGGGTGGCGTCGTTATGGCGCGAACTGCTGACTTTCCGGTCGATCCGGAGATCCTGGCGGCTGGTGAGCCGCGTATTATAACTCATCGCGGTGTCGAAGTGATTCCACAGTTTCAGGCGCAAGTCCATTCCATAGGCGTCGGCCAGATCCAGGCTGATGTCCCTGGTCAGATTTGTGTTTTTTGAGTACTTGAGGTTTATGGTCGCGTTCTGCGTCCAGCGTTCGGATCTGGTCAGTATTTCCAGCTGCGACATGGAAAGGATCATGTCCGGGAAAGTGCGGTTGACGCTCTTGGTCAGGGTGCCGGTGACCTCCGATCTCTGCACTGAATTCGTGAAATTGTTGCTGATATTCATGGTGTTGAACGGGGCGTTCCTGCCTTTCAGGGCGAAGCCCTCGAAAGGCTGCCAGCGCTGCGAGGAGCTTACCGTGTCGCGCAGGGTGACGGAATTTCTCTGGGCGAAAGGGCCTTTGGGCTTGAAGGAATCCCGGAGCCAGAGTTTCTGTTTGAGGTCCAGGCCTTTTTCGATGTTGGCCCAGGAGTCTCCGTCCTGGATCTGGTAGTTGGAGGAGACGACCATGGAGCGCAGCAGCCGGTTCCTGGGCGTGAGATCGTTCATGTTGAGGGTCAGGTTGAGCGCGCCCTGGGCGTTGCGGGTGACGGTCTTGATCTCGCCCACCTGGTAAACCGCGGAGGATTTCAGCACGGTCACGACCGTCGTATTAAGATTGTTGTTCTCCATCGTGGTGATGGAATAGTTGACGCCCGGGTTCAGCCAGTTGAAAAGTCTGAAATTGGAATTGAATTCCGCGGTCTGCTGCATGGATTTCGGATACCTGTCGATCCTGTCCGGCGAGGCCGGGGAAAAGCGCTTCTCCCTGACCTGGGAGAGGGAGTAGCCGGGGTTGAAGGAGGAGCCCCGCCACGGAACGAACGACAGCTTGGCCCCGTAGCTGTCGGTTCTTTCATCCGTGGTGAAAAGGCCGGCCGCGGCCGCGGTGGACAGTTCTACGGCGTTATAGGCCACCTTGTTCCTGCCCAGCGAATAATTCAGCGCGATATTGCTGGGTACGGCGAAGAAGTTCAGCGGCGGAGCGTAGGAAAGGTTGGCCGTGTAAACGTCCCTGTCGTCGCGGCGCTTGAGCAGGCTGTAGTCGGCGCGGTTCTTGTTATAGTTAAAACCCAGCCTGGGCAGGGAGGCTACGTTGAAAGTGCCCGCCGCCGAGCCGTCGAAAGTTTTTACTTTGCCCTGCTGCAGCGAACTGACCAGATTGTTGCCGCCGGTCACCGCGGTGTTGGCGGTGGTGACCAGCTGGCGCGCGGCCGTGAAGCTCATAGGCAGGAAAGCGAGGCGGGTGATGTTCAGGTAACCGGTCTGGTGTTCGTTGTCCTGGTTTGAAATAGCCGTCACAGGGGTCTGGAAGTTCTTATCCACGAACCGGTGCTTGCCGCCGAAGTTCATCCACCCCGGGATTTCGAAAGAGCCCTCCACCTTCCTGGCGTTGCCGACGCGCGTCAGGGGCTTGGCCACGTGGATCTCGTTCAGGTAAACCGTGCCTGAGTGCGCGCCGCCGTCTTTCACGGAAACTCCGGCCGTTATCTGCGGAACCTGCTGCAGGCTCAGCAGGCCCTTGGATAGGATCGTCACATCGCCCCCCGACGCGGCCCATACGTCCGGGACATTGTCGCCGGTGAGATCCGTCTGCTTTATGGTGACCAGTTTCCAGCCTGTGAAGTCAAGCGGGAGCTCAGCCTTGAAATAGTTGTTATCGTCGCCTATGCGCAGGAAGAAACTGGCCCCGGAAACCAGGGCGTTTTTAGTCCCTTCGCTGGACTCGTTCTTGACCAGGAAGCGGAACTCCTCGTGCTGGGAAATGTCTATCGGCCGGACGAATTTGCGGTAGACGAAGTCCGTGGAGGTGGAGGCTGTCCTGGTGTAATTGAGCGCGAGGGTCTGTTCCGAAAGGTTCTTGGAGTTGGTTTTTTCTTTCTGCTCCGATACGGAGCCGTAAAGCTTGTTGAAAACGTCCGTGGCCGCGCCGCCCGCGGAGAAGATGGGCGTGTAGTCCGGGTTGTCTATATTGTTTACCGCCTGAACCTGCAGGGCGGCGGCCGCGGTGGTCTGGCTGACGCTCCAGGTGTTGCCGACCGCGGCCACTCTCGCGAACTTGATGATCCCGGCGGTGGGGCCCGCGCCGCTGTATTTAAGGGAGATGCGGACCTGCCTGACGCCGCTCCACTTGTAAGTCTCGCCGGCGGCGATGGTCATAGGCGCGAAAAGAGTGCGCCAGCCGGTGAAATTAACGCTGTCTTTCTGGCTGGAGTCGCTGGTGTCCGTGAACTTGGAGCCGCTGAAGTAACCGAAAGAGCCTCCTGTGAGATCCTGCGGATCCAGGCGGCCGTTCCTGTTCAGGTCTTCGGAGTCCAGCCGGCCGTTCCCGGCGCCGTAGCGGACCGCGGTCTTCCCGGCCGGCGCGTAAAGCCAGCCTGAGTCCTCGGCCGGGGCCAGCTGGTTGTCGCAGTTCGTGTCTTCGCTCTTGGGGGCGTTGTTAAGCGTGATGCCTTTCGAACAGACGAAATTCTGGCCGCCGGTCGCGTCGGCGTCTTCGCTGATCTGCCCCAGGTGAATATTGATCAGCGGGCCGCTGCCGTCTCCGTTTACCACCATTTCCAGCGCCGTTTTCTGGGAAAAGTCCAGCCCGGTGGGCGAGAGGGGGTAAACCACTGAAATTTCGTTGGATTTGGTGAAATCGTAGTTGATGGCGAGCACCTGCTGGCTGCCTTCCGACGCCGCCGCCGGGTTGATATCACGTTCCTTGACATCTTCGGAGTGCCAGTTCAGGGCGGCCGGATCTGCTGGGCCCAGGGTGGGGTTGGCCGCTATCTGCCAGGAATTGGCGTCCATGGAGGCGGCGTCGTCCTGCTTTACGCCCTCCATGTTGTCTATCAGCGCGAATTCGTTAAGATTGGGATTGAGCCGCGACTGCGCCACTTCTCCGCCCAGCGTGGTTCTCAGGCCGAAAATGTTCAGGCTCTTGAGCTGGGTGTCGCCTTCGTAGACCAGCATACTGTCGGTCAGGTCGGTGATATTGGGGACGGTGTTGGACTTGATGCCGCCCTGGTAGAGCATCGTGCTGCCGATCGAAAAGTGCTGGTTCATGTCGTAGGAGATCCGGCCGCCCACCATGGACTGGTTTCCTATCCCGCCGAAAGGGGAGACTTCGTAGACGATCTCTATTTTGGAATCCTGCTTTATGCGTTCCGGGTAGTAGAAAGTTATGAAGCCGGAGTCGTAGTCTATGAAGTAATCCTCGTTGCGGTTCAGCCTGGCGCCGTCCACGCGCACATTGTCGGACTGCACCACGATATTGGGTTCCAGGATAAAAGTTTTGAACCTGTAGGAATATTCCACGCGGAACACGCGTTTCGAAACCGGCGCGGCCGAATAGAGCTGCGGATCCGGCAGGGCGGCGTCGGTCTCCGAGGCGAAAGGCGCCGCGAGATTAAAGACGCCCTGCTCGAAATCCACGAAAATGGGCCCAGGGTAGGTCTGCGGGGGGTTCAGGGAAGCTCCCACTTCGTTGCGGTTAAGATCCTGCACCTTAAGGCTGAAACTGCCGCGTCCGTCGTCGTGCACGATATTGGTCTGGCCGATGCTGTAATAGGTCTTCAGTTCGCGGCTGCGGCCCACTTCCGCGGCCCCGAGGGCGGCGTTGGTGGAGATCGCCAGGTCGTTCTGCGTCTTAAGAAGTTTGTAAAGGCCGGAGCCGCCGCCGGTGAGAGTGGAGGTTGAAGTGTTCTGGGAAAGCTTCGTGCCGCCTCCGAGCCCGCCGTTCTCAAAATCTATGATGACCACATCCTGCGGGTTAAGTGTACGGCTGAAAGTCACCAGTCCGGTGACGTAGTCGATTATATAATCTATGCCCGGGTTCAGGATCTGGAAGCGCCCGGTATAGGTGGAGGAGGGTACGGCGAGGTCGTCGGCGCTCATATTGAACACCGTCACCCCGTCGGCCACGGCCTGGTTCTGCTGGTCGATATAGATGCGCTCGGATCGGGATTGGATCGGGAGACGGTCCCTGTTGCCGAACGTGACGTCGTAGTATTTGCGCCGGAGATAATCCACGTCCCGTATATCCGCGCTCTGGAACTGGGTGTTGCCGGTGAACTGCTTGGTCTTGGTGATACCCTTGGTGCGAGAGCCGACCAGGGTGAACTTGAAGCGGCTGGTCTTCAGGTCGGCGCGTATGCCGAAGAGCTGCTTGTTATAGGAAACGAACTCGGTGGCCGGCAGGGAAAGGTCTATGTCGCCGAAAGAGACATTCTGGACCACGTCGTTAGGGTCGCCCTGGTATACTACGGAAATATCCTGCTTATCCAGTTTGGTGTCGTCGTAGTCCACGTTGACGGTTATTTTCTGACCCACCTTGCCCTGCATCCGTACCTGCATCTGCTGGGTGATCTCGAACAGGCTCAGCGAACGCGGCCTGGTGACGGAAGTCTGGTCGTTTATGAAGCGTTTTGACGTGTAGTTCAGGGAAATGACCTTTCTGCCGGTGACGGAGAGCGAGGTGCCGGAATCCTTGAATTCAACTTCGGGCGGCGGGGACAGCGGAGTTTCGGTGGAGGCGGCCACTTCCTGGATAGGTTTGAGTTCCGCGCGGTTGAAGCGGCCGGTCTCTATCTGTTCCCTGACGTTGTTCCAGGCGCCGGGAGAATATTCCGGCGGCGTAATAGCGTCGAGATCGGGCTCAGCGTCCGGCGGATTCTCTTCAGAGCCGGTGTTCAGCAGCCGCCCCGGGTCGGACCGCTCCAGCAGCAGGAAACGCGCCGTGCCGGTGGAGGGGGACGCCAGATACGGTTCCCCGGCCCGGGCGGGGCCCGGGAACACTGCAAGCGCGAGGAACAGAATAGTTAAGTTCTTTTTCACTTTGAAAACGGAAAATCCACTTCTGGCCCCAGTCACCTGAATGCCAATGTCCGGCAGACGCGGAAACTTATATTATAATATACTGTAGTGTAAAGGCGTTAAGGATTTATTGCATGAAATTACGCGTATCCCTGTCGCAAAAGTATGTTCTGCGGGTCTTTTCGCATTTTCTGGCCCTTTCCCTTTTTGTTTTCGCCTCTATTTTTGTGATGGTTAATTTCGTGCAGATGGTGGTCCAGGGCGCCCTGGGCGGTTTTTCTTTTTATTTCCTCTTCAAAAGCATCCTCTATCTGCTGCCCAATATAGTTTCCATGTCGCTGCCGCTGTCTTTTCTGATGGCGGTGCTGCTGAGCCTGGGCCGGCTTTCCCAGGACGGGGAGATCGTGGCTCTGAGGGCCGGGGGATTTTCATTCACCGAGATCCTGGCGGCTATGTTCTGGGCCTCGGTTCTGGCCTCATTCGTCCTTCTGGCGGTCAATAACTGGTTCGGGCCGGCCGCGCTCAAGCGCTCCACGGATTATACGATCTCCATGGTGAACCGGGTGACTAAAGTGGAACTGAAGCCCCGCACATTCCAGCGGATCTCGGACTGGGTGATCTATTCGGACGAGGTCGATTCCCGATCCAGCGGGTTGAAGGGAGTCAAGCTGATCCGGCGCATCAATGCGGACGGGGAACCCTCTCTTGTGACCAAAATAAATTCCGCGGACGGCACTTACTCGGTACTGAGAGAACGCGGGATAGCCATAGAGCTGCGGAACGGGCAGTTCAGCCAGACGGATTATAAAGACGACGATAAGGTGCTCTACGGCGAATTCGTTTCTTACAAGACGCTTATTCCGTTCTTTTCGGAGAGCGCGGGCTCGCGCAGGCTCTACGCGCGGGAGATCCCCACCGCGGGGCTGGTAAAGCGGCTTTCGGATACGGCTCTTGAAGTCGAGACCGCGGCTAAATACCGCGCAGAGATAGCCTCGCGCTTCGCCCTGGCGCTCACCCCGCTGGTGTTTTTCCTTATAGGCGCGCCGTTGGGAGTGGTGCTGGAGAAAAAGAGCCGCTCCGCAGGTTTTGCTTTGAGCCTGCTGATCATATTTATTTACTATGGATTCAGCATAATTGCCATGGTGCTGGCCAGGAAACACTCCTGGCTTTTTCCCTGGGCCATGTTTGCGCCCGCGGTTTCCGGCGCGGCCCTCGGGCTGTGGATGTGGAAGAAGCGGCTGTACGCGCGCTGATGTAAGTTCTTATGACCAAGGTTTTCTTTAAATATATCGCCAAAAGTTTCTGGGGACCGTTTTTTTTCGGCCTGGGGGTTTTTGTTTCCCTGCTCCTTTTCGGCAGCCTTTTTGACAAGATAAATTATTTCATGAAAAGTTCTTCCGGCTTCGATATTTTCCTCAAATACCTTCTTTACCAGCTGCCTTATTTTACCGTCAGGATGATGCCGATGGCCACTCTTCTGGCCGTCCTGTTCGCCCTCAGCGGGATGATCTCCAGGGGGGAATGGAAAGCGGGTATGGCCGGCGGCTGGCGCCCGTTCGACATGGCGCTGCCGCTCCTGGCGTGTTCCGCAGCCGCTGCCCTGCTTCAGCTCGGGGTGCAGGAGACGGTGGCACCGTCGTTTTTTATGAGGTCGGAGTACCTCTTCCAGGGGAAGATCTGGGGCCGGAGCGACTGGAAGAAACTGGTGCGTCGTGAGGTCTCCTTCTCCGCGGGGCCCGATCTTTTCGTGACAGCCCAGGTATTCGACGGCGGCAGTAAGACGATGGAGCGCGTGCTGGTGAACGTTTACGACGGCGGCAGGGTATCCACCGAAGTGAACGCCAGGAAAGCGGTATGGGACGAAGCCTCCGGCGCCTGGGTCTTCGAAGACGGCGTCCTGATAAAATACGGGGAGGGTTCCGGTTCAAGGCCGGTCACTTCGGCTTTCAAAAGTTATTCAGGCTTTTTGCGCAGTCCGCCGGACACCCTGATCCTGGAACGGCTGGTTCCCGACGGGGTCAGCATACTGGATCTTACCGGCAGGATCCGGCGCCTGGAGGCGATAGGGGCGCCGGTGGTGGTGGAAAAGGTGCAGCTTTACTCAAAACTGGCCGGGCCGCTGGCCAATATCGTTATGGCGGTGACCGGTCTTACGCTGGTACTTCTGGTCAGGATGAACAGGATCTTCGGTTTCGGGGTGGCGCTGGCCACGGGTTTTTCTTTCTGGGTGTTCATGATCATGGCCCAGCACGCCGGGGAGGCGGAGCTGATATCGCCCTCTGCCGCGGGTTTCGGGCCGGCCCTTATTTTTCTTGTTTTGTCGTTTCTCGGCCTGAGAAAGGCCAGTGTGTTTTAATTGTATGGAAACTACGCCTTATGTCTGCTGGGCCTGCGGGGAGCGCATCTCCGACGAAGATAATTATTGCAGAAAATGCGGCAAGGGCCAGGGTGCGTTTGTGGACTGGTATTACAGGCACTGGGGAATACTCGTCCTGATATTCTGCGCCGGACCTTTCGCCCTCTATTTCGTCTGGCGTTCCCCCGCGCTGTCCAGGAACGCGAAATGGATCTACACCGGCCTCATCTCCCTGTTCACCTGGTATATGGCAAATATGTTTTACGGCATCTGGACCTTCTTCCAGACCGCTTTAGGCGGAATGGCGCTGTAAGCATGGAAAATATTTCCATCAAAATAATTCTGGCGAGGCCGCGGAATCCGGACAATATCGGGGCGGCCGCCAGGGCCATGGCCAACTTCGGCCTTGGTGAACTTATACTCGTCGCGCCCCATATCCCCACCTGGAGGGAAACCGCCGAAACCGCCGCCACCGCCGGCAGCGGAGAACCCGTCTGGCTCATGGAAAGGGCCCGGGCCGCCGTCGGGGCCGCCGACGTCATCAAATCCGCCCGGATCTGCGCCACCCTGGCAGAGGCCGCCGCCGATTGCGGCCTTCTCCTGGGCACCTCCGCGCTCCAGCGGCGCACGCCGGACAGGGATGTCGTGCTTCTGCGTGACTTGCAGGGGTATCTGTCGGAAAGGCTTCCAAACGGCAGGGGAGAGGGCGGAGGGGCCGGGATAGGAGTGCTTTTCGGTTCCGAAAGAACCGGGCTGTCTAACGAAGACCTTTCCCATTGCCATGTGGTATTGAATATCCCCACCCGCGAAAACCAGCCCTCCATCAATCTCGGCCAGGCTGTGGCGCTGGTGTGCTATGAATTGGCCGGGCGCTCGTCCGGCGCGCTGCCGCGGGCCGTCCGTCCGAAAGCGCCGGTTCCGACCATGGGCGAGCTGGACAGGGTGGTTTCTGAGATATGCGCCGTCCTGGCCGGGGCGGAAGGGCTGGACAAAGGCGGCAAGAATTATACGGCCGAGATACGCCGGGCGCTTTTAGACGCCAGGCTGACAAAAGGCGCGATGGGCGTGCTGAAAACCCTTCTCCGCAGATTACGGTAACGCCGGTTTTAAAAAAGGGATTGACAAGGTGGAACACTTGTGGTACACTGTATTTAAAAGAGGGGAATATGCCTGCTAAAAATCCTAGAGTTAACATCGTGCTGGATCGGCTGCTTTATGCCGCCCTGGGGCGGCTGGCGGAGCGCGACGGTATTTCGATGTCGCTGGAAGCGCGCGATCTCATAAAAGAGGCTTTGGAGGCCAAGGAAGACGTTTATTGGGATCTGGTCGCGGCCGACAGGGCCGGGACATACAACGCCAAGAAGTCCGTTTCCCATAAGGACGTCTGGCGATAATGCTTTTCGAGCCGAAATATCATTCCGAAGTCTCGCGGGATATCGCCGGTTTTCCGCAAAATATCAAGAATCGGATCCGTAAAGCCATCGAAGACCGCCTCATCCTGGATCCCGTGAGATTCGGCGAGCCGCTGCGCCGCAGTCTGGCCGGATTCCGCAAGTTGCGGGTAGGTGATCACCGCGTCATCTATCAGATCCGGGGACAGACCGTAGTGATCCTGAAAATAGGCCATCGTAAGGAAGTTTACAAAAAATTAAGACGCGCTTGAGCCACCGCCGGCAATTCCGCAAACAACCGCGGAACCTCTGCCGCGTACCCGCACAGGTGGTAACAGACCTCCCGAAGATTTACCGCCTCCAAACCGCAGGGCGCCTCGTTGCGGAAGTCGGGCAAAAGCGGCGTACCGGCGTAATTACGAACCGAAATAAATTAGGTTCCGTTTGGGGCGTGGATAGGTTGGGTGGCAATTTTCAATCGACGCCATTCAGATATCTGACGAAAGCCATCGCGAACGCGGCCAGCGGGTTGGAGTCTCCGGCCGCGCCCCGCACTATGATCCTCCGGCCCCCGAAGTCGTCGATTTTTATTTCCAGATCCATGCCGCAGCCGCGGATCCTGGCGCCGCCGGTTCCCAGAAAAACGCCGTCCCTTTCGAATTTCAGCTCGTCGGCGCCGTCAAAATCCTTTCCGAAACCTCTGCCTCTGACCGTATAGCGGTAGTTCTGTCCGAAGAAATCTCGATCGACCCTGACGTTCAAAAGTCCCGGCCCTTGCACTAACGTCGTGTCCCCGAACTGCCTTAAGCTGAAGCTCTGCGTGGGCTGATGGTCGTCCTCAAATGAGGACGCGCCTGGGATCTTAGGCAGATAGTTCGCTAAAACCGAAAAAAGAACCACGGCCCGGGTGTCTGCGTCGGGGGCTAGGCGTGTTTCAATCCGCAGTTCCGGCCAGCCGGTCTGTTTTGAGAATCTGGCGTAGATGCCCTCCGCGTCTATGACCACTCCGGACGTACCGCCGAAATTCTCGTTTGTTATGGAATTGCCGTCCTCGAGGCGGCGCCCGAACAAGCTGCCTTTAATGTCATGTTTGGCGAAAGGGTCGTTAGGGAAAGAGTCGTTGTATACTTTCAGATTCACGCCGGCGCCGCTGATATCGTAGAGCGGGCTGAAGGCTCCCACGGAACCGGGATTTTTCTCGACCCTAAAATCTAGGCAGGGGGCTTCGGCCGCTCCATGAGTTGCCGTGAAAAAATGGAACGCCGCCGCCAGCAGCGCTTTGTTTAATGTCGGGTTCATCCGTGCCTCCCGGCCGCTATTTTTCTTTGCCGATATACAAATCATATCAGTAATCAGGACATCCTATAATGGTCCAAATGCCCATTGCCACTAAGTCTTCCGGCCCGGTTTTAATAGGTCTCCGGGCTCCGATCGAAGGGCGTTATTTGGAATAAAAGAGGTATAAGTGCGCAGCCGGCCTGATTCCTGAGGCCGGCAGATTTTTTTGGGCTTTGACCAGGGAGTCGAAGGCCGTTTTTTTTGCCCGGCCGGAAACGAGAAAAACGGCGATTTTGGCGGAGTTCAGAGCGCTCAACGTCAGGGTTACGCGCCGCCTGGGCCTGGCGTAGGGCGGAGCCAAAACTGATATGGCGAGTTTTTTCTTTTCCCCGAGGGCCGGGCTGCCGGGGAAGAGGGAAGCCGTGTGGCCGTCGGTTCCGAGTCCTAAAAAAACCAGGTCAAAAGAGAGCCCGCCGCCCTTGCTCCTGAAAAAGCCGCGGATGATTTTTTCATACGCGGCCGCCGTCCCGGAACCTTCGGAGACCGGGACGGTGAAAATATTTAAAGGTGGGATCGGCGCTTTTGAAAATAAAAGATCGTTTGCGGTTTTGAAATTACTGTTTTTATTCTTCCGATCCACAAGCCTTTCATCGGCGAAAAAAAAGAATATCCTTCTCCAGTCCAGGCCTTTCTGCGCGGCCAGTTTCCTGAAAAAAAGCGCCGGCGTCCGGCCGCCGGACAGAACCATGCTGAAAAACCCTTTCCCTGGAGCCGCTTTGGCGTACTCTTCCCTGAATATCCCCACCGCCCGCTCCGCCATCCCTTTTTCGCTCCCAAAATATTCAACGTTTTTGGTCATATTTTCAAAAGGTGCCTGGCACCTTTTTACAACCACGCTCTTCCGTCTTGTTTCGGGAGGTTGGCGGCTTCTTTTGGGCCTTCGGCGCCTGAGGGGTAGGCGTAGAGCGGGATGTTCGCCGCGCCGTCGTTCCACGCCGCCAGGATGGGCGAAAGGAATTGCCACATGAAGCGCACCTCAAAAGCGCTGAGGAAAAGCGTCTGGTCTCCGGCCATGGCGTCTATAAGCAGGCGTTCGTAATCGGTGGGGGAGGCGAACTCCTCCCGGTGCTCGCGGTAATTGAGATCCATCGTGCGTGAGGTCAGGCAGAATTTAGGTCCCGGATGTTTGGCGATAAGGGAGAAATTCATGTTCTCCGCCGGCTGGATTTCGAACGAGAAAATATTGGGGTAGCCGATCTCGAGGGTTTTGAAGATGCCGTGCTCCGGTTTTTTGTAGACCAGATCTATTTTGGTCTTTTTAATCCCGGTTTTTTTTCCGGCCCGGACGTAAAAGGGCACCCCGCGCCAGCGGTCGTTGTTTACGTGGAATTTAAAAGCCAGGAAAGTCTCGGCCCTGGAGCCGGCGGCCACGCCGGTTTCCCCGAGGTAGCCGTCATACTGGGCGCGGACTACCTGGCGGGAGACGGCCTCCGCGTCAAGCAGCGGGATGCTTTCGAAGAAGCGCCGCTTTTCTGCTTTGAAGTCGGTATCCTTGAACGAGGCCGGGAGATCCATGGCCGTTATGGCCGCCAACTGGAGGATATGGCTCATCATGTCCCGCGCCAGGCCCATTTTCTCGAAAAAACCGGCCCGGCCTTCAAGCCCCAGTTCTTCAAAAACGGTGATTTGCACATGATCTATAAAACCGCTGTTCCAGGTTTCATCGAAGACGCTGTTGGCCGCCCTCAGCGCCAGGACGTTCTGCACCGTTTCCTTGCCGGTAAAATGGTCTATGCGGTAGATCTGGGCCTCCGAAGCCGTCTCTTTGAGGCCGGTGTCCAGCGCGGAGGCGGTCTCAAGGCTTGAGCCGTACGGCTTTTCGATGATTATCCTCGACCAGCAGCCGCAGTCCCTGGGGTCGAACAGGAGGCTGTGGGCCTTGAGTTTTTCGGTGATGGATTTGAAAGCGGCCGGGGGTGTGGCGAGGTAAAAAAGCCTTTTCTTTTTCAGGCCGGATTTCGCGTCCAGTTCGTCCAGGCGGACGGAGAGCCGGCGGTAAAAATCGTCGCTTTCGTAATCGGCCCGGAGGTATTCTACTTTCTCCAGGAAATTTTTCAGTTCGCGCGGAGAGGGTCTTGCCCCGGCCGCGGAGACGGCGGCGGCCAGGTGTTCCTCGAAAGTCCGGCGGTCGAGTTCGGTGCGGGCCGCGAACAGGAAATAGAGGTTTTCAGGCGCCAGGTTTTTGGCGCAGAGTCCGAAGAGAGCGGGTATTATTTTTCCGGCGGCCAGGTGGCCGGTGGCGCCGAAAAGTACAAACCCGCAGTTCTCCGGCCGCGTTTCCTGGCAGAAGCCTATGGTTTGTTCCATCCGATTTCCATTACCGGATTCTTTGCCTGTTCCGGCAAAGAACGCCACAGGCCATACGCTTACGGCCCATGGCCAATAACGCGTGTGTCTTCCCGGTTATTTCAGGTGTTTTGAAATTAAGCCGGCTATCTCGAACATCGTTACCTGCGGCTTGCCGAAAACTTTCAGCAGCTTTTCGTCGGAGTTGACGTTCCTCTTGTTTACCTTGTCCTGCAGACCGTTCGCCTTTATGTAGACCCACAGTTTCTTTACCACTTCCGTCCTCGGAAGGGGGTCGCTTCCCACTACCGCCGCAAGCTCGGCGTCGGGCTGAAGAGGTTTCATGAACTTAGGATTTGCCATTTTAGTCTCCTTTGCATCCAGGGGCAGTGTGTTCAGTCGGAATTGGTTCCATCCAATTCCCAGCCCCCATAAACATCATAATAAAAACCCGCCCCGTTTTCAAAGCGTTTGATAGTTGCATTAGAAATGTAACGCCGGGCCGGCCCCGCACTTTGGCTCGTTTAGAAAAAGTGCGGGGCTGGTAGGCTTTGGGTTTGCGAACCGCAGGATAGCCCAGTCGGTGCGGCGGCGGGTTTCCCGCGCGCTCCGGGTTCGGGTTTTATGGAGAAGAAGACCGGGGTCTTCCGCCGGCGTGCGAACCTGCTCACTGAATTGTGCTTCGCACCCGGCCAAAAGACAATGCTTTTGGCCTCAAACATTCACCGCCGTCCCGGAGGGATACGCTCCAGATCCCGGTCTTAAAACCCTCCGAATGGAGCACGCGGGAAACCCGCCGCCGCCCCTCCATTAAACCTGCGCGTATTATGTTAGCTCGGCTTTATTCCCCGGCGCTTCCTTATAAATAAAACATCTTTACCCCGCCCAGTCACGATACGGCGTAATTGCCCGCCCCTTTATTCTATGTTTTAAGGATTTCAGGGTAAGGGAACAGGGAAGGGGTGTCGGCGGGTATTGTTGGAGGGGTGACGGGATCAGGCCTTTTCGTCCCGCAGGTTTCCGAGGGAAGCGAAAAGGCCTGATCCCGGCAGGCCCCCGAACTGGCAGCCGCCGACAGCCCGCTCTGTCGTGCGCGACTTCTATAAGTATCTGGATCAATTCTTATCGGCTTACTTTTTCAGGAATTCCTTGATCTTGGCCGTTACGGCTTCGGGGGTGAAGCCGAAATGGGCTAAGACTTCCTTTTCGGGGGCCGACAGGCCGAAAGTTTCCACGCTTATCGTCAGGGAGCGCCCGTCGGCTAATTCCCGCCAGCCCGAACCGCGCCCCGCTTCTATAAAAACCTTAGGCAAAGCCTTGTCCAGCACCTCGGACCGGTGCTCCGCGGACTGCGCCGCGAAAACTTCCGCGCAGGGCATGGAAACGACTTTGGCCATTATCCCCGCTTTCTCCAGCAGCGCGGCCGCGTCAAGCGCCAGCGAAACTTCGGAGCCGGTGGCGACTATCTCCAGGTCCGCCCGGCCCGGCGTGCCCTTGATCACATACCCGCCTTTTTTCAGCCCTTCCTTTATCCTCTCCTTATGCTGCGCCTGTACCGGCAGTTTCTGCCTTGAAAGCACCAGAACCGCCGGTTTCCTGTTTTTCAGGATCCGTTCCCAGGCGTAAAAGGTTTCGTAAGCGTCGCACGGGCGCCACACCGCCAGGTTCGGGATCAGGCGCAGAGACATGAGCTGCTCCACAGGCTGGTGAGTGGGACCGTCCTCGCCCAGGCCCACGCTGTCGTGAGTGAAAACGAACGTTGAGGGGATGTTCATGATCGCCGCCAGGCGTATGGCCGGGCGCATATAGTCCGAGAAGACAAGAAAAGTGGAGCCGAAAGGGCGCAGACCCCCGTGCAGCGCCATGCCGTTCACGATAGCGCCCATGGCGTGTTCCCTGATGCCGAAATGCAGATTGCGCTCCGGATGTGCGGCGAAGTCGGTTTTGGCGGAGGCCGCCAGATCGGCCGAGCCGCTGATGAGGTTCTCTACCCGCTCCGCCAGCAGGTTCAGGGCCTTGCTGGAAGCCTCGCGGGTGGCCAGCGGCTTATCGAATACCAGATCCTCGTCCCTGATAATATTCTCAGGCAGTTCCGGGGAAAAATACTCGCTGAGCCTGGCGGCCAATTCCGGGGCTTTCTCCCTGTAGGATTTAAGCGACTTAAGCCATTTCTTTTCGGCCTTGCCGCCTTCCTGCGCAAACGCGGAAAAATGGGGGAGCAGCTCTTCAGGATATTTGAAAGGCTCTTCCCAGGGCCAGCAGAGAGCTTTTTTCGTGGCCAGAACTTCGTCGTGATTGAGCGGTTCGCCGTGCACGCCTTTGGTATCCTGTTTGGGGCTGCCGAAGCCGATGTGGGTTTTGGCGATGATGAGAGTCGGCTTATCCGCGCTTTTTCCGGCTTTTCTGAAAGCCCGGTCAAGTTCTTCCAGGTCGTTGCCGTTTTCCACATCGAGGACATTCCATTCCTGGGCGAGGAAATGCTTTTTAACGTCCTCGGTGAAAGTTATGGCGGTGGAGCCGTCGATGGTGATGCCGTTGGAATCATAGAGGCAGATAAGCTTGTTCAGTTTCAGGTGGCCGGCCAGCGACGCGGCCTCGTTGCTCACGCCCTCCATCATGTCGCCGTCGCCCGCGAAGACGTAAGTATGATGGTCTATAAGGCCGAATTCCGGCGTATTGAAGACGGCCGCGAGGCGTTTTTCAGCGATAGCCATGCCGACCGCGTTGGCAAAGCCCTGGCCGAGGGGGCCGGTGGTCGTTTCCACGCCTTTGGTATGGCCGTATTCCGGATGCCCCGGGGTTTTGCTGCCCGCCTGGCGGAAGCGTTTTATCTCATCCATCGGCAGGCCGTACCCGAACAGATGCAGCATGGCGTACAGCATGGCCGAGCCGTGGCCGGCGGACAGCACAAAACGGTCCCGGTCAAGCCATTCGGGGTTGGAGGGGTTGTGTTTCAGGTGGCGGCTCCATAAAACGTAGGCGGCGGGCGCGAGGCCCAGCGGCAGGCCGGGATGGCCCGAATTGGCTTTTTCCACCATATCGATAGCCAGAGTCCTGATGGCGTTCACCGCAAGGTTGTCCGTTTCGTTGAAAGACATGAAGTTTCTCCTGTTTGTATGAGGGTTTGAAGGTTAGAGGATTAGAGGGTTGGAAGAAAGAATAAAGAACTCATTCCTCCAACCCTCTAACCCTCGTAGTTCCTTAACGCGTACGCTTGCAGCGCAATGATGGTCTTGGCGTCTTTTATTTGGCCGTTCCGCGCGAGTTTTAAAGCTTTTTTGAACGGCATTTTCTCCACTTTGATGAATTCGTCTTCGTCGGGGGCGGCTTTGCCCGCCTTGAGCCCGGTGGCCAGATAGATATGCAGGAGTTCGTTGGAAAATGCCGGGGTGGGCCAGAAAGCGGTAAGCTTGTTCATCCGTGCGGCGGTATAACCCGTTTCTTCCCTGAGTTCGGCCCGGGCTCTTTTAACCGGGGAGTCGTTGGAAGAGTGCAGTTTGCCGGCCGGTATTTCAAGCGTGACCTTGCCCACGGGATAGCGGTACTGGCGCACCAGCACGATGCCGCCGTCGTCCAGCACGGGCAGGATGGCCACCGCGCCGGGGTGGTCCAGGAATTCTCGCGTGGCGGGCTTGCCGTCCGGCAGGCGGATGGCGTCCGCCCTGAACTTTACGGCATTGCCGGAAAAGACCAGGCGTTTTTTTACCAGTTTTTCAACGTGTCCGTTTACCGCTTTAAGTTTCAGCATACCTGAGATTATATAAATAAACTCCGGCTTTCCGCCGCCCCATAAATTTATATAATCTTATCTATAATGAAATCCGCGGGCTTTATCCATCTTCATAATCACTCGGAATATTCGCTCCTGGACGGGATGCTGCGCATCACCGACGGCGATGGAAAGCCGTCCGAGTTCCTCAAAGGGCTGGCGGACAGGAAAGTCCCCGCTCTGGCTTTCACCGACCACGGCAATATGTACGGCGCCATGGAATTCTATTTCACCGCCTCCGCCGCCGGCGTCAGGCCCATCATCGGCTGCGAGGTTTACACCGCCAAAGGTTCCCGCCTGGAGAAGGATAAGACTTCGTCCAGAAAAGACAACGGCCACCTCACGATCCTGGCCAGGAACCAGGCCGGTTACCAGAATCTGCTGAAACTGGTTTCCAACAGCTATCTTGAAGGTTTCTATCACGACCCGCGCATAGACCTGGAGCTCCTGGCCCGGCACTCGGAAGGCCTGGTGGTTCTTTCCGGCTGTCTCAAATCCCATGTGGCCCGCGCCTGCGCCCTCGGCGACGTGGACGGGGCGGTGAAGGCCGCCTCCCAGTATTCGGATATTCTGGGCAAGGGCAACTTTTTTATCGAGCTGATGGATCACGGAATTCCCGAGGAGACCGTCGCGCTCAAAGGGCTGCTGGAGGTCGCCCGGCGCACCGGGCTGCCCGTCGTGGCCACCAACGACTGCCACTACCAGAAAAAAGAGGATTGGGAGGCGCACGACGCCCATATCTGCATCTCCACCGGTTCGCTGGCGAGCGATCCGGACCGCATGAAGATGACCACGCACGAGCTTTATTTCAAGAGCCCGGAAGAGATGATCCGGCTTTTCTCGCACACGCCCGAAGCCGTGAAGAACACCATCGCGATAGCCGAGATGTGCAATCTGAAAATAGAATCCGGCAAGCTTTATCTTCCCGATTTCGACATCCCCGCCGAGTATAAGACGAAGTACAAGGAAGAAGACGCCCAGTTCGAATATCTGAAAGCCCTCTGCGCCGGCGGTCTGGAGGCTAAACTGGGCCGGGTCGGGGACGAATATAAAAAGCGGCTGGAGTACGAGCTCGGCGTCATAAGGCGGATGGGGTTTTCCAGCTACTTCCTGATCGTCATGGATTTTATACGGTATTCCCGGGCGCACGGCGTTCCCGTGGGGCCGGGCCGCGGCTCCGGCGCCGGGTCGCTGGTGGCTTTCGCCCTGGACATTACGCGGGTGGATCCGATCGTCAACGGCCTCCTGTTCGAGCGGTTCCTCAATCCGGATCGCAAGAGTATGCCCGACCTGGACATCGATTTCGCCGACTCCGGTCGCGAGAAGATCATAGAATACGTCCGCCAGAAATACGGGATCAACAACGTGGCCAATATCATCACCTACGGCACCATCAAGTCCAAGACCGCGGTGCGCGACGTGGGCCGCGTCATGAATATCCCCCTGGCGGAAATAAACGCCATCGCCAAGCTTATCCCCGACGGCGAAACTCTTTACAAAGCCATGTCCACCGTGCCCGACATCCAGAAATGTCAGAAAGACCCTAAGATAAAAAAGATGTTCGAAATCGCGCTTAAGATCGAGGGCCTGCGCCGCCAGACCGGCGTGCACGCCGCCGGAGTGGTCATCACCAAAGAGCCGGTCGTCAACTACGTGCCGCTGGCCAACCGCAACAACAAAGACGTTATTACCACGCAGTACGACGGCAACATGCTGACCAGACTCGGCCTGCTGAAAGTCGACTTCCTGGGCCTCCGGACCCTTACCATCATCGAGACGGCTTCGGAGCTGATCCGGGCCGGGAAAGACAAGGATTTCGACATCTACAAGGTTCCGCTGGACGATAAGAAGACTTACGATCTCCTGTGCGACGGACGCACGACCGGCGTCTTCCAGCTGGAGAGCGAAGGCATGAGAAAGCTGATCAAGGGTCTGAAGCCCTCGCAGTTCAGCGATATCGCGGCCTTAGTGGCCCTCTACCGGCCAGGTCCCATCCAGAGCGGTATGCTGGACCTGTTCGTGGAGCGCAAGCACGGCCGCAAGAAGATCGTTTACGATCACCCGATCCTGGAGCCCATCCTGAAAGATACTTACGGCACCATGGTCTACCAGGAACAGGTCATGGAGATCTCCAAGAAACTCGCCCTGTTCACCCCCGGTGAGGCCGACTCTCTGCGCAAGGCCATGGGCAAGAAGAAACCGGAAGAAATGGAGCTCCTGCGCGTAAAGTTCACGGACGGCGCCAAAAAGAACGAGATCCCGCTCAAGCTTTCCACCAAGATCTTCGACCAGATGTTGCAATTCGCCGGTTACGGCTTCAATAAATCCCACTCGGTGGCGTACGCCCTTGTGGCCTATCAGACCGCCTGGCTCAAGGCCAATTATCCCGTGGAGTTCATGTGCGCCCTTCTGACCAGCGAGATAGGCCACAACGCCGTGAATTCGGACGACAAAGAGAACAAGCAGGTCACCTATATCGGCGAGGCTCAGGCCATGGACATAGAGATCCTGGGCCCCGACCTGAACCATTCGGGCAGGATCTTCGCCATAGAGGCGAAGAACGGCAAGCCGGCTGTGCGCTTCGCCCTGACCGCCGTCAAGAACGTGGGGGAGGGGGTGGCGGATGCCGTTGTGGCCGAGCGGATCAAAAACGGCCCCTTCAAATCTTTCGAGGAATTCACGCTGCGCGCCGACAACAAACAGCTTAACAAGCGCGTTATCGAGTCGCTGGCCAAAAGCGGGGCCTATGACAATCTTTACCCCTCTCCGACGGTGGAACTGGCCCGCACCAAGGCGCTTAAAGCCGTGGAGAACTTCAGCGATACCGGCTCCAAAAGCCGCCGGGAGGCCGAGGGGCAGGATCTTCTTTTCGGGGTGGAGGCTTCCCGCAAACCCTCCAACACGGCGGTGCTGCCGTCCGAAGCGCTCAACGAGCATACGATCCTGAAATACGAGAAAGAAGTGCTGGGGTTTTATTTTTCCGGCCACCCGCTTAACAGTTACCGGCGTCACATTTCCATGATCTCCAATTCCAATATCGAGAAAATCCTGACCGCCGGCTTCAAGCCGGGAGAAACGGTCCGCGTGGCGGGTATTGTCCTGCAGTCCAAGGTCATGCAGACCAAAAAAGGCGATACTATGGCAAAGTTCGAACTGGAAGACCTCTCCGGCAGTATCGGGGTGTGCCTGTTCCCCAAAAAATACGCGGTCTACGGCCACCAGCTTGGGCCGAATAAGATCGTGGTCGTTACGGGCAGGGTGCAGGAGTCGGATTTCGGCCGGACCCCGTTCGAGTTGATAGCCGAGGAGGTTCTGGGATTGTTCGACGCGATGAACAAATGGGGAAAAAATATTATAATACGGCTGCCCGAGGGCATCCTGTTCGACGAGAAGCAATTGACTGAACTCAGGAATACGCTCGGCAGAAGCCACGGGGAGTGCCCGGTTTACCTGAAAATAGACACAAAAGTCAGGAGTTCGTACATGGTGGAGACCCGCGACAGGGTAGCGCTCAGCGAGACCCTGTTAAAAGACCTGGAAAAACTACTGGGGGAAAAAACATGGCAGGTGGAAAGCGCATACTGATAGCCGACGACGACCCGGACATAGTGGATTTGCTGGAAACTTATTACAGGAAGAAAGGTCACGCGGTGGCCGTGGTGGTGAACGGCAAAGACGCCCTGCAGAAGCTGGAGGCCGAAAAGTTCGACCTGGTGCTTATGGACGTGATGATGCCGTACATAGACGGTTATCACGTGGCTTATGAGATCAGCTCCAAGCTGGGCGCGGACGCGCCGAAGATAATCATCATGACGTCCAGGGATGTAGCCAGCGAAAAGGGCATCGCGATGCTGAGCGGAGCCCATGACGTGGTACAGAAACCGTTCACGCTTGACGAACTGGACAAAAGGGTGGCGGCGCTGCTGGGAGCGTAAGCGGGAGTGGTTAGTGATTAGTGGCAGAGTAAATCTATTTGTACAAAATACAAAGGATGGTAATATGAAAAAACTTAAACTGCCGGCGGCGCTTGCGTGCGCCCTGTTAGTTATTAATTCAGCGGCTTTTGCCGCCAGGGACAAGGAGAAAGGCGAGAACGTCGTCCTGCCGGATACCGAGCTTATCGATATCCCCACGGCGGGCATCCTTGACTATTACGGTTTTCAGGTCAAGAACAGGGCCTATTCGCAAGGCGGCGTGGTCACCGCGCTCAATTTCGGAGTGCTGGAGCGGCTCAATCTCGGCGCCTCGATGGCCGTGGATAAACTGATAGGCTCGGATTCGCCCATCAAGATGCGCCGGCCGGAGATCCAGGTCAAGTTCCGCTTCTTTGACGGCGGCTACTACGTTCCCGCCGCGGCGCTGGGATATGACGGCCAGGGATATTATTACGACTCGGATTCCAAAAAGTACATGGAAAAAGGCAAAGGCCTTTACCTGGCCGGTTCAAAAGAGATAGGCATTCCCAATTTAACGGCGCACGGCGGGTTCAATGTCCCCGATTTCGACACCAGCTACCTGTTCGGTTTCCTGGGCGCCAATTACACGCTGGAGGACAAGGTATCTTTTCTCCTGGAATTCGACAACCTGTTCCATAAGGACGATCCTTCCCGGTTCAACGTCGGAACCAGGGTTTACATCACCCCTTACTTCCAACTGGATATAGGCGTAAGGGAGCTCAGTCCCAGCCGGGACTTCTCCAATGGACTTCCGCGCAAAACCGAGCGCATAGTACAGCTGAGGTACAATACGAATTTTTAAAAAATGTAAAGCGTAAAGGGCAACCTGCAAACCGAAAAATCAAGGAGGGCTTTTATGAAGAAAAAAATCGGAATTTTAACCGGCGGCGGAGACTGTCCCGGACTTAACCCCGCTATACGCGGCTGCGTTTACGCGGCCGAAAAGCGCGGCTATGAATGCGTGGGGCTGCTGGACGGCTGGAAGGGGCTGGTGGAAGGCCTCACCACGCCGCTGAACAAGGACATAACCGAGTATATCGTCATGAAAGGCGGCACGATGCTCGGCACCTCGCGCACCAATCCTTTCAAGCGGGAAGAGAACGTAGGGAAATGTCTTGAGACCTTTAAAAAACTGGGGCTTCATGCCCTGGTCGCCATGGGGGGGGATGATACGCTGGGCGTGGCCACCAGGCTTTACCGCGACCACAAGCTCAATGTCGTGGGCGTGCCCAAGACCATGGACAACGATCTTAACGTCACCGACTACACTTTCGGTTTCGATACCTCGGTCACGCACGCCATGGAAGCCGCGCAGTCCCTGATAGACACCGGCAACAGCCACCACCGCATTATGGTGCTGGAAGTCATGGGCCGGCACGCCGGCTGGGTGGCGTTATATACGGCCATCGCTTCGGCGGCGGATTTTGTCTGCATCCCGGAGAGGAAAATAGACACCGCGGAGATGCTCAGGAAACTCAAAGAATCCTACGCGAGGAAACGGTTCGCGCTGGTAGTCACCAGCGAGGCCGCCGAGCTGCCGGAAGCGGGCGAGGGCGTCTCCAAGAGGGACGTTGACCAGTTCGGCCACGCCATCCTTAAGGATCGTGGGATGGGCGAGCGCATCTCCCAGTTCATAGAGAAGCAGACCGGCATAGAGACCCGCTTCGCCGTCATCGGCCATATGCAGCGGGGCGGGGCTCCGACGCTGTTCGACAGGATGCTTGCCACGCGCGTAGGCATGAAAGCCGCGGAGCTGGTGCACGCGGGGCAGTTCGGCATGATGAGCGCCCTGGTGGGGAACCAGATCGTAGGGGTGCCGCTTGAAAAAGCCACCGGCGAGCTGAAAACGGTCTCAAAAGAATGGTTCGACACGATGGAAGTGTTGTTCTAAGGAGGGGGACACCTTGCCGCAAGGTGTCCCCAGGGAGAAATTCATGGCAGATAACGCACAAGCTAAACCGGCCCAGCAGTTCCAGCGCAGGACCATACTTATCAAGAAAGGCCTGCAATACCGCTACATGGCGCTGATCTTCCTGAGCGTCCTGGTGGCGTTCCTCATCGTCGGGCTGGATCTGATCTGGACCGTTTCCAAGGTCGTGAACGACCATCCCATGATGCAGCCTCTTCTGGAGGATATTTTCACCATGGCGCCGCTTTTCGTCCTTAAGATAGGTATGTACATGGTGATCGTGCTCATCGTGTCGGCCGTGGTTTCCCACCGCATGGCCGGGCCTATCTATAAATTCGAGAAAAGCTGCGCCATCGTGGCTTCCGGCGACCTGACCCACCGGGTTTACCTGCGCAAGGGCGATCAGTTGACCGATCTGCAGGATCACTTCAACGAGATGACGGGCGCGGTCAACGAAGTGGTGAAGGAACTGGAGTCTTTCAGGGCCGAAGCCGCGGCCAAGGATCCCGCCCTCAGGGCCAGGGCCGATGAGGTTTCCGGGAAAATAGCCGGGATCATGCCGGGGTATAAGATATAAACCGAAAATTGCAACGCAATTTTCGTAGGGATGAAAGATGAGGGATGAGGGATGAGACAGAAGAATACTTCAAAAATAAAAATTATTTTTTCATCCCTCATCCCTCATCCCTCATCTTTCCGAATTCCACGCTTGGAATTCGGGTTTGCGGCGCTGGTTCTCCTGTCCCCGGCCCAGCCGTGCCGCGCCGAGCCTGCCAGGGTGCAGGACGTCCTTGCCCTGGACGAAGTTGTCGCGCTTGCCGTAAAGAACGACCCCGCGCTGCTCGCTTCGGAGCAGGACATTATCATCGCCAAACAGCGCGTGCGTGAAGCGCGTTTCATGAATATGCCGCAGTTGGCGCTTTCCGGCACCTATTCCAAGGTAAATCTGGCGTACCCGATGGCGTTGGGGCCCGAGTTGGGCGACAGGTACCTGGATCCGTCCATCAGCAGAAATCTGTATACCATGCGCGCCTCCGCTCTCCAGCCGCTTTACACCGGCGGCCGCAATAAGAACACCCTGCGCATGGCCAAGACGGCCCATAACCAGGCCAAGGTGAATTATGAGACGGTCAGGACCGACGCCGTCTACAGGGCCAAGAAAGTATTCTATACCCTGCTCAGGAACAAGAAACTGGAGGAACTGGCGCTCAAAACGCGGAACCGCGCCCGCGCCCTTGACGGCAGGATCCGGAAAGACGCCTGGGAATCCATGGAAGCCGGCATCCTGCTGGCCGGACTGGAGAGACAGGTTGAGGAAGCGTCCCACGAGGTGGAGGCTTCAAAAACCGAACTTATCAAGGTGCTCAACCGCGAGCCCTCCTACCAGGCGGATATCTCCGGCGAGTTCGTCCCTCAGCCGGTGAGCGCCACGATGCAGAAAAGCCTGGTGACGGCCATGGAGTTGCGCTCCGAGCTCAAGAGCGAGATTTACAAAGCCCAGATGGACGACATAGCGGTGAATATGGCCATGATAAGGCGCTACCCCAACGTCTATCTCGGCGCCAATTACGACGTTATCGGTTACAAAATAGATTCACTGAACGATAATTCCATCCGCTCCAACAACTGGGCCGCCTCCATCGCCATCCATTTCCCTCTTTCCTACGATATCTGGACGCAGGTCGTGCAGCGCAGAGCCCAGCAGCGCCAGGGCGACCTGAAACGCGTGGAACTGCAGGACAAGATCCGTTTTGAGATCCTGGCCGCGCATAAGGATCTGGAATTCTGGGGCGCGGAGACCGTAAAACGGAAAGCGGCCCTGGACGCGGTGGAGGGGAAATATGCGGAGGCGGCCAAAACTTCTCCGGCTTCGCTTTCGGCCCTGCGGGCGGCCTCCTCGATAGCCGGTCTTGAAAGGATCTGGCTCGAAAGCGTCTATGCCCAGCTCATGGCCAGGATAAAGCTTGAGTGGGCCCAGGGGCGGGATCTTGCGGAGTAAAATCTTCCTTGTTCTGGCGCTGCTGGTTTCGGGGCTTTTCGCCCTCCGGGCTTCCGCGCAGGAATTTTCCAAAGACGATGGGATCTTTCGCGAGCTCATGTGGGATAAACTCGTCCAGACCGGGCCTGCCGGGCGCCCCGGCGTCGGGCTGGCGCTTTCCGGCGGCGGGGCCAGGGGGTTTGCTCATACCGGCGTCCTGGAGGCGCTGGACTACGCCGGGTTCCCGGTGGATTATGTTTCCGGCACCTCCATGGGTTCCGTTATAGGCGGGCTTTACGCTTCCGGCATGAGCGTTACCGAGATGTGGAAGTTCGCCAGGGCGACCGCCACTTTAAAAGTGTCCAGGGATTTCAAAGGTATAAAACTGCTGAAGCTGCTGCTAAGCAATAAACTGATAACGCCCACCTATATAAATCAGTTCATAGAAAAGAACCTGGGTTCCCTCACTTTCGGCCAGCTTAAAAAACCGTTCTCCTGTGTGGCCATGGATTTCAGGACCGGCGAAAAGATAATTTTCGACGAAGGACCGCTTGCTATCGCCGTAAAGGCGAGCGTTAATCTGCCCGGCATCTTCGCGCCGGTCGAATACCGCCACCGCTACCTGGTGGACGGCGGCGTGGTGGATTTTATTCCCGTGGACGCCGCCCGGCTGCTGGGGGCGGACTGGGTGCTGGCCAGCGTTACCGCGGGCTCCTCCACCGAATTGCCGGGGAACGTGCTTATGTCGCTGCTGCAAGTCATAGACATCAGGGGCTCCATGCTTGCCGGCAGCGAGGAAAAGGAAGCCGACTTCGTTATAAAGCCGGAGGTCGGCTCCATCAAAATGGCCGATTTCGAAGAATGTGACGCGGCCGGCGCGGCCGGGCTCCTGGAGGCGGCGAAGCGGATAGACTGGGCCCGGGAATCTTACCTCATATTCTCGGCGCCGCGCCTGCTGGAGGGGTTGTGAGCAGGAGAGATCTTGAATCTTTAATTCTTTTACTGTTTTTCGTTCCCCTTGACGCTTCGGCATTCCTTTTCGGCGGAATTTCAGATAGAAAGGCGGAAGATATGCTCAGCGGCATGAGCGCCAATTTTGAGCGTGGCGATTGCCAGGCCGTTTCCGAGATCTCGGAATCGTTGTTTAAAGAAAAGCCCTCCTCCCAGATAAGGGAGAGAGCATATTCATACCTCGGGCGCTGCTATGAATCCCAGGGACTTCCGGATAAGGCCATAACGGTCTATAAGCTGGCCAACGGCCTTTATCCTGAAAACGATTTTTTTGCCGTGCGCCTCGCCTCCATTTATCTTAAGACCGGGTTTTACGCCACCGCCGTCCCGCTTTTTGAAAAAGCGCTCCAGGGCCGTTCCGACGACATAGAGGCCAACGCCGGCCTGGCGCGCTGTTACGCCGCGCAGGGGTTCCTTTCAAAGGCCAAGCTTTATTATTCCAGGGCCGTCATTCTGGGGGACTTCGGCGATCCGGCCCTGCTGAAAGAATACGCCGCCCAGATGCTCCGAAAGAGGGATTGGGAGGAGGCCGCTCTTATAACCGGCTATGCCCTGAAGCTCTCTCCGGGCGACGCCGGTTTATATGAGATATCGGCGCGCATAGCGGCCGGCCGGGGCGATTACAAGAATGCCGCCGGGCAGATGCGCGCGGCCCTGAAATTGGCGCCCTCCGACGCCGGTTTCGCTCTTGAACTGGCGTTGCTGGAGCTTCTGGCGGGGGATTATGAGACGGCGCTCGGCGCCATCCCCGCCGTGGGAACGGAGCACGGCGCCCTTGCCCTTGTGATACGGGGCATGGCCCTGCACAAGAAAGGGGAACGCGCCAGGGCGCTGGAATATTTTAAAGAGGCGGCCGCCTCGGGCGGGCACCCTTTCATCTCCGCTTTCGCGGCGGCGCTGGCCAGGGGCAGTGACTAGTGGTTAGTGGATAGTGGTTCGTGACCGATACTGCGATACATCAGGGGACGTGTTGTGAAAGTAAAATTTTGGAAAATGTCTGGTGCGGGAAACGACTTCGTGCTGATAAGCGTACGGGGGCTGTCTTCCGCCCGTCTTAAAAGCCTGGCGGTCAGGCTTTGCGGCAGGAAAGCGGGCATCGGAGCCGACGGGCTTTTGTGCGCGGATAAAGCCGGCGCCGGAAAGATCGCCCTGCGTTACTTCAATTCCGACGGGTCGGAAGCTTTCTGCGGCAACGGCTCCCGCTGCGCCGCCTGGTGGGCGCGCGCCGCGGGGCTGATGAAAGGCGGGGAGCTGGAACTGGCCACTATCCGGGGGATCCTGCCCGCGTGGATAACGGGCCGTGAAAAAGTGAAGATGAGGATGCCCGCCGTGCCGGCAGTGTGCCTTTGTCATAAGGGAAAATATCCGGAACCTGTAAAAACCGTTCATTTCCTGGACACCGGCGTGCCCCACGCCGTAGTGCCGCTGAAGAATATAGACTCCCTCGACGTTAACGCGCTTGGCCGCCGACTGCGTTTTAATAAGGCTTTCGGGCCGGCCGGCGCTAACGTGGATTTCGTGGAATTTAAAGGCCCCCTGCTGCGTATCAGGACTTACGAAAGGGGCGTGGAAGCCGAAACCCTGGCCTGCGGCACCGGCATTACAGCCGCCGCCCTGGCCCTCGGTCTTGAGAGAGGCCTCCGCCCGCCTGTCAGGGTCGTCGCCAGAAGCGGAGAACGTTTCAAGGTCTGGTTCAAATCAGCCCCGCGTGGTTCCGCGGACGACATCTATATAGAGGGCCCCGCGAAAATTATTTTTGAGGGGACGATAGCAGTATAAACTGGGGTAAATATTCGGTACCCCCGTCATCCCGGCGAGCTGTTGGCCGGGATCCATTAATAAAAGATTTATGGATTCCCGCTAAAAGCACGCGGGAATGACAGGCGAAAAAGCGGGGATGATGGGTTTATCGAATATTTACAACTGGGTGTACTTTCTGCCGGAGGTTTATGCTTGAGCTTAAAGGCTGTTTTACCGCGGTAATAACGCCGTTTCTGGACGGGAAACCGGATCTTGCCGCTTTCCGAAAGATCGTTCGGGCGCAGATAAAAGCGGGGATCAACGGCCTGGTCCCCTGCGGCTCCACCGGCGAGGCCGCCACGCTGACGGAAGAGGAATATCTCGACGTCATAAAGATCGCGGTGGAAGAGGCGAAAGGTAAGGTTCCGGTCATGCCCGGGGTCGGCACCAACTCCACCGCGCGATCCGTGGAAATGATCGGGAAAGTGGAGAAACTCGGCGTGGACGGAGCGCTGGCCATAGTGCCCTATTACAACAAGCCCACGCAGGACGGGATGCTGGCGCATTTTTCCGAACTGGCGGGGAATACCCGTCTGCCGGTGGTCCTTTATAATGTCCCCGGCCGCACCGGAGTCAATATGCCGCCCGCCACGGCGCTCGCGCTCAGAAAAAAATTCGGAAACATCGTCGGCATAAAAGAGGCCTCCGGCAATCTTGACCAGGTCAGCGAGATAGTAAACGGCGCCGACAAGGATTTCGCCGTTATGAGCGGGGACGATTCCCTTACCCTGCCGATGATGTCGGTGGGCGCCAGGGGCGTGATCTCCGTCGTAAGCAATGTCGTTCCCGGAGAAATGGTCCGGCTGTGCGGACTGTTTTTAAAAGGGGAAACGGAGGAAGCCCGGAAAATACATCACCGGCTTTTCGGGCTGATAAAAACTCTTTTTGCGGAAACCAATCCTATCCCGGTGAAATACGCCATGCATCTTATGGGCTATTGCGCCCCGGATCTGCGGCTCCCCCTGACCGTCCTCAGTGGGAAGCGCCGCGAAGCGGTAAAAGAAGCGCTGCTCGCGGCAGGTATAACACTGGCTAAATAAGCGCCGTCATCCCGCAATCAGCAGTTCCCGGGCCGTTTCCAGGCCTTCCTTTACGCTCTCTTCCATGAAAGAATATTTCCACGCGCCGTAGCGGCCTATGGATCGTATGCCGCGCGCTTTGAGGAGGGAGAGTATGGCGGGCAGGGCTTTATTCCGGTCGGCGTCATAGATCACATAGGCGCAGGGAATATCGAGCCAAAGTTTCTCTACGATATCGCTTTCTCTTTTTATTATTCCGCCTTTTACCAGGCCGCGGAAAATATTTTTTTCGGCCGCCGCATGATCCAGCTTCCCGCCGTCCGTGGCTGTCTCTATATACAGCGAATCGCGGCCTTTAGGCGCCAGGTTCCTGGAAAAATTGGTGGCTATGCCGGCCCGGTAGAAAAGAAATTCCCTTTCCGGGAAGTACGTCCAATGCTTCTTTGAAGAAGTTCCTTTCACGCCCAGGTTCAGGACATGGACGGAGTTATGGCGGAGGCGCGCGCTGAGCTTCCTTAGGCCGTCCGGGGGGGATTTTATAAGCCCCGCAAAATATTTGAGCGGCATAGTGTTGATAAGCGACTTGTATTTTACGGCCCCGAGCCGCCTGATGAAAGCGGTTTTATTCTTTATATCCAGCGATTCCAGTTGGCAGCCGGTATGAATATCCTTCAGGCCCGCGGCCAGGGCGTCCGGCAGGGCCTGTATGCCATCGCGTTCCGGATAATAGAAGACCGGATTATAGCCCATAGCCCTCTTTTTCCGCGCGTAGGCTGCCTCCAGGACTTCCCGGGGTTCGGGCATGGGGACAAAAGGGGCGCACCAGTCCGCGGTAAGGCGATCAAGCGGGTACTGCCAGAGCTTGGCGTTATACGGCAGCATGAAGTATTTCGAGATCCCTTCCCCGAAAACCCGCCGCGTCCACCGGCTGAACACTTCAGGGCTTTTCTGCGTATGGCCTAGGGCGTATGGCTTATGGCTGTTGTTGTACGCCGCAAGAAACCCGCTCACGCATTCCGATTTTATCTTTTCCGGCAGGCCGTAAAGATTGGCCTGGAACGGATAGGGGACTTCCACGCCAGCCAGATGTATCCAGGCGTTCCGTTTCAGTTTAAAGTGATTGTTTTTGAGGAGGCGCAGGATCAGATCCCCGGTCTCTTTCCAGTGGAGATGCAGCAAATGCCCCGAATAATCGAAGGTGAACCCGTTCCTGGAGACCGAAGACGCCAGTCCCCCGATCCGGGCCTCTTTTTCAACCAGAAGATATTTTTTTTTGCCCCGCAGCCCGCGCGCCGCGGAAAGCCCCGCCAGCCCGCCCCCCACGATAAGAACATCGGTTTCCGTCATTTAAGGATATTATAGCAAGAGAGCCCCGTTCCATGCCTGGCCTGGCGGCTGAAGCCCTTGGCATTTCGTTCGGTATCGCCTATAATACTCTAATGACCACCGGAAAGCCGTCCAAGACGGCTCTGTACCTGGCCGCGGCCTGGCTGGCGGTTTTTGCCGCGCTGGCGGCGGCCGCCGCGCGCAATTACGGCAGACTCGCGACCGCGGCGGAAAAACTTGATTCGCTCAATTCGGCGCTTGGTTTTGATGTCAGAACCGCGGCGGAACTTTCCAAAGAGATCGGTTCGGCGGACGAGGATCTCGTTTATCTGAGCGGGCTGGCGGCGCGGTACCCGGAAAACAAGGGCCATTTCAGAACGCAGAACGCCATCGCCGCGGAAGTCAGGGAATTGCGGAAAGACGTGGAGCGGAAAATCGGACGGAAACTTTACGCGGTTGTGGACAGCAGGGCCAATAAACTTTACCTCAAACGGGGAGTGAAACTTCTGTGGGAGGCGGATTGTTCCGTGGGCAAGGGCGGTACTCTCAGGGACAAAAAAACGGGCCGGATCTGGGAATTCGCCACGCCGAGAGGCGAATTCACGGTTCTCTATAAAATAGACGACCCCGCCTGGATAAAACCGGACTGGGCTTATGTGGAGAGCGGCGAGGCGGTTCCTCCCCGCGAAGATCCTTCCCGTCTAGTCCGCGGGGAGCTCGGTAAATACGCACTCGATATCGGCAACGGCTATCTTCTCCACGGTACCAGGAACGAAGACGCCCTCGGCACCGCCGTGTCGCACGGGTGCGTGCGCCTTGGAGCGGAAGCGCTTGAAAAACTTTACAAAACGCTGCCGGTCGGCGCGAAGATCTATATTTATTAACATGACCTTTATCGAAAAGATCCATCAAAACGCCGGCCGCGGCTGGCTTCTGGCCGCAGGCGGGCTGGTATTGGCCCTGCTGCTGGCCGTCAACGCCCGCGTCACCCGGCAGCTTTCCGATCTTGAAAAAGATATAAAGATCGCGGAGGAGGCCGGTCGGCGATCCTCCGTTTACGCGGAGGAACTGCGCTCGGCCAGGGAGCGGAAAGCTAAAGCCGCCAGGGACGTGAAAGCCGCCCTGACGGATATGGCGGCGGCGAAAAAAATGATCTATGAGGCCGGGCTTTCGCTTCAGGAGGAAAAACGCCTGCTGGAAAAGCAGCTTGAGATCATGACTACCTATCTGGAACTGGATGGGGAAGCCGCCAAGATACATCTCATGAGGGGGGATCAGACACTGAAAAGCTTCGGTTTCTCAGCCCCGCTGCGAGCCCTCGGCGGGGAGAAGCCGGCTACTCCGGAGTTGTGCCGCATAACCGCCAAAGAACGGTTCGCTTCGCCTGAACGGGGAAAGGCCGAAAAAACGGCCGCCGGGCTTAACTGGGAACCTCCCCAGACCGGGCGGAGCCGGCGCGACAGCCCTTTAGGGGAATATGTGATTTTTACCGACGGGCCCCTGATCCTGCACGCTCCCGTGCCGAACGCCGCTTTGCACAACGCTTATCCGCATCTCTGCGCGGGCCTCACTCTTTATTCCGCCAAAAGGCTTTACGAAAGCGTTTTTATAGGCAATAAGCTGCTGATAAAAGTTTCCGTCCCCGCCAAACCACCGCCTCCGCGGATCCAGGGGGCCAAAAAGAAAAAATAAGTTATAATTATATCCGGCCTCGGGATAGGCCGAAAGTATCCGCTTGGAGGCATTGGCATGACCAGTCCTGTTAAAAATAAAATCCGGGAGACGCGCTCTACCATGACAAATGATTTCAAAGTCAAAGACCTTACCCTGGCGGACTGGGGCCGCAGGGAAATAGATATCGCCGAGAAAGAAATGCCCGGTCTTATGGCCATCCGCGAAAAATTCTCGGCAAAAAAACCGCTGAAAGGCGCGAGGGTCATGGGTTCCCTTCACATGACCACGCAGACGGCGGTTCTGATCGAAACCCTCGCGGCGCTCGGCGCCGACGTGCGCTGGTGCTCCTGCAATATTTTTTCCACCCAGGATCAGGCCGCGGCCGCCATAGCCGCGGCCGGTATCCCCGTCTTTGCCTGGAAAGGAGAAACGCTGGCCGAATACTGGTGGTGCACCGAACAGGCGCTCGCTTTCCCGGGCGGCAAGGGCCCCAACCTTGTAGTGGACGACGGCGGGGACGCCACCATGATGCTTCACAGGGGCGTCGCCGCGGAAAAGAACCCTAAGATCCTGGACGCCAAAGCCGGCGGAGAAGACGAGCGGGAGCTGAATAATTGCCTGCGCGCGGAGCTCGGAAAAAATCCCAGGCGCTGGCACGCGGCGGTAAAAGAGTGGAAAGGCGTTTCCGAGGAGACCACAACGGGCGTCCACCGCCTTTACCAGATGCACGAAGCCGGGCAGCTTATGGTTCCCGCCATAAACGTCAACGACTCGGTCACAAAATCCAAGTTCGATAACCTCTACGGCTGCCGGGAGTCCCTCGCGGACGGCATCAAGAGGGCGACGGATGTTATGATAGCCGGAAAAGTCTGCGTGGTCTGCGGCTACGGCGATGTGGGCAAGGGCTCGGCACGTTCCCTCAGGGGGTTTGGCGCGCGTGTGATAGTAACCGAAATAGACCCGATCTGCGCCCTGCAGGCCGCGATGGAAGGTTTTGAAGTCGCCACGGTCGAGGACACTCTCGGCGAAGGCGATATCTATGTCACCACCACCGGCAACAAGGATATCATCCGCGTGGAACATATGCTCAGGATGAAGGACCAGGCCATAGTCTGCAATATAGGCCATTTCGACAACGAGATCCAGGTGGAGCAGCTCAGGAAGACCAAGGGTGTGTCGGTGCTCAACATCAAGCCCCAGGTGGACAAGTTCAACCTGCCCGGCGGCAGATGTATCTATCTGCTGGCGGAAGGACGTCTGGTTAACCTCGGCTGCGCCAAAGGCCACCCCTCGTTCGTGATGAGCAACTCATTTTCGAACCAGACCCTCGCCCAACTGGAGCTCTGGACCAAAAAAATGGCCGTAGGCGTGTACAGGCTGCCTAAGCACCTGGACGAGGAAGTCGCCAGGCTTCATCTGGAGAAAATCGGCGTTAAACTGACCAGGCTGACCAGGGAACAGGCCGATTACATCGGGGTAAAACAGGACGGCCCGTACAAGCCCGATCATTACCGTTATTGAGGTGTTGAACGGGGTATCGCGCCGGATTATGATGTAAGTATGGCACGGTTAGGTTAGGGGAAAATATGGCGTATGATAACACGAAAATACTGATAGTTGAGGACGACACGTTCGTGGCCGAAAGTATGCGGCGCGTTTTGAAAGGCGGTGATGTGGAGTTTCTGCTCTCCAATTCCATAGCGCAAGCCGAAAAACTTCTTGAAAGCTCGGTCGTGGATATGATCATCCTGGATCGGATGCTGCCGGACGGGGATGGGGTGGAACTGTTAAAAAAACTGAGGAGAACGCCCGCCCTGAAAAAGATACCTATTCTGATCCTCAGCGGCAGAGCGGAGACGCTTGACCAGGTTACCGGCCTGGATCTGGGCGCGGACGATTATATGACCAAACCGTTTTCAACGCTGGAGTTGAAAGCGCGGGTGGACGCGCTCCTGCGGCGGTCGCGCAAGTTCGCCGCCCCGGCGGTGGAAGAATAATTCAAAAAACGGTCTGCAGCGCGGTTTCCAGTTCCTCGATCTGGAACGGTTTGCGCAGGCAGACGCTTGCTTTCCGCGCAAGCGCTTCCTGGACCCGCTCTTCAACAGCGTACCCCGTCATAAGGACAACAGGTATCCCGGGGCGCAGCTGCCTGCCGGCTATCAAAACGTCAAGCCCGTCCATTTTCGGCATTTTCATGTCCGTAATGATGAGATCCACCTCTTCCCTCTTTAAAATCTCCAAAGCCTCGGCTCCGCCCTCGGCTGTCAGCACCGCGTAACCGCGGTCGGAAAGCTCCATATAAAGCAGATCCCTGTAACCCTGCTCATCATCGACCAATAAAATTGTTTTATTCATGGGGTTTTCGCCCTCCGCGTTTCATCCGGGCTCCCGGGCGGCTGAACGATAAGCGCGGTAATCACCGTAGTTATTCTTCCGTTCCCCCAGGTTCTTCTTCATACGCATATTCATATTCGTCATCGGGAGCGGTAACTTTGGCCTTGACCCGTTTTGCCGTCTGCTTCGGCCGTTTAGCGTCCGCGGCTGCGCCGGGCACTTTCCCGGTTTTTCCGATCCGAGGCGCCTGGGTTCGTTCCGATAAATCTTTTTCCCTGATCAGGGCGTTCATAGGTTTTTGGGCCGTCCCGTTCAGCGGTGTAACGGTTCTCCGGATGTAATCCACTTCGTAGCGGTATGTCAGCTGTTCCGCGCCGCCGCTCACGGGTACCGCGCCCGTCAGTTCGAATACTCCGTCCCTGATCTTTCCGACCTGCCAGACCGTCTTGTTGAAATCTCCGTTTTGGGCTGCCGCGTCTTCCTGGATCTTGTTTTCCAGGGTGCTCCCGCCGGCTTTTAAGGCGAAAGTCCTGCCTATGTAGATGATCTCCGGCGAGAGGTCTTTTTCAGGGGAGGCGGCCGGGGCCGGAGTCGGAACCGCGTCCGCCTGCTGGGAAGGCTGAGGAACCGGGGCCCCGGCGGCCCGTTTCTCCGGGGGGGCGTGTAAAAAAGGGATCCTGAGCGGCAGCGACCTGGTAATATCTAAAATCCCGAGCTGCCTGAGGACAAAGGCCGCTACTATCGGCACCGAGGCCAGCAAGACCAAAGTTACGATGATCCTGGGCAATTTTTTCACGATGCCGGAGAGTATTGAAGCCCCACCGCTGGAACCTTTGTCCACTATTACGGTTCTGGTTTCCTGTTTCTTCGGCTGCCTCGGCTCCGAGGGGGCCAGAACCTCTACTTTCAGCGACTGTGGGGCCGGCGCGTTGTATAAAATCCGTTCTGTGACCGCGGCTTTGGGCGCCGCGGCGGCGGGCGCCTGCGTCAGGGCGGATTTTATCTCCGATATTGAATTTTCAAGAACCCGCATTTTATCCATCATCTCGCGCTGGATCTGGTCGATTTTTGTCGAGGACTGGGCGGCTTGTTCGCTGAACTGGGGCCAGGTACGGCGCAGGAACGAGGCAAATTCCGCCTCAGCCTGATCCAGTTTTTCCCTGAGCGGCTCGAGATCCTGTTTTGTCAGGGCGGCTTTCGTCAGCGTTTCAAGCTTCAAATTTATCGAGTTCAGGGACTGTGCGTCTTCTCCGAAAGCCGGCGCATCCAGGGGCTTTTCGGGGGCCGCCCGGCCGGGGGAGGGCTCGTTCTGATCGGGCATTTCAAAGGCCGGGGTTTGGATCAGCCGGAAAGAGGGGCCCGCGTCCGGCGCCGGGGAGGGGGCGGCGGCATGGGGCGGATTTAACTCAGCGGCGGCCGGTTCCCGGTCGGGCGTTTCCGCCGGTCTGGTTATCTGGGAAAGGCTCATCGGATCGAAATTGTCTCCGGTGAAACCGGGCTGCTCTTTTTCCCGGATCCTGCCGGAGGAGTTCAGGCGGTTCACTTTAAGATCCACGCCTTCCAAAGGCTGGGAGGCCGCCGGCGGGGCGGGGTCTATGTGATGGAAAGAAAGCGGTTTCAGATGCGCCTCCGGCTGGGGCGCGGCGGCTTCCGCCGCGGAGGGCGGGACGGCCGGCTTGGGCGTATCAACGGCCGGGATCGCGGGGGAATTGAACAAGGGGGCTATTTCCGGATAGGCGGAAGCCTCTTTCCAATCCTCGGTTTTTTCCCCTGCCGGGGTCTGGGGAACCAGCAGGGTGGACGCGCTGAAAGCGCGGAGTTCCAGAAGCTTCTCCTTTTCGTAAGGGCCGAGAATTTCGCTGTTTATATATGCCCAGTATTTCATATTTACAGCCTCTTGATAAGCACAATGGTGATCTGTATCCGGTGGCCGGTACCTGGTATCAGTGACCAGTAACCGGTTCAGCCGTTTCACATACGGCTATTCTAGCTCAGGGCTGTTACGGAAATGATAACTTATAGTTAAATTATTGTACAATTAGAAACTGCGCGGGGGATCGTTCGGGGGACAACCCTGAACCGTGAGTCGGCAATAAAATGAATATAAAAACCATCAAGATCCTTATCGCTTTTTTTGCGGGGCTTATATCGCTTTTTTTGGCTTTCATGGCTTTTAACCATTACGACACCGCAGCAGTTCCGGCTCCGGGGTTCAGCGCCACCGCCGCCGCACAGAGGGTACTCGCGGAGGCCGCGGCCGGCGCCAGGGAAAACACGCCGCCTTCCTACAGAACCGGCCTTTCCACCGAAAGTATAAGATCCGAGGGAGCCATAATGCTGGTCAAAAGCGGAGAATTTGAGGGAGTTGCGGAAGACCCTCAAAGTATGCTGGACACGCTTTCCGAAATGTCCGGCTCGGGCAGGAAGAAAATTACCCCTGTGAGTCTGACGGACAAAGATCTGGAGAAAACCGTGACGCCTGTCCGTTCCGGGCTTCCAGGGGGCGCTCCCGCTGTTTCCGTGGTGCCGGAACTGGGTTCGTCCGGCATGGGGGCGAAAACCATGATAACCGCTCCGGTGGATTATCAGTTTTTTACCAGTTCGGAAACCTGGAGCGCTTTCGCTTCCTCCCATAAGGGACGTTTCCCGGAGGCCGATTTTTCAAAAGAGCGGATGGTTATCCTGGTCTCGGTGTCCGAGCTGCCGAGCGGTATTTTTAAGATAGCCGGAGTCAACAAAACCGCTAAAGAGGCGGTCATTCTTTACAGGGTGGACCCGCTGGCGATGTCGGCCGAAAGCGGCGCGAAAGAGCGTGATTTTTACGCCGCCGCGGCCGTTCCTAAAAAATTAGACGTAAGGCTGGAACAGATCCCCTAGGGAATTGGGGACGCCCTTTCCTGAAAAAAATCGCCCGCTGAAATAGCGGGCGATTTTTTTGTGGGTGTCTACTTTCCGACGGAGATGAAGTTCTCTATCTTGGCGTCCTTGCGGAGGTCTTTCAGATAGGAGGCCAGTTCCCTGCCGAAATTGGACTGCGTGAGCAGCTGCTCCAGATCGTCTTTCACGGTCTCGTATTTCAGTTTCTGGGCTATGCGGCGTTCGTCCACGCGCAGGAGATGATAGCCGAACTGCGTTGGAACCGGCTTTGAAATTTCCCCGAGCGGAAGCGCAAAAGCTTTATCATCCAGTTCCTTGGGCAGCATTCCCTTAATGACGTAACCGAGATCGCCGCCTTTCTGGGCGCTTTCCTTGTCGTCGGAATACTTTACGGCCGCGTCTTCGAAGTCGGCGCCGGTCTCCAGTTCTTTTTTTACGCCCTCGGCCTTTTTAAGCATCGCGCTCTTTTCCGTGAGCGGGGCGTTCTCGTCGTATTTGAAGAGGATATGCCGGATCCTGACCCTTTCGGCCGTGAATTCCCTGAAACGCTGGGCCACAGCCGTAAGATCCTGGGCCGCCTCTTCGTCAAGGCCCGCGAAGACGGCTTTATCGCCGCCGACCGCGGCTTTTATCTTGTCAAAATAGGATTTTATCTCCTCCTCTTTCGGGAGCGCGGTTTTGGCGCGGATGTTTTCCTCTATCAGTTTGCGCACCATCAACTGTTTCTTTATCCGGTCGCGGAACTGCTCCATGGTCAGGTCTTCTTTCCTGAGTTCGGCGGAAAATGCCGCATCGGCGGCCGGCCCGCTCAGCGGCGCGTTGTTCTCGTCCCGGGTGAAGTTCTTTTTGATCTCCGCCACGCCGTTATCCAGTTCGCGGTCGTAAACCTTGATTTTCAGGGCCTCGGCCTTCTGCCGCAGCAGGGCTTCGTCAACCAGCCTGTCCATGGCGGCTTTCTCGATCTGTTCCCTGGCGTCTTTCTGTTTGAAGAAGTCCGGCATGGATGCGCGGTACTGTTCCGTGAGCTTGTCCTTGGCCTTGTTATACTCGGACATCATCACGGGCTCATTGTTCACCTTGGCGGCCAGTTCTTCCATTACCGCGGCGTTAAGCCTGGGGGCCAGCGCGGCGGCGAGGGCCAACGTCACTGAAAGTTTATTTATAGTTTTCATCTAAGACCTCCACTTTCGTCTTTTCCTGGAACTTGGCTAGATAGGCGTCGAATTTTTTCTTTTCCACTATGCGGCGGATGCGCTCTTTCACCTTCGGGAGCTCCGGCTTTGTCTGGGACACTTTTTTCAGGATGTGGCAGCCCAGGCCGGTCTTGACCACGCCCTGGATCTCTCCGGGGCGCATCTTGAACGCCATTTCTTCCAGTTCCGGCATAAATTCCCCGTACATCACCGCCGGCAGGCGGACATTGTCCTTGTCCATGGAATTTTCTCTGGCGGTCTTTCCGAAATCGGCCCCGGCTTTCACTTTTTTCATCACCGCCGCGGCTTCTTCGTAAGTTGGCATTACGATATGTTCCACAGTTATTTCATAGGGGGTTTTGGCGTAATAAGCCTCTATCTCCGCGTCCGTGACATTGATCTTGTCCCGGCGCAGTTCGTCCACCCACATTTTGGCCAGCATATAGTCCCTGTAATATTCGAGCTTGGCCTTGAGTTCGGCTTCCATGGCGCCCACCCTTTTTTTATAATCTTCGGAGCGGGCTGTTTCACTTTTCCTGGCGGCCAGGATCATCAGTTTTTCATTTATAAGGATGCCCAGAAATTGTTTTCTGCCGGGCTTGGTGGAAAGGTATCCCTGGGCGTTAGGGGCTATTTCCTCCAGCTTCTGGCGGAGATATGAATCGGTTATCTTTTCCGGGCCTACTTTAGCTATAACTCTTTCGGTATCGTTAGAGCAGGCGGCGGCCAGCAGGGCCGCGAACAGCGGGAGCGAGAGGTTCTTTATTCGCATAGATCAAATTTAGCATTTTGGGCCGTAAAGCGTAAAGCGAAGCTTGCGCCCCTGATCCTCCGCTAACAAGCCGGCGGCATTGATGAGAAGATTTCACCCATTGGGGGAAAGCGGAGAAATGGCGGCGGGTTGCGGGTGCGGGGGCCTGCCAACCCATGGCTGTCACCCCTCCAACTAAACCCCGCCGCCATCCTTCTAACACAACCTTAAAAACAAACCTCTATTTTGTCCGCAAGGAACCCAAATAGACAACTGTCAATGAAGAGATGATGATTCTAAGACGGGCCGCGCAAGTCGGGAAAAGCCTTGCCCCGGCAGGCCCCCGTTTTTACTATCCTGCGGTTCGTTAACCCAAAGCCGTTAGGATTACCGCTTATCGGAGGATTTGGGTGCGCCTGTGTCGGCTCACATTGTGCTAAAATCATAAGTATGAACCTGTTGATAGAGAGGTTTCTGCTGCATATAAAGTCGCAGCGGAATTTTTCGAAGCACACCGTAAAGGCCTATAAGCACGATATAGAGGAATTTGCGTCCTACGCTTCGGCGCATAACGCCGACAGCCATGGCGCCTGGGATCGCATGCTCCTTCGCGGCTATATCGCGTTCATAGGGGGGGGGGAAATTTCCCGTAACACTCTTTTGCGCAAGATCTCGGCGGTGCATTCCTTTATGAACTATCTGATAGCCGAAGGAACCATGAAGTCCGATCCTTTCGCTCTTATAACTTCGCCCAAAAAAGAAAAACGTCTGCCTAGATTCCTCAGCGAGGGGGAAGTGGGCAAGCTGGCGGATCATAGCGCCCCGGATGCTGTTAAAGAGAATGACGCCGGTTATAAATTTGCCGAGCGGGACTATGCCGTTTTCGAGTTGCTGTATTCCACCGGCCTGCGCCGCTCAGAGGCCGCCGGCCTGAACATAGGCGATGTGGATTTTTACGGCGGCTTCGTGCGGGCCATGGGCAAAGGCTCCAGAGAGCGCCTGGCGCCGGTGGGGGATAAGGCTTTGAAAGCCCTGAGGGCGTATCTGGATACCAGGCCGCAGCCGCTGGCCCCCGCCATGCCGCTGTTCCTGAATCACCGCGGCGCCAGGCTTTCGGACCACGGCCTGGCCCTTATAATAAAAAAACTGGCGCGCCGCGCGCGCTTCGCCAGGCCGGTAAATCCGCATTCCTTACGGCATTCTTTCGCCACGCATCTGCTGGACAACGGCTGTGACCTTAAGTCGCTGCAGGAAATGCTGGGGCATAAAAACCTGCAGACCACAGAGATCTACACGCATGTTTCGCTGGAACGGCTGAAAGAAGTGTACGACAAAACGCACCCGCGTTCTAAAAAATAGAGGAGAAACAATGAAGAAGATATTGCCTTTGCTGATATTGGCTGTTTTTTGTTCCTGTTCGATGTCTGATTTACCGTATTTTTCCTGGTGGACCGGGACCGAAGACACGTCTCAGCCCGTGCGGCCGGGCATTCCGGGCGAACGGCCGTTCTGGAACGCCTACTCGGCCTGGGGATTCATGTACGCGCCCGCTTTCGATTTCAAGGAAGTCGCCGGCGCGAAGAGTTATCGCTTTACGCTGGCGCCGCGAACCGGCGGCCCGGCGCTGTCGTTCCCGGCGAAGAAACCCTGGGCGGCGCTTTCCCCGGTGTGGAACAAGGTTCCGGTCGGCTTCGTTAAGCTCACGGTGGAAGGTATGGACGGCGGCAGGGTTATCGGCGTCGCCGGAACCCGCGAGTTCTACCGCAAGGCGGCTTTCGGGGGCAAGAGCCCGGCGGCGGTTCGCGGCTACAGGGAATCCGGAGAGCTGAAGCTGAAACACCTGTACAAGTCCAGCTATGTGCGGTATTGGCTGGATCACGACTCCCCCGATCCGGGCTACGGGTACTACTGCTATCCCAGCAAAATGATCGGCTCGATCCTGATAGGGCTGGTTCGGTACAGCCGTATCGCTCCGGACGTTAAGGACAAGGCGCTCACCATAGCCCGGCATGCCGCCGATTTTCTGATCCGGCGCAGCACGCCGAAAGGCTCGGCCTACGCTTATTTCCCGCCCACCTACATAGGGGAGCAGTATTCGGCCAAGGGCAGGAACGATATCGTCATGATGAACTACCCCGAGGAGGTCAGCCAGGGGTATCTTGACCTGTATGACGCGACGGGGGAGAAGCGATATTTCTCGGCGGCGGAGAACATCGCCAAGACCTACGTCAAAACGCAGCTTGCCAGCGGCACCTGGCCTCTCAGCGTCAAGCCTAAGACGGGCGAGATCGTCAGTAAGAATGCGCTTGTTCCCATCGGCGTGTTCAGGCTTCTGCGGCGTCTGGACAAGCAATACGGCCGCGCGGAGTTCCGCCCCGCCGCGAAGAGGGCCATGGATTGGATCATCGCCAATCCCGTCAGGACTTTCAATTGGGAAGGCCAGTTCGAGGATGTCAGGCCGAGCGTCCCTTACGCTAATCTTTCCAAAGGACAGGCTTGCGATATCGCCGTCTATATGCTGGACAATGCCGGCGAAAACCCGCAATACGAGGCGTGGGCTATGGACATTATCCGCTTTGCCGAAGACCAGTTCGTGGTCTGGGGTCATCCCAATCCGGATCTTAAGCCCGCCAACTGGCTTACGCCCTGCGCCCTGGAACAGTATGACTGGATGATGCCCATCAACGACAGCGCGTCGGACCTTATGCTGGCCTGGGCCGCGGCTTACAAGCGCACCGGTAAGGAAATATTCCGGCGGAAAGCCCGGGCGCTGGCCAACGCCATGACGGTCACCCAGCTACCCGATGGAGAGCTGCCTACCTACTGGCATCACACTAACGACTGCTGGATGAACTGCGCGGTTCTTGCGGCGATCTCCATGATCAAAATGGAAGAGGCGGGAATATACGCGGTTCTGCCGAAGAAAAAGTGAAGGAGCGGTCGGGGCGAACGATGTTTAAAATTATTCTGCTGCTGGCGTTTATCAATCCCGTTTACGCCGGGGCTCCGTGCGAATTCAGGGACAAGGTTTCCGGGCCCGGCTTTAAGAACGCGGTCTGGGGCCTGAGCGTGCGCGACGCCGCGACCGGCGCCGAACTTGTCGCCTGCGACAGCGCCAGGAATCTGGTCCCCGCCAGTATTTTAAAATTGTTCGTCACCGGCGCGGCTCTTGAGCTGCTCGGGCCCGAAACCGGGTTCAGGACGCGCGTTTACCTGGACGGGACGGTCTCAAAAGGGGTATTGAACGGGGCGGTTTATCTCAGGGGCGGAGGCGATCCGTCTTTCGGCTCCGGTCTTATAAAGGGGGCGCCGGCCGCCGCGGAGGAATTCGGGAAATGGCTTCAGGCGCTTAAAAAAGCCGGTGTCGCTGAAATAAACGGCCCGGTCGTAGCGGACGATTCTCTTTTTAACGGCCCGGCCCTGCCCGGTTCCTGGGCCTGGGAGGACGTAGGCAATTATTACGCCGCCCAGCCGTCGGCCCTTTCCATAAACGACAATCTTTATAAACTCTATTTCAGGCCCGGCGTCCGGGCGGGGGACAGAGCCGAACTTTTGCGTTCAGAACCGGAGATCCCGGGCCTGCGTTTTACCAATCTGATGCTGACGGGCCCGAAGGGTTCGGGAGACAACGGTTATATCTTTAATTTTCCCGGGCAGTACTCCGCCGTTCTGCGCGGTACGGTTCCGCAGGGCCCGCCCGAGTCGGCTATAAAAGGCGCCATCCCGGATCCGGCGCTGTTCGCGGCGCAGGAATTTACTGAATATCTTTCCACGCACGGAGTTAAAGTGGGCGGCAAGGCCGCTAAACTTGAAGGGACAAAGGATTACGGCGCCGCAAAATTTCTGGCCGAAAGCGAGGGAGCCCCGCTGAGCGACATCGTATTTTACACCAATAAGCGCAGTTTCAATCTGTACGCCGAGATCCTGCTCCGGCAGCTGGCGCTGGCAAAGGGGAAGTCCGGCACGGCGGAGAGCGGCATAAGCGTTCTGAGGGAGTATCTGGCGGAGAACGGCGTGAACGTATCGGAATTGAAGCTGGCGGACGCTTCCGGCCTGTCCCGTCTGAATCTGGCTAACGCGGATGACTTTACGGTTTTCCTAAGCGCGATCTCAAAAAAGAAGTTTTTCGGCGCCTATCTGGCTTCTCTGATCTCGCCGGCGGATCCGGACGCGACGGGACACGTCAAAAATATGGGCGTGAATACGAAGCTGGAGAAGTCGCTGAAAATAAAATCCGGGTCGCTGAGCGGGGTGAGGGGATACGCCGGCTATCTCACTACAAAAAAAGGCAGACTTTTAAGTTTCGCCTCCATCCTTAACAATTACACCGCGCCGGCCGCCAAGATAGACCGTCTGCACGAAGCCCTCCTGCTGGAATTAATAGAGAAATACTGACCCGGTTTTTCGGGTCTACTCGTACCGCAGCGCTTCTATGGGGTCCAGCATGGCGGCGCGAAGCGCCGGCCAGAAGCCGAAGCTTACTCCGATAATGGTGGAAAAACCGAAAGCGAAAGAAATGGTGCCCAGCCCCAGCGCCGGCGGCACCTTGATGAAAAAGTAAGCCGCCCAGCCCAGACCGAATCCCAGGGCCACGCCCAATGCCCCGCCTATAAGGCAAAGAGTGACCGCCTCTATCAGGAACTGGCTCAGGATGTCGGAGTTCTTGGCGCCAAGGGCCTTGCGCAACCCTATCTCGCGGGTGCGTTCGGTTACGCTGACCAGCATGATATTCATTATCCCTATGCCGCCTACCAGAAGCGAGATGCCCGCTATGGCGTAGACCACCAGCGAGAGTTTTCCCATGCCGTCCTTGAACAGCTTTACCTGGGCCTCAAAAGTTTTAACCTCAAAATTATCGTTTTTATCCTCGGCGAGATTGCGCTCTTTGCGCAGGGCCAGGATTATCTGCTTGCGGGCCTCGGGAGCGTCGCCCGGAGTGGGCGCGGTGACCCCGATATAGTCCGGGCGGATGGAACCGAATACGCGCTTGGCGGCGGTGTTGAAAGGGATGTACGCCATGGGCCGGCCGCCGAAGATCTGTCCCGCCTGGCCGTCTTCCGCCACGCCCACTATAGTGAAAGAGATGTTCTGGAGTCGCAGCTCGTTGTTGACCGCCGCTTCCGAGCCGAACAGTTTTTTAGCCAGGGTCTGGTTTATGACCGCGACGCGCGCCCGGTTTAGATTTTCGGCCGGGGTGAAGAAACGGCCGGTGACGTTTACGTTGTCAAAAAAGTTCTTTTTGTTTTTCTGCTCCTCAAAAGTGAAGCCTTCGTGGCTCTCAATACCGGCATCCACGTGTTTATTCCCGGCGGAAACCTTGGCGTTCCTGGATAAGATGGGCGTGATCTTTTCGGCCAGCGGGCAGCCGGCTTTTATGGCTTCCAGGTCGGCGTAGGTAAGCGGGAGTCTGCCTTTCAGGCGCTCCCAGCGGGGCGTAACCCAGACTTTTCTGGCGTCGTCTTCGGTGGCGCCGCTGAGCAGGCTTTTCATGAAGCCTTCGCTGATGGTCATAAGCGAAATGATGGCGCCCACGCCTATCAGGATGCCGAGGATGGTAAGGGCGCTGCGCATTTTATGGGTCCAGATGGCTTTGAAGGCGACCGTAAATTGTTCGGCTATTTCGGAGGGGGTGAAGCCCAGGCGCGCCTCGGGCAGACGCATAGCTCGGACTTCGGGGGCTGCGGCCGGCGCCGCGCCGGGAGCCGGTTCGCGGACTTCATCGGAAACTATCCCGCCGTCTTTCATGCGCACCACGCGGCGGGTCTGCGCCGAGACTTCTTCATCGTGCGTGACTATCACTACCGTAAGCCCGCGGCCATTCAGATCTTTTATCGCCTGCATAACTTCCTGGCGGCTTTTGGCGTCCAGGTTCCCGGTGGGCTCGTCGGCCAGCAGGATAAGCGGGTCGTTTACCAGGGCGCGGGCTATAGCCACGCGCTGGCATTGGCCGCCGGAAAGTTCGTTGGACTTGTGCTTCACCCGGTCGGAGAGCCCCACGAGCCGCAGGCACTCAAGGGCTTTTTGCGAATCCGTTCCCAGGCCGCTGTAGACCATGGGCAGCAGGACATTGTCTTTTGCGGAGGTCCTTTTTAAAAGGTGGAAAGACTGGAAGATGAAGCCCACCATGCGGCTGCGGATGGCGGCCAGGCGGCCTTCGCCGAGGCTCGCCGTCGGATGGCCCGCGAAATAGTATTCCCCCGAGTCCGGCCGGTCCAGGAACCCCAGTATGTGCATTAAAGTGGATTTGCCGGACCCGGAGGGCCCGACCAGCGAGACCAGCTCTCCGGCTTTTATTTTGAGCGAGACTTTTTTCAGCGCCTCGACTTTAAACGAGCCGGTAAGATAGGTCTTGCTGAGATCCCGTATGTCTATCAGGGTTTCCATGTTAAGGAACTAATGGCCGATCTGGATCTCCGAGCGTTCTTTTGCCACCCCCGTGGAATAGTAGACGATGTCGTTCTCGCTGAGGCCCGAGAGTATTTCAATGGTTTTCTCGTTGGTGGCGCCGGTTTCCACTTTTTTGTCGGTTATTTTCTTGTCTTTCCCGTCTTTCATGGTAACGAAAGTTTCGCCGTCTTTGTAGGTCAGGGCCCTTCTGGGCAGATAAAGGGCTTCCGGTTTCACGTCGGTTATTACGCGCACGTCCGCCGTCATGCCGGAGCGCAGGACGGGGATATTCTTTGAAGCCAGAATTTTAACCTCGTAAACCGTCACGCCGTCCTTTAATGTGGATTCCCTGGCTATGGACAGCACTCCGCCCTCGTACCTGTCCCTGGGGAAAGAATCAAGGTAGAACTCGGCTTTCTGTTTTTCTCTCACGCCGCCTATGTCGGTTTCGTCCACGTAGGTCTTGATGATGAGACGGTCGGAAATTACGGCGATTTCTCTGGCCGCGCTGACGGACTGGCCCGGTTCCACCGCGCGTTTTATCACCATGCCGTCTATGGGGGAGACCACGGGCGTCAGGTTATAGGCTTCTTCGACCATTTTCTTCTCTTCGGGGGTGGACTCTTTCATCTTCAGGGAATCCAGAAGCGCGGTGCGCTCGCTTGAACTTATCCAGGCCAGGATCCGGCCTTTTTTTATTATGTCGCCCTCATGGAACAGGATTTCTTCGGCGCGGCCGCTGACCGAGGGCGTTACCAGCACCCGGTTTTCCGGCTCAACCACGCCGATGGCCTGGGTCTTTATTACGAACTGTCCTTTAGCCACTTTTACGGGAGAGAGATTCTCCAGTTTTTTGAGCTCATTCTTTGCCCGGACATGCCTGTAGCCGGCCCAGCCGCCGCCGATCAACACCAGTATAACGACGGCAAAAATAAATTTTTTGGTTTTAAAAAAGCTCATTTTCATGATTACTCCCCCAATGATTTAACGAAAGCCGCATGGGCCGCCGCCAGGTCCCGCCTGGCGGATAGAAGCTGGTTTTCGGCGCCGATCAACTGTTCTTCAACATTGCGCCACTCAAAATAAGAGGCCTGACCGGCCAGGTACTGTTTGCGCAGAAGCCACGCGCGGGCGTTGGCCGAGTCCAGGGAGGTTTTCGCAACGTCTATAAAGGCCCAGGCCTGGCGCAAGGAGAGGAAAAAGTCCTCGGCGTTCAGGTAGACTTCGTCACGGGCGTCTTTAAGGGAGGCTTCGGCGCGGGCCTTGTCCGCGCGGGCGCCGGCCAGGTCCGCCGAAAGTTTGCCGCTGGTGAAAAGCGGCAGGGAAAGGCTTACGCCCGCCGACCAGTTTTTCGTCTTATCGGGCCAGTCGGAGCCGGACCAGGTATAACGGCCGCTTGCGGCGGCTTCCGGCAGAAAGCCGCTTTTGGAACGGTCTATGCCCGCCTGTGTGATTTCAAGCGCCGCGCGGGCGGAGCGGAGCGACGGGTGGAGTTCCAGGGCCTTTGAAAAAGAGTCAAAATTCTCGGAAGGAGCGGGGGGATCCGGGAGCGCGGCCACGCGCGCATCCTCCGTCGGGGAACGGGCAAGCAGGCGGTTCAGCTTCCGTTCCAGGAGACGCAGTTCCTTTTTATAGTTTTCGTGCCGCCACAGAGAGGTCTTGTATACCGACTGCGTTTCAAGCAGGGCTGCCTTGTTTTCGCGGCCCGCCTCATATTTTATGCGGATTATTTCCACATTTTCGGCCCGGCGTTTCAAAGTTTCCTCCGAAAGTTTAAGAGCTTCCCGGGCTTTTATAAGATCGGCAAAAGCGGTCTTCAGCTCGAATAATAAGGAGGACTTTACCAGGTCGTAGTCCGCTTCGGCCTTGCGGTAAGAGGCAGCGGCGGAGCGGACGGCGGCCGGGAGGGCGGGGGAGAAGAGCGGCTGCGACGCGGTTAAACCGTAGGAATAAGATTCATCGTCAAAAACAAAATCTCCGCCGACGCGGTTATAATTTGCGCTGGCGGAAAACTGCGGAAAAAGGCCGCCGCGGTAAAAGGTAAGGCGGCTGCGGGCCGAATCCACGGCGCTGGCGGCGGCCGCGGCCCGGGGATTGCCGGAAAGGAGCGTTTTGGAGGCTTCCTCAAAACTTAACCCGGTTTCTCCCGCGGAAAGGGCCGCGGGAACGGAAATCAGAAGAATGGCGGAGAGAATGCGTATCGCTTGCATATGTTCGTTGCCCTCTGAATATAGTACGGGCAAAGTTCCCACAGGGTTGCATTCCCGTTTATCAGCGTCTATGATGCGACCACAGGAAGTTCCATTCGGAACGGCGGGAGGGTTTTGAGGTTAAAGCGGAGGCAAGCGCCCCGGCGTTATAAGCGCCCACGATCAGGAATCCGGCCGCGGCAAGCGGGCCCAGGGGCTGGAGCAGTCCGGCTATGGCAAGCCCAAGGCCCAGGGACCTGCCGATAACCTGCACTTCTTTTGACTCAGCGGCATAGCTTTTGTCGCTTCCCATATACAGCGGAAGCGTTCTTCCGGGCATGGTTTCCCGTTTTTCCGCGGAGTAGAGAGGCAGATCCAGTTTGGAATAAAAATCCAGCCTCCTGGGAGCGGCCATGGCCGATCCGGAAACAAAAGTAAGCGCGGCAAAACCGGCAGCTAAAATCTTTTTCATCCTCATAATTGTACCATATGCGGATTTCTCAGCCCAGAAT
>MGTT01000010.1 GCA_001799575.1 Elusimicrobia bacterium GWA2_56_46
TCCACGCCGCGCGTTTTAGTCTGCGCCTCTACCAGAGCAAGCGCCGATTCTACCTGGGAATTCAGATCCAGAAGCTCCTGTTTTTCGTTTTTCTGGGTGCGGGAGAAAGTCAGCAGGTTCTGCACCAGATTTTTGCAGCGGACCGCTTCGCGTTCGATGGTCTTGAGCGGCAGCGCCAGGGAATCATTCTCCCCGAGCCGTTTGACCGCGGTCTGGGCGAAGCCGAGGATGATGCCGAGGGGGTTGTTGATCTCGTGCGCCACGCCGGCGGCCAACTGTCCGACGGCGGACATTTTTTCTGATTGCACCAGCTGTGACTGGGTCCGCTTAAGCTGTTCATAGGCGGTTTTAAGCTGGTTTTCGGCGTCCCTGCGGGCTTCCTCCACTCCGATCGCGGAGGCGATTATGCCAAGCAGCATTTTGTCCTCTTCGCCGGGGATAAAATCCCGCTGATGGACGACGCACAATGAACCAAGAATATTTCCCTCGTGTTTGACCGCCATGCCCATGTACGTTTTCAGTTTGTAGCGGGAGACATTGGGGTCTGTCTGCGCGTAAGGCGTGCAGGGCAGATTGGTGACGACAAAGACGTCGTCGCCGCCCCGAACTATCACGTCATTGCAGATATGCCCCTCCGGCTTATCGCTGAAGTTGAAATCCGGAGGAGTGTTCCAGTGTCCCACGGAGCAGAGGAGGCCTTTCTCAAGGCAGTTGTAAAGCGCGCAGGCGCCTCCCAGCAATTCGCCGCAAATGGCGGTGAGACGCTGGATGTTTTGCAAAGGATCCGCCGCAAAGCCCAGAAAACAGGCGTTCAGTTTATTCAATCTTTCCTCGCGCCGCCTGCGCTGCGAAATATCGCGAAAAATGCCATAGCAGAGCGCGGGTTTTCCGTCCATGTTTTTGCAGGAGCACCTCCCTTCCACGTCGATCTTTTCTCCGGTTTTGGACACAAAAACGGTTTTTATCAGCGGTTCCCCGTTTCCCGCCAGGAGATTAGCGAATTGCTTTACGCAGTGTTCCCGGGAGGACGGGTGGATTATGTCGAAGATCGACAGCTTTTTAATTTCCTCGTTGTCGTAGCCGAGGGCGCGGCGCCAGGCGCTATTAACGAAGCGGAAGCGTCCGTCGGGAGCCAGAATCTGGATCAGGTCGGCGGTGTTCTCCACGATATCGCGAAAGTATTCTTCAGTTTCCATAAAGAAGTCATTCCTGAGTGCGGCGTAATCGTCCCGATCCCCGCCTGCCGCGTCATACCGATGATTATAACATTGTTTCCCTGTCCGCGGCCGCCTGCTGGGCCGGTAAAGTGACGATGAAAACGGTGCCTTTCCCCTCTTCGCTCTCCAGCGTGATGGCGCCGCCGTGTTTGTTCACTATTTCGTGTACCAGCGACAGGCCGAGTCCGGTGCCTTTGCCCACTTCTTTGGTGGTGAAGAAAGGCTCGAATATCTTCTGCCGGATCTCTGGCGTAATGCCGATCCCGGTGTCCCGCACCTGAATTTCCACGTACCCCGGACGGTTGAGCGAAAGCGAGGTCTTAACGCTGAGGGTTCCGCCTTCGGGCATAGCGTCAACGGCGTTGTTGGCCAGATTTATTATGAGCTGCTGGATCTGGATCTTGTTGGCGTAAATTTTGGGTAGTCCGGCCCCCGGTTCCCTGATAAGTTCCACGCTGCGTGTTTTTGTCTGCGCCTCGACCAGGGCGAGCGCCGAATCCACCGGGGAGTTCAGTTCCATGAGTTCCCGTTGCTCATTTTTATAGGAACGGGAGAACACCAGCAGATTCTGCACCAGATCCTTGCAGCGTACTGCCTCCCGTTCTATCGTTTTCAGCGGAGCCGTCAACGGATCGGTTTCTTTAAGTCGTTTTGTCACGCTCTGGGAGAACCCGAGTATTATCCCCAGGGGATTATTGATCTCATGGGCCACGCCCGCGGCAAGCTGGCCCACGGCCGCGAGTTTATCCGATTGCCGCAGCATGGCCTGTATTTTTCTGTGTTGGCGCATATCTTTGGCCGAAATGATCGTTCCGCCGGCGTTTTCTCCGCCGTTGTGAATATGCGAGAACCCGGCCATCACGGGGATCTTTTCTCCTGATCTCGCGATAAGCACGGCGTCGATGTTGGACGCGGTGTCCCCGGACGGGGGCAGTTTGGCGACGGAACCGGAGACCCCGCCCGGCGCAAGCAGCTCATGATAAGAACGCCCTATTATTTCGCTTTCCGAAAAATCGGTCATGGCGAGCATGGCGTTGTTGACCATTTGTATTTTGCCTTCCGTGTCGGCCACTATCAGCGCGTCCAGCATATTGCCGAGCACCGTATTAAGGAAATCCCTGGAGACCATGGTGGTCGCGAGCTGGCGGCTCATTTTATTGAACCCGGACGCCAGCTCGCCTATTTCATCCGCCAGCAGAACCGGCACGTCCGCGCACACGCCGCTGCGTCCCACCTGCGCGGTGGCCGCGATCAGCATATCCAGCTGTTTGAGGGTTCTGCCGGTAAAAAAGAATATAAAACCTATCCCGGCGAGACAAATGCCGCCCAGAGCCGCGAATATCAGCATCAGGATCCGGCGCGTGGTGTCCAGGGCCTCTTCCAGCGAGATTCCAACGCGCAAGATCCCCGCTTTGGATCTGGAGGCCGCTCCGGGACCGCCGGTGAGGAGAAATTCCTCTCCCTCGTCAGATTCCTGTTCCGCCCATACGGGGCAGGTGATTATCAGCACGGGTTTTCCATACAAAACGTCACGTTTATAGACCGGGATATTGCCCTCAACGGCCAGGCGGAGTTCCGGGTCGTCGCGGACGCCTCCTTTTTCGGCCACATTGGTGCGGGCTATGACGGAACCATCCAGTAATAGAGCCTCTACGTATATGGCGTTTATGTTGCTGAGAATGTTGTTCAGGTGGGGCAGGAGAGCTTTTTCCGAACGCGATTTTAAAGCGTCTTTCAGTTGAAGTTTGAACGAGTTTTCCGTGACAAGAGCTATCCCTCTTTTAGCCACTTCGGATATTATGGCGTTTGAGACGCCCCAATAGACAAGGGGTCCCATGGCCAGTCCCAGGATTATGGACATGGCCGCCAGAAATATCAAAAGTTTAAGTCTGAGTTTCATGGCGGGAGTTTAGAAGCGATAGGAAACATCCGCCGCGTACCGGGCGCCTATTATTTCTCCGTTCTGACCCGGCTGGGAGGAGCTTTCTCCGGGCAGCGTTTCGTAGTGCCTGTCGTTCAGCAGATTAAAAGCGCTGAAACCCGCCTGCAGGCCCTCCAGTTTCCCTTTGAAGCGGTACCCGGTGCGGGCGTTAAGAACGGCGTAGCTGCCGACGCGTTTTAAAAGCTCTTCAGCTCCGGGCGAGTTGAGGTTCCAGAAAGTTTTATATACCCAATTCGCCCAGAAATCGGCCGTGAGACGGCCATCGGCGTATTTTATTCCGCCGTTGGCTTTGTGTTTCGGCGAATTGGAGTAGTTCTGTACGCTGAGAAAAGTATAGTTAGCGAATGAGCGCAGCCGCCTGGTCATGGCCAGTTCCGCTCCGGTTTCCGCTCCCCACCCCCGGGCGCTGCCCTGGTTGGTGAAAACGGCTTCGGTCTTAACGGCGGGAATGCAAGCTACGGTGCAGGTGGTTCTTGAGTCCGACATCTTCACGATATCCTTGAGCAAGTAGGTATAAACGGCCGTGGTCGTTTTCAGTTTCCCGAATATTCCGTTATGCGCCGCTTCCAGGGAATAAATTTTTTCCGTGTCCAGTTTTCTGCTGCCCAGGAGGGTCGATTCGATCGTGGTGAAGGGGGGATTGGGGAGCTGGGCGCCGTCGTTGGGCAAGGTCTGGATCAGGGCCAGATAGTTCTCGACCAGCGAGGGATTTCTGAACGCCGTGCCGGCCGACAGCCGGAAAGTTTGGCTGGGGGTCAGGGAATATACGGTGCCGGCCCGCGGAGAGAAAGCGTAGCCGGTGAGCGAGTGGTGATCCAGCCTGGCGCTCGCGACAAAGGCCCAGGCGTCGGAAGGCTCCCATTTGTTCTCCATGGACAAAGCCCATAATTCCTGCTTATTTCTTTCCGGAGAAAAAACCCTGGAATTAATGGTGTTTCTTGTGTACCCCCCGCCCAGCGTCAGTATGTCCCCGGGGAAAAGATCCACGCTCTTTTCGAGATTGAAGTCGTAACTGTCGCTGTACATATTGGGATCGTTAAAAGCCGTGAAATCCCTGACGTCCAGCCTGTCCCTGTTCCAGAAAAAACGGGCCTTGGCGCCGGAGCGGGTAAAATCAGTTCTCAAGTAAGAAGTGTAACCGTCAACGTTTCCTGTGCCCGCGGGGCCCAGCGATACGATATAATTCGTGTCCGAATAGCCCCCGGAAAAACTGGCGGTGGTTTCGGGGCCGTAGTCGTAAGATACCAGGGCGTGGACTTTCCCCACGCGTTCGGCCGGTTTGTCCGGATCCTCAAAGCGGTTGGCCCTGCGCTGATCCGCGCCTATTTTATAGGCGAGATTCCCCTTTTTTGTTCCGTAGAGCGCGGAGCCAAGGAATGTGTCCCTGCTCCCGGCCGAATAAGTTATCGTTCCGCCGCCGAGCTGTTCCGGCTTTTTTGTGATAATATTTATCACTCCCTGGATAGCGTTCGCGCCGTAAAGGGCGGAAACCGGACCCGCCACTATTTCGATCCGGTCTATTTCGGACATGCTTACCGGGATGTCCTCCCAGTTGACGATCCCGTAAAACGGATGGAGAACGGTCTTTCCGTCCAGCATGACCAGGGTTCTGTTGTTTAGAGGTTCGTTAAGGCCCCGTATGCTTACGTTCCCGTAAAAAGAACGGGACTCGATCACATCCACCCCCGGCACGTTCTTTATGAGATCCCAGAGTCTTACGGCTCCCCCGGCCGTTTCTATGTCTTCCGAGGTTATCACATACACGGAGGCCGGCGCTTTACGCGCGGGAACGGCCTGTCTTGACGCGGTTATAACCCGGGCCTCTTCTTCAAAAAAACTGATATCGTCGGCCGTCTGCGCGGAGAGCGGGGCGGCGCACCCCGGCAAGATAGACAATCCCAGCGCCAGTTTAATGATTTTCATATTCACACGCTCCATTTTAGTTGATTTCAGCGGATTAATCTGAACCCCGGTATCTTGATCCCGGAAAGATCTATTCCGCATTGCCTGGCTGAGGCGGCGTTTATGACTATTTCCAGTTTTTCGGGATAGATATTGTCCGGTACGGATCTTCCCTCCAAAAGTGAAATTGACGCCTCTCCGGCCAGGCGTCCGATTTCTTCGAAACTCGGCGCAATGGAGACCGTGCCGCCGTTGCCGGCGAGACCTTCGGTCGGGACATAGAGCGGAACCGAATTTTTCACGGAATAACCGCGCAGGATCTCGAAGTTCTCGGAATTTATCAGCAGCGGATCCGGCGGTATCCAGATCGAACTGCCGATTACAACCCCGGTTCTGAGCGCCGAGGAAAGCACGCTGCCATCCGCTGTTTGGTATGATCTTACTTCAAGCCCCGCCGTCCGGCCGGAGTCGGTCATTTGTTTGATGTAGTCCCGGGACGTTTCCGAGGCCCAGAACGCTACCAGAACACGCAATTCCGGCTGTATCCCGCGGATCCTTGCTACCATTTCCCCGGCTTCCGGCAGCATCTCTATGCGGATCTCGCGGTTTGCGCGCGGAGTTGGAAGCATGGCGGGCGCTATTGCGATGATATGCGCGGTTTTTCCGGGCAGCGCCGTCTGGGCGGCCCTGGCGCCGAAAGTTACGGCTATGCGGATATTCTGCGGGAGGATCGTTTCGGTGTCTTTTGCCAGGGTATAACGCAGGATAGCGCGTCCGGCAAGCGTTTTTTCAAGTCCCTGACGGGCTTTTTGGTAAGGGGTCAGTTCGGAGCTCAGTATCGCCGCTATCAGCGGGGCCTCCCCGGCCCGGGCTGGAGTCGGCCGTCCGCTCTGGAACATGAACAGGACGGCCGCGGCGGTACTGATAAAGTTTGCATTTTGACGGTAGCTCATCGGTTTCGCCGCATTATTTGGCCAGGGTGACACCGGCAATTCCGGCATGAAAGCCTTACGGCGGATATGCTTCCACCAGGCCGGAAGCCCGTGGCTTACGCCGCGGCTTCTATCGGTTTCGCCGGCTGGAACGGGAGGGAAATGATGAAAGTCGTTCCCACCCCGACCTGGCTTTCGACCCGGAGCGTTCCGTGGTGCTGCTGGACGATTCCGTACGAGATGGAAAGTCCCAGTCCCGTTCCCTGGCCCACCGGCTTGGTGGTGAAAAAGGGATCGAACACTTTGCGCAGATTTTCCGGGGGTATGCCGCAGCCGTTGTCTTCGAACCGCAGAACGACCTGGCTGCCTTCTTTGGCCGCGCTGATCTTAAGAACCCCGTCCTTTTTCCCCTCCATGGCATGCCGCGCGTTGGCGATAAGGTTAAGATAGACCTGCTCCAGCTGCGCCGGATCGCCCTGCACTGGGGGAAGATCGTCGGGAAATTGCTTTATAACCTCGATCTTGGAACGGACAAGATCGTACTTCATCAACTGCAGGCCCACTTCCAGCAGGGGGCCCAGGTTGACGGTTTCATCGTTTCCTTTTTTCCGGCGGCTGAACTGGAGGAGATTCTGCACGATCCTGCGGCAGCGCTGGCTCTGCTCCAGAATGGATTGCACGTCCTCGCGCTGGCTCGGGGAAAGTTCCTCGCTCTGGAGCATCAGCTCCGCGAACCCCATGATCCCTGTAAGCGGATTATTGATTTCATGCGCCACTCCGGCGGCCAGCTTGCCGATGGCGGCCAGTTTCTCAACCTCCACCAACTGCGACTGCATCTGCTGGATCTCCTGCACCTTGTTGTCAAGTTCCCGGTAAAGCGTGGCGTTGTGGATGGCCTGGCTGATCTGGTTGCAGAAAACCGAGGCGTATTTGAGATCGGAGGCGGCGAACGGCATTTCCCGCACGGTGCGGTTGGCGTTCAAAACCCCCAGCAGACGGCCTTCCATAAGCAGCGGAAACACGATGGCCGAGCGGATGTCGCGAAGGCTGTCGATGTTTGCGAACCGCGGGTCTTTGTCCAGCGGCCCGTCGATGATGACCGGCCCCCTGTCCTTGGCCACTTTGCCCGCGACCCTTTCGCCCAGGGTCAGGCGCGCCTGGCCCCGCGTTTCTTCGCTGAGGCCGGAGGTCGCGGAGACGGAGAGCCGGCCTTCGGCGTCCATCAGCATTATGGAAACATCGTCGGCTTTGAGGATCTGGGTGGACAGCGCGGCCATAATGGGGAGGAGTTCGGCCAGCTTGACGGAGGAGAAGATATCCTTGCTCGCTTCGTAGACCCCGAGGAGGATCTTCAACTCGCTTCTCTCCAGCGCTTTTTCGATTATGACGAAGATCTCGTCGAGGTTGAACGGCTTCTGCACGAAATCGTACGCTCCCATTTTCATGGCGCTGACCGCCGTTTCAATGGTGCCGTACCCGGTGGACATGATGACCTCGATATCGGGATTTATCTTTTTAATGGCGTCCAGCATTTCAAGGCCGCCCATCTTGGGCATCTTGATGTCGCTGATGACAAGGTGAAATTTCTCTTTCCTGACCTTTTCAAGGGCGTCCTCTCCGTTGACCGCCGTGACCACTTTATAATCGTGGGTGCAGAGTTCGTAGGAAAGGAGGTCGCGTATTCCGGGCTCGTCGTCCACCACCAATATTTTTATCTGGTCTTTCATATTTTTTCAAGTTCTCCCTGTTCTTGCATGATCCTGGGCGAAGAAGCGGTTCTTCCGTCGTAAACGGAGCCCAGCGGAAACTTCAGCGCGAAATTAGTTCCGCGGCCGGGTTCCGTGGTGAAACTGACGCTGCCGCAATGTCTCTGCATGATGGCGGAGACGTAACTCAGCCCCAGCCCCTTGCCGTCGCCCTCTTTTGTGGTAAAGAAAGGTTCGAAAATCAGCGGCAGGAGCGCCGGATCTATTCCCTGGCCGGTGTCTTCCACCTCGCAAATCACCTCTCCGCGCTTCGTTTCATTTGCGAGGCGCGTCCTTAAAACAAGAACGCCGCCGTTTGGCATGGCATCCAGCGAGTTTTTAATCAATTCTTTGAGGGCACGGCCCAACTGGCGTTTCTCCGCCTGGACAGGCGGCAGATCGTCCTGAAGTTCCTGGCGCAGTTCGATCTTTTTATCGCCGAAAGCCCTTTCCTCGCGCAAGGCGGATACCGTGTCGCGAACCACGGCATTAAGGTCTGTGGAGTCCAGCGGCGCCCAGGACTGGTCGGAAAGGAGAAGCAGGTTATCTATCATCTCACGGCAGCGGTTGGCGCCGTCGAGCATATGCCTGGCCGCCAGCTGCTGATGGCTGTCGGAGCCGGTCTGCTTCACGAAACTCTGGCCGAAGCCGATTATTATAGCCAGAGGGTTATTCATCGCAAAAGCTATTTTGCCGGCTATCTGACCGGTCATGCTCCGGTATCTCGCCTTGGCAAGTTCGGCCTTATGCTGTGCCGCCACGCGCTCTTCCTTTTCCTGAACCTGGCGGGCAAAATAGGCGCTGAAAAAGGAGATCAGGTAAAAGAAAGGCAGTCTGAGCAGTGTGTGCGTGTTAAGGAGATCCTCTCCCGGCCGGGCGGCCGTCCACAGGAAAACGTAGATCAGGCTGGCCACGGTGCCGATGAGGAAGCTCTGCCAGATCTTCACCTGCAATCCGGCCATGAATATTATAAGGAAATATATCAGGTAAATGTCGCTGTTAAAACCTTCGCCCATATAAATGATCCATGAGATCAGACCGGTGTCGAAAAGGAATATGGCTATCGGTATCAGGGAATCGGCGAAGCGGGCGCGTTCCACCGGGAAGAGAGCCAGGTTTGAGACAAGATACAGGAGCACCAGCGCGGCCGGTTCCCACGAGAAAGTATCGCCTTTCGCGGGAGCGTAGAGCAGGAAGAAGCAAAGGAACAGGAAAACGACCCCCCGGAAAGCCAGGATGGTGGTTTTTTCATTGAGGTTCAATGATTTTGTCTGCGTCATAAGGTCAATTCACCACGACTCTCGACACTTCCTCCACTGTCGTCAGCCCTTTAAAGACCAGTTCCATCCCGCTTTCACGCAGTGATTTTAAGCCCTGGGAAGCCAGGATTTTACGGATCCCCTCAAGGTTCTGGCCGTCGTGAATGAGCTGTTTCAATTCGTCGGACATCACCAGAAGCTCGAAAATCCCGTGCCGGCCCAGGTACCCCGTTCCCTGGCAGCGCGGGCAGCCTTTGGCTCTGTAGAAAACCGCGCTTTCAAGGTTCTGTTTTCCGGGGAACATGTTTTTAAGGGCCCTGAGAGGCGGCTGGTATTTTTCCTTGCAGGAGGTGCACAGGACGCGCAGCAGGCGCTGTGCCAGAACGCCCAGCACGGTGGCGGACATCAGGTACGACTCGATACCCATATCCAGCAGCCTTCCCAGGGCGCTGGGAGCGTCGTTGGTATGCAGTGTGGAAAGGACAAGATGGCCGGTCATCGCGGCGGTCATGGCCGTTTCGGCGGTTTCCTTGTCCCGTATCTCCCCGACCATTATGACGTCCGGATCCTGCCGGAGCGCGGATCTCAGACCCGCGGCGAAAGTGAGTCCTATCTTGGGGTGCACCTGCACCTGCGTGATGCCCATTTCATTGGCGCTGCCGCACAGAAGCTCGTACTCTATGGGATCTTCAAGCGTTATAATGTTTTTGAGCGGGGATCTGATCTTGCTTAAAACCGAGTAAAGCGAGGTGGTTTTTCCGCTGCCGGTCGGCCCGGTCACCAGGATGATGCCGTGGGGGCTTTCGATCAGGGCCTCGAACGTGCTCTGCATATCCGGTTCCAGGCCCAGAGTTTCCAGGCCCAAAGCCGTCCCAGATTTGTCCAGTATGCGGATCACGATCTTTTCCCCGTATTTGGCCGGCAGCGTGGATACCCGCAGGTCGATATTCTTGCCCTCGCGTTCGATATTTATCTGGCCGTCCTGGGGCAGCCGTTTTTCCGAGATGTCCAGGTTGGCCATGATCTTTATGCGGGAAATGACGGCGGCCTGGACCTGTTTGGGAAATTCATGTACCGTGTTCAGCACGCCGTCCACGCGGAAACGCACGAAAAAACCATGGCGCTGGGGTTCCAGGTGAATGTCGCTGGCGCGCATGATGAGGGCGAAATTAAAGAGCTTGTCGACGGTGCGGACGGCAAAGGAGTCTTCCGGACGGAAAGATCCATTCCCGTCTTTCGCCGGCTCCACCACCAGCGCCGGGCAGACGGGGTGGTCGGACGGGTCATGAAAATTTTTCTGTAAAAGGGCCGCCAGTTCCGCCGGGGATACTTTGACCGTTTCGATCTCATATCCGGATCGCAGGCGGATGTCGTCCAGCGCGGCCAGATTGCCGGGGTTAACCATGGCGACGAGAAGTTTCTCCCCCCGCAGTTCAAGCGGGACAAGGCTGTGGCGCCGGGCGGTTTCATAGGACACCAGATGCAGTATTTCATCGGGTATCCTGTGTGTAATTCTGCTTTCCGTGTTCCCGTTCATAAGCTCAGCTTTTGGCGTTCAGAAGCCGCGTTATAATCTCCAGCAGGTTCCGATGGTCGCAGGGCTTGGCCAGATATTCGTCAGCTCCGGCTTCCCAGCCCCGGAGTTCTTCCATCTGCTGGGTGCGCGCCGTCAGCATTACCACGGGAATGTTTTTTGTTTTCGGATCCGCTTTCAGTGTGCGGCAGGCCGCCCGCCCGTCGATCTTGGGCATCATCACATCCATAACAATGAGATCCGGCGCGAGGTCTCCAGCCATTTTGATCCCCGCTTCCCCGTTGCCGGCTTCGGCCACGGTGTGGCCGGCCGCTTCCAGCCGTGTTTTCAGGATGTCGCGGTTGGAGACATCGTCGTCAACGATCAGTATTTTCGCCATATTAGTTTGCCGTCGCTATAACGCTGATCTTTCATCACCCATCACTCGCCCCTCCTTTAAGGCAGTCGCGCACTTTTTGCAGGACTTCGCGGGGGACGCAGGGTTTTGAAATATAGTCGTTGCAACCGGCGGCTATGGCTTTTATATTGTCCCCGGCGAGCGCGTGGGCCGTGAAAGCGAATATGGGGATGCCGGCGATTTCCGGCGTCTGCTTGATGCGCTTGGCGGCTTCCCAGCCGTTGAGTTTGGGCATGGAAAGATCCAGCAGGATCAGCGCCGGTTTTTCCGCCAGGGTTTTCTCGACGGCCTCCAGGCCGTTGACGGCTTCCAGCACCTGGTAGCCGGCGGCCTCCAGCACCTGCCTGATTATCGTGCGGTTATCGTAATCGTCGTCGGCGACCAGGATCTTAGCGCTCATCGGCGGCCTCCAGCGTTTTTAGCCGTTTTTTAACCAGTCCAAGAATGTCGGACAGGTTCTGGGATCCTTTCTGTATGACAGCCTCGGTCCTCTTTTGCAGATAATCGGTTTCTTCCGGGGTCAGGTGCCTGGCCGTCAGGATAAAGATGGAAACGTTCTTCAATTTAGGATCTTTTTCCATCTTCGCGATCAGTTCGAAACCGTTTATTTCCGGCATCATCAGATCCAGAAACAGGATATCCGGCGGAGAAACGCTCATGCTTTTCAGCGCGGCGGCGCCGTCCTCCGCGGTTTCCACCGCGTAGCCCTCGCCCCCGAGAGTCTCCTTAAGATAATCAGCCACCGGTTTTTCATCATCGGCGACGAGTATCGTGTGCGGCGTTTTTTTCGGGGAACTTCCCTCCGGCGCGCCGCGATCCAGCGTTTTGAGCTTTTTCAGGAGTTCGACGCGCTCGAACGGTTTCAGGATATAATCGGTGACCCCGAGCGCATAGCCCAGGGTCTTATTGTCCATGATTGAGAGTATGATCACGGGGATCTTGCGCAGTTCGGGATCGTTTTTCATGATCTGCAGGGCGGACCAGCCGTCCTTATGCGGCATCATGATGTCAAGGGTGATGGCGAAAGGCTTGAGCTCGCGCGCCATGGCGATCCCTTCCTCGGCGCCCAGCGCGCCGGCAAACTCGTAGCCGCTGCCCTGGAGGCTGTCCCTGAGAAGCGTCAGAACCTCGGGGTCGTCGTCTATGGCCAGGAATACTTTCCCCCTGCGGACGGCCGCCGCGGGCTGGAAGATGTTTTCCGCGGCCTGTTCCTGCTGTCCGCTTTCCAGCGGCAGCGTGACGGTGAAAGTGGAGCCGGTTCCCGCGGCGCTTTCAACCACGATGTCTCCCCCCATAAGTTGGGCGAATTTCCGGCTGATGACCAGCCCCAGGCCGGTTCCTCCGTATTCCCGCGTCGGAGAAGCGTCCAGTTGCTTAAACTCCTGGAATAAAACAGGCAGGTCGTCGGCTTTTATTCCTATTCCGGTGTCCCGCACCCGGATATTGAAAAACGGCTGATCCAGGCTGCGATCCACCGCTATAAAGATGCCGCCGGAGGAGGTGAATTTGATCCCGTTATTCACAAGGTTGATCAGGATCTGCTTGAGTTTCGTCTTATCGCTCCGCACCCGCATATCCTTCGGCACATAGGCCTCCAGCTTCAGCTGTTTGGCCCTGGCCAGGCAGTCCATCATGCTCGTAACCTCGTCGATCAGATCCTTTACGTGGAATTCTTCCAGATAAACCGGCATGCGTCCGGCGGAGATTTTGGAGAGGTCGAGGATGCTGTTGATGAGATGCAGAAGATTCTTCCCCGCCGCCTCCACTCTTTTCAGGGCGTCCTCCTGTTTTTGCGTTATCTCCCCGTAAAGCCGGTCCAGGTGGAGAGAGGTGTAGCCCAGGATCGCGTTCATGGGGGTTCTGAGCTCATGGCTCATATTGGCGAGGAATTCAGACTTGAAGCGGTTGAGTTCCTGAAGTTCGTTCACCTGCCGGCTTAAACGGCGTTTGTCCAGCGCCCGCGCGACCAGCCTGACCAGCTCTTCGATATCGAACGGTTTGGTGATATAATCGTAGGCGCCAAGTTTCATACTTTCAATCGCGGTTTCAAGCGTGGCGTATCCTGTGACCAGGATCACTTCTATCTTCGGATCTATCTCTTTCATCGCTTTGAGCGCTTCCAGGCCGCTCAATTTGGGCATTGTCATGTCGGAGATGACCACGTCGATATCGCGCGCGCCCGCCCTGCGGACCGCCTCCTCGCCGTCGGCGGCCGTCACCACGTCGTAGTCGTCCTGAAAAACCCGGCTTACAAGTTCCCTGAAGCCGAGTTCGTCGTCCACCACCATTACTTTCGGCCTGGGGGCATCCGGTTTGGGAGCGCTTTCCGCCGGGACAGGATCCTTGTCTGTTTTAGTATCGGTCATGTGATGTCCTTTGTCAGGTTTTAGCGAGTAAATTTTCTATTTTCCGGAGCAGCTCCTGGACGGCGAACGGCTTGCCGAGAAAATCATCCGCGCCGGCTTTCAGTATCCGGGCTCTTGATTCCTCTACGTCGTAGCCGGTTATGGCGAGAATTTTGATGTTGCGCAGATCAGCGTCGTCGCGCATCATCTCGCACACCTTTATCCCGTTGACTCTGGGCAATTGTATATCCAGCACGACCAGGGCCGGCCGGAGCGAGTGCAGCTTATGGCCCGCTTCAAATCCGTCCACCGCTTCCTCGATCCCGGCGCCGGGATAGGCGCCTTTGATTACCCGCGCTATGAACTTCCTGTTCTGTTCCTCGTCGTCCACGATCAGAAACACCAGTTTCCCGCGGGTCTCCAACTCCGGCGGAATGGGCATATTATGCAGACGCATGAAAGCCAGGAGATCCTTATCCCACACCCGGCGGTGTCCCCCTCCCGTGGTAAAGAAAGGCATTTTGCCCTCCTCGATCCAGTTAATGGCGGTTGGGGGCGTCACATTGCACAGGCGCGCGATATCATGGGTTCCGAAAGCTTTCTTTTGCGGACTATCTTCCATAAAATCTTTTCGGTTTAACTTTGTTAGGTTGTTTACTATTTTTATTATTATTACTTTACTTACGTATATGTTGTACCAGATGTTTTTACCGCTTGTCAAGCTTAAGAGCCCGGAAAATTAAACCGGATTTTCCGGTTATTTTGTAGAATCTATTCATGCCGCGGAATCTCAGGATACTGCACTTGAGCGAGAGTTTCGGCTGGTCCGGCGGGGCCGCCCAGGCGCTGGCGCTGGCCGGCCGTCTTAAGGCTCTCGGCCATGAGAATCTTATCGCCTGTCCGCGGGGCGGCGACCTTTGGGGCAAGGCGGCCGCGGCGGGCCTTGAAGCCGCCCCGTTCAGGCCCCGCAGGGATTACGATCTGCCGTGCGCTTACCGGCTGGCGCATTTGCTTGAACGCTGGAAACCGGACATCATAAACGCCCATCACCCGAAAGCCCACGCCATGGCCCTCATGGCAAAAGCCATCGCCCGCCGCAAGCCGGTTCTGGTGGTCACCCGGCGCGTCTCCCACCCGCTTTTAAACACCTTCTTCGCCAGGCTTAAATACAAAAGCCCGCTTGTCAACGGTTACATTACGGTCGCCGAATCCATACGCCGGATGTTCCTGGCCTATGGTCTGCCGCCCGAAAAAGTAAGAACCATTTACAGCGGGGTGGATGCCTCGCGTTTTACCCCCGCCGCCCCTTCCGAAAAGATAATAAAGGAGCTGGCGCTCCCCCCCGGCGTCCCGGTAGTAGGGCTTGTCGGCAACTACAGTTTCGACAAGGGCCAGCACGTGCTGGCAGAGGCCGCCGGACGGCTTTTCAGCGAGGGCGCAAGATTCGTCCTGCTTCTGGCGGGCCGCGATACCGATTCCGGGGCCGTAAAGGATCTGCTTGCGCGGAAAGGATTTCCTTTGGAGCGGGCGCGCCTGCTTGGTTTGAGGCAGGACGTCCCGGATCTGCTGTCCGTTATGACGGTGAGCCTTAACTGCGCGGTCAGAGGCGAGGCGCTGAGCGGATCCATCCGTGAGTCCATGGCCATGGAGATCCCGGTCATCGCCAGCGATATTTCCGGGAACGGGGAGATAGTCCGGTCCGACAAGACCGGCATACTTTTTCCCCCGGGGGACGATACCGCCCTTTATGTCCGTCTGAAATACGCCCTCGCAAACCCCGACGCACTCCGCGGCATGGCCGGCCGCGGACTGGCCCTGGTGCGGGAAGATTTTACGGTGGATGTGATGGCCCGCAAGACTTTCCTCTATTACCGCGAACTGCTGGTGTAACTAATGCGCCAGTGTAGTGTCCGAGAAATAGCTGGGCATTTGGCCTGACCGATTTTGAGCCGAGCCGAAGCGATGTGAGGCGCGCAGGCCTGAAGGCCTGTAAGCCGAACAGCGCAAAGGCGCAGGCCAAAAGCGGCTGGCCCCCTGGGGGAGGCCCATTCCCGGCCGATTTCGTCGTTGCTCCTCATTTACACTGCTAAAGCAGTGCTCAATCGTCGCGCCTAGAACTCGGCTCGGGCCTGGGCCTCCAAATGCCCAGCTATTTCTCGGACACTACACTAGCCAAGCGCCGGACAATGCGGTACAATATACCTATATGAGAAACGAACCCAGACTTTTGCTTACCAGCGTCATGAAACCGCTGGGCACGGCTTATGGCGACGCCGACAGCGTAGGTTACGAATTGCTGCACTCGCAGGTAACGCGCGCCCAGGGTATGTTCAGCCCACGGGCCGTCCATAAACAGTTCTCACTGGATTATCTGGCCGAAAATCTGGACAACCCCGCCGCCGTCCTGCATTACCCATCCAAAAAAGAGTTTATCAGGGAGCTGAAAAAAGGTTATGACTATGTCGGGATCTCGTTCATAGTGGTAACGTACCACAAGATGAAAGAAATGTCAGCGCTGATCCGGAAATACTCTCCCAAAAGCAAAATAATCCTGGGCGGATACGGCACCGTGCTGCCGGACGAAGCCCTGACCCCGTACGGCGATCATATCTGCCGCGGCGAGGGCGTGGCTTTTATGCGCGAACTCCTGGGCCAGCCTCCGCTGGAGCGCCACAAACATCCTGTCATAGAAAGCAGGCTCAGCGTTTTTTCCAAGAAAATTTCCTATACCGGCATGATCTTCGCCGGCCTGGGCTGTCCCAACGGCTGCGATTTCTGCTCCACCTCCCATTTTTTTAAAAGGCAGCATCTGAAGCTGCTTTCCACCGGCGCCGACGTTTATGAAGTGGTAAAGAAGCACCTGGCCGTAAATCCGGATGCGCTGTTCACCATCCTGGACGAGGAATTCCTGCTGGACAGGAAGCGCGCGCTTGAGTTCAGGGACAAGGTGGTGGAGAACGGCCGCCCGCTTTCCATCTTCGTTTTCGCCAGCATCAAGGCGCTGAGTCTTTATGAGCCAGGCGAGCTTCTGGAGATGGGCGTGGACGGAGTGTGGATCGGTTACGAAGGCGAGCGCTCCGGCTACGACAAGCGCGCCGGCAAGTCGGCCGAAGACATTTTCCGGGCGCTGCACGCCAACGGCATCACGATACTCGCTTCCATGATCGTCGGTTTCGATTATCAGACCCCGGAAATAATAAACACGGAGCTTTCCAACCTGATGGATCTGCGGCCCGACCTGGTTCAGTTCATGATCTATAACCCGAACCCCGGCACGCCCCTGTACGAAAGGGTCCTGGCCGGCGGCACCCTGCGCGAGGAATACGCGCGCGATCCGCTGAAGTACTGGCACGACGCCAGCGGTTTCAAATCCCTGACCAGGCACCCGGTTATGTCGGCCGGGGAAATAGAGAACGCGCAGAAGCATTGTTTCAAAAGCGATTTTCAGCGCCTTGGCCCCTCCATACACCGGGTCGTGGAGACCATGTTCGAGGGTTATATGGCGAATAAAAATTCCCCCAGCGCCTTTCTGAGAATGAAAGCCATGCGTTTTGCCAGGGAGGTGCGCGCCGCCTATTCCATTTTCCCGGCCGGGGAACTGCTGGGGCCCAATGCCTCCGTCCGCCGGAGCATAACGGAGCTGAGGAAAAGAGTTCACGCCGAGCTCGGCAAACCCGGGTTCAGGGAGCGGCTCCTGGCCTGGGCCGCGGTGGGCGCCGCGATCTGGACCGGTTTCAAGCTGCGGTTCAACCTGTTCCAGCATCCTCAACTGGAACGCCACGCTTATCGTATGCCGCCGGAAGGCTTTATCCCGGCCTGGCTTAAGGAGAAATTCGCGGAAGACTGGAAGAAGCTCTCGATCCGGGTCTATGAAGATCCGCGCCGCCGCCAGCTCCTGGTGCGGCTCGAAGGGATCATGGAAGCCGCGCACAGCGACGCTCTCGCCCCGCGCATGCGTAAATATCTTGAGGAGAGCAAAGGAAAACTGCTGATAGATTTCGCCCGGGTCCGCGCGCTGGAAGAAAAAGCGGCCCTGGATCTGTACGCCAAGTTAAGCGATTATCGGGAACGGGTGAAGATTTCTCTTCCCGCCGGCGCGCACGCCGCGCAGTTCCTCTTCATGGCCGAGGTGTTCAAGATTTATAAAGGTTAGGAGCCTAGACCAATTTCCCCTGCAGCAGCCAGGCCATGCCGAAGAACGCCAGGAAGCCGACCACGTCGGTAATCGTGGTAAGCACGATCCCGGAGGAATGGGCCGGATCGAACCCCAGCCGTTTCATGGTAAGAGGTATGAGCGCGCCGCTCAGTCCCGCTACTATCAGATTCACGACCATCGCCACGGCCACCACCAGGCCCAGATAAGGATTCCCTTTCCAGAGCCAGACGACGAGGCCGGTTACCAGGCCCGTGACCGCGCCGTTCACGAAGCTTACCCATACTTCCGTGAGAACCATTTTCGCGGCGCTTTTAGGCTCTATCTCCCGCATTATCATTCCCCTGAGCACCACCGCCAGCGTCTGCGTGCCGGCGTTGCCGCCCTGCCCCGCCACTACCGGCAGGAATACCGCCAGCACCGCTATTTTAGCTATCAGTCCCTCGAACATCGCGACCACGGCGCCGGCCAGGAATACCGTGAATAGGTTGATATGCAGCCAGGGCAGGCGTTTTTTTATCTTGAACAGGGCGGGGGAATAAACCCGCTCCTCGGCGCTGGCGCCGAACAGTATCTGGAGGTCTTCCGTCGCCTCCTCTTCGGTGGATGCGATGATATTCTTGGTGCTGACGATGCCGATTATGCGGCCGGTCTCGTTGATCACGGGTACGGCGAGGTAATGTTTCCTGGCGAACATGGACACCAGTTCCTCCCGGTCGGTGAAGGGCGAAACCTTTACGACATCCCTGATCATCACTTCTTCCACCGGCGCGTCCGGCGCGGCCAGCAGCAGATCGCGCATATTCAGGACGCCAAGCAGGACATTGGAAGCGTCCACCACGTAGCAGTAGGCGGCCGGCAGGTGTTTTTTTGCGATCTGCCTGAGTTTAAGGATCACCTCCCGCACTTTCAGATCCCCGCGGAAAGCCAGGAAGTCGGTATGCATCATGCGCCCGGCGCTTTCCTTGGGATAGGCCAGGATCTCCGCCATGTCTTTTGAAAAATCATGGGCCAGCAGGGGGATTACCGCTTTTGAAAACGCCGGGTTGAAGCGGCGGAAGATATCTGCCGCGTGATACTTGCCGGTTTTCAGCAGGATGTCGGCCGCCTCGCCGATGGAATTCTTTTCCAGCAGCTGCGCGGCCGTGAGCGGGGGCAGGTGCTCAAGGCACTGGGCCGCTACGGCGGAGGGAAGTTCTTTCAGCACCTGGGCCGCGTCGGAGACCGCCAGCGTCTCCAGCGCCTGGGCGGCTTTAAGCGGATCGCTCTGGATAAATTTCTTTACTATCTCGATAGCCGCTTCTTTTTTCTTCATAGGTGAGATCCTTGTGACCGGATTACTGGTTACCGAATACCGGTTACCGGGCCGCGGCCCGCCGCAGGCGATCCATAATGGCGAGCCCCAGGCCCCGCGCCGGCACAGGCTCGGCCAGTATGACGTCCGCACCGGCTTTGTCCAGTTCGTTAAGATGCGAAAATAAATTGGCGGCCGCTTCCGCGAGGTTTCCGGAGCGGGAGAGTATCCTGAAACAGCCGACGGCCGCGGCCGGGCGGGAAGTGAAAGCCAGGTAGCCGTATTTGATCCCTTTACGCAGTCTTACCGGCGTTTTGCCGATGATGCGAAGGGCCGCGCGCGGCGAGTAATGTTTCAGCAATTGTCCGGGCGAAGCGGGGCGCCTCCCCCCTTTCAGCGCGGCGCCCAGACGCCCGGTGACGCGCTCTATCTCTTCCCGCGGCAGCCCCCCGTGGCGCAGGATGAAGAATTTTCCGTCCCGGAGCGCCAGAACCGTGGATTCCACGCCTATACGGGTCCGGCCGGAGTCAAGAATGAGATCGGGGCCGTTTTTAAGCTGGGCGCCGGCGTGGGCCGCGGTGGTGGGGCTTAAGGAGCCGAAGCGGTTGGCGCTGGGCGCGGCCACGGGCGTCCCGGCGGCTTTGATAAGGGCCAGCGCCGTGGGATCGGCCGGCATGCGCAGGGCCACGGTGTCCAGCCCGGCCGTGACTATCTCCGGCACTATTTTCTTTTTCGGCAGCACCAGGGTCAGGGGTCCCGGCCAGAAACGCTTCATCAGCGCTTCGGCTTCGGGCCCGATATGCGCGAGCGTCCGGGCCTGCCGTATGGACGAGACATGTACGATCAGCGGGTCGAAGTGAGGTCTTTTCTTGATCTCGAAGATCCTGGCGGCCGCTTTAGCGTTCAGGGCGTCGGCCCCCAGGCCGTAAACGGTTTCCGTCGGAAAAACGACCGTTCCCCCGCCGCGGATAAAGGCGGCGGCTTTTCTTACGGCGGCCGCAGAAACTTTGGTCGGTCGTGGCACCGTACAATTTTATGAATTTAATCCCGCAATTGCCAACGCAATAATCCGGACGCCGCCGCGGCGGATGCTTTCACGTCCGGGCTTCTTTGCCCTTTTTCGTTTTATTCCCCGGCTTTTTGCCGCTGAGAAGCCCGGCCATGATCTCCCCCACTTCCTGAATACGGTAGGGTTTAGGGAGGATAGTGTCGAAAGTGTGCTGGGCGCAATTGGCCATGACCGATTTGTTCGAATAGCCGCTGGAGAGCACCAGCTTTACGTTCGGATCTATGGCCCTGAGCCGCTTCGCCGCTTCGTCTCCGCCCATGCCGCCCGGAATGGTGAGATCCATTATAACGGCGCCGAACGGCCGCTTCGCCGCCGCCGCCCTGGTGTAAGTGTCTATGGCCACCCGGCCGTCCACTGCCGTCTGCGTAGTGTAGCCCAGGCGCCGGAGCATAATTGTCAGGACATCCAGCACAAATTTGTCGTCATCCATCACCAAGATCCGCCCCTTGCCGGTTTTCAGGGGTTTTTGCGTCTTGCGTTCATGCGCAATTCCGCGGCCTGCGGCCGGCAGGTAGATGCAGAAGATGGTGCCCTCGCCTTCCTTTGAGACGACGCCTATATGGCCGCCGTGGCGTTTGATTATGGCGTAGGCCATGGACAAACCCAGGCCGCGCCCGCTTTTTTTTGTGCTGAAATAGGGGTCGAAGATCTTCCCCGCGGCGTTCCGGGGTATGCCGGCGCCGGTGTCCGCGACGGTGATCCTGGCGTAGACGCCCGGCTCAAGGCCCGGTGGGATCCGCTCCTGTATGGTGACGGGCGCCGTTTTTATGGTTATGGCGCCGCCGCGCGGCATGGCCTGGAGGGCGTTCAGCACCAGATTGTTGAAGACCTGCTTCAACTGGCCCTCGCTGCCTTTTACCGCCGGGGTGTCCGGTTTGAAATCGAAGACAAATTTTGTCCTGGCGCCGGAACCAGCCAGCGCGGCCGCTTCCTTTATGACTCTGGGCAGATCCAGCACGTGCATGGCCGCCGTCTCGTTGCCTCTCGCGAAAGTCTGGAGCTGATGGGTAAGCTCCTGCGCCGCCCTCGACGCCTTGAGGGCGTTGGTGAGCAGCCGGAAAAGCTGGCTTCTGGGCGGAACGCTTTCAAGCGCCAGCGAGGTATTGCCCAGCACCGCGGTAAGCATATTGTTGAAATCATGGGCTATCCCGCCGGCCATTACTCCCAGCGACTCTATTTTCTGGACGTTCAGGAGCTCCGTCTCCATCTGTTTCCGTTCGGTTATGTCCCGGGCCATGGAAAATATGCCCATGACTTCCCCCGTTTTGCCGAAAAGCGGGCCCCTGGTCACCAGTAAAGTCTGTTTCTTCCCGCCTATGCCGGCCTCCTCTTCGAAAGTTTCAATTTTCCCGGTCGCAAGTATTCTCTTTTCCGTCTTGGAGATTTGCCGGATCTTTTCTTCCGGGAAAAGTTCCGCGTCGGTCTTGCCTACCACTTCTTCCGGTTTTTTATGCATTATGGCGGCCGCGCCCGTATTCAGCGTGGTATAGCGTCCGGAGATATCCTTGGCGGTGATGGCGTCAGGCGTGCTGTTCAGGATCGCGTTCAGGATGCACCGGTTTTTTGCGACCTCCTCTTCGGCTTTCCGGCCTTTAGACAGTTCCAGCACCGAATCCACCAGCATGGTCAGTTGGCGGGCGTCGGAGTCCGTGTACGGGCCGTCTTTACGGGTCAGTTCTATGACCGCGGTGTTTTGTTCGGGGGTGAAGATGGGGACGGCCAGACATCCCGCGGCGTTTGCGTCTGAAGCGGATTTTGTCCGGGAAGAGGCCGCGGTGTTTCTAAGGACAGGTTTACCCAGGGCGATCGCTTCGCCCCAGATGCCGGTCTTTCTGGGAGCCGGCATAGGCGGACTGATTATCACGCGATCCTTGTTCTCCCGATCCCTTCCCCAGATCTCCAGGAAGAAATTCTTTTTTTGGGCGTCGTAATAATGCAGATAGACTTTCCCGGCCCGGCTGGCGGTCAGCTTGAGCGACTCTTCGAGCAGGTAGTCCAATAGTTCCTTTATGCCTTTCGCCTGGTGTTTGTAGATTTTCCAGAGACTTTCCAGACGTTCTTTGTCGTGGATCGCGGCTTGCGCCGACCTTTTGCGCCCGCTTACGTCCTTGGCCAGCGTCAGGATGGTCTGGGTTCCGTAATAATCGAAGATCCGGGAGGAAAGTTCCATGTCCAGGCGCGCGCCGTCCTTGCGCAGGCAGGCCGCTTCGAAGACAAACTCTCCCTCCGCTCTCGCCTCTTCCAGGCGGGCGGCTATCCCGGCCAGGGATTCAGGGTGCAGGATGCTTCTAATGTTTTTTCCCAGCAATTCGCTTTTGGAATATCCCAGCGTCTCGCAGGTTTTCCTGTTCACGTCCAGAAGAATACCGCGCATATCGCTCACGGCTATCGGTTCGCCCGCGTGCTCAAAAAGATCCCGGTACTGCTTCTCGCGCGCGCTGAGCATCTCCAGGCTTATGTTCCTGGCGATGGCGACAGCCGCCAGCCGGGAAAGGTCTTCGGCTTTCCTGACGTCTTCGTCGGTGAATCCGCCCAGCTTATCGGTAAGCCCTATAAAGCCCAGTGAGCAGCTGTCCATGACCAGCGGGATGGTCATAAGATTGCGCCCGGCGGCCCCTCCCACGGAGCGTGCGCTCCCCCCCTCGCCGGATCCGGGAAGGTTGTTGCGGTAGAAAGGCTTTGAGAGGTTGTTAATATTTCTGTCCAGATCCGCAATGCAGGAAGGCAGGGAGGAGCGCATAGTGTAGTTATGGCTGGAGGGATCCCATACCGAAATTTCAGGCTTGCCGCCGGTCGGGTTGATGAGGACGGCGTAGCCGGCGCCCGCGCCGATGAGCCTGCCGGTCGTTTCGCAGAGAAGCTTGGCTAGAGATTTGAAAGATTCTTTTTCCAGGATGCTGCGCATTTCCCGGCCGGCGGTTTCCAGCGCCTGTTGAGAAATGCCGGCGGCTTTTCCGGCGGTTGAGATGTTATTCATAGTACCCCCCAATAAAGATGAAAACCCGCCGGGAGGAACCGCGCGCGCTTAACCCTGATCAGGCCAGGCCGCCTCCCGTAACCAGCACCGCTTTCTTGTGAATATCTCCAGTGTTTTAGACAGCGTTACTGGGTTTTCAGTTTTAATAATTCCCGGTCCAACGCCATACAGAACTTTTTGCAATGGCGAACCCACGCAAAATTCCTCTTATCGTACCTGAACTGATGTGATCTGCCCTCCTCCGACAGGGTGATCAGCAAGGATAAATGTTCATCCACCACGGAACAATCTACGCCCTTATCCGTGCAGTAATCGATTATCTTTCTGGCGCATCCGGCGTTTTCACCCGGAGTACTCCCTCCCGGCATCCAGTCGGGGCTCCGCGCCAACAGCGCCGTCGTTGTCCTGTCGCAGCTTTCCGTAAGTTTTTTGCGGCCGGTATCCGCCTGAGTATTTTTATCGGTTAACATATCCGACGAAAGCATAAATATTCCTCCTTAAACCGTTCCACCGTGTTGATGTCCTGATGAATGGCGGTGCGACGACCCCGCCGGCCTTGTTGAACAAACAAGCGCCGGCGCGTACTGATGCGGGTCTCAGCAATTGTTGCGTTACGGTTGTGTTACTCAGCCCCTACCCCTAGGAGTTTTTATCTGAAAGTATTCTATTGCTTATTTTTTTTCAAGTCAAGCACAAATTCGCGGTTCAAAGCAAAAACCCGCAAAAGCGGGTTTTTATCAAAGCTTCGGGGTCGACTACGCTAGCCTGTATCGCTCCGCTGCTCTCCATGAGTGTGAACACGAAAGCGTAGTCGAGTCGTGTGTTACCGGAGACTGCGCCAGTTTTCCGGAGGGCGGGGTCGACTACGCTGCTGTTAAGTTTTACTGGGGAGACAAGACGAGTTTTTTGTGAGCAAAAAACTCGGAGAGGAAGGGATTCGAACCCTTGATACAGGTTTACCCTGTATGCCGGTTTAGCAAACCGGTGCCTTCAACCACTCGGCCACCTCTCCCTCTGATCCGCGCCCCTCCGCTTACGCTCCGGGGGCTAACCCGCCCTGGCCTCTAGAGGAACTTCGGCCAGGCGCTATACAAGGGGGGCTCTGCCCCCCATTTCATCGTCGCTTGCTCCCTGCGCTTCGCTTGGTCGCCGCGCTGAACCCCCCGGAGAGGAAATTCTCCTGAAAAATAAGGAAACTGTGTTTTTAAATATTCAACACTGTTCGCGCAATTATCAGTATATAAAACTTTTGAGCGGGGACGCTCTTGGTTAATTAGTTTTATTCTCAGGAGAAAGTTTTTTTTATGCCTTCTTCCAGCGTGGTCCAGGCTTTCCAGCCGGTGTCGCGCTCCCATTTTGAAGAGGAGGCCGTCCAACTGCCGGCGGCGCCTTCCCTGGCTTTGTCCCGGTTGAGAACCGGTTCCGCGCCGGCCAGCCGGGAAACTCCTTCGTATACCAGTCCAAGGAACCACAGTAAATTTCCAGGCAGGTTAAGCATATACGGCATTCTGACTTTCATGGCGGCGGCAAGCAGCGCTATGAAGTCGCGCCAGACGTAAGTCCTGTTTTCGCAGACATAGTAGGTTTGGCTGTCAGTGGCCGGGTTTTCCAGGGCGGTGATGATCGCGGCGGTGAGGTCGTCCACATAGATAAAGCTGAACGCTCCCTCGCTTGAACCGGCGTTGACCATGAAGCCTTTCCTGACCCAGTTCGCTATCTGCGAGATCCCGAATTCGTTTTTGCCGTAAACTATGGGCGGCCTCAGAACCGTGCGGCGGATAGCGGCCGGAAGTTTTTTTATTTCCTGTTCCCCGCCCAGCTTGGAGGCCCCGTAATTTGAGACCGGGGCATCGGTCATGAGCTCGTTCCGTGGGGCCGAAGCGGGGGCGGACGGCCCGCCGGCGGATAAGCTGGAGATATAAATAAATTTTTCCGGAGGCTTTGAAAGGGCGCAGGCCGCTTTAACGAGATTGGCCGTGCCGGTTATATTCGCTTTTTCAAAGCCGGCGCGCGTCCTTGAGAACAGCTTCGCCGCCAGGTGTATGATGAAATCCGAGCCTTCCGCCGCTTTCCGCAGCGAAAGTTCGTCGTCAAAGGAAACTATCGCGTATTCCGCGTTGTCCAGTTTTTTTGCCGGCATTTTGCGGGTGAAGATCCTTACTCTGTAACCCCGGGCCAGCAGCGCCCGGGCGAGCGCCCCGCCTATAAACCCGGTTCCGCCGGTTATCGCCGCTGTTTTCATAAAGTTTTAAACTCCACGTGGACCGTAAGGTTGTCTTCGTAAAAATCGGCCGGCAGGGGCGGGAACGGAGCGGCGCTCTCAACGGAGGTCTCGGCGGCGTAGTCGAACAGCCGGTTGCCGGAGGAACGCTCGACGCTGACGCCCTGTACGGCCCCGTTGCGCTGGATCTCGAATTTGACCGTGCACTTGAATACGCCGCTGGACGGCATTTTCTTCGTCCAGGAGTCCCACAACGCCTCGCGCACCTGGGCGATATACCAGGGGTAGGGAAAATTAGCGAAGTCCGCCAGCACCGGGGTTCCGTTTTCCCCCCCGGCTTTTTCCTCTTGCCGCTGTTCAAGGAAGCCGGCGGTTCCGTTCAGGACGCTGGGTTTGGGCAGCGGTTCCGCGCCCCGCTTTGAAAAGAGGTTCTCGTCCGCCGGCTCCCCCGCTTTTGTTTTAGGGGCTTTGGCGGTTTCCGCTTTCGCTCGTTCGGCGCCCGGCGCGGCACCGGCTTTTTCCATCGTTACGACGCGGGCCTGGCCTATAAAATCTATGTAGTAGGGAGTCTGCTTTTTCATCGTGAAAGAGTTGCGCGCCAGGAGGAAAAAAAGAGCCAGAAGCAGAAAGTGCGCCGAAGACGAATAAACGAGGTAAGACCGCATCTTGGGAGGCTCCTTATTTATCCAGGGGAGAGACGCCGATGCCCACCTTGCTGGCGCCAAGTTTTTTGGCGATGTCCAGCGCGGCCACCACCCGCTCTATGCTTACGGTTCTGTCCGCCTGCACAAGGACGGTCTTTTTATAAGATTTTGCGAGCCGCAAAGTGAGTTCCCGTTCCAGTCTGCCGAACTTGAGAGGCTTGCCTTCCACGGTCACGTCTCCGTTCTCGGCGAGCTGCACGGTGATCACGTTCTCGTCCGTCCCTTTGGAAGCTTCCGAGGCCTTGGGCAGGTTGACCTGGATCTGTGACTGGACCAGAAAAGGGGTGATAACCATGAAGATGATCAGCAGGATCAGCGATACGTCTATAAGCGGTATCATGTTGATATCGGCTATGACGCCTTTTTTTACGTTATGTATCCGCATAATCAATCTTACAGTACGCCGGTGTATTCCCTGGAAGCGGTTTTGTCTATGAGCTGTTCCGTCATCCAGTTCATCTCGCTTGAAAAATCATTGGCTTTATGTACGAAGTAGTTGTAAGCGACGATGGCCGGGATGGCCACGAAAAGGCCCGCCGCGGTGTTGACCAGGGCTTCCGCGATTCCCATGGCGACCACGGAAGGGCCGGCCCCCGCGTACAGCGAAAGATCCCGGAACGCCCTGATGACGCCCACCACCGTGCCGAACAGTCCGATGAAAGGGCTGATGCTGCCTATAGTGGCTATGGCGGTCAGGCTTTTGTTAAGGTGGGAACCGTGCCATTCTATGGCCTTTTCGGCGAGTTCGCGCTTTTCAAGCGGGCTTCCATAGTGGGTAAGCACCTTGTGGATGATGTCGGCCGCCGGGCTTTTAAGCTTGGAGCAGAGTTCGGCTATCTGGCGGGTTTCCCCGCTTTTTATCATCAGATGCACCTTGTGCAGGAGATCGTCCATGCCTTTAAAGGTTCTGGCGTAAGCCGACCAGCGTTCCCAGATGAGGGCTATGGAATAGATGGACAGGGCCGCGAGGACGAAAAGGACGGGGCCGCCGGCCATGACCAGCTGTTTAAACGTGATATTCATGATTTCTCCACGCAAAAAGAATAAATCAGCAGAGTTATTATAGCAATTTGGATGTGCGGCAATTTAGAGCCCTTGCCGCTCTCTATGCTTTCTTGAAAGCGTATTTCAGGCGTGACTCCAGGTTCTCGAAATAACCGGAAAGGATCCTTACCTTGGAGTGGATGACGCTGTAGAGTTCTTCCTGCTCGCGGGATTTCAGTTCGTCCACGGATTCATATTCTTTTATTTTGTTCAGAGTTTCGGATAATTCGGCGTTAAGGCGGTCAAGCTCGGCTTGCTTCCATTTAACTTCTCCTTTCAGCCTGCCGATCTCTTCGCAGAACCGGGTAGTCTGTTCTTCATGCTCTTTTCTTTCATCCAGCATGATGCGCTGGAACTCCTCGGTTTTCCCCAGAACTCCCTGCATACTCTCGGTTACGGCCGTGACGGCCATTTCCTTTTCTTCCAGTTCCGAACGCAGCGCTTTTAGCTCGTTTTCCGTCTCAAGGCGTTCCCTGGCGTCTTTTTCCAGGAGGTTCCGCTTTGAATTTTCATAGGCGTCCACCATGTTCTGGATCTGGTTCCGGAGCCGCAGATTCTCCTCGCTTTTCTCGGAGAGCGTCTGGGTGGCTTCGAAAAGTTTTTCTCCCGCCTGTTTTTTCAGGGTCTTGTACAAGTGTTCCCAGGAGGGATGTTCCGCCTGGGCTGCATGGGCCGAGGAAACCCGCTTGAACTTTTCGGCCAGCGCCCTTATTTCAACGTCCTTTTTTTTCAGATCCTCTTCAAAACGCCGCTTCTCATGGGAATATTCCCGCTTCATGCTTTTCACTTCGCTTTCAAGCTGGGAGTTTTTCAGGATGGCTTTTTCCAGCAGCGCCCGGACGGCTCTGTCATCCGCCGCCTCCGGGGTCAGCGCCGGCCCGGGCCTGGCCGGGCCCTGAGGGGCGGCCTCAAGCAGCGTTTGAAAGGCGCTGTCGAGATAAGCTTCTTTCCACTGGCCCAGCGCCGCTTCGGGGCATACGAGAGTGTTCCTGCCGAAGCCGGGCAGCCGGGCGATGTCTTTGGGATAAAAAGGGCCTTTGATGCTCCTCTTGGTAAAAGCGAAAAAGCGTGAAACAGGTTCGGTCATGTTTAAATGTTAGCAAAGAGGTGTTACAAAGAGATTGCGGAACTCTTAAAATTGTTTTTTAATACTGGCTCGGTTGACCGGCCGGATCACGCCTTTTTCCGTGACTATGGCAGTTATCAGTTTCGCGGGAGTAACGTCAAAGCCGGGATGCCTGGCCCTGACCCCTTTCGGCGCCACAAGGCGGCCGTTTATGAAAGTGACTTCTTCGGAAGAGCGCTCCTCTATTTTTATCTCTTCCCCCGTCCTGAGCGAAGCGTCTATGGTGGGCGTGGGGGCAATGACGTAAAAGGGTATTTTGTGGTATCCGGCCAGCACGGCCAGGGCGTAGGTGCCGATCTTGTTGGCCGTGTCGCCGTTGGCGGCGATCCTGTCCGCCCCCACGATAATGGCGTTGATGCCGGCCGTCTTCATGAGGTGGGCGGCCATATTGTCGGTGATGAGTTCGGAAGGCACTTTGCTCCGCTGGAGTTCCCAGATCGTTAGCCGTGCGCCCTGCAGATAGGGCCGGGTCTCGGAGGAATAGGCGTGTTTGATCCTGTCGCGCGCGTGGGCCTCGGTTATGACGCCGACCGCGGTGCCGATGCCCATCGTGGCCAGAGCGCCGGCGTTGCAGTGGGTGAGGACTATGGAATTTTTTTTGAGCAGATCCGCGCCGAGTGCGCCCATGCGGGCGCAGGCCAGCCGGTCTTCTTCGGTCACCTTCGCGGCCTCGCGCTCAAGAGCGCGGACGAGCAGCCTGTATTTTTTTGGAGAAAACTCTTTCTGCCCGGCGATGATGGCGGCGGCTTTTTCCTGCATACGGTCCGCGGCGTAGAACAGCGCTAAAGCGGTGGGCCTGGCCGCCTTGATGATCCGGGCGGCGTTTTTGATCAGGGTAAGGGTTTCTTTCCAGGAAGACGGGCGGCGCGTCCTGAGCTCCAGCGGGAAGCCCCAGGCGGCGGCGCAGCCTATGAGCGGAGCGCCGCGCAGAACCATATCTTTTATAGCTTTGGCCGTTTGGGCCGCGTTGCGAACCGTCAGATAGGCGACCCTGTGCGGCAAAAGGCGCTGATCCAGGACTTTTAATTTGCCTTTTTTGTAAATGAGACGGGGAGGTATCATGCCAGTGGTCAGTGATCAGTGGTCAGTGGTCAGTGGTCAGTGAGGAGCCTTTCAGTTGCTGTTCACCGGCCACTGTACACTAACCACTGCTGTTATGGGATCGAGTCCAGCAGATTCTTGAGTTCTTCCTCGGTTTTGCCGGTTATTTCAACGGTTTTTTCCCTGCCCTTGGCGCCCCGGATGATATTGACCATCTTTATGGAGACTTCAAAGAATTCCGAGAGGTAGTCGCGGAGCATGCTGTTTATCTGGAGATCCGCCGAGGAGGCGCAGATCCTGACGCGCAGGACGCTTCCTATCCTGGAGACGACTTCGTTGTCTTCGCAATTAGGTATCACTCTGACTTTAACGATCATTTGCCCTCCCGTAGATTACGCAAACAGCAGGCGCCCTATTCTGGGCAGATTGGATCCTTCCTGCACCGCCTCCTCAAAATCCCCGCTCATGCCGAGCGAGAGGTAGTTCTTAAAACCGTAGGCGTTCACTTCGCCGGGGAAATCTCTGTCGAATATGCGTTTTACTTCCCTGAACAGGGGCTTCAGGGTTTCGGGATCTTTGTCCGCCGGCGCTATGGCCATGTATCCCGAAGGGGCCAGGAAAGGAAGTTTCCGTATCTCTTCCAGGAGTCCGGGGGCTTGCGCCGGGTCTATTCCGCCCTGCGTGTCCGAGGCCGTCAGTTTCAGCTGGATAAGGACGGGCATCTTTTTCCCTTTCAGACCGGCGTGACGGTTGATCTGAACGGCGAGTTTGAGGCTGTCTACGGAGTCTATCCAGTCGAACAGCTCCACCGCGTCCGCCGCTTTATTCGATTGGAGCCGGCCTATAAAATGTAATCTGACCAGCGGTCTCGCTTCGGAAAGTTCCCCCTCAACCCACTTCTTTGCCGCGTCCTGCACCCTGCTCTCGCCGGCCGTCCGCAGTTTCCCGCTTTCCACTAGGTATTTCACATCGTCGGTATCCGCGTACTTTGTGACGGCCAAAAAATCCACTTCCGAAACGTTTCTGCCGCCCTTAAGGCAGGCGGCGGCGATTTTCTCGGTTATTAACTGGAAATTTTCCAGGAGTTTTATTTTTCGTGCGGATTCGATGACCGGCATTCAGTAGCTACATTCTAGCAAAAAACAGCCGCCTTTCATAGGAAAAAACCACGCCTACGGCATGATCAGGCGCGCCTGTCCCAATCAATCCGGCAAAAAACTAATTATCTAAGGGCGTCCCCAAGTCAGCCCTGGCGAAGCCCGTACCGTCACCCCGGAGAATTGGCGCGGCCCCCGCGCAGATACACCACGCGGGGGCCGAGACTACCGCCATGAGACCGCATTTACTGCCGGATCTATGGGTAAGGCGATGCATACGCCATATAGAAATAAGTGTACCTGACCCATTTCGCTGCCCAAGTGTTCCATGTAGATCGTTGCACGATATACGCCTTATACCCATCTACTACGGCGACACGGTATTCATCTTCTATGCTCAAACCCTCCGACTCGTTCATGGTTTTCCGTTTAGCGCCCGGGAATATCACCGCCTGCGGGGTTAGATTACATTCCAATGTGGACAGTTCATCGTATGACAGATGATCATATGCGGCAGGAAAGGATGCATTATAGCCCTCGGAGATGGTGAAGTTGATGTCTGAATCAAATAAGGGACCACCTAAATCAGGCTGATCTTTACCAATAAGTATTGCGGCCATAAACCTGTTCTCGTTTAACGAATCCACCCCTCTTCCCACATGCCGGCCGCGCAGGCTGTCCTTGGTGGCGGGGGATCCTGACTTAAACAGATTTTCCAGTTTTTTATATGCAGTCCCACCGCTCAGACCCGCAAGTCTTGCGGAATCATCTGCGGATTTATCCGCGGCTTTGAACTTCACGATTGCTGTGTCGTTTGCAGAGGCCGCTTTGAGCTCGTTGACGCTGACATCCAGGTCGCCGAAGTCAGGGGCGGCATAGGCCGCGCTTGCAGAAATAACCATAACTACAGCCATCATTATTTTTTTCATTTTTCTCCCCTCTAATATCTGTCCGCCGAGTGTTTGCTGTCTTGTGTACAAAGCTTGCTGCGTTACTATAGTTTAGCCGATAAAGAGGTCGTCACCAAGGGGCATAATACCCATTTCGTTTTTTTTTTTTTTGACCCATTTTGCATAGGTCTTTTGCCCGAAAAATTTAGGCACATAGGCCCGTTCGGAATCTGCGGCGGGTAAAGAGGATGTTTATTGGATCCCCGCCTACGGATTGCGGGGATGACAGAGGCGGAAAGTTTTACCTTAACCTGAAAAATGCAGTTACCCGTGCTTTTGCCAATGAAAGCCGGGAATAATTCTGTGCCTGATTTTTCGACCTGTTTTATCGTTCCATAGCGCCTCCTTTTCCCTGTTTTCTTTTATCCGTTTTCAACTGCAACACCATTGAATTTCTCCCAATGGAAAACCCTCCCGCAATAGTCCCGGAACCGCTCTCTCCGTTTGCCGGCCAGCGATAGTCTCAGCACCATTTTATGCCCATCCCTGCCCAACTCGGCTCCGCAGGCAATAACCATCGTCCGTATAACTCCGAGCGTCTTTTTCGTCTTTATGCCGATCGCCTTCTGGAACTGCTGCATCAGATTATAAGCGAAACACACCACGCGGAACGCCGCCTCCGTCGCATAAAACTTCTTCATACAAAACCCGTCTATCCCGTAGTCCCATTTCAATTCGTATGCGGGTTTCAAGAATAGCCCGCTTACGGTAAAACCGCCACACTTCATCCGGCGCGGCCGGCATATCCGTGAAGATGCCCTGATACAGATATGCTTTGTCATCGAACAGTTCCTTGCCTTTCACGAAATCGTTCGGCCGGTCACGCTGCCGTATAACCACCAGCCTGCGCCCCCTGCTCCAGCTTTTGGCCTGGAATATGATTTCGCTCACCGAAACATCCTCGTCCAAAGCCCGCCAGTCACTTATTGTCCGCACTTCTCTTTTTACGCCCCTGGTGAACCTGGCTGATACGGCGTAACGCAGTTTCCCACTTTCAAGAAAAGCAAACACTTTCTCGCTGTCAAAGCCGGAATCGCCCCTGATGATTTTAACCCTCGCGCCCGCGGGCAGCGCCGACATGGCCTCGCTCATAAAATCTATGGCCCCGGTTACGCTTGCCGTGTTGCCGCTGCGCAGCCATGAATGGATAACAGCGTCGTTCTCGGCAAGTGTTGCAAGCAACGGGTGATGGCTGGGCCGACGGTGCTTCTTCGGGTTGTAACCCAATAACGCGCCTTCCTGCTTCCCGTAACGCTCGAATACGGACGAATCCAGATCCAGCGTGTAGTCGCCGGGCGGCGTCATCTGTTCTATCTGTACGGCGCGCAGGGGCTCAAACACCTCGTATAGCTCTTTTTGCCCGAATCGCTTGAAAAACCGCATTATCGTAATATCGGACGGGAATCGCTTCATGCCCAGCAGTTCCCTGATGACCTCGTCATGCCGTAAAGCCTCGATGTGCGCAAACCGCCGCGCGCCGGTCAGAACGCCGCTCATAAAAGCCAAGATTATGTCTATAGGCTTTGTCGCATTTGGCGAGGAGATATCAAATGACAGATGCCGGTTAAGAGCTTCCGGCAGTTTGATGCGGGCTGCGTAACCGGCAAGCAGCGACATGCCGCCCCAAGCGGTTATGGGTTTGTCGGTGAAGGTCAGGACTATTGGATTTGCGGTTTGTAATGTGGTAGTTTGTATATGCACGGTTTCGTTCCTCCATGTTAGATCGCGAGTCTAAATATAGATGATACGAAACCGTGCCTTTTTTGTCATTCAAATGAACTTGAATATTGAGGAAGGATGGCGGCAGGGTAGAGCTGGAGGGGTGCCAGGGCCGGGCCTTTCCGTCCCGCAGGCCGCCGAGGGAAGCGGAAAGGCCCGGCCCTGGCAGGACCCCGAACCGGCAGCCTGCCGCCATCTTTCCGTGTAGTGACAGGGCGCCGATATTGCAAGCCAACTGCAACTTTCAGGCCCCCGCTTTGCTATCCTGCGGAGCATAAGTTGAAATTGACCAGCCTTGCATAAATAAAAACCCCCGGACTTTGGGTCCGGGGGTTTTTCTGCCTACGGCTTATGGCCTAAGGCTTATGGCGTCGTTTAATACATGTCTCCGCCGCCGCCCATTCCGCCCATGCCGCCGGGCATCGCGGGCATCTTGTCCTTCTTCTCGGGCAGATCCGCCACCAGCGCTTCCGTCGTCAGCAGCGTGCTCGCGATGGAGGCCGCGTTCTCAAGCGCCGTGCGGGTCACCTTGCAGGGATCCACGATGCCGGCCTTGATCATGTCCACGTATTCCAGCTTGTCGGCGTCAAAGCCGATCTCGGCGGGAGAGTTCTTGATCTTCTCGATCACGATGGAACCGTCCATGCCGGCGTTCTCCACGATTATGCGCAGGGGCGCGTAGATGGCTTTCCGGACGATGTTGAGACCGGTCTTTTCGTCTTCGTTGTCGGTCTTGACCTTGTCCAGGGCCCTGGCGGCGCGTATTATCGCTACGCCGCCGCCGGGGAGCAGGCCTTCCTGTACCCCCGCTTTGGTGGCGTTCTTGGCGTCCTCGACCTTGGATTTTTTCGCTTTCATCTCGGTCTCGGTCGCCGCGCCGACGCGGATCACGGCCACGCCGCCGGAAAGCTTGGCGAGCCTTTCTTCCAGCTTTTCCTTGTCGTAGTCGGAGGTGGTGTCGTCTATCTGTTTGCGGATCTGGGCGGTGCGCTTTTTGATCTCGTTCTTATCCCCGCCGCCGTCCACGATGGTGGTGTTTTCCTTGTCGATGACGATGCGTTTGGCCTTGCCCAGCTGCTCTACGCCGGCCTTGTCCAGTTTCATGCCGCGCTCTTCGCTGATGACCTCGCCGCCGGTGAGGATGGCGATGTCTTCCAGCATCTCTTTGCGCCTGTCGCCGAAGCCGGGGGCTTTCACGGCGCAGCCTTTAAGGGTTCCGCGCAGCTTGTTCACGACCAGTGTCGCCATGGCTTCGCCTTCGAGGTCTTCCGCGACGATAAGGAACTGCTTGCCGGTCTGGACGATCTTTTCGAGGACGGGCAGGAGTTCGGTCATGGCGGAGATCTTCTTATCGGTGATCACGATGAGGGCGTCTTCAAGCACGCACTCCATTCTTTCGGGATCGGTCACGAAATAAGGGGAGACGTAGCCGCGGTCGAACTGCATTCCCTCCACGACGTCCAGTTCGGTCTCGGAGGATTTGCCCTCTTCCACGGTTATCACGCCCTCGTGTCCGACCTTCTCCATCGCCTGGGCGATGAGATCGCCTATGACGCGGTCATTGGCGGAGATGGTGGCTATCTGGGCTTTTTCTTCCTTGGTTTTTACGGGCTTGGCCATTTTCTTCAGCTCTTCGACGATCGCCTGCACGGCTTTGTCGATGCCTTTCTTGAGATAGATGGAGTTGGCTCCGGCCGTGACGTTTTTCAGGCCTTCGGTGAAGATGGCCTGGGTCAGCACGGTGGCGGTGGTGGTGCCGTCGCCGGCGACATCGTTGGTCTTGGAGGCGGCTTCGCGCACCAGCTGCGCTCCCATGTCCTCGAAATTATCGTCCAGCTCTATCTCTTTGGCGATGGTCACACCGTCGTCAATGATGGTCGGCGAGCCGAATTTCTTGGAGAGTATGACCGTCTTGCCTTTCGGGCCGAGGGTCACTTTTACGGCGTTGGCCAGTTTGTCCACGCCGGCCTTGAGGCGCATCCTGCCTTCTTCCGAATATATGATTTGTTTAGCCATTGTTCATTTCCTCCTGTAAGTTACCTGATTATGCCGAGGACGTCTTCTTCCCTCATGATGAGGTAATCCTCGTCGTTGATCTTGATCTCGGTGCCGGAATATTTTCCGTAGAGCACCTTGTCGCCGACTTTCAGTTCCATGGCGACGAGTTTGCCGTCCTCGGTGGTTTTGCCTTTTCCGGCGGCGATGATTTCCCCTTCCTGGGGCTTTTCTTTGACGGTCTCCGGAATGATGATCCCGCCTTTCCTGACCTCTTTGGCCTCAAGGGGTTTTACGATAACCCGGTCCCCAAGCGGCTGTATCTTTACTTTTGTCGCTGTTTCTGACATATTGGTGCATCCTCCTAGTTTGAATTAAAAAAAATATTATTGGCGCTTCGATCTCTTAACTGCTAATTATTTTAGCAAAAGCGGTTTCCGGTGTCAATAGCAGTCTTGAGGGAGGACTGCTAATATAAGGATCCGGATTCCGGCTTTGCAGGACAGTCCGCTGGATGGAATAAGATCGAAAGCTGGTCGTCACCCGTTCCCTATTTCTTTACGAAGAACCGGAACTTGGTTCCGCCCACGGCTATAACGTCGTCGTCCTTGAGCGCCGTTTTTTCGTTCAGCGGGTTGCCGTTATGCGTGGCGTATCCTTCCTTTATAGGGATGAGATAATAGCCTTCGGGCCGCAGCGTGATTACCGCCGCGATATCCGGCCCGGTGTTGAAGATGCCCGAGCCCTTGTACTGGATATTAGCCTGGGCGGTTTTGCCTATATAGGTGGAAAGGTTGGTCAGTTCGTGTTCATTCTTGTCGTCCGCCGGGCCTTCCAGGACTTCGAGCGAACCCTGAACCCGGGCTTTCTGCGGCGGGAGTTCGGGTTCGGGAGCTTTTTCGTCCGCCTTGGGCGCGCCGGCCCCGGTTTCGTCCATATATATAAGGAGATATTTAACTATGCCGATGCTGTCGTTATTACGGAGCCCGGCTTTGAGGACTTTTTTTCCGTTAACGAAAGTGCCGTTGGTGGAGTTCAGGTCTTCGACGAACCAGCCGCCTCCGGCCTCGTAAAGTTTGCAATGGTGTCCCGAGACCGTGGCGTTTTCAAGGACGATGTCGTTCTCGGGCTTGCGGCCCACGGTCAGCGCCGGTTTGTCCAGTTTTATTTCCTTTATGACGGCGGCCTCGAATTTAAGCAGTATTTTAGGCATATCGTTATTTTCACCTTTGAACTTTACAGTTTCAGCATGTCTCCAAGAGTCTCTTTCAGGGTCTTTTTTCTGAAAGCGGCTATCGCCACGGTAATGTTGTCCGGGCCGCCGTTGGCGTTCGCCGTCCGCACCAGGATGTCGCAGGCCTGCCGCGCGTCCGGATTGGCTTTCATTATCCCGGCTATCTGCTCTACCGGCACGGCTTTGAACAATCCGTCGGTGCAGAGCAGGAATCTGTCGTTTTCCATTATCGGGATCTCTTTAAGATCAACCGCCGGGGTTTTTTGCGCGCCGAGCGCGCGCGTGAGGATATTCTGCAACGGAGACCGCTCCGCCTGTTCCAGCGTCATCAGACCTTTGCGCACATGATCCATGACCATGGAATGATCCTCCGTCACCTGCTGCAGCACGCCGTCCCTGAAAAGATAGACGCGCGAATCTCCGATGTGCGCGATGGAAGCTTTGTCGCCGTTCAGGAACAGGACGCTCAGCGTGGTTCCCATGCCTTTGTTTCCCGGCGTGGAATTTCCGGCCTCGTAGATGACGCTGTTCGCCAGTTGGACGGCGAAGCCCAGCTGGTTGGTTTCCAGGGCGTATTTTTCTTCGTACGCTCCGGGCTTAAGGCGGGTGTTGCGCATGGACTCGAACTTGTCGCGCGTAACTTTTACAGCCAGGGAGGAGGCCACTTCCCCGGAACTGTGTCCGCCCATGCCGTCGGCCACCATGGCGAGGCCCAGCGCCCCGTCCGTAAGGACGTTGTCCTCGTTGTTATTTCTCATTTTTCCGGTATCCGACAGGGACGCCACTTCCATCTTAAAGCTCATTTTTTCTCCTCTTCAGGATAGATCAGCGGCAGAGTCTTTTCAAAATCGGGACCGCTCGGAATAAGCGGCGCGGGAGCGGGGGCCTGAGGCTGCGCGGCTTTGGGCGGCAGGCCGGGGAGTCCGGCCGCGGGAAGCGGGTCGTTCTCTTTCTTTTGGGGAGAGAGGGATAAGGTGGCCGGGGGCGGTTCAAGTTCTATTCCGTTGAGCGCGCGGTTAAGCGGCGCCGGCTGCGATCCGGCCGGGCCTGGCCTGGGGGCCGGGGCCGGGAGCGGCTGGGGTTCCATCTTCAAGGTTTGGGCCGGACGAGGTTCTTTTTCCAGTCCCGGCGCTTCACGCTTTTTCAGCGGCTCCTCCGCCGCGGCGGGTTGAGCCGCCGGGAGAGGCTGCGCCGCGGGCTTGGGCTGGATCGCCGGGGCTGGCGCAGGCTGCGGGGCCTGAAGCGGCTGCGCCGCTACGGGTTTAGGCTGGGCTGCCGGGGCGGGTTTAGGCTGTGAGGCCGGGAGCGGCTGCGCCGCGGCGGCGGGCTTAGGGGCCGGTTGAGCGGGAGAAAGGGGCTGCGCCGTCTGAGGCTTCGTCTCAGGCTTTGGGGCCGCCGCTCCGGATCCGGCCGGCTTGTGGAGGAGGCGTCTTATATCGGCCGCCATCTCGGCGCCGGTCTGATATCTTTCATCGGGATTTTTTTTGAGGGCCTTGTCGATTATGGGCAGGATCTCTTTCGGCAGTTCCGGCCTGATAAGCAGGGGATCCGGATAGGGATCCGAACTGATCTGGAAGAAGAGCGTGCCGACGGCTTCCCCCCCTTTCCAGGGGCGTTCGCCGGTAAGCAGTTCGTACAGCGTCACGCCCAGCGAGAAGAGATCCGCCCGGCCGTCCACTTTTTTGCCGGCGATCTGTTCGGGGCTCATGTAATAAGGCGTGCCCAGCACGGTTCCGGTGGCGGTCTTGGAGGAGGCCTGTATGCGGGCTATGCCGAAATCCGCCACGCGCAGTTCCCCGTTCTCAAGCAGCATGATGTTGGCCGGCTTGATGTCGCGGTGTATGACCCCGTTCTTGTGGGCGTAATCCAGCGCCTCGGCGGAGGTCGCCACATAATCCAGCGCTTTTTCCACCGGCAGGAGGCTTCCTTTGGCGGTCCATTTTTTCAGATCGTCGCCCTTTAAAAGTTCCATGGCCATGTAGGCGATATCCTGTTCCTCTCCCGCGTCGTAGATCTTGATGATATTGGGATGGGAAAGGTTCCCGGCGGCCTGGGCTTCCCGGAAGAAACGTTCTTTCATCTCTTTCAGGGCTTTTTCTTCCGTCCCCTCCTCGAAGCGGAGGGTCTTTATGGCCACGATCCTGTTGATCTTGGGATCGCGCCCCAGGTAAACTATGCCCATGGCGCCCTTGCCCAGCTCTTTGGTGATCTCGTAGCGTCCCAGCGTGGGGATCGTGGAGGAGCCGGCCACCAGCATGGTCGCGTCGCCGCCTCCGGCCTTGCCGAGGGAGCCGCCGAAAACCGCGCCGTCCGAGGCTTTTGTGAGCATCGCGATCTTGTCCTGGATGTCCTTGTACTTAGGATCCTTGGACGCTATATGGCCGTAGACCGCCGCGGCTTTGTTGAACTGCCGCTTGCGTTCAAAATCCAGGGCCAGATTGTAAAGCAGTTCTTTCATGGCTCCGTCCACCGGGCAGTTTCTGAATTTTTCAAAAGCGAGATCCAGCATGCCCTGGCCCTGGAACGACAGGCCCAGCATTTTATTGGTCTCTATGGCGGAGACTTCTATCAGTTCCTTTTTCTTTTCGGTGGAGAAGAAGCGCTTGCTTACTATGAAAATATAGCCGGCCACCAGCAGGAAAGAGGGGTAGGCCGTTTTCACCCATAAGCCTTTGTCGGTGAACAGGTAGACTCCGGCTCCGCCCAGGCCGGCGAGGAGCAGGGTCGCCAGAACCGCGCCCAGGCCGGCTTTCAGCCGCGGCAGCAGGAAAGTTATAAAGAGGCCTATGAAGATTATCAGCCCCAGTTCCGTCTGCGGCGCCCAGTCGGGTCTGGCGATGAAATGCCCATGCAGGATGTTCTCCACGACATTGGCCGAGAATTCCACGGCCGGCAGATTTTTTTCCACGGGAGCGACGTAAAGGCTGCCCACGCCCTGGGCGGTAAGGCCGATCAGAACGATCTTGTCCTTGAAAGCTTCCGGAACTATCTTGCCGTTCAGCACATCGTAGAAAGAATAGTATTTGAAAGAGGCCTTGCTTTTATTGAAAGCGAGAAGCATGGCGGAGGAATAATCCAGCGGCACCTTGCGGTTTCCGAGCGCCAGCAGGCGTCCGGGCGTGATAACGGCGTCGGAAGGCTTCAGCTTGAGATAGGTTCTGGCGAGCTCTTCGGCGAAAGACGGATAAAAACTCTGATTGTAAGGGATGAACGGATATTCTTTCCTGACTGTCCCGTCGCCGTCGTTGAAAACGTTGACATGGCCTATCCCGGCGGCGGAGGACGCCAGGATCTCCAGCGGCGCCGTAAAGCCCGAGCCTTCTATCTGCATATCGGAGGCGCCGGGGGTCTGGGCCGCCGCGGCGGAGTATTGTTTCAGCCAGTCCGGTTCGGCCGGAGGTTTGGAAACAAGCTCGTCGGTCTTGAAGTACATAGGCAGGACGACGTTCCCGGCCCCTTCGATGGCGGCCGCGAGCTTGGCGTCGTTATCCAGATCCTTTTTTGTTTCAAGCAGTATTTTATCGAACTCCGATTCCTTTGTGGTTTCCCTTATCTTTCTGGCCGCCACCAGCTCCTGATATTTCCGGCGCAGCAGCTCCGTAATTTCCATGTCTTTGTTCGTTTCCGGTTCGGAGAACAGGATATTGAGTCCGATGACCGCCGGCCTGGCGGCGTCCGCGGCCAGCCAGACAAGCATTTCGGCCACGCGCGAGCGCGGCCAGGGCCAGCGGCCTATTTTGGAGATGCTGTCGTCGTTTATTTCTATGATGGCGATCTCGTTTTTGGCGGAGGTGCGGGCGTTAAGCTGGGTTCTGAAGTCGTAAAACTTAAGTTCCAGCGGCTCTATGCCGGTTCCGGAAAAATAAAAAAAGAGCGCGGCCAGAGTCATGGCCGTACCCCACAGTATATTTGAGAAGATAAATTTTTTCACCGGTTTCCTCCGTTAGTAGTCAAATAAGCGCTGAAGCGGAACCCCGCAAACCAGCGCTATTCCTGCGCCGCATCCCGCTCCCCGTAGTACGACATCGTCTCTTCCACAAAATAGATATTGGCCATGAGCAGCATAAAAAGCGCCAGGAATATCAGTCCCGAGGCGTTAAGGAGATCGCTCCTGAGCCTGGAGGCAAGCAGTTCCAGGTGCTCCGCTTTGGCGGCCCGGCCCAGTTCCTCGCGCGTGGCGGGGAGCGCCGCCGCCGGCTTTACGACCGGTTTTTTCTCTATGGGGCGCCCGTCAGTGTCGAATTCCGGGACGGCGGCCTCCCGCTCCGTCAGCGCCAGCCGGTATGCGCGGTATGCCTCGCGGTTGAGTTCCTCCACGCGCGGTGTTTCCCGGGCGAGCCTGGCCTCCGTGAGCGCGGCGATCTGCGGGCCGGAGAACATGGCGAAGATAAAAACGTTGGCGGCCAGGAACAGTACCGGCGGGTTGAAGAGGAGGGCTCCCCGCCTCTGGATAAACGCGGCGGCCAGGCCGGACAGCGACGCGGCGGCGGCCAGGGCCAGATAGGTGGTTTCGGGCTGGACGGCCAGGCCGTTTCTAAAATAGGTATAAGTAAGCAGCAGGGAGAGTCCGTAAGCGGCCGATGCGCCGGTTTTTGCCGCCCAGTGCGGTTTGAAAGCCGATTTTGAGGCCGCGAGGAACAGAGCCAGGGAATAGGCCGGGAGGCTGGCGGGCGAGGCGATGTTTTCGGCGGCCAGTTTCAGGCAGAAAAATGCTTTTGACACCAGGTCGGTGCTTTCGGGCGAAGGGGCGTAAACGGCGCCCGCATAAGCGGCCAGCGCCGAGGCGGCCGAGAAGAGGAAATGCATCGGCGTGAGCTTCAATGGTTTGAGAAATACCGACCAGACCGCCAGGCTCAGGCCGGCTGCCGTGAATATCCACGCGGCAGCGGTTCCGGAAGAAAAAGGAGAAAGAAGCGAGGCCGGGATCGTAGATTTAGGAGTACCTGTCGAACCCGCCAGCAGAAAAAAACCCATGGCCGCCAGCGTGACCGAGGCATGACGGGCGGTTTTTATGGCGTTATGAAGCTTAGGCAGCTGCAACTCTTTGCCCGACGGCGTTTCTTTCCGGTTCACGGAGAGCCGTGGCGGCGCCGGCGGGGTATGGTCGGAGGAGAGCGGGGCCTCGCTGGGCTGGAACGGCTTAAACTCGGGCGGCGGAGGAGGCGGAGGCGGGGGAGGCGCGGGCGCGGCTTCCGCCCGGGCGGCCAGACGGGCAGACAGCTCAGGCAGCTCTATGGAGCGCTCGTTCGAGACCGCAGTGCCGTCCAGCTCGGCGGTTTTCAGGCGTTTGATCTCGTCGATCACCTGGGCCGCGCTCTGGTAGCGGTCTTCCGGTTTTTTGCGCATCAGATGTTCCAGGACGCGGGAGATCCATAGAGGAAGGTCGGGTTTCAGGCGTATAATGTTCGGGAAAGGTTCTCCGATATGCTTATGTATGACCTCGATGGAACTTTTACCTTCAAAGGGATATCTGGCTGTGAGCAGATAAAAATAGGTGGCGCCGGCGGAATAAAGATCGGCCCTGTGATCCACTTTAGCCGCCAAACCCTGTTCCGGCGACATGAAGTAGGCTGTGCCTACCATTTCTCCGGCGATGGTCAGCTGCTTTTCTTCGTTGATACTCCGGGCCAGGCCGAAGTCGACTATCTTCGGATGACCATCGGCGCCCAGCAGGATGTTGGAGGGCTTTATGTCCCGGTGAATGATGGTTTTGGAATGCGCGTGGCCGAGGCCCTCCAGCACTTCCAGGATAATGCCGGTCGCGGTTTCCGCGTCAAGAGGGCCCTTTTCAGCGACCACGTCGGCCAGGCTTTTGCCGTCAATATACGACATGACGATGAAATAGGAGCCGTTTTCCAGGCCGAAATTATATATCTGGACGATATTGGGATGCTCAAGTTTGGCGGCGGAGCGGGCTTCCCGCAGAAAAAATTCCACATTGCGCGCGTCACGGGCCAGTTCGGGTGAAAGGATCTTCACGGCCACGGTTTTGTCCAGGGCCAGATGCCTGGCCGTATAGACAGAGCCCATGCCTCCCTGCCCTATCTTCGTCATTATCCGGCAGCCCGCGAACTCGGTTCCGGAAAGGTTGTCGGTTTCAGTCATCAGATTTATAACCTTCTGTCTTTGATGCAGATGCTGTTTTTGCGATCCGGCAGCTCCTTTGCGTATCGCTTCAGTTCGGCCGCGGTTTCCACGAGTTTGCCGTAATGCCTCAGCGCTTTGGGTATTATGACCGCGATAGTAAGTGAAACGAGCGGGAAGCGCCGATTCTTGTTTTTTCTGTCCACTGTGACTATGTAGCCGCGCTGGCGGTCTTCATTGTTGTAAAAGTCCGGTATCGTCCTGTCGAATTCTTTCGCTATTTCGTTTCCCGCCGCCTCGATCAGCTCTGGCCTGGTCACAAGCACAAAATCATCCCCCCCCACGTGTCCGATAAAATAATCTTTTCCGGCGTGCGTCCTGGCCGCGTCGCTGATGACCGCGGCTATATGCTTGATGATCTCGTCGCCTTTGGCGTAGCCATAGACGTCGTTATAGGCCTTGAAATTGTCGGCGTCTATGTACGCGAACGCGAAAGGGGTTTCAGCCGCCATGCGCTTGAGGACGTCTTCCTCTATGGCCGGACTGCCCGGCAGATAGGTAAGAGGGTTCAGCGACACATCCGCGCTCTTGCGTTTCAGAATGCGGTTGATGCGCGCGCGCAATTCCCGCACGTCGAAAGGCTTGGTGATGAAATCGTCCGCGCCGAGTTCGATGGTGTTTATCTTGGCGTCCACTTCCGATACGCCGCTGAGGACGATTATGGGGAGACCGTGCGTGGCGGGGTTGTCGCGGATGCGTTTGCAGAGGGCATAACCGTCGAGGCCCGGCATGCGCAGATCCATCAGGATGAGATCCGGCTTGTCATTGTCCAGGAAACGGAGAACCTCCTCGCCGCTGTAAAGCGTGACTACGGTGTAATTGAATTTTTTCAATACCGCCGAGATCAGCAGCCCCACATTCGGATCGTCATCCACGACCAGTACGGTTTTATTGATCAAACAACCCCCATTTTGCGGTCATTAACGCGCGCCGCGCGCGTTTCCGGACTTCTATCCCGGAAAGCGCCCGGCTCTCTTTCATTATAAAATATATAACTCCTTAATACAATAATACAATAATGCGGTTCGGGCGGACGCTTATGCCGGATCCGGCAGCCTCATCTTTGCCGGCGGTTATCAAACCGGATTTAAAAAAATAAAAAAACGTTGCGGGGGAATTTAAATGTGCTATAATATTGAAAGGGTAAAAATCACAAAAATACAAATCGAGGATACTATGCGCATAAAAACATATTCCACTTTTGATGTCGCAAAAATGCTGGATATCGTTCCGGGAACCGTGGCCAACTGGGTAGACAGCGGCAAGCTTAAAGCGTTCGCCACTTTGGGCGGGCACAGGCGGGTTTCCCATGAGGATTTGCTGGTTTTCCTGAATGAAAATTCCATGCCGGTGCCTAAAGACCTGCTGAGCGCCTCCGGAAAGAAAAAGATCCTGGTGGTGGAGGATGATGAGAAATTCCTGAAACTGGTGATCAAGGCTTTCAAAACGCTCAAAGAGTATACGGTCTTCACCGCGACCGACGGTTTTCAGGCCGGGCAGCTGGTAGAGGAGCATAAACCCGACCTGGTGGTGCTGGATATCATGCTCCCGGATATTAACGGTTTTAAAGTCTGCGAACTGATCAAAGCCAAAAATAAAAACACAAAGGTCATCGCCGTGACCGGTTACGATTCCGAGGACATCAAGAAGAAGATCGTGGACGCCGGGGCCGATGTTTACCTTATGAAGCCGTTCCAGTTTAAGACGCTTTTCGAGTATGTGGATAAGTTCCTTGGCGCGAAAGCGAAAAGGTGAAGTTTTGCGCGAGTACGGGATTGGGTGAGGGAGGCGTTGCGCTGATCAAAGCCTTTCCTCCGGGACCGGGGGGTACCGGAGGAAAGGCCCGTTTTTTGGGGCAAGATCGTGCTTGACAAATGTCAAAGCAGGTGCTACAATACCTCTGTAAGAAATTTGTCAGGGCTGCCTCCCTCACCCTACCCCCCAAAAAGGCAGCCCTGCCTTTTTTTTGTCCCAAAACACGTATTTGAGTATAATAAGCTGTATTTCCAGCAGGCGGCCTGAACGACCTGCGCCGGAGGCGTATGAGCGAAAAAAACGACATGGAACTGGCGGAGAAACTTCTGAGCGGAAGAAAGAGGATCGCTTCGCAGCTTGCCCGCGTGATCGTGGGGCAGGACGAAGTTATCGACGATATCCTGATCACCCTTTTCGCGCGCGGGCACGCTCTTGTCGTAGGCGTTCCGGGCCTGGCCAAAACCCTTCTTGTTTCCACGCTCGCCGGGATCCTGGATCTCAAATTCAGCAGGATCCAGTTTACGCCCGACCTGATGCCCTCCGATATCACCGGCTACGAGATCCTTGAGGACAACCCGGCCGCGGGCTCCAGGCAGATGCGCTATGTGGAAGGGCCGGTGTTCGGGAATGTGGTGCTGGCCGACGAGATCAACCGCACGCCGCCCAAGACCCAGTCCGCGCTTTTGCAGGCGATGCAGGAATATAAAGTGACTTCCGGCGGCCAGACCCGCCTCCTGCCGCTTCCTTTCCTGGTTCTTGCCACCCAGAATCCCATAGAGCAGGAAGGCACCTACCCACTGCCGGAGGCCCAGCTCGACCGTTTTTTCATGCAGGTAAACATCGGCTACCCCTCCCTGGAAGAGGAAAAACGCATCGTCGCCATGACCACCGGCGCGCCGGCGGAAAAACTTGAAAAAGTCCTGTCCGCGGCGGAGGTTTCGGCCCTCCAGGAAATAGTCCGTAAAGTCCCGGTGCCGGAAACTTCCATGGACTACGCCGTGCGCCTCGTCCGCATGACGCGCCCCGGGGGAGGGGCGCCAGATTCCGTCGCAAAATGGCTGACCTGGGGCGCCGGCCCCAGGGCCTCCCAGTCGCTGATCCTGGCCGCCAAAGCCCGGTGCCTGCTGGACGGCCGTTTCGCGGTTTCCAGGGATGATATACGGCGCTCGGCGCTTCCAATCCTGCGCCACAGGCTGGTGCTTAATTTCCAGGCGGAAGCGGAGGGCCTCTCGGCAGAAAGTCTGGTGGAGCGGGTGTTGAAGGAAGGGGAATAGCGGCAATGAAGTATCTGACTCCCGAGGCCGCCGCCAGGATCCGGGCGCTCAAAGTCCGTTCTTCTCCTTTCAGATCCGGCGGAACCCTTGAAGGCCGCCACGCGAGCGCGTTTAAAAAAGGCAGTTCGCAGGAATTTTCCCAGTACCGTCAGTACACCGCCGGTTCGGATACCCGTTTTCTGGACTGGAAAGTATACGCGCGCAGCGACCGTCTTTTCATAAAGGAATTCAGTCTTCAGAACGCGGTCAGTTTCCATCTCATCCTGGATTCCTCCGCCTCCATGGCTTTCCGGGGGCCGGACACCAGCGTCTCAAAATGGGATTACTCCGCCAGGCTGGCTCTCTACCTGGCCTGTTTTTTGATGGCGCGCGGAGACTACGCCGGCCTTACGGTATTCTCCGGCGCCGGAACCGCTTCCGTGCGGCCCTCCGGGGATCCGCGCGCGCTGACGGAGATGGATGCCCTGCTGGCCGGAACCGGGCCGTCGGGCGATTCCCTTCCGCCCGGGCCGTTCAAGAAGATAGCGGCCGGCCTGGACAGGAACTCCGCCGCGGTCGTGTTCTCCGATTTTATGGCGCCGCCGGAACGCCTCGCGGTTTTCGCCCGCCTGCTGTCTTCGTTCCGCGGCAAAACGCGGGCTTTCCGGGCGCTGGACCGCGCCGAGCTGGAGCTCCCCTGGGAAGGCAATGCCGTTTTCAAAGACATGGAGACGGGCGAGGAGATTCAGCTTTCCCCCGCCGCGCTCAGGGAGGATCACGGAAGGGAATTCGCTTTCTGGCTGAAACGCACGGAGCGGCTTTTCTCCGTCTCGGGCGTACGTTCGTTCACGGCGTTCACCGATGTCCCCCCGTTCATGTCGCTGGAGAAACTGATAGGGATATTTTAAAATGCGTTTTCTTGAGCCTTCTTTTTTATGGTTCCTGCCGCTGGCGCTGCTGCCGCTGCTGCTGAATTTTATCTTCCCCCTTAAGCCTTTTAAACTTCCTTTTTCAAGCGTGCTCCTGCTGCGCGCGGTCAGGGACGTCAGACGTAAAAAAATAACGGCGGCCAAAACCCTTATCCTTTTGCTCCGGTGTCTGGCCATTCTAGCCCTTGTGGGCGCTTTTTCAAGACCGGTGTCGGTCTGGCGTTTTTTCGGCGCGTTTTCGGGGCTTACGGCGGGATCCGTCCGTCCCGTAAGCCTGGTCGTCCTGGCCGACCGTTCCCTTTCCATGAGCGCCGCTTTTGCCGGGCGTACGCGCCTGGATTTTGCCGCCGCCGCCGGGGCGCGGATACTTGGGACTTTGGGCGCCCGCGACGAGGCCGCGCTGGTTTTTTTTGATTCGGAGGCCGATAGCGGGGGGTGGACTTCGGATCTCCCGGCTGTCGCAAGTCAGCTCGCCGCCGCAAAACCGGGATTCAAAGGAACGGATTACCGCAACGTCCTGGAAAAAGCTTACGGGCTGCTGGCCTCAAGATCTCCCTCCCGCAGAAAAGCGGTGCTGCTGTTAAGCGACGGCGCCCGTAACGGTTTCGCCTCCATGCCTGGTTCCGGTTCCCTGACCGGGCTTTCCGGCTATGACCCCGCCGTGACGCTTACCGGGCTGGTTTTCCCCGAAGTTCCCAACGCCTGGATGAGCGGCGCGGGCGCGCTTGAAAGCGGCGGGCGCGCCCGGCTCTCGGTGTTTACCGGCAGTTCCGGCGGTTTCCCCGAAAAGGAGCCGCTCACCGGCCTTTACGCGCCGGTTTTTTCCGGCAGCCTGAAAGCGGGTTCCGGCGGCGCGGTTTTCCCCCTCCCCGCCGGAGGCGACCTCTCCGGCCGCGCCGAACTTCTTACGCCGGACGCGCTCGCGCTGGACAACGCCGTTTTTTTTTCCCTGGCCCGCAAAGAGACCGGCTCCCGCAAAGCGCTTGTGCTCTATACCGGGCCGGAAGAACTGAAGCCGGGGGGCGGAGCGTATTTCCTCAAAAAATTCTTTGAGACGGAGGCCGGCGCCGGCGGCGCTTTCTCCGCGGATTTCCTGGAATTGTCCGCTCTTGAGCGGCTTCCCGGACAGGATTATGGCGCGCTTATCGTTTTTGACGGCCCGGTTCCGGCCCGCCAGGCCGGACTTATCCTGAAATTTATCAGATCCGGCGGCGGCGCTTTCATTATCGCCGGAGCCCCGGTAAAAGCGGCCGCCGAGCGGGCGGTGCTGTCCGGCCTGGGTTTCAAGGCCGGGGAAACGCTCGAAAGGGAGTTTTCCCTTGGGTTCCCGGAACCCGCCGGCGGTTTTTCAGAAGTTGAATTTTCCGGCTTCGAGCTGCGGCGCGTTTCCGCCGCGCGCGCGGCGGCTTTTGAAGCGCCCCGGGGGGTTGAAACGCTCTGGAATTTCAGGGATCCGTCCGGCGCCCCGCGTCCCGCCCTGCTCGGAGGGGTGAGCGGCAGGGGGCGGGTGCTGGTCTGGACATCTTCATTAAGCCTGCCCGGTACGGATCTGGCCGCCAAACCCGTGTTCGCGCCTTTCATGGCCGCGATCCTCCGCCATCTTTACGGGGTCAGGCCGCCGAAGCTCCTGCAGGCGCGGGTCGGCGGCGTGTATGAAGGCGCCTTGGAAAATGCCGATACCGTCAAAGTCGAGATCACCTCTCCGTCCGGCGTAAAAAGCTATGTCCCGGCCCGGAACGGGTTTTTTAAATACACGCTTACCGACGCTCCCGGCCTGTATTCCTGGAGCGCGCCTCCGGAAAGCGGAACTTTTGCGGTGAACCTGGACGCCGGGAACGGAGAGAGCGATCTTTTGCCGGAGCGCTTCCCGCCCTGGATCCCGCTCCCGGGCGGCGCGCCGGTGGAGGCTTTTAAAAGCGCGGTATACGGAGTGGAGATCGGGCAGTTCCTGCTTTTCCTGGCCCTTGTGTTATTTCTGGCTGAATTCCTGCTTTCCCGGAGGGCGCTGTGAAGAAAGGGTTTATGTGTGTATGCATTCTTTTTTTTCCTTTTCCGCTGCGCGCCGGAGGTTTTTCGCTCACGGAACTGGATCTTGGCTCCGGCTGCGGAGTTATGGATTCCTCCAGGGTCGAAATTCTGCGCGCGTTGGCCGCTTCGACCAGCGTGGATCCGGAGCCGGCCAGAAAAACGGTTAGCCTTTCTTCCCCGGAGCTTTTTGAAGAGCCTTTTGTGGTTCTCTCTTGTTACGGCGCTCCCCGCGCCCTTGATTATGACGAAATCCGCAGTCTGCGCCTCTACCTCGCTTCCGGCGGTACGATCTTTGCCAATGACGCTTCGGGCCTGCGCCGGAGCCCGTTCGCGGCCTGGCTGACACGGGCGCTTGAGCTGGCGCTGCCCGAGGCCCCGCTTAAGCCGGCTTCCAGGGAGCATCCTCTTTTTAAAAGTTTTTTCATGAGCGTGGCGCCGGGGGGCAGATTCGATCTTGAGCGCGAACCTTCCGCCGCCGAATACGGTGGACGCTATGCCGTGATATTTTCACGCAATGATCTGCTGGGCGTCTGGCCCAGGGACGCTATGGGGCGGTATCTTTACGAGCCTTCCTCCGGCGGAGAGCGCCGGCGGCGCGAGGGCGAAAAACTTACTATAAACATACTGATATACGCGCTGACCGGCTCCTATAAACAGGACGCCGTGCATCAGCCGTACATCATGCAGCGCCTCCGAGAACTTGATGCGGTTCCGGGAGTTAAACGGTGAAAGTATTTATCGGCGCGAACTGGTATTTTGTAGCGGCGGCGGGCCTGCTTATGGCGGCGTTTATCCGCGCTCTGAAAAGATCTTCCGGGCTCCCCCCCGCGCTGAGGGTCTTAAGATTCTCGGCCGCGGCCCTTGCGGCCCTGCTTTTAACGCGGCCGTACGCGGTTTTTTACCGCCAGGTTCCGGTGAAGCCGGTCCTGGCTGTTCTGCTGGACGCTTCGCTTTATATGCGGGAGGGCCCGGCCGGAAAGTCTTCCGGAATTTCCAAGTACGACCAGGCGGCGGCATGGCTTGGTAAATATCGCGCGGAACTGGGCGGCGTCTCCGATCCGGAGTGCTACGCTTTCTCCGACCGGCTTTACAAGGTGGATTGTTCTTCCCTCGCGGCAGCCGGTTCCGGCAGCGTCTCTTACTCCGATCTGGGCCGCGCCTTGTCGGAACTGGACGGCGGAGACGGCGCGCGCGACGGCTCCTGCCCCGACAAAGTATGGGTGTTAAGCGACGGACTTTCCCTTTCCGGAAAAGCGCCGCCGCTGCCCGCGGGCTGCACGAAAAAAACGGATATTGTGGCCGTGGGCGAAACCGTTCCTCCGCGCGGGATCTCCGTGACGCGGTTTTCCGGTCCGCCGTTCGCGTTCGCCCATATTCCGTTCTGGCTTTCCGCCGCGGTAAGGGTTTCGGGTATGAAAGGTTCCCGTTTTGAGCTGCGGCTTAAGGACGGCGCCGGGAATACGCTTGAGACGCGCAAATATGAGGCGGGCGGCCAGGATGAAACAGTGATCTCTTCTTTCAGCGTCAGCGCCCCTTCGGTGGGGCGGGCCGCTTATGCGGTCTGCGCCGCGCCCGGGCCGGGCGCGGGGTGTTCCGCGGCCGGGAAATTACAGGTTTCGGTCATCAGGGAAAAGCTTCGCGTTATGTACCTGGCCGGGCGTCCGTCTTTTGAGTACGCTTTTCTGCGGGATCATCTGAAAAGTCAAAGCGGCATAGACCTGGTTTCGTTCATCATTTTGCGCAACCCGGAGGACATGCCGGGCGCGGATGAGCGCGAGCTTTCGCTCATACCTTTTCCGGTCAACGAGATCTTTCTGCGCGATATTTCGCATTTTGACGTTTTTATCCTCCAGGATTTCGATCTGCGCCGTTTCGCGGCGGACGGTAATTATGCGGCTTCGCTGGCGGAGTTCGTCAGGAAAGGCGGCGGACTGGCGGTTCTCGGAGGCCCGTCCGCGTTCGGGAGCGGGGGCTATCGCGGGATGGATTTCCTCAACGCCATGCTTCCGGCCGAAGTGGCGGGCGGGCCTGACTACCGTCAGGATCTTGAGTTCCGGGTTTCGCCCGCGTCGCATACCGCCTCCGATCTTTTCCCCGGGATGGAAAATAAAGAGCGGTTCTGGGCCGGCGCTCCTCCGCTTAAGGGCGTCAATGTTCTGGGCCCGCTGAAATCCGGGGCGAAAGCGGTCTTTTACTATAAAGATCCGGCCGCCGGACGGGACGCTCTTTTTTCCGCAGAAAAGAGTTATGGAAAAGGGCGCGTTATGGTTCTCGCCGGGCCGTCCACCTGGCGCTGGAAGATGCTGGGCGCCGCGGACGCCAGATATGCGGGGCTTTATTCCGCGTTCTGGGGCCGCACGCTGGCCTATCTGGATGGTTCGCTCAGTCTTGAAAAAGTGGCGCTTGAATCCCTGCCGCGTTCCGGTCAAAGCCGCGCTTTCCGGTTGAAGGTGCTGAACGCCAATTATCTGCCGCCGTCGGACAGCGACGCGGTTTCGGTGGACGCTTCGCTGGAGGCGGGCGGGAAAGTGGTTCCGGTGGAGTTTTCCGCGGCGGGGCGCGGCATTTATGAGGCGGCGTTCGCGCCGGCCGAGTCCGGGCGCAACCGGCTGAGGGTTTCGGTGAAAAGCGGCAGGGAGTATCTGGGTTCGGCGGAGGCGGTGTTCGAGGCGGAGGAGTCTCCGGTTTTCACGCCGTCCGACGAGGAGGTTTTAAAGAAGACGGCGGCGGGGCTTGGCGGGGGTTATTACCGGCTGGATCCGAAAAAGGGGCCGGAGGAGCTGCTGAAGTCTTTGCCGCCGGAACGGGAAGGGCGGCGGGAGGCGTCGCGGTTCGACCCGGACGGGTCTTTGGCGGTGATGCTGCTGGCGGCGGCGCTGTTCTTCGCCAGCTGGATCCTGGGCCGCCTGAAAGGGCTGCAATAAGGTGACGCCGGCTGGTTGGCTTTGGGCTCTGGCTCCGCAGGATAGCAAAGGCGGGGCCTGCCGACGGGCAACCTTTTTGCTCCCCTCGGAAACCTGCGGGACAAAAAGGTTGCCCATCGTCACCCGCCGTAAAACTTACTCACTTGATGCTCGCGCGGCTTATCAATTCTCCGGCGCATCCTCATCTAAAAATATGATATCTTGATCCCGCCCATATTACGATACGTCCGAATTCCCCGCCCACCAGAAAGACATAGACTATATAGCCACAAGAAAGCCTGCGGGGATTTAGAGCGAATCCCTAAAAATTGTTCAGAACTATATTTAGAAACGGTCCCCCGTCAGTTTAAATGGATTCTAAAAATGGCGCTTTTTTAGTTGTAACTCCGCAAAATCGCGTACCCGTTGATCACTGTCCTGCGCCAGTTGCTCTAAAAGCGTATGTGTAGTACCGGGATGAAACGCAACAGAACGACGGACAGCCCAGGCATTATCGTGTGCAAGCAAGGGCAGCAGGTCTACAGGCGTGTTGTGATGGGCCGCGACACCCGCCCGCGTGTATTCGTTCTTACTTAATGCTCGTTTGCGTAGTAGTTCAGGCGGGGCTTTTGGGTTTTCTACAATCCCCCAGTCAATGAGATACGAGTCTATGTCTCCAAAGGCACGCAAGATATGTTCAGGCGTCTTGGGATTGGATAAAACGTTCATGATCACGTATTCATCCTTGCTCTGCGCGAGTCGTTCTAACGTAGCTTGGGAGACATTGGGATGCAACGCCACCAACCGCATCACAGCAAGTCCTTTGGAGTTCTTGCCCATTGCAGTTACTGTGCCAAAAAACTTTTGATGGAGTCGGGGATCGTTTTTGCGTGAGATACGATCTAGAATCTCGGCCGTGGCCAAAGGAGATTGTGCGATGGCAGCGAGCACATACAGGTCATCGCTCCACTTCTGATCATCCAGCAACCCGTTCAGCCCATTGGCATCAAGATTCGAAACTCGGGTTACCTGCGCCTCACTCCGCACACTACTATCCTCGCAATGAAGGGCGGACAAGAGATATATGAGTAAAATAAAACTGAGAGTGATTGTCCCCCACACTTGCACTGCACGCAATAACCCGTCGGTAGTTTTATGAGCATCTAGTATTTTTTCCATAAATGACTTAAACCTTCCGTAGAACATTTAATCACTTATCCATATCCTCTTAAAGCGGGTGGTGGCCGCATCCCAAATAAAGAAGGAATTTGCACTTTCCGGCTTAAAATAATCAATAGCTGCCCCTTTGACTTTCACAACCGATGGTTCATCTTTTTCGCACTTCCAATATCCCTTAGCGCATGCTGTTTTGTATTTGCCAGGCTTTACGATGTTAATGCCCATGCTTAAATTAACCTTTGGATATTTTTTGCCCCAGTCGATAGAATCGAGCACTATCCAGCGAAACGCCTCTTTTCTATCCGACAATCTCACGAGTAATCCTTCACCACTAAACTTAGTGCTTTTCAAAAGTAAAGCCTGGTCCATACGACCATCTCCGTTGAAGTCAGCAACAACTTCCGCGTATTTTGTAGGCGAATCTTTCCTGATGGCCTCATCAGACAATTCCTCAGTAGTTGGATAACGCCAACCATCAGGCAAAGCAACATCGCTAGCCGCGCCAGGTTGCGCAATCAGTAAAAATAAAACAAGTGGAAGAACTAACCTATACGTTATATTTATTATCATTGTCACATCTGCCCCATTTTGTTTTTCAGCAACCTCATTAGGCTCCGGTGCCAGGTTACTTTTGGCCCCCGCCCAATTCCTTTTCCAGTTCCGCAATAGTGGGGAGGCTGGGTTAAGAGGGGATTAAGAGGAGACGTTGTTGACTTGTTGACTAACTATTTCCCTTGAGCGCATAATAGCCTCCGTTCTTTTTCAACGAGTCTTGATATCCCGCTCCGCGTCAGCCCCAATTGCCCGCATAACGCTGCGCCGTCAAGCTCCTGCTTTCCCTTTGCCTAAAAGTTAGTCAACAAGTCAACAACGTCCCCCGTTTCCGGGTCGAAAAAGTCTGACCCCGTCACCCCTCCATCTAGTCGGTGCCGACCCTCCAACCTTGTTTTGCGTACTTAATTTTCCACTAATACCGGCATTTCAAATCTAAAAATAGAATATCTTGATCCCGCCCGGATTATGATACGTCCGAATTCCCCGCCCACCAGAACACATAGGTTCGAATCCAGTTGACCGCGCTTCCACTTTCGTAAAGTTAACCCCTGTCGTATTTTACCTATTTTCCAATGAGAAATGGGTAAATCTGCGGGGGTTTTTCTATGTCTTTTTGCACTTTTCAATCAAGGGGATTCGAACTTTTTAGTCCTATTTGGGGGTTGGTTAGGCCATACGGGTTATTTATCCATATGATCCAGCATTATGCGGAGATAATTTTCCTGTGGAAAAAGGAAAAAATCCGGTATAGGAGGATTGCCTTCCAGAGCCTCACCGTCCGGCTTGTAGCCTATACCGGTTGGAAGCCGCACACTGAATTTATCACCGTTTTTTAGCACGAACTCCTCTTCCATGCCGGAAGGCATTGTTCCGCCGCGCGACGGCAGTCCGAAAACTCTGCCCATGTCATTGTATTTAAAGATGCTTACAAACTGGTCGCAGGAGCTTACACATAACGGCCCTGATAGAACGGCTACGTCGAACTTTTTTATTTGTATGTCCGGCTGTTTTTCAGCATTCATCATATCTGCAAGGGTACATTTATGCGGACAATCATATGAATATTGGTAGCGGAAAGATTCTTTAGCGTTCTTATTATTTTCCATATCCTTCGCGAGAAATTCTTTTACAGGGCCTAAATTTTCCGTAGCTTTATCAAAAATATTCACATCCCCGCGCATGCGGGGCGTATAAACAAAACTGCGTGTAGCCATTCGAAACGGTTTTCTCGCGATAAACTTAAGCAATTCTTCCGGCAATCCGCCGCCTGTATTTTCTCGCACATCAATCAGCAACCTGCGCCATTTCTGTCGTGCCAGGTATTTGCGCAGTTCCGCCGCATCTATTTGTGAAAGCTGGTGTTCAGCCGGATAATTAGAGTGAGTGTCTAACACCTGCGGCTTATAGGAAAGGAACGCCGTCCTATTCCAAAGGCGCATCACGGGAAAATAGTAATAAAAAGAAAAATACCGCAATAAGATCGTCTTACTGACCGGGTCCTTGTAAACGCAATAATTTAATCCGGCAAAATCAAATTTAAATTCCTTGTAATCGCCGTCATTTTCCATATTTATGCCGCATGGCGATGATTGTTCGACGTCGGGCTTCGGCCGTTTTCTCCATTCAAGCGAAACCTGGACCGTTGTTTGCGCCTCTAAGTCATAAAATGACATCTCAACCGGCTTGGTAGAGGGCAACGGCACATCTTCGGCATCGCGGCGTGTAAGCCATTTCACTGTTTCAAATTTAAGCAGTTCGGGCGAATTACTATCGTGCCATTGCAGATATTCGTATTGCAGCGCAGGTAAATCTTTGTCGTTATACTTAATAAGTTCAAATCCCCGTTTTACCTGTGGGATTTTGCTCTGTATCACCACTGCGCGCGGGTTATGAATAGCCGAGCCTGCCAGCGCGAGCTTAAATGGGAGTGATAAACTATCATCCTGCGGCTTAAGCTTATCCGGGACGTTAATGGCAGAATGCGTGTTATGCATGGAGTTTTTGAGAGCAACTAAAGCATAATAAACATCTTCTTTTGTCCGCGCGGATACAAAAAGCTTTTTAGCGCGTTCCAGTTCGCTGTCCCATGTTGTATCCAGCCTTTTAAAACCTTTTTGAGAAATTATTCCGTTATCGCGGATAACCTGAGCATACGAGTCGAAGAGTGCGGCCCTGGCATCTGCAACACCTAAAAAGATATCGGCTTCGTCCGCCCATAGAACGGAATGGGGTACCGCAATAACACTTAGCATGAGCATAATACGGAATGCCGCATTGAATTTTGTTTCGATTGTGTTGCGATTCTTCATAGTGAAATCAAACACCGTATTTTCCGGTTTTATAGCCGCCGGAGCGTTTTACTAGGTCAGCGTCCAGTAAAGGTTTCAAAATAAAATGCGCGCCGGGTTTCGTTACTTTCAGCGTGGACATTATTTCCTGTATGCCGCGGGGGGCTTCTTTCAGGAGGCCCAGCAGTCGCTCCTGATTCTTGGTTATTGAAATACCTTTGCCGCCTGTAAGCGCGCGGACGGAGTCTATACGCTTCCATGTACGCTCAAGGGCTTCAAGCACTGTCTCCGCCGAGTATTCCACCCAGCCGGAAATATCTCCCCCCTGCGTCTGAACGTTGTTCAAAGCCCGATAATAGGCCATCCTGTCTTCAAGAAAAACCTCATCTACCGCGAATATGTGGTTGGCATCAAACTGCTTGCGATAAAGTTCCCAGGTTGCAAGCGCACGGCCTACGCGGCCGTTGCCGTCGCCAAAAGGGTGGATATACTCAAATTGATAATGCAGGATGGCGGAACTTATCAGCGCGGGCCAATCCTTACCGGTGCCATTAAGCCATTCGCATAATTCCTCGGTTAAATACGGGACAGAAGCAGGCGGAGGCGGCGTGTGGTTGCCGACAAAAACCTTATAATCCCGGAAAGCACCCACAGGCCCCCGATCCAGCGCATTTTTTTTACCTATAATAGCATGGAGCTTCAGAATTTGAGGCACCTTTATGGCCGCAATATCGGAGTTTTTTCCAATAAACCGCAGGATCTCGAAATAGTTCAGGATTTCCTGCACCGCACGCGGACTGGCCCCCGGCACGGTGCCGCCATCTGCCAGAGTTTTTACTTCATGGAGCGTCAGGGGATTGCCTTCTATGGCGGTAGAGCCATGCGTCTGCCTGGCCAAGGCCTCACGCTGCATATCGGGCAGCCAGCTAACGCCTATAACGGCTCCTTGTATCTTGGACTTGAGCTCGGCAGCCTGCTCGATTACCTTGAGAAGGTGCTGGGTTGGGCTGAATTTAGGGTTAAAAGCCATAAACACAGTATAGTAGATAGTAAAGTATAAGTAAAGTAATACGTAAAGTCCCCTATGGGCGGGTAAATGTACGCTGTATCATAACAAAGCCAACCAGCCCGGAGTTTTATTTTGTTTTCAGGGCGGCGCGGAGGGAGGTGAAAAGGCGGAGATAGTCTTTCAGGCGGCCGTAAATATCTTCCGCTAATTTTTCGTTGTAGGTGTGGACGGAAAGATTTCTGTCTTCCAGCATTTTCAGCCACGAAGGATCGTCGGCGATGAGACCGAGGCTGAAGCCCTGCTCGAAACAATCCCTTGGGGAACGGCAGACTATGCCCTTGCCGCCCAAAAAATCTTTCAGGCATTTCCAGGCAAGTTCAAATGTAAGTTCAAAACGTTTGATGGCCGAGTCGCGGTTGGCCACGGTGGCGGGGGCGGTCAAGATCTCGGACAGGCGTTCCAGGGACTGGCCGAAAGAATTCAGTTTCTCACCGTCATAAAAGTTTTGCATGGCTTAGAACCTCCCGGCGGAATCCGGCGTCGGTTTTGCTTAAATCCACTATTTCTATTTTCCTCAGCGTCGGAATAGCATTAACCTCGTCGCGCAAGCGGAGCAGGGTCAGGTCATCCAGCGGTTCGGCGCCAAACAGCCCGATATCTATGTCCGAAGCCGGATCCGCCGCGTCCCTGGCCTGTGAACCGAAAAGATAAATTTTAAAATTTCCCTCCGGCAGACGCCGCCGGAGAATGGCGACTGTTTCCGCGATTATTTCCTGGACGGTCATTGCATCTAATTATAACAAAAAATTCCGGATCAAAAGGGCGGGGCGCGGACTTTTCAGCTTTGATGGGCGGGCATGGTAAAAAAAGGCTGCCCGTCGCCACCCCTCCCAAACTATCGGGGCCGACCCTCCATCCTCACTTTCCCGGGTTATGTTCCTCCGGCTAAATTCCCGGTGTTTCCTGTTTAAAAATATAATATCTTGATCCCGCCCGGACGACAAAATAACGAGAATTTGGCCATAAAACCGGGATATGTGTTTAATTGGAAGCGGCTTTTTTGTAATACTTTACTTGTTTAAACGTATTAACTACAGGAACAAGAGAACATAATGAGTTTTGAAGAGCTTTACGATAAATACTTTGGTCGGGTTTATAACTATATCCTTTACAGGGTCATATCCCCGGATATTGCCGATGACATGGTTTCACTGGTCTTTGAAAAGATCCTGCATAAATACTCAAGCTTCGACCCGGCAAAAGCCACCATTGCAGAAGCCTGGATATTTGCTATAGCCAGGAATACACTGAATGATTATTTTAGACGCAAAAAAATACTGAACTGGCTTTCCATGTCAGGTATGGAAGACCACATCGAATCCGGAGAATCACTGGAAACCGACGCTGAAAAGCATGAAGTAACCGCCAAAGTACTCAAAGCGGTTGAACAGCTTTCAAATCCGGAACGGGAAATAATAGCCTTGAAGTTCACTATGGATATGACAAACCGCGCCATAGCCGGGGAAATGGGCCTGAGCGAAAGCAATGTGGGCGTAATCTTATTCAGGGCTATGCGAAAAATTAAAGAGTTGATGGAGCCGGAGATTTTATGACTGATTTTAAAGAGGAAAATTTTGGCGAACACAATCGCTTGGCCGTTATACTGAGGGCAACCGATTTCAGCAGCAAAAGTAAAATAAAAATTTCGCTAAAAAACCGGCTTTTAAGTAAAGCTGCAAATGAGGAAAAGCGGTCTTTCACTATATGGGCATGGCTTCTCCCTGCGGCAGCGGTCACCCTGGCCGCGTTGATGCTAACGGTCAATATAAACCATAAGGAAGTTGAACAATCGCCATATTATCAGGCGCCTGACGCTGATTATAATATTTACGGTAATTGCGGCAGACAGGGACTTGAGGACTATTTGTCCGCCCCACGCTTCTAAAGGAGACAGTTATGAAAAAGAAAATACTGATATCGGTGGTCATGGCCTGCGCGGCTCTTATTTGCTTTCTAATTTTCGGCAATATCAAAGATGATACATCTATGTCCTTCGTAAACGACGAATTGGTAAAAGGGAAATGGCAAACCGTGGATTATGTAAAAAGTCCGGACAACTTTAATCCGGCTGTCCAGAACTGGGACGGCGATCTTTTCCTTAAAGGCCTGACTTTCCTTGACGACGGAAAGATGTTCGAATCCTGGTGGACCTGGACCAAAGGCTTTGTAATGTGTGGAAATGAAAAAACCGCATCAAAATATATCATTAAAAAGCTTAATGGCGCAGAATATCTGTTTATGGAATGGAAAACCAGGGACTATACTGTTTTTCACAAACCACCGTGGTATTATGTGCTAAAAAAGGGTTCATACCTGGGTGACGGCGCGGATATAATCCGTGACAATATCGATCTCCCTTTCGTCAATGATCCAGAGGCGCTTGGCAGCTGGAAATCCGTGGATTTTGTCGAAACCCCTGATAGATTTTCCCCGCGTAAAAAAAACAGGCGCGATGATCTATACTTAAAAGAACTGGTCTTTCTTGCCGCTGGTAAGACTCTTGACGGCTGGCTGACATGGACCAAAGGTATGCTCATAGCCAAAGGCAACAAGACTGCAAGTAAATATGCGATTAAAGATATTGCCGGCAGTAAATATATGTTCCTTGAATGGAAGAGCGGGGATTACACTATAAGGCACCGGAAACCGAATTATTATGTCCTCAAAAAAGTCTCCGATATAAGAACCGATAATATAAATCTACCCTTCCAGAACGATCCACAGGTGGTTGGTATCTGGAAAAGTAAGGATTTTGTGGAAAAACCGGAAGATTTCGGCCCAACCACCAGGACCTGGGCCAGAGACTTATATCTGAAAGAAATGATCTTCCAGGCCGGCGGCAAAGGCGGCAATCCGTGGTGGACTTGGACCAAAGGTGTTGTTATGAACAGCGGCGATAAGACCGCCAGCGCCTACATCATCAAGGATATAGGCAGCGCGAAATATATGTTCCTTGAGTGGAAAAGCGGCGACTACATCTTCCGGGGGGCCAAGCCGTATTACTATGTGCTCAAAAAGCAATAAAACCAAGGCGACAACGTATGAATAAGAAAATAGCGGTAATAATTTTGGTGTTAATACCCCCGGTTCTTTAGCCAAAGCCGACCGGCCCGGCGTTACATTATTTTGTTTTCAGGGTGGCGCGGAGTTCGGTGAAGAGGCGGAGATAGGGCTTCAGGATAAATTTATTTGGAGGCTTCCAGCAGGGTGATGCGGCTTTCGTGGTTCTGCAGCTTGTCATTCTGTTCCATCAGCATCTGCCCGCGTTCCATGTCTTTTCTTCTGTAGTCCCTGGCTTCGCCCGCGAAACTGTCTATCGCGCCGAGTATCCTGCTGATGTCGTCTTTTGTGGCCATGGTTTCATGGATATCGCGAATGTCGTCCTTGATATGCAATATGTCAATGGTATTGGTTTTTACTATGTCTTCCAGCCGTTTAATGTCCGACTTTAATTCCGTTTTGAGAGAGCCTATTTCAGAACGCAACCCGGTTTCGGAAAGTTTTATGTCGTTTTTGGTGGCCGGCTGGTTTTCCCATTTATTATCTGCCATAATTTCTTTCCCCCACTCTCTTCTTCCATAATTTTACAAGATTTCAGTTAACCGCGTAAGGGCCGAAAGGCCCATCTGGGATAGAGCGCATACGTGCGCGAGGCGTTATCTTTCTGCTATGCCGGTTCCCAGGGCTTTGTGGAGGTTTGAGAGGAGGCGGTAGCAGGCCGCTATCGCCGCGTCAACGCAGGACAGCGAGAACGGGGTAAGAGTGTCGTCCTCGTTCAGCGGAACATGGTAAAGGCAGCAGTATTCGGCTACCTCAGCCCTTGCTTTCATAAGCGCCTCGTCTATCACCCGGTCGTTCGGCGCGGCGTTCATTTGTTCGGCCAGGGGTTGGAAGCGCAATCTCGCGTATGTTTCCATGATCCGCCGTTCCGCATCGGCGGCTCCGGCCCCGGCTTTGCGCGCCTCGCCGGTCAGCGATACGGGCCTGAGAGCGGAGAGCCTTTTCTTTATCAGTTCTTTGCTGCCGGTCATGCCCGCGCAGACCATTCTGAAATCCTTGTCGGAGATGAGTTTGTCGAGCGCGTCCTTGAGTTTCGCTATTTCTTTTTCTGTGATCTTCCCTTTGCCGAGTTGCACGTCGAAGCTTTCGCAAGTTTCTTTCAGCGTTTCTTTTTGTAAATTATACAGGTGTTCCGCCATGTTCTGGAGGGAAGTGATAAAGAACTCTTTCTGACTGGCATATGCCGCTGGGATTTCGCCGGTGAACGCCCTCAGGCTGGCAATAAGCATCAGTTGATGTTCCATCTTCGCCATACCACATTATATCATTGCCGCGATCTATCGGCGGCAATCCATAAACGTTGTTTGGATTCCTGCCAACAGATTGCAGGAATGACAGAAAAATACGTGAGCTTTTGGGGTAATAAGGGATAAAGCCGGACGACCATCATGTGCGTAAGCTTAACGCGGGGTGCCGGGGTGAGGCCTTTTCGACCCAGCAGGCCGCCGATGGAACGCGAAAAGGCCTCACCCCGGCAGGACCCCGCTTTACTATCCTGCGGTACAATAACCCAAAGCCCATTAGGCCACGCACCTTTGCCTGGCGTTACATTATATTTTGCGATTTAAAAAATATAGAATTACGTTATGGAGCCGGGAGAGCAGGGCATTAAGAAGTGGCTTTTCGATTCGCCGTTTCCGGCGGGGGCGCTGCTGTTTGTTTCGGCCTGCCTGGTGTGGCTCTACTGCCTGCCGCCGGGACTGGCGCCTTACCGCGACGCCGGCGAAATGGCCTGCGACGTCTATACCCTGGGCATAGCCCACCAGCCCGGCTACCCGCTTTATATCCTCTCCGCCAAACTGGCCTCGCTCCTCCTGCCCGGTAATTTCGCCTATAAACTCAATCTCTTCTCCGCCCTGGCCGGCCTTGCCGCCCTGCTGTCCCTCTATTTCCCCCTCGCCGCCCGCTTCGGCGTGCTGCCCGCTTTCGCCGCCGTTCTGCTGTTCTCGCTCAATTTCACCATGCAGACGGTTTCCAGCGTTTCCGAGATGTACGCTCTTAATATTCTTCTGGCGGCGGTTTTGCTTTGGCTGGCGCTGTCGTTCGAGGACGTCTGGAGCCGGCGACGGCTGTGGCTTGGCGCCTACCTGCTGGGCCTTGCCATGACCAATCGTATGGACATCGTTCTGATGGCTCCGGCCTTGGCTCTTGCCGTCTGGCCCGGATTAAAAACCTCGCCTTTTCCGGCGGCGGTAAAAACCGTCTCCGGGGCCGCGCTATTCTGGCTGGCCGGGTTTTCGCTGTATCTCTATCTCCCGATCCGCTCCGGGACATTTCCGCTTTTTGACTGGAGCCATCCGGCCGACCTCGGGACTTTTCTTTCGGTCATCACGCGCAAAAGCTACGGTTCGACTCTGGATCTCATCTCCCGGAATTACGCCGCCGGCGAGCTGTTCTGGCCTAATATGAAACATTACGCCCTTCATCTGGTCCGGAATTTCAATTTCGCGCTTGGCTTCGCTTTAGCGGGGCTGCTCTCGGAATTCTATCAGAACCGCCGGCGCGCCTTATGGATGCTCGCGTTTTTCATAGTGCCGGGCCCGGTGTTCCTTTACATGGCCAATATGCCGCCCAATCCTCACGCTCTGGCCATCGTGGAGCCGTATTACCTCCTGCCGGATATAGCGGTGCTGTTCTGGATCGCCGCCGGGCTGGCCTATTTTTGGAGGGATGAGGGATTAGGGATGAGGGATGAGGACCGAAAAAATCTCCCCACGTCTTTCTCCTCATCCCTCATCTTTCATCCCTCATCCTTACGGCCCTGGGCCGTCGCCGCCGCTGCGGCGGCGTGCGTCGTCCTGGCCGCCGCGCGGAACTTGCCGTACTCCAACCGGCGGACGCTTTTTGCGGCGGAAGACTGGGCGGCGGACGCCATGAAGAGCGTTCCGCCGGGAACTTCCCTTGCGGCCAAGAAAGACGTGCAGCTTTTTACGCTTTGGTATCTTCAGACGGTGCGGGGCTTGCGGCCGGATCTGAAGATCGTGGCGCAGGGCCTCAGCGGGTCGCCGTGGTACCGTAACTCCATGGGTCTGAGCCGGCCGGAACTGAAGCTTTTTAATCTTAACTCCGGCGGAGCGGCTGAATGGGAAAATTTCAGCAAATCCAATCCCGGGGGCTTTTACGCCACCCTTGACGCCGAACTGCCGGCCGGGTTGGAAACCGCGCAGCGCGGACTCGTGAATGCGCTTTACGATAAAAGCGGGCCGTACGATCTGTGGCGCTTTTATAATTTCAGATGGCTGAACGGGAAGTATAATGATTTTTTCGCGAAAGACCTGGGCGCCGCGTATGCGTCGGGCATTGTGGCGCGCGCGGCCTGGCTCAACGGCAGGGGCGGTTTAACCGGGGAGGAAGCCGGGCGGCTTGAACTTGCGCGCGTAATGGATCCCGATAATCCGGACGCGCCCCTTTATCTTGGCTTTTATTACGCCCGTCTTAACGACTGGGTAAAGGCCGGAGGATATTTCCGACGATCCGCGGACGTTTATGAGCGTCTCCTCGGCCTTGCCGGGGAGTATTACGCCCTGCCGGAGGCTAAAAACGGCCTGCGCAGGGCCGGAGCCTACGCCTGGCTCAATTACGGCGTGGCGCTGGAGAAGACTGGCGATACGCCGGGTGCCGAGAATTCCTACAGGCGGGCGCTGGCGGCCGATCCGGGAATGGCCGAGGCTCATTTCAATATGGCGATACTTTATTGGACTAAGGATCCCAACCGGGTCTATGAAGAATTGAAAGCCGCCCTGCGGCTCGACCCCAACCACCAGCGGGCGCGGTATTATCTGAACAGAACCAAACTACAGTAACCGGTATTCGGTAATCAGTATCCGGTATTTAAGGAAGTTCCTTATAGTACAGGTTACCGGTTACTGAATACTGGCTACTGGCTGTTACTTCGGGAAATATCCGTACCGGAACTGGAACATGCCGAGGGCGTCCCAGCCGCCCTTGAAAGTCAGGTAGGAAATCTCAAAATTAAGTTTCAGGAGCGTGCCGAGGTGGAAGTTGAAAAGCTTCGGATTCATAGGCGCGCCCTGCGGGATCATTACTTCGACGCCTATCGGGGAATCCGGTTTCGGCAGCCACATCAGCCCGCCGAACAGCATGCCGGCGGGTATTGACGGATCGGTGACGCCGTTAAGGCTCATGGCCTGTTTGGAAAGAAATTCGGAAAGCTGGTAGAGGACTTTGGGCATATCCCCGTCCGAATAGCCCGCGTTAAGGATAAATTTGGGGTGAACCCTTTTCGTAAGGACCACATAGGCGTTGGCGTAGGAGGCGGTTTTTTTGCCGGTCGCTTTGATGGTCAGGTTGAAAGTTCCGTTTATAGGGGGCTGGGGCGCGTCGCGGAACTGAAAAATACCCTGCACCCCGGACGCCACGGCCGGGCGCCAGCGTCCCTCGGTCTGAACCAGCATTTTTGTGTCGGCGCTAAGCATCCAGAGGCCCACGCGATCCAGGTAATTGGTTTTCTCCACGGTCCAGTCGTACTTGTTTTTCCCGTAAAGGCGGCCGATATAGTAGGCGGCGTTGAAGTCAAGTCCCAGGCCTATCGAATTCTTTCCCCGGCCGCGGTAGGCGGTCGGCATGAGCACGATGCCGCTCAGAGGCGCCTTGGTTTCCCCGTACTGCGCGGGTTTGGACGGCAGGCCGGGTTTTGCGGCCTTTTGAGGCGGCTGGAATAGGGAAGAGGTGGAAAGCATGAGGCCTTCAAGCGTGGAGGTGCTGGGCGCGGGGATGACCTGCATGATCTGCGCGGCGGCGGGCGCGCTTAAAACGGCGGTCAGGAGCAGCGCTGCGGAAATTGTTTTTTTCATATGGTTACCTGCCGAGCCAGAACATCATCAGAAGCCGTGTAAGCAGGTTCGCTTCGATGCCTGCGAGCGCGTCGTCGAACACTATGCCGAAACCGCCGGCGAGATTCGTCTCAAGCTTTTTTATGGGCCAGGGCTTGAGGGTATCCAATATTCTAAAAAAAATGAACGCGGATGTTAAGGAAAATATCGTGCGTTCCATGAACGCCACCGCTATCCAGTATCCTAGAACCTCGTCTATTACGATGCGCGGATCGTCGTGCGTGCCGTACAGCCGGGAGGCCCTGCCCGCCGTCCGGACCGATAAAAAAAAGAACGCCGCCAGGAAAACGCCGCAGGCCGGGCCGCTTTCCGGCAGAAAAGGAGTCAGCAGGACGGCCAGAGCCGTTCCCATAAAACCGGCGCCGGTGAATTTCCTGAACCCCGTCAGTTTCCCCGGAATAAGGCTGATATAAAAACCGGTGGCCAGGAATTCCACGAGTTTGTCGGAGAACGTTATTCCGGAAACGCGCCAGCGCGGGTTATCCGGCATCACGTTTTTTTCTCGCTCCAGGATTTTCTGATCAGTTCCCGGTGGTGATAAATATAGATGAGGCCGCTTATCAGCGTGACGAGCGCGGTGAGCACCGTGAGATCATGGGCGATCCTGCCGGAAGATCCGGCCAGCCCGGTCAGCCAGTGCGCGTCCACCGGGTTTTTACGGAGCCACGCTTTAAGGACCAGCAGCGCCAGGATTATGAACGCGGAGGTCAGCTGCACCGCGGTCTTCAGTTTGCCGGCCGCTTCGGCTTTCATGGCTTCGCCGTGCAGGGCCGCGAGCACCCTCAGTGTTGAAATGGTGAACTCTCTCAGCAGGATGATGAAGACGGCCCAAAGCGGTATGGTCAGTTCCCGTATCGAAGCGAAAGCGAGAAAGGTCGCCAGGATCAGGATCTTGTCGGCCAGGGGATCCACGATGGCGCCGAAGCGGGTGGTGGTGTGCGTGTGCCGGGCTATGGCGCCGTCCAGATAGTCGGAGATGCTGGCTACCGTCAGGAGAATGAACGCGGCTATGACCGACCAGAAACCGCGGTTAAAGATCAATGCAAAGATCAGGAGGCTCAGGAACATCCTCATGAGAGTTATGCGGTTGGCGAGAGTCATTAATTTTTAAACTCCAGCACTTCGGTGCCTTTGGGCGGAACGAACCTGAAGAGCGCTTTGTCCAGGGTAATGTTCCTTTCCGGGCTTTCCAGCACGGTTTTGATAGTGGTTTTGTCCACGGTCAAAGCCGCTTCGGCCGGGAAATAATCGGTGGAGGAAAGCGCCAGTTCCAGCGTGTAAAGTCCGGGGTCGTTTTTCGGGGTGAAAATCATTTTGATGTGATACGGCGCGGCCTTGTTCTTTGAAACCCTGAGGTTGTTCCGGGCTGTCAGGCCCGCGTAATTGCCTAAATCCATGATGCCGGAAAAGTTGCTGCTCTGGTTGGTTTTCCAGGCGTCCCAGGAAGTGCGCACGGCCTGGGAGTCTTCCGGCTTGTAGACCCAGAGTTCTTTTTTATCGGTATAGACCAGCTGGCGCGCCGGTTTGATGTGTTCTATCTTCAGCAGATCCGGTTTTATGTAACTCAGGATCCCTTCTATGTGTTGTTTTATTCCGGCGTCCGAAAAATCCACTTCCTGCGTGAAGCGCGTACGGAGGGTTTGAAGTTTCGCGTCCCAGTCCTTAAGGCCGGAGACGGCCCGGGTCTCCAGTTCCTTTTCCTCCGACCCCGCGGTTCCGGGAATGTTTTTTTGGGGGACGGCCGGCTTTGCCGCCGCGTTCGGTTTCAGCGTCCCTTTTTTTACGGCCTTGGCCGGCTGCTTCGCCGGTTTACCCGCTTCCGCCGCCAGAGCCGGGCTGGTGAAGAGCGTCAGTGCGATCAGCAGATTTGAAAATATTTTCATTGTGTAATTTCCTTGCTTTCCCGGGCCGGAGTTTCAGGGGCCGATTCCGCGTCGAGATGCCCGCCTATCTTCTCGAAGTCGATCTCCCAGCGGTTGGATCCCTCCGGCTTGCGTATGAAGCCGTTGGTTTCAAGGATGCTCAAAAGGTTGGTAGCGCGGGCCGAGGAGCCGAAATGGGCTTTCAGGAGATCCTGGGAAACCCGGCGGCGTTCAAGAATGAGGCGCATGGCGTTGATAAGTTCTTCCGAACTGCCGCCGCTGCCGCCCATGGACTTTTCCTCCTCCTCCACTAGGGGCAGATAATGGGGTTTTGCCTGGGCCCTCAGGTAATCCGCCACTTTTCGTATCTCGTCCTCGGAAACGTAGGCGCCCTGGACGCGGACCGGTTTCTGGGCGTCTATGGCCAGGTACAGCAGATCTCCGCGGCCGATCAGTGATTCGGCGCCGGGCGTATCCAGGATGACGCGCGAATCGGTCTTGGAGGTTACCTGCAGGGCGACTCTGGACGGCAGATTGGCTTTTATAACGCCCGTTATGATGTCCACGGACGGCCGCTGGGTCGCCAGCACCAGGTGTATGCCCACGGCCCGGGCCATCTGGGCCAGGCGCTGGATGGCGTCTTCCACGACATTCTTTACCTGGAGGATGAGATCCGCCAGCTCGTCTATGACCACTACGATGTAGTGTTCCTGCGGTTCGCCGTTGGCGAGAGCCCATTTATTATACGACGCTATGTTCTTGACCTTGGCCCGTTCAAATTTTATGTAGCGCTTCTCCATGACGCGGGTCAGCGCCAGCAGGGATTTGGCCGCTTCTTTCGGGTCGGTGACGACGGAAACCCTGTCGGGAGTTTCCTTGGGATCGTAAAGGTACGGGATGTCCTCGTAGAAAGTCAGTTCCAGCCGCTTGGGGTCTATGAACAGGAATTTGACTTCGTCCGGCGTGTTGCGGTAGATGATGGAAAGGATAAGAGCCTGCATGAACACGCTCTTGCCGCTGTTCGTGGCGCCGGCGACCAGCAGATGGGGCATAGTCTCAAGGTTGGCGGTGGCTATGGAGCCTTCCGCGTGCCGGCCGAGGCAGAAAGCGAGGACGTCCCTGCTCTCGTTGAAAGCGGAGCTTTCCAGCACCTCGCGCAGGCATACCTTGGCCCGCTTGTTGTTGGGGATCTCGAACCCGATCGCCGATTTCCCGGGGATCGGGGCTATCACGCGGATGCCGCCGGAAGATTTCATGGCCAGCGCCACGTCGTTTGAAAGCGAGACGATCGAACTGATCTTTACTCCCGGCGCGGGCGTAACCTCGTAGCGGGTGATAACGGGGCCCGGGTAGACGCCGGAGACGGTTATAGAGATGCCGAAGCTCCTGAAAGTGTCCGCGAGCAGATTCTGGGAGGAATTTATCTCTTCGTTGGTGGGGCCGACGAAACCCTGTCTGGAGGGTTCTTCCAGGAGGCTGGTAGGCGGTAATTTGAAGTCCTTGAAATGGCCTTCCACTTTGGCGTGAACCGCCGTCGGGGCGCCCGCGGCCTCTGGCGCCGGGGTCTTGCGGGACTGCGGAGCGGCGGGCTTGGATTCCTTTTCTTTATGAGCCGGGGCTTCCGTCTCTGTCCGCACTACCCGGGGCCCGGGATCAGGAAGCAGCGGCTCGGAACTCGCGGCTCGCGGCTCGGGGATGGGGAGTGCCGTGTAGGCGGGGCCTTCGGACGCTTCTTTGTCCGAGATGATCTTAAGCCTGGACTTGAGCTGGGAGCGGGCCGCTGCCCAGTCGCGGTAATCCGCCGCTATCGCGGAAGAGACGGTTTTGTAGACTTTCAGCCAGGAGATCTTGAACAGGAGCTGCAGGCCGGTGAATAGTATGACGCCGGAGAAAAGGGCCGCCCCCAGGGAACCGAACATCTTGGCCAGTATGCCTTCGAGGGCGTAGCCCAGCCAGCCACCGTCAAAGACCTCGGCGCCGAAGCGGGCGGAGAGGAGGTCTATTATCGAGGAAATGGAGCCGAGCAGCATGAAAGCGCCAAGGATAAGCGTCATGACGCCTTTATGCGGTTTATTGAGTTTCAGCAGGATGGCGATGAGGCCGTAGAGGAGGATGAGAGGAAAAAAATAGGCGGTCTGGCCCAGGAAAGCGAAAAGTCCTTTCGAGACCGCGCTTCCGATGATCCCCTTTGGGGTTCCGCTGAACAGCAGCCAGATGAACCAGACGCTGAAAGCGAAAGAGAGAAGCCAGTATACCGCGTAAAAGAGGCCGCCCGGTTTTTTCTTTCCGCCCGGCGCCGCGAACCTGTTCCTGGCGAAGCCCCGCTCTTTGGGCTCTTTCGTCTTGATTTCCGGCATAAGGTTGCAGAAGGGCGGGGCGGAGCTCGGTCTTCCTATTGCCCTTTGATCCTGTAATTGAGATCCTGAGGATACAAAGCTACCTTGCCCTGAGCGGCAAGCCAGCCCAGCGCCAGATAGAGAGCGGAGCTGGAAAGGTGCAGCTTGAGCTTTAGGTCCCAGGAGGTGGTTTCCTCTCCGCCTTTAAGAAGATCGGCTATCTTGCCGGCGGTTTGGGCCACGGTATCGGTGAATTTGGCTGTTTCGTTCATTTTATAAGGAAGAGATCCTGATTCGGTTCCACGGGTTTTCCGTTTTCAGAAAGCACTTTTTCTATCACGCAGTTCTTTTCGGCTTTCAGTTCGTTGAAGACTTTCATGGCCTCCAGGACGCAGATGACCTGTCCTTCTTTCACGGCGTCGCCTTCCCGGACATAGGGAGGGCTGGACGGAGAAGGCGCGCGGTAGAAGATCCCGGACATAGGGGCCTTTATTGTTTCCCCTTCCGGGGCCGGCCGGACGGCCGGGGCCGCGGCGGGACCCGTCTTTGCCGCGGCGGCCGGGGCGGCGGGCGCGTGGGCCGCGAAAACGGGGATGGGCTGCACGGTCTGATTGTGCTTGCGCACAAGTTTTATATAAGTGGCGTCTTTGGAAAACTCCACTACTTCCAGTTTATTGGCGTTCATGAACTGGTAAAACTTCTGCACCTGTTCGAAAGCCGTTTCAAGCTGCTTCGGGTTCTTTTCGGGACTTAACTTTTTCATGTTTTTATTATACCTGCCTCAGGGTGCCCGGTTCAGGGTTCGCGATCGAACCCTGAACCCGGGCGGCAGTTCCCTATTTTTTTACCGGCTGGCCGGCCGGATGTCCGCCCTGCAGGAGAACTTTCCGGGAAAGCCTGATCTTGCCGTTGTTGTCCATATCTATCACTTTCACCTGCACTTCCTCTCCCATCTTGAGGACGTCGCCTACTGTGCGCACGCGCTGGACGTCTATCTCGGAGATGTGCAACAGGCCTTCCTTGCCCGGCAGGATCTCGATGAATGCGCCGAAGTCGACTATGGAGACGACTTTGCCGGTGTAGATGGTTCCTATTTCCACTTCCATCGTGTAGTAACCCACCATCGTTTTCGCGGCTTCGAGGCTCGCGCGATCCGTGCAGGAGATGAAGATCGAACCGTCGTCGTCGACTTCTATGTCGGCGCCGGTCTTTTCGATTATTCCGCGGATATTCTTTCCGCCGGGGCCTATGAACTGGCCTATCTTCTCTTTGGCGATATGCATCTTGGCTATGCCGGGGGCGTACTTGGAGATGTCGGTTCTCGGGGCGGGCATATACTTTTCCATAAGGTCGAGGATATGGTTCCTGCCGCGGGTCGCCTGCTCAATGGCTTCGCCCAGTATGTTCAGCGGTATGCCGGTAGCGAGCTTCACGTCCATCTGGAAAGCGGTTACGCCTTTCCTGGTGCCGGTCAGCTTGAAGTCCATATCGCCGAAGTGGTCTTCGAATCCGGAGATGTCGGAGATGACGGCGTGTTTGGAGCCGTCGGTGATGAGGCCCATGGCTATACCGGAGCAGGCCGCTTTCATCGGCACGCCCGCGTCGAACATCGCCAGCGAGCCGCCGCAGACGGAAGCCATGGAGGACGAACCGTTGGATTCCAGGATGTCCGAGACGATCCTGATGGTGTACGGAAATAAGTCCTCCGAGGGCAGCAGCGGCGCGAGCGCGCGTTTGGCGAGGGCGCCGTGGCCTATCTCCCGCCTGCCGGGGCCCCTGTCGGGGCGGACTTCGCCGGTGGAATAGCCGGGGAAGTTGTAATGCAGCATGAATTTATCCAGCGACCGGCCTTCCAGGTCGTCCAGGATCTGCTTGTCGGCCGGGGTGCCGAGCGTTACCGTAGCCATGGTCTGGGTCTGGCCCCTGGTGAACACGGCCGAGCCGTGTGTCCTGGGGAGGAAGCCCGCCTGCATGGTGATATTGCGGATCTCGTCGGTTTTTCTGCCGTCGGCGCGGCGGCGCTGCTCCAGGATCTGGGCTCTTGAAAGGCCGTAAATTACCTCTTCCATCAGGGTCTTCACCTGGAAAGAAACGGTTTTTTCTTCCGGGAATTTCTCGGCCATTTCCTTGATGAGGCCGTCTTTGACCTCGGAGATGGTGTTTTCCAGGACTTCTTTGGAGGGGAAAGACGCCAGAAGCTTCTCAATAGCCGGTTTACCCTTGGCTTCCACCGCGGCCTTTATCTCCGGTTTTATAACCGGCGCCGGAACCGCGGTTTTGGGTTTCCCGCAGGCTTCGCGGAGTTTTATCTGCAGATGGCAGAGCTTATCCAGTTCGGGTTTGCAGAGTTCCATGGCGGCGATGAGGTCGGAGTTGGGGATCTCTTTTCCCCCGCCCTCGCACATCAGTATGCCTTTGAGAGTGCCGGAGATGACGAGCTCAAGCTCGGCTTCCTGGCGCTGCTCCAAAGTCGGGTTAAGGACGAACTTGCCGTCGATCTTGCCTACCCTGGCGGCGGCCACGGGGCCGTTGAACGGGATGTCGGAGATCATCACGGCGGCGGCGGCGGCGTTGATCGCCAGCACGTCGGAATCATTCTGCCCGTCGCTGGACATGACCAGGGAGACGACCTGGGTCTCGGTGTTGAAGTATTCCGGGAAGAGCGGCCTTAAAGTGCGGTCCGAAAGCCTGGACGCCAGGACTTCTTTCTCGCGGGCCTTGCCTTCCCGTTTGAAGAAACCGCCGGGGATCTTGCCGGCCGCGTAGGTTCTTTCCTTATAATCCACGGAAAGGGGCACGAATTCCGGCGGATTGTCCTTGGGCTTTTTGGCCTGGACGCAGGAGGCCAGCACCATGGTCTCGCCGCAGCGCGCCATTACGGAGCCGCCGGCCTGCTTGGCCAGAAGCCCGGTTTCGAACGAAATTATCTTATCTCCGACCTTTTCTTCAAGGCGGACTATTTTGGGTTCTGTCATTGGTATTATTTCCTTAAGCCTAGTTGCTTGATCACTTTTTTGTATTCTTCCCGGTTGACCCTTTCGAGGTAGGTGAGGAAGTGTTTTCTCTTGTTAACGAGAATGGCGAGGCCCCTCTTGGTGGAGTGGTCTTTGGGGTTGGTGGTGATATGTTTGGCCAGGTACTGGATCCTTTCGGTCAGCAGGGCCACCTGCACTGACGAAGAACCGGTATTGACCGGGTTAGCGGAGAATTTCTCCACTATTTCTTTGGTTTTCTGTTTGGTTGTCGGCATTTTGTTCTCTCTTTTTTAAGATTTTTATCTTAAGTCCATTATAGGAATTCCGGGCGGGTAAGTCAATTCAGCGAAAAGGAGCCTGGCTCTTTTGCCAGGCTCCTTTTTGAACAATTGCCGGTTCTGTCAGGTTAGAACTTGAACGTAAGGCCCAGGTCGTAAGCGTCCTCGGAGAGCTTGGACTTGATATTTATGGCGCCGGAGCTGTCGGTTTCGCTTATGGTCTTTTCAAAGGCTTTCTTGTAGCCCAGGTTCAGCGTGAACCTGGGAGAGAATTCGTAGCCTACGCCCAGCGTCATGTGGTTCTCCACCACTGCGGGGAAGCCGATGACGCGGAAATACTCGTAGTTGAAGTTGTTCATGACTTTGCCCTGCACGTTGGTGTTTCCGGCGGAGTTGAAAGCGGCGTGCTTCTTTACCGGGTTCTTGCCGTAATTCCAGCCGGCGCGCAGCGTTACTTTATCGATGGCTTTGTTCTGGACGCCCAGGCCGTAAACGGTCTGCGATTCCCAGTCGAAGTCCTTGCCGTAGCCGTCGGTGTTTGCCCAGTCTACATACTTTATGTCCGCGGAAAGAATCCATTTATCCAGGCCTTTGTACGAAGCGCCAACTCCGTACTGGGCCGGATTTTCCAGTTTGAGCGTGTCGAAAGTTCCGTTCATATCGAAGTCGTAAACGCGCTCATGAGCCACATTCTGCGGGGTCACGTAGACGAGGCCGAAGTCCCACAGCCCGTATTGATAGCCCGCTCCAAGGCGCGCGCCAATAGCGTAGTTATGGGCAAGGCCGGAGCCGAAGTCGGCGGCCTGATAGTCAATGTCAAGTCCGGCGCCGTAGGAAAAAGCGCCGTATTTACAAGAGAGGGCCGGGATGAATTTCATGACGGACACCTTGGTATTCATCTTTCCGGTCACATCCTTGTTCCTGTAATCCACGCCCATGCCGGTCACGCCGTAAGCGGCTATGCCGAAGTTCATTTTGTCGTTTATCGGGTTGGAGAGGCCGATGGCCGGCACGGCATAGGCCTCGTCCTGGCTGGTGGCCTTCCAGTTGCCCGGCATACCGCCGCCTGAAGGAGCCAGCACAGTCGCTTTCACCGTGGGGATAAAGTAGGTGCCGGCGAAGTTGAACTGCGAGCCGGAGATCTGCGAGAGCCCGGCCGGATTCGAGAAGATAGCGCTGATGGCGTCCTGGGGGGCCGCTATGCCGGTGCCGCCCATGGCGCGCGACGTGGGGCCCACGCCGATGAGATTGGTTCCGTTAGTGGCGAAACCGCTGGACGAGAGGCCGGCTACTAAGAAAGCCGCCGCTAAAATACCTGCCGATTTTTTCATTTACATTTCCTCCTGTAAGTTCACCGAATTTAAAAAACCTTTAGCCTTCAGCCTTTATCCTTAAGCCTTTCCCTATATGAACAGTGATGCCTTGCTGGTACCGGCCTCGGCCAGGAACTTGGCTACGCCAGCGCTCTTGAGGTTGGGATAGTCTATCATCTCTTCCAGCTTGTAGCCCATAAGATCCATGCTCATCTGGCAGACATAGATCTCCACTCCAGAGTCGGCGGCAACTTTCATCAATTGCCCGAGGCTCATCACGTTGTGTTTTTTCATTATTCCTTTTATCATGGCTTTGCCCATTCCGCCCATGTTCATCTTGGAGAGTTTTGTGCCGTCCGCTCCGTTGGGGAGCATCAGTTCGAACATTTTTGAGACCGCGTCCTTGGAAACCGTCTTCTTAGGGTCTTTCAGCGCGGAGATGGACCAGAAAGTGAAGAACATCACAACTTTCTCGTACATCGCGGCCGCGCCGGTGGCGATGATGAAAGAGGCCAGCAGTTTGTCCAGGTCCCCGCTCATCACCACCATGGAGAGTTTGTCCTGCGGGGCATTGGCTTTCAAAGTGTCCACTTCGCCTTTCAGGGCTTCCAGTTTCGCTTCCAGTTCTTTTAGATCGGCCATTTGTTTTCTCCTTTATCCTCAATTATTCTCAATGCGTATAATCCATAATTTTTATCTTTTCCCCCGCTTTTTTAGAGATCGCTTCTTTCATTGTTTCCCGGTGCGGGCAGGGGAAGCCTATCGGGTTCCCGTTCTTTATGCAGGAGGCCAGGACTATTATTTCCACGCCCCGCTCGATCATAACGGCGGCCCGGGAGACGGCGCGCTTGCCGGGGCAGCCGCCGCAGGAGACAAAAGCGGCCACTTCCACCGGCCCCGTTTCGGCGAAAGAGCCTTTGCCCATAGCGGCGAATTTAAAGTCCGTAGTGCCGGGACATATATCCTCGGTCTGCTGACAGCGTATGATCCCGGCTTTTTTCATATTTTTATAAACTGAAAGCCGTACCGGCCTCAGCCTCCTTTTTAATATGCTGGAAATATATGGCCAGCGGCCTGAAGAAAATATGTATCCACTTGGTGAACGGCACTATCAGGATTATCCATACCGTTTCTATGGCGATATTTATCCTGTAAAGCTGCGCAAGCAGAGGGTTCTCCGGGCCGTAGGCTACATTGGTGAAATGAGTGGCCAGTGTGGAAAGGCCGATGAGGAACAGCATCGTCACGAACAGCCAGTCGCTCGGATGCGAGAACTTGGAGGATTCCCTGCGTTTGAAAACGCGCCGCAGAGACATCGAACCGCCGCCTATTATTATGGAAAGTCCGGCGTACCAGACCAGCAGACTGACCGGCCCGAACGGTGTGTAACGCTCATTCAGCGGCTCCAGCAAATGCAGGTTGGAGATCAGCAGCGTCAGCGTGTAGCCGCTCATCACCAGCAGATGGGAGATCCACCGCCACCAGTCGGTTTCCTCGCAGCCGGTGAAGTTCGCCTGCGTGAAGCCGTGGTAAAAAGTTTCGTAGATGTGTTTCGGTTTGAAAGTGAGCGCTATTTTGCCAAGCGGTTTTACTATTATATGCCGGTACATATTCAGGACATAGCCGCCCAGCGCCAGCGTGACGTATACCGGAAAAGCCATTTCTATTTTTGCGGCCAGCGCGCCGAAATCCCCGGTGTAGCGGTTGAACAGGACGACCAGCGCCGCAAAAAGCCCGGCCGCCAGGGAAATCTGAAGATAGCTGTTTTTATAGAAGATCTTTGAGATCCCGGTTATGTCGTACCTGGCTATCAGGTAGCGTCTCAGCGCCATCATATACTCTCCGGGGCTGGCTTCGCGCGGGCAGGTCTGCGAGCATTCGCCGCAATAGTAACAGTGCCAAGGCTCCACGGCCGAAATTATTTTATCTTCCAGCCCCACCTGGCCGCAGCGTATCAGGCGCCGCGGGAAAGAGGCGTCCTCTTTGGCAAGCGGGCAGACGGCGGTGCAGTTGCCGCAGTTGAAGCAGGCTGAAATATCGAAAGCGCCGTACTTCCTGATTTCTTCCAGCAGTTCCGGGTTTACCCGCGTCATTTAGTCTCCCCGTTTTTAAGAACGTATCTGGGGTACGCGCCGCGGCCGGGGAGATCCTCCACCTTGCCGTATTTACGCAGGCCTGTCAGATGCCACAGCGCTTTATCGGCGGCAAGGCCGGCGGCGGCCGCGATTTCCGGCACGGATTTAGGCCCGTCTTTCAGCGCGTCCAGTATGGCTTTCTGCGCCTTGTTCTGGGCGGCCACATAGTCGCGCAGCTCCTTTGCGACCGGCCCTTTCGTGTCGTTAAGTTTTTTCAATTGTTCCGCGATTTTTTCTTTGCCCATAGCTCCGTCCTTTAGCCTTCTTTTCCTATCGCGTCAACCATAGCGTCGAACTGATCCAGCGTCCAGCCGGCCACGTCTATGGCGCGGACCGGGCAGACAGCCACGCAGGCGCCGCAGCCCTTGCAGAGCGCGGGATTCACCTGGGCGAGCTTTTTCCCGTTCTTTTCGGTCATCATCAGCGCGCCCTCGTAGGAGCACTCGGCTGGACAGAGGCCGCAGCCGGTGCACTTCGCTTCGTCCACCACGGCTACAAAAGGTTCCAGCGGTATATCTGGTTCCGCCAGCAGTATGGCGGCCTTGGCGGCGGCTGTGGCCGCGGCGGCGGCGGTTTCTGTGAGATCCATAGGGGCCTGGGCCGTGCCTGCGATGAATATTCCGGAGTTCGCCGCTTCCACCGGGCGCAGCTTGGGGTGCACTTCCTGCAGAAAGCGGTCGGCTCCGACAGCCAGTTTCATCTGCGAGGCCAGGAACTTTATATCGGAGGGCATCATGCCGGTTACCAGCACCAGCAGATCCGCCTTTATCTCTAGTTCCTCGTTCCAGGTGAGTACGTCTTTCACCTTCACGGTATGAGCGACGCGCGCTGATTCCACTATCGGTTGATCGGTTTCGGCATGGCGGAAGAAAATCACTCCGTCTTTGGAGGCTTTCTCGTAATAATCCTCGTGCCGCATGCCGTAGGTGCGTATGTCGCGGTAGATATCGTAAATTTGCACGGCGGGGTATTTTTCTTTTACCTGGTTGGCGGTGTAGAGCGCGGAAGTGCAGCAGACGCGGGAGCAGTAGTCGTTGACCTTGCCGTCGGCCTGGGGCTGGTTAACGCCTTCTATCTGGCGGGAGCCCACGCAATGGATCAGGGCCAGGCTTTTTATTTCTTTGCCGGCGTATTCCAGGCGGCCGGCCGGGGAATTCTTCAGCAGGGTTATCAAGTCCGGGAGGGTGACCACATTGGCTGCCTCGCCGAAGCCGAACTCGCCTTTGTGCGGCTTGTAATGCTCGAAACCGGTGGCCATGATGACGGCGCCGGCTTTTATCTGCGCCATGCCGCCGTCGGATTTTTTGAAATTTATCTTAAAGTTGCCGACAAAACCGCCGACGAAGTCTATTTCCGCGCCCGTATGCACGGTGATCAGCTTCTCCGCGGCCACCAGATCTTCGAATTTTTTAAGCACGGAGGAAGCCTGCTCGCCGGAAGGATATACTTTGCCCAGTTCCAGGAGTTTTCCCCCGAGGCGCGGGGCTTTTTCTATTATCACGGCTTCAAGGCCTTTGCCGGCGGCCGCCAGCGCCGCTTTCATGCCGGCCGCGCCGCCGCCGATGACGGCCACGCGGGGCTCGGCGGCCACGCGTATGGCGTTGAGCGGATCCTGCCGCAGGACCTTTTCCACTCCGGCTTGCGTCAGTTTTACGGCCTTGGCGGTGGCGCCTTCGTGGTCGGCCTTGTGCACCCAGCTGACCTGCTCCCGGATGTTGACGTGCTCGTAAAGATAGGGGTTTATGCCGGCGCGCTGAAGGACGCCCCGGAAAGTCAGCTCGTGCAGACTGGGCGAGCAGGCGGCCACCACCACGCGGTTGACGCCCAGCTTCTTTATATCGTCGATGATCAGATCCTGGCCGTTGGAGGAGCACATGAAAGCGTACTCGCGGGCCACGGCCACGCCGGGGTATCTGGCCATTTCGGCGGCCACTTTTTTTACGTCCACGACATCGGAGATGTTGCCGCCGCAGTGGCAGACATAGACGGCCGTTTTCGGGGCCTGCCGGTAATTGTCTTTTGCCGCCTCGTCCTTTATATTCTCTTCCATCACAGTTTCCTTATATAGTTGGCGGCCTCTATGGCGGCGGAGCCCGCGTCGACCACCGAGTCGGGGATGTCGCGGGGGCCCTTGACCACCCCGGCCGCGAATACGCCGGCGCCGGCGGTAACGGCGGAGGAGATGTTTTCGTCCGAGAGCTTGACGAAGCCGAAGTCGTTTAATTCCGCGCCGAGGTGGAAAGAGGAAACGTCGCAGCCGGGTATGAGGCCCTGCGAGAGCACCACCAGGTCGTGCTTTACTTCCTCGGGGGCGGAAGTCCCCTCCTGGCGCTCTATGCGCACTATGGGATTATGCCCGGCGTCCTCCGTGACGCGCGCCACTTTGGCTTTTACGAAGCTGATCCCCATGGCTTTGGCGTTGTTGTAAAACTGCTCGTAGCCTTTGCCGAAGGCGCGTATATCCATGTAGTAGATGGTGATATCGGCCGTCGGCAGCGAGCCGGTAAGGAGCGTGGCCTGTTTTATGGCGTACATGCAGCAGACGCGCGAGCAGTACGGCACGCCGATGCTTTTGTCGCGGGAGCCTGCGCATTGCACATAGGCCACGGAATCCGGAACCTTGCCGTCCGACGGGCGCAGTACGCGGCCGTAGGGGCCGTGCGGGGCCAGCAGGCGTTCGGCGGCCATCGGGGCCAGAACATTCGGCAGATTCCCAAGACCATACTGCTTTTTGGCGGTCATCGGCGTGGTTTCGTAGCCGGTGGCGAGGATCACCGCCCTGGCTTTTATCTCCAGCGGCGAGGGTTCCTGGAGGAAGTCTATGCAGTCCTTGGGGCAGACGCGGGCGCAGGCGCCGCAGCGTATACAGTGCTCCGGGTACATGACCGGGAACTGCGGTATGGCGTTGGTGAACGGTATGGAGATGGTTTTCTTGACGCCGAGGCCCATTTCAAACTCGTCAGGCAGGCAGACGGGGCAGACTTCCTCGCAGCGTTTGCAGGAGATGCATTCTTTTTCATCCACATAGCGGGGTTTGCGGGTGACCGCGGCGGTGAAAGTTTTTCCTTCGCGCTTTATTCCGTCCACTACGCTATAGGTGAAAGCCTGTATGCGCGGGTGATGGGAGACCGAGGCCATGCGCGGCGTGGTTATGCAGCTGGCGCAGTCCAGCGTCGGGAAGACCTTGCTTAGGGAGATCATCTTGCCGCCTATGCTGGGCGACTTCTCCACTATGGCGACCGAGAAGCCCTGGTCTGCCATGTCGAGCGCAGCCTGCAGGCCGGCTATGCCGGAGCCCACGACCAGCGCGTCTACCTCTATCTTTTCCCCTGCAATCATGACGCGGCCACCGCCTTTTCCATTTCGGAGATTTCTTTGAGGAAAGCCGCCCGGCATACCGTGCAGATGGTCGTGAGTTTGAGGCGCGCGGCGGGTATGCCCTTTGCTTTCATTTTTTCGTAGACGCGGGCCACGCGGGCGGCAAGGCGCGGGTAGGCGCCCTCATACGGGCAGTCGGAGCCGGAGGACATGATAATGATCCCGGCTATACCTTTGTCGAAAGCCCGGAGGTAGAAGTCTTCGGGGAACATGACGGGATCCGGCACGCGTATTATGTAGGTATTGGCGCCATAAGCGAGCCTGGCCTGGCCCACGGCGTTGGCGCCGGGGTAGGAACTGTGGTTAGTGGTGATAATTAATATTTTCCTGGAAGACATACGGTATGTAAACGCTATCTATCGATTACCGGATACTGGATACCGCTTACCGCTTTGGCGGTTATTTCTTTCGGATGACGAAAAGGCTGTCGTGGCCGTCGCGTTCCAGCACGCCCAGGTACTCGTGGCCTGTCTTGGCGCACCAGGCGGGGATGTCCTCGCGGCTGCCTTTGTCGCCGGAAAGTATCTCCAGCACTTTGCCCACGGCCACGCCGGCTATGCCCTTTTTGGCTTCCAGCAGGGGTCCGGGACAGGCCATCGAGCGCGCGTCCACGGTCTTATCGGCTTTTATCTGGCTAAGGTCCATATTATTCCTCCAGCGCTAAATATCGAAGTTGGGACAGTAAAGTTTCTTTATCCTGGCTATCAGATTCGCCAGCCTGGGGTCTTTTATACTGTAGAAGATGCGGTTGGCGTCGCGGCGCTTACCGATAAGCCCCCGGTCGGTGAGAACGCGCAGATGCTGCGAGATATTCCCCTTTGTCGTGCCGAGCTTTTCCATCAGTTCGTTTACGAACATTTCCCTCTTCAGCAGCATACATATTATCAGAAGGCGGGAAGGGTGGGCAATGCTGGAGAGCGTGCGGGCGATCCGCTCGGCCTTGGAAAGCACGGCTTTGTTCATATATAGTAGTTTAGGATATTCTAAACTACCTTGTCAACAACTCCGGCGGACTATTTTATGCTCCAGTAGCCGCCGGCTTCCGTTTTCTTTATCCGGGCCGAGTTTCCATTGACCTCTACGTGCTCATAGACCGAGGAAGTCTCTTCCCTCTTTATGTTCTTCCGGTAGATCCGGCTCCGGATCGCCATATTGTAGGAGGCGGTATATATGCCGTTCCCGTCTCCCACTATCTGCAGATTGGATAGTTCCACGCTTATCTCGTCGAAGAGGCGGAAGATCCGGGTGAACTGCTCGTTGAGATCCGCGGCGGTGACGCCGTCCCCCGCGCTCCAGTCGTCGGAGACGAAAGACATGACTCCGGCGGCGTTCCTGGATTCGTACGCGTTTTCAAAATTTTCGTACATTTTTTTTACGATCGCGAGGCCCGGATCGCGCTTGTCCTGCGCTTCCGCCAGTTCCTTTATTCTCCTGGCTTCCGTCAGGGCTTTGCCGGCCGGACTGTCCCAGAAAGCCGCGATGGTTTTTTCAAGTTCATCCCGCCTGATCCCGGCCTGTTTCGTCCAGAATCCGGTGCGTTCCAGAAGCGGGGCCGATCCCGATCCGAAAAGGGGCGCTTTCCTTACTTCTTCTATTATTGCCCGCGTTTCCTCATCGGCTCTTTGGGAGGGCTCGAATATTTTCGCGATCTCGGCGGCGTACCGTATGGAGTCCATCTTTTCAAGATAGGCAAGGTCTTTTGAAGTGTTGTTCTTGAATTCTGAAATGGCCTTCCCGTAGGCCGAAACCAGCTTGTCACTCTGTTTTTTCAAGTATTTGAGAGCGTCTTCGGCTCCGAACATCAGCGCCGCTCCCGAGATCCTTTCGGACTGCCAGCCTTCAGTTCCGGAGAGATCCGGAGAATATTCGGCGGTTTTTTTAAGGATGGAATCCATGGCGTCTTTATGGGCTTTGTTCTCGGCCATATAGCGTATCGTGCTCGCTTCCGTCATAAGCGGAGCCATGGACATCGCGTTTATCTCGGTGAATCTGCCGAGAAGGTCGTTGTAAAGTACGGTTCCCGCCCCGGAAGCTTTTTCCATCGCTGAAAAGGCCGGTTTGGCGGCCGCGATCCTGGCTTCCAGATCCGCGAGATCGTATTTCCCGTCATAGGAAAACTCGGTCACGAAGTCGTAGGGCAGGGCGTTTACGACCTCGGCCTTTTTGGCGAATTCTTCCGTTATTTTCCGCAGTTGGGAGACCACCTGCGGTTTGTAATCTTTGAATCCCTGTAATTTGGCCGCGTATGACTCGGCGAAACTTCTGGCTTCCGCGTAGATCGCGTCCTTTTCGCCGGCCGCTTTTGAGGACAGGTTCCGGAATCTGGATTCGAGCCCCTCGGTCGCCGTCGTGTACACTTCTATGTACTTTAACGGCGACGCGTAGTAAGAGGTCCAGAGGGTCATGTTCTTTACGTTCTCCGGCTCGCTTACGTAAAACCCCAGGGGCCTGTAAGTGTCGTAAACCGACTTCCACTGCGCGGTATAGCCGGAGATATTCGTTATTAGTGGTTCTATCCGGGTTTTTATCTCGTTTTTCCGGTTTTCAAGGTACTCCCTGTACTTTTTGATATGATCGGCCTCGTATCCGGCGGAGTTTTCCAGACTTTGCATATTGCTGTAAGTTCTGGACGCGGTGAGGCTCTCTTCTAGATAGATCAGGGAGTAAAGTATATCCTTCACTTCGTCCGTGCCGTCATATCTGGCGGTTCTGTACAGCCCTTCAGGTTTTTTGAAAGAATTCCAGGCGTCCTCCGCCGCTTTTGCTTCGCTGTTGATCCTTATTTTCAGGGACTTTATATAATTGTCGATGGATTCCTGTATCTTTCTCTTTTTTTCCACGGGATCGTCTTTCGGCCCTATGGGAGCGGGCGGCACTTCCGCGGGCCGCGTTATGTTGGTGTCTACGAGGCCGGACGCCTCTATCTTTTTCATCTTCTCGGCTGTTTTTTCGGCGTTCTTCTTCTCTTCTTCTTTCCTTATCGCGGCCTGGTTGTTTAAAAAATCCCCTTTCTTCTTCATTTCGTCCAGCTGATTGGACAGGTATTTAAGCTGGTAGTCGTTCTTTTCTATCTCGCTTTCCATGTCGAAGATCATTTGTCTCAGCTCGGGGAGTTTGTCTTTGAGAGTCCTTCCGTCGGATTCGTCCTGTATGAGCTGCCGCGCTTTGAGCAGAATTTCAATATTGTCCCGGGAAAGCTGGCCGCCAAGTTCGTTCTGATCCGCCTTATTGAAGATGTATGTCCCTACTTTTACGGCGTCGCTGTAACCCGGAACCCCGGCGGCTTCCTTGGCGCCTTCCACGGCCGCTTTCCCCGCCACCCATTTTAACGCGGCCTTGCCTCCTTCCTTGGCGACCACGGCGGCGCCTCCGGTGACTATCCCTACGGCCGTGAAGCCCACGTCCACGACCTTGCAGGCCTTGGCGATATTGTCCCGCTGGATCATTTCCTCCACCGAGATCTTCGCCTGGCTGAGCCTGTTGAGGACTTCGTAACTGGAAGATTGGGTCTTTATTTTTTCTTTCAGGGCTTTGTGGGCCGTATTGGCTTCAAGGGAAAGCTGCGCAAGCTGATCCTGGGCGTCCGAGTACGAGACAGGGGATACATAGGCGGCGAGGTTCCCGCCGCCGCATAAGAACAGTATGGAAAAAAACAACGCTTTCACAAAGCCCCCGTAAGACCTCAAAATTTCTTCACCTTGAAAGTCACGGTCTCGTCGGTCGCGCTGGGCATGGAAACGGGTTCCACGCAATAGAACTCCGCGTTTAAATGGAAGCAATAGGCGTTTCCGGTGACCACGGCTATGCTGCCGGCGGCGGCGTAGCCGGCCAGGTCTTTTACTTCGGCGGAAGTCAGGTAGTAGAGCGATTTACTGAATCCTTTCGATTGAGTGGGAGACGAGTAGCCGATCCCGCTCGTCCAGTCATAAAACCAGACGTCCAGGCCGGGGCCGCAGGATTTTTCCCCCGTTGAAAATCTGTACGACGGGAACGTCCCCGAACACGTATGGGTGACGGTCTGCATCCCGCCGCCAATGTCTCCGGTTTCGTCAAGAACAAGGTTTGAGGCCGTATTCCCGGCCACTTCTCCGGTCGCCACATTGGAAGCGTCGGAAAGGCCGAATACCAGCGGCTGCTTCATGCTGTAAAGCGCGAGTTTTCCCTCCTTGGAATCGAATACGAATTCCGTTATCCCGGTGTCCTGGCTGGAGGCGCCGCTTTTGTTGACGAAAACCATCCGGTTGTAGGTTATGGAAACGAAAACCCTGCCCTGCGAACCGGCGGCGACGTTGTTGATGGCGTAACGCATCGTGATATTGCTCAGGGCGTCGAAATCCCTTTTTACGGCGCGTTCCAGGATGGCCTTGTCGCCCGCGAAATTCTCCCCCACGCCGGCCATGAAAGCGGACAGATTCTCGCTGTCGTATGCGGCGAACAGCGCGTCCAGCGTTTCCCTCACCTTGGCCTGGATGTTTTCCTCCGAAAGCGTTAATTCCTTGCGGGTTTCCTCCACCTTGTTGGTCTTGCCGGCGGTATCGGTGACCTCCAGATACATCACATAGGTCTTGCCTGTTTCGGGCTTGAACTGGTATTCGAACGTGCCGTTGTCGGCGAATTTCAGGTCCTGCCAGGTCGCCTTATCGTCCAGGGAGATCCTTATGGAACCGACGGCGCTCTTGCCCACGGAGGCTTTGCCGTTGAGTTTCAGCGTCCCATCCGGGCCCAGAGTTTCTTTGAATAATTTTATCTTGGCGCCGGTTTCGTCCACCGGGATCTTGTTGATCTGCAGATATTTAAGCCCTACCTCATCGTTGGATTTTCCGAAGATCCACCACTTGGCGTCGGCAGAAGCCGATATCGCTAATATTGTTGCAAGTATCAAAATAATTTTTTTCATGATCAGTTATCTCCTTATTTACCGCCATAGGCCTTAGGCCATAAGTCATAGGCAGAAACATTCCGATTTTTCAAACCTCTAAAACGAGGTGTTTATCCCGACGGTTACGCTTTTTTCGCGGAAGTTGCGCGAAGCGGTGGAAAAGGAAAAGTCGTTTAGGTTCGCGCGCAGGAAAATGGCGGAATCGTTCAGCTTCGCCATCAGCTTCGGGCGCCAGTAGGCGTTGAAAGCCGCGAAAGACTTAGTGGAGTCGTCAGTTCCGGCTTGTGATTTTCTGAGCATATTCTGGCCGAACCTCAGATCGCCGGTCAGAGCGGCGTCCGGAGCCTCCAGGCCGAGACCGAGAGAGTACTCGTACAGTTTGTCGGTTTCGTCCGCAAGCTCGTCCTTCGAGTACCAGGTGCCGAGATTAACGGAGGGCTTAAGCACGATGGCTTTCAGCTGGTGGCGCGAGTTAAGGGAGGTATTAAAATTTACTTCTTTCGCGTCGCGCACCGCGGTTTTTGTCCTGTAAAGCGTATAGCCCAGGTTGGTGTCGGAGTCCAGAGCTCCCAGGCGGTCGCGGTAGTTCACGTTCATGTAATGATCCGCGCCGCTGGAGCCCGCGCCGTACTTGCGGTCGAATTTATAAGAGAGGTCCGCGAAAGAATAGGGCCGGGAAGAGAAAGGTTTTTTTATGGCCGCGGAAATTTCCGGCTTCCAGTTCCTGGTCGTTCCCGCGGCTTTGGCGCCGTCGAGGTTGTTGCGGTACCAGAGCAGGCCCGGGGTCAGCGTGATCTGTTTTGTGTACTTGTAGCGCCACTTTGTTTTGACCTTGCGGCGGTCCGGACTGGCCGCGCCCAGGGCCGAAAAGAAATCCGGTTCCACGTTTTCGTATTCTATGGAGACGCGGCTGGGGTCGGCGTCGCCCACCAGCTCTATGCGGGCCGCGTTGCCTTTTGACGAGGTTCTGGCCGCGCCGGCGGAAGCGGAGAGATCCATATCGGACAGGGCGTATTCGCCGGCGGCGGTCAGGCCCGGCATTGGCGCATAATTAAAATCTAAAGCGTAATTTTTAGCGTTGTAAAGCGGATCCGTCGCGTTTATCCGTCCGGTGTCCCTGGCTGATACGGCGCTCAGGCCGGCCCAAAAGCCGTCGTTAACGTTCTGTTTAAGGCGCAGTCCCGCGGCCTGCCTGCTTACGGCGCGGGTAGCCGGGTCTTTCCAGACGCTGTCCCAGCGGGGATACGCCCAGCCCATTACAGCCGTCACTTCCGGCAGTTTGGTTCCGTCTTTCATGAAACGGTACGAGCCGCCTTTGAGCGAGGTTGCCAGCGTGTACTGCGAGAAAGATTCGAACACGTCTCCCGCGGTTATGGTGTGGACGCCGTTGGCGGCGCGGCCCTGGATATTTGTAAGGGAAACCTTTTTCGCGTCGTTGCGGAGATCGTCCGTGGCTTTTGCGCCGGCGGTATAGTTGTAGTTCCAGCCCCTGGCCGTCTTGCCGGAGCCGTAGAGATTAAGCACTTCGAGGTAATTGAGCCCCTCTGTCAGAGAGGAGGCGCTTTTGCCGGCTCCCGTGACGCTGTTGTTCGTGAATGAAAGTTCGTTCGAGGCGTGGAATTCGTTTTCAGCTCTGGCAACCTGCGCGCAGAAAACAAGGCACAGGGCGGAAAGCAAGGCGGCGTTCTTTTTCATTATGCGTTCTCCGTATCGGGGGCGTCGCTCAACGTATCAATAATAAGTAATTCCTTAGGGTATGTCAAACCGTCTTCGGGATTGGGATTGTGAATTGAAAATTTGTTATTATAAGTGTGCTTTTTAACCAGCTTGAGCGGGGTGTTTTTATGTCAGCAGCCAAGATAAGCGCCAACAAACTTTCCGCGTTCCTGGATAAGTCTCCCGGCCTGTTCACCAAAAAGGATCTCGTTTCTTTTATCAAAGCCAACGGCATCAGAATGGTCAATTTCCGTTATATCGCCGGAGACGGCCGGCTGAAGACCCTCAACTTCGTGATCAACGACGAGAAATACCTGGACAGGATCCTGTCCGCCGGGGAGCGCGTGGACGGCTCCAGTCTTTTCAGGAACATCGACGCTTCGTCCAGCGACCTTTATGTGGTTCCGCGTTACAGGACCGCGTTCGTGAACCCGTTTTCCGAAGTGCCGGCCCTGGACATTCTCTGTTCCTTTTATATGCCGGACGGCGGGCCGTTCGCGAACTCTCCGGCCGAAATCCTCCGCCGGGCCGAAAGCGAATTTAAAAAAACTTCCGGCTTCGAATTCCACGCCCTGGGGGAACTGGAATACTATATCATCTCCCCTAAGGATCCGCTTTATCCCATGAGCGCGCAGAAAGGATATCACGAATCGCAGCCTTTCGCCAAGTGGGAAGGTCTGCGCGCCTCCGCCATGGCCGCCATCTCCGAAGCCGGCGGCATGATAAAATACGGTCATTCCGAGGTCGGTTTCATACGCACCGGGGATTTTGAGATGAGCCAGCAGGAGATAGAATTTCTGCCTTCGCCGGCGGGCGACGCGGCCGACCAGCTGGCCGTGGCCAAGTGGATACTTTCCTCCATCGGCCGCAAGTACGGCGTCGCGCTTTCTTTCGCGCCCAAGATCTCCATCGGCCACGCCGGATCCGGCCTGCATTTCCATACCGCGCTGGTAAAGAACGGGCGGAACGCGATGATCGAAAAAGGCGGACTCTCTTCCCCCGCTAAAAAGGCCATCGCGGGGTTCCTGGCGCAGGCCAGATCCCTTACCGCTTTCGGCAACACGGTACCCACCTCTTATTTCCGCCTGGTGCCGCATCAGGAGGCGCCCATCAATATTTGCTGGGGTTACCGGAACCGTTCGGCGCTGGTGCGGGTGCCGCTCGGCTGGCTCAGGGCGGGCAATATGATAAAGGACGCCAACCCCCTGGCCGCGAAAGACGCGGCGCCGGTGGAACATCGCCAGACCGTGGAATTCCGGTCCGCGGACGGTTCCGCGGACATTCACTTGTTCCTGGCCGGCCTCTGCGTGGCCGCCAGGCAGGGCTTTATGATGAAGGATCCTCTCGGCTACGCGGAAAAACTGTACGTGGATAAGAGTATTTCCCAATCCGAATATAAAACCCTCAACGAGTCTCTTCCCAAACTGCCCGCCTCCTGCTATGAGTCCGCCCGGGAACTGGAAAAGGCGCGGGCGGTCTATGAAGACAAAAGCGTCTTCACCCCGGTAGTGATAGACGGGTTGATAAAACGGCTCAGGAGTTACGATGACCGCAATCTCAGCGAACGTCTCTACGGCAAGGAAGAAGAGATCAAAAAGCTCGTAGAGGAATTCCTGTATTGTTGATCCCTGAATTTAAACTTTCAGTCTTCCTGGAAAAACATGGACTTTCTTACCTCCCGCGGCAGATTGCTGGTATCGCTGGTTCTGCTGGCGGCTGTCGGGTTGGTCTTTCTGTTCCTGCATTTGCGTTTTTCTCCGGAAGCCGTCCGCGCCCGCGCGGAAAAAATGGTCGTAATATCGAGCGGCACCATTTCCGGCAGCCTGGACGACATCCTTAAACAGCGCGGTTTAGCGGACGCGGAACGCTGGCGCATCTCAAAGGCTTACTCTAAAATTATTAATCTGCGGCGCCTGCGGCCGGAAGACGGTTATACCATAGTTTTTTCCACCGCTTTGTGTTTCAGGCACATGGTCCTCGAGAAGGATTTCAGGCAGTACTTCGTGTTCCCGTCAACGGGCCCGGCTTACCTCGCCTATACCCGGGAAGTGCCGGTCAGCAGCGCTTCGGCCAGGGTAAGCGGCCGGATAAGCTCCTCGCTCTGGGAATCCATGAGCGCGCGGGGCGTGCCGCCGGATCTGATCCTTGATTATGCCGACGTGTTTTCCTGGTCCGTGGATTTCCTGACCGAAGTGCGCGAAGGGGACAAGTACGATCTCATCTATGAATACCGCGCCGCGCCCGACGGCAGGATCGCCTCAAAAAAGATCCTTGCCGCCGTTTACGAGGGCGCCGAGACGGGGCGTAAGATCGCCGCGGCGTGGGGCAAGGGATATTATGACGAAACCGGCGGATCGGTGCGCAGCCTTTTTCTGCGGGCCCCGTTGCACTATCGCCGTATTTCCTCTTACTTTACCTACCACCGTTTTCACCCCGTCTTGAAGTACGTACGGCCTCATCTGGGCATCGATTACGCCGCCCCGGCGGGCACGCCGGTCTCGGCCGTGGCCGACGGCACGGTCGTCTGCGCCTCGTGGAAAGGCGGCTTCGGGAATTATGTGGAAATAAAACATACCGCCGGTTATGTGACCGCTTACGGCCATTTGCGCGGATTCGCCAAAGGCGTCAGGCCTGGCCGCAGGATCGGCCAGGGCGAGGTGATAGGGTATGTCGGGGCGACGGGCATAGCCACCGGGCCGCATCTTGATTTCCGCGTGCGGCAGAACGGCGGCTTCATCAATTTTCTAAAAATGAAATACCGTTCAAGCGGGGGCCTGGGCGGAAAAGACCGGGCCGCCTACCTCGGCGGCCTCAAAACGCTGCTACCGGAGTATTTTTAATTTAATTTCGCGAATATCTTGAAAAGGGCGGAGGAATTCAAATACGTCAGGAATTGCCTGAACATCGGGACCAGTTCCACGGCGATCAGAACGATTATTATTATTTCCAGCCAGTGGCTGCGTTTGGAGTTTACTTCCCCCTGCAGGAGCTGGGTGATGTCCGCGAGGGTTTCCATCTTGCGGGAGATGCTTTTGCGCCAGTCGTCGAAACGGAACTGCTCGGAACAGGAACGGAAGACCGTGGCCAGGTAGGGGTCTCCCACGGTCTTAAGCGAGTTCTCTATCCTGCCCAGGAATTCGGAGAATTCTATATAACGCGTGCTGGAGTCTTCGGCTATGTCGGCGTAAAAATTCTTGAAGATATTCACCACACCCTCTTTCTTCTGGTCTATGGTGTCGTAAAGCTCGTCCAGTTTGAGGTTCAGCAGATCGTCGTAATACCGGAATTCCAGCAGATGGGTGAGCGAAAATTCTATGACATCCGCCACGTCCCGCTGGCCGTCCGGCTCTATGAGGAGCGCCGAGTTCCAGTCTATGACCGCAAGATCGTTCTCGGAGTACTGCAGGACGTTCTCGGTAATGAGATCCTTTGAGGTTTCCGACAGGGACTCCCGGCTTTCGGCCAGGATGAGAGAGGAGACGTCCGCTTTTTCAAGCAGTTCCCTGGGATTATCCACGCCGTCCAGCTTTTCTATGAAATAGGTGATGTAGTCTTCGTAGGCGTCCCATTCGGCGGGGCTTTTGACGGCGGGAAGGATCTTTTTTTTGAGTCCGTTCTTGGCGGCCGCGGCGGCCTTGTCTATTTCTTCCGAGGCTTCTATTCCGCCGGCCAGCTTTACAAGGCTGGCCCACGGGATCCCCTCCGGTACGGGCAATTCCAAAGTTATGGAAATGACGCCGTAGTTCCAGATGCGCGCGAAAACTTTGACGGAGAAATCGGCCCCGTTCAGGTTTAGCTGTGTTTCGCCCAATTCCACTTTAAGCGGAGCATCCTTTATAATTATCGCTTTGCGTGTGTCGGTGGCAAGCTTAAGCCGCAGACTTTTAGAATCTTCGCTTAAATGTTTTTCAGCCTGGGCCAGCAGGATCTCCCCGCCCACGTCAAAAACGCGGTGGACGAGAATGGATCCTTTTAAGATTTTAACGGACATAACTTAATTACAGACGCTCAGATCCCGACAATTCAGGATTCCGGATTGAAGATTCCAGATCGGCGGAATTTTTCTTCTCAATCTTAAATCTTGAATCTGCCCGGTATTTATTTGATCACTTCTTCGATGCCCTTGATGATGGCGTTGTCGAATTGCGGATCGTAGCCGGCCCACACGTTGTGGACGATATGTTCCTTTGTCAGCAGAAAAATAAAAGGCACGCCTTGGGTTCTGTACTGTCCGGCGGTCTCGCGCCCCTTGTAGGCTATAGGAAAGGTCAGGTTGAAATCCCTGGCGAAGCCGGCGGCCGCGGAAAGCTCGTCCTCCAGGCAGATGCCGATAACGCTCAGGCCCCTGGACGAGTACTTTTCGTGCATCTTTTCAATGAAAGGCGCGGCTTTCCGGCAGTAAGGACAACCCTCGGTGAAGAACATGAGCATTACGGGCTTGCCGCCGTACGAAGCCAGGTCAATGTCTCCGCCCTTGTAACCGGGGAGTTTGAAATAGGAATCTTTTTTGGCGTAGGCCTTTTCTTTCCCGGCGGCGCCCGGCGCTTTTGCGGCGTCGGCCGCCTGAACCCGGGACTCTATGGCCTGGCCTGCGGATCCGGGAACCTCTCTTTTTTTACAGCCTAAGCAGGTGAAAGCTATAATGCAGCCAAGCGATAATGCCAAAATCGGCGTTTTTCCCATTGTTGTCTCCTAAGGTTTAAGATCTTCCCCTACTATTGTATGATTTTTCTCAGGGCGTCCAAAACAAAATTTACGGAACAGCGCTTTATATGCGCGCGGTCATGACGGAAAGTCATGGTGAAAGTACGGGTTCTCAGATCTTTCCCGGTCACGGCGAAATAGACCAGGCCTACCGGCTTTTCTTTTGTCCCCCCGTCCGGGCCGGCTATGCCGGTTACGGAAGCCGCGTAATCCGTTTTGAAAAGGCGTCGGGCGCCTTCGGCCATCTCGGCCGCGCATTGCGCGGAGACCGCTCCGTGTTTCAGCAGCGTGCTCTTCTTCACGCCGAGGATCTCCGTTTTTGCTTTGTCGGAATAAGCGGTGACCCCGCCCATGAAATATTCCGAGCTGCCGGGGACGTCGGTTATGGCGTCGCCGGCGCCGCCGCCTGTGCATGATTCCGCCAGGGCTAGCGTGGCTTTCTTCTTTCTGAATAAAGTCCCAGTCACCTTTTCCAGCGTGTCGTCGCCGGCGCCATAGACCGCGTTCCCTAAGATTTTCCGGCAGGCTTTTTCGACGGTTGAAAGTTTTTTAGCGGTGTCGGCCGGGGTTTTGCCGGCGACCGTAAAATTGAACTCCAGGATGCCGGCGCCGGCCAGGATGGTGTAGTCGGCGTCCGGAAATCTGCGCATGACCGGTTTCAGAAGTTTTTCAGCCTGCGTTTCCCACAGGCCGGCGATCTTCAGGCGCAGCATTCTTACCGCGCCCTCCTTCAGTTTGAAGAATTCCTTTATCTCGCCGGGCACGAAAGCGTCGAACATCGGCCCCCACTCGTTCCCGGGGCCGGGCAGGACGACTATCATTTTTCTACCGGGAGTGAGGATCTGTCCGAAGGCGGTGCCGTTGGCGTTCTCCAGCATTTTGGCGCCGTCTATGATCCTGCACTGGTTCCTGAAATTGAGAGGCAGGACGGACAGGTTGTAGTTGTTTTTGAGTATCCGCTCCGCATATTTTGAGTGGATCAGTTTCCGGCCCAGTGCCTTTGCCACTCCCTGGCGGGTGAGGTCGTCAAAGGTCGGGCCCAGGCCGCCGCAGGTTATCACTAGATCGGCGTTGTTCAGGCCGCAGTTGACCATTTTGGCGATGGCTTTCGGATCGTCGCCGACCGAGTGTTCGCGGTGGATCCGGAAGCCGAGCGGGCGCAGCCGGGCCGAGAAAAGCGGGACGTAACTGTTGCTTTTAACGGAGACCAGCTCCGACCCCGTGCAGATAAGTTCCGCCTTTCTAAAGTTCATAGGGATATCAGGGAGCCTTTCCGTTCCCCCGCTTCTCATCTGAAAGGGGAACGTGTTTTTTTGCATATTCCAAAGCTGACGGCAGGATGTCTTCCTCATCTATCCAGAGATCCGGAGGAATTCCTTTTGACTCGCACACCTCGCCGCGATAAAGCGTTATGCCCTGCGCGAGATATATTTTAATCCGTGAATTGGGAAGCCGGTACGGATAAAGAGGGCCGAAAGTGTTCACGCCGCCTGAGTTTTCTCCCAATATTATCACCTGTTTGCCTAACCCTTTCAGGGTTTCCAGAAAACCTTCGCCGGCGGAAACGTTATACGCATCCGAAATGACCAGCAGCGTTCCCTCAAATTTCCCGGGAGCGGAGCCCGGCCACTCAAAAGTTTTCGGCTCCCAGTGCCTCCGCGCTCTTTCTTTTTCTTTCGACCGGAGTTCCGCTTCAGCCCGCTTTAAAAGCCCGCTTATGTGCTCTCTGGCGGATTTATCTCCGGCCTGAAAAAGTTCTTCTCTCAGATAATTGACCTTTCCCTGAAGAGTCGCTGGACTGACAAGAACGCTGACTGTCCTGTTCGGCCGGAGAACTCCGTTGGTGAGCCCGGAAAGCCATCGGATACCCCAACCGTCGCTTCCTCCCGCGGCGCCCCTCATATCCAGAATAATTACCGGACTTGACCGCACGGTTTCTGCCGACTGCACAAATTTTTCCAGTTCGGAGGCGTACTGATCCTGCATACTTCTCAGGGCTATATATGGGATACCGTCGATAGTTTTTGATTCAAAGACAGGCATAGCGGCCTGCCGCTTCGTCCGGATCGGGTGCAGGGGAAGCGAGATCCCGCTGGGAGCCGCAGTTCCTATTTTAACCGCGCAATCAAGATAACCGGTGGAAGATCTCTCCAGAACGCCGAGCAAATATGTCTCATCCGGAAGATCTTTTACGTACGTGGGAAACAAAAAGCCAAGCGGATTTTTACCCTGGACAGCTATCAATTCGATACTATCCGCGGATCTATGATCCCGGCCGGTCAGGTAAAGCCTCCCGTTTTCCCTGATCACGTAATACCCGGCGAAACGCGGGGTCCAATGGGAAGCGGACGGCGCGTGCCAGTACTGTTTCCCCGCGGTGTTGATCTTAAGCGATAAATGGTTATCCTGGATATCCGCCGCTGCCAGATGTTTCATGAGAAGATTATAGTATTGGGTGGCGGCCCAGACCGGTTTGCCGTCCAATTCCTGTTTTATGAGATTAAACAACCCTGGCCAATCCATTCCCCGGCTTCCGAAATACTCATGCCCGGCATAGGCTTCTTCCATTAATCTTTCCAGTGTGTTCAGATCCTCTTTAGCCTGCGTGCTTGTGATAACGGAAGGGGATTCCGCCGCAAAATCTTCCCCCGGAATGAGGTGTCTTGTGTACGCATTTTTCAAAGGAACCGGCCGGCTGGAGGCGGGATTGCCGGAAATATCGGATGTCTTTATTTCTGCGCAAAATCCCGCTGAAGCAGTCAGCAGGATAAACGTCGGAGTCAGAATCAGGATATTCATTATTCCCCGTCCGTTCGTGGTTTGATTTTTAAAAGTCGGCATAGGAGGCGTTCCGATATTATATGATATGACATAAACCGGATAGTTTCAAAATGCTCACGCCGGGAATCTTGGTTTTTGCCTTTTCCGCGGATCTTTCCGCAATTTCCGGACGGAGAAAAAGCGGGAACGGGCGCCGGGGACGGCGCGGGCGGCGATAAAAGTTATAGAATGATCCTAAATGGAGGCTTTATGATAAAGGAAACACTTTCGAAGATAGAATCGGCGATCTCCAAGATCCAGGCGGCCGACACCAGGGAGAAAGCCGAGCTTGTCGCGCTGCTTAATAAACTGAAGGCCGAGCTCTCGGCGCTGCCGGAGTCGCGTATGGAAGAGGCGCGCAGCCTCGCCCACTTCACGGAAACTGCCGCGCATGAAGTCACCAGAACAGAAACAAGTGTGCAGCTAAAGAATCTTTCCATCTCCGGCATCGCCTATTCCGTGAAAGGTTTTGAGGCCTCTCATCCCAAACTGGTGGAGATGACCAACGAGATCTGCATGATGCTCGCCCGCATGGGAATATAGGATGCCAGGCAAGGTTCCTCTGGAACGCGCGCTATCCAAGCTGGGCGCGGCCTCCCGCAGCCAGACCAGGAAATGGATTTCCGAGGGGCGTCTCCAGGTTAACGGCCGGACGGTAAAAGACCCCATGTATCCGGTTTCGCCGGAAAATGACAGATTTACGGTTGACGGCAAACCGATGCGGAAAGACGGGTGGCGGACGATAATGCTGAATAAACCGGCATCCGTGGTTACCACCGCGAGCGATGAGAAAGGCAGGCGCACGGTTTTCGATCTTCTGCCCGTGGAATTCAGGACGCTCCATCCGGTGGGCAGGCTGGATATGGCCAGTACCGGCCTGCTCATACTTACCAACGATACCCGCCTCTCTTCCTATCTTACGGATCCGGCCAATGCCGTTTTACGCACCTACATAGTGACCGTCACCGGCGATTTTACCGAGGAGGCGCTCCGCAAGGCCGCGGCCGGAATCATTGACGAGGGCGAGCTGCTGAAGCCGGCAAAGATAACGCTGCGCAAGGCCAGCCGCAGGGAATCCCATCTGACCGTGGAACTGACCGAAGGAAAGAACCGGGAAATACGCAGGCTTTTTTCGGCCCTGGGCCACCAAGTTACCCGGCTCAAGCGCGTGGCTTTCGGCCCGCTGCAACTGGGCGAGCTTCAGCCGGGCCGGTTCCGTTCCCTGACCCGGGACGAGATTACGGTTCTCCGGCCGGACGCGCGTTTTTAACGGAATCGAACTGGATGCCGTAGAGGTTGGTGTTTTCTTTTTTGCGGCACCAGACCACATGGGCGGAGATGTCCAACGCTCCTTTATTCAGCAGTCTCAGCCGCGCGCTGAGCCGGTCTCCTTTCGCCAGGACCTGCCTGGCTGCGAAACAGGCGCCAGACATCGAAAAATTTATCAGCCGCCCGGACCAGGGGATCAGCTTCCCGGAGCTGTCAAAGATCTCCAGCACCGAATCGTGTCGATCCCTGCGGGCGCGGCGTTTGTAGTCTGGAGACATATTTTCCTCAACTTTTCTGATAATTTACGGCTATTATTTCAAGCCGCGTTTCGCCGGATTCCCTCTTCCAGGACAACCGTTCCCCCGCGCGCGCGCCGAGCAGGGCCGAGGCCAGGGGCGAAGCCCAGCTGATCTTGCCGACGGACGCGTCGGCCTCGTCCTCGCCGACTATGACGAACTTCTGAGGCGTTCCCGCGTCATCCTTGACCGTTACAACGGCGCCGAAGCGGATCTCCCCGCTGTCGCAGCCGGAATTATCCACCAGTATGGCGCTTTTCAGCCTGTTTTCGTAATAACTGAGATCGCGCTCCAGAAGGCGCAGCCGCTGGCGCTGGAAAGGGTCGTCTGATCTTTCGGCCGCCAGGGAGCGGCGCGCCGCGGACAACTCCGTTACCCGGTCTTGCAGCGCTGCCCGGCCCTGAGGCGTCACATAATTAGGCAGGCCGCTGAGCTGCCGGCCTGGCAGATCTTGCGGTTCGTCATTGGAGTCTTCTTTGACAAATGCCCTGCTCATCCGATTTTCCCCCGCGATAATTACCGCTGACATGGGCGCGAGAGAAATATACTACAAAATATCCATGCGTTGAAAACATCTGTTTACCCGTGGCGCCGGCATTTAGTAGTATATATATAAGGCCCCTGGTCAGTGTCCAGTGACCAGTGCTCAGCGGACAACAAATATTGTTTTACTACCCACTGACCACTGACTACTGACCACTTCCCCAGGCCCCGGCTCCCGTTGCGGGGGTCATTCCAATCCCAGGAGCGACATTATCATGCCCAAGTCTGCCACTATGAAGAAAGCTAAAAAAGCGGTCAAGCACGGAAAAATATCCAAGATGGTGTACTTCTTCGGCGGTGGTAAAGCCGAAGGCAAAGAGTCGATGAAAAATCTGCTCGGCGGCAAGGGCGCCAACCTCGCCGAGATGGCCGGACACCCCGACCTTAAGCTCCCGGTTCCTCCCGGCTTTACCATCACGACCGAAGTGTGCACGCACTATTGGGACAACAAGCGGTCCTACCCCAAGACTTTGAAAGGAGAAGTCGAAAAAAACCTCGCCAGGATAGAGGAGATCACCGGCAAGAAGTTCGGCGATCCGGCCAATCCCCTGCTGGTCTCGGTGCGTTCCGGCGCCCGCAAATCCATGCCGGGCATGATGGAAACGATCCTGAACTGCGGCCTCACCTCTAAAACCATTCCCGGTTTCGTGGCCCTTACCAAAAACGAAAGGTTCGTCTATGACGCCTACCGCCGCCTGATCATGATGTATTCCGATGTGGTCATGGAAAAAGCCGCGGGCATAGAGCCCGCCGAAGATCAGGGCATCCGCCGCCAGCTTGAACGCCTCATGAACAACATGAAAGATCAGCGCGGCGTGACCGAGGACACACAGCTTACCGCCGCCGACCTCAAGACCCTGGCGGAGCAGTTTAAGTCGAAAGTCAGGGAAGTCCTGGGCAAGGAATTCCCCGATAACCCCATGGAACAGCTCTGGGGCTCCATCAGCGCCGTGTTCGCTTCCTGGATGGGCAAGCGCGCGGTTTCCTATCGCCGCATCGAGGGGATCCCCGGCGAATGGGGCACCGCCGTCAACGTGCAGGCCATGGTGTTCGGCAATATGGGCGACGACTCCGCCACCGGCGTGGGCTTCACCCGCAACCCCGGCACCGGCGAGAACGCCTTTTACGGCGAGTTCCTTGTCAACGCCCAGGGCGAAGACGTGGTGGCCGGCATCCGCACCCCCAACCCTATCAACGAATCCAGCCGCAGCGACCAGTCCAGAAATCTCAAGTCGCTCCAGCAGCTGATGCCCTCGGCTTACAAGGAACTGGCCGCCATACGGGCGAAGCTGGAGAAACATTACCACGATATGCTGGACATAGAATTTACCATCGAGAAAGGCCGGCTCTGGATGCTCCAGTGCCGCGTCGGAAAGCGTAACGGCCCCGCCGCCGTGCTGATGGCGCTGGACATGTATAAGGAAAAACTTGCGAAGAAAGAGGAAGTGATTATGCGGGTCACTCCTTCCCAGCTGGACGAGCTGCTGCATCCCATTATCGATCCCAAGGCCGAACTGCTTCATAAGCCCATAGGCAAAGGCCTCCCGGCCGGTCCCGGCGGCGCCAGGGGCATGATAGTCTTCACCGCGGCCGAAGCCGTCAAATGGCGCGCCGAAGGCAAGCACGTGATCCTGGTTCGCGAAGAGACCAACCCGGAGGACGTCGAGGGCATGAGAGCGGCGGAAGCCATCCTCACCGCCCGCGGCGGCATGACCTCGCACGCGGCTCTCGTGGCCCGCGGCTGGGGCAAATGCTGCGTGGTCGGCTGCGCCGGCGTCGAGATCGACCTGGCGGCCAAGACCCTAAGCCTCGGCGGCGAAACGCTGAAAGAGGGCGACTGGATCTCCCTGAACGGTTCCAAGGGCCTCGTTTACAAGGGCAAAATGGAGATGCTGGACGCCAGCGAATCCAACGAGCTTCTGAGCGAGTTCCTCAGGCTCTGCAATTCCGTGCGCGCCCTTAAAGTCTGGACCAACGCCGATACGCCGGCCGACTCCTCCACCGCCCGCAAGTTCGGCGCCGAGGGAATCGGGCTGTTCCGCATCGAGCATATGTTCTACGGCAAAGGCGCGGACGAGCCTCTTTTCCAGCTGCGCAAGATGATAATGTCCAAGACCCTTGAGGAAAGGAAGAAAGCGCTTAACGACCTGTTCCCCCACATGAAGAAGGATATCAAGGACACGCTGAAGATCATGGAAGGCATGCACGTGACCATCCGCCTGATGGATCCGCCCCTGCACGAGTTCGTACCGCACCAGAAAGAAAAGCTGGAGCAGCTGGGCCAGGCGCTGGGTATCTCCTACGAGGAGCTGGAAACCCGCGCCACGGCGCTGCGCGAATCCAACCCGATGATGGGACACCGCGGCGTGCGCCTGGGCGTCACCTATCCAGAGATCACCGAGATGCAGGCGCGCGCGATCTTCGAGGCCGCCGCCGAACTGATAAAGGAAGGCGTCAAGGTTTATCCCGACATCATGATCCCCGTCGTTTCCCTGGAAAACGAGGTAGTGCACCAGGCCGAGATCATCCACCGCGTATACGGTGAAGTCGCCAAACAGAAGAACGTGAAGATCAGCTACATGGTCGGCACGATGATCGAAATTCCCCGCGCCTGCCTTATAGCCGGCAAACTGGCCGAGACTATGCAGTTCTTCTCTTTCGGCACCAACGACCTGACCCAGATGACTTTCGGCTACTCGCGCGACGACTCTGGTTATTTCCTCAAGGAATATGTCGAGAAAAACATTATTCCCGTGGATCCGTTCCAGACCATAGACCAGACCGGCGTGGGCGAGCTTATCAAAATAACCGTGGATCGCGGCAGGAAGACCAATAAGGGCCTTAAGATAGGCATCTGTGGCGAACAGGGCGGAGAACCCGCTTCGGTTGAGTTCTGCCATAAAGCGGGGCTGAACTATGTGTCCTGCTCGCCTTTCAGGGTGCCGATCGCCATCTTGTCCGCGGCTCAGTCGCAGCTTAGGCATCCGAGGAAGAAGTAAGACCAGGTTACAGTGGGCAAAATAAAGAGCTCGTGTTTTCCGATGGTTCTTTCCGCCCCTTCGGGGGGCGGAAAGACCACCATTCGCGACCAGCTGCTCCGGCACGACAGGCGTTTCCGGTTCAGCGTGACCTGCACCACCCGGGCCGCGCGGCCCGGCGAGGTGCACGGCAGGGATTATTATTTCGTGACGCCCGGCGCGTTCGAACGCCTGCGTAAGGCCGGCAAACTGCTGGAGTGGGCGCGTGTGCACGGCAATCTCTACGGCACTCCGGTGAGTTCGGTGGCCGGGGTTCTGCGAAAGGGCCTGATCCCGGTAATGACAATAGACGTCGCGGGCGCGCGCTCGGTGAAAGAGATCTTTCCCGAGGCGGTTACGGTGTTCCTTCTGCCGCCCGGTCTGAAAACTCTGGTGCGGCGTCTGCGGAAAAGGCGAGAGCCCGCGGCCAACATCAGGATAAGGCTTGAGACCGCGAAGAAAGAGATAAAAGAAGCTTCCTTTTTCGAGTATCTGGTCATTAACGACAAACTGGATGAAGCGGTGCGGGATATCCGCGAAATAGCCGACATAGAATGCATGAAGATCTCGCGCAAACAGGCGGAGATAAAACGGTTCGGCCGGGAACTTTTGGAATTCAAGATATAACGGAGGTTTTCCATGACTACTGCTGAGATGAAAAAACGCGAAAGCGAGCTCCTTGACAAACTTATTTCCGATTACGGGCCTACCAAATACCAGGACATTGTGTGGGCGATGGAGTGGGCGCGCCATCTGAGAGGACAGGAAGAGTACCGCCGGCTTCCCATGGCCGAAATGATCGAAAAGGCCATGCTTGAAGTCATAAGCGGCCAGGTCAACTCCGAACAGATCCTTGACGCCATTTCTTCCCGCCCCGCGCCTGTTCAAACCGAGAAAGAAGGGGAGAAGAAACCGGCCGCCAAATCCTCCGCCAGGAAAGAAGAGGAACCAAAGAAAGAAAAGGCGGAAAAGAAAGAGAAGCCCAAGAAAGACTAGGCTGGAAAATTCAGTTGAATTTTTCAGGAAGGGTAAAGGCTGAGGGATAAAGGCTGAAGGGCGGAAAAAGTTTTTGTATTCCGGTGTTTTCCCCCTTAGCCTTTATCCCTTATCCTTTAGCCTTTTTTTATGGCGCACGGTTATATGAAGAAAGAATTGAAAGATCTGGCCGCGGATCTGGCCGCTTATATCAAGGAACTGGACGAGGACACCTATATGCCCCCGCACAAGAACGTAACCGGTGATCGGTTACCAGTAACCAGTAAAAAGTTACCGGATACCGGCCGCCGGATACCGGTTACCGGGCACAAGTCGCCAGCCCCGCAGCCCGCTGACATGGACACCCTGGCCGCCGAGATACGGAAATGCCACAAATGCCAGCTGGGCAATTCCCGCCTGAACGCCGTAGTCGGCGTGGGGAATCCTGGCGCAAAAGTGGTTTTTGTGGGCGAAGGCCCCGGTTTTCAGGAAGACCACAAAGGCGAGCCTTTTGTGGGCCGCTCCGGCCAGCTTCTGGACAAGATCCTTGATACGGTGCTGGGCCTGAAGCGGGAAGACGTCTATATAGCCAATATCGTTAAATGCCATCCCATGATAAATCCGGAGAATCCGGAGGCGCATGGCAACGACCGGCCGCCTACGATAGAAGAGATCTCCGCCTGCCGTCCCTACCTGGAACGCCAGCTGACGCTGATAAAACCCAGGTGTATCGTGACGCTTGGCTCCGTGGCTACTAAAGTGCTGCTGGGCGTGACCCAGGGGATCAGTTTCGTGCGCGGCAAATGGTACGATTACCCCGTGGAACTTTTCGGCCCCGGCCACCCCATCAAAGTTCTTCCTACTTATCATCCCGCGGCCCTTCTCAGGAATCCGAATCTGAAGCGCGACACCTGGGAAGACATGAAAATGCTTAAAGCGTTCCTGGAGAGCGAAGCGGTGAAGTAACTAATGGTAGCTGTAAAAAGGCGGCCGATCACTACCCACTTACCACTGTTTTTATATGATAGCCGAAATAGCTTTTCCGGTTCCGCTCAGGCGGACTTTCTATTACCGCGTTCCGGATAGACTGCGTTCCGCCGCCAGGCCGGGCCTGCGCGCGGCCGCCTCGTTCGGGCCGAGGAAAGTCGTCGGCATGATAATGAAGCTCCACGAGGACGCCGCGGTGGATCTGTCCGGGTTCAAGGAATTGAAAAGCGTGGACTCTTTCCTGGATGCCGTCCCCGTCTTTAAAGACGATATTCCGGAGATAGCCGCCTGGATGCAGAACCGCTGGAACGCTCCGGTCGGCCTGGCCGTGGAAAATTTTTTCGGCCAGTTCATGTCCGAGGTTTTTCCCCCGCTTCCCCCTCCCTCGGCGGCAGGGGAGTCCGATGGAGCGTTTCTGGGAAACGTACAGCCCGCGCTTTTGAGTTCAACCCTGATAGAGCTCTCTTCCGGACTGGCCGTTTTTGCCGGCGCGCCCAGCTCTTTTGGCCCCGTAACTTCGGCTCATGAGCAAGCGCCGCCTTCTGAGCCAAAAGGGCTGGGCAAGCCCGCTGCGCATGTGCTGTTCGGTCCGCCGCAGCACGGCCGGTACGATATTTACCTCGAATTGGCCAGGAAAGCGGCGGCCGGCGGCGGACAAGTCCTCTGCCTGGCGCCCGATCTGAATCTGATAGCGCCTTTGGAAGAACGCCTGCGTACCATCTTCAGGCCCGAGGCGCTGGCTCTCTGGCACAGCCGGCTTACTCCCAAACAACGCCGAGAGACCTGGCATGGCGTCAGGAGCGGCGCGGTGAGCGTGGTCGTGGGCGCCCGTTCGGCCGCCTTTCTTCCGTTCAGACAGCTTTCCCTGGCTCTCGTGGATGAAGAGCAGGATGAGATCTACAAGCAGGAAGAGCAGGAACCCAATTTCCATGTCCGCGATCTCCTGATAAAGCGGGCGCGTTACCATAACACTTGTCTGATTCTGGCCAGCGCGGCCCCCTCTATGGAGGCGTATGCCGGCGTTGAAGCCGGACGTTTTACCTGGAACGAATTGCCGCGTCCGACCCTCAACCGCCCCAAAGTGACAATTGTGGATATGGCGAAGCGCCGCTGGGAAATGATCTCGGAGCCGCTAGCCGAAAGGATAAAAAAAGTGGTTGAGGGAAAAAGACAGGCTTTGGTGCTCGCCGGCCGGAAGGGATACTCGTCGCTCTCCGTCTGCGCCAATTGCGGCTGGATAAAGCGCTGCGGCCGCTGCCGCATCCCCATGGGCGTCAAAAAAGACGGCGAAACCGGTCAATTCGTCTGCTGGCGCTGCGGCAGAAAAGAGCCGATGCCCGAGATCTGTCCGGCGTGCTCCGGGAAGGTGTTCAGGGAGAGCGGGGCGGGCACGCAGAAAGTGGAGTCTTACCTTAAGAAACTATTGCCGGGCGCCAGGGTCGCGCGTTTCGACGGAGACGTGCTGAAGAAGTCGGTGAAGGACGCGAGGGTGGTCTACGAGGAATTTAAAAATGGCGGGATAGATGTGCTGGTTGGGACGCGCCTGCTGGCCCGGGGCCACGATTTCCCGAACCTGGGCGTCATAGGTGTGGTGGATTCGGACGCGGGGCTTTCAGCGGCGGATTTCCGGGCTTCGGAAAAGATCTTCCAGACTTTGTTCGAGGCGGGTTCGGCGCTGTTCGAAACGCGGGCGCCGGAGCCGGAGTTCATCGTGCAGACGCGTCAGCCCGGGCATTATATTTTCTCCGTTCTGCCCGATTTGGATTATCTTAAGTTCGCTAAAGACGAGCTGGCGGCGCGGAAGGATTTTTTTTATCCGCCTTTTTCGGAGCTGGTGAGAGTAAGTTTCGCTTCTTTCGACGCGAAAGCGATGGGGGCGTTCGCGGAGCAGGCGCTGGCGTCGCTGGACAGTCCTGCGGGTGATGAGGCGGACGCGCCGACGGCGGAAATCCTGGGGCCGGTGGTTTTCAGCGATCCTAAGAAGACGAAGCTGATAAAGCAATACTACCTGGTGAAGCTGGCGGACGAGAAGGCGCTGGCGTGGTGTCTGGGCCGTCTGCGCCCCCTGAAGGCCCCCAAAACCGTAAAATTCAAAATAACCGCCGACCCCTACAGTTTCAAATAATCAAAGGAGCCAGGCTTATTTTTCAGCAGAAAAATGTGCCTGGCTCCTTTGCCATCCGCCTCTCCTTTGCCCGAATGCGTGGCTGGTTGGCTTTGGTTTCCGCGCCGCGAGATGCCCAGTCGGGGGCCTGGCGAGGGTATGGGCCCGTCGGGCACGCTATCGGCCACACCGTGGCCGCGCTCCCGCTCGGGCTCGGCGCTTACGCAAGCCTCGCCCTGCGTGAAGGCCCGCCGAACCCATACCCTCGCCACCCCTCCATTAAAACTTACGCGCTTGGTGGTCGTTCGGGCGTTTTGCCCGGCACTTCCTGATATGCTTTTATCGGAAAGCTGGTCAGTCGGCATCGGGCGAAAAAAACAGGCTGCGTTCGATAGTAAATTTCTCCGGCTTTTCGCAATCTGTCAGCGCCGCGTCCCTGCAAAGTCGTTGTTCGCCTATGACAGGGTTTGTCTGGGAGGCGGAGAGAATCCTGCCATCCGTAAGACTTATTTTGATTTCGTCGTCAAAAATCTCTTTGGCCGCGGCTGCGGTATAGGCGGTTTCCCCGGTTTTGGTGACCTGATACCAGTTATTGGGGGTGTCGCTTACCGGTTTTTTCATCCAAGCGGCCGGCGGCTCTCCGCAGCCGCCCGGGGGCGGCAGGTGGCGCACCCGCAGATAGGCGCAGTTATGCTCTTTGTCTACGTCTGAAATAGTGAGCTCAAAATCTATACAATCGCGTCCCACCAATGTAGATCCACCTGCCCACGAATTGGGTTTGCCGTGGCTGACGTAGAGACGCTGGCCGGCTTCCAGGCGCATACCTCTCCTTATAGCCAGTTGCAGATCTGCGTAAAAGGTAAGTGTATCGGTAATCGGCTCAATAAACGGTATTATTTTGGACAGATCCGGTATGGAAAGCTTAAAGGCTGGGTCAAGCGAGACCAACTGCCTCACATTCCTGCTTTCTGGAGAAAGAGATGTCTCCGCCCCGTCTTTTTCTTGATGAGTCCACTGGACAGATTCGTAGAATATATTGTCGGCGGTCTTTTTTACCGTAATGACCGCGTGTGAGATAGAGACGTAAGCGGGTTGACCATTTTGGGTGTAATTCAGGGTCAGTTTATACTTCATCACCTCGCCTTCCGAGTAGTGACGCCGGATCGCGGGGCTTGTCATCCTGGCGCCTGAACACGCGGTCAACAGGAAGACGGGCAGCCACAGAAAGGCCTGATGGTTTTTCAGTTTTTGAAAAAAACATATTTGCGGGGAAGCGGAATTATTTACCGGCTTCCAGGAGGGTGAGGCGGGTTTCGTGGTTTTGCAGCTTGTCATGCTGGGCCATAAGCATGTCGCCGCGCTCCAGGTCTTTTCTTTTGTAGTTTTCCGTTGTCGCAGCGAACTTGTCTATGGCGTTTAAAACACGGCTGATATCGTCTTTGGTGGAGACATTCGTAGCCAGGTCATATTTGATCTCGCGGACATCCGCCTGAGTCTTGGCAAGTTCGATGGCGAGGCGGTCGACCCTGGCTGCCACAGAATTTATTTCTCCGGTCAGCTTTTGCTCAACGGAGTATATTTTGCCGTTTAGGTTTTGTTCAACGGAGTCTATTTTTCCGTTGAGGTTCTGTTCAACGGAGTCTATTTTTCCGTTGAGGTTCTGTTCAACGGAGTCTATTTTTCCGTTGAGTTTCTGTTCGACGGAGTCTATTTTTCCGTTGAGTTTCTGTTCGACGGAATTTATGCTCCCGCCTAATTCATCTTTCAGCGCGGTTAAACCGTCTATTAAATCGCCTTTTGTCGCCGGTTTGGATCTGTCGGTATCTTTCATCGTATCCCCCGAAATTCAACACTGACAAGTACATTCTACACTATTACGATTTGGCCCGTAAGGGCCGAAAGGCCCATCCCCGCGGCTTTATCGTTAATTGTCTGTTACTAGGGGCTTTAAATTAATAAAATGTATCAGGCGGCTGGCGGTAATTTATATGGCCTGTATGTAAGGTTTAACCAATGAACAACGAAAACACTATCGACGAACTTTCAAGAGGCGTGGTGGACATTGTCAGCCGGGAGGAACTGCTGAAGAAACTTTCCTCCGGCAGGAAACTGCGCGTCAAGTTGGGCGTGGATCCTACCAGCCGGGATCTGCACCTCGGTCACAGCGTCGTTCTGGGCATGCTGCGCCGGTTCCAGGACCTCGGCCATACCGCGGTGCTTATTATCGGCGACTTTACCGCCCAGGTGGGAGACCCTTCGGGCCGGGACTCCACCCGCCCCGTGCTGGATCACGAGACAGTTATCAAGAACGCGGAAACTTATACCCAGCAGGCGTTCAAGATCCTGGACAAGGAGAGAACCGAGATCCGCTTTAACAGCGAGTGGCTCAAGCCCTTTACCGGCGACCAGTCCGGGGGCGTTTCGGATTTTATAACCGTCGCCAAAAGCGTTACCATCTCCCGCCTGCTGGAGCGGGAGGATTTCAAGGCGCGTCTGGCCGCCGGTACGCCCGTAAGCCTGCTTGAGATCCTGTATCCCGTTTTCCAGGGTTATGACTCCGTGGCCGTGAAAGCCGATATCGAATTGGGCGGAACCGATCAGATCTTTAATCTGCTGGTGGGCCGCGACCTCCAGAAGATATATGCCATGGAACCCCAGGTCGTCATGACGGTGCCGCTGCTTGTGGGCACCGACGGCGTCAAAAAAATGTCCAAATCCTACGGAAATTACGTGGCGCTTAACGACATCCCCCAGGACATATTCGGCAAGATGATGTCCGTCTCCGATGAACTTATGTACAGGTATTATGAACTGCTCACCTCCGAGAATCTGGAAGAGGTGAAGAACGTCCACCCGATGGAAGCCAAGAAGCGGCTGGCCATGATGATGGTGGAGAAATATCACGGTTCCGACGACGCCCAGCTGGCGCGCCAGCACTTCGAACAGGTTTTCTCCAAAAAGGAATTGCCGGATAATATCGAATCTTTCCGCGTGGAGCACGCCGGCAAACTGTCCTATATCCTGGTGGCGTCGGGGATCTGCAAGAGCATGAACGAGGCCAGGCGTCAGCTGGCGCAGGGTGCGGTGCGCATTGACGGCGAAAAGGTGGCTGAGGATCTGGTATTCGAACCCAAAGAATGCGTCCTGCAGGTGGGCCGCAGGCAGTTCAGGAAGCTTACGGTGTAACCGCAGTGATTAGTGGCCAGTGGGTAGTGGTTAGTAATTAAGGAATTTTCATGTTCTTGAAGTGTATGGAGTGACTGATGAAAAAAACATTGCTGGCCTTGTCTCTAACCGGTTTCATATACTTCCCGGCCGGACTTAACGCTCAGACTGCTCCGGGCGAAGAAGATTATGGCGAGATCCTGCAGGAGGCGATGAGATCCGGCACGTACAACCATGTTCAGTCGCAGGACTGGGACGCAAGGGTGAAAAAAATTTCCGGCGAGGTGCGGGTCAAAGAGGCCGGCGGCGAAGAATGGTCGGCCCTCGAAGGCGAGATGCCTCTGTCTTCCGGTGACTCCATAAAGACCGCGGACGGAACGGCCGAGGTGTACCTGGACGATAAAGGCGCTATCACAGTGGGCAGGAATTCGGAGCTGGAATTCACCGCGCTCACCAAAACCGAATCCGTATTCGGCCTGGCGTTCGGTAATATCGCCGCCAAGATCCAGCATTTCCTGGATGAAAAATTTAAAATGGAGGTGCGCACTCCCTCGGCCGTATGCGCGGTGCGCGGCACCGAATTCGCGGTTGAGTATTCACAACTGGGCAAAGATACGGGCGTGGCGGTTTTCGACGAGGGTAGGCTGGCGGTGAGTCCCCTGGACGAGAAAGGCGAGCCGCAAAGCGAATACATTCTGGAGAAAAACACCGAACTTTCTTTTACCCGCGCCCAGAAGCGCTTCAGGGCCGTGCGCTTGTCGCGCATGGCCCGTTACCGTACCCCCATCGCCGGCATGCGCAAGCGCATCCTCGCTCTCCGGAAAACCTGGAAACCGGTCGATGGCGCCCGGAAAGCGGCTATCAGGGAAAAAGTATTAAGGCGCAACGTGATACGACGCGAGCTGGGGAACCAGAGGCGTATCAATAAAAAAAGCAGGCGTGCCGCGCAGCAGCTTAACCCCAGGCCGGCGCGCAGGGCCAGAACCAAGCTTAAACAGCGATGAAAGGCCTGAGTATGCGTAATCCCAAAAAGGTCTTTATTCCGCTGCTGGCCGCGGCGCTCGCCGCCGGCTGGCTGTTTTGGCCTGGCGGGAAGGTGACGGTTACGATCCCCGAAGGCGCCGCCGCCGGGCAGGTGGCCGCCATCCTCAAGAACAACGGCGTTATCTTCAGTTCCATCTGGTTCAGGACGCTGGTTACGGTCACCGGCACCGGCAGGAAGATCATGCCCGGAGAGTATGTTTTCCGCAGGCATATGCCGGCCGGGGAAGCGCTCTGGCGTCTGCTGCACAGCACCTACATAAACAATGTCCGCATAGTCATTCCCGAAGGCTGGCGTATGGAACAGATCGCGGAGCGCCTTGCCGCCAATGGCGTGACCGACAGGGAAAAATTCGAAGACCTGGTCCGGCGGGGCAATCTTGAGGGGTATCTGTTCCCCTCCACTTACTATTTCAAAAAAAATACTCCGCCGCAGGAAGTAATAAATTTGCTAAAATCAGAGTTTGAGAAGCAGGTAAGGCCTCTGTTCTCAGGCGGTTTTGCGGCCGGCCTGGATGAGAGGAAAGTGATGATCATCGCCTCTATTGTGGAACGCGAGGCGGCGATCCCCAGCGAGCGTCCGCTGATAGCTGCGGTCTACCTTAACAGGTATTATAAGCGCATGGGGCTTGAAGCCGATCCGACGGTGCAGTACGCGCTGGGCTACTGGGAAAAGGGCCAGACTTACTGGAAAAAGGGACTGACTTACAAAGATCTTAAATTTAAATCCGCCTATAATACGTACGCGGTCGGCGGCCTTCCGCCGGGCCCTATCTGCAGCCCGGGAGTGGATTCTGTGTACGCGGTGCTGAATCCGGCAAAAATAGACGCGTTCTATTTCGTGGCCGACAGGAAAGGCAAACATATATTTAACGCGAGGTTCAGCGAGCACCTGAAAGCAAAAAAGCGCGTTGAACAGTCAGCCAGGGATAGTAGTCAGTAACCGGCTAAAAACACTTTTGTATTCAGGTGATTTCCGCTTCGGGTGGTTCAGCGCAGCGACCAAGCGAAGCGCCGGGAGCAAGCGACGATGTAACGGAGGGCAGAGCCCTCCTTGTGGAGCACCGGGCGCCACCTTATAAAGCCCGGCGGTGCATCCGCCCCGCGCATTCGGCGCGGGGTGCGACAAAGGGCGTGTAGCTCAGCTGGGAGAGCGCCTCGTTCGCAACGAGGAGGTCAGGGGTTCGATCCCCCTCACGTCCACCAGATTTAAGGTAGCGTTCCGCGAATAGGTGTCCGGAACTCGTTAACTCGCCGGGTTGGGAGAATAACATGGCCGCCGAATATTTTCCTTTAAAGGAAAACACCAGGTTCGAGTACAAATATAAAAGCACCGAATTCGAGGGGCTCGCCAGGGTGTTCATCGATATCGTCAAAGTGACGAAGAAGCCGGGCAAGACCGTCGCCCAGGCCCGGATGATCTTCGAACTGCGCGACACCCATACGGATGATTATACCATCACCCGCGACGCCAAGTGGCTGACCACCGCCAACGGCGTGATTATCGGCGGCCGCAGGGAATTCCCCTTTCCTCCTAAAGAGGGTTCGGAGTGGAATGAATCCCCCGATTCCAATGAGATCGTCTCCATGTCCGACAAGGTTTCCATTACGGCCGGTAAATTCAAGAACTGCATGAAAGTGGTCACAAAACTGGGCGGCGCGGGCAAATCGGTTCGGTATTACGCGCCCGGAGTCGGCTATATTCTGGAAGAGTATACGGCTGACGATAAGACCTGCGAGCTGGAGCTTGTTTCCATCGGTAAAATACCCCCGCCCCCGGCAAAAAAAGCGAAATAATCCCCGTATTCATATTACGCCCCAACAACTATGACCGTGAAAGAACTGCTCAGGGCCGGCGTCGTCCGCAAAGACCTTGTGGTCAAGGGCTGGATAAAGACCAAACGCGATTCAAAGACTTTCTCCTTCGCCGAACTGAACGACGGCTCCTCCCGCGAGAACCTGCAGATAATTTTTGACGCAAAAGACGGAGATTTCGGCGCCGTTCTCCCCAGGCTGGTGACCGGCGCTTCCGTGGCCGTCTATGGCGACCTGATAGAATCCCCCGCCGGGGCGAAGCAGAAGATGGAGCTGCGCGCCAAAAGGGTGGAGATCTGCGGAGATTGCGATCCCGAAAAATTCCCCATCCAGAAGAAACAAACTTCCGATGAGTTCCTGCGCACTATGGCGCATCTGCGGCCCCGGACCAACAAATACGGCGCGATGCTCCGTATCCGTTCCGAGCTGGCTTTCGCGGTGCACAAGTATTTCCGGGATAACGGTTTTTTCTACGTCCACACGCCTATCATCACCGCTTCGGACTGCGAAGGCGCGGGAGAGATGTTTACCGCGACAAGTCTGGACTTGTCCAACCTCGCGTCGCTGCCGAGAACCGACAAAGGCGAACTGGACTTCTCCAAAGAGCTGTTCGGCAAAAAAACATACCTGACGGTTTCCGGCCAGCTGGAGGGAGAAGCCCTGGCTTTGGGCCTGGGTAAGATTTACACTTTCGGTCCCACGTTCAGGGCCGAGAACTCCAACACTTACCGCCATTGCGCGGAGTTCTGGCAGATAGAGCCCGAGATGGCTTTTTACGAGCTGGAAGACGACATGGAACTGGCCGAAGATTTTGTGAAAAGCATCACCCGGCACGTTCTGGAAAACTGCCGGTCGGATCTGGATCTGTTCGCCCGGTTCGTGGATACGGAACTTATGGCCACGCTTAAAAACGTTACGGAGCACAAATACGAGCGCCTGGCTTACACCGACGCGGTGAAAATCCTTGAGCCGGAGAACGGCCGCTTTGAAACGAAAGTTAGCTGGGGGGTGGATCTGGCCTCCGAACACGAACGTTTCCTGGTCGAGAACTATTTTAAAAAGCCCACGATCCTTTACAACAAACCCAAAGAAGTCGGGGCTTTTTACATGAAACTCAATGATGACGGTAAAACCGTGCGCGGTATGGATCTGCTTGTCCCCCGCATCGGGGAGCTGGTGGGCGGCAGCGAGCGCGAGAACCGCCTGGACGTCCTTGAGAAAAAAATGGCTGATTTTAAAATAAATCCGGAAAGCTATTGGTGGTATCTGGATCTCAGGCGTTACGGCTCGGCGCCGCACTCGGGTTTCGGTCTCGGATTTGAAAGGATGATGATGCTGGTGACCGGCATTTCCAATATCCGCGACGTAACCGCGTTCCCCAGGGTTCCCGGCTGCGCGGAATTCTAACCTGAAAACTTCAGTTGAAGTTTTCCGCCCGCATAGCGGGCGCCCTCCGGGAGGCATACACCTCGTCGGGCCAGGCGCGCATAGCGCTGGGCCCGACGCCCGCTTCGCGGGCGGGTGGACTTTGCCGCAGTTTTGCGCCACCCGGGGACACAATTCAGGAACAAATCCTGCAGAATAATTCTGTCCGCCTGATTTTCCTATGGAAACCGCTTCCAACTGCAGGATTCAGGCTAAACTTGCTAGAAATAAAAACAGCCTCAAATTTCTTTGAGGCTGTTTTTATTTTTTCCGCTCACCGGGACTACCGGAAGAAGTATATACCGACTATGTAATTGATGATGATGTTCCCGGAAATATAGGGCGGATCCAGCTTCGTAATGCGCGAGCCGATGAACTCCATATTGTTTTCCTTGAGGAACTTTTTGTACTCCGCCAGTTTGGTCCTGATGCCGTCCTCGGTTTCGGACCACTTGCTTTTAAAGCCGAGCTCTTTTCCGATGTAAGCCATGGAAAACGAGGCGTCCTTTTTCACGATTTGCACGGCGCCGGTGACCAGGTCGAAGTCGATGTCGTCGCCGTTCATGAACTGGCGCAGGCGGATCTCATGATCGGGATTTTCGCCGGGCTGCGTCAGATAGTAAATGTTGAATGTAGGGCGGAAGATTTCGTTCTTAATAGTGAAAGAGGCTATCGGTGTCATGCCGGCTTTTTCAAGCGGTTCCAGCAGTTCGTGCTGTAGTTTCGCCACCTCCGCGGGATCGAGAGCGTTGTAGTGGAGTTTTTCGGCCATAAAGGCGCGAACCACGCGTCCGTCGGGCGATTCGTATTTGAGGGTTCCGTAGTTGTCTTTGTATTCCGAGCCCGTCACTTTCATTCCGAACTTCTCCAGAATGGGCCGCCACATCGCTTTGAATTCGTTGAATTGGGCTTCGTTTTCGGCGTAGGTGAAGAGCTGGCTTTTGGCGGCCTCCGCGAGCAGGTGCAGCTTGGTTATTTCTCCTGAAACGTGGTCGCATTTCAAACCGGCCTTTATTTCCGGGGCGGGGGCGGGTAGTTCGAGCCGGGTGGCTTTAATCCGGCTGAGGCTGAGGTCGTAAAAGCCGGACGAATTCAGATCAAGTTCTCCGGCGTAAGCGCCGGCGGAGAGGAACGACATGAGCGCCGCAATAATTATTTTTTTCATTAAAACCCTCCATTTACCGAACTCGTAATATAGTCTATCTTTTTGGACACAAATATTAAAGGGTTTTGCCTCCCCAAATCCTCCGATAAGCGGTAATCCTAACGGCTTTGGGTTAACGAACCGCAGGATAGTAAAAACGGGGGCCTGCCGGGGCAAGGCT
>MGTT01000011.1 GCA_001799575.1 Elusimicrobia bacterium GWA2_56_46
ATGTTTGCAGAAAAGGAGGCTGAAAAGTTAAACTGAAAATGGTGGGTCCGGATTAGTGAGACAATACTGGGTCCCGATTGGTGAGACGCGACAGCCAGCGTCTGCATCAACAGGATTTCAGATACCGGGTTCTTGCAGCATATCACTCTCAATGCGCGATCTGCCGACTGCGCCACGAAGAACTATTAGATGCGGCACATATCCTTCCGGATAAGCACCCACACGGCGCACCCATCGTACCCAACGGCCTGGCACTATGCAAACTGCATCATGCAGCTTTTGACCAGAATATTGTCGGGATCCGGCCGGATTTTAAGGTTGAGATACGCGAAGATGTGTTGAAAGAGAAAGACGGCCCGATGCTGCACCACGGTCTACAGGAATTTAATAACACCAAGATTCATGTCCCACCAAAGTATCTTTTGCGCCCAAAACAAGAATTCCTCGCAGAACGCTATCAGATGTTCCGTGATTTTCGACCGTAAACTTTATTTTCTAAGCTATACCAATCTCATGACCATCCAAATTAATTACTTTCTGAAGGAAATCATGGATGCAATGATCTTTAGGAACTTTTTCCAAATCTTTCAATGCCGTAAACTTCCTTGCAAGATTTTTAACCTGTAAATCCTCTATGCCATGTCGGGTTCCCAATATGTTTTTCTCATACGGTTCAAATCTATCAATTCCAAGTCTAGCTAAATTACTGCGGTGATAGCCAAACCCCAGGAAAAGAATACGTTGGGCACCATGTAAAGATTGATAAGCCCGTTCGAATTCTTGACTTTGCCTCTCTCCTTCATAAAGAATTGTAATCAGATTACCTACAGCCCTCAATTCATCATCACTCTTTACCGCACCATATGCTCGGATATGCCCTCCTCCTTCCCAAGGGAGGTCTCCGAGTTTACCATGCACATGGTTAATATGTAAGGAACAGATCGTCTTAATCACTTTTTCTTCTGCACTCTTCCCATACTTAGACATCAATGCGTCATAGAGAAAATATTCAAGAGAGCGGTCATAATTAAAGGTAATTATTGATAAATTGTTATCGACAAATTCACCGGATTTTCCGCTAATGGCACGTATTAATTCCGCATACCAGAAATCCGGTTTATCATATATATAATGCCCCCGCTCCACCCTGTCCTGCAAATCCTCTCTGGAAAAGGCTCTCTCTCTTGCAATAATTGATTGCGCAATAGCGATCTTGCCAATCTCACGGTAATCAGGACGACATTCAAGAAACTCATCGATAGAGCGGACATTTGAGCGCATGAGGTCGTTTATAAATGCAGAAATTAATGCTTCCTGAAACCCCATAAATACCAATTGTCTATGGTAATTGGGGTTAATGCGATCTGCTTTTGATAGGCTATGAATTATGTCTTTAACTAAACCTGGTCCGCTAGGGTACCCATATGGAATACTTGCTCCCGCCCCCAAAACCAGAACAGTGTGAATGTCTATCATACTGTAAAACTCCTCTTACCCAGCTTACTTATGTGGCAAATCAGTTTCCCACGCCGGCAATTCATGAGCGTCTTCCGTATTTTCAAAATGAAACAATTGAATATGACCGCAGAAATTACATTTATATATCTTAAAACCTGACATTCCTGTTGGACTAATCCCAAAATTATGAGTATCTGTACTGCCTCCATTTACTATTCTTTGACAACTTCCTTCAGTGCAAATTATGCATGGTCGTTTAGAATTATTGGCAAGCCTAACATTGCCACTCCTTATTTTTTTAATCATTTTATCCAATTCTGCCAGCAACACGTTTGCAGATTGAAGGCAATCAGCCTCATTCTCAACGATACATTTTGCAAGCAGTTCATTCACTAATGACATTGCATTGTCATTCGGGAATATTTTTTCCAGGTTGAACTGCTCTTTCATAAAATACCACAAAGGTATTTTTGTACGCCCAGAAATCATGGCCCACAAAACCTTGCCCAGACTAAACACATCAAATGCGGGCGTCACTTTTTCGAGTTGCATACCATATGCCCACCCAGGCATCCAATCACGACTACCCACATTTTCATATTTTTCTGAAACACGCGTTTTATCGGTTTCATCCAGCCATATTAATCCAAAATCCCCTAAAACTAAGGTATCATCTGCACGAAGATAAACATTCTCCGGTTTAATATCTCGATGAACCATTCCTTTACTATGCAGAACTCCGACTGCTTCTACCAATTCTCGAAACCGTTGCAATGAATACTCCACATCACCAGAAAATTTACCTAAATAATTTGAAAGCGGACCTTTGGGAAAATATTCCATTACGAACCACCCATATTTTTCTATCTGCTCATCATATAGTCTAACGATATTTGGGTGAAGCACTTCCTTTAATACCTGCAACTCACTTTTCATTCTCGCGAGAGCTTTCTTATATTCTGGGGTATTTCTATTTGCATGCAACTCCTTTAATGCCCCCATATGGGCGTAATCGTCATTCTTTGCCTTAGAGATAAGCTCCCAAAAACTTCGCGCTCCTTTGTAATCACTGATTCGCGATACACTCTTGATTCTATCAACAAGCTGATCGACTAGAGGCCCAAAATACCGCTGATCTTCCACTAAACAAACTTTGCCTTGCCCTCCGGCACCAAGTTCTCGTATCCCATACCAGTTATGTCCAAATTGCTTGTCCATGGGGAGGCCAATTGACACCAACTCTATAGCCGCATCTGCAGCAATGAATTTCCGCCCTTCCTCCTCAGCAACCTCCCGAATTGAGCCGGAATGGAAAATTCCATCAGGGCCAGCCGAAGTTTTAAGCATTTGAATTTGCATAGATATCCCCAGTTTTATATTCGATTATTGATTTAGTATCTATATTTCTTAGCAACAGTCCCGGTCAACAATCGGGCCATTTTACGTCTTTTAGATTTTACGTCCAGACACCACGCATAGCATTTGACGGCGATCAGTGATTCAAATACACTTTCGCAATTCTTGTTCACAAGCTGGAGACCCTGACGTAATCTACCGAGCATCTTCTTTGTTCGGATAAGTTCTTTTTTGCCTTGGTATATTCGCAAATTTTCATATGACCCGATATTTTCCCCTGCCCATGAATTCCAGATAGCCTTTATCTCTTAAAAGCTGCAATTGCTGACGAATCTTGTCTTTGATATGTTTATTGCCGGGGTGTTTGGATTGCAGCGTCTCTTCAAAGGCATAGACCTCATCCAGCATGAATTCTTTTTTGGCCAGGCTGTCGACGCAGTTCATCACGTCCAGTATCCAGCCTTTCGCTACAATCTCTTTTTCTTCCCGCAGGAATAGCGTCTTCTGCCAGGTTTGTAGGATATTTTCTCTGGGCTGTATCTGCTTATCCCTTACATAGAAAATCTTACCCGACTGCGGAATATTTTGCAAAATAATATTACAACCGACCCACCGAGCCCTTCTGGCGCTTTCCGATAATGGTTTACGCCGTTCGATTATCTCCGGGACAAAAAAATGCTTGGGGATGACAAAAAAGTTGGAAACTTCGTAATCCCGAGGACAGTAATTCAGCAGAAAAAAGTTCGGGTTATTGCTGCCTTGCAGTCTTTCTAGCATCGTCGCATAGGCGCCATCCACTATTTTCCTGCTGAAAACGATTTTAGAGCTTTTTAATTCGTATTCTTCTCTGCACCGCCGGCAATCAAAGTCTAGCACTGGGCTGTTATTGTCCGATTTTGCAATCGCATCTCCGCAGGCCGGGCAGAATATTTCCCGCCCTACCCAGGCCTCGGTTAAAACCCGAATCCTTTGCGATGCGCTTTTATAACCATCAGCCAGCCGTGGGGCAAACCGAATTTGCATATGAATTATATTCTACATATTCCATGATATCCAGCGGCACCCAATTCAACCACTGGAACTACGGAAAGATTTTTTTAGTAAGGACAAAAACTCGTCGCGACTGAGAGAGGTTGTCGGTTTTCGCACAGTCGGTCGCATTGACACGATTTCATGCCACTCGTGATCATCGTCGGTTGGATATTCAAATCCCTGCTCTTCGAATTTATGTTGCAGATCGGGGAGACCGACCTGGGACGGAATAAAATATGTTTTATCGAACAACAGATGACGGATGTTGCTTAGAGATATAGCCCCTTGCAACACGACGGTGCCGTACTGTTTGTAATTCGACGCGTCTCGATACAAATACTCCATCAATGTGTTCATAAGAAGACCTTATGGTCGAAAGCCAATGGCCCGCCGCGGCGTTTCCGACTGGTTCATGAGTTCATGAATGGCTTCGAAGATATTTTGTATATGCTTGTCGTGGATACTACTTTTGTTTTCCAACTCTGCTATCTTCCGCGCCAATTCTTTATGAGTTAAGGCCCACTGGCGCAAACGGATAAACGTCTGGATGATCTGGATATTGATTTGAATGGCCCGCTCACTCCGGAGCACGCTAGACAGCATAGCCACGCCATATTCAGTAAAGGCGGATGGGCACGTGGACGAATGTTTGAGCGAATTGAACCGGTCACAATTTGTGACCAGTTCATCGGTCTCTTGGCGGGTCAGGAGGAACATGAACCCTTCAGGGAATCTATTTCGGTTACGCTTCACCGCCTGGTTCAACACTTTCGTGGGAACCTGGTAAAGCGCGGCCAGATCCCGGTCGACCATAACCTTATGGCCGCGGATCAGAAAAATCTGCCGTTCAATATCATTTATCAAAACTAATTCTCGTTTGATCATTTTCATATTTACTCCGCATACAATTGGATGTCGCAATTTGCGATATCCAAATGGCTGAAGCCCAAAAATCCTTTCCAAGACTATAATATCCGACACTTTTTGAGATTTCATACAAAAAGTATAGCAGACGATCCCGACAACGTCCTGTCGCGATGAAAATGGCCATTTTCCCCAAAAATTGCCGTTAAATTTCCGATAAAACTTCCCCAATCACAACATGAATGACTAAGTGACTTAGTATATTATGCAGAGCGGCAGTGGTAAATCCCATCGTTCTTGGAAGGGGACGACGAGATTTGAACTTTGGGGCCGGCGGTCGGTAGGTTTTTTGGTCCCGTTAGTACAACGTTTCCCTCAGGACCTTTTCACCGTTTTTGATGCGGTGCCAGAAAAGCGGCCAGGACAGAGAAAAAGCCGGGAAAATATATACTTTTTTTGGGTTTTCAGGAGGGGCTGATTTTGCGCCGGCAGTAATTCGGGAGCGTCGTAGCCCTCAAAAGTGCAACCAGTGGTTGCACTATCGATTCACCTTTACTCTAGCACTCCTTTTTCCCTGTACCAACATCACGTACTCGCACTCCCGCCCCCTAAGCCTTCCTCGATTAATAATGCCGCCTGCTCCGGGGAAGGCAATTGGCCCTTCAGTTCAGCAGGCAGCGCCTTTAAAACCCTGTAAGTCGAAACTCCTATGGGTTTGCGTGACTCTCGCAAGGAATACTCCACTATGGTGCGCCGCTTGCTCTTGCAGATAACTATGCCTATGGACGGATTTTCGTCCGGGGTTTTAACCAGTGAATCCAACGCGGCCAGGTAGAATTGCATTTTGCCTATGTATTCCGGCATGAACTCGCCGACTTTAAGCTCGACCGCCACGAGGCATTTAAGATGCCGATGATAAAGAAGGATGTCTATGAAGTACTCCTGCCCGTCCACCTCAAGCCGGTACTGGCTGCCGGCGAACGTAAAGACTCCGCCCATCTCGGTCAAGAACCTGTTAACTTTTGAAATGAGGGCTCGCTCCAGCTCTTTTTCACTATGCTCTTCGCCCAGCTCCATTAGATCAAAAGTGTATTCGTCCTTTACCGCCAGTTTGGCCTGGCTGCGCACTTTTTCTGGTACGGTAGAGTCGAAGTTGGTCTGATTATGGAGATACTTCCGATAAGTGCAAGCATCGATATTAAGGATGAGCACTGCCTTAGTCCAGCCATACTTGCGCGTGGCTCGCAGGTAATACTCCCGTTCCGTATCATCGGAGCACCTGTCAAGAATTATAATGTTCTGGCTCCAGCCTATTTCTGCAACCATTGGCTGCAGTTTTTGATTTTTACCGTAGTGAATGTGGAATTTACGCATATTCCAGATGTTCCGAGCAGAAAAACCCTGCACACCAGGGAACTCCAGACGCAGATCAGCTGCAAGACGTTCTACGACAGATCTTCCCCATGTATTGCCCGCTTGGCGCTCGATTATCATACGCCCTATATCCCAATACAGAGTTACTAATTCCGTGTTAGCGGCCTTAAGCGCCGCGTATTGCGCCGCACGCACACGCTGCTTGATATCCGCCAGCAATGTGCCATAACCGGGAACAATTTCTTTAGGCATAACTCCCCCTTTCTTCTAAATAGCATAGCAGGCGACCCCGACAACGTCCTGTCGCGATGAAATGGCTGTTTTTTGCTATTTCGAATCCCGTAGACGTCTGAATCGCGGGATTCGAAATTTAGGGGTAGGGGACGCTGCTTCCTATCTTCCTAACAGGGCTTGGGCTTGAATCCTGCCTTTAGCCACCAGTTTTGAAATTGCTCCTGAACTCATTTTCAACTCCCGCATCAATTCACTCCCGGAAGATCCCGCATCCTGATCATCGTCGGTCGGATATTCAAAGCCCTGCTCTTGAAATTTATGCTGTAAATCGGGAAGACCGACCTGGGACGGGATAAAATATGTTTTATCGAACAATAAATGGCGGATGCTGCTTAGAGATATAACCCCCTGCAACACGACGCGGCCATGCTGCTTATAATTTGACGCATCTCGATAGAGATATTCCAGCAATGTGTTCATAAAGAGACCTTACGGCCGAAAACCGATAGCCCGCCGCGGTTTTTCAGGTGGATTCATCAGTTCGTGGATAGCTTCGAAAATGGCCTCAATCTTATGGTCGTGAGATTGTATTTGGCGCTCCAACTCTTTGATCTTGCCGGCCAATTCCTTATGTGCGGAAAGCATCTGTCGAATTTTTACAAAGGTTCGCATTATCGCGATATTCACCTGGATGGCCCGCTGGCTGTTTAGAACACTGGAAAGCATTGAGACTCCCTGCTCGGTGAAAGCATAAGGCATATACCGACGGCCGCCCCAACTTGAGGTTTCAAATTGAAACCTCAAGTTCTGAGCTTCTGCCTGAGTCAGCTTGAACATGAAATCTTCCGGGAACCGCAATATATTCCGCTTAACTGCGAGATTTAGCGATTTTGTCGGCACCCCATACATCTGCGCCAAATCCACATCCAGCATGACCTTATGGCCACGGATTAAAAATATTCTTTTTTCTATAGTTTCCGGGACAATAATGTCCGGCACTTTTTGAGATTTCATGAAAAGAGTATAGCAGATGACCCCGACAGCGTCCTGTCGTGATGAAAATGTGATTTTTAGATATTTTTGCCCCGGAATAAACGCTGCGGTACCCGCTCGTGGGGATATATGCAGTATTTATATGGGGATAAACGCAAAAGGTGTGTAGGGCTAAAATCCCACCCAAGACGGCGTCAGAAGTAAGTCCTATTGTTCTTGGAGGTCTGCGGCAGCGGTGATGGGATCCTCAAATATCTTCCTCGAAACTGGCGCGGAAGCGTCTGGCGGGGATCTCAAATACCACGGCTTTTGGATCGAATGTCTCCGGGTTCCAACCGTCCAGCCAGGTCAGCAGATTCCGCATCTCGTCACCCTCTTCCGGGATGGCTTTACCGGTGGCCGCCGTCACGCAGTCCGCATAGCCGCCGGTGCCGCCGCAATCCTCCGGCGGACAGGCGCGCCGTCCGTCCAGGCATACGGGGTACTTCATACCGGCCTTTTTAAGCTGAATATCCTCAAGCACGACTTCGTGCCGCCAACCGTCCCCAAAATCGTATTCGTAGATCGCCGAATCATGTTCTTTTTTGAAGAATTCAGCAAGCATGATCTCCGTGGTGAATCCGTAAGGCTTATAATGCAGATCCTCGACCGCGTACGGCGACTCAATGCGCACCTTCCGCTTTCCCCGCATCTCATAGGCGTGCAGGTGACTGTCGGTCCAGCCCATGGCGTTCTGAATAGCCACATGCAGATCGTAGAAAGTATAGGAGCCCGGGACCTGTATACGCCGCCAGATGACCGGCTCCGGGCCTATCAGCGCGATTTTGAACTGGAAGACCGTCTTGAACGGCCTCTTACGCGGGATCGTGAACGAAACATCCTCATAGCCGGTTATCCGGCCGCCATCACCCTCACTTTCTGGCTCAACCACGCGGCAGACTTTTCCGCCGCATACCCGACATGTACCCCTGAGAATAAGGGAATCCCGTTCCATTTCCGCCGTTTCAAGTTCGACGTGCCCGGAGCGCGCGCAGGCGCTGCACCACACGTTCGCCAGGATCTTATCCTGTGCTTCGCCCGGTATCTGCCCCCATCTTTTTGCCGCCGCAGGCGTGAACGGATTCTTTGGCTTAAGCGTTCCCATATTTTCCTTTTATGCTGCGATTAATATCTTATCCGCTTCGTCGGGAGACATAAGACCTTTGGCAACAGCCTGAAGGGTAGGGGACGTAGTTTCATAACTTCCGAATTGCCGGGAGCGTCTTATGTGTTAGGAAAATAGGAAACAGCATCCACTTTCACTATCTATTTATCTCGGCGCTAATTATAGGGATCATGCCCTTAAAAAGGCCGTGATTTCCTGCGGCAGCCAATGCGCGACCAGACGAATATGCGCATTTATCCAGGCTTTGGTTTTAGCGCTTCCTTCGTAAAACCAGTCCAGCCGAACGCAATCCCTGACATTCCACTCCGCGGGGAATGATTGCCAGGCATAAGAGATTTCCTCATCCCGGGGTATAATGCCCACCCAATCCTGGTCGAGCAGACGGGCGATATAAGATTCCGCGTCATCAACGATGATCGGCAGGCCGGCTTGCGTCAGGGCTAACGCGATCCTGCAGGTTTCGACCATGCGGGTGCTGGAGAGGGCGCGCACAGGATTCATCGCTTTATTCCTGCAATTCTTAAGCCACCATCCCGTAAAGCGTGGATTACATCCCTTCCTGGAGCATGTGCAGATACGGCTCGTAAGAGAAAACGCGATGGCGCTGCTTGCCGGTTATCTCTTTGACGAAACCAAGCTGCTGCAATTTCCCCAAAGTCTTATTGGCGGTCGGGAAGGAAACGCCCAGTTCTTTACTCACAACCGGGAGCGAAAGGATACAGCGTTTCTTGAACAAATCGTGCACCCTTAAAGCCGTATCTCTTGATCGCCCCAGTCCCTCGATAGCGGCGGCATGTTCCCTGAAAATGCCGACAAGTTTGGCGGCCGCATCACTGGCCTTGTTGGCGACTTCAAAAACGCCGTCAAGATAAAATTCCAACCAGCCCTCCCAGTCCCCCTCCGTACGCACTCGCTGCAAGGCTTCGTAATACTCCGTACGGCGGGTCTTAAAATACAAACTCAGGTAAAGAAGCGGCGAGGAGATCGCCCCCTCCGCAATCATAATAAAAGGAATCAGAAGCCGCCCCAGACGGCCGTTCCCATCCAGAAAGGGATGAATGCTCTCAAATTGCGCGTGGGCCAAACCGGCTTTAATCAGAGTCGGAGTTTGCGATGGTTCGCCATGAATAAACTTTTCAAGCGCACCTAATGCCGAAAGCACTTCATGCGGCGGCGGAGGCACAAATTTGGCATTGCCCGGCCGGCTGCCGCCAATCCAATTCTGTGAACGGCGGAATTCGCCAGGCTCCTTGTGTCCACCGCGGGCACCTTTAAGTAAAATCGCGTGTATTTCCTTAATAAGGCGCAAACTGATTGGAAGCTCCTTCAACCTTTTGAGTCCATACTCAAGGGCTGCAACATAATTCAAAACCTCTTTCACATCATCCACCGGCACACCAGGAGTCTCCGCATTCTCAAACAGAAGCAGATCCGAAAGGGAGGACTGTGTCCCTTCTATTTGTGAGGAAAGTACCGCTTCTTTTCGAATGTAGGTATAGAGCAGCATCTGCGGGTTCGGCAAAAATCGCGTAATGGAATCAAGCCGCCCCAAAGCCAAGCCCGCATTCTCGGTTAAGGCCTTAAGCTTTTCATCGTACTGAATTGGCGGGTTCGGCGGCAGGGGCGCCGGAATAAAGCAATAGTAGGGCTCCGGCCCGGATTGTTTCTCCCAGCGGCCTGACCTAGGGCTTTTGCCTGACATATTCTCGGGCATAATTAAAGTATAAGGCATCAAAGTTTAATTGTCAAGACTTTAATTAAACTTTAAGATCTTAAAGTTTAATTAACCACTTTCTAATTAAACTTTAGAATTTGACGGCAATCCCGTCGTTCTTAAGACTACGGGATATAAACCCGCCACTTATTATCCAATTCGACCACTCCGATTCGGCGGTTCAATTGTCTGGTTTTCCTTAAAGCCGCGGCAAAAACAGTTATCCTGACGCGGCTTTCTCTTTCCTGAATAATTTCATCAACTCAAACCAGGCCAGGCTGACCGCCCCGCCGCCCAAGGTAAACAATAGATCGTTAGCATGCAACCGGCCGAAATGGAAAACCGAACGGAAGAACGGCGTATATAGCGTTAAAACCAGCACGCTCAGAGCCGCGCTCGCCACCCACCAGAAAGCAGGGTGCGCGTCCTTCATTATCCGGATAAAATTATCTTTCCATGAAAGATTCGTCAGTATCAGCATGATGTTCGCGAATACCATCGCCGCGAACGAAAGCGCCCTTGCCTCGTTCTCTCCTTTGCCGATATGAAGCGCCAGCGTGAAGATGCCGAATACCACCGCCAGCACGCTTGCCCCCTGTAGCAGGCTTAATATCACCATCCTGCGCGAAAAAAGCGGGTCTCCCATGCGCCTGGGCGGACGATTCATGATGTCCCGTTCCTCTTTATCCGCTTCGAACACCACCGAGCAGGCAGGGTCGATTATCAGCTCAAGGAACGCGATATGCGCCGGCAGCAGCACAATGGGCATACCGAATAGTACCGGCAGCAGGGACATCCCCGCTATTGGGACATGGACCGATAAGATGTATGCTATGGCCTTTTTCAGATTATCGAAGATCCTTCGCCCCAGACGTATCGCATGGACTATGCTTGAAAAATCGTCGTTTAGCAGCACTATGGCGGAAGCCTCGCGGGCCACATCCGTGCCGCGCGCGCCCATAGCGATACCGATGTGGGCGGCCTTCAGCGCCGGGGCGTCATTAACCCCGTCCCCTGTCATCGCCACTATCTCTCCGTTGGCCTTGAGCGCGTTGACAATGGCAAGCTTCTGCTCCGGCACTACGCGCGCAAACACACACGTATGCTTAATGCGCTCTTTAAGCGTTTCCAGCGTCATTGCCGCGAGTTCCGGGCCGGTAATAGTTGTTTCCGGGCTGCGTAAGCCTATACGGCGCGCGATGAAAGAAGCCGTGCCGGGATAATCGCCGGTTATCATTATTACGCGTATACCGGCAGTATGCGCCTCTTTAACCGATCGTTCCACCTCCGGCCGTACGGGATCCATAAAGCCGATAAGCCCGGTGAATTCAAACTCGAAATCATGCTGTCTCTCCGGCAAAACGCCCTCTTCAAATTCAGCCCTGGCTACGCCAAGAACACGGAGCCCGCGGACAGAAAGATCCGATACCCCTTTCATTATCTCCGCCTTCTTTTGCGGGTCTAAATGACAGAGATCAATAATCGCCTCAGGCGCGCCCTTTGCGGCTATGATGAAATGCTTATGATCCGGCGCCCGCCAGACATGAGAAAGGGATAAAAGCTCCTTTGAAAGCGGATATTCGCGCTCGACTTTCCAGTTTTTATGAATATGCTCCGTTTCGGCGAGACAACACTGCCCGATGCGTTTCAGCTCTTTTTCTATCGGATCAAAAGGGTCTTGCTGGCTGGCAAGTATCGCGTATTCCGCAAGGGCGTGATATTCCTCCGGTATTTTGGGGTCCTTTTCTTCCAGTTCATGTGACCGGCCATCCGACCAGATTTCACATAGGCGCATAGCGTTAAAAGTCAGCGTGCCGGTTTTATCGGTGCAAAGCACGGTGGCCGCCCCCATGGTTTCGATAGCCTGCATCCGGCGCGTGAGCACATTTTTTTTGGAAATGCGCCAGGCTCCGATGGTCAGGAATATCACCAGAACCACGGGGAACTCCTCGGGGAGCATCGCCATAGTAAGCGTCAGGCCGGCCAGGAAGCCGTTAAGCCAACTGCCGCGCGTCAGTCCCAACACTATTATCACTACGGCACAAAGCACAATCCCCGCTATGGCAAAAATTTTCACTATTCTGCCTGTTTCCCTGTTCAGCGGCGTTTCTTCAAGGGTTATGGTCTCCAGGGCTTTTCCTATTTTGCCCATTTCCGTCCGGATGCCTGTAGACGTAACCTTTACCAGGCCGCGCCCCTGCACAATCAGCGTTCCGGAATAAACAAAGGGCAGATCATCTCCGCCGGGACGGGCCGTTCCGGCTTGGCCGTCCCAGACCGACTTGCGTACCGAGACTGATTCCCCGGTTAACAGAGACTCATCGGCCGAGAGATTTACGCATGCCAAAACAACGGCATCAGCCGGCACACGGTCTCCTTCCTGCAGGTATACGATGTCTTCCCGGACCACGTCGCGGCCCGGAACCCGCAGCTGAACTCCATCGCGCACAACCAGCGCTCTGGGACTGGCCAGATTGCGGAGAGCATCCAAAGCATTTTCAGTTTTACGTTCCTGGTAAAATGTTATGCCGATAACCACCAGCACAAAGGTCATCAGCATCATGGCGTCTTTTACATCCCCAAGAACTAAATAAATGAGGCCGCAGGAGAGCAGAAGCAACAACATGGGTTCTTTGAGGACATTGATTACTATGTCTAAAATAGTCCGCTTTTTCTGGGTCGGCAGCTCGTTAAAGCCCTCGTCATGGAGACGTTGCGCGGCCTCTTTCCCGGAAAGCCCCTGCACGGAGGAGAGGAAATCGTTCATATCCCGCATTATTATGTCCCCCCTTGCGTTTCCCTCAGAACCCTGACCATTTCTTTATCACACAAAGTTTACCGTCCGACATACGGTAATACATGGGCATCGCGGGAACCAGACAACCATAAAGGATGGCCCCGACAGGATCTTATCGGGAGGGAAAAAACTAATACCCGTAAGTTAGGAAGATAGGAAGCAGCGTCCCGTTCTGATTATCTCTACTATTCTGCGCTTGAATTCCGCCGGATCTCCCGGGGCCTGGCCGCCGCCCTGGGCGAAATCTTTTCTGCCGCCGCCGTTGCCCCCAACGTAAGCGGCGATGGCCTTCGCGATACCGGAAGCGTTGAAACCGGCGTTCTTAAGATCCGCCGTGCTTGTCAGCACAAAGGAAAGTTTGCCGTCTTTAGCGGCGTGAACAAAAATGACCGAATTGGCCCAGGCGGGCTTCAACTGATCGGACATATGCCGCAGCGTGGACGGTTCCGCGTCTTCCGCGTTAAAAAGAACCACATTGAACGTGTCTTGCCTGTCAACCTCGGTTTTGTCGGCCTGGCTTCCGGAGATCCTGCCCTTTTTTAAATTCTCCACCTCGGTACGCAGCTTGCGCTCATTTTCCAGAAGGTGCTCCACGCGCTTGTCTATCTCACCGGGAGCGGCCGAAAGCCGGGAGGCGGCCCGCTCCGCCGCCGCGACGATATTGTTGAGATATTCCAGGGCGGCGGGCCCCGCCACGCCCTCTATACGGCGCACGCCGCGCGAGACGGCAGAATCCTTGAGGATCTTGATCACCATAAGCTGGGCAAGCTCGTCCACGTGGGTGCCGCCGCACAATTCCAGACTGTAGCGTTCCCTGGCGTCGTTCCAGCCGCCCTTGTTTATCAGGACAAAACGGGCCGGATCCCGGTATTTTTCCCCGAGCAGGGTAACCGCGCCGAACTTCTCGGCGTCGGCCAGTGGCCTTTCCATCTTGAAAACCTTATGCCCCGCGGCTATGGCGGTGTTGGAGATGTTTTCAACCCTCTCGATATCTTCCGCGGCCGGGGTTTTGGCTACGGTATAGTCAAAGCGGAATTTGACGGCATCCACGTCCGAACCGGCCTGACGGGTATTCTCCCCGAAAACCTGCCTTAACGCGGCGTTGACTATATGGGCGGCGGTATGATTGCAGGCCGTCCTGTACCGGAGTTCCGAAAACACGCGCGCTTTCACGCGCATGCCGGCCTCAAGCGGAACATTTGTGAAAGTTATATCATGGAAATAAACTTTATCCAGAGGCTTTTGCGAGCCGGACACTTCTATCCTTTCGCCGTTTTCGGTGATCAGATCGCCGACATCGCCGATCTGCCCTCCGGAGCGGGCGTAAAAAGGCGTAATATCCAGTATAACGCGTCCGCTCTCCCCGGCGGGAAGACGTTCAATTATCTCCCCGTCACCGTTAATAAGGCCGAGAACCACGGACTCCGTCTCAAGGCTCTCATACCCTCTGAAAATGGTGGCCGGGAATTTCTCCTCCGCTTTCTGAAAAACAAAACTATTCTTCTCGCCGGAATCCTTCCAGCCGGCCTTGGCCGTGGCCTGCGCGTTCTTTCTGGCGGCCTCAAAGCCTTTTTCATCCAGCGTAACGCCTTTTTTAAGCGCTATCTCGCGGGTAAGTTCCACGGGGAAGCCGTAAGTCTCGTAAAGCCTGAAAGCGACATCGCCGGGGATCTCTTTTGGATGTTTATCCAGGATATCCGCCAGGAACCTCTCACCGGTCTCCAGCGTTTCGAGGAAGCCTTCCTCCTCAAATTTAAGCGCTTCCACAATGTGGCGTTCCGCGGTAACGATCCCGGGATAGACGTCCCTGAAGATCTCCAGCGCCGAAGGAACCAGCCTGTAAAGGAACGGCTCTCCGGCGCCCAGCATACGGCCGAAACGCTCCGCCCTGCGGATAAGGCGCCGCAGGACATAGCCGCGGCCTTCGTTGGAGGGAATAATGCCTTCGGAGATAAGAAAAACGGAAGCCCTGAGATGGTCGCTGATGATCCTGAAATTCGCGGCCTTGTCGCCGGACGCGTCGTACTTCGCCTTGAGAAGCCCGGAAGCCGCCGTTATGATCGGGCGGAAAAGAGTGGTATCAAAAGGCGACTCTTTACCCTCTACGATAAAGGCCAGGCGCTCAAGGCCCATGCCGGTATCTATGTTCTTTTTGGGCAGCGGGGCGTAAACGCCGCCGGGCCGCTTATCGAACTGGGTGAAAACATGGTTCCAGACCTCTATGTACCGGTCGCAGGAGCAGCCGGCGCCCGCGCAGCCGGGGTGGGCGTATTTTTCGCCGCGGTCCCAGTAGATCTCCGAGCAGGGGCCGGAGGGCCCGGTGTCGCCCATGGCCCAGAAATTATCGCTGTCGCCCAGCTCCACTATGTGCGAACGGAGATTGGCTGGCAGAACGCTTTCCCAGATCCCGCGCGCTTCTTCGTCCCGCGGGGCCACGCCGCCCCTGTAGATCGACGGATAAAATCTCTCCGCGGGCAGGCCCATTTCACGGGTGAGGAAGTCCCAGCCCCATTTGATGGATTCGGCCTTGAAATAATCCCCGAAAGAGAAATTCCCCAGCATTTCAAAAAAGGTCAGGTGGCGGATGGTTCTGCCGACATTGTCTATGTCGGTGGTTCTGAAAGATTTCTGGCAGGAGGCGGCCCGCTTCATATCGGTCTTAAGGCCGAGATAATAGGGCTTGAACTGCACCATGCCGGCGGAGGTGAAGAGAAGCGTGGGGTCGCCTTCGGGGATAAGCGGGCTGGATTTAACCACGGGGTGGCCATGCCCCGCGAAAAATTCCAGAAAACCTTTTCTTATCTCGTGACTGTTCATGACTTTTCTAATTATACTAAAAATCGGCCGCCGTCTTTTTGGCCGGACAGCGGCCGGACAGCGCGCGCAAGGGGCGTGAAGTTTTTTCGCCGTTTGCTATAATTACCGGTATGATCTCAAGAAAGCCCTGCACCCTCCGTCTTTGGGATAAGATAAATTCCGGGGCAAGAAAAAACGGACTTTTCAGGGACAAAGATTCGGTGGTTCTGGCCGTTTCCGGCGGGCCGGATTCGGTAACAATGCTGGATTTTTTCGCCAAACAGGCCAGGCGGCGGCGCCTGAACCTCGTCATCGCCCACCTGAACCATAAAATACGCGGAAAAGAGGCCGACAGGGACGAAGCTTTCGTCAAAAAACTCGGCCAAACCTACGGTCTCGAAACCGTTACGGCAAGAACGGACGTACCGGCCCTGGCAAAGAAACTCAAAACCAGCGTCGAACACGCCGCGCGCCTGGCCCGCTACCGGTTCCTGACAAAGCTCGCTCTTAAAAAAAGATTCCATCTCGTCGCCACCGCCCACCACGCGGACGACCACGCCGAGACTTTTCTGCTCAACCTGCTAAGGGGCACCGAGCCCAAAGGTTTGCTGGGGATCCCGGTCAAACGTACGCTCCACGGCAAAGGCGCCGCAAAAGTGTCGGTCATCAGGCCGCTGCTCCCGGTAACCCGGGCCGAAATAATGGAATATGTGAAAGCCAACCGGCTCCCCCACCGGAAAGACAAATCCAACGAAGATGAAAAGTACCGCCGGAACTGGCTCAGAAAAACCCTGCTCCCCCTGATAGAAAAGAAACAGCCCCGCTTCAAAGCCCACCTGGCCGAATTATCCGCCAAGCTCGGGCGAGGAGACGTAGCTTCCTATCTTCCTGACTAATTAGGAAGTTTGGAAGCTACGTCCCCACATCACCTCGCAAGGCGGAACCCGACGGCGCCGACGCGGAGGCTGGAAATAAGGCTGAAGCGGATGCCGGTCTGCAGATCCCCGGGGGCAGAGCTGGCGAAAGCGCCGCCGCGCAGCACCCGAACCGAACCCCAACCTTCAAACGCGCTGCCATCGACAGGCGCATCTTTATAGGATTTACGGTGCATATCCTGCACCCACTGCCAATGGACGTTCCCCGCCATGTCACACAACCCCTGCAAGGTGTTGCCGGCCGGCTTTCCGCACACGGGCATGGTGCCCTCGTTCCCGCAACGCCACAACACAACCTTGTCGCAGGTCGGTTCCTCATTGCCCCAAGGGTACTTGTGATCCCTCCCGGCGCTCCTCGCCGCGTATTCCCATTCGGATTCGCTGGGCAGTCTCGCGCCCTCAAACCCAGGCTGCTTAGCCATAAACTTGGCGTACTTGTCCGCTTGTTTCCAACTTACACAGTTAACCGGATGATGTTGTTTGTCCTGTTTTCCCCAGTTACAATGATTGCCGGAACCCGGCTCCGTGCACCGGCCTTTGTGAACGCATTCCGCGTATTGCTCCACCGTCACCAAGGTTCTGGCCATATCAAAGTTCTTGATCATAACCTCATGCGCCGGTTTGGCATCCTCAAAACCCGGGGCTTCGCTGTCGGTTCCCATCGTGAATTTTCCGCCGGGAATGGAAACCCACTCTACCGGTTTGGAAGGCGTCCATTCAGAAGGGCCTCCCTCTGCGGCATAGCCTTTGGAAACCGGCGCAGCCGGGGTCGCAGCATCTCCGATGACGCCAGCCGGATTTATGTCCTTAAGCGTATCTATCGCGGGTTCAGCGGGCGCGTCCCGAAAATCGGACAGGACGCTCCTGTGAGGCGCCGTGAGATAAACAAACCCCGCCACCGTCGCTATTACCGCGGCAAGCGCGTATCTTTTCCGGTTATTCATATATTCCCCTGTTCCTCGTCCCCGCACCATATTTAATGCCTACAATATAAGTATACCCTCTCCCAGCGTTTTGTCAACAGATATTTTACGAAGCCGACAGGACGCTGTCGGGGTGGCCTGCTATACTATTCCCGGCAACTTAGGGAGCGCTATCAATAGGGGAAGGTTATCGGGGGAGGTGCTCTTATGATCTGGCAGATAAAGGAATGGATATGCGGCGGCTTCAGGGCCGTCCGCCCGGACGGGGAAAAAGTGTTCGTCTATCACCGGCTGGCCTGGGAACCGGCCAACTGCGATGAAAACTCGTCCTTTTACGAGTTCCGCTGGCACGGCCTGGCCGCCGGCCGGCTGACGACCGAAAACTCCTGGCGCAGGCGGCTAAAACTCCTCTTCACGCTTGATACGGCCGCGACAATAACGGAACAGGATCTCCTGGATATCTCCCTGCAGATCGCCGGCAGGATAAGAGCAGTGGCCAGTGGTCAGTGATCAGTGGCCAGTACGGATAAACCAGCGAACGAGCGGGCGTTGCCGGAGCAGGGGTTTTTTTGTATAGTCAGGTTATGCGCCGCTCGCTCTTGCTTTTCTGCCTGCCCTTTTTCCTGGCCGCGCCGCGCGCCGTGGCGCAGGAAGCGCTGCGTGCCTGGAATACCGCGGCTTTTGAACTGGCCGCGCCCGCCCCCAGGACCGATTCGCTGGACGCCTGCCCGAAATTACAGGCTTTCAAGCAGGACGCCGCCTATCCGGATGACTCCTCGAACCTGAAAGAGGTTTCGGAAGTCCCATCCGGCGTCCTGCCCCCGCCGGCGGATGATCTTGACCGCTCCGGCCTGCTGGCGGCGCTTAAAAACAATTTGATTTACTGGCAGAACAAGCCAGATACTTTTAAGATCTCGCTGGGCGGGGATAGCTACACCGCGGCGCGAATGCGTTATACCACGCAAACGCTTATAAATCTCCTTTCCACGGAGATGACGCAGGAAGAACTGCGCGAGGCCCTTGAAACCCGCTTCAAGGTCTACCGCTCGGAGGCGGACGACAACTCCGGGAAAGTCGTCATCACCGGTTATTATGAAGCTGAGATCAAAGCGGCCAGAAAACCGGACGCCGTGAACAGGTTTCCGATTTATCTTAAACCGGCGGATCTGATAAAGACCGGGCCCGGCATGGGCGTGGATTTTGATTACGGGCGTACGGATGAGACCGGGAACCTGGTTCCGTATTACTCCCGTTCCGAGATCTCCGGCGGCGTCCTGGCCGGCAAAAACCTTGAACTGGTATGGACGGCGCATCCGTCCCGGATCATGCTCCTGCAGATACAGGGATCCGGCATACTGCGCTTTCCCGGCGGGGACTCTATAAAAGCCGGTTTTGACGGCGCCAACGGCCGGCCGTTCAAAAGCGTGCAGAAGCTGCTGATGGACTGCGGCGAAGTCCCGGCCATGTCCTTTAAGGATTTCATCAACTATCTGTCGCTCCAGGGGGAACGCGAGTCCAGGCTGGTGGATCTCAACCCGCGCTATGTCTTCTTCAAACCGCGACCCAACGATACTCCGGCCTACGGCGCCATGGGAACCGGGTTGACACCGGGACGTTCCATAGCGGTGGATCCGGAGCCCATACCGCTGGGAGTGACGGCCCTGCTCAGTTCCAAAAGGCCCGTCGCGGAAGCGGACGGCGCGCTGTCGTTTAAGGAATTCACCCGTTTTGTCGCGGCGCAGGACACCGGCTCGGCCATACGCGGGCCGGGACGCATAGACCTTTTCTGGGGTTCCGGCGGAACGGCCGAAACCGAAGCCTCTTCCATGAAAGCCCCCGGCACACTGTATATCCTTATAGCCAGGTAGCAACGAAAGTGGTTAGTGAATAGTGATTAGTGGGATACAGGGGAAATGAAAAAGGAGCGAGATTAAACCTGTTTAATAGGTATCCCGCTCCTATACACATAGTATAGCAGATTTTTTCCATTTGTCAAGGGGGGGGCAAAAAATTTCCAGAGCAATAAGACCCATAGGGCCCTAGGCATTTTGCCGGTTTACAGCTTCTTCGAGATCTCGTAAAACAACACGCCGGCCGCCACCGAAGCGTTCAGACTTTCCACCCCGCCTTTCTGGGGGATGGAGACCAGTTCGTCGCAGTGTTCCATCGTTTTCTGGTGCAGCCCCTCCCCCTCCGAACCGATAAGCATGAACACCGGGAAAGCGAAATCCGTCTTATCCACGGGCTTTCCTTTCATGTCGGCCCCATAGACCCAGAAATTTTTTTTCTTCAGTTCAAGTATGGTCTGGTTGAGATTCCCCACCTCCACCATATCCACTTTCTCTATCGCGCCGGAGGCCGTTTTCTGAGCGGCGGGCGTAAGCCCCACCGTCCGGCGTTCCGGCAGAATAACGGCGGAAACCCCGAAGCAGGCCGCGCTGCGGATGATGGCGCCCAGGTTCATGGGATCGGTGATCCCGTCCACGCCCGCCCAGACAGTTTTCTTGGGGTCTTTTATCCGGGCCAGAGCTTCGGCAAGGGAAAGCGTCCGCACCGGCTCAACCTCCAGGATGACGCCCTGATGATTGCCGCCATTGGCGATGTGATCGAGACTGCGCGGATTCCTGAACTCGACGGGGCAGCCGGCTTTTCTGGCCATGGACACTATCAGTTTGGCCTTCCCCTCCAGGGAACCGTCCGAGACGTAAAGCCGGAAGACCTTGCGCCGGCCGCTCTTCAGTATTTCCTCGGCGGTATTCGCCCCGTATAACATTTCAGGTTTCATGATTTTTTCCTATTTTACTATTTCCGAGTTGCCGAAAGTCGCGCCCACGCTCAGGGCCGTCCTTATCTCCTGGCTGTCCGGAGAGACCCGGCGCAGTTTTCCCACGGCCTGCGCCAGCGTGACGCTCCGGCAGGTATAGCCGTTCAGACACACCATGCGCCCGAACCTTTTTTTGGCGATAAGCTCCACCGCGCCCACTCCAAAGCCGGTGGCCAGCCACCTGTCAAAGGGCGTGGGGGAACCGCCGCGCTGCAGGTGCCCCAGCACCACCACGCGGCATTCCACGTCTATATGCTTCTCTATCAGTCCGGCTATTTTGTAGGAAACCCCGCCCAGCCGCAGGGGATCGGGAGAGCCCGCCACCACCCGGCTCACCGTCATCTCGCCGCCTTCGGCCCTGGCTCCTTCGGACGCCACCACTATGGAAAAATGTTTGCCCCGCCTGCGCCGGTCGTTTATCGCTTTCACGATGTCCCGCGCCCTGTAGGGGATCTCCGGAAGCAGGATAATATCCCCGCCGCCCGCGATCCCGGAGCGCAGCGCTATCCAGCCGGCGTAACGCCCCATGGTCTCCACTATCATCACCCGGTGATGGGACTCCGCCGTGGTATGCACATTATCCACGGCCTCGGTCGCCACCTTAAGCGCCGAATCAAAACCGAAAGTAACGTCGGTAGCCGAAAGGTCGTTGTCTATGGTCTTGGGCACGCCCACCACCGGAAAGCCTTTTTTATGGAGTTTATGGGCGATAGTCAAAGTGCCGTCGCCGCCTATGGCCGCCAGCGCTCCAACGCCCAATTTTTTCAGATTTTTAACGGCCAGATCCGAAAGATCCCTGGGCTCCTTTACCGAACCCAGCGGCCCAAGGGTATAAGCGAAAGGATTAGCGGTGTTGGAAGTGCCCAGGATGGTTCCGCCGCGGATAAGGATCCCGGAAACGGCCCTGTCATCCAGAATTTCAAAACGCCCCTCGACCACGCCTTTATACCCGTCCCGGAAACCCAGCACCTCCCAGCCTTTTCTAAGGGCGGACTTAGTCACGCCGCGAACCACGGCGTTCAAACCCGGACAATCCCCCCCGCCCGTCAGTATCCCTATTTTCATAAAAATCACTCTCCAACCGCCGACCGCTGTTTACTGACCACTACCCACTGACCACTGTTGTTAAACCGGCCACGGATAAGCCGGATCGTTTTCCCTGGAAATGATATAAAGGATGCAGGCCAGCATCTGCGCGGGCGGGGCCAGCCGGGCGAAATCAAAATCCAGATGGATCTGGAACCTGTCGGCCGAAGACGGATCCAGGAACACGAAACCGGCCCGCCTTTCCGCCGCAAAAATACAGTAGCGCGTCCGCAGCGCGCCGCCCAGATTGCCGAAGAGCTTCCTGAAAACACGGAGCCGGGGACAGTCGTCTTTTATGGTAAACACCACCTGGTCGTCCACGTCCACAAAATCCCAGGCCCGCCCGGCCGCCCCGCCCTTCTCCGCCACGCGCGCGATTTCCTTGCCTTGTCCGTCGCGGATAAGGCAGTAAGACGCGCCCTTTCCAGTCTCCATAAGGAGATTTAAATGAGCGTCGAAGAGGCGCAGAACCTGCCCCTTTTTGAAGTATATGACCAGGCCCGCGATGAACGGCGCCGCGAAAAGCAGTTCCGGCGCCGAAGCCCAGAGACGGCCTCCGGGCAGCGCAAGCAAGACCCTGGACACCAGGTCTCCACGGCCCAGAAAGGCCAGGAGGCTCCAGTAAACATGAAAAAAGACGCAGGCATATACCGAACCCGCCACATATATCTGATGCTCAAAATCAAAGGTGGCCAGCAGCCGCTGTTTTTGCCGCGTAAGCACGCTATAGGAGCAGTCTTTCACGGTAGATTTTCGCGAAATGATGAAAGGGAAGAAAAAGTCCGGGGGCACTTCCTTGGGCGGCGGAGAAAGCCGTGGATTACCGCATTTTTCAGCCCGGCCCCGAGCCAGAAAAGCCCCGGCGGTCCATAACGCCGCCGCCACGATCCAGATATATAAACTCAGCGGCCGGCGGGGAAGATAGGGGGTCTTTGCCGCGCTATTTTCCAGTTCACCCGCGAGGAAATCACGCGTTCGCCGCAGGGCCTGCTCCCCGGTGGAAAGCGCCGCGCTTTCTCCGGCCTGCGATAAAACCCGGGTGCTCTCCTCCACCCTGGCCGCGCCGGACCCGGCGGCGGGTGTGGAAGCGAGTATGGCCTCGACCGACATAATGGGCTCTTCTTCCTTGAAAATCTGCACTCTGCTTTCTTCCGGCGCCGGCCTTTTTTTTCCGGCCGCTTTTATTTTTTGGGGTCTGGGCCGGACTATCTTCTCCCCGGGTTTGCGGATAGCGGCTATAATACCCCTGAAATCCCCGTCGTCAAGCCCGCGCGCCGAAACCGCGTAGGACGTTTCCCCGTAGGTGAAAAAGGCCATATAACCCTGGGCGCCCATTGACTCATAAGCGGTATAGTAGGCGGTGGAAACGCCGCGGATAGCGGCCGGACGGATCTCGCCGGAAAGAGTGTTGCCCTTACCCCGGAGGGAATCCACATGTTCTTTCACACGGGCTTTGAGATAGTAATCGCTAAGGTCGGAATCCAGCCTGGAGAACTCAAAAAAAGACTTTCCCTTTTCCAGTTTAAGAACCACCGAGGGATCGTCGCTTTTGACGCTCTTCCAGCCGGAGGGGAAGTCGACGGCCAAAGCGCCGTCGGCGGACTTGAATTCCCCGGCTACAGCCGGACAACCAAGACACAGAACCAAGGCCGCGGCGGCAAGACAAGCCTTTTTCATAATTTGCCCGGTTATTATATCAGTTTAGTGCGGGTGTTCGTGATGGGAGTCGTGCAGATGTTTGTGGCCGTGCCGTTCCGCCTTGTGGATATGCGCGTGGACGTGCGCCCCCGCGCGCTGCGCATCCGCCTCGCGGTGCGCATGAGCGTGATGGAAGTCATGCGTATGAAAATGTTCGTGCTCAAGCGCGGAGTGAAAGTGGATATGCGCGTGCTTTTCCCGCAGCAGCAGCGCGGCGGCGGCGCCCATCAGGCAAAAGGCCGCGGCGAACCGCCCGCCCGCTCTCTCGCCGAGCCAGAGAAAAGAAAACAACGCCCCCATGAAAGGATAAATCCCGAAAAAAGCGCCGGCGCGCGCGGCGCCCAGGCCCCTCATGGCGCGGATCAGCAGCGCCAGGCTTACGCCGTAACTCAAAAAACCCAGCAGCAGCGAGAACACAAGGAGTTTCAGCGGGGGAAAAGTTCCGCCCGCGTAAAAAGCCAGCCCCGCGTTAATGCCGCCGCCGGCAAGTCCTTTTATAATGCCGAGCGTCACGGGATCCTTGCACGAAACTCTGGCCGTAAGGTTGTTGTCCAGCCCCCACATCAGGCTTGAAAGCGCGACAAAAACCAGGCCGGGTTTTAAATTAAAACCGCCCGGCTCGAAACTCAGCGCCACGCCCCCGGCGGTAATAAGGCCCGCGGCCAGCCAGAACCGGCGGCCGCCGTACTCGCCGAAAAAGAAAACAGCTATAAGGGCCGTGAACACCAGCTCGAAATTAAGCAGGAGCGACGCGGACGAAGAGGGCGCGAGGTTTAAACCCGTAAAAAGAAACAAGGGGGCAAGCACCCCGCCCGAAGCCGTAAAGCCGGCAACATAAGGCAGGTCTTTCAGTTCGAGCGGAGCCTCTCCGGCGGAGCCCTCCGCGCGGCCCGCGAAAAGTTTATAAATCAGAAGGCCGAGGCCGCCGCCGAGGTAGCAGAGGGCGGAAAGTTCGAGGGGCCTGAGAGAGCCAAGGAGACTTTTCCCAAGAGGCATGGAAAGCGCGAACAGAAAAGCCGCCCCCAGCGCGTAGACGTAGGACATACCATATATTTTACACGAAAATTACGGTAGGGAACACAGCTGCGGAACAAACGGTTAGTAGTTTCTTGCGACCTGTGACTATCCCAATCAGTTGCCGGTGACTTTATCTCTTGGGGCGGTCAGGGGGAAGGCTATGCCGGTCCAGATGCCGGAGAAAAGCATGGCGGCGGCGGCATAGACGGCGGACGGAATGGAGCCCGCGGCGGTCGCCGCCGAAAGCGCCATGGCGGTGACACCCTTTGAGAAACGGTAGGAAAAAGCGTCCGCCACCTGCTTCGCGCGGTAGCGCGTATCATAGGAGAACGGGATATAAAGCGTTTCTTTCGAGGCCCTGAAAATAGAGTAATCCATGCCTTTGAACAGCAGGAATGCCAGGCCCGCGGAGAAGAGACCGGGGTACGCCAGCAGAAAAGCGCAGGAACACACGTGAACCAGCGGTATGGCGACCTGTATCCACCGCACCCTTATATAGCGCAGAAGCAGCGGGGTCAGCAGGAATTGCATGCTGAAAGAAAAAATATTCACTTTCATCCAGAAAGATCCGAAAAAGGCGGTGCGCAAATCCTTTTCCGGCAGGGCCTCCCGCGCCAGCTGCGTGAACCTGAGATCCAGAAGCGTTGCCACCACCTGGGTCGTGAAGATGATGACCGCGATGTAAAGGACGGTTCTGTTTTCTTTCAGGATGCTGAGATGCAGATGCCCTTTCCTGCCATGCGCTTCCTCAGGAGAAGGCGCCGGTTCCCCGCCCTGTCTGCACGCAAGCCGGAAAAGAGCCAGCGCCGGCAGGAAAGCCGCCGCCGACAGCAGGATGAACGTCTCGCTGTGGAACGCCACCACGTAACGGCTCAATAGAAATCCCCCCGCCAGCGACCCGAAAGCGCCGAATCCCGCCACAGGGCCGTTAAAAACCCTCCCTTCCTCGTCTTTCAGCGTACTGTTGACAAAAGACCAGTACTGTTCGGAAATGATAACCACATATGATTCCTTGAAAACATACAGGAAAAACGCCAGCCATTTATTCCCGGTTTTAAGGCCGAAAAAGGCCAGCGTAAATACCGCGGCGCTTACAAGCATGGATCCGGCCATGGCCCCGGCGCTCCCCACGGCCGAAAGCAGGCGGCCGTAGAGATAGATGAGCAGCAGCATCATGACCGGCACGCAGCTCAGGGCATAAGGTTTGCTTTCGGCGCTGAAACGGGAGAGGAAAATGGATTCGGCGGTGGAACGGATGAATTCATAACCGCAGAAAAGAAACATGGCGGAAAGCCCCGCCAGGAACACGGCTTTGGCCACGTGCAGGCCGCGCTCCGTCTTTAGGGCCGCGAGAAGTGTTGACATATGGGGAAAGTGGTTATTAGTATTTGAATTGGCCTTTTTCGTAGATGGTCGCCAGCCGGCCGTTCCTGAGCTTCGCGGTCACTTTCTTGTCCTCGGTGTTGATCAGATCCCAGTGGACGGCCGAATTGTTGAACCCCAGCGCCGTTTTTTTCTCTTTCGTCAGCCCGGAGATCTCGCCGGCGTAGGTGTCGGAATAGGAATCGCCCACGGCCACGTGGCAGTTGCCGTATCCGCCGCCGTGGTTCTCGTCGAACAGCGTATCCGCCATGAATTTATCTATCCCGGAAAAACGCCGGTCGGTGAGCGAGTATTCGCCCAGCTGCGCCGCGCCTTTATCGGTGGCCATGATCTTTTTCACGTATTCGTCCCCTTTTTTGGCGGAGATCTTCACAGCGCGGCCATTCTTAAATTCAAGACGTACGCCTTCCACATAATTGCCGCCACGGAAAGCCGGCAGATTGGCGTAATAGATCCCATTCGTGCCGCGCCAGTCCGGCGAGGTGAAGATCTCGAAACTGGGTATATTATGGCCGCTCACCCCGAGAAAACGCCTCATCTCCCCGACTTTCACCGTGAGATCCATGGATCCGGATTCGGTTCTGAGGGTGTCGATGTTAAGAGATTTAAGCCATTTCTTTATAGCCGTTGAATCTTTGTAGATCCGATCCCATTTTTTAGCCGGATCCGGCTCGTTAAGGAAACAGGCCTTGGCGATCTGCGCGGCGTATTCCTTCACGGAGAGTTTGGCCTGCCGGGCCAGCTCTTCGGTGGGATAGGTGCACAGGGTCCAGCCGAATTTTCCTTTCTCCTCGTTTTTGATCATCAGATCCCTGAGAGGCTTCCTGGCGATGGCGACTTCGGATTGTCTTTTGGTGTCTATGCCCTTGAGATGGGTGAGCGACGCGGGAGCGTGGATATAAATGTTGCCGTTAACGGCGCCGAAGAACTCCTTATCGCCGGCGGCGGTGAATTTGCGCTGCTTCGCGTCGGAATACATATAAAAGTCCCGTTCGAGCCTCGGGCTGGGCATGAAGCGGAAGACCACGTTGAATTTAGCCTGCACGAGCCTGCGGTTGACGATCTCGCCCAGTTCGCGGCCCTCCAGGTCGCAGCGAACCAGCACGGTGTCGTATTTTTTAAAACCGGGCCGCGCCGTTTTAAGCCCCCACAGCAGCACCTCCGCGTATTTTTCCAGTTGCGTTTGTGACAGTATGCCCATAATCGCCTCCCGCGCCGGTAGTTTCCACTCCCCATAATTATACCAAAGGTACCTGTTACCTTTGGGGCCGAAAGGCCCAGGGGGCGGGGGACGAAAAGCGGCGGGGAAGCGGCCTTTGGGCCTTTGTCAGGGCGGCTCTTTTCAGGCAGAATATATGCGGAAGATACCGAAGCGGAGGCAATGACACTTATGAAAAGGAATATCCTGCTGAGTTTACCTTTTTTCCTCTTGAATACCGGCGCTTTTGCCCTGGAAAGCACGGGAGCTGATTTTGGAAAAGATTTAAGAAATGTCGAAAACAGCCTCACTGGCGACAAAATCGGAAATGCGGCGGCGCCCTCCGTTCCCAGGCCTGTCCCTGCGCACGGCAGGGACAGCAGATGGTGGAGCGTGGATCTTTTCGGCTCCGCGCATAAAGCCATAATGACGGCCTCGCTGGCGCTTATGGACAGCGGCAAGTTTCCGGACATAGCGCGCGCCGGAAGCATACTTTTAACCGGCTCCAACGATGAAAGCGGCCACCCGGACAAAATGCACAACGGCGGCAGGCCGGGAGAACTGTGGAAAGGCGGCACGCCTGAAAGCCTTGGCGGCGTTCTGCAGAATTACCGGCATTTCAAATTCGCGGCGGCTTACGCCCGGCTCGGAACCATCTGTCATCTGACGCAGGATCAGGCGGTTCCGGCGCACGCGGCCAACATCTCGCACTATACCCAGGAAAAATTTGAGGCCTATTCCACGGACGGGAACAGGGTTAAAATAGAGGCTTCCCGCGACAACGGCGAAATGGAGCCCTACGCCTATTACCAGGATCTTCAGGACGACACGCGCAGACACCTGGCCTCCTGGGTGCACCCCAAGACAAAGGTTCCCTACTGGACACCGGCCGGCAATGCGCCGCCGCTGGGCCAGGACGCCACTTACGGCCCCCCGGGCCGTTACGGCGCGGGCAGGGACGTTTACAGCGAAACCAAGTCCAATGATTCCATGGCCGACGAGGGCGGCGGACCGCAGGTAACACTCAGTCCCGAAATACGCGTACGCCAGCTGGGGATGGCCGGGGCCGCCACGGCGGGGGTGCTTATCTCCGCTTCCAAACGGCTGCCGCCGCTGGTCTCGGGGCTCTCGGTAACTCCCGTGGGAAAGAGCGCGGCCGTGAAATTTACGATCTTCGAGAACCGTTCGCGAAAAGTGAACTACTCGGTATCCCTGTCCCGGGACGGGAAGCCGCGCGGCGCGATCCTGACCGGGGAAACCGAACTCATGGATCCCGCGGCCCCGGATCTGATGTTCAAAGGCGAAGTCGGCGTTGCGCTGGATCTCCCGGCCCTTGGCTCCGGCAGCTATATTGTGGACGTACGCGTGACCGACGGCGACGGCAACATAACCCCCGACGAAGTCAACACCGACGATATTTCAGTCAACGACACCCGGGCGGCGCTGTTGATACCCTAACTCCTAAGCCTTTTATCCACCACGCGGCGGATCTTGCCGGTGCGCGGGACGCGCTCTATAGCATTGGGGCTGAGGATTTCGATAGCGGGCCTGTCCAGCAGCTTCGTTTTGACGCTTTCCCGCAGATCTTCGCAATAAGCCGAGATCTCTTCCCACAACCTGGCGGCTAGAACTTTTGAATTTTGCAGATCTTTCTCCGTCTTTACTTCCACCTTTATCCGCAGTTCGTCCCTGTGACCTTTCTTCTCTATTACAACCTGGAAATTAAAGCTCAGCTCCGGCACCCCGCCCAGGGCGCTCTGGAGATCGTTCACGAACAAGTGCGCCCCTCCGACGTGGATGCGGTCGTCGCAGCGGCCCAGGATCTCGAACAGCGGCTCTTTACGCCCGCACCCGCAGGAGCCGGCCGCCCAGCGGCCAAGATCCCCCACCCGGTAGCGGATTATCGGCATATGTTTTTTATTCAGGCCGGTGACCACAAGCTCGCCTGTTTCCCCGCGCGGCACGGGGGTCAAAGCCCCGCAATCCACGAACTCCACGTACTGGCTGAACGTAAAAAGATGATGCAGGCCCCCGGAGCAGCGTTCGCACTGGAAGCCGATCACCCCGGCATCGGCCGTGGCGTAGCCCGCCGACCGGATCGCGGCCCCTGGGAACACGCGCCGGAAGAATTTTGCCATCTCTTCCCCGACATATTCCCCGCCGTAGAAGATTTTGCCGATATGCAGACGGTATTTTCCTTTCCCGGCGTCCACAAATTCCGCCAGCTTGATGATAAAAGAGGGGAGGCCGATTATCGCGGTCACACTGAAATCTTCCAGATACTTGACGATGTTCTCCAGCGGCAGGTTGCTGCCCACCGGAACCGAGATGGCCTTGGTGTAGGCGATGGCTTTCTCCACCGAAAGCCAGCTTGACCACAGGTTCCCGGCCACGAAAAGGTTGGCGGCAACGTCGGAAGCGCCGAGCCCGCCCGCCTCCAGGGCGAGGGCCAGCATCCTGCAGGTGTGGTCGTATTCATGCTGGTCGTAAAACACGTATTTGGGCTGGCCGGTGGAACCGCCGCTGGCGAAATAGATGCCGCGCTGCACTTTCGAGGTCAGAAGACCGGCGCTGTCCGGCGGGGTGTTCTCCAGCACGTGATGTTTTTCCAGGAACGGCACTTTCTGAAAATCTTCCAGCGCGGCTATCCTCGGAACCCCCTTGAAATGCCCGCCGTAGAAAGGGCTGCGGTTCCTCGCGTACTCCACCAGCTCGCTGAGCCGGTCTAGCTGCGACGGTTTCTCCTCTATCGGCACCCAGTTGACCAGCGACATCATGGGGAAGATGCCGTCGTGCGGGGAGCCGTTGGCCTCCTCCAGCATCCTGCCGAGCTTTACCACGCGGGCGATGCCGGCCGGCGCCAGGGTTTCCAGCACCCTCTTGCGTTCTATAGAGCCGCCGACGCCGGCCGTCTGGATATAGCCGCGCAGCGGCAGCAGGTTCTCCCTCACTTCCTCAAGGCTCTCCACGGTTTTGACGTAAAGTACGCGGTTGAGCGGCGAGATCCTGTAGACCGGGTCTTTCTCGTAGATAACGGTCCAGTCCGTTTTCGGGGCGGAACTCTCGTACGAGGCCGCGCCGAGCGCGGCGTCCGCCCGGGCGAGCTGGCGCGCCCTGGTTATCTCCGTCTGCTCGTCGGGAGACAGTTTCCCCGGCGGCAGTTCCTTTGCCAGGCGCGCGAAATGTTTTTTGGACTCTTTAAGAAAAGCCGCGGCCAGCGCCTTGTGCCTTTTGGCCGGCGCTATGAGGTAAAGCGTGTGGAGCGAGGAACAGGCGGCCTGGTCCCAGAGCGAAGCGTCCAGGGCGGCGCGGCGGGCCACGTCGGCCATGCCCTCATTGTCCACGCAGCTTTCAAAGACGACGCCCACGCTGGTCTTGGGGCCGAAGCCCTCCACCCGCACGTCTATGGGGGCGAGCTGCCGGTAGGTATGCACCGCGTCGTAACCGCCCCAGACAAAAACGGCGTTTATATTTTTGAGCGCGGCCTCTTCCAGCTCCCGGCTGCCGCCCTTCCAGTTCAGGATCGCGGCGCACCTGGAAAGTATACCTTTCCCGTCCGCCTCTTTCAGCGCGACCATGAACAGATTCATAAAGCTGGAACCGGAAGAAGAAAGTTTGACTATGTTAACGTTTTTGGTGAGGAACCCTATGACCATCGAATCCAGGATGCCCAGAAAAACATTTCCGGCGCCCACGTGCAGCACCACGCCTTTCGGCACGGCCCGCACGAGCCCGTCGTAGCCGCGGCGCTCCACCGGGGCCTCCAGGGCGTACGGCAGGAACAGCTCCATATTCATGCGTTTGTTCATGGCCTGCTTATTGAGCAGCTCCGGTATGAGATCCAGGCTCTTCTCTATTACCGGCGCGGAGAAAGTCAGGTGTTCCTTTAAGTGCGCGAGCGCGGCGGCGCGGTACTTCCCCCCTCTTTCAAAAAGTTTCCCTGCATTGGCCAGCGTTTCGGTTATATAGTCGCGCGAGGCGCCCCGCATCAGATCCCGCGCCGCCTGCGCCCTGAGGCCGACAGTTTCAATTTCCCCCGGCGTCCAGACGGCCTTGTCGGAGGCTTTGCCGAACAAATAGGTGTTATGGATTTTCATAAATCTTTACTCAATGGATCCCGGCCAACAGCGGCAAAAGGTGCCTGGCACCTTTTGCTACAGCATCGTAGCGGCCGAAATCGCGCAGCCTTTCAGTTTTTTCACTCCGGCGCGGCCCTTGATCACCAGCACGCCCCCGCCTATGCCGCATTTGCAGCCTTTCTCAACCCGGCCCATGTCGCTGGACAACAGGGACAGCGAGGGATAGCTGGTAAGATACGGCGTAATGAACTGCAAAAGTCCGTCGCGGCCATAACCGAGAGGCTCCAGCGTGCCTGGATCGCGCGCTATCACTCTGCCGTAATTCGGGATGTGGAAATTACCCAGCGGGCAGTCCACATAGGGCACGCCGTGTTCCACCATGCCGAACAGGTCGCGCACGTTGGCCGCGGGGATGCCGAGATTGCCGGCCAGCAGCGCGCGGTAGATCTTTTTATCCACGGCCTCCTCCGCCAGAGTCTTCCAGCCTCCCCCGGTTATCACGCTCGAACCGGGATTAAGCTTCACGTTCCGGCCATAGCGCTTTTTGAATTCTTCGGTAAGTTTCAGCGCGAAAGCCGGAAAACCGAAGAGGCGGGTAAGCCTCCGCGTCTCTTCGGCTTTTTTCAGCAGTTTCACCGCGCTTTCTATATCGAAATAAAAATCGTTCTTCTCTTTGCTCCAGCGGAAAGTGTAAAAGACCCCGCCCTTTCCGGTAAAACCGGAGAGCAATTTGTCTGTCCAGGCCGTGCCCAGGTCTTTAGCCACCGCCGGGTCATAGGTCAGGCAGATGGAATCGTGCTCATGCTCCAGATCCGTCAGACCAAGTCCTTCAAAAACTTTCCACGCCATGCGCCTGACCCGCAGCAGCGAGCCCTTGTCCAGTTGGATGCGGCTCCGCTGTCCGGAAGTGCCGCTGGACTTGAGTTCCAGGACTATCTTTTCCGGCAGCAGGGTGGTCAGATCGCGCTCTTTCAGGGCGGCCACGGAAACGAACGGCATCCGGACGATATCTTTTTCGGTTTTTATGGAAGCGGGGCTGAAGTTTTCAAGTCTGAGGTAATTCCTGAGGAATCTGGAATGGCGCGTCTGGAAAACCAGAGCCTCGCGCATGGCGGCGCAGAAGAGCCGGGAAGCTTCCTGACCGGAAGCGAAAGGCGGCGCCTCTATAAGCCGCTCCAGCGCGGATTTTATTTTAAGCGGCTTGTGGAAAGGCGGCAGATCAATCATTTCTGAATGCCGATTCTATGTAGTGTTCCCGCCAGAGCGCCAGGTATTCCCGCAGAAAATTCTTATACAGGGAGATCAGCTTCACGTTCCTGAAATCCAGCACCTCGAAAGTCCTGGAAAAAACGATGCAGTCATAGCGCTTCCCGGCGGATTTCTTTGCGCAGGGGAAATAGCCGCTGGGGATATAGCGCGCGTCCATGGCCTCGCGCTGAAGCTGCGGGGTGTAGGCGTCCAGGATGATCTCTATATAGGCCATGTTCATCTCGCTGAGCTTCCTGGCGATGCTCTCCAGCACCACGGTGGCGCTCTTTTCCCTGGTTACGCCGCCCATAACTACGCTGTACTTGTCTTTCTGGTTGTAGTTCAGATAGACCTCCGTGGACTGATCCGGAGTTATGAACAGCAGATTGGGCTCATGGAAAGGCATATAAGCGTGCTCGAAAAAGCTGTTGCTCCTGAGCGTCTTGTACCTGTTCTTTATAAAAGCCGGCGCCGTGATCGTTTCCATGGGAAGCGGCGGAACCAGGTGCCGGTTCTCGGCATACAGGCTTGTGACCCCGGTCACGGCCGGCGCCTCAAAATCAAGCTGTTTCCGGACCAGGTCGTAAAACGGAACGATCTCGCTGATCAGGTTGGGTTTGGGCTCTCTTTTCTTAAGCGCCTCTTCGGTGAAATAGGCGGTCAGGCAGTGCGTTTCGTTCTCGCTTACCTTATGCGTATTGGGAAAAATGCCGAGCTTCACGAACCCCAGGCTTTCCGTCAGTTTCTGCGGCGCGTGATTGGCGGTACGGGTGGTGGCGTAAACGACGTCCACCAGTTTCTGGGTCTGGGTGATGTCGTCCAGCACCAGTTTCATCATGGTGCGGGCAAGATCCAGCTTCCTGTAATCCTGCGATACGACGGCGCCGAAAGCTTTCGCCAGGCGGTCGGGCAGATCCAGGGCGTAGACCAGGCTGCCGATGATCCGCCCCTCGCATTCCGCGACCAGCCAGTAATAGCTGTCGTTCTCTATGGCGCGGCGCATCTTTTCCTTGTCCGTGACGATCGAAATGGCGTAATTTCCGCCGTAGACCTCGGCATAGAGCATCTGGATGCGGCGCATATCCTGCGTCCTGGCCAGCCTGATGGCGACATCGGGCTTGCCCTCGTTTTTTATGAGTTGTTCTATTTTTTTTATCGGCATAGGCGCGGTTGCCACTCCGCCCCTAGATTCGGCGGCGGTTTGGCGTACTTGCCACAGTATAATATAATATAATCGTAAGACGCTTCCAGACCTGACCTCGACTCGTCGCACTGTCGCGGACACGCGGATCAGATACTGGCAGGCGTGATCAGGGACTGACAGGCGTGAGGCGGAACAAATAATGAAAATGACAACAGGGAAAAAGCTGGGGACGGGGATCGCGGTGGTGATGGTTTTGATAGCGGTGCAGGCCGCGGTTTTCATGTACGCCACGCGGCAGGTGGCAAAGTCTGTCCACGAACACCAGGCGGCGCGCGAAACTAACGGGCTTGTAACCGCAAGAATGCTGGATCATTTCAGATGGGCTGACGGTATTTCCACCGGGCTTTTTATCGAGGGAAAGGAATTCAGCGGCAAACTTGACGCGACGGAATGCAATCTGGGAAAATGGCTGGCCTCGTATATTCCCCTTGACGAGGAGCTTAAGGATCATTTCAACGCGACAAAAGAGCCGCACACGGCGCTTCACTCCACCGCCCGACGGATAATAGAGGAATACAAAGCCGGAAGAAAGGAAAAAGCCCACGAGATCTTCCTGCGGGAAACTGTTCCTCTTTTGAACGCCGTGCAGGGACAGCTCACCGAAATGAAAACCATCGTTTCAAAAAACGAGGACACCGCCCGGAAAAAGACCGAGACGGCCATGCGTCTTCCGGTCATACTGAATCTTACTCTCACGCTGCTGATATTAATACTTTGTTTCCTTGGGGGCAGGAGGATAGTGGGGAACATAAACCGGCTGGTCCAGGGACTCCTCGACTCCATGCGAAAAGTGTCCAAGGGCGATCTCTCAATAAAACTTGAGGCCACCGGCATCGGAGACGAACTGGGCGATAGCTTCAATGAGATGGTGTCACAGCTCAAGGAACTGATAAAAGGCGTGACGGGGCTTTCGGAAAGCACGCGCACCAATGCGGCCACCGTGGCGGCCAATACCTCCCAGTCCTCCAAGACCATGGAGCAGATCCAGAATTCTGTAACGCAAATAGCCTCCGCCACTTCCCAGGTGGCCAAAAGCACTCAGGAGATAACGATCCTCACCCAGAACACCAATAAAGCGGTGGAAACCGGAAGTTCCAACGTGGCGAAAGTCCTGGAAAGTTTCCAGAATGTGCAGGGCACGATAAACAGTACGGGCCAGTCGGTCAATAAACTCAACCAGCGTTCGCAGGAGATCTCGGAGATCGTCGGCCTCATCACCAAGATAGCCGACCAGACGAACCTGCTGGCGCTGAACGCCGCCATCGAAGCCGCGCGCGCCGGGGACGCCGGACGCGGTTTCGCGGTGGTGGCGGACGAGGTCAGGAAACTGGCCGAGTCTTCCAGCCAGTCGGCCGAAAAGATCTCCGGCATAATAAAGGAAATAACCTCGGACACGGGCGGCGTGGTGGCCGCTTCGGCCAGATCCGTGGAAGAGACAAAAGTCGTGCTTGAGCTGATGATAAAAATGCAGGCCGGCTACGGCGAAATGGTGGAAGCCATAAAAGGAATAGGCAAGCAGGTGGAGGCGATAGCCGCCACCAGCGAAGAAACGGCGGCGTCCGCCGAGGAAGTGACGGCGGGAACGGAAGAACAGACGGCCGCCGTCACAGAAATAACCAAAATAGCGGACGTGCTTACCGCCGGGGCCGAAAAGCTGAAAGCGGAAGTAAACAAATTCCGCTTTTAAAACACCCCCAAAAGGTGCCAGGCACCTTTTGGCATTAAACCCGTCATCTCCGCTTTTTCGCTCGTCATTCCCGCGTGCTTTTAGCGGGAATCCATGAATCTGTACTCAATGGATCCCGGCCAAAAGATCGCCGGGATGACGGGGTTACTGAATGCATACCTTTTTTTAGAATATGAAAATGGGGAAATTGCTGGGTTTGGCTGCGGTTTTGATGCTTTCGGGGTGCGCCTCTTTCAATTCCGGCGATGTGCTGGCGCCGCGGACCGAACTGCGCCGGATGCTCGCCGACCGGGACATCCGGCCATTCGCGCAAATCCGGGTGGCCTGGAAGAACTTCCCTTATAAAAATCCGACCGACACTATCGGCGAGGGCGTCATTGACCCCCCGAAGCCCCGGCCCGTGCCGGTGTCCATAAAAGACGCGGCGTGGCTTACAAAACGCGCTAAAGCCATATTCTCGGAAGCCGGGCTTTACGACGCCGAGCGGGGTTCCGGAACGCTGAGGATCTCCCTTATTTCCTACGGGCGCTGGACTTACGGGGAAATCTTCAGATCCTTTCTTGTGGATACCGGCTATATCTTCCTCATTCCGGCCAGCCTCCGCGTCAATTATCAGTTGGTGGCGGAGTATGCCGGGCCCGGAGGCAAAACCGCGGTGGAGGAGATAGGGCGCAACAAAACCACTTTCCACGCGCTTATACTCCCGCTCTACCCGCTGTTTTCACCCGGGGCCAAAGAGCGCGCACTCCTTAAAAACATGCTCTGGAAAGCGGCGACGGACGTCTATGCCGGAATAAAGCGGCCGGACGCCGGCGGGCATGAACCGCCCGGCGCTCCCGCTTCGCTCAACGATGGCGATGGAGTGAAAGAGGACGACCCCGAAGCCGTGGAAGACGACTAGACAACATGAAAATCGCATTCCGTAAGGGATTTACGCTGGTGGAGGTGGTGGTGGCGAGCATGGTTCTGGTCATGGTAGCCGTGACCTGCGCGTCGCTCCTTCTCTCCACTTTCACCTCTTTTCCCAAAGAAAAGATCAGGTATCAGGCCGCGCAGGAAGCCGCCAGCCTGAAAGAGGAGCTGAAAAATTATGTCACTGAAGACCGCTCCACTACCGCCGGCGCACCGGGGAACCCGCCTTCCTGGCATTTGCCGGATGACTCAAGCTGCGCCAACTGCTGGGCGCTGGCGGCCGGTACCCATACCGTGACCAACCGCCTGCCGCTGGAAATGCGCCAGACCTACGGCGCGACCATGTCTTATTTCGTTAAAACAACGTTGTATCAGGGCAAAGAAATGCGCGACGTGAATGTCAGCATAAATTATACCGTGCCTTAGCCCGAAAATTGCATACAATTTTCGGAAGGATAAAGGCTTAAGGCTAAAGGATTAAGTTTTTTTCCGCCCTTTAAATATGTCTCTGAAACTGCGGAAAGCTTTTACTTTGATCGAGCTGCTTATTGTGGGGCTTCTGTTCAGCTTCGTCTTTGCGGCGGTTCTCTCGCTGCAGAGCTTCGTGCTGAACGGCCATATCAGACAACAGCGCAGGCAGATGATTTTCGTCCAGACGGTTTATTCGGTCAAACTCATAAGCGCCAGCCTGCTGGACGCCTCTTATGTCACCATGCCCGCCGCCGGTGAAACCAACGGTAAAACGCTGCTGGGCTATTTCAACACCAGCCCCCTGGACAACGTTTCGAAATTACTAAACTTGCCGGCCGCCGCGCAGGGGTATTTCCTCTACTGCGTAACCAGCGACGGGAAAAAAGTATACAAATACACCGGTAATGTCCCGGTGCCGGTGAGTATGACGCCCTTTTATTGCGGCAAGCCGCCCGAAGCCACCCAGACCAGGGAACTGCTGGTGGACGCCGGCAGCGGCAGTTTGTATATAGAATGGATCTTTTCAAGACCGACGGGCGTCGCCAACGTCGTCCATCTGGATTACCGGGTCCGCTCCGGCACGGAAGAGATCACCGGCAGCGCCGATATGCATCTGCAGAAAAGCTTATGAAAAAAAAGAACGGGATGGTCCTTTTATACGTCATGATCATCAGTTTTATTTTATTCCTGATCTGCAGTATGCTTATGAAATGGCGCATGCAGATGTCGCTGATCAGAAGCAAAGCCGTCAAAAGCGCCGGAGGCCTTTCGGAGCTTGAAAAAGCGAGGGCCGGGATGTGGGAATGTTTGAACGATAAGGGCTACCCGCCGGCCGGAAGCTGTTCCGCCACCGCCGCACAACGGCAATGCGTGCCCGCGGCGGTAACGGCGGAATTTGCCGGCGACACGCCGGATTGCATCATCAAGCTAAGCATAGATAAGCAATAATTTACCCGAAACCCCGGTTGTTACGGGTAAACGTATGTTCCGGATCCGCCGCAGTTGCTGGTTGGATAGGAACCGCTGGTGCCCGCAGTGTTTGCCCCAGACACCACGCAGCCCCCCCCCGATTTGGCGAACATACAATAATCTCTGATAATAAGGATCGAAGTACCTTGCTGAGCGGCTGGGCAATAATCCCCAGGAGTCCATTGGCCTGTCCTGTCCAGCCAGTGCGTGCACGTTTCACCGACGTTGCCGGAGCCGCTGGTAGCTATGGCGTACGCCTTAAGGAGCGATTGTCTGTATGACGCCGCGCCGACCGTAACCATCGGACCCAGTGGTATTGTAGAGCAGGCGCAACTTGGTGTACACGACAGGTATTGATAAGAACCGCTTAAAACTCCGTTGTTACACACCCGCCTCTCGCTTAAACAGTTTGCGGAACAGACCCTAGTGGTCTGGTACGCAGTCACATAGCTGCCGTCAGCGATCGTGAGCGTACCCAATCTACAAGGACGGGGGCAGGCGGATCCCGTCTTCGTGCAGGTGGCGCCGCAATTATCCACGCCGGTCGTGGTTCTGCCGCAGGCCGGTGTGGCTGCGCTGCAGGTGCCGTTCGGCACGCAACACGCCGCGCCCGTCTTCGTACAGGTGACGCCGCAATTATCTACGCCGGTCGTAGTTCTGCCGCAGGCCGGGGTAGCCGCACTGCAACTGCCGTTCGGCACGCAGCACGGGGCACCGGTCTTCGTGCAGGCGCCGCAATTGCCGGTGCCGGTGGTAGTCTGGCCGCAGGCCGGCGCGGGAGCGTTGCAGGTGGCGGGGTTCGGCACGCAGGCGCACGCGGCCCCGACTTTAGTGCAGGCGGCGCCGCAATTGTTGGTTCCCGTGGTGGTCGTGCCGCAGGCCGGCGCGGGAGCGCTGCAGGTAGCCGGGTTCGGCACGCAGCACGCGGCGCCGGTTTTTGAGCAGGCGCCGCCGCAATTATTAACGCCGGTGGTAGTAGTCCCGCAAGCGGGCGCGGGAGCGCTGCAAATAGCGGGGTTCGGCACGCAGCAGGAGGCAGAATCGAGGGCGCTGCGAAGTTCATTAATGTGAGCCGCGCGGATCTGAGTGACTCCGGCGGTGGTCGAGGCATCCGTAAATGATGGTTTGGAAGCGACAGGATACAGATCCGAAACAGCTGTGCGCAGTTCATCTATATGCACCTTGCGGATCGGAGTAGCCCCGGCGGTGATAGTACTATCTGTCCAGACAGCCTGCGGCAGCCCGCAAGACTGGCGTTTGGCGTTGATCTGGGTTCGAAGTTCAGTGATATGAACAACCCGTATGCTGGCGCCGGAGGACAGAGGGCTATTAGTCCACGGCGCGGCGCCCAGACCAGCCAGGGCGGCGCTCCATAAACAGATCCCTATTACGGTCGCCAGCTTACGTTTAAGGCGCATAAGTTGCAGTCGGGGCCGCCCACACGGCTGTTCCATTGGAGTCCGTCGATTTTAGGAACAGCCCGGCCGCCGGAGTACCTCCCCGTATTATTACGTTGCCACCCACATCCATGTTCCCGGCCCGCACTTTTACGTTGCCGTTCACATCCAGCTTGACACCGGCAGTGGGGCTCACCCCTATTCCCACGCCTCCGGAGTCCCTTGCGAGCACGGTATCCGCCGTGGTCGTCATTTTATTGTAGATGCCTGCGGGCGAGGGATAATAGGTCTGGAGGGTGAACGTCTCGCAACCGAGTTCGCCCGGGGCCCAGCACATAAAAAGGCCGGCCAGGAGGGCGATCACCCTGTTTCGTGTCAGTCTGACCACCAAGAGTTCATTATCGGTACGCGACAGTACGTTCATAAAGCCCCCCTGCGTCGTTCCGGCTTGCTTTATATTATAGCAGATGAAGCCGCTTTGTCAAGCGGTTTCTCTTGACAAGTCAAGCCCAAGCCCCTCATCCCTCATTCCTCATCCCTCATCCCTAGTGTATCACCCCTATCTTGCGGATGATGACCTTGCTGCCTTTGGGACTTGAGGCCTTGACGCGGGCTATGTAGCCGCCCTTGGAGACGTAGCTGCCGAGTTCGTTGCGCCCATCCCAGGCCACGGTGTTGGGGCCGGGCCTGCCGCCCTCGGAGCCGCTGGTGATCCTGAATTCCTTGACCATGTAACCCAGGAGATCGTAGAGCGTTATGGTCACTTCGGCGTTGTCCGAGAGGGTGTAGGCTATATAGGTCTTGCCCTCAACGCCTCCTTTCCTGGGATCGAAAGGGTTGGGGTAGTTCTTCACGGCCGAGAGCACCGAGGAAAGGACGCCGGTGGGCACGGGCGTGTCCAGGACAGACCACTCGGAGAAGACCATGGCGTTGCTCATGGCGCGCGCCCGGTAGGTGAAGAACTGATCCTTGGCCCTGGGGGTCTCTCCCGGGAACGCCGAACTTCCGGTGAAATAGGAGGGCGTTCTGGCGGGAACGAAACCCAGAGGCCGCCAGACGACATTGGCCTGGAGGTCATCCGGCTTGCCGCCCCTCTCCTGCACTTCGTAGCCCGCGACGCCGGAAACATGCTGCACGGAGGGATCCCACTTGACCTCGTAGGAAGTCTGCGCCAGGGCTCCGGCGGCAAGCTGCGGCCTCGGGATCCCGGGGATCGTGGGGGTTTTGGGATCGAACCTGAAGACGAACATGGGCCGCGCGGCCGAGGTGGTGGTCGTGGACGCGGAAACCGAGACGAACCGGGCGCTGAAGATGGCGGCATCGTCCGAAACAGGCTCCCCGCCGAGCGAAGAACCCAGGTGATTGATGGGGCTGGAGCCTCTCAAGCCGCGGCCCGTATCCGTTTCGGAGGGCACAACTTCAAGCGTGTTCGGACTGCCCTGGACGCGGGCCAGACGCATTATTTCGCTGCCCACGTAGATCAGGCCCGGCAGCTGCAGGGCGGAGTCGTCGTCCACCACAAATCTGGTGTCGGTAACGCCCACGTTCTGGGCGAGCCTCGCGACGTTGGGCGCCGGGAGCGCCAGGCCGGTCAGGGTGGCGGCGGTAAGCGGCGCGCCGGCGGCGAGAGTGGCGATGGAACTTGCGCGCATGCCTTTCAGGCTTGAGACCGACGTCCCCGCGCGCTGCCAGGTGACGCTCAGCGAGGCGGGCTCATCGTAGAAACGTCCGGCGGCCACCTCGTAATAGCCTTCCTCGGCGTTAACCATGGGCAGGGTCGCCTTGAGGGTCTGGCCGCTGCCCGTCCAGGCGGACGGCACGAAGCCCTGGTCGGGGGCGGGCGTCAGCTTGGTCGGATCCATGCTGTCCGTTCCCAGCAGCATCTGCCGCGCCCCGGCCGCGCTTACCAGCACCTGGTCGGGCACGCCGTCCTGGTTCAGATCCATCTCCAGGAACCTGTTCCCGACCATATCGCGGGACGGGACGGCGTCGCCCAGCAGCGAGATCTTGGTGAGTTTCGGATCCGCGCCGGCGGAGAAGTTGTCGGGCGCGCCGTCGCCGTTCAGGTCCATCAGAGGCGGATCCTGCGGACAGGCGGTAAGCCACGACGAACCGTCGGCGCAGATCCACCTGGCCTGATCCGGGATATAATTGTTGGAAGCGTCCTTGCAGATATTATTGCGCGCGACAGCGGGATCCTTGCCGTTATTGCAGTTAACCGGATCCACCTTGGCGTAAGCGGGGTAGCCGACGGCGACGCTCGGGATGCCGGGGCCGGCAAGGGTGATTATCACCGGCACCGCGTCCGTGCTGACGGACACCGACGGGACGACCAGCGATTCTATTACGACCAGGGCCGAAGAAACGGGCGGCTGCAGGAGGGCGTCCGGAACCGCGCTCAAGCCCACCAAACCGCCGGGCGCCTTGACATCCAGGTAGGACGCCAGGGTCAGGCCCACGTAGTGGCCGATAGTCGCGGTGGAGACGCCCACCGTGCCCACCACGAAGATCGTGCTTCTGCCGGTCCCGACGCGCAGCCGCGGCAGGCCGTCGGAGAGTATGCTGACGGTGGCCACGCCCAGGTCGAAATCCAGGGTTCCGCCGGGCTGGTAGCGCTGCTCCGCCCTTCCGATCAGACTGTCCCCGGCGCTGTAAGTATTATTGCCGTCGGAATCCAGATACAGGTTTATCGCTGTAAGGTCGCAGGCGGAGGCATCGGCGCAGTACTTCGTCCCTGTCTGGGTAAGCTTGAGGGCGCCCAGATCCACCATACCCTGATCGGTGCGGAAATCGAGCCGCATGAAAGTAATATCCTGCGTGCCGGGCTCCGCGGTAGCCGGGGCCAGGCTCAGGCCGGAGATCTTAAGGATCGTACCTCCCACCAGGATCTTCACGGTCTCGAACGGCAGATCCTGGGAAGTGGTTCCGCTGGGCAGCTGCGGGAACTGGCTCACGCCCACGTTCACCCGGCCGTTGACGGTGTCGGGAGGCGCGTCTATTATTATGGCGTTGGGGCCCGGGATCTTGACGCCTATGCCGTTGCCCACGGTGGCGGTCTCGCCCACGTCGTAGGAGAGGAAGTAGGTCTGCTGCGAAGGCGACAGCAGCTGGGGCACGGAGAGGTCTACCAGTTTCACCCTGTTGTTGTCGTCCACCTGGTCGAAGAAGTCCACTTTTTCCACCACGGCGCCGGTGGACAGGTTCAGGGCCGGGGTCGCGGCCACGCCCATGATCCCGCTCCTGGCGGTCACGCGCAGGGCGGGCGAGAAAGTCGAGATAGAAACATAGTGCATCAGCTCCAGATCGGCGAGCAGCAGATCTCCGCTGGACGGGAAGCCCGCGGTGGACTGAACCACAAGGTCAAAGGGGACCGCGGCCGCGCTGGAAACCGCCGCGGCCAGAACGCTCTTAGGGGAAGAGATCGGCAGATCGGAAACGTCCAGGGCGTCGTTGGAATTGGCGTCGCGGAACAGTTTTACGAATTTCACGTCGCGGTTCCTGCCGTACGGCTTGGTGACGTCGGAGGAGGAGCCGGTCTTTTCCACCAGCAGTTTTCTCCAGGTCCCCTGCGAGGTGTCGGTCTTCATGTTAAAGCGCAGCACCGGTACCAGAGTCTGCGCCTGTACCACGGCGCCGGCGGTCGCGGAAATATCGTTCACGCCCATGGTCACCACGCTCGCGGCCTCCTGGATGGTATCCAGGGCGGAAGCGGCCGGGAACACGCCGGCGGCCTCTTTACCGTCGGGTATCGCCACCTCGAAGTAATCCGTGCCTCCCACCGACAGGCTCAGGGTCTTGCCGACCTGTCCGAACTCGGAAATATCCACCGTGACGTACAGCACCGTGGGGTAGGAGCTTATGACCACTCCCTCGTTGAACCTGACCAGCGAGGTCCGCTGGTTGAAGAAGTCATTGCCCGCCGTGAGCAGGTTGGGATAGACCCCCGCCACCGCGCCGGTGTCGTCGGCGATGCCGTTGTTGGCGGAATCCCGCCAGATCTTCACGTTAACGATGTCCGAGTCCACCCCCGAACCTGTAAGATCCAGTTTCAGGGAATTAAGGATCGCGGTATTCTCCCTGGCCTTGGTCTTGAGCTCAAGCTTCAGCATCTGCACCGTCTTCTCGTTCTGGAGGACGGAACCGGAAGCCACGTTGGATACCACCATCGTAAGAGTATCGGTAGTCGGAACTATCACGTAGTTGGGGCTGGCCACGGGCGTGGAGACCGACACCGAGTGGCCCACCCCGGCGGGGCCGGTTATGATGGAGAAGGGGCTCTGGCCGTCCAGTTCCACGCCGGCCACTTCGTTCAGGTTTGCGGTTCCGGGGTAGGAGAAAGCCGCCGTCGGGTTCACGTCTATCGTGACGAAGAACGTGGCGGGAGAGAGAGTTTTTCTTATCAGCACGTAATCGCGCCCCTCTTCGCCGAGGTAGAGCTCGGCGAGGGAACCGCCGAAAGCCCCGGAACTGACCTGCAGATCGGCCACCGGCTCCCCGTTGGCGTCCAGGTTCAGAACACCATCCCCGTTAAGATCCCGGAAGATCCTGACCTTGGAGATATCCGTGTCGGCGCCGTTCAGCAGATCGGGCTTGGTCCGCTTGAGCTTTATCCTGTTGACCTGAATTTCAAAGTCGGAGGCGGCCAGCCGCAGGATGAATGCGCCGCGGTATTTCTGGCCCTGCCGGATCTCGGTGCCCACGACGGCGCCGGTCAGATGGGTTTCGGCGACGCTTCCGAGACGGCCCCTTATAACGTTAACCAGCGCTACGGTGGTGGTGGAGTCGTAGCTCACGATCTCGTTGTCCACCAGCGCGTAGCCGGAAGCGGCCAGACCCAGGGTGGAGGAAACCAGCCAGGCCGCGTCACCGGCGCCGGTGGTGGTGATGTCCTGGGCGAGCCTCGCCGCCGGGTACATATTGCCCGACTCGTCGGAGAAGACGGCGTCCGCCGAGACGCTCAGCACCTGGGGCTTGGGCACGATATTATGCAGCGCGCTGGAGAAAGTGAAAGCGGCGGGCCGCTTGTTGGGCATGTCGGTCTCGGAAATGGAGTCCGCCGCGGCGTCGTCATTCCCGTCCTCCACCACGGGGAAGCTCTCGGTCTCAAGCATCAGGCCGAGCGTCCTCGGATCGCCGGTGACCGGATCCGTGGGCACGGCGGTGTCGTGTATGTCCAGCGTCAGCAGATAACGCGAGGGCGCGGCCAGGATCCGCTGGACGGCGGCGGTTGACTGCCCGAACTCGATCTTGGCGAGCTGGTAGCCGCCGCCGGTGTTGAACGCGGCCGAGCCCACGAAGATGTCCGCCGCGTCCAGGTTGTAATTGCTGTTCACGTCCCTGTAAAGGTTCACGCTGTTCAGTTCGTCGGTCACCAGCCCGTCCCCGACGGCCGTTCCCGTGGCCCGGACTATCAGGCGGCGCCAGAGGGCGTCGGATTTTTCCACGCTCATCGCGAAAGATACCACGGCGTTGTTGGTGGTTCCCTGCATCAGTTCCTGGGACGCGTTCAGGTTCTCCGGGGCGATATAAACCTGATCCGGGTACTCCACGATGGACTGTATATACGCGTTGGTAAGCGCGGGCTCAATGCCGACATTCGCGGAACTGAACAGATCCGGCCAGACTATCTTAAAGTAGTCGGTGGTTCTCATCTCGAAACCGAGACGGGCCTGGGAGCCGGGCGAGGCCAGGTTGGAAAGGTCGTAGGCCACTATATAGTTCCTGTCCGTGACCGCAAGCTCGGTGCCGGAAAGGCCCCGCGCCACCTCCGCCCCGGTGCCCCGCAGCCTTACTCTGGCCTGGCCGGAGACGATAGCCCCGGCGGGCCAGTCTTTCGCCGCGGTGCCGTCGGCGCCGCGGGTAAGACCCGTGAAACGTTTCAGCACATCGTCATAGCCGGTGTAATACACCACTTCCTTGAGATTCTCGTCCGTCTGGTCGTCTCCCAGCACAAGCCGGCCGGGGGCTATGGGAGGCAGATAGGGCTCTTCGCTGGGCCTTTCGGCCGCGATGCCCTGGAAAGGCTTGAAGTCCGTGACTTCCAGGAAAGCGGTCTCGCCTATAGCCAGACCCGTTGAGATCGCGGCATAGGGGAAAGTCTGCGTCTCGCCTTCGGGCGTCACGATCTGGTCGGTTCCCGGCTCCAGCAGGTCGTTGTTGTTTATGTCCAGATATACCTTGATATTGACCACGTCGTCGGCTTTGTTGTTTTTCACCGCGCCCTGCGAGGAGTGGCTCCATCTGTCCAGCTTTATCGCGGTGAGAACGGCGGCCCCCTGGTTGGTGTTGAGCGTCATCTGGGCTACGGGCACATTGGTGGAGCCCTGCACCTTGGCTCCTCCCCCCATATTTAATTTGGCGGTGATCTGAGCGGTGTCGTAAGTGGGCACCACCGTGACGAAAGAAGACTGCATCACCGTAAAGCTGGGCGGCTCTCCGGTGCCGGAAACGGGGAAGATATTGCCCGAGTTGATGACGGCCGCGTGGGTCTTGTACAGGATGGCGGAATTGGAATAATCGAACACCACGAAATAAGTCCTGGTGGAGGTGGCCACGTAGCCGCAATTGGCCTTATCCACGATGCTCAGATCCACGCCGCCGCCGGAGAAGACGGCCGGATTATTGGGGTCGGTGATCTCGGTGTCGTTGCCGGTTTCGAACGTGCCGTTGCCGCCGCCGGCGTTCTCGCAGCCTTTGGGATTAGAGTCCAGGAAGAGCCGCACCGCCGTGATGTCTCCGTCGGAGCCCTCGCTGCCGGTGTCGCTTATGCGGTTCACCGTTATATAGTCTATCGAGGCGTTGAATTCGTTGGTCCAGACGGGCACCCTGAGCATACCCGCATATTTCTGCCCCTGGACGGCCGTGGAATACTGCACGCCGTCCACGTACGCCGCTATGTTGACGTAGGTGGAGTTGGATACCGTGTAGATCTGGGCCGGCGCCCTCTTGACGGCGCTGGTGGCGGTGTGCATCTCGAAATTATTTACCGCCACGGAAACGGGCGCGGTGATGGACGACACAAGCACGTGCTGATTCGGAGCCTGCAGGGCCAGGCCCAGGCTCCTTTCCACGGTCAGATCGGCCGTGGTGGAGATCCTCACGGCGAAGAAATAGTCGTGGCTGGTCTCTCCCACAAGCGTCTCCGTCGGGAACTTTGTATCCAGATCCGTCATACCCCAGTAAGTGCCGCTCCAGCCGCTAAAACCGACGGAGGAGATCAGCACGTCCGGATTGGTGCACTTGCCCGAAGCGGCGGCCTCCGGAGGACAGAAATTACCGTTGGCCGTGGAATCCCAGTACAGTTCCAGGCTTTTCACGTCGGACGCCGGGAGATCTCCGGTTTTCAGGACTTTAAATTCTTTCAGCCGGGCGGTAAGCCCGGAACCCTGCGGCTGGGCCCGCACGGAGAGCTTCCACATAAGCACCGGATAATTGGGGCTTATGATGCCGGAACCCTGATACAGTTCCGTCATCCCGGCGAAGATGGTTCCGGCCAGCAGGGTCTGTTTCGCGGCGCTGGGATCCGGCGCCATGTCGGTGGGCTGGATGACCACGCCGCCGACCACCACGTCCGCGTCCGAATTGGCTCCGGCCGGCGGATACGCTCCCCACTGGGCCGCGGGCCACGGCCTGCCGGCGTCGCCGGTATAGCCGAAGATCTTATTCGGATCGCTGTCCGGGAGCGCCGCGGTGGCGTAGTCGGTGACATTGATCTTCAGCGAAGTCGTCATCAGGTCGGCGCGGACGCCCAGCAGAGGATAGACGCCGGGATCGCTGTCGGCCTGGGGCGAGAACATATAATAAGTGGTTCCGGCGGTGTTTTTGGCCGAATTCTCACGGTTCGTAAGGACGGCGGAAGAGGAATTGACCGAGAAGATTATATTCCCGGAATAGTACTGTCCGTTCTGCGAGTCGCCCCTTGCCACGTTGCCGTAGCGGTCCCTGGCGTTCACGCCCCAGGTTACCGTGTTCCCGTCCTCGGTGCGGGACGCCGTAAGGCTCTTTGTATCGTCGGTGACCTTCAGCGGCGCGGCGGCGGTATAAGTATGGTGCAGAGTGAAATAGGCGGCCCTAGCCGGGGTGATCGCGACGTCCTGCTGATTGTCGGCCAGCGGTATGAGGCCTCCGACCATGGCGGACAGAGTAAGCGTGTCGGTGCCGGCCACGGTGTCCCAGGCGTAAATGGTAAGGGACGTGTCGTTGGGGTTTATATCGAACATCTTATTGCTCACAAGATCCAGTTGCGTCCAGTCGGAACTGGTGACCAGCGCCTTGGTCGGATCCTTGCCGATGCGCAGGCTCCTGGCGGAGTCGAAGAAACAACTGGTGGCGACATCGGTGGAAGTCACGTTGCCGTAGGCGTCCCTGAGGCCCAGCGTTATGGGAGTCGGAACCTCCGTCCTTATGTCGTCCGAAGGATCCAGCGGCGTGCCGTTATCGGAGGCCCAGGAGTACTGCATGGTGGTCCCGGCGACAAGCCGGCGCGCCGGAGTAAGGAAGTCAAGATGGTCGGGCTGGTTGGGGTCCACCGTGTACATCTGGTCAACCGCGGTAAGACCGCTGGTCTGGACCGTGACCGTGGAGGTCTTGGCCAGCCTGTCGGCTATATAGAAATTGACCGTATGTTCGCCGCCGGGAAGCCTGACCACGAAACCCGTGGGGTTGGCGATGGCAACCGAAGCGGTGGACGGGGAAACGAAAAGCACCGTACCGGTGGAATTGGACTGGAGACTGAACATCCTGTCCGAACCGGCCGCCTGGGCGCTGATATTCCCGAACACGTCGCGCATCTGGATCTGGAAAGCCTGCGACGGCGCGAAAGTGTTGGAGGAGGCCGTAAGGTGGCCGGCGGGCGCGGCCACGGTCACCCTGCCGCTGTCCGAGTTCTCCCTGGCTATTATCAGCTGGGACTGGACGGCCGGCGTCCAGGCCGGCACGAGCGGCACCTCCGCCTTGACGGCGGGCAGGGAGGCCGAGGAGGCCCCGTAATCGTACGAGGCGCGCGTATCCAGGTAATAGAAAGTGGCGTAGTACTGGCCCAGCGGCACGGACAGGGTATCGGTGGACGTGACGAAGCTGGGCGGGAAAGTGTCGTTGAAATCCGGCGCCAGGGAGAAATCGTGGAAGTCGAAGTAGGCGCTCTGGGTCCTGGAAGAGGACAGTACGATGGACAAGGTCATGGTGGAGGGCGTCGGATTCTGATAGAAGTCCCTCAGCTCCACCCTGAGCAGATTCGGATTGAAAGAGTCGGGATTGATGGGCTTACCGGCCACGAACGTGCTCTTATAGCTGTCGAAGCTGAGGTGGTCGGTGACCGCGGGGACCACCGTCAGAGCGTGCACGGCGTTGGCCACCGAGGGACTGCCGAGCGGGTTGCCCGCCGTTATGGACCAGGTGGAGGCCCGCTGATCCGTGAGCGGGATGGAAGCCATGGAGTCCCTGTAATAGAAGCTCACCGAGTTGGCGCTCGGATTGGAGCAGCCGGTCACCACGCAGCCGTCGGGAATGGTCAGCACGGGGTTTATAAAGGCGCTGTTGGAAGCGTCCCTGAACCCGTAAGTGTAGGGAGGCTGGGCCGGGTTGCCGGAGGTCGCCTGGATGAAACCGTTGGCCGCGTGGATCGCCACTTCGGCGTCCGGCAGATTCAGATTGATGCTGGTACCGTCCACGACCACGGGGTTGCCGAAATCGTCCACTCTCTTGACGGTGTAAAGGCCCGACAGGCCGGCCGTCACCGGGCCGGACGGCACGGCGGTGAACACGGCGCGGGAAACGTCCCCGCCTATGGTGGTGAATTTGGCGGTCACATTCTGGCTCATCGCGGAGTAATCGCCGCCGGGCGCGGGGACGGTGCCTATCCAGACCCTGGCCTGCGTGCCGGTGGAGATCGTTTCCACAAAATACCAGATGGAGGTGGAGATGCCCACCAGGCCGTCCGCGTCGGTATACGCCGTGGTGGAAACCCCGGCGTCAAGATAGCCGGCCCCGAGCCTCATGATACCGCCCGGCCGGCCGGAGGTGACGTCCACCACCTGGATATAAGTGGTCGTTCCCGGCGTCTTCACCTGGTTGTCGTAGTTGTCCACAGTCATACCTTGCAATTTGACCTTGCCCAGGCTGCCGGGAGGACTGTTGTTTTTACCGGCCCTGACCTCGACGTCGTTCGCTTCCAGGGTGTAGTGGTCGCCCGAGATATTGCTCCCGCCGGCCAGCACGCTGACCTTTACCGCCGTCACGTCGCCGACATTCACGGTGATGGCCGGCTTCTGGGAATAGCCGGGGGCCTCGGTGCGCTCCGTTGAAATATCGGTGGCCGGATCCACGACCCCGGTCTTTTTCACCCTCACCCACCGCGCCGGCGGCGAGGCCTGCTTAAGCTTGAAAGCCGACGAGATGGCTTTTGTGCCCTTGTCGGAGACGGAGAAAGACTGCCCGCCCAGGACTTCGGGGTTCTGGTTCACGTTGGCGGGGCTCGGACTTTCCGCTTCCAGCGTGACGCTGAAAGCTGACAGGTTCGCCCCGGTGGACACGACATTGTGGTACTGGTCGTGCGCGGTGACCCGGACATCGAACCAGTCTCCCGCCCTGACGGTATTGGTCCACTGCGGCACGGGGCCGGTGGTTCCGTCCACCGCCGCCAGGTCGTCGAAATCCAGGTGGTGGAGGACGCCCGGATCCACTTCCCAGTCGGCGCTGGTGGCCGAGGAGATGGCCGCCGGGGAGGCGGTGCAGGTGGCGCCGACCACGTAATCGAACCTGGAGCGGTGCGGCTCTATCGGATCCCCGGTGGCGTTGGCGAAGGAAATGGAACCCAGCGACATCACCTTGGCCGGGAGCGTTTCCGCCGTATCCACGTCGTCCCTGAACGTGGCGAGGGCCACGGTGGGCTGGAGGGCGGGCGCGGTCACGCGGTTGTAATACGCGTCCACCATGTTGACCGTGACGTCGGTGGAGATGCCGATGGTGAAAATGGACGGGCGGCCTTTCTTGCCGGCCGGTTCCCCGGCCTTGACATTGCCGTTCTCGTCCACGCCGGCCGGCTTGCCCTCCACCTCGGTCTCGCCCGGCAGCAGCACCATCAGCCGCACCGGGGCGGAGGACTCGGTGAAGAACGAAGTCGTCTGGTTGGCCGCGTTGGGCGGGCCGTTGGCCCCGAAATTATTGTCCGGGTTGGAAGCGAAGATAATGTGGGTCGCGGCCCTTGTCTTGAGCGTGACCGCCAGATCCTTGGTTCCGTCCGAATTGAAAGTGGTGGTATTGGGCGAAACGTCGAATTTATCTGAAGTGGCAAGATAAACGTTGCCGGTGCTGGTTACCAGGTTGAAATAGCGGTCCACCACCCGGGTCTTTACCGTGAACGGAACTCCGGCGAAGATGCTCGGGCTCAGAGCGGTGGAAGTGGAACCGACGATCTTCCCGCCCGCCGGATACACGCCCCTGCCGGGGTCGGCGCTTTCCCACGGCATCAGCGCCTGGATACCGTAAGCGGCGGCCGGAACCACGGTGAACGTGGACGGGTTCACGCCGGCCGGGCTGATCGGAGGATCGGTCTTCCGGTTCGCGTTAATATTGGGGTCGGCCCCGGCATAAGCGGCCGTAAGATACTGGCCCGTGGCGGCGCGCCTGAGATAGATGTTATTTATGTCGGCCCAGCCGTTGGCATTGAAGATCCCTGTGTAGCCGGGGTTATTGCCGTAAGTGTCGTTGGGCCCTTTGATCGTGACGCTTTCACCGAACAGCGCGCCGGGAATGATGTTGAAATAGGAGTCGGTCGCGTAGACCCTGACGGCGAAGCCGCCGCCGGCCGTGGCGGTGCTGAGTTCGGCCGCCGTAGCCTGCCGGGAGAGGTCGTAAGTGGTGGCGCCCTGGTTAAGGGTCTGGCCCCTGCCCTCGTGGATCAGGACTATCCTGTCGAGCACGCCGGGGTTGATGGTGAACTGCTGGGAAGTGCAGTTATCTTCGTCCGTAGAGTCGATCAGATCCTGGCCGGCTTCCGAATCGTAGGCCATGATCCGGGCGGTGTTCCCGGCGCGGGTCATGGTGATCGTGAACATGGCCGAAGAAACGGCAACATCCTGCGCGGGCGGCAGAATGGCGTTGGGATCCGTGGCGGCCACGCTTATGTTCTCGGTGGTCGGCATGGTGGAAACCATGTTCCAGAAAGCGTCGGTGACGCGCACCTGCACGTCGAAGCCGTCGTCGGCCGGCTGCGCGGACGGCGTACAGCCCCTTCCGGCGGCGGTTCCGGGCGCGGTGCATTCTCCGGCCACCAGAGCCTGCACCCGGTTGAGCTGATTGGGAACCACGGTGAAGTCGGAGGAGTTCGCGACGCCGAGGTCGGCGCCGGCGGTCCTTGTTACCGTAAGCCTGGCGTCCGTCACCAGGCCGTCCGGATCGGCGCCGTCGTTGGACGGCTTCCTGGCGGTTTTAGGACAGATATCATTTATCGTCCCGGAGCCGCCGGTCAGGGTGAACGACCCGGCCGGATCAGTGTCGTTCAGATCGCTGGTCTGCGCTGTCACGGTGGTGTCCGGTGTCCACGTAACCAGGTTGTACCAGGCGTCCACCGCGTACACCCTGGCCGAGTAGCAGCTCACGTTGGTGGCGGTGGCTATGAAAACGGTTCCGCTGCGGCCGGCGGCCCCGGTGTTCTTGCCGTTCACCTGGGTTTCGGTCGGCAGCGTCACCACCATCTGCGCGGGATTATTGGCCGTAACCGTGAAAGTGGAGGAGTTCGCGGCGAGATAGCCGTTGGCGGACGTCTCCGAAGCCGTGAGCATATGGCCGGTCGCGGCGGTGCGCAGCGAGAAAGTCATGTCCGCCAGGCCCGCCGTCACCGAGACGGCGCCCGGATCCGTGTAGAAGCCGTAAGAGCCGTTGGGCGCGGCCGTCGTAAGTCTGACCTGTGTTCCGGGATGGCTTCTCACGCGGTTGTAGTACCTGTCCACCAGGTAAACCTTGGCCAGAGCGTTGACGCCGGCGGTGGAGGGCCAGACGCCGGGATCCGAGAAATCGGGAGTACCGGCCGACCCCGCACGGCCCGCGAGCGCGGCGCACAGCGAGACCGTGTCGCACTTGCCCTGCGTAAGCGTCTCGCCCGGCAGGATCATGTGGAATTTGTACGGGGAAGCTGGCCCGTTGTAGACGGAAGAGGAAACGCTGGCCAGATAGCTGGTGGTGCTCAGGGCCGTTACGGTGACGGTGGACTCGGTCACCAGGGCGGGCCAGAAGACGGTCGTTCCGGCGGTGAGCTGAACCGTTGACGGATGGAGATCATAGGCATCGGAGGTCAGCAGATAGACCTCCGTCTGCTCGGCGGTCACGAGGTTGAAATACGGGTCCACCGCGCGCACGATGACCGGGAACGGAACTCCGGCCGTCTGGGTGCTGACGGATCCCTGTTTGCCGAGAGGGCTTCCCGGCAGGGGCGTTTCATTGGGCAGCAGCACCTGCAGTTTCACCGCGTCGGAGGAACTCACGGTGTAATATTCGGAATAGGAAACCGGGATCACGGCGTTGGTGGAATCAGCCGCCCTCAGCCTGGCGCCCGCGCCCGCGGCGGCGGCGGTGGCGATCTTCATCGTGAAAGTGAAATTGGTCGTCCCCGACTGGAGCTGGCGGGAGAGCGACTGCGGCAGGCCGTAAGGGTCGTTCTCTATCTCGGCCAGGACGATGTCGCTGACTCCGGGAACCACGTTATAATAAGCGTCCACCGCGTTGACCGTGACGGTGTAGGGGAGACCCGCTATCCAGGGGTCGGGCGTGCCGGTCTTGCCAGCGGGATTGCCCGGATCGGCGGTTTCTCCGGGCAGGAGCACCTGCAGGAGGGTATGGCTGGAGGAATTCACCGTTATGGCCGGCGAAGTGGATTTATACAGCGCCGGGAAAGTGGGGGACTGCGCCCACAGCTTCCAGCCGGGAGAAGTATTGGACTGGATAAATTTCCAGTCGGTCACCGACGAGCCGCTGACGGCGAAAGTCTTAGGATCCGGGTTGACGATATCGTCCTTGGGATCCAGCGAATACACCGTCACGTTCCCGGCGGAGTTCACAAGGTTCCAGAAATTGTCCACGAACCGCACCGTCGCCGTGGACCATTTGCCGGCTATCCAGGGGTCGGGCGAGCCGGTCTTGCCTCCGGTCGTCTCCCCCCAGTCGTAAGGAGGCTTGCCGGGGACGGCCCATTCGCCCGGCGCCAGAAGCTGGAGTTTGACCATGGCGGCCGGCGCGACCGGGATATTCTGGGTTTCGCCGTGCACCAGCGAGGGATTGGTGGTGCTGAGCGCCACCACGCGGCTAAGCTTGGATTCGCCGACGCGCAGTATGACCTGGTAGGAGGTGGTTCCGTTCACCAGGGCTATGGCCGTGGAAACGGCGTTGGCGTATGGATCGTCGTAGATCGTCCCGGCCGGGTCGAAAGAGACCTGGACTACGGCGTTAGTGGTGGTGTCTATATTATAGGAATCGTCCGTCGCGTACACGGTGACGGTGGAGATCACGCCCGCCGTGACCTGGGCGGGAGTGAAGCCGGCTTTCTTGCCCAGGGCCGGGACATTTCCTTCCTCAAGAGCTTCGCCGTAAGCGAGGATGACCAGGCGGTCGGCGGCGCCTCCCCGCACGGGGATGGCCGTGGAAACGCCCTGCGTGTAGGAAACTCCGGCCGTGGTGGAGGCGAGGATGTTCCAGCCGTCCGGAGAGCCGGCGGGCGCGCCATCACCCTTATAATTGCGGGTATGCAGTTTCGACCCGGGGAAACTGACTTTTCCGTTGCTCGTAAACACCGGGACCACGTCCGCCGCCAGGCTGTCGAAAGGATCGTTGGACGTGAGGCCGATGGTGGAGGAAGCGTTGGTCTTCCTGTTGAAATAGGCGTCGGTAATCTTCACATCCACGGTGAAGTTGATCCCGGCCGTCTGCGTGGAAGCCGAGCCGGAATAACCCGCCGCGCTGCCGGGGTCGGCGGTAAGGCCGGGCGCCAGAACCAGCAGTTTCACCGCCGGGCCGGCGTCCACATTTATAAGCGGCGACACGGATGGGAGCATATTCGCCGCGCCGGCCGTGGAAGCCGTTATCCTCCACGGCCCGGTGGAGATCTCGCCGTCGGTGGTGGCTGTCCTGAAAACCAGTTCGAAAGTGGTGGCCCCGTTCAGAAGATTGCGCGCCGCCGGCGGCACGGCATAGGGGTCGGTGGTCCGGATCTGCACCGCAGTGTCCGTGGATTTGAGATTGTAGAAGCGGTCCACCGCCCGCACGGTCACCGTGGAAGCGGCCCCCGCCTCGGCGTTGGAGGCGGTTCCGTATTTTCCGCCGCCGGGCTCGTTGCCGGGGTCGTAAGTCTCGCCCTGCACGGTCAGCAGCAGCCTGTCCGTGGTGGTGGCCGAGACTACTATATAAGGCGAGGTGGAAGGCGCCACCGAGAGCGGGCTGGCCGCGGCGGTGGAGGCGTAGATCCTCCAGCCGGGGGAAGTGTTGGCTATCTTGAAATAGTAATTTGTGAAAGTATCTTCGCCGGTGGTCAAAGACTTATTGGCCGGAATACTGGCGTATTTATCGTCCGTCAGGATCTTCACCAGCGGCGCGGGGGAAGGATTGGGAACCATGTTAAAGTACGCGTCCACCAGCCTGACCGTCAGGGTCATGGAAGAACCCACTATCTGGGCATCGGCCGGCGCGGCGGTCTTTCCCCCTCCGACCGCATTGCCCGGCTGGAAAGCCTCGCCGGGAACCGCCAGAAGCAGGGCGGCCGGGGTGTTGGCGTTCACCGGCACATTGGAGGAGGTGCCGAAAATAATACTGTAATCGCTGTTCTGCCTGGCTATCACGCGGCTGGGCGTAAGCGTATGCGTGGAGGTCTTAGGCACTATATCGAACGTGGTGTAACCGGCCGAGAGCAGTTTGGCTCCCGGTTCGCCGTCGAACTGATCGTCGGTGATCACATTTATCGCGGGGTTGGTGGAAACCCTGTTATAATAGGCGTCCACAGCGCGCACGTCCACCGTGTAGAGATTGCCGGCGGTCTGGGCCGTGGGAGTGCCCTGTCTGCCGTTCGGCCCGGCCGGGTAATAGGTTTCGCCGGGCAGCACCACGTGCAGTTGATAATAGCTTGAAGTATTGACCGCAAGGGTGCTGGTGGTGAAAGCGTCGAAACCGGGCACGGTCGTGCTTACGTGCAGTCTTACGGTATCGGTGGCGAAGTTGAGGGCGAAGAACGTGTTGCCCGAACCCTTGCTGAGATTCAGATTAGCGGGGTCGGTTTCAGGCGCGGCGCCGGGGCGTTCAAGTACGCTGAAAGAAACCGCCGGGTTATTCTCCGGGCCGCCCTTGTACTCTATAAGGTTGTAATTCGAGTCCACGGCGCGGATCACGGCCTCGAACGGAACACCTGCGGTCTGGGCGCCGGGCTGGCCGGAGTTTCCAAGTCCGGGGGTATACACCTGAGGCGCTATGGTCATAAGCAGCCGGCAGGTTCCCGCGGCGCAGTTCTCGTCGTCGTTTACCGTCAGCGCGGCCGAAGAGACGGCCAGCGCCCCGCCGGACATCTCGGCGACGATCCTGCTTGCCGAGGGAACGGTGGCCTCTCCCGCGGCTGAAGTCCTTTCGGTCTTCATGATCAGGGTGAAAGAGGTAGTCCCGCCGGAGCCCGAATCGGTAAGCGGCGTCAGCCTTCCCGCGGCGAAATTATCGCCCACCGCGTCATAGGCGTCATCCGGCGTATAGATTCTGGCCGCGGGCTGCGAAGAAACCATATTGCCCCAGTTATCGGTCACATCCACGGTCACGTTGAACGGCAGCCCCGCCGTCTGGACGTCTATCGGCCCCGAGCGTCCGGCAGCCGTCCCGGGCGCCCTCTGCTGGCTCGGGGCCAGCAGGCGCAGGCTGGTGGGAACACCGGGGAGCAATAGCGCCTCGGGCGTCTGATAAGAATTATTGGGCAGGCCCGTGACGGAGGCGGTGAACCAGCGCGCCGTGCCGGTGGAAACGACGGCGGTATACAGCGGCAGATTGAATACCGTAGAACCGTTCTCCAGCGGCTGAACCAGCGCTGAAACGTTCGGATCGCTGGGCGTTAAGGTCACCGAGCGGGAATCGTTCACGGGGTTAAAGTAAGCGTCCACGGCCTGCACTCTTACGCTGGTGGAAACTCCCGCCTGCCAGTTGGCCAGGTCTGAAAGCTGCGTGGAGGTCTTGCCGCCCCACAGGTTGCCGGGCGCTCCGCCGGCGTCGTAAGGGGACTTGCCGGGGCTCAGAGCTTCGCCCGGCATCAGCGCCACTATCCTGTCCGCCGCCCCGGCGGCCACATTCACCGGCTGGCTTACCCCGTCTTTGAGCGCCGCGCCCGTATTGGTGGACGCCGTGATCTGCCAGGCGCCCTGCGTCACCATCATGGCGTTGAAATTGGTGGTGCCGGAGAACAGCGGCCTGACGGAAAGCCCGGTTTCCACGTCGTTCGGATCGGCCGTGACGCCTTTCACGTCGGCCGAAACGTCGGTGCGCCGGTTCCAGTAATTGTCCACCGCGTAAACCGCGGCGGTGAACGCCGTGCCGGCGGCCGGGGCGTAGGCGGAGATAACGCGTCCTCCGGTGGAACCGTAATCGTAAGGCGGCTTGCCCGGATCCCGCGTTTCGGAGGGCAGCAGCACCAGCAGTTTGGCCGCGCTGGAAGAGTTCACGACTATGGAACCGGAAAGATCGGCCAGGAGCGCGTTGACGCCGGTCGTGGACGCTATTACATTGTTGGAGCTTCCCTCTCCGCGGTAGAAGATCACGTTGAACACGGTGGCGCCGGCGCTCAGCGGCTGGTTGACGCCCATGCCCGCGGCATATTTATCGGAGCCGGTCGGCGTGGAAAGATTGACTGTGGCGCTGGTGTCGGCGCAGATATTCCAGTAGTCGTCCGTCGCCCTCACGGAGATCGGGAACGAGATGCCCGCGGTGGCTACGAATACGCCGCCGATCCTGCCCGAAGCGGAACCCGGATCCGCCGTCTGGTTCGGCAGCAAAGTCTGGAGATGCGTGGGCGTGCTGTGGACGACACCTATGTCCCTGGTTGCCGGGGAATAGAGCGCCGAGGTCAGGCCGGTAGAAGTGGCCTCTATCACGGCGTAATTGCCGCCGGTCTGCGCGCGCTTGAGCGTAACCTCTTTATCCGCGAAGCCGGCCATAAGCTCGAAATCGGCGCCGCCGGTGAACACCGCGTAAGGATCGCCCCTTATACCGACATTGACCGGCACGTTATTGTTCGGGACAAGGTTCCAGTTGGCGTCCGTCAGCCTCACGGTGAAAGTGAATCTGGCCCCGGCGGTGGAGATGGCCGGCGTATAAGCCATGTCTTTGCCGTTCGCGGAACCGGGCGCCGCCACCTCGCCGGGAGCCAGCACCTGCAATTTAACCGCCGCGCCGGGCTCGACCGCCATCTTGGTCGTGGACGACATTACGCAGGCGGGACAGGTAGCGCCGGACTCTTTCGTGGCGGTAAGCTTCCAGCCGCCGGTGGGCGCGGGCGCCGTGGCGGTGACGAAAGTCCAGTCATTGCCGCCGGGGTTGGAATCAAAAGTGTCTCCGCCGTTGGCGATCTTTACCGTGGCGCCGACCCTGGGGTCGGAAGCGGAATCGTACGGGTCGTCGGACACTATCCTGAGCATAACGTCGTCCCCGCCGTTGGCGGTGCGCGCGTTATAATAATTGTCCGCGAGCCTGACCTTGTACCTGATCTGCGTGCCCGCGGTGAACGGCTGGACGCCATTGCCCTTGCCGGTGGTGCAGCCGTCCGTGTCCTCGTCCGCCAGGCCGTCCTTGTCGGGCGCGCCGAACTTGCCTGTGGCGGAACCGGGCGCCAGACATTCGCCCGGCATCAGCAGCACCAGTTTCTTCGGCGTGGTTTCCGGATTTACAGAGATATTGCCGGAGCGGTAGCCCGCCACGGAATCCAGGGAATGCCTGGGCGTTATATAGCGCGGGTCATCGGCCACCGTGAAGGCCAGATTATAGACCGTGGCGCCGTCCTGCAGTGTCTGAACCGGATAGGTTTCAACCGTTTCGTTGGTGACATTCGGCGCCGCGCCCGGAATTATAGTGACGGCGGCGTTGGTGGAAACCTTGTTGTAGTAGAAGTCGGTGGCTATGACTTCCGCCTGATAAGGATTACCCGCGGTCTTGGGATTATCTATGACCGTTCCGGGATCCTTGCCGCAGCGGTTAAAGTTATAAGCGCAGCTGAAGCCGTTGGCGCCAAGCGGATCCGAAGGATCGTCCGGCTGGCCCGGCTTATAATCCTGCTCTGATAACCTGACTATAATCTTGGCGAAAGCGGCCGGGTTGACCGTGAAAGTGGAGCTCTGGAGATCGGAAGAATAGGATCCCGGCATGGCCAGGCCGGACACCGGGTCCACCAGCGAGGCTTTGAGCTTCGCGAGGCTTCTGGCGTTGAAGATCACCGGGCCGTTGGAGGCGGACCAGGACGCCACGCCGCTGTTTATATCCCTCGTAGACGAAACCACGTCGTAATCGTTCAGATCGGCGGACTCCAGCTTTACCGAAGAGGTGGAAGCGGAAACCATGTTGAAATAGTCGTCGGTGAGATAGACTTTGAGCGCCATCCTGGTCCCGGCCGCGGCGTCAGCCGGCAGCCCGGTGACGCCCAGGGCGCTGCCGGGCTCAAGCTTCTCGCCGCAGCCCGCGCCGCAGTCCATGACGATATGCAGTTTTGTGGCGCCGGCGGGATCCACCATCACCCCCGAAGCCGTTCCGGTGTCCAGCGCGGGAACCTGGCCGCTCACATCGAACGCCTCTATTTTCAGGGTAGTGGTGGACTGGCTGGGCCTGACATTTATGTCCAGGTACCCCGCGGTGCCGCGGGCGCCGAGCGAAACGCTGTCCCAGGCCAGGCCGTCGTTCTCCACGTCGTAGGGATCGCTGGTGACTATCCTTATATTCCTGCTGTCCGTCTCGAACGGATAATTCCGCCTGTTGAAGAACTCGTCCACCGCGTTGATCCTGACCTGGAACTGCGACCCGGCGTGCTTGTTGCCGCCCTCGTTGACTCCGCAGCCCGGATAGAATCCGGTCACTGTGCCGGGGGCTTCAAGCTGGTCCACGGAATTGGCCACGGGGCAGGAGGCGAAACCGGGCCTCACCACGATCTGCAGCTTTTTGGCCGCGGCGGGCTTGACCGCCGCGCTGCGGAAGTCGGCAGCGCAGGCAACGCCGCCGCAATTGGTACCCAGTTCCGAAACGGTGACGGTCCTTGAGCTGGCCATGGAGCCGCCGCCCTGCCAGCCGGTGGCCAGGAACCTTACGGGCAGCGAATTGGTCCCGCCCGAAAGCGAGGTGTTGGCGAAAATACCGCTGTCGTCGTTTTCAGCGGTGCCGGCGCCGGCAAACTCCACGTCCACGATCGGATTGCAGCCCGTAACCTTGTTGAAGTACCTGTCCACGCAGTTCACGGTCGCGTAGGCGGTGTCTCCGGCGGTCAGGATATCCGGCGGATACTCCCGGCCGCCGGTAGCCGGGTTGGAATCATAGGGGCCCTTGCCGGGCCGCGCGGCCTCGCCCGGCAGCAGTATCTGCAGCTTATTAGCGGTATCGGGCGCCACTATGACCGTGGTGGCGCCGGGCGTCAGCGGAGTGTAATTGGCATAACCCGCCGCCGCGGTCTTCGCGGAAACGGTCTGGGTGGAGGCCTGGTACATATTCACGAAGAAAGTGGTCGTACCGCCGGACAATTGAACGGTGGCCGGGTGTACATCGTAAGGATCTGAGGTTTCCAGCCAGACATTGGGCTGCGTGCCTATATTGTCGGACGGGTCATAGTAGTTCATGAACTCGTCCGCGGCGTATGCCGTGACGGTGAAAGTGCCGCCGGCGACCCTGTCCGAAGGGCAGTTGCCGGGGCACGGCTGCTTGCCTGTCGAATAATCGGGGTTGAGGACTTCGCCGGGCAGCAGGGCCAGCAGCTTTTTGGGATCGCTGGCCGTTTTCGCCTTTACCGTTATGTTCGGGGTAGTGTTCCAGGTTCCGGCCACGCCGGCGCCCGAGGCGGTCACGGTTCTGGCGGTTCCTTTGGACTGCGGAGTTATGCTGAACGTCATGTCCCCGCCGGTAAGGGTGACGCTTCTTTCGGCGTCGTCCCTGGGGTCGGGGCTGGCAAGGCTGATAGCGGGCGAGCTGGAAGTGTCTATGTTGTAGTACTGATCCACGGCCAGCACGCGCACGTTGAAAGCCGTTCCGGCCGTTTTTGCCGTAGGGGAACCCTGCCTGCCCATGCCGTCGGTGGACGAACAATTGGCGTTCTGGTTCACGCAGCCGGGCCTGTGGGTCTGTTCGGCGTTCATCACAAGCAGCCGGTTCACGGCGGCGGTAGTTACCACGATGGTTTTGGCGCCGAAGATCCCGCAGTCGGGCGTCCCGGCGTTAAGCTTGCAAACCTGCAGGTTCCTGCTGCCGGCCATCCTCAGACTCAGGCCGGACACGCTGCCGGCCACGCCGTTGACGAAGACCGCGGCGTCGTCGGCCGGCAGACCGTCTCCCGGGAGCTCGGGCGCGCCGGCGTCGACGGTCATGAACCGCACCTGGCCGGTAAATCCGGCCGCGATGCCGTCCAGGTTGTCCCGCGCCTCGATCGTTACCGTATGCGGCACGCCCGCCGCGTAGTTGTACGGCGCCGTGCCCTCGGGTATGATCACGAACTTGGAGACCGCCGCCTGAACGCGCACGTCCAGGGGAGAAGCCGGGATCTGCTGATTCTGCGCCCGGTCGTTGGCCCTTACCTGCAGCCAGTGCAGCTTGCCGCGCACCCAGCATGTAAAGGCCAGCCTGTCGGCGTCGTCCGAACATTTCAGGCCGCTGTAAGTCCATTCGCCCGACGCGAAAGTGGAGGAGCCGAGCTGAACCAGGCTGTGCCAGACCGGCGTGGCTCCCTTGGCCGTCCAGGTGGAGCCGTCCCACCAGTAGTCGTCGCTGTCGGGAACCGGCCCTTCCGTGCCCTCATCCCTCCTTATCGCCAGCTCTATGTAACTCTTGTCCGGTATGCCCGAGTAATTTATATGGCCTTCCGCCGGATCCGGGTCGGACAGCGGCTCCGGGTCGGACGCGGTCCCGCCCGGTTCATAGATGTCCTCTTCCTGTCCGTTCGACGGCCTGTTGTTCCAGACGGCGGCGGGTTTGGTATTGTCCACCAGGAATTCCACCATGGATTTGGATGACTGGTTCTCGGCGTTGGCTACCTTGTCCTGGGCTATTACCTTTGTCCGGTAGTAATAGCCGTCTTTCAGCTTGGTGGAGCCCTGGGTTATCTGGAACAGCCAGTTGGAAGTCACCGGATCTACGTCGGTCGCGCACAGCGGCGGCACCGGCTCGGTTACGGCGGTGAACGAGGAATCGGCCTGTTTATACCACCGGGCGCCGGAGTCGGAACAGGCCGTGGAAATGGTCGGCACTTCGCAGACATTGATCCTGACGCCCCACGGGTCGCAGTCACCCACGTCGTGGGTATTTATTCCGGCCGTCGCGTCGGAGGCTGTCCCGGTTATATTGAAGCTGCCGGACGGAACGTATTTATAATCCCGGACGCCGTCCCAGGCCGAGCCGGACTGGCCGGGAATCAGCGCCACGCTGGCCGGAACCTGATTATCGAAAATAAAGGTTCTGGTGGCGAAAGCGGTCTCGTAGTTGGCCGGCTGGGCCGTGTCGCGGCCCTTGACGTTGATCTGGTACGTATGGCCGCTGGTCCAGGCCGGCGTCGGGTCGGAGAACGAGGAGTGGCTGTAATACCAGGCGTAGGTCGAAGTATAGACCGTCAGATTGGCCGCCGGCACATTTATAAAACCGCCGCCCGTGCAGCCCGCGGTCCAGCCGCCCACACCGTTGAAACACGAATCATTGGAGATGTCGTGAACCCTTATCTTGAACACGTCGCCGGCGGCCAGGGCCAGGCCGTTGGCTTCGGTTCCGGTGCCGGCGATCACGGTATAAGCGGGCGCCGTGGAACCCTCCACCACGTTGGTCGTGACTGAAACGGGCGCGGTGATATCGTAACGGAAACTGGCCGTGCTGTAAACCGTCGAATAGTTGCCGGCGCTGTCCGCGGCGCGGGCGTTGAGCTCCCAGAGACTGTTGTTCATCTCCGCCCAGAGCGGCACATAGGTGGTGGCCCAGTTCAGCAGCGCCCCGGTGAGGATCGTTCCGCTGGCCGCGTGCCAGGAATTTACGCCGCCGGTGAAATCGCTGCCGGCCGTCCAGTAACTGTCCACGGGGTGCTTTATCCTGAATTCCACCCCGCCGATATTATTGGAATCCTGCGCCGTGCCTCCGATCTCGGAGAGAGAACTGTACACGCCGTAACCGGAAGTAGTGGGCGTGGTAAAGCCCACCGCGGGGCCGCTGACGTCCCAATTGAACGCCGCGGCGGCGGCCAGGATCGTCTGGGTGTTACCCACCACGTCGTAGGCGCGCGAATAAAGCGTGTACTGGTACAGCAGGCCCGGGTCCGAGGAAAGCGCGGCGGCGTCCGGAAGACCGGTGGTTTTTCTCCATTCTCCGGGACAAGCGCCGCTCATCACGCAATCCACCGGCAGCCATTCCGCCTCGGCCGGCGGCTCGGCGTGCGGGTTCGCGAAAACAGAACCGCTCCACCATCTATTGTCCGAGTTGCGCTTTACGGCGGCCTGTACTCCTCCGCCGCCGGTTACGCCCGAGGCGTTGGCGTTATAATCCAGCGCGGTTCCGGCCACCGCCGGGAAAGTCTTTATATAAGCCCCGTTGGCCGGCTGAAGCACGGCGGAAGTGGGGTTCGTTATATCGTAGGTGAACGTCACCTGGCTGGTCTGGTTGGTCTTGCCGGACTGGGCCATGTCCCTCGCGGCCGCCTCGTAGACGTAATTATCCCTGAGCGGCGGCATCGCGTACGACCATTTATAATTGGGCAGGAAGCCGTCAATGGCCAGATCGGCGGCGGTATACCAGGCCGAAGCGGGGCATTCGTCGGGCGCCGTATTGCTGGGAATATTGAACGTGCTGGCGCCCACGCTCCAGCACAGTTTGCTGTCCTTCTCCCTGATCGAAACGGAAGCGGAAACGACCTGGAAATTATTGGACGCCGTACCGCTGATGAGCGAAATGCTCTTGTAGTAATTGTTGTGCACGGGGGCCGTTATCCCTATGCCGGGAACGCCGGAGGTGTCGTAAGTAAAGGTTCTGTCCAGCACGGCGCTGTTGTCCGCGTTGTCCTTGATGCGCACCTTGACCCTGTAGGTCTGGCCGCTGATCCAGGTCGGCGTGGACGTGAAATTCCAGGGCACGTTGTTGGTGACTTCGGTTCCGGTCGAAGCCGCGATCCAGCACGCGTCATCCGCCCCGCCGTCGCAGTCCGCGTCGTTCACCGTGAAAACGGAGCCGTTCCACCAGTTGTCTCCCGAACCGCCGGCCGCCGGATTGCGTATGGAGACATCCACGGTCTTTATACCGGACTTGCGCGAGTTGGAGCCGTCCGTGGCCACGCCGTAGACCGCGCCGAACGGAAAGACGCCGGTGAACGAATCCTGATCCTCATACGCCAGGCTGGGTTTGGTGAGAGAACCGCCCGGGGCCGCCGAATCATAAGTGAAATAGCGGGTGGTCCAGAGGGAGAGGTTCCTGGCCGGCACGGCCTTATCGTAGGCGCGGACGTATATGTCAAAGCGTTTATTATCGCACCAGTCGGATACGCCCTGGGCGGGGCAGGTGGCTTTCGGCACGGACCAGCTCACGGAATTTGAATTCCAGCCGGAACTGGAAAGCCAGGTTTCGGGCGCCGTCCAGCTGGAGCCGGTCCAGTAGACATTATCGTCAAAATTCTTTATGGCCACCTGCACCTCGTCCGTTTTGGCGAACTGGTGGGCGGGCACGTCCGCGGCCGTGCCGGTGATGACATTGACCGGGCTGGCCGGAGACTTGTAAAGATTGTTCGAAGCGGGGGACGTGACCACGGCCGCGGGCGCGCTCGCGTCGTACAGCCAGCTTACGGAAGGATAGCCGGTCTCCTGGGTGTTCCCGGTGACGTCGTTACCTCTCGCCTCTATCTTGTAAACGGTACCGGTGATCCAGGACGCGGGCACGCCGGAATAGCTCCACGTGGACGAAAGGGCGCCGACCGTTCCGGCCGGGGACGCCACGGTTCTGGTATAACCGGCGGCGGAACTGCTGGACCAGATCACCCCGTCCCAGTACCAGGTATCGCCTGCCAGGAGATAGCTCAGCGTAAGCACCGCTTCCTTGACGCCGGAGAATTCATCGGCCAGCGTGCCCGACGTTATCAGAAGCTCGCTTCTCTGCGCGCCCTCCGACGGGAAAGCTATGGTCGCGGTGGCCGAGGTATTGTCTATAAAGAACACGCTGGAGGAAACGCCCGCCGTAAAGAGCGTCTGGGTATTGCCCTGGAAAGGCAGGGTATTATCCATCGCCCTTGAAACCACCAGGTAATTCACGCCGCTTGTAATGTCGGCCGGGGACGGGACGGAGGCGTATGTCCAGGTTCCGGAAGAGGCGCCGGTGAAGACGGCGTTTTTCCACAGGGGATGGCAGCCGGCGGCCTGCCAGGTGGCGCCGGTCCAGCAGCGCAGGTCGTCCAGCCTCTGCATGGCCACCTGCACATAATTGGACTGTACGATACCGGCGTCCACTACGGACATACCGTCGCTCGCCGTGCCGTTGATGACCGGGAAAGTCTTAAAGCCCGAGAGATTGGCGGGCTGGGCGAGAGACGCGGTGGGCGAAGAGCGGTCTATCATAAAGATCTGGCCCGCCTCGTCGGCCTCGTCGTTATCGCCCACGTCCACCGCCCTCACGCTCACCCTGTATCTTCTGGAAGCCTGCCACGGAACCGAAGCCGTAGAATACGACCAGGTGCCCGAGGAATAGCCCACGAAGCCGACAGGCACATAAGTGGAATCGGCCACAAAACCGGAGCCGTCCCAGTAAGTGTCCACCGCCCCGCCTTCCTGATAATCGGTTCCGAAATCTTTTATCTGCAGCTCCACCCTGTCTATGGCGCTGAAGAGCGAAGCGTCCGCGGCCGTGCCGCTTATGGAAGCCATGTTGCGGTAATAGGCGCCGCTTGAAAAGGAATTGATATACGACGAGGGCGCTTCAGTGTCTATCTTGAACGTCCTCACTTTGGCGGCCGGCTGTTCCGAGTTCGCCCCGCCGTCGCCGGCGGAGACCGCGTCTTCGCCGAAGATCCTGAACACGTAGCTCTTGCCAGAAGTCCAGGAAACGGTAGAGGTTGACCACGCTACGGTCACGGCGGGCGGCGCGGGATTCATATAGACCGAATTGGTCGTGAGTTCCACGCAGTCCGCCGCCGGACCCCAGACTTTGGCGTTCCAGTCCCAGTAGCGGTCCAAGGTGTCGTTACACACGCCGTTGCCGTTCTCGTCCATGAACAGGCTGGCCCTCAGTCCGCCCACCCCGGCGGAAGCGTCGTAGGACGTGCCGGAAATCGCCGTAAGGGGTTTCGAGGTATCGTTGAAGCCCTCCCCGTCGAACGACGGAACAAGTATCCGCGTATAAGGCGGGGTCTTGTCGAAAGTGAAAGTCTTCGTGGTGAAGACCACGTCCAGATTGCCGGCATTGTCTTTGGCGTGGGAAACTATCCTGTAAGTATGATCCGTTTCCCAGTTGTCCGGGTAAGCCGGCAGAACATCCAGGTTCCAGGACGCGGGCGAACCGTCCGCCGCGGCCAGCGTCCTGCTGGACATCGCCGCCGTCCAGGTGGAGCCCTGGAAATCCCAGAATTTCCCGCCGTTCGTCATATCCAGAACGCGGACATACACCGTGTTTTCCCCGCTGGCGAAAGACGCCCCGGCGTCGGGATAATCGTCGGCGGTGCCGCTCACCGAGGCCAGCGACGAATAATAGTTGTCCGCCGGGAGCGTAACGGCGCTGGCGGGCGTCTTGGTGTCGTAGACGAAGCTCCTGGAGGACACTCCGACGAGCAGCGCGCTCTGGACGTTATCCACGTGATCCGCGGCCCTGGCGGTGACCAGGTATTTATGGCCGCTCACCCACTTCCCGGACATATTCACGCCGTAAGACCAGGGCGCAGTGCCCGACATCACGCCGTAGCTGGAGGAGGTCAGGGAGAAGTTCTGCGCGCCGAAACTCCAGTAGGTGGCCGGATAAGTCAGATCCTGGATCTGGATCTCCACGCGGACCACGGAGATATCGTCGTTGGAAGTTCCGCTTATAGAGGAGAACGAATTATAAGACGTCAGGGAGGGCGACGTGATCGTGGCGGTAGGCTTCACATTGTCGTAGGTGAAAGTGGAACCGCGCACGCTGCCGAAAGCCTCCTGGTTCCCGCCGCCGTCGGCGTCGTCGAAGCCGGAAGACGTCACGTAGTAGGAAGTGCCCCCTGGCAGATTGATGCCGGAAGGGAGGCCGGAATTTATGGCCCAGGAGGAGGTGCCCGGGGTCAGCGTGACCTGGCCCAGTTCGGAGGCGAACGGCACCGGGTCGTTATCCCAGCTGGTTCCGCCGGTATTCCAGTATTTGCCGGTGTCCAGGCGTTTCAGCGAAACCCAGACTTTGGTGACGGAGCCCAGGTTAAAGTTCTGCCCGGGATCCGAATTCGTCACGTCCAGCATATTGCCGGTGATGGCGTTCAAAGAACTCACGTAGACGGCCCCGCTCGCGGGGAAAGTAAGGGCGGTTTCCGGCGGCATGGTATCGTAAACGGTCAGGCTGGTGGAGTAATTCAGCGAATACTGGCCGGACTTGTCCCATGACCGGGCGTTTATCCCGTACTTCTTGCCGCTTACCAGGTCGGTCACAAGAGCGGCGCTTGAAACATACCATTTGGTCCAGTCGGGCGCGCCGGCCGGCTCGGTGGACGCCGCCGTGAACCAGGCCGAATCGGCCGCTATCGCGTTGAACTGCCCGCCTCCGGTGACCGGATCCCAGTATTGGCCGGAAGCGTCGTTCTTCACGCGTATCTCCACCCTGTCCAGGATGCCGGGGGTAATATCGGCCGCTGTCCCCCTTATTTCGCCAAGATCCTTAGAACGCTGCAGGCCGAAGTCGTCCAGGTTTTTGGGGATCAGCATTTTGACCGTGGGCGTGTCGGTGTCGAAAGTGAACGAATTAAGGCTTATGCCGGGAGTGAAAGCGGTCTGTTCGTTGCCGGCATCGTCCGTGGCCCTGGCCGTGACGATATACTTTTCCTTGTTCACGAAAGGAATAGGCGTGACGGCGGGCGCGTAGGTCCAGGCCGAAGGAATGCCGTTCACGCCGAACCAGTTGGGGCAGGGCGCGGTGAAACCGCCTTCGGGCACATAGCAGAGCCCGCCGAATTTCTGCATGGAAATATAGACCTGGTTCACGGTCACGCTGGAGGCCTGAAGAGGGAAGAAGATGCCGGGGCCGTCCGGGTCCGGGTCGGCGGCTCCGCCGGTTATCGTAAACGCCGAGCTCTTGAAACCGCCGTCGGGAGGATCTGAGATCGTGGCGGCCGGATCGGCGTTATCGTAGAGGAAATCAAAGACCGGCTCTCCCTTGTTGGCCGGTTCCGCCGTATCGTAAAGCCTGAGCTTGATCCGGTAGGTCTTTCCGTTTTCCATCACGCCCAGGATATTAACCGGAGCTGTAAGGCTGCGTTTCCAGGTGTCCGGGGTCGTCAGGGGCTGGGCGTTGAACGCGGTGGTGGACAGATACACCGCGTCCGAGAAAGCGGAGGAGAACGCGCCGTCCTTGTACCAGGTATAGCCGCCGGCCGTATTGCTGGAAAGAGAGATCTCCACCGACTTGACCTCTTCCTGCAGGTCCACCGAGGTGCCGATTATCTCGGTGTGGTTCTTGTTGAAATAGTAAGTTCCCTTGCCCAGCGACCACGGCGGAACCAGCACTTCGGCCAGCGGCAGGCCGGCGTCGTAAGTGAACGTGCTGGACGAGTGAACCGTCTGCCAGTTGCCGGAAAGGTCGGTGGCCGAAGACCGTACCACATACTGGGTATTGCTGGGCGCCCAGTCCACCAGCGAGGAGTCATAAGTCCAGCTCCCCGTGGTACCCTGCACCTGGAACCAGTTGGGGCAGGCCGCGGTGAAAGTGTTGAGCGCGGGGTTATAGCAGTTGTTGCCGGGCACAAGCGTCTTCTGTATGCTGATGACCGTGGTTGAAACGCTCAGATCGTCGCTGGAATTTCCCCGTAATTCGCTCATCAGCAGGTAGAACCGGCCTTCCTGCGGCATCGTTATCCAGCTCTGGGGGACTATGTTGTCGAACGTGAAAGTGGAGCCGCGCACGCTGCCGAAAGCCTCCTGATTTCCCCCGACGGACGCGTCGTCGAAGCCGGAGGAGGTTATGTAATAGGAAGTCCCCGACGGCAGATTGGCGCCCGAAGGCAGGCCGGAAGTTATTGTCCAGGAACTGGCGTAAACGTTGACCTCCGCGTTTTCGGACTTCATACTGATGACGGAGGACGACCAGTTGCCGGCGGGATCCCAATACCAGCCGTCGGAGAAACGCCGCAGCCGCACCCATACTTTGGTGGCGGTGCCCAGGCTGACATTGTACGTGGAATTGGTGTTCGTAAGATCCACGAAGCCGCCGGAAAGGGCGCTGAACGAGCTGATATAGACATTGCTCCCGTTGGCCGGGAAATTAAGCGCGGTCTGGGGCGGAGTATTGTCGTACACGGTCGTGGTAGAATATTCCGCGGAAGCCTGGCCCGCTTTGTTATATGCGATCACATCGAACTGGTAGGTCATTCCGCTCACCATGGCGGAGGTAAGCGTCGGGCTTGAGACATACCATTTGTTCCAATCCGGAGAGCCGGCCGGCTCGGTGGACGCCGCCGTGAACCAGGCCAGGCTGGGATCGGTTTCAGTGAAGTCCCCGCCGGGCGCCCAGTACCTGAGCGCCCACGACGGCCCGGCGAGGCGGCCAACGCGAACCCTGACCTTATCCAGTAGGCTGGGCGAGGCGGCCGCCCCTGTCCCGGCCAGGCCGCGCAGTTCGGAAAGATCTTTGGTGCGGTACGCGAATGGTATCGTGGCCGACACCGTGGGCACGCTGAGATCGTACGTAAATGAGCGGACATCCTGGCCGGATTCGTTCCCCGCCTTGTCCTTTGACTTGACGGTGACGGTATAAAGCGTGCCGTTCACCCACGACGGCGTGGACGTGTACACCCAATTGGCCGGGCTGTCGGTGATCGAGATCCACTGGGGAACGGAACTCGTCCAGGCGGAGCCGGTCCAGTCCTGCGTGGCGGTCGAGATCCTGAGCAGGATCTCGTTCAACTGTCCCGGGGAAACGTCGCTTGCCGTGCCGGTTATGCTCAGCGTTTCTTTGTAGAAATCCGCGGACGGCTGGGTTATCGCCGCTGACGGATGGTTCGTATCGTAAACGACGGGAGCGTAGCTCTGCGAGCTGGCATTGCCCGCCAGATCGGTGGTAATGGTCTTCACCAGGTAAGTCTTGCCGTCCTCCATCTTCGCGGACGGCAGATCCCAGGTCCAGGTGTCCGGATCGGGGGCGGCATTATAGGTGGTGGTGTCGCGGTAAACGGCCGCGGCCGCCTTGAAATCCGCGCCGTCCCACCAGGTGTACGCCGCGCCGGAGGCGGAGGAGGAAACCGCCAGTTGCAGGGAGGCCACGGCTGAGAGCTGGTCGGCCGCCGTGCCGGCCAGCGCGGTGACCGCGTCGCTGATGAAAGCCGGGGTGGTAAGCGCCGCGGTGGGGAACCCGGTATCATAGGTGAAAGCCGCCGAGCTCGCCGCGGTCTGGAAGTTGGACGCCATGTCCGTCGCGCTGGAATACACTACATACTGTTTCCCGGACTGCCACGGCTGCGGGGAGAAATTATAGCTCCAGCTTGCGACAACGCCGCGCGCCTTGAACCAGTTCGGACAGGCCGCGTCGAACGCGTTACTCGCCTGGCTGTAACAGGAACCGGAAACTTCCTGTATATTCAGCGCCATCGTGCTGAGCAGCACGCCGTCGGAGGACGCGCCAGATAACCCCGCCAGCGAACTATAATACCTGCCGTCAAGCGGGGCACTGATAGAACTCAAAGGCGGCACATTGTCGTAAGTGAACGTGGAGACGCCGGAGGAGAAATCGGTCTCGATAAGGCCGGAAGAGTCCGAGGATCTCGCCACGATATAATAAGACGCGCCCTGCGTGAGGTTGCCGGGCAGGATGCCTTTATAAGTCCAGGACGCGGACGCGGTGCAGCTCCCAACCACCACGATACTTATGTCCGGATCGAAATACGGGTCTTCCTGGGGGCCGATATTGAAATCCACCAGGAACTGCTTCCACCAGCGTCCGTCTGAAAGCCTTCTCACGCCCACATCCATCCTGTCCACGCACGACGGCACTCCGTGCTGGCCGAAATCGGAATAAGCGGGGTCGGAAGCGGTGCCGGAGATCCCGTTGGCGGTGAAGAAAGCCGCGTTCACGTAAGCGCTGTTGGCCGGCATCGTGGAAACTGAAAGCGGTTTATCGGTGTCCCAGACGAACGTGGAATAGACCACGGAATAATTGCCGGCCGTGTCCGAAGATTTGACGTGGACGCTGTACTGCTTGCCGTTCACCAGACTGAGCGTGGCCTGGGTGGTGGACCAGATGGTGTAATTGGACTGCGTGTCTGGAACAAACCACGCCTGGGCCGCCGGCAACTGGGCTTCGGACTTGAATTGCTGCGTAGCGGTGTCCCACCAGCCCGGCGAAGCGGCGTTAAGCCGTATGCGCGTCCACAGGCCGGCCAGCGCGCCGGGCGCGCCGGTGGCGCTGCCCGTCGTATCGGCCGCCGTGCCGTGTATAGCCGGCAGAGTGGATTGCGCGACCCTGTAAGGATCGAGCACCACAACCGTCGGCGCGGCCGCGTCGCCGTACCAGCGGAAAGTGTACGCGGGCGCCCCGCCGGAAATTTTCTGGCTGTTGCCGGCGGCATCCGTGGCGTAGGCGTAAACCGTATAGGTGGAGCCGTCAACCAGTTTGGAGAGCAGCCCCGCCGCGGTTGCGCTGGACCAGGCCACCGAGGCGCCGTTCCCCGCGCCGCCGGCGGCGCGGAAATAAACTGTGGTGTCCGACAGGAAATCGGTTCCGTTGAAATAACTGGTCGCCGGAGGCGCCATGCTCTGCTTAATGGCCAGATCCACGTTCGCCAGCCCGGCCAGGTCTCCGGCCGCCGTTCCGCCGATAAGAGCGAGATCCCTTATCAGCGGGGCCGTCGGCGTGCTGATAACGCAGGACGGCGGGGTGGTGTCTATCACTAAGTCCGCCACGGTGACGATATCGCCATAGTTCTGCGCCGGCGCGGCGTTGTCTTTCCCGCGCGCTTTTATGGTGTAGGACTTGTCCGATATCCAGCCTCCGGGGAGACCTTTGTTATAAGTCCAGGTTCCGGAAGAGGGCCCCAGGGGCGCGTAACCGGTGAACTGGCTCGGATTGCGCCAGGTAGAGCCCGCGGGGGTGGAGCTGAAAGAGATGTCGTTGTAGTAATAAGTGTCCCCGGCCTGCAGATAGTAGATCTGGATCTCCACGTTCGTATTCGTGGAGACTTTGGCGTTCGCCGGGTCGTAGGGATCCGTGATCTTACCGGTGAGGGATGCAAGCGTCGCCAGCCTGGCGGAGTCTGCTATATTGAGATCCGTTATGGCGGGGCCGTAATGGTCGAAAGTCACCGTCGCGGACGAGAACGCGGTGGTGGTGAACGAGACCTGCACATTGCCCGCCCTGTCGCGCGCCGACGTCCAGAACGTGTATCTCCTGGCGTTGGAACCGGCGGTTCCGAACTCCGGAGGCAGGCCTCCGAACGTCCATGAGGAATAGAACACCACGGCCTGGGTGGAACCGGACACGCCCTGCTCGCTCCATTCCAGGCCCGTCCAGTATTTGTCGGCCGTCTGATCGTAGATGTAGAGATCAACGGCGGCCACAGGCAGGTTGTTGTCGATAACCGTGCCCGAAGTCAGGCTCAGGGATGAATACACTCCGCCGTTGACCGGGACCGTCAGAGCGGCCGTGGCCACGCCGGTATCGAAAGTGAAAAGCTTCGCCGCGGCTACGGGATCTTCGTTGCCGATAAAGGAGCCGCTCTCCGAGTCCAGCGCGTTGTCCAGGGCCTTGGCTTCGAGTTTGTAGTTCCAGCCGTTCTGCCACGCCACCGTCGGGTAATTCACCACATAAGTCCATGAAGAGCCCCACCAGACGCCCTCGTTTAGGCTCCAACTGGTCGATTCCGTCCAGGTAGAAGTCGCGTTATCATAAAACAGATAGTCCGGATTACCCTGCCTCTGCAGGCGGAGCCGTATTTTTTTGATCCCGCTGGGATTGGTTCCAAGATCCACGGCCGTTCCGAAGATCGTGCCCAGATCGCCGTAAAAGTCGCTGGCGCCCGGATACTCTATAAAGGTATCCGGCGCGGTCGTGTCTATGCGGAATTCCACCTCCGGAGGCTCCGGTTCCGAGCGGCGGGCGCCGTTCTTGCCGGTCGTGGTGACCGTGTAGGAAGATCCGTCCACCCAGCCGGCCGCGGGGGCGAAGATATAGTTCCAGTCGGAGGGGATCGGGGAACCGGCGGCGACAAGCACGTTGGTGGAATCGGAAGCGAAGTAGCCGCTCCTGTCGCCCTCCGGATCGTGCCAGTATTCGCCCGACCTCTTCTGCAAGACCATCCACACTTCTTCCGTGTAGACGTTGGCCGTGCCTCCGATCCTGCTCAGGGCGGAATAGTACTTGATATCCGGCCCGGCGGGCATAAGCAGTTTGGTCGCCGCGTTGGCGGCCACGTATTTGAAGTCCCTGCTGGAAACCGCCACCTGATAATTGTCCGCCAGATCCATGGCCGAGGATCTTACAACGTAGTAACAATCGGGATCCCATACCACCGGCGTGGCGTACTCCCAGGCTTTTGTGGCCTCGGAATATCCTGTCGCCGGGAACCATTGCGGCGCGGCACTGGCCCAGGCGAAGCCGTTCCAGTACTGCCCTTTCGTCACCAGGGAAGTACATTCGCCCTGGTTGTTATTCTCCCTGTTCTGCACCGAGATATAGACCCGCTTTATGGCGGAAGTGGAAATATCCACGGCCGTGCCGGTCAGCACGCCGACAAGATCGCGTTCGCTGCCGTCGGGCGGCGGGGGATTGGTGACCGCCGACGCCGGCGCGCTGGAATCCACCACCAGGTCCGCGTATTTAGCGGCCGGATCCGTCATATTCGAAGCCCTGTCCCTGGCCCAGATATTTATCCTGTATTTCCGGCCCGTGGGATTCGTGTCCCATCTGGCCCAATAAGTGGTCGAAGGCAGCACCGTATAATTGACGCTCCAGGAACTGACGAACACGGAAGCTTCGAGCGTGGACACCGTCACCGCCCAGGTGCTGCCGGTCCAGTAATAATTGTCGGAGGGCGTATGCCCGGCGTCGGTGAGGTCCTGGATCTTGTAATAGACCTTGTCCACTCCGGACACCACATGGCCGCCGGCCGCATCCGGGTCGCTCACCGTGCCGGAGGCCAGGGAGGTGGAATAGACATAATTCACCGCGCTCGTGGAGAACGTCACCGACTCCACGGTGGGCGTGGTGAAGTCTATGATAAAGGCGGAAGTGGCGTAGGCCGTCTCGTAATTGGTATAGGCCCCGGCGGTGTTCCTCGCATAATCCAGGCCCTGGGTCTGCGCCTCGTACCTGTAGCCTTCCAGGAAGTCCGCGGGCTGGCTGATATATTTATTCCACGCGCTCAGACTGCCGGAAACGGGCTGCACGAACGTGTCCGCGCCGGCCCAGCTTCCGTCCCAGTTATACCAGCCCCTGACCTGGGCGGAGTCCAGCCTGCTTATGCGGATCTTGACTTCCTGCAGGCCCGACGGATAACTCCCCGGATCGGCCGCCGTACCGAAAATATAGGCCGGCCTGTAACTGAGATACGCGCTGACACCGTCGTTCATCACCGGCTGGGTGGTAACCGAGACCGGCGGGGCGGCGTCTATCAGGATCTGTCTGCCGTAAGAATCCATGTCGGCGTCGGTTATCACCGGGACATTGCCCACCAGATCCGCCGCTCTGACCATAAGGCGGTAATTTCTGTCGCCGGAGAAGTTGGCCGTGTTAAGCCGCGTATAAACCCAGGAAGAACCCGAAATGTAATAAGCGGCGGTGCTCCAGACTACGCAGCCCGCGTTGTTACAGCCCGGATTGACGAAGCCGCCCGCTCCGCCGACGGCCTCCGGGTCCCAGTAAGAACTGTCGCTCTCTTTTTCTATAGCGAGCCTTACGTTTTGCGGGTCCACTCCCGAACCGGGGCTGTCCGCGGCCGTTCCGTTTATCTGGGTCAGGCTGGAGAAAGCGGCGCCGTTGACCGGGAAGACGACGGTGGAGATCGCGTTGGTGGTGTCCACCGTGAACGTGGTCTTGTAGAGAACAAGCGTCTCGTTCCCGGCGTCGTCCGTCGCCCAGACCTGGATCTGCACTTTTTTGCCGTTCAGCGCGCTCCAGACGGGGAAATCCGAGTCCTTCTTCCATTTGGACCAGTCCGCGGTGCCGTCCTTAACGGCCGTTATCCTGGATTCGCCGCCGTACGTCCAGGTGGAACCGGACCAGTTCCAATAAGAGCATTCGGCGGGACAATTGTCGAAATTGGTGGAGGTGGACAAAGCCAGCTCCACCTTGTTGATATAAATGTCCCCCAGCGCGTCCGTGGCCGTTCCGGACACCAGGCTGAGCGTTTTGAGGTAGTCCACCCTGGGCGCCGTGATATAGAGCGCCGGTTCGGTTATATCGAACGTGAACTTTATATCCGTCGGCATCACGCGCCCGGCGGCCGGGTTGCCGGCTTTATCTTTCACCCGCACGCGGATGGTATAACTCTTCCCGTCCTCCATCTGCCCCGCGCCGATAGGAGGCCGAGTGAACCCCCAAGTATCCGGATCATTTCCGGGGACATAATACGCATTTGTGGACAGGTACACTTCGCTGACCGCGGTGAACGACGAGCCGTTCCACCAGGAACCGGCGACCGGGGGATTCGCCGAAGAGATGGCCACGGCGACGCTCATAATATTGGAATCCGGGGTCTCGGGGTTGACGGCCAGATCGTCCGCCGTGCCGGAGATCACAGTAAGACTGGCGTTATTGAGATTGGCGTTATTTACCGGGAAGGTCACGGCGGCGCTCGGCAGAGTGACGTCGAACATGAAACTCTGCGGGCCAACGACCGTGGAGGTGCTTCCCGGGTAGTCCTGCGCCCAGGCATAGATCTCGAACTTTCCGGTGCTGCTGGCCACGCTCCACTGCGCGTCGCCGCCGAGAGTGTACAGCCAGTTGGGCGGGCCGCTCAGGTTCAGCACGGGTATGGTGCTCACCGAAGCGCCCCAGGCGACCCCGAGACCGTCCCCGTCGGCGTCGCTCAGATACTGCCCGTCGGAAGTCCTTTTCACCTTTATGAACACGGATTTGACCGAACTGGAAACGTCCACGGCCGTGCCGCCGATGCTGAGGAAGCTGTTGAAGATCTTCAGCGTCGCGCCGGGAGCGCTTATCGCCACCGCCGGGCCGGTGTTGTCGAAAGTGAAAGTGGAACCCCTTACGCTGCCCCAGTTTTCCGCGTTTCCGCCGCCGTCCGCGCTGTCGATGCCGGAAGACGTTATGTAATAGGAAGCCCCGGCGACCAGCGCCGGCAGATCCGCGGTTATGGCCCACGAACTGGCGTAGACGCTCACCTGCGCGTTGTCCGACTGGAGGGTGTAGTCCCCTACCCAGCCTGCGGTGTTCCAATAACCGTTATCCTGGAAGCTGTAAAACTTGACGTACACTTTGCCCACGCTTCCCGGATTCACCCCGCCGACGTTGTCGGCCATCGTGCCCGTTATAGCGGTAAGAGTGGCCACAAAAACGCCGGAGCCCTGCGTCGGAACGGCCAGCGCCGTCTGCGGCGCGGTGTTGTCGTACACGAAGGTGGAGGTGCCGTAGACAAGCGAATAATTGCCGGCCTTGTCGCGGGCGCGCACATTCAATTCGTACTCCCGCCCGTTCCCCTCCATATCGTTCCTGAGAGTGGCCGAGTCCACGAACCACTTGGTCCAGTCGGGAGTCCCGGCGGGCTCGGTGGCCGCGGCGACGAACCAGGCGTTCTCGGCGCTGGTCAGCGGCAGGTCGAAGCCGTAATTCCCGCCCACAAGCTGGCCCGCGTCCCAGTACTGGGAGAGCGCGGTATTGCGCTTAACCCGTATTTCGACCCGGCCCACCCCGCCGTTGGCGTTATCCGCCGCGGTGCCGCGGATGTAGGAGACGTCCTTCGTTCTGGCTGTGTCAAGCGGCAGCGTCACCGCGGCCGTAGGCACGTCCAGGTCGAACGAGAACGCCGCCGAACTGACCGCCGTCTGGACGTTGGACGCCATGTCGGTGGCGCTGGAATACACCACGTACTGCACGTCGCTGGCCCAGGGCGGCGCTCCGCCAAAATCATACGTCCAGGAGGCCGGCGTCCCCTTGGCCGCGAACCAGCCGGGGCAGGCGGCCCAGCTCCCGCCGGGAACGTAACAGGTGCCGCCGGTTTTCCAAATGCTGAGCGCTATCGTGCTCACCAGCACGTTATCCGCGCTGCCTCCGGAAATGCTGTTGAGCGAGGTATAGAGCTGGCCGTTCACGGGAGCCGCTATGGAAGCGGACGGGGGCTCGTTATCATAGGCGAACGTGTAATTGTAGGTGCTCGCCTGCGGGGGGACCGCCGCGTCCATTACCCGCAGTCTCACGAGATACTGTTTGCCGTTCTCAAGGCCGGGCCGCGTCCAGTTCCAGACGTCCGGAGTGCCGGGAGGATTGTTAGTGTAGCTGTCGGTGGTCCTATACACCGATTCCGAGAAAGCGTCCGTGAAGCCGGAGCCGTTCCACCACGAATTACCCGCCCCCGCCGCGCTCGAAGACAGCGCCACCTTCAGGCTTCCTATATCGGCCGGCAGATCATCCGCCGTCCCGGAAATGGCGGTCAGGGCCGCGTTCACATAGCCCCCGGCGGAGGGCGACACCAGCGAAGCCGTCGGCTTCACCAGATCGAACACCACCGAAACGCTGTCCACCCCGACCGAGAAAGCCGTCTCCTCGTTGCCTATCGCGTCCAAAGCCTTGGCGCTTATCACGTAACGCACATTGTGCTGCCACGCCGGCATCATGGAATACAGCCAGCCGGGCTGCGTGCTTATCCACACCTCCCCGCTCTTCCACTCCTGCGCGTCCCCGTCCCAGTAGGTCGTGGTGTCGGACGTCAACCGCTGCAATTTAATCTTCACCTGGCCTATACCGGCGCGCACATACGCCGCCCCCTGCGGCTCGTCCAGGCTCGTGCCGGAAATATAGCCCAGCGCGCTCACCGTGGAAAGATTAACCGGATAGGCCGCATTCGTGACCGGCGAGGAATAGTCCACGCTGAACGTGGAGCCCTTCACATAGAAAACCTCGGCATTGCCGCCCGCGTTGGCGTTGTCCACGGCTGAAACCGTCACGTAATACGACGCCCCGCTCGCCAGGTCCGACGGCGGCTTCGGCAGATTGGCCGTCCTGGTAGTGAAAGAGTCCGTGAACACGTCTATATACGCGGGCGATGTTATCGTGCTCACGCCCGCGCCCCACTGGTTGTCCACCACGCTCCAGTAATAGCCGTCGCTCAGCCGCCTGATCTGCATGCGCACCGCCGTCGCCTGGCCCGTATTATAGCCCGTAGCGGTCTTGTCCGTCATCCGCCCGGACAGAACCGGCAGCGAGCTCACGAAGATATTGCCCTCCGCGGGGAACGTCATCGTGGACACCGGCGCGCTTATATCGTAGATCGCCGTCTTAGTCGAATACGCAAGCGAATACAAGCCCGTCCGGTCGTAAGCGCGCGCCTCATAGCGGTACTCGTGCCCGCATTCGAACGCGGCCGCGCTCGACACGCTCCAATTCAGCCACCCGTTCGACGTCGCCGCGTTGAACCACGCACTCTCGGCCTGCGATTCCAGCAGATTGAACGCCAGAGCGCCGGCCGGATCGGCGTATTTGCCCGAAGTCACGTCCTTTATCCGCGTCTGCACGCGCTCCAGCGCGCCGTACGACCCCGCGTCCGACGACGTGCCGTAAAACACCGTGAAGCCCCCGCTCGCCAGATCGCGCGCGCGCCCGGCCTCGGGCGTCGAAATATACACTTCCGGACGCGACGTGTCGTATGTGAACGACACCGAGCTCGTCCCCACATCGAACATATCCTGAACGTTGGAAGCCGTGTCGGAGGCGCGCGCCACCAACACGTACCGGTTCCCGTCCGCGAACGAAACCCCGGAAACCGTCCACTGCGCCAACGTCCCGCCCGCGGGAAAGAAGCCGGGGCACCCGCCCGCGAACGTGCTGCCGTTATAGCACCCGCCGCCCAATTGCTGGATGGAGACGAACACCGTGCTCACGCCCACCCCGTAATCGTTCGTGCTGCCATACACCGTGAACGGAGCGCTGTAATACGCGCCGTTCACAGGCACGCTTATCGTAGCCGTCGGCTTTACAGCGTCATAGGTGAACGTGTATTGCTGCTCGGACGGCGGACGCTCGTTGCCGGAACCGGAATCGCCGGGCACGGCCCAGTCGCGCGCGCGGAGCCTTATCAGGTACTGCTTGCCCGTCGCCATCTTAGCGTCCGTCGGCCTGGTCCAGTTCCAAGTGTCGGACGTGCCGGGGGTATTATTAGTATAAGCCGACGTCGCATAGTACACCGCCTCACCGAACGCCGAAGTGAAGTCGGCGCCGTTCCACCACGAACTGCCGGCGCCCGTCGAACTTGATGACAAAGCTATTTCAAGGCTCCTGATATCCGCCGGGGCATCATCCGCCGTGCCGGAAATGGGGCCGTTGGAGGCGTTCATATAGCCGCCGGGAACCGGCGACAGCACCGTCGCCGTCGGCCTCAACAGGTCGAACAGCACCGAGATAGTGTCCACGCCCACCGCAAAATCGGTCTCCTGGTTGCCCGCCGCGTCCACCGCTTTAGCGCTTATCGCGTACCGCACATTGTGTTCCCACGGCGGCATGATCGAATACAGCCAGCCCGGCGACGTGCTTATCCACAACTCGTTCTCTTTCCATTCGGACGCTCCGCCGTCCCAGTACGTTGACGTGTCGGCCGTCAGCCGCTGGACGCGCAGCTTGACCGCGGCGATCCCGGCGCGCACAAAAGCCGCGCCCTGCGGCTCGTCCAGACTGGTGCCGGAGATATAACCAAGCGAACTTCTGGTGGAAAGATTAACGGGGTACGCTATGCCGGTGACCGGCGAGGAATAGTCAACGCTGAACGTAGAACCTTTGACATAGAACAGCTCGGCGTTACCGACGGCGTCCGCATTATCCACAGCCGAAGCTGTGACGTAATAAGAAGCGCCGCTCGCCAGATCGGTGGGTGGCCTGGGCAGACGGTTCGTATTGGTGGTGAACGAATCCACAAAAACGTCTATATACGCCGGTGAAAGTATGGTGCTGACGCTCACGCCCCACTGGTTGTCCACCGCGCTCCAGTAAGCCCCGTCGCTCAGCCGCCGGATCTGTAACCGCACCGCCGCGACGCCGCTTAAATTCAAACCGGTGGCCGTCTTGTCCGACATGCGGCCGGACAGCGCCGGCAGCGAGCTCACGAAAATATTGCCCTCGGCCGGGAACGTCATCGTGGACACGGGCGCGGTTATATCGTAAATGGTCGTCCGCGTGGAATAATTAAGCGACGGCCAGCCCGTATTGTCGTATACCACCGCCTCATAACGGTACTGGTGGCCGCACAGGAACGACGCCGCGCTGGACACGCTCCAGTTCAGCCACCCGTCCGACGTGGCCGCGTTGAACCACGCGCTCTCGGCCTGCGATTCCAGCAGATTGAACGCCAGCGCCGCGGCCGGATCGGCGTATTTGTCCGCGCTTATGTCCTTTATCCTCACTTTCACCGACTGCAAAGCCCCGTAAGTCCCGGAATCAGCCGCCGTTCCCATGAACACCGTGTAGCCAGCGTTCACCAGGTTCCTCGACTTCGCCGCCGACGGCGTTGAGATATACACATCGGGCCGGTCGGTATCGTAGGTGAACGACACCGAGCTCACCCCCGCGTCAAAGACATCCTGCACGTTAGACGCCGTATCCGACGCGCGCGCCACCATCACGTAACGCTTGCCGTTGTTGAACGAAATATTGGGAACCGTCCACGCCGCGAGCGTCCCGCCCGCGGGGAAGTAACCGGGGCAGCCGCCCGCGAAGCCGGAGCCGTTATAACAGCCCGTGCCCAGTTCCTGGATGGAGACGAACACCGTGCTCACGCCCACGCCGTAGTCGTTCGTGCTGCCGGCTATCGCGAACGGAGCGTTATAGTACGCGCCGTTCACAGGCACGCTTATCGTAGCCGTCGGCTTCACCGCGTCGTACGTGAACGTATAGTTATACTCGTTCCAGTTGGCCGGCAGGGCAAGGTCGACCGATTTCACCCGCATAAGATAGGTCTTGCCGGTCTCCATATAACTTCCGCCCGGACGTGTCCAGCCCCAGGTGCTGGTCTGGACGCCGGAAACATAAGAGGTGGTGCTGCCGTACACAGCGTCGGCGTTCAACCCCGTAAAGCCGGCCCCGGTCCACCAGGTGTTCGCCGCGCCGATGGAGGACGAAGACAAAGCCACCGCCACGCTTGAGATATTGGCGCCGTAATCATACGCCGTGCCGGTGCTGGCGCCCTGCGAAGCGTTCATATAGCCGCCGTTCACGGGCGACAGTATAGCGACCGTCGGCTGATAAATATCGTAATAGAACGTAACCGAGCTCACCGCCGTCTGAGCGTTGGACCCAAGATCGGTGGCGCTGGAATAAACGATGTACTGCGTCTCAGGCTGCCACGGAGCGGAAGCGAAAGTATAGTTCCAGCTTCCCACGACGCCCTGGGCCTTGAACCAGCTCTGCGTACCCGAGGTAAATCCGCTGCCGGGGACATACCACTGGCCCGCGGCCTCCCGTATGCTGAGGGCCACCGTGCTCACACCGACATTGTCCGCGGAACCGCCGGAAAGAACGTTGAGCAAACTGTAATACCTCCCATCCAGGGGCGCGCTCACATTGGAGGAAGGGGCGCTGTCGTCAAAAGTGACGGTCGCGCCGATCACGTAGAAATCTATTTTGTTGGCCGGGGCCGAGTTATCCCTGACCGAAACGGTGAGGTAGTAAGACGTTCCCGAAGTAAGTTTCCCCGTAGGAACGGCATAGGTCCAGGGCGCGGAAACGCCGGCCGCGGAGCCGCCGAAATTGGCCGGGACCGACGCGAAAGATACGATAAAGTCGCTGGCGCCGGCGTCCCACCAGCCCTCGAAAGGCGGTCCCAGGCGTTTCACGGCAACCCAGACGCCGTCCCCGCTTCCTTTCGCCAGGATCTCGCCGGGCGCCCTGGCACCCCCGTCGCGCGCCGTCCCGGCTATGTCCATAAGCCGGATGACAGTCCCGCTCACCGGCCCGGTGGCGGCCGCCACCGGGATATCGCGGTCGATCGTGAAAGTTGCGGTGGAATACGCGGAACTAAGATTCCCGGCATTGTCCTCCGACTTCGCTTCCACCAGGTAGCGGCGGTCGGTTTCAAAAGTGAAAGTGGACGACCAGGCCGCTAAAGGGGCGTCCGCGTTATACCAGGCCTGGTCTCCCTGATAGTCCATAAGATTGTAGGCCTTGGCGGCCGGGTTCCAGTAGCGGCCGTCCCCGGCTCCCGCGTAATCGTTGTTCCACACGCGCATAGAGACCGTTTTCAGCCCCGAGGGGACGTCGGAAGCCGAACCAGAAACGGTCGCCTGCACCGCCCCCGTGGAAAGCCGGGGCGAAGTATAATCGGCCGCCGTCACGTCAGCCGGGAAAACAATGCTCTGGGAAGGGTTGGCCGCGTCGAAAACAAAAGTGAAATAGGACTCCGTAAGCATAGCGCTCATGTTATGCGCCCTGTCCGCGGCGCGGGTGCGGACGCGGTAGTAATGCGAACTCTCCCAGGTGGGGGTGGAGGCGCCCGTAAAGCCCCAGTCCGCCGTTTCCGGGTCTATCGGATTACCGTTATTATGGGTCATGGTCAGGGAGGTGGTGGCGTTCCAGATCTCCGGTTCCACGGACCAGACCCGGCCGGCGGCGTTCCAGTAATCGCCGGTATCCGTATTCGCGAAACCCCTGTCCTCTATCGAAAGCTGGACGCTCTCTATTTCCTGCGCCGTTTTAAGGTCGTCGCCGCGCGCGGTCCCCGAAATAGCGGCAAGCGACTTGATATAAGTATTGCCCGCCGTGTCCGGGACCAGCAAAGCGACCGAGGAAATTGAAACGTCATAGGTGAACACCATATCGGCCAACGGGGTGGCGTTGCCCGCGTTGTCCGTCATCTTCACCGACACCGTGTAATCGGTTCCGTTGCCCCACGACGGCAGATTTTTGCCGGTGGTCCCGGGGAAGGTCCAGTTTTCGGTCCCGCTCACAACCAGCCAGGCGTCGTCCTGAACGTTTATCGTAAAACCGTTCACGCCGTTCCAGTAGTTGGCCCCTTCTTTTATAGTTATCTCCACCCTTTTTACGCCAGACGGCGTGGTCCCGCCGCCCAGGTCCACGGCGGTGCCGGAAATGGCGTTGATGAGCCTGGCAGCGATGCCGGAAGCCGGCGCGCCCGCGCCGCCGTAAAACACGCCGTTCACCGGCAGCGTGGACACCACCGTGCCGCTGGCCTTGTCAATGCTGAACGTTATGGTGGAGGTGGTCATCACGCCGTTCAGATCCTCGGCGTCCACGGCGGCATAATAGGGATTTTTAGTCACGTCCAGCGCTGAGGCCGGCGGCAGATCGGCCGACACGCTCCAGGCGGACGTTCCGGAGGTAATGGAATAAGAGGCCGTCTTGTTCAATATGCCCGGGGTGGCGCTGAAACCGGAAACCCAGTCCCAGAAGTATTTAGTGCCGCCGTCCTCGTAATAGAGCCTGACCTTTATGCCGTTGGCGGCGCTGTCCTTGAGACCCACAAAATCTCCGTTGGCGGTACCGGCTATCTGGGCTATGCCGTTCAGGTAGGTTCCGGCCGCCGGCGTTCCGATGAAGACCGAAGCCGGGGTATCGTCCACTATAAATCTATGATAGCTGGCCCCGCCGTAGGCGAACGAATCCTGCACGTTGCCGTCCACCGTCCCGTCGCTTTTGCGCGCCAGGTCCCTGGCCCGCGCCTGTATGAAATATTCCTTGTCGCTCACCCACACTTCCGGGCCCAGCGTTTTCTTCCAGGGCGTGGTACTGTTATCAGTGGCGTAGAGCCAGGCTTCGGGGTTGGAGACGTCGAAATCCGCGCCGTCGAAATAGCGGCTTGTGCCGCTCTCCAGATGCCACAGCTTATATTCGGTGGGGGCCAGATAATCGCCTGTGTAGTAGCCGCCCTGGGCGTCCGAGGCGGTGCCGTTGAGGGCGTCCAGACCAGCCAGTTGCGAAGACTTGTAGCTCTGGTTATGGGCCGGTTTTGTGATATAGGCCGTGGGCGAGCTCTTGTCTATATAGAATACGAAGCTGGACTTGTTGACCTCGAACGTGTCCTGGAGATTGGCCGCCAGGTCACGGCTCCTGGCCTTGATCAGATACCGCCCGGTGGTCATTTTGGAATTAAGCGCGACCCCGGCGTAAGTCCAGGGGTGGGGCGTCCCCAGGACGACCCAGGAAGACGCGTAATAGTCGAAAGCCGATCCGCCCCATTGTTTATTGTCCTGGTCGTAGGCGGTGAGCTGGATTTCGTCGTAGTTTAATCCCGAGATCCTGTTCCTCGGAGCCACATCCGGCGCCGGATCGTTGGCGGTGCCGGCCAGCATGAGCAGTTCCTTGTAGACATAACCGGCGACGGGCTGCGTCGTCACCGCCACCGGCGGCGTGGTATCGTACACTATGCTTAGCGGCGCGATAGGCGGGTCGGTCGCGCTTATATTAAGCGCCTCGTCGTAAGGCCTGAGCAGCAGATCGTACTGGTAGCCGGTGCCCAGCCCCCAGCCCGCGGCCGCGGCCGTGGACCAATCTATAGTACCGCAGGACACGCCGTTACAGCTGCCGTCCGAACTGCCGCCGCCCGGCACCGCCAGGGTTATATCGGAAGAAGTGTCGCAGGCGCCCCATACCCCGGAATTGCGGCACTGAAGCGTGTCCGCGTTCTTTATACGCAGCTTCAGCCCCGTAAGATAGAGACTGCCCAGGTTATTGGAATCCTGCGCCGTGCCCCGGATCTCGGTCAGGGAACTGCGCGGCCCGGCGGAGGGAATAGTGACGCTGCCGGACGGCGGCTGGGTGTCGGAATAAATAATGAAACCGCTGCCGCCCCTGGCGGACGGCAGAGAGCAGTATTCGTCGTCCTCGCACTGACCGCCGGGGGAAGTTCCGGCCGAGCGTATGGTGAACGAGGAATTGGAGGGTTCCCAGGCCATTGTGGAGATCGTAAACTGCCAGTTCCCGGCCGCACCGGAAGTGGACACCGGGGCGTTCCAGAACGGAGCGGCGACATATTCGCCGCTGGAAGCGTACTGCTTCCAATCCTGGCCACTGGAATTTTTGGTTACCCTCACCGCCACCGACACGGAGTACACGCTGGTGCCGGAGATGCTGGCGAGGGAGACGGGCTTTACCCTCTGGTTAAGGGTCGGCGCCGCAACTACGGTGTCCGGCAGATTTTCCGCGAACCTGAACCGCCTGTCATAATCGTCCCTCGCTGGCAGGACCGCGCCGGCAACATTCCCCGCCTTATCCTTGCCCCTGGCCGTGACCCTGTAAACGCTCTTCGGCGAGAGGAAGCCGGACGGAATGGGAAAAGTCCAGTTTGCGCCCGCGACCGTCCCCGAATCCAGCCATATATCGCAGGTGCCCGGCGCTCCCGGCTCCACCCAGCCGCTTCCGTTCCAGCACTTGTTATCGGAGTCTCCGTCGGAGCAGCTGTCCAGGTTAACGTTCGTCTTTTCGCGTATAATGCGCAGCCTGACCACGTCCATTTCTCCGGTGGGCACGTCCGCGGCCGTACCGGCCAACTGGGTAAGGGCGGTGAATTTATAACTGTCGGCGCACTGCTCGGCCGGGGCCGGAGAAGTTATGGCGGAAGAAGGGGTCGAAAGATCCACTGTGAAATAATTGGTGGTATAGCTCAGTTGCAGGTTCCCGGCCAGGTCAACGGCGCGCGCCACCGCGTAATAGGTCGCGTTATCGGCCAGCTTCGTCCGGTCTATGTAATATTCCCAGGTCCCGGACGACTTGCCCATGACGGAGGTCCCGTCGTTATACCAGGAAGGCAGCACGCCGTAATTGAAATGGGGCGTTGACTGCGCCACGGTGAAGTCGGCGCCGTCCCACCATTTATTGTCGGACAGCCTCTGGAAGCCCACCTGAATGCTCTGCGAAGCCGTTGTGGTGCCCAGCCCGGCCTCGTAATCGCGGGGCGCGGCAAAGGGCGAATAATCGCCCGCCGTGCCGGTGAACGTGGAGAACCTCTGATAAAACCCGTTATGCGCCGGAATGCCGGTAAAGTGCCCGCCGCCCGCGTCAGGAACCGCCGGCGCCGTAACGTCCAGGCCGAACGACGTCGTGGCATAAACCACCTGGTAATTTCCGGCCGCGTCCGTGGCGATGGAGACAACCTCGTATTTATATCCCTCGTCGAACAATCCGGAAGTGAGAGTGTTGCTGTTCCAGGCCGCGTTGGAATTTATCCCGTCGCCGGTGACCGCGGCGGGCAGAATAAAGCCGGTATCGGCGCCCCAGCCACCCACGCCGTTGTAGTAATCATAGCCGTCTCCGCCCGAAGCCGTCCTGCGGAGCTTCAGCTTGACCACGCTGATGCCCGACGCCATGATCTGGGCGGAGCCCAGCGAGGTGTCCAGGGTAGTGCCGGAAACAGGCAGAACCGCGGACTGCGAGAAAAGATTCTGGGCCGGGCTCGTGGTCACCGACACCGGCCGGTCGCGGTCTATGGTGAACTCATTATAACCGTCGGCCGGCGCCGTGCTGGCCCTGCTGGCGTTGCCGGCGTAGTCCACGGCCCGCGCGTACAACCTGAACCACTGCGGATTGGCCAGCCCCGCGAAATAGGTGTTCAGCGCGGAATTGGAGAACGTCCAGCTGTCTACGTGCACCGCGCACTCGTGCCAGGACGAGACGGCGCTGTACGCGCTGAAACCCGCGCCGTCCCAGAAATCCCCGTTGGCGTTAGAGAAAGCCGCGTACACTTTCTCCACTCCGGAGCCGGCCACGTCGGCGTCCGCGGGATCGGGGTCTATATCGGCCTTGGGGCCGGAATACTCTGCCACGCTCTGATGCTTGCCCGAAGCGGCCGGATAGCCCACCGAGGCCGTGGGAGAGGAAATGTCGTAGCGGAATAGCGCCGCGGTGGCGGAGCCGTCATTCTGGTTGCCCGCCTGGTCGGAGGCCAACAGCCGCACCTGGTAACGCACGCCGTCCCGGAAGATCGTCCGAGCCGTGAAATAGGAGTCGGAATAAACGTAAGACTCCCCTGACAACGTGGCCGGCAGGGCGGCCGCGCTGGAGTAGAACACCAGGCCGTTCCAGTTCTCGCCCGGGTCCACCGTCGCGGTGGCCAGCCGTATCTGGAAACTCTGGGAAACGCGCACGCCCGGAGACACGTCGTAGGCGGTGCCGGCGATATTCGGCAATTCGCCGGCCCTATGCGCCGTCTTATTAGGCAGCGTTATCGAAGTGACCGGCGCAGCCCCGTCTACCACGAACACCCTGGAATCATACGGCGTGGTCTCAACGGAGGTTTCCGGCGTGCCGGCGAAGGCTCTCACCATGACCTTGAGCTGATTGGCCCCCGCCGGCCAGATCGAAGTGAGCCCGTCTTTCACCCAGGCCGTGGTCTTGACCCCGACCCAGCCGCAGGTGGAGATACCGGCGGAATAGTAGTTATCGTACTCGTAGCCCGAAGCCGAGACCGCGCAGACGCCGGTCAGATACGCGGCTGTGGAAACCCAGTTGTTACCCGCGCCCGTCCAGACTTCATCCGGATTGGCCGTGACGTTGATGATCCGCATCTGCGCGGTGCTGGCGTCGGACAGCGTGCCGACTATCTGCGTGAGCTCGGACGGCTTGGAATGGGAGTTCGCCGCCGGCGCCGTGACGGCCGATTCCGGAACCGGAGCGGTTTTCCTGAAGTATACGTGCTGGGTTCCCGAAACGGGGGCGGAAGGGAACGGGGTCTCCTGGCCGGCCTTGTCGAACGTCCTGGCGTATATGTGGTATTTGCAACCCGCCTTCAAAACGCCGTTGGCGGGGATGGAGCCCCCGGACACCGTCCAATTGGAGCCGTCAAACGACGTGGAGGCGCCCCAGGCCGCCGGGGAAACATTATCCGGCGCGTATCCGCCCGGAGCTATATCGAACGCGCCGCTGACTATGTTCCAGTAGGAATTGGCCCCGCCGCAGCCGGCGTAATCCTCTTCGTAAAACGCAGCGCGCAAAGCCGCCGTGCTGTTCTCCAGTATCCCGGAGCCGCTCAAGCCGGTCCAACTGTCCGCCGCCGTACCGGTAATCGCCGCCGGAAAGCCCGCCAGATCGCCGCCGCTGGCCGCCGGAGCGGTTATGTATGTTTTTGGCGTGGATCTATCCACCCACAAGTTTTTTTCGTTGAGCCCGGCGGTGAAAGACGTTTCCTTATTGCGGCTGGTGAACGTGGTGGCGCCCGAGGCGTCCGCCGAATTATCCAGAGCGCAGACCCTCACCTGATAGCCCTGGCCGTCGGTCATGGCGGCCCAGAGCGTGCCGGCGCCGGCCTGGGCCTGAAGCGTCCAGCTGCTGGCCGAGATGGTCATTTCCTGCCAGCTAGAAGCCGACGTTCCGCAGACCGAGCCGCCGTCCTGGTAGCAGAGCTTGTCGAAAGCCGTCCCGCCCCAGCACTTATTGGCGTCGCCGTCGTTGGTGTAACGTATCTCGGCGTAAGCCCTGAAAATAGTGTTGCCGGCGGCCGGGCCAGTCGCCGGACGGTCGCTGGCCGTGCCCAGCAGATATTGCAGGTCGTAGCCGGAGACGGCGCTGTACCACTGGCCGTGCGCCGGAGCGATCACCGAAGAGGTCGGCGAGACGATATCGTAGTAGAAATTCCTGTCCACTACGGTATAAGAGGACTCTATATTCCTGTAACTCCCGTCCGGCTGCTCCACCTTGTCCTGAGCCCAGGCGTAAACCTTGAACGCCTCGCTGCTGCCGGTTATGCCGCCCCAGAACAACCCGAAGTTGGCGTGGCTCCAGGCGGTCGCCTCTCCGGGGCTGCCCTGGGTGACGGCCTGCGCGGGGTCGCCGCGGCCGGCCTGCCAGCCCGAGCCGCCGTTATACCAGTAGCCGTCGCTCAGCCGCTGTACGCCTATATTCATGAGGTCAATGCCGCTCTGGCGGCTGGTCAAAGGCTTGTCCTGCACCACGCCGCTGACTGTCGGTTGGCCGCTGAAAAACGTGTTTTCCGTCGGGAACGTAACAGTGGCTTCCGGATCGGAGGCGTCATACTTGAACGTGATAGTGGAATAAGCGGCGGAATAATTGCCCGCATTGTCCATGACCCTGACTATCAGCGCATACTCCTCCCCGTCCACCCATTTGGCCGCTTTGGTCACGTCGGAAGCGTGCCAGATCTGGTAGGGGATCGTCGTGGTGCTTTCCGCCGCGTTCCAGATAGCCGCGGTCTGATCGCACCAATCATTCGGCCCTTTAGCGCCTCCCGCGCAGGTGCCGGTGACGCCCTTGGTCCACTTGGTAAGGCCCCCGCTGCCGGGATACTCAAGCCGGTATTCCACCTTATTGACCCCGCTGGTGGAATCGGAGGCGTTGCCGTTGGGATCGTCCAACCCGTTCAATCCGTAAGCTCCGCCGTTCACCGCCGGAGAGCTTACGGAGATTGTGGGCTTGTCGGCGTCGAACTTGAAAAAGCGGGTATAAAGCGGGGTGGCGGCCGTGCCGGTGGAATTGCCGGCGCCGTCCAGGCCGTAGACCTCCAGCCGGTATTCCCGGCCGTTCTGCCAACCGCAGGCGGGTCCGCCGTAGGGCCCGCACGCCCCGCCAACCGGAACGGCGCTGAAACCGCAGCTCCATGTCCCGCCGGCGCCGTTCAGCGTGCAGTTGGCCTGTCCACCGCTCTTTTTAGCCTCGAACCAGGCGTTATCCGGCTGGATATTGGTGAAGCTCAGCGTCCCGGTATCCAGGTAAAGCGTGGTGGCCGTGACGTCGAAAATCCTGAGCCTCACGTTCGGATTCTGCAACGCCTCCACCACGGGAACATTGTCCGAGATCGTCCCGCCCATGGAAGAAGCCGCGTTCTTCCAACTGACGGCGCAGCCCGCGCCAGCGGTGCACGTGGAGACGTTCGCCCACTGCGACTCCAGGGTGACGGTCGGCACCGTAATATCATAATAGAAAACCGTTTCGGTCGGAGACGCCGCGCCATTCGGAGCGTAGCCGAGCTGGCTCAACCGATCCAATGCCTTCGCGCGCAACTTGTATTTCCATCCGTCCACCCAGGCCGGCCGGCGCAGATCCCCCGATGCCGCAGTAATGTTCACGCTGTTGGCGGCGGTGGGCGGCGCGAACTGCATCTGGGGACTGGCCGCGGTGGAAAGCCAGGTTTCATTAACCGTCCAGGAGGAACCCGTCCAGTAACGAGCCGTATCCGTATCCGCCTGGAGCGAAAAATCCACCCTGCCCACGCCCGAGATATCGCTGAAAGACATGGCTATATCGCTGGGCGAGGCTATGATTTGTCCGCCGGGAGGGGAAGTGATGTTAATGACGGGACGCTTGCGATCCATAGTAAGCGTAACCACGCCGGCGCCCGAAGCGAGGCCCCGGCCTTCGTCCGATGTCCTGCCGCGCGTCTCTATACGGTACTGCTTGCCCTCCTCATCAGCCGCCTGGAAGAGATTCATGTCCAGCGTGGAATAACCCCAGGGCGTGGCGGCCGTCGCGGACTGCCATTCATCTTCAGGCGTAGAAAAACTGCCTGCGGAAGCGAAGGCGCTCCCGTTCCAGAGATAACTGTCGCTCAACCTGACAATACGCACATTGGAAGTGTTCTGCGAAATCCCCGCAATTGAATCCGCCAAACCGTCACCTGTGCCGTCATAACCCGCCGTACCGGCGATTGTAACGAATCCGGTTGTATAGCCTCCCAAAAGACCATTGGCCTCAACCGGATATGTAACCGCAGATATCGGACTTGTGACGGTGAAAGTTGACGGCTCCGAAACAGTCAAGCCGTCCGGATTCCTGATTGTAAGCGCATATGTCCCCGCGACGGTATTCGTAGAGATTTTGAGCTTAACTATAAATGAAGAATTGGTGACACTGGTTATAGAATTTACCGACACGCCTGCCGTGACCGAGACAGTCGGGAGGCCGGTTGACCCCCAATTTTCAAAATTTCCGCCGTTGATCGCTATATCCCTGGTGATAGATGACGTCCCAGTGTTGTCCGGAAAAATACCGCCGGAAAGGCGCGCACCGTTATCCTCATCCACGAAAGAGGTGGTAGAGGGATTTGGTATCTTAAAAACACGCTCACCGGACGCTCCCGTAGTTCCACCGTCCGGGTTCACGATGCGTATATCATAGGGAGTCGCTGACAAGGCAACCGTAGTAGATATTTTTACCGTCAGCCTTATCTCCGTGCCAGAAGTAAACGTCAGGGTACTGACAACAATGGCTGATTGAGCCGCCCCGCCAGAAAGTATAGATGCTAATGGATCTTTGCCGCCATATTGTCTAAAAGGATTAGAGGGGGAGGCGGTAATAACGTAGTCATACACGTTCGAATTCAACCAGGCATTCACAGGAGACGTGGCAACTGAAACTATTGCGGGTACGGCCCAACCGGAAGTGACGCTCTTGTCAAAATATACTCCGTCGCTCTGCTGCCAAACGAAGGGTATGGCATCCGGCCTGGTCACTGAATAGGCTATGGATGGATGCGCCGGAGTGGCTGAAGCCTCCGCCCATTCAGTTTGTTCCACCCAATCGGTTCCGAGCGTTGTTGCGGTAGAGTAACAGGTAAGGCTCTGGAGATCGGAGGTGGATGAAACAAAAATCATGTACAGTGTATCAGAATTGAATCCATTGGCTGGATCGGCTTTGGCGATGCCCAGCGAAACATTTTTAAACACCTGCCCGCCCACCGCATTATCTCCTCTTAAGTTTGCATCGCCATAACTTATGTCCCATGCGGTATTCCACGTTCCATCGTTATTGATGCGTCCATACCATATATCCTCCTGGCAGTCTACCCAGACCGCGTGGAGATTCCCTGCGGAGTCCGTAAGCATGGACACATTGTTGTCAAAGCCGGTTTGGTCGCAACTTAACCCGGTGAAAGTCGGGTTACCCGTGCCGGCATCCGCGTACGAATCCTCATTTTGGTGGATTCTGGGAGTAACTGCTGCCACATTAGCGATATCCAAAGATGCGGCGATAACTCTCTGCGCCGCGACCGGATGTGGGAGCAGAACCGGATAAGCCAGAGAATCGTTATCGGTGCCAGCTTCGCTGCAGTCAGCGTCACCATCATCAAATCGCCAGGTGCCCGCAGGATCGGTCAGATTATCGTCATATACGATATAGCCGTCAAGCATATCCACACCCGGCAAGGCGCCGTTATCTGTCAGCAAACCGCTTATCCAGACTTTATTCGTAGAATCCGTGGGATGAACCATAAGTCCGACCGGCCAGTTCTGACCAACGAATCCGCCGGAGCCTAACGTAGCGCGCAAGCAACCTGTAACACTCGGGGTGATATTAGAGGTTTTCTGATTACTTACCATTTGAATACCGGTTGAACTCACATTAAAACGCCTGATGAATATTTCCGGATAATAGCCAGCCGGCCTATCGGGCGCTCTAGAGGTAGAAACCGCCGCGATAACCTTTGTCGATATCCCCCCCTCGTACCAAATGTTGGGCTTTATGCCTACATCGGTATCGTACGCACCTCCAAGCCCACGAAAAAGATTCGTAGACGTCCACGGCCCCTCTCCCGTATACGACCAATAGGCCACGGTACTATCACTTCCTGTACCTACAACTATCACATAGCCGTTAGGAGTGGCTATCACTTTTCTCTGGTTAGAATTCTGTGTATTGCCAACACTGTCCACTACAACAGCAGCATACACTGTCAAACTCCCGGAGCAGAACAAGGCCAATAGCATAAGGACAAGGACAGAGAAAAAAGGGACGTTGCTTAATCGCTTAAATGCCGCAAAAGGCGCTCCCAAAAAGGCGGCGGGAGTCCTTTTGGCAATGCGGGCAAAAAACGAAGCCAAAACGGATTTTGAACTAAAAATTCCGTTGTTTTTTAAGCCCTTTTTATCTTCCGCTTTCAGCATAAATTCGGCTAAAACCCAAAAAGGTAGCGTCTACCTTTTTTACCTTCCGCTCTTGTCCAGGGCGGACTCCAAGATCCTGCGCACCACCGGGTTAGGCTCGACTCTCAGGGCTTCCTGCACAGCTCCGGTTGTGGAGGCATCGCCCGATTCCGCCAGGGCTTCAGCGATTTCCCGGCGTATGCCGGCTTCGGAGTGGGAGAGAAGCCCCAGGCAAACCGGCAAACCGGATTTATCATTTAGTTTGAGCAAAGCCCGGCAGGAAACCGCCCTTATCCTGTCATCCGGGGAATCCAGCCCCTTTTTAACCAGAGGCACGGCATCCGCTCCGCCTATTTCGCCCAAAGCCCGGATAGCCTCTTCTTCAACAAGCAGGGGCTGGTCAATTTTCGCACCGCCGGCTCTTTTGGCCCGCAGATCTTCAAGCTCCGTCTTGACCGCACCGCCGGCCTCCGGGGAACCGACTTTACCCAGGGAATTAAGGACCTGAGCCTTAAAGTCGGCATTCGCCCCGGCCATCAGGCCCGCCAGAGGCGCGACCGCCTCTTTAGCCCGCAATATCCCCAAAGCCCTGACGCAATAACCTTTAACCCCGGCGCTTTTATCCTTGAAGCATTGAACCAGAGCCGGGACAGCTTTCCGATCCCCGATCTCAGCCAGCGCCAGAGCCGCCTGGCCACGCACACTGGAACTAGTATCGCTCTTAAGCCGACTCGTAAGAGGCACAACAGCCTTGCCGCTTTTCAATCTGCCCAGGCTCCGGGTCGCGTCACCCCGCACGCCGGGATCGCCGTCGCCCAGCGACTTGATCAACTGCGGCACGGCTTTCTCCCCCCGTGATCCCACTAATTCCGCCAGCGCCTCCCGCCGCTCCTTAGGAGCGGCGGATAAAATATTCTTCTCCGCGGCGGCGCAAACCCCACCCGCCCCATAAACCAACAACACCACATAGGGGACGTTGCTTAAACGCTTAATTGTCGGCCAAAAACCCGCCAGAGCGGACTTTAACGCAAAGGTAGCGTCTACCTTTTGCGGGTTCCGGGGGGCACCAGCGCAAAAACGGGCAAGAACGGACCTGAATCCGCTTATTTTTCTCGTAATTTGACCGCTATTAAGTATCATAAGCACATTGACCGCAAACACCCTCAAAAAAGGCAGCGCTGCCTTTTTCTTCTTTTCGTTCCTTGAAAAGGCGCCTGGCTCCTTTTACTCGCCATCCAGCGGCAACTTTTTTATCGCATCCAGTATTCCCGGAAGCTCACTTTTGGCGATATTCCACAAGATGTCGTAGTTGACGCCAAAATAATCGTGAATAAGCTTGTCCCTTGTCCCCGCCATTTCTTTCCACGGTATTCCGGCATGCTTCGAAGTAAAAGATTTCGGAAGCTTTTTTACCGCTTCGCCGATAATCTCGACATTTCTGACGACCGCGTCCTGAGTCTTCAGATCCTCAAGAAAAGCCTGATAATCCATACCCCCGATATATTTCTCAATTCTTCCGGCAGCCTCTTTTATGTCCTCCAGCAGCTCCTCTGCATGCCGTTTAGACATATTTCAACCCCTTTCGGATACTATCAGCGGCGGTTTTCGTCCTGATGCCTTTAAGACCGTCCGGAGTAAGCACGTCCACTTTCCGGCCAAGCAGTTTTTCAAGATATTCGGCCAGGCGCATGAACTTTAAACCTATAGGCCTGTCAAATTCAATGATTAAATCCACATCGCTACTCTTCCCTGCTGTTCCGGCAGCGAACGAGCCGAAAAGCGCCAGTTTTTTGACCCCAAACTGCTCATGCATATAGGCCCGCTTGCCATTAAGCGCCGCCACTATCGTTCTCTGTGTCATAATCAAAATCTCCGCCTCTGGCAAAAGGTACCTGTTACCTTTGCACCGGTTCGGGGGCAATAGGTAACAGGCGCCTTTCTTCCATCAAAAAGGCAAAAACCTCTCCATTATTCAGCACTCCTGAATTGTTATATATTTTATTATATAAAGAGCCTGTTACAAAGTTGTTTCTTGCGCCATTTTCCGAAACAAATTTCATAACCAGGCCCTCCCTCACCCTCAAAAGGTGCCAGGCACCTTTTGGGGTACCTTTCAGACAGGCATAAAAAAAGACCGTTTTGGATCTCTTCGTCATGCCCCGGTAACAGGGCCAATAACCCGAAGACAGCCAAAACGGCCTAGATCGATATAAGATTCCGGATCCCGGATCCAAGATTCCGGATTGGGAACGGCAAACGGCTCCAATCCTGAATCTTAAATCTTCAATCTTGAATCCCTGTTGTCTTCGGCAACCTGACCCCCGCGTCACTTAGCGGGTCTCTGGCTTTGCGCCGCCGGCTTTCGCCGACTTTGCTATTATCGTGACCGAACTTAAACTGCCCCGTTAGAGTCGCACCGGCTGCTGCCACCGTCTCCACTTCCACCGTACCGCTCCTGGTGTCTACCGCACTTCCAGCTCGCTGACCGCACCCGACGCTTCACCCGACTGCTACCGCGCCTCTAACGGGGCACCACTCCACTCCGACACCGCTCTCTCGAACGAACGCCCGCACCACCAAAGCACAAACCTCGGCAAATCTCCGCTTCCAACTATATTATAGCAGATACCCCGGCTTTGTCAAGACCCAATTCTTGACATGTCAATGGCTGGATATGCAGATCCGGCTACCACCACTTGCCCTGCTTTAGCAGCATCACGGAATCGGCGGCGCTGAAAGGCAGGCCGCCGTAGAAAGTTCCCTGAAAAGTGACCCGAGACCATTTTCCCGCAGGCAGCTCCCTCTCAAGGGCCTTGCGGTCGAATTCGAGCGTAATGGTTTTTCGCCTGTACTTTTCCTCTTTTTTTAAATCTTTCCCTTTACCTTGGCCGCGAGCCTCGTCTTTATCATCGTCGCCGTCACAGTTTTCCTCTTCCCTGTGGGGATTAATGATCGCGGGGATCGGCGTTATTAATTGCCGGCCATCCACTTTCACGATCTTCACACTCAGCGGATCGATATCCGAGGCGGTTTTCCAACCGGAAACACGGAATCTGGCCAACACATATCTGCCATTACCCTTATCATTCAACATCTTCGGCTCAAGGTTCACGGACACCGTGGGCGCGGGGCGCTTCGCGAACAATCCATACAGCGAAAGGCTGCTAAGCCGCCCGGTTATAAAATTACCGTCATAATCAGCCGTCTGATCTGCGACATCGGCCCATTCGGTTCCGTTAAACCGCATCAGCTTTAGGTCGGTTTCATTGATTGGGCCTGCAAGCTCAGTAGAATCCACTATGCCGTTGTTGTTTGAATCCAGCCACCTCAGGGTCAGCACGGCTGGGGGGTCAAAAGTGGTTCCTTCCGGGCCCAGTTCGTAGATATTGGTTATAAGAACCAGGCCCTGCTCAGCAACCGAAGCCAGCGCGACTAAATATTCCTGGCTTGTGGTTGAGGCTAAAGCGGCAAAAACAGGCTTCTCCGCTGAAAATTCAAGCTCCGCCAGCCCGTTTACCACCACTGTACTGCGCGAGAGCCCCGCCACATTGCTCAGATCGGAAACATTCCCCGCCGAATCCATACTTTTCAAAGCAACGAAGAAAGAAGTCCAGTCCGCCGCAATTTCAATATCCATGGTTTGAGTAGTCCCCGGAGCAAGCGGAGCCGGCGGCGTGCTAACAATTATCGCCGAATTAAAATTTGAGGCATCAATCATCGTTGAGGCATATCTGATGTCATACAAACTGACCGTACTCCCGACATCCAAAGGCGCGGACCATGACAACGTCACCGACGACGGATAAACCATGTCAATCCCCAAATCCGCCACCGCCGCAGGAGGGTTGTAATCCGGGGCAAAGCTTATTTGCAATACGGCTGAAGCCACCCCAACAACATAGTCAGGCTGAAAGGTGATAAGAACCTGGGCCTGCGCGGGCGCGGACGCCTGATAATCAGGCATAAAGCTTATGATAGAACTCGCGGAAGTCTGCCCCAAAACGCTTGAGGGCAGTAAAATCGCGATCACTAAGACGATTAGTTTCACTAACTCTTCCCCTTCAGCCGGAGAATGCGCGCAAATTCATATCCAGAAGTCCCCTCGGGCACAGCGGCTATCAGAACTTCCTGCCCCGGAAGCACGCTTTCGCTTTTGGAAACCTTTATACCGGCTATTTGACCATTTGAAAGTTCAATTTTAAACCTGTTTGTTGCAACTTTTTTCCCAATTTCCATACTGATCTCAAACCCCGGACCCTCTTTCAGCCATTCATATCCCGGTGATTGCACAAAAAGACTTGAACCGCTCCTTTGCGGCGGATAGATCAAAAAAACATTGAAAGTTCTGGATGAACCGGTATTGTTATAGATGAAAATTTCTTTTTTTGTTACATCATTTACATCAAACGCGCTAGGCATAAAGCCAAAACCTTTTTCAAGATTTTCCGTTGAATCAAAAACTTTACTTTCCGTCTCTATCCAAACCGGTACAGCAATCTCCGTAGCAATAGGCCCCTCCGCCCGCGCGGTCAGCGTTGCTTCAAAATGCCGGTTATAATATTTTTGCTCTTCAGGGATGCGCACAATATTCTTATTTTTTGAACCGGCAAACAAATTTTCCGGAAATTTGGAATACCCCTTTCGCATATTGTCTTTTAAACTAAAAAAACAGGAAACCTTTTTCTCCGGCTTTATGCACATATCGGGAAGATCAATGTTAATTTCTCTCCCCACGGGAACGTTGACTACCACTATTTTATCCTTGTTTAGAACCAACCCGCTTGAAACAGGCCCTGCGGCTCCGATTAAAGCCGGGATCAAAGCAAAAGCCATAATACTTCCCAAAAGTTTTCTACTCATTTTTAATACTGAGGAGATAAAATTGAAATTCGCCCATCGTCCTGACTAAAATAAATTTTCCCGGTTGAATCAACAGCCATCCCCCCTGAAGCGACACCCTCTAATATCGCAAGTGTTTTAAACAGTGTTCCTTCCAACCGTACTAAACGACGCCCCATCTCGGTTGTCCCCACCGCAAGAAGATTCCCAAAAGGGTCTTTAGCTGTTTGCCCTATATCCGGCCAAGTGTCACTATACAGATTAGAAATCATTCTTTTCAAACTTCCTTCAAGACCAAATTCATAAAGCTCACCTTGATTAGTAGTAAGATATACTGATTCATTTGTAACCTGTAGCGTGTTAACACCTTCAAGATTTGGATATCCAAAACTGTTATAGCCTATCGTAGAAAATGGCGTAGTTAAAGGATCCATTGTAACCTTGAGGCTGGCAGAATGCGCAAAATAAACATACCCGTTTGCCCCAGCACTAAGGTAACCTAACGGATCCTCGCAAGCATCAACGCTGGTGCACCCAGGAGTATAATAAAGACCCAAAAGATTGCCAGATGGATCTAATTTGCAAACCCTTGTCCGCATAAGAAGTAAAATATTCCCATTTGAATCAATGTCATTCATACTGTTTTCACCAATATTATTTGAAATTTCTCCCTGATAGCAAGCCACAGGAACCAAGGATTCGTGTAAAACCGTTCCATCCGGAGATATTTTTTTCACAGTAGCTGTAGCATTTCCGTAGGGCTCATACACAAAGAGCAACCATAAATTATTCTGGCTATCTATTCCAATCATGGAGACCGCAGAGCTTGTAGCAACCTGCCATTCTCCGGTTATTGTATAGGCAGAAGGCAATAATGGAGCGGGGTCAGCCGTAACTGTAAGCGAGGTTTGCTGAGGCGCACTCAGATCCGGCGGCTCGACCTGGGTCGGAGACTGGAATTTTAAATCAAATTTATAGTCAGCCGCGGGAGAAAGCGGGACGGGTATTACCGAATCGGTTGAAGATATCGTGTTCCAGACAGGCTGAACTCCTGCGGCCGCCGTCTGCCCCCATTTAAGGGAGAACTGGTTTAGCCCCGTGCCCGGGGACAAAGTCCAGTTTTGAGTGTTCGTGGCACGCACTTTCAAGTTGACATTCTGGGTTCCAGTATTGGCGACGCTGAAATAGCCGCCCCCGGCGGGTGTTCCGGAATTCCATGAGATGTAACTGCCGCTCCCCCCGGTCCCCGCGTTCCATGAGCCGGGGTTAATGGAAATCCCGACGTCCGCAAAAATCTTTTCCGAGGCCCCTGTTCCCAGCATAAAAATCCCCGCCGCCAAAATTTTAATAAACCTCTTTCGCATATTCCGCTCCTTTTTCATCACATTGTAAAAGGCACCGTCCACCTTTCTTCGCTTTGACTGCATATTCTGCCCCAAATCGGCCGGTGGCAAAAGGTACCTGTTACCTTTGCCAACCTTTTCCTAAACCTTTGTTCGTCCTGATACCGGTATGCAAGGGCCAACTTCAAAACGGTCGCACCAGCGCAAGCGGTGGCGCCCAACTTCTATAGCGTTTATCACGCGGCCCATATCCGCCTTGGAGGCCATTTTGGCCGGTATGAAGTCGTTGACATGGTGGATGTCTGCCTGGTCTTTTGAAACATCAACAAGCATACGGGGAAATACTCCGGTAAGGTTTGGGGCTTCTCCGTCTACCATAAAAGAAAATCTCTCTTCTTACAACACCATCTTCAACAACTCCTCAACCTGGGTGTAAAGCACCTGGACTTCGCTCACACATCACCTTTCCCCTATTCATAATTTCCAGAATAAAATCGTCTTCCAGACCCACTCTTTTTTTCAATTCCTCATTGGTAAATACCAACGGCTCTATTGAGACACCTTTTACGTCCCTGAGAATTTTCATGACCTCGCAGAACCTGTCCATGCTTTTGCGGTTGTCGTCTTTCACAATAAACAGGTCGAGGTCGCTGTCCTCGGTGGGCGTGCCATAGGCGTAGGAGCCGAACAGGATGATCTTGTCCGGGTTATACCCGTCAACAATTCTCTTTACGATGCTTTCCAGCAATTCCGGCGACATTTTCCATCCTCTCTAAAAGGAGCCTTTTCTCGCTTAAACACTCAGTCTGCTAACCCTTCACCGCCAGATATATTTTCGCTGCATTTATAAAATCTTTTGCATTCTGTAATGCCTGTTTGGTTTTACTTTCATCTATTTCCGGCAGCGGATCATAGTCGCAATTTTGCCTTAACTCAAAAATGTCGCGCAGCGCCTTCTGGAATTTTTTATCAAAAATACCGCTTTTAACAAATTCTCTGCCGAAATTGGAGATAACGCCTTTATGCGAAGAAAAAGACAATTCCCTGGTCAGCAACAACGCTTCCGCGACATAAAACATGGCGTAATACGCCCTGGAAACGGCAATCCGGCACAGTTCCTCCTTAATGAGCATTTCTGCGGCTTTTATTTCCTCTTCCGCTTTTTTAACCAGACCGGTTATCTCATCCATAAATTCACTCCCTCCCTGCGCACATTAAGCAACAGCGGGGTCTGCCTGACACGGTACTCTTCTTTTTTTCTGATGATAAACGATATCAGAAGAGCATAATCATATTCCTCCTCAACCGCGTAAACCAACTTAAAAACCTTGTCAAACTCCTCGCTCTGGTTATTGTATCCATTCAGTATGATCATGACATCAATATCGGAGTCCCGCGTGGCGTCACCACGCGCTTTCGAACCGTAAAGGATAACGCTGTCCAGATTGGCGCCGTAAAGATTCTTTAAGCCCGATATCAGCTTATTAACCGCCTGTTTTTCTTTCCCCGTAAGATTATCCATAATACGCTGTTCCCTTTAACACCTGTTGTTACAGACAAAAGATAACCGCTATCCTTTGTATTTCAACCCCTTTCGGATACTATCAGCGGCGGTTTTCGCCCTGATGCCTTTAAGACCGTCCGGAGTAAGCACGTCCACTTTCCGGCCAAGCAGTTTTTCAAGATATTCGGCCAGGCGCATAAACTTCAAACCTATAGGCCTGTCAAATTCAACCATTCTCCAGTAAACTCAAGTCCATCTTATCCTGCGGCCTGTTAAAATGCTTTTTGAGTTTTATCAAATCCTCTTTTGACACCACATTAATGGAAAAATCTTCCAAAGTATCCGTCAATTTCCGTTCCCACGCTTCCTCAAAACCCAGGATTTCCTGGGAAGTCCATATTTCAATTTTGAACGCCTCGCTTTTAATTTCAATTCTTTGACCCATCTTCAAAATAGCCTCTTCAGAAACCTCCAGGCCCCCGAACTCCTTCAACGACGCCGCCAACTTAACCGCGTTTTCTTCCGTCTGTCTTATCCAGGTATCCATGTCTTTAGTCGCTCTCGGTGTTTTTGTGTGGATCATAACGGCATAAGCGCCGATAACGAGATAATCGACCTTGTGTTTATCCAAAAGCCTGAGAAATTTTAAATACTCGTCGGTATAAGAAGCCACGTTTATTTCCTCGCCATTGTAACGGTGTACGCTGTCTTTACCGTCCTGATATCTTTTTTTAACACCAGCATATGATAATTGAACATTATCTGTCCCGCCGCCCTGAAAATGCCATTTACGGTTTTTTCCGTTTTGTCCGTCGGTGTATCCTGATTGACGAAGCTGATTTGCATGCTCATTTTTCATCCTCTCTAAAAGGAGCCAGGCTTTTGCTCATACTATAGAGGCGCACAGTTCACGGTTTACACCATTTTATAACCGAGGATATATTACTATTTTACGAGGGCTTTATTCGCGGCGGCCGCGCGCCTTCTATATCTATTCCGGGCCGAGGCTTTCCTGCATATAGTCCGTCACTATGCCGATTATTTTTTTTACCGTGGGCGTGCAAGATCTGAAAGACATCCGGTCCAGCGCTGCGCTTCCGAATTTTCTTATAACATCACTGATCAGGGCATGGACAAAAGATTGCGTGGCGGCTTCAACTTTTTCGAAATCAAGGACTACGTCTTCGCCGCTGTTAAGCGCGGGGATAATTTCCTTGACCCTGATATCCCTGGCTATATCCTTATTTTCGGCGAACGCGCCCGCCTTGTTAAAGAGCACGATATTCTTCATATGAACTTAGGTCTCCTGTAGCGGGCCTGAACGCGCTCCCTGACCGCCGCCTTATATGTACCGGCGATCGCGTCCAGGAGCGCGGAGAACTCCGCGGTCTGGTCCAGTGTAATATCAGCTCCGACCACCGTCCCGCGCCAGGCGGGGAGATTTTCTTCCTGTGAATGCCGGTCATCGAATGGATCCGCATGGAGACGCGGCCTCACACCCGCCGGCTTCTTGAGCAGCTTATAAAGAGCGTTCCCGCTATAGATAACAAAAAAATCCCGGTTTATGCTGGCTATGGATTTAATAAAAAAGAGGCCCGCTCCGGCGTTCTGTTCCGTGCCCCCTTCCCTGTTGGTTGTTCCGGTTATGCCCGGCCGCAACGCCAGTCTTATGGCCTCCAGATCGGTGTCGGCCGGATGAGACCGGGTAATAGTTTGTTTTATCCCCACCCCGGTGTCCGCGATACCGACACGAATGGAATTGCTCTTTTTATAATACTGCGCGCACAAGAAAGCCCCGTGATCCGCCTCCGCGTGCTCGATAACATTCCGGGCCAGCTCGCTTATAATATAACCGATCGTTCTAGCCTGCTCCGGTTCGAGGTGCAGCAATGGCACCATATCGGCAATAAATCTGGACAATTCATCCGAGCCGCGTATCCGGGTTATCGGGATAAAACGTCCGGCCGGTTCATGCTCCACAAAAGGGACATTAAAAGGTATTTTAAGGGTTTTAAACAACCCCATACGGGCCAGATAATGGCTTGATCTGGCTTCAAATTTTTGACACCGGATATTTGCCGGGTCAACTGTGACGCCCAAAGCGGCGATCATAGCAAGCACAGCGGGATGGATAGAGATCCATTTGTTATTAGCCGTAATTTCCAAAGATTCGGTTCCGGAGGGATCAAAACTTTTAAGAAAAGGGTCAATGTTCCCCAAAAAGGCGCTATTTGGAATATAAAGTTTCATGCCCTATTATACCGGGAATCCCGGTATATTGTCAATACACCGGGAATCCCGGTATATTGTCAATACACCGGGAATCCCGGTGTTTTATCCTCGTAGTAAAGGTAACAGGTGCCTTTCCGTTGCGCAAACCGCGGGCGTGCACCTGTTTGCGGGGGCTATTTAGTCAGTGCTTCCAGGGCTTTTTTGTAGACGGGGTCGGCCAAGAGGACGGTTTCTCCGGAGGAGGCCCAGGCGGCTTTTAGTTCCGCCTCCCGCCCGGGAGACAAGGCTATCTTCAGGCCGGGTTCCAGGCCGTTTTCCTCCAGATCCGCGCCTGAGGGCGGGAAGAGGCGGGCCACGGTAAGCGTAAGGCCTTTTCGGCTCCGCCCAAGTCTGAATGTTCTGGTAAGCGAAACCTCCCCTTTTGTAAGCCCGCCTATGACAACTGCGCCGGACAGCTCCCTCAGCGCGGCGGCGAAGACTTCGCCGGTCATGGCGGTGCCGGAATTGACAAGCACGGCGGCTTTAAGACCGGCGAACCGGCCCCGGCCGGGGGCCTCAATGAGCCTGGAATAGCCCTTATGGCGGGATTTGATCTCAAGAACCGGGCCGGCTTTGGGCGCGAAAGCCGCAAGCAAACCGGCGGCCTCGTCCGGCGCGCCGCCGGCGCAGTCCCTCAGGTCGAATATGACTTTTTTGGCGCCCAGGCGGGAGAGAGTCTCCAATCCCGACGCTACGGAGGATCCGGACCCCTGGTAAAACATCCCTATTTTCACGAAAGCCGTCCGGCTCCCGGGCGCGTACAGGCCGAAGACGGCCGGAAACGAAAACTTCTCCCGTTTCACGTCCGCGATCATCACAACCGGCCCTTTCAGCGTCCGGCGTTCGGCTTTAAATTTAAAAGCCCGGCCCCGCAGCCGTTCTGAGAGCGCGGCCGGAACGGCTTTCACCCCGTCTATTTCAAGTATCCGGTCGCCGTCCCTTAGGCCGGCCGCTTCGGCGGGAGATCCGCGGAATACTTTTGCCGCATAAACCCCGCCGCCGTCTTCCGCCGCCAGCAGGCCGGATGAAATGTGTCCGCCGGACGGCAGTTCTCCGAGCTCTTTTCTGGACGCCACAACTTCGGCGTGCCTGTCCAGGAGCTTAAGGCCGGCCGCGCCCCTTGAACGGAGCAGTTCCGTTATTTTTTGCGGAGCGTACTCCCGGTAGCTGTGCCTCTCGAACACTTTCACGATATCTCTGTCCAGGCTCCTGTCGGCGCAGGCCGCGGCGCCGAGCAGAAAAAAAACCGCCGGGAATATTTTTTTCATAGATCTCCGGTAAGCATCCGGATTGGAAACAAGAACTGGATTTCCCCGCCTTTATTGCGGTATTGCCGTATCCAGGGGCGGAAAATCGCCCGCGCCGGCGGTGCAGGTGCCGGCAGGAGCGGACGGATCCGTCACTGAACATTGCTGGTTAAGATAGCCGGGGGGCAGGCAGCACATGGGGTGCTCAGGCGTTCCGCCGCATGCCGCGCCGTTGTCCGCGCAGGCAGTGACAAGGTAATCTTCCTGGGCCAAAGTCTGCAGTTCCTGCTCGGCCTCGGGATCATCGTATTTGCCGGGATCCGCCTCCCCCGCCGGAGACGCCGAATCCCCTGCGCCGGCCGCGACCGGATTGTCGGCGCTTCCGGCGGCGGCGAAAGGCCCGATCGGATTGAACAGAGCTTTGGCCAGATCCTGGCTGCTGTCTTTTTTGTCCTGGTAATCCTTGTCGCTTTTCAACGCCTCTTTAGTGCCGTCACCGTCGAACTCCGGCTTATCCACCTCGGGAATGCGCAGCGACTTGGCTTCTGAGGCGTCGAGATTCTGCTCGCGCAGATATTTGGGGATGGAATTCGGATTTATACGGTCGAGTTTGGCTTTCATTTTCTCGTCGTAGCCCAGGGAGTACGAAGATTCGGGGTTGGCGTCGAACGACCTGGCTATCCAGCCCCTTGAGGCGTCATGCGAGGCCTGGCGCGCACCGGAAAGATTGGCCCTGAAAGCGCTTTTTAACGCATCCATGACGGAGGTTTTGGGCGCTCCGGCGAGGCCGCCGGCCGGCCGGCCCGCGTCGGATCGGACGGCCCTGGCCGGAATGCCGGCGGCCATCTCCTCGGGCTTTGAGACCGAGGAATTAGAAGTCTGCCCGCCGCTAAACCGGGAGAGACTTGCTCCCCGGACAAGCAGTTTAGTCCCCGGCGCGGAACCGGAAACCCCGGAGCGCGCCGCGTAACCCCCGGAACCGGCGGAGAACCCCTCACCCCCGGCCCCGGCGGAGGCGGCGGCGGAAGCGGACGCGGAATCCGGGGCGCGGGCCGCGCCGGCCGCACCGGCGTCCGGCGCGCCGGCGGCGCTGTCGAGGAGATCTTTTTTGAGCGCTGGATCGGCCTTTGCCAGCTCCTCTTCGGAGGCAAAGAAGCCGCGCTCTCTCTCGGCCACGGCCGCGGCGCTCCCGGAGGCGGCGGCGCTGTTGGCGGTCAACTGGTTATATTTATCCCCGGCCGCCAGGTTATGGGCGGCGTTCTTCATGGCGAACCAGGCCACAAAACCCCCGCCGGCCAGGAATATAGCCGTTAATAACAGGCCCGCCCGCGCGCGGTTCCCCGCGCTTCTTGAACCGGAATCGGTTTTCTCGGAGTTCATATATTCTCCAGTCAAATCCCAGAGTAGAGGATCCAGGGTACAGAAACAAAGAACACTTGAGTCAGGGAACTGATATCCTTATATCATCCCCAAGGCTCATCTTCGACAACTTTCTTCTATGTTATAGCAGAGAAAACCGCGATTTTCAAGGGTTATTTCAGTCCCGGCAGGACGAACTGGATGGGCCGGTCGCGGTTAGGCACGTATTTCACCACTTCCAGCTGTTTCCCGCCGGCGCAGAGATAGTCGTAGCCGTTGTTGCAGGCCGCGCCGTAGGGGGCGGCGCAAACGGCCTGTTTGGGATATTTGCAAAGCAGCCCTATCCCGGAGGGGTCGGTTTCCACGGTCAGAGTGACCACGTTCCAGACCTGGGTCCTTACAATGTCCAGTTTCAGGGAGCGTAGATTGAGAAATTTGCCTACCGACGGGGTGTAGAAACCGAGGTAGCCCTTCACTTTTTCCTCGATGTCCCGCTTCAGGAAAGTTTCGTCCCAGCCGGCCGCGAATTCGGCGTTGAGGTGGGATTCCAACTGCCAGCGGCGGGCGGCGTAATAAGAGCCTATTTCCATCTTCTGCACCAGCACCAGCAGCGCGAACATCTTTGCCGTGATAAAGACTATGACCATGAAAAGCGGGAACAGAAGCACGACTTCGGTCATAGCCTGGCCTTTCCGGCGCAGCCGGAAAAGGCGGAGGGATGAGGGATGAGGGATGAGGGATGAAAAATTAAAAGATTGAAAAGAGGGGAAAAAACTTTTCCCCGACGCCATTTTATTTTTTTTCTCCTCAATTCCCATACAAGTCACTCTCTCCCTCATCCCTCATCCCTCTGCCCTACGGATAAAGCCTCGTCTGATACTTCGGCGTGGGGGCCGGCCACACGCAGTTATTGCCGGAATCCATCTGCGGGCACTGGCTGGAGACCAGGGCGTGCACGCAGGGGCGGCCGGTTTCCTCGCAGGGTACCTTGGTATTGAAATTGACGCCGAAATAGTTGGAGGGCGCGTCCCAGCCCTGGTAGACATTGTAGCCGTCGCCGATGCGTTTCATGGAACTGTCGCTGAAAGACGCGAGCTGGAACAGGCCGTTGGGGTTCATGGAGGTCATATCCAGCGGCGGGGTGGTCTTACCCAGAAAATAAGGCGGCAGCCCGGACTGCGGCACTTTGGCGTGGAAAGTTATCGTCTTGATATAATGCATGAACATACTGGCGCCGCGGGTAAATTTATTATCCCGGAAACCGCCCCGGCTTCTTATGCCGTCTTCGCCGCAGACGTCGGGGTTTCTCACGCACTCCGCGGTATTTGCGTTCAGGTAATAAGATTTTCTGAAAAAGTTGAAATTCTCGGTCAGGCGCTCGAACACCGTCATCTGGGATTCCTCCACCGTGCCCAGCAGCGTATAGACCTGAGCGTAGAACTTATAGATGCCGACGGCCGGATCCCAGAAAATATAATACCGGATGCCCTGGTCGCTGTTTATCAGGTCGACATTGCTCTCCGGCGCCGGTGGGTTGGCGTTCATGCTTCCCCGCGGGGGATCGGCGAAAGCTATCTCCCACTTGGGCTTTTTGTCCAGCGGCACGGCGTCCTGGAGCTCCACATCGTCCTTATATTTAGGGATGGCGCCGGACTCGTAAAGCATTTTGTAGGTGCAGACCGCCCCGCTGTCATCGGTCTTTTTCAGACAGTTCTCCTCGGTACCGGTGCTGCAGCCATGGGTGCACTCGTAGGACTCCTTGAAGATCCTGTACGGGAAAGCGCCGTTGACGTAGGCGGTGCGGTTCAGGAGGTTGGTATAATCGCCCATCTGGATGAAAGCGGCGGAGTCCACCGCGAACTGCTGGCGGATCTTTTCCCTGGAAAGCTTGGTAGTCTCGAACAGCAGGTAGATAAAAAGCATCAGCGAGGGGATTATAAAAAGAGAGGGGATCAGGATCTGCCCTTTCCGGCTGAGCCGGAAAGGGCGGAGGGATGAGGGATGAGGGATGAGGGATGAAAAAAGAAAAGAGGGGAAAAAAATTTTCCCCGACGCTATTTTATTTTTTTTATCCTCAATCCCCATACAAGTAACACTCCCTCATCCCTCATCCCTCATCCCTCATCCCTCATCCCTCATCCCTCATCCCTCATCCCTCATCCCTCATCCCTCATCCCTCATCCCTCATCCCTCATCCCTCATCCCTCATCCCTCATCCCTCATCCCTCATCCCTCATCCCTCATCCCGGCGTCGCGGGCCTGCCGGCGCCTATCACCATGCCCACCAGGCTGAACATCGCGCCCAGGATCTTCTTGTGAAAGAGTACGCCGAAAATAAGCGTCACGCCGACCACGGCGGCCAGCATAAGCAGATATTCCACAGTAACCTGCCCTTTCCGGCATGGCCGGAAAGGGCGCCATAAGCCGTAAGCCACAGGCCATAGGCAGAAAGAGCGCCATAAGCCATAGGCCATAGGCCGCACGCTGCCAAAGAATATATCATTCACTAAATTCATAGCTCCCTGTTCATAAATATTCAGTAAACCCGTCATTCCCGCGTGCTTTTAGCGGGAATCCATAAATCTTTACTCAATGGATCCCGGCCAACAGATCGCCGGGATGACGGATTTACCGAATGCGTACCCCTGTTTCAGTTGATCCGTCATATTATACCTTTACGTTGTTGCCCATTTATTGCAAACAGGGGCTGCTGAAAAGATCAGCAGCCCCTGATTACGGCGGTTAAAGAAGAGCTTACTGCCCCTCGTGCGAAATGAGGCCTTTTTCTATCGCTTTAACCACGGCTTCAGTCCTGTTATTGACCGCAAGCTTCTGGAAGATGCTGTTAAGGTGGTTCTTCACGGTCTTGACGCTGCAACCCAGCGCCGCGGCGATCTCTTTGTTGGAGTTGCCCTTGCCGAGCAGGGACATAACCTTGATCTCGGTGGCGGTAAGGGCGTCCGGGGCGTTTTCGTAACCCGGCTGGCCCATCTGCCTTAAACCCTGTATAAGCTTGCCCATGATGGGCTGCGGGATCATGACGCCGTCGGAAGTGAAAGTCTTGAGCGCATGAACCAGCTCCGAAGCGGGGAGCATCTTGGAGAGATATCCGTTCGCTCCGGCCTGGATGGCTTCGGTAACGTGCGCCTCGTCTTCATAACTGGACAGTATAAGAACGTTGGTCTGCGGACATTCTTTCCTGATGATGCGGGTGGCCGCGATTCCGTCCAGCTGCGGAAGCTTTATATCCATAAGGATCACGTCCGGCTTTATCTTTTTCGCCATCGCCACCGCTTCCGGACCGTTGGAAGCCTCCCCCACTACGGAGATGCCGTTCTCGTCCTCCAGCAGATCTTTTATGCCTTCCCTGAAAAGAGTCTGGTCGTCAGCGATTAATACTGTTACGGTTTTTTTGATAATTTTGGCCATGGTGAAAGTCTCCTTCTGTTTTAGCAGCCGGCAACGGGAAAAAATCAGCTTATTCTTGTCAACCCTAAAGGCATTATAGCAAAATCAAGGCTTGTTCGCGCCCGTCGCCGGCGCGCCGGGCGCGTTTTCGGCGGGCGGCGGCTCCTTGGCGAACGGGATGGTGAATTTGAACGAAGAGCCCTTACCCACGCCCTCCGATTCGACCCAGATCCTGCCCTCGTGGTTCTGGATTATCTCTTTTGAAATGGACAGGCCCAGGCCCAGCCGCCCGTGCGGGGATTTGCTGCCGGCCGGCTGATAAAAACTCTGAAAAAGCTTGGTCAGTTCGGCCTGCTCTATTCCCTCGCCGTTGTCCGTCACGGAAACGCAGACCGCTTCTTCCTGACGTTCCACGAAAACGGTCACCTTGCCGCCGCGCGAGGTGTGGCGGATCGAGTTTTCCAGGAGGTTCATGAGCACCTGGCTTATCCTGCGCTTGTCGGCGCAGACCATCTTGAGCCCCTCTTTACGGATGGCCGTGCCTATGGTTATGGATTTCTGCTGGGCCCTGGCTTTCGGCCCTTCCACGATCTCTTCCACCATCTTATCCATCTCGAAATAGTTCTTCTCCATGCGCAGCTTGCCCTGCTCGATAGAAGCCCAGTCCACCAGATCCCCGATAAGGCGCGAGATCTGTGAAATGCTGGTGTTGATGAAAACCATCTTTTTGCCCTGCTCCTCGTTCGGCGTGATCGTGGCGGCCAGCATCTCGAAGCTGATCTGCAGGGTCATCAGCGAGTTGGAGAGGTCGTGCGAGGCCATGGACATGAATTTGGATTTCATGCCGTTCAGGCGGTCCAGTTCCTCGTTATTATGCTTGAGGATGTCTATAAGGCGCTTGTTTTCCTGCTCAAGGAACAGTTTTTCCTCGGCTTTCTTTATGGCGCGCCGCAGATAGCTGAAATCCACGGGCTTTATAAGAAAATCATAGACCGATTCCTGTATGGCCTTAACCGCGGTATCCAGCGAGGCGTGGGCGGTCATCATCAGGATCTGGGTGTCGGTATTGAGCTTGCGGATGTCCTTTACGACCTCTATGCCGGTCTTATCGGGCAGATTGAAATCCATCATGATAATGTGGAAGAAATCGGAAACGACCAGCCGCATGGCCTCGGCGCCGCTGCCGGCCTCGAAGACCTTGTAGCCCTCCATCTCCAGCAGATCGCGCAGGGTTTCCCGCAGGTGGGCGTCGTCGTCAACTATTAAAATTTTGCTTTCCATGGTTTCCAGAAGTTATATTGTCACTTATTTGCCGGGGAAGTGGCAAGCGGGATGAAGAGTTTAAAACAGGTGCCCTTGCCCACCACGCTGACAACTTCCACCCTGCCCTTATGCCTGTCGGCTATCTTCTTGACCACGGCCAGGCCGAGGCCGGTGCCGCGGGCCTTGGTGGTGAAGAAAGGCGCGAAGATCTTTTCCAGGGTCTCTTTGGGGATGCCGGGGCCGGCGTCCTCGACGTCAATGCGCGCCATCTCGGCGGACACTTCGGTGCGCACCGACACCCTGCCGCGCTCCGGCATGACCTCTATGCCGTTCTTGATGAGGTTCCTGAGCGCCTGCGACATTTCGTCGGTGTCTATATTGACCGACGGATTTTCCGGGGCGAACTGCTTGACCAGTTCGATATGGGACGGGAACGGGAAAGACATCAGCAGATCCTCCATATAGGCGTTCAGGCTGGTGATCTTGGGGTTGAGCTCGCGCGTGCGGGCGAAACCCAGGATCTCGTCGATGATGCCGTTGGCCTGCCGGATCTCGGACTCTATGATGGAGATGTGCTTGGTTATTTTAGGCTCTATCGGAACGGCGGAAGCCGCGGCCGCGGCGTTCACTTTCGTCTTTATGAAGTAGATGGAGTTGTTGATGACGGCAAGCGGGTTCCGGATCTCGTGGCCCACCACGGAAGCCATCTGCCCGATGGCCGCCAGCCGCTCTTTCTTGATGAGTTCGTCCTGCGCAGATTTCAGTTCCCTGGTGCGGGCTTCCACCCTGTTTTCCAGGCTGCGGTTCAGCCGCTCCTGGTCTTCCTTGGCGGACATAAGCTCGGCCGTCTTTATCTTCAGGGACTCGCTCATCTGCATGAATGTATGAGCCAGCTCGCCTATTTCATCGTTGGGGATATTAAGATCGGGCAGGTAGTCGAAGTCCCCCTCGCCCAGCTTGATGGCGGCCGCGCGCAGGGCCTGGATAGGCTGGGTGATGAACAGCGAGACGGCGTAACCCAGGAAAAGCACCAGCACCGCCACGCCCAGCATCATGCGCCAGGTGCGCTTAAGCATATCGTTGGACGCCTGGTACGCAAGAGAGATCGGACGCTGGATATAGACGACCCAGCCCAGATCCGAGACTTCGGCGAAAGCGCCCAGCACTTTCTCCCCGGTGTCCAGGGGGATCTCGCCGCCTCCGGTCTTCGCGTCGTTTTCAAGGAGAACCTTGGTGATGTCCTCCGGCAGCTTGGCGTCGGGTTTGTAAACTTCCTTAAGATTGGAATGAGCTATCAGGAAGCCGTTGGAATCTATGACCGCGGCCTGGGTCTGCGTGGCCTCCGGGAAACCGGTCTTCAGGATGCTGGAGAGGCCGGTCAGGCTCATCTTGGCGAGAAGAACGCCTACACCCTGGTTGGTGGCCGGGTTGACTATCTGAACACCCATGGTTATGGCCGGGTAGGAGCCCATGTACTTTTCCAGCCCGCCCACGAACTCGCCGGTTTTAATTACTTTACCGAAGAGAGCGTCGCCGGAAAAATCACGCAGCTTGTTATCGCGCACAAAACGGCCCACGCGCACGGTTTCCTGGCCGTTGACGTCCATAACGGAGATTTCCAGGAACGGGGCGTGCAGCTGCATGATATGGTTGATCAGCGCCTGCTGTTTGGCGGCGTCCATGGAGGCGAAATCCTGCAGATGGGCGGCGTCGAACAGGACATTGCGGAAACTTATGATATAGCTGGAGACGGTGCCGGCGAAACCCACAGCCACGGACTCCTGGTCACGGGTGATGGCCAGATTGAGCGTGGCCTGGCTCAGGTTCACCATGTAATACCCGACCATGCCCAGCGGCGCCAGGGAGACGATCAGAAAAACGAAGAGGAATTTATAGAAGAGCCTGCCGCGTTTTTTGGGAACATCAGTCATAAAAAACGGTATCCAGTATCCGGTAACCGGTAACCGGCAACAGCCACCGATCACTGATTATCCGGTCAGACCACTCTTTACCCTGCGGTTATACTATCGCGAAAGGCTGTTGCTAAAATATTGCGGTACGATAAAATCCTGTAAACCGGCTTTTACTGGCCACCGGTTACCGGATACTGGTTACCGCTTTATTTCGCCGCGCAGCCGGCGCCGGTGGAACCCTGGGCGGAGACCTTTTCAAAGCCGGGGATCTTCGCGACCTCGCCCATGCCGACCATAAAATTCCGCCCCTCCCAGAGGAAAGAGGGCGAAGTCGTTACGCCGAGCGAGGAGGTGTACTTGAAATCTTCCGCCAGCATGGTCTTGCCTTCCTCGAAACCGCCCGCAACGGCCCTGGGGTCGAGACCCGCCTTTTTGGCCGCCTCCTCCCATTGCGTGGAGGTAACGTCTTTGTTCCTCTCAAGAAGGTAGGCGTGCAGCTTGGCCGGGAATTTGCGCGCGATCACCAGCTGCCGGACGTTCTCTTCCCATTCGGGAGTGCCGTGCAGGCTCTTAAAGTTGTATTTGCCGTCGTCCCCTTTCACCGCGTCGCCGATATAATGGATCTCTATCCTGGTGTTTTCCGGCACGAGTTTTTTGTTCAGCGCGTCTATCAGGCCGTTCTCCGCGGTCACTCCAAAGGGACACTGCGACATGACAAAGACCCTGAGAACCCCGGGTTCGGGTTTGGCGGCGGCATAAAGCCCCCGGCCCTGCCTGTCGGAATAAATGAGGTATCCCTTGTTCTCCGCGAAGATGCCGGCCTTGATCTCGGCTTCGAGAACGGATCTGGCGTCCTTGGTGTCCTCCAGAATATAGGCCGGGAGATAGTCCAGGCCGGGAAAATTTTTCACGCGCTCCGGGGAGTCGTAATCCAGGACGACCGGCTTTATGCCGGGGAAATATTTGGAAAACACGCTCAGCAGCGCATCGCTTTTCTGGACGCCGGAACTGAGCACGATCCAGAACCCGGGAGCCTTGACCGCGGCGGCCGGCGGCGCTCCGGCCGCTTTCGGCAAAGTCAAGCGCTTGCCGGCCGGCAGCTGGCCGTTCACAGCTTCGAAAAGCGCCAAAAGCCTGGGGCCGCCTTCATAAGGTTTGCCGTTGATCAGGATCGAGGCGCCCGTAACGCCCGCCTTTTGGGCGCGGGCGTATATTTTTTCCATGGACGCCTCGCCGCCGGCGGAGACTTTCGCCTCCAGAGCTTCCGGAGTGATGCCGCTGAAAATGGCCGCGTCCCGCCAGCCGTCGGCCCAGGGACTCAGCGACCGGGCGTTAAGGTAAAGAGACAGCTTGTCTCCGTAGAATCCGGCCATGACGGCTATGCGCATGGACTCGGCTATCTCGGAAGCCCCCCGCTTGGATTCCCACTCCCCTTTTTCATTTTTGCCGAGCAGGGGATATACGCCCAGCTCCACGGCCGGCAGCCTTTTGCGCACGGCGTCGCCCAGAAAGAACCACTGCCAGCCGGCGCCGTCCATGCTCTCAAAAAAAACCTCAAGTTTTACACCGGCGCTCTTGGCGTCGGCGGCGGACAGCGGGACGCGGGACAAAAGAACCAGAACCGGGATCAAAACCAAAACCAGGCCCGGAAATATTTTTTTAAAAGAGATCGCCCTTGTGTTTGTCATAGTCTCCTGATTCCTTTATTTTCCCTTTCTCGACAGAAGCTGGCGGATACGCAGACAAAGCCCCATAATATCGAAAGGTTTGGTGAGATATTCGTCCGCCCCGAGGGAGAAGCCCTGCGTTTTCTCCTCGGCGGACAGGAAGCGGCCCGTCATCATGATAAGGATGAAGTCCTTGGAATGGCGCCGCAGCTCCTGGCAGATCTGAAAACCGCTGGAATCCGGCAGCTGTATATCCATTATGACCACGTCCGGATTATGCTTTTTGGCCGATTCGATGCCGGTCTTGGCGTTGGCGGCTTCAAGGCAGACGAAACCTTCCAGATCCAGCACCTCGGCGAGACTTTCCCGCATATGAGCGTCGTCGTCAATCACCAGAACTTTCTGACCCGGCATAGTAAACCTCCATCTTGAACAGGGTAGAGGGGACAGGGTTTAGGGTTCAGGGTGCGGAAGCAGGGACTTTCCGGCTCTACCCTAAACCCTCTACCCTATACCCTACTTAATATTCGGCACCAGCTTATAACCCACGCAGGGCACGGTGTGCACATACTTCGCGGCTTTCCCCATCTTGGATCTGAGACGGCGGACGTGAACGTCCACGGTGCGGGGCGAGCCGAAATAGTTGTACCCCCAGACGCGCTCTATGAGATACGGCCGTGAAAGCACGCGGTTGGGAGAACTCAGGAACACGTACAGCAGGTCGAATTCCTTGGCCGTGACGGTGATCTCGCGCCCGAGGATCCTGACGGTATAGCTGGACATATTGATCTCGATCTCGTTAAGCTTGATGACTTCGTCGGGCTGGACGCTGGCCGTGCGCCGCACCACGGCCCGGATGCGGGCCATGCTCTCGTGCAGATCCTGACTGTAGCTCAGACATTCGTCCGCGCCCAACTGGAAAAAGGCCAGCTTGTAACTGATCTTCGGCGCCTGGTGGGCGTTGTGGCCGCCATGCGCGCCGTGCCCGTGCGGCGCCAGGCTTTCGAGCGTCAGTCCCGACGGCATATGCTCCAGGCACGCATCCGGCGACTCCAGCATGGCGACGACCGGGATATTTTTGTTCTTGGCGCGGAGATTTTTCAGGAAAACGAGCCCTTCCTCGTCCGAAAGGTTCTGTCCGATGATCACCAGATCGAACGATTTCTCCGCCAGCATGCCCATGACCTCGCGCGACCTGTGGGCGGTCATGACCGAATAGCCCTGGCGGTTCAGCATCTCAAGGATAAGCGACGCCCGCGAAAAATCTTTCGCGGCGAAAATGACGTTTATTTTCACAAGGTCTCCATGCGGCTGGAACAGCCGCGCCATAGGCCATACGCTTTAGGCCATACGCAGGAGCCTTTAAATAACTCCTTGAAAAACCTATGGCTTATGGCGGGCGCGGCGCCCTTACGGCCTATGGCTATAATTTTTTGCATGGCAAAAAATTATTCGTGATCGTGTATCTCTTCGAGGTCGAACGTAACGCCCCTCATACCCAGAACGCCGGTAAGAACATTATACAGGAAAGCCACAAACACGAATAGCGCCGAAACGATAACGACATACAAAAGAGAGAAAAGCCCGATGGACAGCATTTTCTGCCAGACGTTCATCGGCACTATCTGCGGATTAGGCACGAACACAAACTGCACCAGGCCGCCCAGCAGCGCCAGGGCGAACACAACTATGGGCGCGGACGACGTTACAAGCGAAGTGATACTGATATTTCTGATCTCAAGTTTCATTTACAAACCTCCGGAAAGAACGGGGACGCCCCTCGGCAGCTAAGGGTGTCCCTATCGCTACTTCTTTATTTTAGCAATTATTTTCTGGGAATCAAGGACAAATTACGCGTTAGCGCCGGGTTTCGGATAAAGTATGATGAGCGTGCGGTTCATCTCCGAGATTTCGCCGACATGCAGGACTTTTACGTTCAAATTCTGGTTGCGGAAAACGGTCTCCCCCTCCACCGGCTGGTTCGGCGTCTCAAAAGCCTGGCCCACGAGGCGCAGGAGGTTCTGCTGCTGGCTGTCCACCACGTCCAGCAAGTGTATATTCCTGGCGTCCGCCCCGCCGGAAAGCTCGAAATTCACGTAGAGGATGTTGTTATTCTCATCCACGACTATGACATATTCGCTTCCGGGGACGATGGTGCTCAGAAGGGAACGCCACCATTTTTGTTCCGCGTCCTTGTATTTGCGGTCCCTGTTGGCGATGCCGTCTATCTCCGTCTTCATCTTGCCCAGCAGGCGGGAAATGGCGCCCGACAAGTCCCCGATCTCGTCGTTCTTGGAGGGGAAACGGAGGTCGAAATTCTTAAGCGAAATGGTCTCCACGCTGTCGCGGAGCGTTTCCATCGGGGAGACGACGTAGTGATGGAAAAAGAAATAAAGCGGCAATCCCAGCAGGAACAGGACGCCGATGGCCCCGAAAATATACTTGCGCATAGCGGAACCTATCAGCACGTCGGCGCCGGCCTTGGAAACCAGCACGTCTATTATGCCGATGATCTCGCCGCGCACGGAGAAAGGAATAGCGATCTCGTAAAAGGGTTCCTTGGGAACCTGCCGCACCTTGGGCAGTTTGGCGAGGTACGCCTGGCCTATGGCGTCGGTGGGCGGGGGGACGTCCTTCTGAAACTCGTCCCACGGCCTGCCTATAAAGCGGGATTCCTTGTGCCAGCGCACCGTGCCCTGGCGGCTGAGGTAAAGAATGGCGGCGATGCGCTCGTCCTTGGCCAGGGACTGCATGATGTCGTATTCCTCGAAACTGATGACTTTCGGACTTTTGAGGAGGCCGTTGCGCATCGTGGGGGCGTAAACCTTAACGGTCTCTATGATATCCTGTTTAAGTTTCTCGTCGAAAGTCCACTTGAACAGGTTATAATAGAAAACGCCGCCCAGGCACATGACATAAACGCCTATGCCGATGAACCACAAAAGCCATCTCAAAGTCAGTCGCATAATAAAATCTTTCCTTTTTCCACACCCTGCCGCGCCGTCATTCCCGCATGCCGTTGGCGGGAATCCATAAATCTTTACTTAATGGATCCCGGCCAACAGCTCGCCGGGATGACAGCCTGGCACTGGATACCGGTCACTGGTTACTGACTACTGTCCGCCCGCCAATAACTGATCTATGCGCTTCAGGCCGGAATCGACGTCGGAATTGCCCGGATCCAGTTGTTTGGCTATGGTCCATTCGTCGCGGGCCTTTTCATAATTGGAATTCATAAAATACTTCAGCCCTTCCTCGTAATGTTTCTGGGCGGACAGACGGTTTTCCTCGCTCGCCCCCTGGAGCCTCCGGATCGGGCCCTCAAGGGAATCCTTGTTCTTCGCTTCCTCCTCGGCTTTTTTGCGCTCCGCTTCCTCTTTGGCGCGGCGCTCCGCCTCTTCGCGGGCGCGCACCGCGGCCGCTTCCGAACGCCGGCGCTTATCTTCGGCTTCAAGCCGCATCTGCTCTTTGGCGCGGGAGATCAGTTTATCCAGATACGCCAGGCTCGCGGTGTACGGCTTGGCCGCGTTCCATTCGCCGATGGCTTCGTTATATTTTCTTTCTCCGTAAAGTTTCCTGCCGCGGTTTATATAATTCTGCTCTATCTCGTTCTTGACCTCGGCCAGCAGTTTATTGGCCTTGGAATCACCCGGCTGCACCTCCAGCGCGCGCTTGAGGCCCTCGTACGCGGCCGTAAGCCGGCCCTGGGCGTAATACTCAAGAGCCGTCCTGAGTTTCTCGTTGGCGGTCTCCTGGCGCAGTTCGTCCTCCACCCTGGTGACGTACGCCACGGTTCTGGCGTCCCGGGGCCTCACCAGGAGGGCGTTATACAGGTTATCCAGCGCCCCCCTGAGATCGCGGCGCGCGTAAGCCTGGTCGCCTTTCTGAAAGTAATAATCGCGCAGATCGTCTTTCATTTTGGACAGCCAGTAAGCGGCCTTGATATTGTTGGAAGCAAGCTTCACCACTTCTTCCATCTTCTTATGGGCGTCCACGATGCGGCCGTCGTTATATAAGGAAAGCGCGCTTTTAAAGCGGTCTTCGATCATCAGCTTTTCGGAGAGGGCTGGGCGGATGGCTCCGCGCAGCTGGTCGGAAGCCTCCAGAAGCATGCTTGCGTCCTCAAAATTCGGATCGATGGACAGGATCTTGGCCGCCAGATCCCGCGCGTCCTCGTAATTGCCGGCGCGGTAATAGTTGAAAGCGTTCTCGTACACGTTCAGAAGCATCTTGGACTGGATCTTGGACTTTTCCAGCTTGATGGTCTCGATAAACCGCTTCTTTTCCTGCAATTCGTTGATCGAACCCAGCCCCGTCTTCTGCAGATCCAGAAAAAGCGACTCCTCGCTCTTCACTTTCTGCTGCTGGGAAAAAACCGGCGAGCAGAGCGCCGCTGAGAAGATCGCCGCCAATATGATGTTTTTCATACGAAACTCTCTCTTAAACCCGCAAAATCGTCTTGCGTCCGCCGCAGCTTTCCCTTCATCCTTTATCCTTAAGCCTTTATCCTTTCTCAAAACGTCAGCCCTCCCGTCATCAGGTCGGAGATCATGGGCGCCAGCATCAGTATGAACACCGTCGGGAAAATAAAAATAAACAGGGGGATGAGCATTTTGGTGGAGGCCTGGGCCGCCAGTTTTTCGGCCTTGTTCAGCCGCCGGAAACGCATATCGGTGGAATAATTGCGCAGGAGATCCACGAGGCTGGTGCCCAGCTCGTCGGACTGGATTACCAGCCCCGCGAAAGAACGCACTTCCTGCAGGCCGGTCCTCAGGGACAGGCGCCTGAGGGCGTCCCGCCTGGAGTAGCCCAGCTGAACCTCGTTGATGGTGCGCTCGATCTCCACCTCCAGGCTGGTCTTGACCGGAGCGATCTTTACGATGCGGTCGAAAGCGGTCATATAATCGAGGCCCGACTCGATCATAAGCGCGGCCAGATCCACGAAAGTGGGAAAGTTATGGATGATTTCTTCCTGGCGCGCCCGGATCCTGCGCGAATAATAGCCGACGCCGGGCAGAACAAAACCCAGCGGCGCCAGAATGAGCGAAGCGGCGGAATTGGTGAAAAAATAAAAAACCACGGGCAGAACCAGCGCCCAGATCTGGCTGTAATGCATCATTTTGAGCGGATCCGTGCCGGCCGGACGGCCCAGCAGCATATACCGCTCCTCGAACTTCTTCTCCATGCCAAGGCCGCGGGCGAAAAACAGATCCATTTTATCCCAGAAATTAGCGCTGTTCTCCAGCTTCGAGAAGACCGAGACCTCTTTCCCCTCCATGTCGCTGACATCGCCGATGGCGGAGCGGTCCTCCTCCCTGGGAGCGAAGAAACGCCGCACGGCCGCGAAAACCGCGAACGAGCCGAAAGCCGCGAGCCCCATCAGGAAATATTTTGTAAAAGAGTCCATAGAATTACACTTTTATCTTCCCCAGGCTTGAGACCACTTTCATGCCTATGGCTATCCAGACGGCGCAGCCCGCGAAAATACCCATGCCGAGCGGGCTGGTGTAAAACCTGATCATCACGTCCGGCTGGAACATAAACATCACGCCCAGCATGATCCAGGGCATGATCCCGACCACGATGGACTGGATGCGCTGCTGCGCGGTCATAGCTTTGGTTTTTTCCTCCAGCTTCGACTCCTCCCGGATATCTATGACTATGCGTTCGAAAACTTTGGTCAGGTTGCCTCCCATCTGCCGCTGCAGGACTATCGCGCGGATCATATAGGAAAGCATCTTGCTGGAAACGCGCTCCTCCATGACTCCGAGCGCCCGCTCGAAAGGCGTGCCGAGCTGGTAATTCTTGATCACAAGCCCGAACTCGTCGGAGATCGGCGGGATCAGATCTTTTGAGACCATTTCAAAGCCCTGCACGATGTCCAGACCCGAGCGCAGGGAGTTGGACAGCAGGATCAGCCCGTCCATAAGCTGGGTGTCTATTTTCAATCCGCGCCGGATCTTCATGTGATTCAGCACGAAACCCGGGGTTCTCAGGCCCACCGCCATGCCCAGCGCGGACAGGAACGCAAAAATCAGCAGATTAAAACTCAACAGCCCCAGCAGCGCGAAAAGCCCGGCCGGAATGAAAACCAGGTAGTGCACCTTTATGGCTATAAACTGCCGTGAAAAATCGTCGGTCCATTTGTCCACTTTCGTGGAGTAATCGGCCACCATCCTGGCGGTCTTTTCCTCGTTCATAATGAAGAAAAGTCTTACCGACAGAAAAACGAGCATGATGCCCAGCACCGTCGCCGCGGTATAAACGGCCTGCTGGGATTTGGAGATCACCGCGGGCGGAGAGTAGGCGCGGGGCGCCCTGAAAAGCACGCTGAAAGAATCCTGCCCCATTACGGCTATGGCCGTTATGGCTTCAGCGTATCGCTTCTGGTCGGCGCTTGAAATGGCGTCCGAAATGCTTTCCATCTCCCTTAACATGAGGTTGAAGATGCCGAGCAGCGTCCGCCCCCGGCCGTTCATGGAATCGAAACGCTTGGCCCTGTAGAGCCTGTCCAGCGACATCTGGAAGCGTATCCTGATATCGGCGTATTCCTTGACCAGCAGGCCGGGGGAAATTTCCGCGCCCATTTCCTCCCGGGGAAAAGTCTTTTTGGTCAGTTCCAGGAACTCGTAAATTATGGAAACGGGCGTCTGCCAGAGCGCCGCTTCGGAGATCTCCCCCTCCTCCGGATCGCGCCAGACCTTATTTGAGAGCATGGCCGGGACGGAGGTCTCGATCCACTTGGGCATTTTAACGTTGACGGTGGCGCCTTTGCATTTTATGGGGTAATCCTGAAGCTTGGCGTCGCGCTCGGGCGCCAGATAATAATAGAACAGCTGCATCTTGGTGACGGCGCAGGAGACCTCGGCCATCTGGTTCCTGGCCAGAACGCCCGCCTGTACGGAAAGGATGAAGGATGAAGGATGAAGGATGAAACAAACCAATATTAAAAACCGCAGGCTGAACGCTTTTTTCAGCCACTTCCCCCCCGCTCCATTCTCAAAAAAAATTCTCATAACGTATCCGTAACATCCCTCATCCCTTGACTCCACGGGCGCGCCTCTGCTCTTCGGTCCAGAACAATTCTATCGGCATGGGGATGCCGTGCGTTTCAAAGTCCTTGAAAAACTTGGGCGGATCCCCGGTGGCCGCGAAATGGCCGGCGACTTTGCCGGTGTCCTTGTCTATGCCGGTCTGATGATACCTGAAAATGTCATGCGTAGTGATCTGGTTCTCCTCGCGGCCGGTAACCTCGGTGACCGCGGTTATCTTCCTGGTGCCGTCCGAGAACCTGGTAAGCTGGACTATCAGATGCACGGCCGACGCGATCATCTCGCGCAGAGCCCAGATGGGCAGATCGGCGCCGGCCATAAGGCACATGGCCTCCATGCGGGTAAGGGCGTCCCTGGGCTGGTTCGCGTGTATAGTGGCCAGGGAGCCTTCGTGGCCCGTATTCATGGCCTGGAGCATATCCAGCGCCTCGGAACCGCGAACCTCTCCCACGACTATGCGGTCGGGCCTCATACGAAGGCAGTTTTTGACGAGATCGCGGATGGTGACCTCGCCCTTGCCCTCGATATTCGGCGGGCGGCTTTCAAGGCGCACCCAGTGCCCCTGTTCGAGCCGCAGCTCGGCCACGTCCTCCACCGTCACGATGCGTTCGTCCTCGGGGATATAGCTGGACAACATATTGAGGAAGGTGGTTTTACCGGTGCCGGTACCACCCGAAATAATAATGTCCTTGCGCAGCCTGACGCAGCCTTTCAGGAAGTTCACGCATTCCTGGGAAATGCTGCCTTTCTTCACCAGTTCCGTGTCGGTGAAAGGCTTGCTTGAAAATCTTCTGATGGTGAGCGTGGGCCCGGAGACGGCCAGCGGAGGGATAATGGCGTTCACGCGGGAACCGTCTTTCAGACGGGCGTCCACCAGCGGCACGGATTCGTCTATGCGCCGGCCCAGGGGCGCGACGATCCTTTTCATCACCTGTATGATCTGCTCGTCGTTCCTGAACTGATACTTGGTCAGCGTCAGTTTGCCGGCCCTTTCGATAAACACCCGGTCGGGCGCGTTTACCATGATTTCGGTGACGGCCGGATCCCTCATCAACTCTTCAAGCGGGCCGAGGCCCAGGATCTCGTCCAGAAGCTCGTTGATGAATTTGACGCGCTGCTCCCTGGTGAGGGGCATGGCGGTCTCTTTCTGCAGAAGGCCGTTTATGATGGAATCCACTTTTTTCCTGGCCGCCTCGTTGGCGGCGGCGTCGTCCGAGATCTTGATGCGCTCGGTCTCCAGCGCGGTAACGACGTCCTTGTGCATCTTCATCTTTAGTTCGTCCCAGAAAGGCGGCACATCCACCCTGGGGGCGCCCGCGGACTGGGGGGATTGGGAGGGCCGGGACGCCCCGGAAGACGCGTCCGCTTCCCTGCTCATGGGACGCCACAGCATATCCGAACCGTGGGAAAATTCCGCCGCCGCCACGCTGGAAACCCACTGTTTCTCCGCCGGCTTCAGCTCCGAGAGGCGGCCCAGCAGCACCCGGAGGATCTTCCCCCATTGGGTGTTGGGCTGCTCCACTATCAGCACCTTGTTCTGGTTGGCGTAACCGGGCATGGAGTCTTCCCAGGGCATGAAAGCCAGAACGTCCTTGTTCATCTGCTTGAAGAATTTTTCCACTTCCTTGGGGCCGATGGCGCCAGGCATATCGTAAAGATTGCTGACGACCTCGAACTTGTTCATGGGGAAATGCAGCTCGTTTATCTCGCGGAAAGTGGCGGCGGTGGCGTTAAGGGAGGATACGTTGGAATTAGTCACCCAGAAGACCAGATCGGAGATATCGAAAGCGAAGACCTGCATGGAGAAGTACGGATCCACGTCTATAAAGATATCGAAAGACTGGGAAAGCCTGGAAAGGATGGGGAGTATCAGTTCCGGCGAGATCTTGCCGACGTCGGAACGCTTCTTGGCCAGCGGCAGCACGCCCACGCCGTAAGGCGAAATGGGAATCTTGCCCCTTATCAGCGCGCCCAGGGCGCCGATGGATTCTTTCCCCAGCGCCCGTATCAGCTCGACCATGGACGGCGGATTCAGGCCGAGGATGGTGGCATGTTCCTGGCGGCACATGGGATCCAGCGGGATTATCAGCACGTTCCGTTTCTGGTAATTCGCCCAGGCCAGCGCCAGGTTGAGCGCGATGGAAGTCTTGCCCACGCCCTCTTTGGGGCCCGAGAAAGTGATGACTCGCGGCGCGGGATTAAGATTGTCCATAAGAATCAGGGTAGAGGGTTCAGGGTCTAGGGTTTAGGGTGCGGAAGTAAGGAACTTCCATATTACTCTACCCTCTACCCTAACCCCTCTACCCTACTTTATAATATCGAACGTCACGAACAGGAACAGGGAACTCTGCTCCTCCACTATATCCGTGGAGCGGAATAAAGCGCCTAAAAGCGGGATGGAACCGAGGATAGGAACCCGGCTCTTGGAAACGTTCCTGTTGCTCCGCTTAAGCCCGCCGATAACCAGCGTCTCCCCGCTTTTCAATTCCACCTCGGTCTGGATCTGGCGGGTGACCATGGAGGGGATGGTGGTGCCTCCCACGTTCACGGGCTTGGAATAGTCCGGATTGGAAACCTCCAGTTGGAGCTGCACGTCCACCGTGTCCTTTTTTTCCGTAAGAATGACCGGCAGGACGTTCAGGATAACGCCGAATTTCTTGAATTCCGCGCCCACGCCCTGGGCGTTGGAATAGGGCACCGGAACTTCGCCGCCTACGGTAAAATTGGCCTGGGTGCCGCTCTTGGTGATGACTTTGGGATTAGACAACAGCTGCGCTTTTCCCTCGGTTTCAAGCAGCCTGAGTTTGGTGGCCAGGGCGGTCTTTCTTTCGAAATTCCCCAGCGTAAGGATGCCGGGGACGTTTTTCTCGCCGAAATCGAATTCCTGGCTCCAGGAGAAACCCGCGGTCTTCTGGATGGAGCCGCTTATTTCCACGATATCGGCGCTGACGGCGACCATCTCGCTCTTCTGCGCCCAGGCGGACGGCGCCAAAGCCAGGGCCGCCAGAAGAAAATAAAATCTGTTCATAAATGGTTCATCTCCTGCGGAACATTAGCGGCGGGCGGTCAGCGGCCGGCAGCCGCCGCTTACTGGCCGCCCATAAGCTTTTTGAAGCTCGAGATCGGCATCGGGTGCCGTTCGACGTCGCCCAGACCCCGGACGATAACTGAAACCGCGCCCTGCTGCATGGCAAGCGCGAGATACTGCGCCTCCTCCGGGTTGAGCGCCAGGCTCATGATACCCTTGTCGGAAAAAGCCTGATCCGCGGAAACCTGGGAATCCTTGGCTTTAGCCTGGATGGAGGACATACCCTGTCCGAGATTGGTGCCCACGCCCAGCACAAGCACGTTCTGGAGCATGGTCACGGTCACTTTTTCCTTGCGGTTATCGCCCATGACGGCGTCGAAGGTAACCAGGACATCCACCCGGTCACCGGGTTTTATGAGGCGCATGGGCGCATTGTCCATGGGCATAACGCAACCCCTGTAACCCGGGGGCACCTTTACGCTCAGGCCCGCTTCCGGGCTGAGCGAAACCAGAGCCGACGACGTCACCTGGTTTCCCTTGGGGATCCTGACGGCGGTCACCAGGTTGGCGACGAGTTTTATGTCGGAAGCGCTGCGTATTTCCTGGGCGTCCTGCTGCATATACTGCCTGGGGATCTGCACTATCGACACCAGGTCTTCCTTGAGAATGGTGCGCGCCGGCAGATCGTATTTCGCGACCAGGACCTGGGCGATCTCCTGCGAAGCGGCGAGGGCCTTTTCTTTAGAGGTCAGGATCCACCAGTAAATACCGGCGGCAAACAAAGCCAGGATCACGGGCACCAGGACGCCTTTCTTTTCCATATGTATCGCTCCCTTACCAGATTATAGACCGCGCCGATTGCGCCTTTGTTAAATAAATGTAAATTTTCCCGCTCACTGGAACACCGGCTTCTCTATCGGCATCCGCACCGTCACCGTTATTTTTTTTATCCGGGCGCCCTTTGGCGGATCCGCGAAAAAATAGCTGGAACCGGGGAAGATCAGCTTGGCCGGAAATACCAGGGTGACCAGCAGATCCTCGTTGGTATGCGTATACGGATCGGGAGAGGCCTTGGGCTGGGGGTCAATACCGGTCGGTTCGCACGACGCGGAGAGCTGGATCCGGCCGGGATTGAGGAACATCTTCCCTTTCACCGCGTCCATCTTCATCTGCGCGTTTCCGCAGTTTGAAGCGTTGCTTAAACTGCCCCCCGGGGGCCCGGCCACCAGCGAACCGATCCGCGCCAGCTCATAGGCGCAATGGTGCGCCAGAATGGTCTGATACGCCAGGCTGCCCAGTTCCATGATGAAGAACAGCAGCAGCATGAAGACCGGCAGAACCAGCAGAAGTTCGACGGTCACCTGCCCTGCGCTTCTGGTTCCGCTTAATGACCGGTAAAAAGCCACTGGATCTCCCACGCACAAGCCGGTGAAGCAAAGACCCCGCTCTCTTACATCCCTGCTTCCTTGGATCGTTCAACAACTTTACGGATTGTTACCGCCGCTGGAACCCAGGCTGCCGGCGGCTCCGTTTATCATACCCTGGATCTTCATGAAAAGGCCGGGCATATAGTTCTTGAGCGCCATGCCGGCGATAAGGACCACGCCCACCACCACAGCCAGCATCAGCAGATATTCCACCGTGTTCTGGCCTTTCCGGTTCTTAAACAGTCTGTTCATTTTGCTATTCCTCCAAGTGTGCTCTGAGTATAACTAATTATATCTAATTATGCGCCCGGCTAGTCTACCACGGATCCTCTTTATACATCCTGAGTATTATGACGCCGCCGTTGGTGAACTGCTTTGACAGATACCACTGGAGCGACCTGTACATCATTACGAAAACCGTTAAAAGCGACACCGTCACCAGCAGGTACTCGATGGTGGTCTGGCCTTTCCTAAGGATGAGGGATGAAGGATGAGTGATGAAAGAAAAACGTTTCGGACTTTTAGCTTTTACGACCGGACTTGATATTCCCATTATTCTTCTCGTTCCTTAACAGCCCCCGGTCTTTTAAAATTGCACTTTCACCATGATCTGGCTTGATTTACCGAGGGCGCCGTAGGGAACCATAGTGTAGTCCAGCGACATCCCGTAACCCATGGCCTGCGCGGTATAGATCCCTATGCCGAACGACCAGCCGCTGGTCTTGCTCAGGCCCAGCGTATCCAGGGTCTTATCGTCGTAATTTTTGCCGTAGTCGTCCGCGCCCGTATACCCCGTGCGGACGCTCACGCGCCCCACCTGGATCACTTCCTCCGGGAGGTTGAACTCCACGCCGCCGCCGGGCTGGGTCCGCCGGTCGGAATAACTCTTGGACTCCAGAAGAGCCGTGATGAACGGATTGGGCGAATAAGCCAGGCCCAGCCGCTGGATCCTGACCACCTGGTCTTTCTTGCCGGAAAAGTTCGCGCCGGACCAGCCGAGAGAAAGTTTACGGCCCACTTTCAGAACGACGCCGCCGTCGAAAACAAGATTATTGTACTTCTCGGTGTAATTATCCTCCATCACTTCCTTGGCGCTGACGCCCACAAGCAGGCGTTCAAGGAAAAAACTTTTGGCCAGCGTCAGCGTACCGTAGCTGTTGCGGACTTTTACGTCCTCCCCGTACTGCGGTATCCCGGCCTGATCCCTCACGTCAAAGCCCTTGATGCCGTAATAGGCGACGTTGACTCCGATGACCGACTGCCCCACGGGATGCACGTAAGCCATGTACTGTCCGGAATAATCCTGGAACCAGCTCAGATAGGAAAACCCCGCTTCGCGCAGCTGCGAGGAAGCGACGCCCGCGGGATTTATAGTCATGGCCTCGGTTCCCTCCACTATGGATACCCCGCAGTTTCCAAGCGCCTGCGCCCTGGGACTGCCGGTCGGGATCTTCATGAACACCGCTCCCGAAGTCCCCACTTGCGAGTCCGCGGCATGGGCGGAAAGGATGAAGGATGAGGGATGAAGGATGAAACACAGAATGATAAGAAACCGGAACCCGGACATTTTCCCCATCCTCTTTTCCGCTTCTTTAGTCCCAAAAAAATTTCTCATAGCATCTCCCTAACATCCCTCATCCCTCATCCCTCATCCTTTTTACGGCACCAGTATCTTTTTGACCGTCTGGAACGCTCCTTTCGCACCGTCCCGGCCCTCCAGCCTGATAACCGCGAAATATACTCCGGGAGCCACGAGCCTGCCGGAACTGTTGGTCCTGGGCCAATAATGCGTCAGATCGACCCCTCCGCCCAAAAGCCCCGAACTGTACCTGTATATAAGATCTCCGGCCAGGTTATAGATCTTGATACTAGCTTCGGAATTGATGTATATGGGTATATGAAAATAACCGTTCGTCCCCGTATAGGGATTGGGCGCGAACCAGATATCTTTCTCAAGCTGAGCGTCGTCCTTGCTGGGGCCGTTGGCCACCGGGATGTTGGCGACTATCTGATCGTCGGCCAGCCCGCTGCCGGGCGACACCGTGCCGTTCAGCATGCTTATGCTGTCCGCGCTGGTGGAACCGTAGACCTTGAAGACATAGTTCCCGTCCGGCACTTTCGACAGCGTCAGATCTGTGCCGTCCCAGGTTTCAAAGATCTGGGCCCGGGCAGGCCGCATACCCACGAACATCTTCACAAGCTGGGCGGGCTTACAGTCCGCGGCAAGATTTACGCACGAACTCAGGGGCGTCCCGGGACGGTAGATCCTGGTCACCACCCTCATCGGCTCGGAAACCTGGTACGAGATGACGGCCGGGGATTCCATGGTCATCGGCGTGATAGCCATGTCATAGATCCGCAGCGGATTGACGGAGATAGGCTGCTGAACCGTCGCCGCGGAGATCAGATCGGTGCGGAGATCGCGGGCGACTATTTTCACGTTGTAGTCTCCGGCCGGCACAAAATCGCCGTTGACGCAGACAGCCGGGTTCGGACTGTTGCATTTCCCGTCCCAGAATTCCTTATTGGGCAGGCCGCCGTCCCTGACCTCCCCGGAGATGATAGAAGCGACCACCTGCGGAGTGTTGAAGTTGTTCAGAACCTGCACCGTGACCGAAGACTGGCGGGTGACCATATAATCTATCTCGTAAGGCGGCAGCAGAACGGTGTCGGAAGAATTGAACATCGTGGGAATGCTCGGGATTACGTCAAAGGCCGTAAAAATGATCTGTCCCCTGGCCACGTCAAAGTAGCCGTAAACCTTGTCGGCGGCGTACATAACGGGCTGAACCGAGGTGACGGCGGTGGTAGTGTGAGCCACCAAAGTAAAGGGATACCTGCCGTCCGGCTTAAGAACGCCCTCCTCATCCCGTCCGTCCCAGGAGTCGGTGATCTTAAAGCGGCCGGGGCGCATCCCGGAAATGGTAAAAATCGGCTGTTTAACCGGAACCACGTTCGGCCAGTCGGACGGATTCACCGTGACGTCTGTCGGATAGATCTTCAGCTCGACATACATCGCCTGCGAAAGCTCGAAATCTATAGTTGCGACATCGGAAGCCCCGCCCAGCAGCGGCGTGGTTTTTACATCCACGATACGGAACATCTCAACGGGCGTGCGGGCCGTGGTGGTGGAGACCCTGGTGGAAACGCAGGAATACGGATCCTCGGTTATCAGTTCGGCCTGGTAAATTCCGCCGGCGACGTATTTTCCGCTATCATCTTTTCCGTCCCATAATTCCCGGTTTGAGAAATTGGCGAACCTGGTCTCCCGACTGATAAGATGCCTGACCGGAGTCGTGCTGCCTTCGGGCAGAATATTCATCGTGACCAGGGTGTCCCTGACGGGGGTGTAACGGAAATAGAACGGATCCAGCCCCGCAACCGAAGGAGAGGAGCCTATCACAGTAGAGGAAGGCGAGATAAGACTGACCACCAGACCCCTGGCCACCGGCAGCGTGCCTACCGCCAGGCGCTGGTTCCTTATGACCCCGCCGGACGCCGCCGCGGAAGGGAGCTCGGCCCAGATAGCGTAGATATAGTCGCCGTCGCAGACAGGGTTGCCGAGATTGTCCCGGCCGTCCCAGATGGTGGAAGCCGTCTGCCGGCCCGCTTTCTGCTCGGTTATCAGCCTGAGCAGGGTTCCGGAATTAAGCGCCGGTGGATTTGTCACGCTGTTCAGGTCGGTGAAAGCCGTGCCGGGCGAATAAATGCCGACGTAAACGGTCGCGGCTTCGGTGAGCAGATAACTTATGACCGCCTGATCCGTGGAAGAGGCGCCCAGGGGTTTCACGGCGACATCGGTTATCTGAAGCGGATCATGCGAAATAGTGGTAGTATAAGGATAGGCGTTGTCTATTCCCGACCAGTTGTCCTGCGACTCGGCGGAGATCTCCGCCCTGTATACGCCGGGCGGGGCTATCCGTCCCAGATTGTCCCGGCCGTCCCAGAAATCCCCGTTCGTGAGGGTGCCGTCCGGAACGCCTTCCCCCACCCTGGGCAGGCTTGAGACCAATACGCGGGTAAGCGGCATGACGCCGCCTACGTCTATGGCCGAATATATCCTTATGGAGGTGGTGGCGTCCTTGCTCAACCGATAGAGGATATTGTACGGCTGGGCGGCCACGCCCGTTATTTTGCCCACCACGGTGGGACTGGAACGCACCGTGTGAATATTCATGACGTCTATCTGTATCGGGATCTGGCTCTCGCCCGGAAAAGCCGCGGTCTGCTCTATGGAGATATTACCGGCCTGCTGGCTGACCTCGTTGGTCTTGACCTTGGCCCGGAAGCCGTACTGGCCGTTGGTCTTTCCGAAGATGCCGCTCAGGTTGTAAGAACCGTCCCAGGCGGTGCAGTAATAATTCCCGGCGCCGCCGACGGTGGCGGCCACGTTATTATCGCTCTCGCACTGGCCGATGTTGAAAAGGGAAACCGTCCTGATAGGGGGAGTGCTGGCCGGATCCAGCGGATTGCCTCCGGCGGCGAACTTGAAGATCTCAAAACTCAGTTCGTTGATACCGAAGTGGCCGGAGGTGCTTACGCAGACTATCTGGGCGCATAAGGCCAGGCAGCCGCCGGGGTAGTTGCTAGACGGCTGTTCGAATTCTATGCGCGAAGAGTCCCTCCAGACGTTGCCGCCGTCGGTAAGAAAAGAAACGTTCGGAGCGTTGTCGGGGACATCGTTGCAGTAACCGCTTGAGGGGGTCGCGCTGCCCTGGGGAACCACGGTGCTGAATTTGACGTTTATGTCGGCCACGAAAAGCTGCTGCGCGCTCAGTTGACGGGCCGGAACCGCTGCGAGAAGCAGGATGGCCAGCGGAAAAAGCAGTCTCTTAGTCATAAAATCCTCGGGGTCCGGTATTTAAAACTTAAAATTTTCAATCAGTCCTCTCAATTCTGCCATTTTACCGACAGATAATCAATGCCGCTTAATACGTCTTAAACTTATACTTGCCGATCTCCAGCCCGCCCATCTTTCCGTTTTTCTCAAGCGTCCAGAAATAATCTTTCCCGGCCCAGAAAGCGATCGCCGGGGACTTTAACTTCTGCGAAGAAACGAGCCTGAAAGCGCCATTCTCCGGGACGTAGCGTCTGAGGCCGCCTTTGGCGTCCAGCGTCCAGAGTTGCGCGCCCACCCACTGCATGGCGGACAGACTTTTCAGGGACGGCAGCGTGTAGCTGGCGTCCACCCCGCCGGCCGGATCCAGGCCGTAGCGGTACAAAAGGCCGGTCGCCGCGTCAAAAGACCAGAGATTGAAACCGTCCCAGGCCGCGCCCTGAGGGGCCGGGCCGGAGGTTTTAACAGCCTCGATTATCTTCCCGGAGTTAATGTCCTTCTTTATCAGTCTCAACTGAGCCAGATCCAGCGCCCAAGCGCCTCCGTCAAAGGCGCTGACGGCCGCCGGCCTGAACGGCCCCGCTCCCGTTCCGTTGAAAACGCGCAGAGTGGAAAGATCTTTCGGATCTTTAAGCACAAGCCCGGAGTCCCAGTCCGCCAGCCACAACCCGTCCCCGGACACGGCCAGACCGGAGGCGTTGGGCGTGTCAAGGCTCAGACGGCTTAAAAGCGAGAAGTGCACCTTGGTTCTGTAATCGTATACCCGCCAGGCCAGCAACCCCATCAGTGTCAGGCCGGCAAGCGCCATGGCCAGGAGCTTTGTAACGCTCCTGCGGAATGCGGGGCGCGGGATGCGGGGCGCGTCGGCGGCGGAGCCGGAAGAAACGAATACAGCCGGCAGCTGCACGCCTTTAAGCGCGTAGAGTTTAAGGATCTGGGAAACTTTTTCCGACCACTCCGAAGATTCTTTCAGCGTATTGGCGAGCCCGGCGGCGTAATCGAGGCCTTTCGTTTCCTCTTCCTTGAGTTTCGCGGTCCATGCTTCGCGTTCGGAGCGCAGGCGGGACTCCCAGACCGCGAATTCCTGGCGGTGGGTTTCCCAGACCGAACGCTCGCGATCCCAGAGTTCGCGCCATTCCTTCCGCTCGGCGTCCCAGTTGGCCTTGGCTTCGGCCAGACTGGATTCCAGTTCAGCGGCTTTTTTTCCGGCTTCGTTTATCTTTTTTTCCGCGTCGGACCGCGCGCGCCTCTCGGCCAGCAGTTCGGAAAGCGTTCTTTCCACGGCCTCTTTGGCGTCGGCGAGCCGGCGCTCCGCTCCGTCGGCGGCGTCCCTGAGGTTGGACTGCTCCACGGCGGACTCGGTAAATTTTTTCTGCCAGGCGTCCCGCTCCTCCCTCAGGGTCTCAAGCCGCCCGTTCAGCACGGTAAGCTCCACCCTGGTCCGCTCCAGGAGCTCTTTAAGCAGCGTCATCTCGCGCGCGTGGTTCTTCTTCTGCGCGCCCAGTATTTTGCCGGACTCCTCCAGTTTCAGCACCGAGGTGAGTTCCTCGCTGATAACCTTTTCCCTGGCCTCGTGATAGTGCTGCTTCAGTTCCGCCAGGTGCGCACGCGTCTCGTCCAGCTGCGCCGACAGGTCGCGGATGCTGGCGTCCTTTGCCTCCAGCAGGCGCTTCCAGTCGCTCTCGGCCCTGGAAAAATTATTTTTGAGAAACTGCACGGTTTCCAGCTGCGCCTCGCTGAGACGCGAAGACTGGCCGGAAAGCTCCGGGACATAATCTTTCCCGGAGGCTTTCTTCCAGAGCTCGCCCAGCTGCCTGTCTATCTCTTCGTTGTCCATAAAATCAGGTTTCAGGGTCTAGAATTCAGGGCACCTTGTTATAAGTTTAACAGGCGGATGTTGCCCGGGAGTGAATTAAATGTTAAAAAAAGGTTACAGGCGGGCTCATGCTGGAACCGCATGAGCGGTATCCGGTAACCAGTGGCCGGTAACCAGTAACCGAATACCGGATACTGGTTACTGAATACCGGATACGGGTTTACTGCTGTTGCAGTAAACCCTGCAATTCCACCGTCGCCTGGCTGATATCTATGCCGGCGCCCTGGTAGCGTCCCACTATACGCTGGAGAACGCCTTTGAGCGATTCTTTCGGCGCGCCGCCACTCCTCATCTTGAGATAGGCCGCCCAATCGCCGCTGAAATCGAATCTGAGCTGGTTCAGCTTGTCGTTGTTGCGCTTCTCTTCCAGCGATCTAAGCTCCGCTTCCGCGCGGCGCTGGCGCTCGACTATGGCCTCCAGTTTTTCCCTGGCCTGCGTTACCTCCGCTTTCTGTTCGCGGGCGGCTTTCAGGCCGGCGTTAAGCAGTGCCGTCTCATTTTTAAGGTCGCTCAGCTCGTCCCGGAGAATGCTTTCGCGCCTGGCGGATTCGTCAAGGGCCTCCATCAGGTCTTTGCGGTATTTGATTTCCTGCCTTACCAGCTTTTCATATTCGGATCCGGAATCTTTGTCTCCGAAGCGGATGCTGAGACTTAAAACATGGCCCGGCGTTATCGTCCCGGTGAGCGGGACAAGGAGGGAATAGGAGATTTCCGAGGCCGGCCGCCGGTAGCCCGCGCCCAGGCTCACAAAAGAGGCGTTCGGCGCGAGGGAGAGCCCCGCGCGCGAACTGAAAATACCGTAGCGGTAGGTGCGCCAGAGATATTCAAAACCGGAATTGACGCTGAAATTGCCCTTGTAGCCGCCGGCGCCGGAACGATTGGCGACGTCCAGCGTGAGCGTGTAATCTTCCGTCTTTTCGGCCACGCCCAGGCGGGCTGAGAACGGCGCCTTGTCCTTCAGTGCCCCCTCTCTGAAAGAGGGAGAATTGACATTCAGCAGGGACAGGCCGAAGTTGTGCTTTGTGTCCGCGCGCCAGAGAGCTCCCAGATCGAGACCCAGCGCCATTTTGGAATCGCCGCTCCGCACCGAAGAGAGCTGCATAAATTTCAGGCCGGCGCCCAGATCCAGCGCGCCGGCGCCGGCTTTCCGGAACTGCCAGGTCGCCCAGCCGAGACTGAACATTTTTTCCTTAAGATCCGCGCCCAACGCCCTGTAACGGCCCAGGATCGACATCGTGCCGAGCTTTCCGTAGGCCATGCGCGGAATAGCCGCGCCGGCCGCATAGCTGTCAAAATCAAGCGGGCCCAGGCTTGAGCGGGTACCAGCCTCAAAATGCGCGCCGGTCTCCAGTTTTCTGGTCGAACCCGGAATGGCGGGGTTCAGAAGCGCGCCATTGGCATCGTCCAGCGCAGTGGCGGAATCCCCCATGCCGCGCAGGCGGGCGCTAAGGCCGGTATCCTCAAAAGCGGCATAAGCTGAAGGGATGAGGGATGAGGGATGAAAGATGAAACACAGAATGACAAGAAACCATAACCCGGACATTTTTTTTGGCCTCTTTTCCGTTTTTTTAATCCCAAAAAAAAATCTCATAAGCGTCTCCATATCATCCCTCATCCCTCATCCCTCATCCCTCATCCCTCATCCCTCATCCCTCATCCCTCATCCCTCATCCCTCATCCCTCATCCCTCATCCCTCATCCCTCATCCCTCATCCCTTGCGTTTTCTCCACGTCCCCGGCCAGGGCTATCTGGCCGCGGCCGTGGGATTTCACCCAGTAAAGGGCGTCGTCGGCTTTCGCGAGCAGGGCCTCCATGGAAGAAGCGTCCGCCGGGAATGTCGAGATACCCAGGCTCATTGACACCGTAAGTTCCCGCGTCTTGGAAAAAGGCACGGGGATCTTTATCTCGCGGACCTCCAGAGCGAGCCTGGCCGCCAGTTTCTGCGCTTCCTCCCCCGTGGCCTGGGGCAGGAGTATAATGATCTCGTCGCCGCCGTAGCGGCACGGGAAGTCTATTTTGCGCAGATTGGAAAGGATCACCCGGCCGACCTCCCTGAGCACTTTGTCGCCTATCTGGTGGCCGTAAGTGTCGTTCACTTCCTTAAAATAGTCCACGTCCCCCCAGATGACGGCCAAAGGCTGCTTGAAACGTTCCGCGCGGTAAAATTCCTCCTGAAAACGCTGGTTGAAGTAACGCCGCAGCGGCAGTTTGGTCAGTTCGTCATAAAGCGAAAGCTCTTCGACCTTGTCGAAAAGCCTGACATTGTCCAGCGCCAGACCGATCTGCCCGGCGAAAGACTTGAGCATGGCAAGTTCCCCCGGCTCGATCTTCTGCTGGCTTAAAAGGTTGTCCACGATCAGCAGGCCGATGGTGGTTCCCTGCACCACCAGGGGCATATACAGCACGCAGTCCTTGTACCGTTCCATGAACACGCCCGAACTCCTGCCCAGCACGATATCCGCGAAGCGGTGGGCGCCGGCCTCAAGCGGGATCTCTTCGTACGCTATGCTCTTAAGCTGGCCGCGGATATCGGAACTCAGTTCGCCTTTTAATTTCTGCGCTTTCTCGTCTATCAGGTAAAGCCGCACGCGGTCAAAGCCGAAATAGGTCTGGATGCCGGCCAGGATATGTTTAAAACTGTCGCGCACCCGGAGGGAATTGGCGAAGATCTCGGTAAGTTCGGTGATGACGGAAAGATTCCTGGAATATTTTTTATTAAGACCCACGAATTCTGCTTTGTAATAGCTGCGCATGAACTCGCCGATATACTCGTGGGCAAAGGCGGCCTCGGCCGGAGAAAACCGCTTTTTTTTCGGGGAACGTTCCAGCCTGATCAGCCCCTGTATGGGAGCTTCGCCGGAGGCGGCCGCGGCATAGATCCCGACCCGGAACGGCGCCAGCAGAAAATGACCGGCCTTATTGCTGAAAACCGCCGGCTTCAGCGAGGCCAGCGTTTCGGATGCCGGAGAATCCGGGGACGGGCGCGCGCTTTCCTCGGCCTCGAAAGACAGGCCGTCCGCGCGGCGCATCATCAGACGCAGAAGCGCGTTCTTCTCGTCGTAATAATAAAACGAGACCCGCTCCGCCGCGGACAGTCTGGACGCGGCTTCGAGCAGCCCTTTCAGGAAAGCGTCCCGGCTCTCGAAAAAAGCGGGCGTTTCCCCGGCCAGGGAGTTTATTTTCTTTTTCTTTTTCATACGCTGCTGTCAGTACAGCGACAGCAGATAATCTATCTCTCCCTGGGCTATTATCAGTTCCCTTAAAAAATCCTCCCGCGTATAGGCCTGCCTGGAAATCCGCAGCGACGCGTGCCAGAGCGCCTTGTCCAGCAGCAGTTCCGCCGTGGGGTATACGGCGCTGTTGGGCGCCGGCGCCGGAGAGGAGAACACTTCCCTCCAGACCTCTTCGCCGCGGGAATTTTCCAGGATCTCTTCAAAAACCTGGGTCAGGCACGGAAAAGCCCCGAAAGCCGGGGCGAAAGAACGGCAGCTGTCCGCGGAAAGCGCCCATTTCAGGAACAACCCCGCCTCCTTCAGGCGGGGCGAGCCGGAGGCGGCCGCCAGACCGTAACTCAGGATCTGTTCTTTTTTCCTTGCGCCCGGCAGACGGACAGGCCTGAACGAACTTTTCCTGCCGGCGGGGAAAGCGGGCAGCCTGGTTCCGATCACCATGGCGGCCGAGTCCTCGTAGAAAGGCCCCCCCTCAAGGACAGTCTCTCCGAAAAGCGGCAGATAACCCCTGAGAGCCGGCTCCAGATAGTCTTCCAGGCCTTTCACGGCCTCGTCCCTGCTGAGCGTACAGCGGTTCCGGTCTTCGGAAAACAGGTCTCCCCCGCGGTTCCAGACGCAGGGCAGAGCGTAGGCGGCGCTCAGCCGGCCGGCGCCGCACAGGACAGGGTAAAAGCCGCGTTTTTTATTTCCGGAAGCCAGCCTTTCGCAAACCGACAGGAATCCCCCCCAGTCGGAAAGATCGGCTTCGGGGCGCAGGGAATGTTTTTTGAACTCTTCCGGGTGATAGAACAACACCGGAGCTTCCATCCACCAGGGCGCGGAAAAGGCGATATCGCTTTCTTCGGTTGAACAGCCTTTTTTCAGAAAGTCCGGGTACCTGACCGGGGTGAACGCCTCAAAAACCCTGTCGATTTCAGCCAGAAGGCCAAGTTTGGCCAAAACCGCCGTCCACGACTGCGGCAGTTCCATGATGTCCGCGGTTTCGCGGTTCCTGGAATCCCGGAGATGGGCAAAAATGTTCCGCCACATGGATCTGCGGGTCATGACCCGGAAATCCACCTTGATCTCGGGATAGTGCGCGGAAAAAGAGTTCAGCAGATTTTTGAAAGCCGCGAACTTACCCGTGTCGGAATCGGCCAGAAGCCATATCAGCATAAAATTTAATCCCAGGACGCCACGGCCAGATCCGGGGCTATATCCAGGGAACCACCCGAAACCCCGCGCTCAAGCCGGCGCGCGGCGCAAAGAGCCACCATGGCGGCATTGTCCGTGCAGTAGGCTTTTTCCGCGAACCCGATCTGATAGCCGGTTCCGGCCGCGAGTTCGGCGAACTTCCGCCTTAAACGGAGGTTGGCCGCCACGCCGCCGCCCACGATCACGCGCTTTATGCCGGAAGCCGCGCAGGCTTTGGCGGTTTTATGGACCAGCGTGTCGGCGACAGCCTCCTCAAAAGCCAGGCAGATCCCGGCCTGGCCGGCCGGGGAAAGCCGCCGGCGTTTTTCATAAAAATCGGAACCGAGCAGATCCCGGAGCCTGTAAGCCACGGCCGTCTTAAGGCCGCTGAACGAAAAATCAAAACTGCTTTCCATATAGGGCCGCGGGAACTCAAAGCCGCCGGCCCTTAACGGAGCGGCCCCCAGGGCCGCCTTTTCCACGGAAGGCCCGCCGGGATAATCCAGTCCCAGCAGTTTGGCCACCTTGTCGAAAGCCTCGCCGGCCGCATCATCGCGGGTCCGTCCCAGAACCTTGTAGCAGCCGTAGCCTTCCACTTTCCAAAGTTCGGTATGGCCCCCTGAAACGATGAGAACGATGCACGGAAATTTTATCCGTCTGGATGCCAGCTTCCCCTCGTACTCGTAAGCCAGAAAATGGCCTTCAAGATGATTTATGCCCAGAAGTTCCGCGCCGAGCAGCCTGGCCGCGGCCCCGGCCGCCACCCTCGACACCAGAAGGGCTCCGGGCAGCCCCGGTCCCCGGGAGAAAACGACCGCGTCTATTTTCGGCCCGTTCAGCCAGCCGCCTCTGAAAAAAGGACGCCGGTAACCGGCTTTCGAAAGGGCGGCGCCAAGCACAGGGGAGATCTTCTCCAGATGCGCCCGGCTGGCAAGCTCCGGCACCACGCCGCTGTATTTTCTATGAAGACCTATCTGGGAGAAAACGATATTAGAGAGCAGCCGCCGGCCGTCAAGCACACAGACGGAGGTTTCGTCGCAGGTGGTCTCAAAAGCCAGGATTCTCATAAAGCAGGGTCTAGGGGTCAGGGTAGAGGGTTTAGGTTCAGAAATAAGGAATTTCCATATCACACCCCTACACCCTAAACCCTCTACCCTATTTTGCTGTTTTCAGATTCCCCAGAACCTCTCTGGCTTTCAGAAGTTCCACGGCGCGATCCAGCACATCATCGCGGATCTGGGCTTCTTTTTTCTTATCCTGCGCGGTGGGGCGGAATACTCCGTCGTTTTGCGGAACAGAAGTTTTCTCCCCAAGCCGTTTTTTCTCGGCCTCTTCCGCGGCTTTCGGTTCTTTGCCGGGATAATAGAATTCTTCAGCCTGCTGGAGAAGTTTTCTTTCTACTTCCAGCGGAACTTTAATCTCTATGTCCGGGGTTATGCCGCCGGTGTTCTTTTTTTCGTCACGATGTATGGAACGGCCGGAGGGCGTATAATACCTGGCTATAGTGAGCCTTAACGCGGACTTGTCGGAAAGCGGTATCATGGACTGAACGCTGGCCTTGCCGAAAGTGCGCTCGCCTATGATAACGGCTCGTTTGTTGTCCTGCATGGCGCCGGCCACGATCTCGCTGGCGGAAGCCGAGACGCGGTTCACCAGGATGACCAGCGGCAGATCGGAATAGGGCGCCTGGGCGGCGGCCCTGAATTCCTGGTAATTTTCCGGCTTACGGCCCTTGGTGTAAACTATCATCCTGTTGTTATCCAGGAAAAGCTTTGAAATGTCCACCGAGGCCGACAGCAGACCGCCCGGGTCGTACCGCAGGTCTATGACCAGGCCTTCTATCCCCTGCTTTTGAAGGCCCTGGAGAGCCTTGGTGAAATCCTCCACCACATGGCCGGTGAATTCTATCGTTTTTATGTAGCCGATCCTGCCATCGATCACCCTGGACTTGACGTTCTCGGTCTTGATCAGTTCGCGGACCATGGTCACGTCCCTGTTTATCCAATCGGCGTTCTTGTCCTCCGTCTCCCGCGCGATAGTGATCTTGACCTGGGTTCCGGGCACGCCGCGCAGTTTTTTTATGGCTTCGTCTATGATCAGATCCTTGGTGCTCTCGCCCTCTATTTTCACGATCTTGTCGCCTGGATACAACTGGGCGCGGTACGCCGGCGTATTGGGGAGCGGCGTTACCACGGTCAGCCAGCCGTCGCGCACATCCACCCGTATGCCTATGCCGCCGAATTCCCCCTCCGTATCGCTCTTGACCCTGGTGTAAACGTCGGGCTCCATGAACTGGGAAAAATCGTCCAGCTCGCGCACCATGCCGGCGGCGGCCCCGTAGATCAGTTTCTGGGAATCTATCTCGTCAACGTAATTTTCCTTGATCAGCTCCATCACGTCCACTATTACCTTGAGCTGCTGGTAGGTCTGATCTATGGCAAAATTGAGGTACGGGAAAGCCAGGCCGATAAAGGCGGAAACGAAGACGATCCCCGCCAGTTTCTTAATGCTTTTCATTGAATTTTCTCCCTGTTGCACGAAAGTATAGATTATACATCTTTCAGGGCTTTTTTTCGCCCTTTAGCCTTTAGCCCTCGTCCTTTATCCTTATCTGAAAAATTCGACTGAATTTTTCAGGTTAGTTCGTCAGCCAGATCAGCGGATCCACCGCCGCGTCACCCAGCCGAATCTCAAAATAAACCGCGCTATAATCCTTCTCCGCCGGCCCGGAAACAGCCTGCGTGTCCTCCCCCGCGCGGCCAAGCGGGGAACTGGGCGTCACCTGATCGTTTTTAAAGACCGAAATAGACGCCAGCAGACCGTAAATGGTGAAAAAGCCACGCTCGTGATCCACTATGACCACGTTCCCGTAAGTCCTGAACGGACCGGCGTAAATAACTTTCCCGTTCATGACCGGGAAAACGGGGGCCGCTTCCGCGGCGCGGATCCGCACGCCTTCCCGCACGATCCAGGTCTTCAAAAGCGGCACCTCCTCCCTGCCGTACCGGCTTATGACCCTGCCCGCCGCCGGCCAGGGAAGCGAATGCCTGGGAATCGGCAGATCCCTGGATCTCCCGGCCGAAGGCTTATAAGGCGACTGTTTTTCAAGTTTCCTGACCAGTCTGGTCAGGCCGAGAGCGGCGTTCTGGAGGTTTTCCACTTCTTTTGAAAGCCGGAGCTGCTTTTCCCTGGTCCTTTCCAGTTCCGTCATCTTGCCCTTTACTATGTTCCTATGGGCCGACCGCTGCTTGTCCACCAGCCCTTTTTTCGCCTTAAGCTCAAGATTCTGCCTGGTCAGATCCTGAAGATCTCCCTTGACCCTGGCGGTCTCGCCTTTGATCCTTTTGATGAGGCTGTTCTTCTCCAGGATGGCGGATTTCAGCAGGAGATCGCGCGAAATATCGCTCAACCCGTGATAGGGATAATAGAAATGTTTATCCAGAGAATAGAGGACGACCTCCCCATACAGATCTCCCTGGAGATCCTTGTAGGCTTTGGCGAGGGAATCATACTTTTCCCTGGAATCGGAGCTTCTGGCGCGGGTACCGGCAAGCTGCGCCTCCAGCGCTTTCTGGCGTCCCACATTAAGCTTATCCTCTTTTTTAAGAGTGTCTATTTCGGAATTTATGAGGTTTTCCTCTTCCCTGTATTTCTCCAGTTCTTTCTTCTTTTCATCCAGTTGCTGACGGATCTCGTCCAGACTTTTTTTCCTGGCCGCGATCTTGCCCTCGGCCGCGAGCCCGGCGGGGCCGGCCAGGAGCAGGAACGAGAAAAGGAGGGTTAATTGTGCGTGTTTTTCCATTGGAAGATCACCCAGGCGGACACGCCGCCCGCGGCGATGATCGCCGCCTGCCAGAAAGGCCCGGGCCAGAGCCAGAGGGGGCTCAGATATTTGACCGGGTAGACAAGCGCGTAGGAAACCGCCACGGCCAGGGAGGCGGCCAGGAGACCCGCGAAAAACCAGTTACGGTCGCGCCGCACGCTCTCAAGGAAGCCGCCCACCGTGTTACGATAAAGCGCCGCCATCAGAGCCATAAACACCAGGGACACGAAAACCAGGGACAGCGAGACCAGAAGATAATGTTCGTAGAAAAGGGCGTGCAGAATGGCATAGGCCCCGAGCGGCTTGTATTTTATGTCGGCTACGCCGTTGACTTTCCAGGCCTCCTCAACCCAGGAGTTAAGATCTCCCAGGGCGGCCTCGTCCAGCGAGACCTCAAAAGTATCAGGCAGAGGATTGGAGACCATGTTCATGACGGCGCCCACCAGATCGGGGTCTTCCTCGCGGAGCCTGCGGAGGCGTTCGGCCTTGCTTATAAAGGAAATCTCGGCGCTGCCCGGGATGGCCTTGAACCGCTCTTCCATGCCGGCGGAATCCTGTCTTACCTTATCGCTTTTGACCACCACTATGCGGAAATCTTCCTTAAGGATAAGGGAGATCTCCCGGACCTGCAGACGCATGAACAACAGCGCCTCCGCCATAAGGGCGCCGGCAAAGACGGTCAGAAAAACCACCCGGTAGCCCTTGCGGCCCTTTTTATGCTCTTCCGTTCGCTGGTAGTGATGCTGCGGATGGTGATGATGTTCTTCCATAAATCGCTGAAATGGGTTTACCCTGCCCGGCATTTCAAAGCATCATTATATAATTTATTATGTGAAGATGGGCAAAAAAGGGGGGCACCCAAATCCTCCACTAACAACCCTGCGTCATTGATGAGAAGATTTCACCCATTGGGTGAAAGCGGAGAAATGGCGGCGGGCTGCCGGTTCGGGGGCCTGCCAGCCATGGGGCCCATCGGGCCTGCGGGGCCCGGCGACTTCGCGCCGGTTCCCCTCCGGCCCGATCCGACCCATGGCTGTCACCCCTCCAACTATACCCCGCCGCCATCCTCCTGATATAGCCTGAAAAACACACCTCTGTTTTACCCGCGAGGCGTCCAAATAGATGACTATCAATGAAGAGATGATGATTCCAAGAGGCGCCGCGGAATTCGGGTACCGGATACCGGTGCCGGGTGGGTAATTCAAGTAGTAATTTGGGCGGGGTCAATATATTGTATTTTCAGATTTTGGAATGCCGAGTGACCATCAATTGCGTAAATTTTACTAAGGGGTGAGTCGCAGGCCCCCGTTTTACTACCCTGCGGTTCGTTAACCCAAAGCCGATAACAGGCCTGCCTCATTGATGAGAAGAACATTGCGGACGCGGACGTGTCGGCGAAATTATCGCTTATCGGATTTGGGAGGCGGGAATCTAAAGCGACTTATCCTTGAACTCTACGGCCGCCACGAAAGGCGAACGCGAAATCTCGCCCACCATATCTACCGGGAGACTGCCGGTGATCTCAAAAGCCGTGAACTTGGCGTCAACCGAATTATTGGGCAGCCGGAAGACGTTCTCGGAAGCGAAACCGGCTTCGGAGCCCAGCCGGCGGACGTAATCGGCCACAAAAATGCCGGAACGGGCGCCGCCCGGGGCGCGCAAGGTGAAACGGATCCGCGTCCTGAACGGTATGCCTGAAGTTTTCTTCTCTATGGCCACGCGCCTCACCAGCGGATCCCTGCAGATGCCGTCAAGCCTTGAATAGGGCGCCCAGCCGAGCAGAAATGTCCTTTTACCTACGGCGGTAAAGTAGGTTTTCTCTCCGGCGAACCTGAAACCGGAACCGGAAAGGGATTTTATGACCGCGGAATGATCCCCCGTCTTGGGGAGCACCGTCAAAAAAACATAATCCCCCGCTTTAAAACCGGAAAGAGCGCTCCGGTCAAGCGGATTGACATAGGAGGAGATCGGCCCGACCTCGTTCGCGAAAGTGACCTTGTAATACCGGCCCGGCCCCGCGGCGCTTTGTGAACTTGTGTCCTGTGACTTGTGGCTTGTGACTTGTACTCTGCGACTTGTATCCTGTGTCTTGCGTCCCGTGTCTTCCAGTATGCGGACCGCCGGCAACCGGTCCGCCATCAGGGTAGTGAGCGACAGGGAGGTCAGGGCGTCGCGAAAACCGCCGTTAAGTCTGGCCGCGGTTCTGGGATTACGATAGCCGTAGGCCGTTTCCACGTAATCCTGGAAATCCGGGTCGGTGAAAGGGCTGGCATCGGGTGACGGAGGCAGCCCCGGAAAATCCGGGTGAACCGTAACCGGCCGCAAATCGGCGGCCCTTTCCGGAGCAGCCGCGGTAAGATTTACGGAACCGGAGGCGAGGATCGCCGCGGCAAGTAAAAAAATATATTTTGTCGTTTTTATCATCCTTTGAATCGCGCAACGCAAAATTGGGAAACGGGCGCAAAGCCTCCATCGCCGTTCCCCCTGGTTACCCCGGATTCACAGGCCCGGGGGTGGATGCTCCTTCGCCTCTTCAAAGGATTACAAGGTGTTTTTAATTGTAGCTTTGATCGCAGATCATCACAAGGCACTTTAGGCCTACGGGAACAAAGTAAATAGACCTACGCCGGAATAGGCCGAAAGACCCATCAGAGTCTTGACACCGGGGGCGGACTCTGATATAATTTATTTACCGGTAAGTAAGTTTTTCAGGGGAACGGTTTCTCAATGAAAGAAAAAACGCCTAAAGGCGACAAGACCCGGCGGCGCATTCTCGAAACGGCTTTGGCCCTGATGGCCGAAAAAGGCCCGGATGCCGTGTCCATGCGCGAGATCTCCGCGCGGCTCAGGATAACCAAGCCGGTTCTCTATTATTACTTCAAAAACAAGAACGAACTTATCCGGGCGTCGTTCGTGGAGGGCACCAAACATTTCCAGGAGCTTCGCTTTGAGATAAACAAACCCGGCCTCACGCTGGAACAAAAACTGACGCGAATCTTCGCCAACCACCTGGATTTCATAAAACGCTACCCCGATATGCCCAAGTGCGCGCTGAAAATAATGGCCGCGCCGGAAACCGGGGCGCTCAGCGGCCTGGCCAGGGAACTCAAAGCCCGCAACCGCCGCGAACTGCGCCTGATGCTGGAAAAGGAAAATCTGCCGGGCCGGGGCGCCGAGAACATGATACATATGATAAGCGCCGTAATAAGCTATTTTATGATCGAGGCCAGGGAACACGGGGCCGCCTGCCTGGAGAAAACCCTGCCCGGGCGCCTGGCCCGCCTGATCTGCGCCGGCGCCCGGAGCGGCAAAACGACATGAAAATGCGAACCGAAAAACAAAAAAGTCTGCCTGCCCTGCTGTGTTTTTGCGTTTTAGCGCCTTTATGCCTTGCTTCCGGGGCGCGGGCCGAGGTTCTTGAGCTCACCCTCTCCGGCGCCGTCGGGATCGCCCTGGAACACAACGCCGCCGTGATCAACGCCGGTGAAAACCGCGGTATATATAAGGAAAGGGTCCGGGAATACTGGGGAACCGTTTTCCCGCAGTTAAGCGCCTCCGGCCTTTACACCAGGAACATAAAGAGCCCTTCTTTTTTTCTCGGCGGAAACAAAATAAAATCGGGGCTGAACAACGCTTATACCGCCTCGCTGGATCTCAACCAGGTGCTCTGGTCCGGGGGCAAAGTGCGCGCCGGCATCAGCATAGCCAACATCTACTCCGCCGCCAGCGACGAACAGCTCAAAACCGCCAGGAACGCCGTCGCCAAGTCCGTTAAACAGACCTATTACGCGGTTCTGCTTTCCAGCGCCCTCGCCGGGATCCAGCGCGAAGCGCTAGACCTCGCGGCCCAGCACCTGGCGACCATCGAGGCCCAGTACAAACAAGGCGTCGCCAGCGACCTGGCGGTGCTCAGGCAGAAAGTGGAAGTTTCCAACACCGAACCGGCGCTTACCCAGGCCCTGAACCTTTACGAAGAAGGCCTCATAGAGCTGAAGAATCTTCTGGGACTTGATCCGGAAACGGAGATACGGCTGACCCAGAGCCTTAAACCCGGCACCCCGCTCAGCCTGGGGCCGGAAACGGAGGCACGCCTCACAGACTCGCTGCTGCGGCCCGGAGACGGAGCCGGCGGCATGGAAGAACTTTACAAGGCCGCCCTCCTGGGCCGGCCTGAGTACAAAAACACCCGGCTCCAGCGGGATCTCTTCCGCGAGAATATAACCGTGGAAAAAGCGGGCCACTACCCTTATTTAAGCGCGTTCGCCTCAAGACAGTTCCAGGGACAGGCCGACTCCGGCTTCCCCGGTTCCGAGGCGCAGAGTTGGAGCGCCACGGCCGGTTTGCGGCTGTCTCTCCCCCTTTTTTCCGGAGGTTCTACGGCCTCAAAAATAAGACAGGCCCGCCTGCGGGCCGACATCGCCGAAACCGATCTCAGAGAACTGGAACGCAGGATAAAAATAGAAGTGAAAAAAGCCTGGCTCAGCCTGAAAGAAGCCTCGGAGAGGCTCGGCTCCCAGGGCACCGCCGTGGAAACCGCGCGCAAAGCCCTGGCGGCCACCGAGGTAAGGTTCAAGAACGGCCTCGCCAGCCAATTGGAGCTCAACGACGCTTCGCTCGCGCTGAACAGATCCCAGACCCTGTACATCCAGGCACTGCACGACACTTTCTCGGCCGATACGGAACTGAGGTGGACCATCGGGGAATGATAAAGAAAGGATGAGGGATGAAGGATGAGGGATGAAAAAGAAAAGTTGAGTTATAAATTTATGAGAACAATAAAGCTATCCGTTATTCGCTATTCGCTGTTCGCTGTCTGCTGTTCGCTTATGTTTACCGCGGGCTGTAGGAACAAAGACCTGGAAACTTTCAATAACCTGGAGAAGGATCGTTTTCTGGTCAGAACCGAACGAGCCCGGATAAAGAATATCGAGGACTACCTGATCCTGGTGGGGTCGGTAAAAGCCATGGATGAAGCCACGCTTTATCCCAGGGTTTCCGGAAAACTTTTAAGGAACCTGCTGACCGAGGGAGACCCGGTAAAAAAAGATCAGCCGGTGGCCCTGATCGAACGCGACGAGCCCGGCGTGGTCTATGAACCGGCCCCCGTTCCCTCCACGCTTACCGGCGTCATAGGCCGCGTTTACCAGGATTCCGGGGCCAACGTCACGCCGGCCACCCCGATAGCGCTGGTGGTCAGCCAGGGCACGGTGCGCGTGGTGGTGGACGTGCCGGAACGCTATATGGGCAGGGTTTTTCCCGGCCAGGAGGCCTATATCAAGGTGGACGCCTTCCCCGACACGCTCTTCCGCGGCAAGGTTTACCGCGTGAGCCCCGTGGTGGACACCAGGACGAGGAGCGCCGTGGTGGAACTGCTTGCCAGCAACTCCGACGGCCGCCTGAAATCCGGCATGTTCTCCGAGATCCGCCTGGTGGTGGGCGCCAAAGCCGGCGCGGTGGCTGCGCCTTCCGCGGCGGTGCTCAATGAAAACGGCAGGTCATACGTCTTTGTGCCGGTTAACGGAACCGCGGTGCGCCGCGATGTCAAAACCGGCATCGGAAACGACGATTTTATACAGATAGTCTCCGGCCTCAAAGCCGGGGACGAACTCATAACTTTCGGCCTGTACGGGCTGAAAGACGGAAGCAAGATAAAAGTGCAGGAATAAACGGATGAAGATCACCGAACTTGCGGTTAAACGCCCCATCCTCACCACTATGTCTATAACGGCCCTGGTGGTGCTGGGGACATTCTCCTATTTCCGCCTCGGCGTGGATCTGTTCCCCAACGTGGAGTTTCCTTTCGTGGTGGTGCAGACCACGCTGCGCGGGGCCGGCCCGGAGGAGATAGAATCCTCCATCACAAAACCGATAGAAGAATCCGTAAACACCATTTCCGGCATAGAAGACCTGACCTCCACCAGCTACGAAGGCCTGTCAATAGTGCTGATAAAGTTCGTGCTGGAAAAGAACGGCGACGTGGCCGCCCAGGAAGTGCGCGATAAAATAAACGCGGTGCTGGCCCAGTTGCCGCAGGGCACCGACCAGCCGGTGGTCTCCAAGTTCGACATCGGCGCCATAGCCGTGGTGAACATCGTGGTCTCCGGGGACCGCGACCTGGTGGAGCTGACCCGCTTCGCCAGAAAAAAGATAAAGGAGAATATCGAGACGGTCAGCGGCGTGGGCTCGGTGGATGTGATCGGCGGCCGGGAGCGAGAGATCCACATCGTGGTGAACCCGCTGAAGATGGCCTCGCTGAACCTTTCCACCAAACAGCTCAAGGATGCCATAACCCAGCAGAACATAGAGATCCCCGGCGGCAAGGTGGAGACTCCGGACAGGGAATTCGTGCTGCGGACGCTGGGCCGCATCAAGGACGTTAAGGATTTTAATTCGATAGTTATAGCCAACGTCAACGGCACTCCCATACGCGTCTCGGACGTGGCCCGCGTGGAGGACACCGGCGAGTATATGCGCACCGCCTCCTACCTGAACGGCAAACCCGCCGTCACCCTGGTGGTAAAAAAACAATCCGGCACCAACACCGTGGAAGTGGTGAAGAACATACGGGAAAGGATCCAGAATATACGCTCGATAATCCCTCCCGGCATAGAGACAAAGATCGTCGGCGACCAGTCGGAATTCATACAAAGTTCGGTGGACACGGTAAAGGAACACCTCATGCTCGGCGCCATTCTCGCCGGCCTGATGGTGCTGCTTTTTATAGGCGACTTCCGCTCCACTATAATTTCGGCCCTGGCCATACCGGCCTCGCTGATCGCCACGTTCATCTTCATGGACAACGCCGGCTTCACGCTCAACAATATGACGCTGCTGGGCCTGACCATAGCCGTCGGCCTGGTCATAGACGACGCCATCGTCATGCTGGAAAATATCTACCGCCACATGGAAGAGCACAAGATCTCCCCTATGAAAGCGGCGCTGGAAGGCGCGGAGGAAATAGGCTTCGCGGTCATCGCGATGTCTCTGTCGCTCATGGTCATCTTCGTGCCGCTGGCGTACATGGGCGGCATAGTGGGGCGCTTTGTGAAGAGCTACGGCCTTACCATAGCCTTCGCCATCGCCATAAGCACTTTTGTGGCGCTGACTCTGACGCCTATGCTCTGCTCGCTCTTCCTTAAGGTCAAGAACAGCGAAAAGAACAAACTGCAGAAGTTCACCGACCGCATAAACGACTACCTGGCGGGGCGCTACATAATAATGCTCGAATGGGCGCTGGCCCGCCGTAAACTCATGGTCATCGGCTCCATAGGCATAATGCTGTCCATGATCCCGCTGTTCATGTTCATCGGCAAGGACTTCATGCCGCAGGACGATACCGGGCAGTACCAGATAACGATAAAAGCGCCGGAAGGCACCAGCCTGGACGTAATGAAACAATTGTTCGCGCAGGTGGAAACCGAGACAAAAACAATACCTTATGTGACCAACACCCTGTCGTCGATAGGCACCGGCACGGGCGCTCATTTTGGCTCCTCCGCCTCCAATGAAGGCTACGTGCTGGTGGAGCTGGTGGAACTGTCAAAGCGCCCGCCGCTCAACAAGATCATCGAAACCTCTCGCGCCATGATGTCGAAGTACACGAGCCTGCGCATAGCCGTGGCGCCCATAGGCGGCTTCGGCGGCGGCGGTGAAAAAGAACTGGAGTATATCGTTTCCGGCCCGGAACTGGACAAGCTGCAGTCCTACGCGGCGGCCGTGACCGACCGCCTGAAAACCCTCAAAGGCGTGGTGGACGTTGACCTCAGCTTTTCCTACGCCAAGCCGGAATACAGGGTGGAGATAGACCGCGACCGGGCGCATGACCTGGGAGTAAAGATCGAGGACATAGCTTTCTCCCTGCGCACCCTCGTAGGCGGCGAGGAGGACATAACCAAGTTTAAGGACGCCGACGACCTCTACCAGGTCCGCGTAAGGGCCGACAAAAATTTCCGGAACCGGAAAGAAGTAATAGAAGCCATGGTGGTGCCGGCCACCGGCGGCAGGATGGTGCGGCTGGACAGCGTGGCCAAAGTGGTGGAAGGGCTGGGCCCCACACAGATAGAGCGCTTTAACCGTCAGCGCAAGATAACAGTGGAGGCCAACACCAACGGCATGCCGCTCGGCCAGTTGATAAAGGAAGCCGACGCGGCTTTCAAAAAGCTCAAAGCCCCCCCTGAATACACCGCCGGCGCCACCGGCCGCGCCAAAGAGCTCGGGCGTATGCTGATGGGATTCGTCCTGGCTTTCATGATGTCCTTCATCTTCATTTACATCGTGCTCGCGAGCCAGTTCGAAAGCTTCGTCTACCCGATCTCGATCATCATAGCCCTGCCGCTGACGCTGCCTTTCGCCGTGATCTCGCTGTTCCTAACCGGGCAGAGCATGACGCTGTTCAGCATTATGGGCATCTTCATGCTGTTCGGCATCGTCAAAAAGAACGCTATTCTGCAGGTGGATTACACCAATACCCTGCGGGCGAAAGGCATGCCGCGCCACCAGGCCTCCATAGAGGCCAACAAGACCCGGCTGCGCCCCATTCTTATGACCACGCTGACCCTGGTGGCGAGCATGATCCCGACGGCCCTGGGCACGGGCGCGGGCTCAGGCTCCAGGCGCGCCATGGCCTGGGTCATCATCGGCGGGCAGTCGCTCTCGCTTCTGATCACCCTGCTGATGACCCCCGTCACCTACACCCTCTTCGACGATCTCCAGGAATGGTTCAACAAAAAGAAACCGGCGGCATGATATTGATTTGATCCAATCAGCCTCATGTCACCGGATGAGCCGAAATCCACCGCTATGCGTATAGCAAACCCTCTTTGCGGAGCATCCTCTCTACTTCCGGCCTCACCGAGGGAGCGATAGCACCGGCGTAATATTCCTGAATTATACGGGCCTGCTGTTCAACGCCGTACTCGCCGAATTCTTTTCCGGGCCAGATCTGGTAGCTGTAAGCGTTCCCCTCGGCAAGATGCTCCCTGACGGCCCCGGTGGCGTAGCCCCAGCCGTCTTTCTGGTACTGGTATACATGGCACATCTCGTGGATAAGGATATCCGGCGCCTTCGCAAAATTATGAACAGGATTTCCGTTTTCATCATTCGCTAAATAAATGGTGTTACCCCAGGTGACATTGAACCCCCCGGAGGTTAGAAGTTTCCCCCATAAGCCCATGTCTTTCCCCGTGATTATCTCCACTTTGGAGTAATCTATCTTGTCGCCGTATATTTTACGCGCGGCGGCGACCATGTCGGGGGTAAGGCCGCGTCCATCCGCGCGTTTCGCGGCGGCAACAGCGGGCTTTTTATCCGGCCCGACTCTTTTATCCGCGCCGCCTGGCATACCTGGTAAACTTTCCGGGGCCGAATGTCTCACGGTACTGGCGGACGTGCTCCGCGGAGCGGCGACAAGGGGCCGGAACCCGCTTATGCCGGCATAGGACGCGCCATTTTGTCCGTCCGTGGAACCCGCCGCTTTACTACCGTCGTAAAATCTGGAAAGATCCTTCTGCTCCGCGCGGCCCGGGGAGCTCGTGGCAATGTAGCGAAGTCCCGTAGCCGAACGCGCGGTCTCCATATAATCGCGGGGCGGCCCTTTTGGGAGGCTCTCCTCGTAAAGCCTGGCGTGCCTCAAGGCGCTTATCGCGCCGGGCTGAAGGTAGGGTTCCAGGGCGGCGCCCTCTTCGGCCGTCAGGCTCCGCGTCTGAGTTTTCTGCGCGGCGCCGCGCACGGCGTCCAGTTTTTGCCTGAACCACAACGCCCTGTCTTTTCCCTGCCAGATCTGGAACGCCCTTATATCCCCGGAGGCATCGCCCTGTCCGCACTCCTTAAGTTTGGCGAGATCCCATTTGTTGACCATCTCATAGTAACGGTACCCGACCTGGCGGGAACGCTCGTGAGCGGCCTCCCGGACCGAGGACAGCCTGTCCTCCTGCTCACCGCCCTCAAGTTCTCTCCAGGCTTTCTCCTCGCCCGGAAACATTTCCTCCAGATATCTGAATTCAACCGCGTATCCGGGTTCCCCCCACGGGATCTTCCCCCCGGCGGAGTGCGCGCCGGAGGCGGCAAAAACCAATGAAAGCGTTAAGATCAATTTTTTATTCATAAATATACGCGGCCCCTGTCACGTTCATAGTATAAGGTACAGCCCTGCCGTTGTCAATGGCAGTCAGAGCTGTTTTTTCTGGCGGGCGATGTTGAAGAGGCGCAGATAGTCCGCGGAAGATTTGGTCCAGGAATAGTCGCCTTTCATAGCGTTGCGGACCATGGTGTTCCAGTTCTCTTTCCAGGCGAACAGTGAGACGGCATGGCCGAGTATGGCCCGGAGCTGGTCCGCGTCGGCGAGATCTATGGCGAAACCGTTGGAATCTTTGGGCTCGCTGGTATAGGTAACGGTGTCTTTCAGGCCTCCAGTGCGCGTCACCACCGGCAGCGAGCCGTAGCGCATGGCTATCATCTGGGATAATCCGCACGGCTCGAAGCGGGACGGCATGGGGAAAATGTCGGAAGCCGCGTAGATCTTGTGCGCGAACCCCTCGTCGAAACCGGCCTTGAAGAAAACCTGTTTGGGATGCGCTTTGGCCAGCTCCGCGAAAGCCGCGGTAAGGGCCGGGTCGCCCACGCCCAGCGCCACAAACTGCATCTTGTCCATGAACCCCGGGATCGTCTGAAAAAGTATATCCAGCCCTTTCTGATGATCCAGCCGGGAAACCACGCCGGCCAGGATCTTATCCTTTGACTCTTCCAGTCCGCATTCGTGCTGGAGCGCCTTCTTGCAGGCCGCTTTCCCGCGCGTGAAACTCTTTACGTCGTAGCCCCGTTCTATGAAAGTATCGGTGGACGGATCCCAGATCTCCTCGTCTATGCCGTTGAGAATGCCGAAGAGATCCGCGGTCCTGTGGCGGAGCACCCCCTCCAGGCCCTTGCCGAATTCCGGCCTGAACTGGATCTCGCTCGCGTAAGTGGGGCTGACCGTGGTAACGAGATCGGACAGCATGATGCCCGCTTTCATATAATTCAGCCCGCCGTAAAATTCCAGCTTGTCCGGGGTGAAGTCCGGCCACGAAAAACCGGCTTTCAGCAGGGTTTCCTTGGGGAACATCCCCTGGTAAGCGATATTATTGATGGTGAAGACGGTCGCTGTCTTGGAGAAGAATGAGTCTATGCGGTAAAGAGTTTTCAGATAGGCGCTGACCAGGCCGGTCTGCCAGTCGTGGCAATGAATAACGTCCGGTTTGAAACCGATGAACTTCGCCCCCTCCAGCACGGCCCGGGAAAAGAAAATAAACCGTTCGTCGTTGTCCTCGTAATCGCCGAAATTGGCGCGGTAAATGCCGGGCCGGTCGAAATATTTGGAATTTTCTATAAAATAGACCGATACCCTGCCCCACTGCACGTGCGACATGGCGGCGGTTTCCACGCGGCCCCCTACCGGGATAAGAAAACTGCCGCCCACGGCCTTGAGCGAGAAAGCGCCGCCGCCGATGTTGCGATAACGGGGCATGAGCAGGACGACCTCGGTGTCTTCCGCGCGGGAGAACACCTGCGCCAGGGCCCCGACCACGTCGCCAAGACCGCCGGTCTTGCAGAAAGGAAAAGCTTCGCTAGCGGCAACTAAAATCTTCATAGGATCTCCTTACAAAACTACTTCGAATGAATTGATATTTTCAGTATCCGGTATCCAGTATTCGGTAACCGGCCACGACAATAGGTACTTCCTTATAGTACCGGCTACTGGTTACTGATTACCGGTGATTTTAAGGCGCCGGCTTAAAATCACACTTTGTATTTCTTTCCTTTATTCATCATCTCCGCCGCGTCTTCAGGGGAGACGGTATTTATGTAAAAGCCGGTGCCCCATTCGAAACCGGCCGCCCGGCTCAGTTTCGGCATGATCTCTATGTGCCAGTGATAATGCCCGGCGGCTCGATCCCGCAGCGGCATGGTATGCACTATAAGATTATAGGAAAGTTCCTCCACCGACGCGCGGAGCTTGCCCACCGTGTTCTTCACTATCCCGGCCAGATCCGCCGCCAGGCCGGGCGCCATCCGTTCGAAATGGCTCTGATGTTTTTTTGGAATTATCCAGGTCTCGAAAGTGAAGCGGCTGGCATAGGGCGTTACGGCCAGAAAATTGCCGGTCTCCCCCACCACGCGTTTTTTATATCGGGTTTCCTGCCGCAGGATATCGCAGAACACGCAGACGCCGCGGTCTTCGCGGTATTTTTTCGCGCCGGCTATCTCCTGCGCCACGCGTATCGGCGTCATCGGCATGGCGACAATCTGGGAGTGCGGGTGCGCCAGGCTCGCGCCGGCGTTGCGCCCGAAATTCTTGAAGATCATCACGTATTTTATCCGCGGATCTTTCTTCAGTTCGTTCACGCGCAGGATGAAAGTCCTGAAAATATCGGCTATCTCCGGAACGGACATATCTTCCAGCTGCCGGTTATGATCGGGGGTTTCTATCACCACCTCATGGATCCCGATCCCCTCCATGCGTTCATATATGCCGTCGGCCGCGCGCGCCGCGCTGCCCCCGGAAACCAGGGCGGGATATTTATTAAGGACCACGCGCAGCCGCCAGTCCTGTTTTTTGCCCGTCTGATCGCCCGCACAGGCATTGAGCCCCTGCCCCTTTGCGCCTTTTCCGTACAGGGTATAAACGGACGGCGGCGTTTCTTCCTCGTGGCCGGGGCAAAAAGGGCAATTGCGGGGGTTCTCCGGAGCGGACACGCCTCTAAATTCATTTGGGCGCAGCCGCCGCCCGGACGCTATTATGACCCAGCGGCCGAAAACGGGATCTTTTCTGATTTCAGGCATAACAAAGCAGTGGTCAGCGGGTAGTGGTCAGTGGTCGGAAAAGAACCACCGACCGCGTAAAAAAACTACAGTGGTTTTTCGCCGGGTTCGTCGGCGACCGGCTCAGCCGGGATTTCATCGGCAGCCGGAGCGGACTGTTCCGACGGAGCGGAGGGCGTATGCTCTTCGCCCGGCGGCACGGCTTCCTCGAACAATGCGGGCTGGGCCGGCTCGGGCTGAGGGACGAGCGGCTGGGCCGGGCTGTCCACGGGAATATTCTCCAGTTTGGGCAGGTCGTCCAGGGAGTTGAGGCCGAACTGCCGCAGGAATTCTCCGGTCGTGCCGTAAAGTATCGGGCGTCCGACGGTTTCGCGGCGGCCGACCACGGTTATCAGCTTGCGCTCGCTTAAAGTGTCCAGCGGGCCTATAACTTCCACGCCGCGTATGCTCTCTACCTCGGCGCGCGTGATGGGCTGGCGGTAGGCGATGATGCAGAGCGTTTCTATGGCCGCCTGCGACAGGCGCACCGTCATTTTATTGTGATAAAGCTTCCTGACCCACAGGCTGTTCTCGGGCCGGGTGGCCATCTGCCAGCCTCCCGCGATCTGCATCAACTGCAGCGCGCTGCCACTCTGGTCGAGATGGTCTTTCAGCCCGGCAATGGCGCTTTTCACGCGCTCCAGATCCTTTATCTCGCAGAGCTGGGCTACGCGCTCGGGCGGCAGAGGATGGTCGGTTATAAAAAAAAGAGTTTCAAGCGCTTTTCTGAGTTCCAGATCTTCCATAGTTTCCTCTGTTACTGCGGTGTCCGGTATTCAGTAACCGGTAACCGGTTACTATGCAGTACTGGTTACGACTTTTACTCCGGTCGCCCCCCGATCGGCAGCTCACCCGGCTCGGGCGCGCGGTAGATGCGGACTTCGCTGTAAGCCTGATCCTGCGCCACCAGTATTTTCCGCTGCTTTATGAGCTCCAGCAGCGCCATGAAGCACACGATGACGCCCAGCCGCCTGGTCTCGGACGCGAACACCTCGTCCAGGACGATCCACTCCCGGGCCTTGAGCATCTCCAGGATCTTATCCACCCTGGATTCTATAGGGAACGTTTCGGCCTGCACTTCTTTGGAATCGTCCACCCGTTCGAACGCGCGCTTTACCGCTTCAAGCAGCGTAAAGAACTCAAGCTCCAGGAATTTTTCGTCGTTGGAAAAAACGGGGGAACCGCGGTAGAACACGTCTTTGAAGCCGGCGAAGCGCGTTTCCATTATTTTGGACGCCTGCTTGTAGCGCTGATAGTCCTCCAGCATGGTGACAAGTTTGCCGCGGGGATCCGGCCCCTCTCCGTCCACGCCAGGTTCCGCTTTGGAGGGCAGAAGCATCTTGGCCTTTATCTGCATCAGGGTGGAGGCCATGACCAGAAACTCGCCCGCCACTTCCAGGTTCAGGCTCTTCATCACGTCAAGATAGCCCAGATATTCCTGCGTGATCTGCGCTATCGGAATATCATAGATATCCAGATTATTCTTCCGGATAAGGTACATCAGCAGATCCATGGGACCTTCAAACACGTCCAGATGCACGTCTAAAGCGTTCATTTCATCCCCACAGTCTTATTAACTTCCTTGATGACGGCCGCCGCCATAACCCTGGCCCTGGCGCTCCCGGCCTCCAGGATCCTGTCCACGCCGCCCGGGTCGCTCTCGTAAACCTTGCGCCGGACGCGGAACTCTTCCACGGCTTTATTCATCAGCTCAAAAAGCTGCTTCTTGCAGGCGCCGCAGCCGATAGCGCCGGCTTTACACTCCTCTTCCCTTTTGGCCCAGGCCGGGTTATAAAGTTTGTGGAAAGCGAAAACCACGCAGCCCTCCGGGTGGCCCTTATCATCCACTTTGAGCTTCGCTGGATCGGTGTACATCTTTTTAATCTTGGCGTCCAGGCTCTTCGGCTCTTCGGCCAGTTCTATGCTGTTGCCGTAGGATTTGGACATCTTGCGCCCGTCAATGCCGGGCACGGACGGAGCGTCGGTCAGAAGCGCTCCCGGTTCCCTGAAGAGCGGCGAGCCGCACACGTGATTAAAGCGGCGCGCTATCTCGCGCGTAAGTTCCAGATGCGGCAGCTGGTCTTTGCCTATTGGCACATAGTCCGCCCTGTAAAGCAGGATATCAGCGGCCTGGAGTACCGGGTAACCCAGGAAACCGTAGGTGGAAATCTCCGAATGCGTGGCCAGTTCCCCGTCCTCTCCGGCGTGGGCCTCCAGCAGTTTTTTGCTGGCGCCCTCAGCGGCCTTAACTTTATCTTCCTGGCCCTTGTACTTCTGTTTGTGAAGTTCGAGCAACTGCTCCTTGAAAGTGGGATTGCGCAAAAGCCAGCTTACCGGCGTTATCATGCCCAGCAGCAGGTAAAGTTCGGCGTGCTCCTTGATATCGGACTGCCGGAAAATGACGCATTTGGCCGGGTCGAGGCCGGCAGCCAGCCAGTCCTGCACCATCAGCCGGGTATTTTCCGGGATGCTGTCCGCCTTGTCGTGGCCGGTGGTGAGGGCGTGCCAGTCGGCGACAAAGAAATAGCACCGGTATCTGTCCTGCAAATCCACCCAGTTCTTTAAAGCTCCCCAGTAATTGCCCAGGTGCAGGCGGCCCGTAGGGCGCATACCGGAAACCACAGTTTTGTTGTCGGCGTCGGACATAAATTCAGATATAAATGGAAAGCCCCAGCTTCGAAAGAAGCGCCAGGATCAGGAGCATAGGCGGCAATATTATGAATTTTATCACGCCCGTGAGCATAAGCCCCAATATTATATACATACCGTACGGAAGGTGCTTTTCATATATTTCCAGCCATTTATCCGGCAGGAAACCAAGGGCCACCTGGCTGCCGTCCAGCGGATAGATCGGAACGAGGTTGAACATGGCCAGGGCCAGATTGATGATCACCGCGAAACTGAGCGCCTTTAAAAGCGTCAGGGTCAGGTCCCAGCCCAGAAAACCCATGGCGGCGATCTTATAAGCGAAAAGGGCCAGGACAGCCAGGGCGAGGTTGGAAGCCGGGCCGCTCATGGCTACTATAGCCATATCACGGCGCGGGCGGGGCATACGCAAAGGGTTGACCGGCACCGGCTTGGCCCAGCCGATGACCGGGAAATGGGACATCACGCAGACGATCGGGATGAGAATGGAACCGACGGGATCTATGTGCGGCAAAGGGTTAAAAGTGAGGCGGCCGGAGAGATAGGCGGTGTCGTCCCCTTTCCGGTAAGCGGCGGCGCCATGGGCGAACTCATGGCAGATGATGGAAAACAGAAGCACCGGAAATTGTATAAGCCATTCCATAGTAGGTTAATTATATTATTATATCCACGGGTAAAGGAAGACACAGGCGTCCGCTCTTTTTCGCCGATTGTTGCGAAAAAACGGTTTTTTTGTATAATTTTACTTGTCACCGGGACGGGGGGTTCTAAGGAATATTTATGACCACTGTTGAGAAGCTTATCGCCGAAAGAAAGGCGAAAGTGGGGATCATCGGCCTGGGCTACGTCGGGCTGCCGCTGGCCGTGGAATTCGCGCGCGGCGGCTTTGAGACCACCGGCTTCGAAGTGGACGCCGGGAAAGTCAAAGACATCGCCCACGGCGCCTCTTATATTCCGGACGTGCCCTCGGCCGAAGTGCGGGAATTTTCAAGATCCGGAAAACTGAAAGCTACCACGGATTTTTCCCGGCTTAAAAAACAGGACGCCGTCATAATCTGCGTACCCACGCCGTTAAGGAAGAGCAGGGATCCGGATGTTTCCTATATCGTGAACGCCGCCGGGAAAGTGGCGAAGACGCTGCGGAAAGGCCAGCTCATCATACTTGAAAGCACCACCTACCCCGGCACCACCCGCGAGCTGGTAAAACCGATGCTGGAAGCTTCAGGCATGAAAGCCGGCAGGGATTTCCACCTGGCATTCTCGCCCGAGCGCGTAGACCCCGGCAATCCCAGGTACAATGTAAAGAATACTCCTAAAGTGGTCGGGGGCGTCACTCCCGCCTGCACGAAACTGGCCGCGTCCCTCTATGGGCGGGTCATAGACAAAGTGCTGGAAGTTTCCAACACCGAGACCGCCGAACTCGTGAAACTCCTTGAGAACACTTTCCGGGCCGTCAATATAGCCATGGTCAACGAAATGTCGCTGATGTGCCGCAAGCTCGGCCTGAACATCTGGGAGGTCATAGCGGCGGCCGCTTCCAAGCCTTTCGGTTTCATGCCTTTCTACCCCGGCCCCGGCATAGGCGGGCACTGCATCCCCCTGGATCCCCATTATCTGGCCTGGAAGATGAAAACGCTCAATTTTGAGCCGCGCTTCATAGAACTGGCCGGCGCCATCAACTCCAGCATGCCGGACCACACCGTCTCCATGATAGCGGAGCTCCTGAATACGCGGGGGCTCGCCATGAAAAAGGCTAAACTGCTCATGATAGGCATGACCTATAAGCCGGATATTTCAGATCCGCGGGAGTCGCCGGCCAAGGACGTTTTTGTCCTGTTAAAGAAAACCGGCGCCGAAGTTTCGTTTTACGATCCTTATGTGCCGGCGATAGAAATAGAAGGCCGATGCCACAGGAGCGCCGCCGGCGCGCTGAAGAACCTTAAAAAATACGACTGCGTCATCATAATCACGCCGCATTCCTGCATCGACTACAAGGCGCTCATAAAGAATTCCAGGCTCGTCTTTGACGCGCGCAACGCCACGAAAGGGGACAAGAGCGGCAAGATCCACAGACTATGACGGACGAGAAAGAAGTGAAAACCGCGTGGCTTAACTTCCTCCGGGCCTTTACCCGGGCGCTGGTGCAGCTCAACCTCTACAAACCCGACCACCCGCAGGTAGTCCAGGTCCTTGAGGAAACCATCTCTCTGCTGACCGGCATCATCCAGTCCTCTCCCGGAGGCGAGTTCACGCTTACGCTGGACAACGATAAACTTATAGTGAACGGCTTCCCGCTTTTAACCGCCGATAAACTTCCGAATTCTCTCAGGAATATGTTCACCCGCTTCCAGGTGCAGACCGTCTCTTTCCTTAGCGGCGTATCGAGGGATGATCTCCGCGTACTGTGCCAGATGCAGGCCCTCAAGGGCGGCAGCCGCGAGTACCTGAAACAGAACGGCGTGGACAAGATCCGCCTGAGCCAGGCCGTCTACACAAAAGTGCCCAAAGCGGCCGGGGAGGCTCCGGCCGGCGCAGGCGCGAATGTTTCAGCCGCGGACGGTTCCGCCGGAACCGGCGGCGGTGGTACGGGGGGCGGACAGTTCCCCGGCCCGGACGCCGCCGAGCCGATGGAAGAAAAACTGGCCCCCCAGGATCTGGAAACCGCCATGGGCACCATCGTCGCCAAGGTCACCCCCGACGCCGCGGAACAGAAACGCATAACGGAGATCGTGATGCGGAAGTTCCGCGCCGAAATGGAAGTCCAGATCTCCAAAGCCCTCACGGTAGTCCGCCAGGAAAAGAAAAAAGTGGAGAACGACATCGCGCGAACCGAGGCCGTGGTTTCCAACCTCGCCGAAGGCGTGGTGGTGGTGGACAAAGACGGCAAGATCCTGATGATGAACCCCCAGGCCGAAGCCATCTCCGGCAGGGGCCTGACCGAACTTTCAGGCCAGAAGATCTTCGATGTAGCGCATCTTGAGAACCAGGTGCTGTCGCTCGCCAAAGAGATAAGAAGCGACGGAACCGCGGACATAACCAGAGACCTGGTACAGAAAGGCAGGGACGACCTCAACGCCGCCATAAAAAAATCCACCGCCATCATCCAGAACGAGGAGGGCAAGATCGTGGGTTCGGTGTCCGTGCCCACCGACAAGACTAAATTCCGGGAAATGGAACAGCTCCAGCAGGACTTCATAGCGAACATGACCCATGAACTCCGCTCTCCCCTCACCTCCATAAAAGCGGCGCTCGAACTGCTGGCGCGGGACGCCAGAGCCGGCGGCGACGGCAGAAACATACTCAACACCGCCATACGGAATTCGGAGCGCCTGAATTCCATCATCACCGACATCCTGGATTTCTCCAAACTCCAGTCGGGCAAAATGGTTTTTCACCCGGAAAACGTACCGGCCGGGGACATAGCGAAAGAAGCCGCCGAGGCGATGAAAGCCTGGGCCGGCTCCAAAGGCCTCGCCCTCACCGTAACGACCGGGCCGGAAGTCCCCCGCGTTTACGCCGACAAGCGGCGCACCGTGCAGATCCTGATCAATCTCATTTCCAACGCCATTAAATTCACCCCACAGGGCGGCTCCATAGAGGTCGGCGCGGACAGCGGCCGCGATACGCTCGCCAGTTTCGTCATTTTTTCGGTAAAAGACACCGGCGCCGGCATAAACAAAGCCGACCAGGAGAAGATCTTTGAAAAATTTGTGCAGGTGGCCGCCGGGGAAAAAGTGAGCGGAACTGGCCTGGGGCTGGCCATCACCAAAGCCATGACCGTAATGCAGGGCGGCAGGATAATGGTAGAAAGCGAGCCCGGCCGCGGCTCCACCTTCCGCGTAACCATCCCCGCCTACCGCGGCCAGCTGGACACGCCGGTCTTCGAACAGCTGCCTGAGGCCGGACCGGCCAGGGCCTGGTGGCGCAAACTGCTGGGAATATGAAGGGTAATGGGTCAGGCGCGGCGGTTAACGACGTTTTTCAGGCCACCTCGATCTCTATCCTGCCGGAGGCTTGACCGCCTTTAAGACTTTGCAGAAACCCCCTCACGACATTGGCCAGGGCCTTGCCCACGAACGAATTCACCGCCACGCGCCTGCCGGCGATCCTGACCCGCGCCGGAGCAAGCGCGCAATCGCAGTCCCGCCGCGTTCTTTTTCCTTTTACTATCTCTTTTGCCAGCCCGAAGCAGGTTTTAAAACCGCATTTTCCGCAATTTATCCCGGGCAGTTTGAACGCTTTCCGCCGGACAGCCGCCGCCAGTTTCTTCACGTCGCCGGCCGTAAGCCTCCCGGTCTTCACAAAACCTATCTCAAGCCCGGTAGTAAGCCGTTTTTTTTCTTTAAGATCTTTATAGCAGACGATCCTCGGCAGGGTCTTCTCCCGCTTGAAACCCTCCACCAGCACAAGCTCGGCGCTCATCCCGGAAATGACATCGTCCAGATCCTCCGCCCCACTGCGCAGCGAACCGGTTTCTTTGTCCGAAACCACTGTCAATTCCCGGCAGCAGGCATACAGCGCCCTGTCTTTGTCGATAACATCAAGGGAACCATGAGCGTGTTTAACGATACCGACCCTGTAACCTTCCCCGCTTAAAGCGCCTGCCAGGGCCTTTACCAGGTGCGTTTTGCCGCTGTTTTTAAATCCGATGATTCCCACCGCTTTCATAACGGGCCTCCGGTAATATCTTCCACGGTAACGCTATTATAATATAAAATTGTGATATATTGAGGAGCCGATGAAAATAGAAATAGCGTCCGTCAAAACCAAAAAAGACCTGGATATTTTTTTAAAACTGCCCTGGGCGGTGTACAAGGATCTCCCGAACTGGGTGCCACCGCTCTTAAGCGAAGCTGCCGAGATCCTTGACACCGCAAAGAACCCTTTCTGGGAACACGCGCGCAGGGAATTATTCCTTGCCCGCGAGGACGGCAGGCCCGTGGGCAGAATAGCCGCCATAGTGGACGACAGCCATAATGTTTTCCACGGCGATAAAACCGGATTTTTCGGTTTTTTTGAGTGCGGGAACAACCCCGAAGCGGCCGGCGCCTTGTTCGGGGAAGCTAAAAAAAGCCTGATAGCCTCCGGTATGTCGGTTATGCGCGGGCCGGTAAATCCCAGCATGAACGACGAATGCGGGTTCCTGCTGGAAGGGTTTGACAGGCCGCCAGCGGCCATGATGCCGTACACCCCGCCTTACTATCTGGAACTGGCCGAAACCTGCGGCTTTAAAAAAGCCAAGGATCTGTACGCTTTCATAAAACCGCTCAAGGACGGAGTTCCGGAACGGATGGAAAAGATAATTGAAAGGATAAAAAAGAATACGGCCGTCAAGATCCGCCCGCTTGACATGAAGAACTTCGCAAGGGATATCGGCTATCTTAAGGACATTTATAACGCGGCGTGGGAAAAGAACTGGGGATTCATGCCTATGACTTCCCGGGAGATGGATCTGGCCGCGGTGAAATTAAAACAGTTCGTAAGGCCGGAACTGGTGCTTTTCGCGGAAATAAACGATAAACCGGTGGGCGTCTCGGTCACCGTTCCCGACATCAACCAGGTGCTGGCCAGGCTGAACGGCAGGCTTGGGCCTATCGGGATCCTGAAGTTCCTGTACTACCGTAACAGGATAGACGGCATACGCGCGCTTATCGGCGGGGTCAGGAAAGAGTACCGCAACACGGGGATAATCTCGGTTCTTTACCACGAAACCGAGAAAGCCGCCGTCCGCCTCGGCTACAAATGGTGCGAACTGGGCTGGAACCTGGAAGACAACGACCTGATCAACAAATTCGACGAAGCCATCGGCGGCAAGCTGTACAAAAAATACCGCATCTACGAGGCGCCCATATCTCAACGGATAGAGTCCTAGCCTGCGAAACCATCCGTTCCCCAATGAAAATTAGGCGGTCCCAATAGAAAACCCTGATGATGCATGATGGGATATGACCGTTTTGGACACCCGATGGACACCTATATGGACACCAAATCAGTGAGTGTTAGACCTTCCTAAAAAGTGGCGAGGAACCGCTCACTTCGGCGCCTCCCAATGCCCCGCTTTTGTAGGACCCACATGTTTGATGCGCCCGGATAACTTCAACCTATTCAAATGATACTTAACACCATCCTCGCTAAGGCCGATCTTCGCGGCTAATTCTCTCCGGGTAATCGCAGGGTGTGCCTTCAATAAGGCGAAAATCTTTTCTTGGGTAGTTTCTTGGGTAGTTTCTTGGGTAGTTTCTCCTACCTTTTTCTTCCCGGCACGTTTAAGCGAATATTCCGGATTCCTGTAAAAAACGGCGTGGAAGAAGGTATCGGAGGTAAATTCCGGCTCTTTCAGCCCTGCTTCGCGCATAAGGTCTTTCATGCGCTTGATGCCGGTGCCCATGCGCTCGACTTTGCCCATACGGTGGAAGAGATCCGCGATCACCGGATTGCGTCTTACGGATTCTTTGCCGAAATTGCGCGTTGTCACTCCCGGGAGCAGGCCGCCGGGGTTCGAGATATCCACCCTGTCGTCAAAAATATTCACATAAATGCTTGTGCCGCGCATACTGTAATCGCGGTGGACGAGGGCGTTAATGAGGGCCTCCCGTAGAGCGTCAAGCGGTATTTCATATATTTCACGGCGGTCAATGTATATCTCACTTCTGACATTAAGCTGCTTTTTAAGAAAATCCATGGCCGCGTTGAACTGGGACAACAGGTCTGTTCGGGCATCCTTGCGGTCGTAAATATGCACCTTTTCCACGCCTTTGAACGCCGCCATTATAGTTTCGCTATGCGGGATAAACCTGTTTATATCCTCGGCGAACATAAGAGCGCCGGCGTTATTGATTGAGTTGCCCTCGCAAATGCCCAGGCTTGAAAGAAAGGACGGCAAATTCGCGCCGGTTACTTTGAGCGAGGCTCCCGCTTCTTTCAGGAAAGCCCGAACTTTGCCAAGCTGGACATCCTCAAATGAGAACCCCTTGCAGGGCAGACTTTCAAAAGACATGTCGGCGGCGGCCCTGAATATAAGGCGGACTTCTTTTTGCGTCATCTTCTGGGTCATGCCGTCCAGCCTGCGGAAATAGCCGGAAGAGCAGCTGTATGGTTTTTCAAGGCCTTCAGATACCTCTATCGCCACTACATCGCCTGTCTGCGATATTTTTGCAATTGAAATATGCGGATCGCAGTTGCGGGCGAGAGACGAGATTTCGGCTTTCATCTGATTGGTCAACTTTTCGCCTATCACTTTGCCGTCATCGCTTACCCCAAGCAGAATATAGCCGCCGCGTGAATTTGCCATGGCGACGATATCGCGGTCGATTTTGGAAGTATACTTCTCCTTGAATTCCACCGTAAGTCCCTCACCTTCCGCTATTATAAGTTTTAGATCTTCGCTATTCATATATTACCATCCCAAACAACCCTCATAAATTATTTTAGCAATAATAGTTTGGCAGACCAACCCGCCAGCCCACATTATGTCGTCGGGTTAGAAAAGCCCTTTTCTAAAAGTAATGAAGATTTTCTCGACTATATGGACACCAAGCCGAAAAAACGTTTCTTGTGAAGCGCAGAAAACCTTTGTAAAATAAGCATAAGGTGCCCATATCTCAACGGATAGGGTCGACTTGACCGCAGTTTTGCGTAACTCATGGAGACAATTTAGCGAAAGCTCTTTACACAAGCGTTAGTCGAAGCACATTGTAGTAGTTTGCGCCCATATCTCAACGGATAGCGTGGACTACACCGTAGTTAAGTTTTGCTACGGACACTGTATCCGTGGACTTAGCGGCAGTCTTGCGCTGCCCATGGACACAATTACGCGTAACTGCGTATCAAGGACGGAAGCTGAACACAAAGATAGTATTGCGCGCCCATATCTCAACGGATAGGGTCGACTTGACCGCAGTTCTGCGTTACTCATGGAGACAATTTAGTGAAAGCTCTTTACATAAGCGTTAGCCAAAGCACATTGTAGTAGTTTGCGCCCATATCTCAACGGATAGAGTCCTAGCCTGCGAAGCTAGTTATCCTGGTTCGATTCCAGGTGGGCGCACCAAAATTTACAAAAAACAACTCCGCGTATATCCTTATGTCCGACCACAAAGAAGAAAATAAAAAAGAAAAATCCACCGGGCGTTATGTCTACGACAAAAAGCTGGGGAAAGTGGTGAAAGTCTCCGACGAGGTGCCGGGCCTTAAGAAGAACGGCTCCTCCGAGGGCGGAACCTGCCCCATGAATCCGGGCGGCCACACCTGCAACGGCTGCTGCGGCCACGGCTGACAATCGCAAATTCACCTGGATACCGGGCGGGCCTGATCAAACCCGCCTGTTCTGCTTTCTCAAAGGGGGAATAATGGAAAACAAATTCGCCGAACTTAATGAAAAATACGGGGAAGTCGCCGCGCTCGGCTCAGCCGGCGCGGTGCTGGCCTGGGATCAGCGCGTGACCATGCCTCCGGGCGGAGCCTCCGCCAGGGGCAAAGCGCTGGCGGCCATAGAAGAAACCGTCCACCGCAAATTCACTTCCCCCGAAACGGGAGCGCTGATAACCTCCCTTTACGACTGGGCGCAGGCCAAAGGCTATGACAGCTTCGAAGCCTCCTGCCTGCGCGCCATTAAGCGGGACTACGACCAGGCGGTCAGGATCCCCGCCGCCCTCGTCGCCGAATTGTCGCTGGCGGTCTCGGCGTCTTTCGAGGCCTGGACCAGGGCCAGGCAGGCCTCGGACTTTTCTATCTTCTCCCCACACCTTGAGAAAATGGTGGAGCTTAACCTTCGAAAAGCCGAAGCCCTCGGCTTTGAACGATCCCCGTACGACGCCCTGCTCGATATTTACGAGCCTGGGATGACCAGAGTGCGCCTCGACCCGCTTTTCAGCGAACTTTTAAGCGGCCTTAAACCTGTCACGAGGGCCATCGGGGAACGGGCCTGCAAAGTTTCAAATTCACGCTTCAAAGGCGACTTCGAAGAGTCGGCGCAGCTTAGACTGGCCGATGAACTGGTCAAGGCCCTGGGCTTTGATTTTAAGCGCGGGCGCCAGGATCTTTCAGCCCACCCTTTTACCACCGGCTTCTCGGTAAACGACGTGCGTATCACCACGCGCACCCACCGCGACTGGCTGCCGGCCTGCGTTTACGCTTCCATCCATGAATGCGGGCACGCCCTTTACGAGCAGGGCGCGCCTGAAGAATTCGATTTCACGCCGCTGGCCGGCGCCCCCTCGCTGGGCCTGCACGAATCACAGTCGCGTTTCTGGGAGAACATCATAGGCCGCGGCCGTCCGTTCGCGGCGTGGGCGCTGCCGCTCTACCGCAAACATTTCCCCGGCAAATTCGACAGCCTCTCCGCGGACGACCTCTACCGCGCGGCCAACTGCTCGGAGGCCTCTCTGATACGGGTGGAGGCGGACGAAGTCACCTACAACCTCCATATCATGCTGCGCTACGGGATGGAAACCCTGCTGCTTGACCGGAAATTAAAGATCAAGGACGCGCCGGAACTCTGGAACGAGAAAATGAAAGAGTATCTGGGCGTAACCCCTTCAAAAGATTCCGAAGGCATACTGCAGGATGTGCACTGGTCGCAGGGTATGTTCGGTTATTTCCCCACGTACACTCTGGGCAACCTGATCTCGGCCCAGCTTTTCAACAGCATGAAAAAAGACCTGGGCAGCATAGATACCCTGGTTGAAAAAGGCGATTTCACGCCAATACTGGGCTGGTTAAGAAAAAAGATCCATTCCCAGGGCCGCAAATACAAGCCCGAAGAACTCCTGGAAAAAGCCACGGGAGAACGACTGAGCGTACGGCCTTTTGTGGAATACATAAAGGCCAAGTACGCCGAACTTTACGGGTTTTAATCGGAAAAGTTAGGCCGGATTTTCAGGGTTAATGCCGTCCGCCTTTGAGCATTTCCAAAGAGTGCGGGATCAGATCCAGGATCGCCCCCAGCGATTCTTTCACCGCTTTGGGGCTGCCCGGTAAATTGATTATTATCGTATCCTTGCGTATGCCGCAGATCCCGCGGGAGAGCGCCGCTTTTTTTGTTTTTTTCAGCCCCTCGGTGCGCATGAGTTCCGGCAGGCCGGGAATGACTTTCTCTATCACGGCCCCGGTGGCTTCCGGCGTGACGTCTCGACCGCTGAAACCGGTGCCGCCGGTGGTTATCACCACGCTCACCTTAAGCACATCGCAATAATGCAGCAGTTTGTCTTTTATAGCCGGGATCTCGTCCGGCACTATATCGTAAGCGGCGGTGCGGCCTCCTATGGTTTTCACCATCTCCGAGATCAATTTCCCGCTCTCGTCGGTGGTTTCTCCCCGCGCACACCGGTCGCTTGAGGTGAGAACCGCAATACTTATACTGCCGCTCATTGATTGATTCCGACCCGCATCCTTCATGCTTTATCCCTCATCCTTTCCGTCCGCTACGCGGACGGGGTCTCCCACGGCGATTTCTCCGCCCTCCAGCACTTCGGCGAAAATCCCTTCGCGCGGCATGATGCAATCGCCCACCTGGTGGTAGATGGCGCAATGCTTGTGGCATTCCTTGCCTATTTTTGAAATCTGGAGCACGGCCGTCCTGCCTGCGCGGAGCCTGTCTCCGAGTTTAAGAGCGGCGAGGTCTATGCCCTCGGTGGTGATGTTCTCGGCGTATATGCCGGGGCGTATTTCCACCGCCGCGTTCCTGGTCCTGGCGGTTTCTATCTGGCCGCGGACGCTTTCCATTGGAAGCAGGCTCACCTGGCGAAGTGCGGTCCCGGCGTGAGCGTCGTCTTTGATGCCATAATTTTTCACCAGCACGGCGGTCCGCACTTGTGTTTTAGGCACGCCTTTAAGCTTGCTGTAATTTATCGAAAAAATTTTACCCATAATCATTACTTTTTACGCTTTACGGCCCTGTACACGCCGCTCTTTCCGCCGGACTTTTCGAGCAGGAAAACTTCGCTTATTTCCAGATCCTGGGCGAACATTTTACACATATCGTAAATTGTGAGGGCGGCGGCGCTGGCGGCCACCAGGGCTTCCATCTCCACGCCGGTCTTGCCTGTGCAGCGGGCTTCGGTTTTCACCAAAACACCCGTTTTGTCCATGTCAAAGCCCACGCCTACGAAATTCAGCGGGAGATTATGGCAAAGCGGAAGCAGGCCGGCCGTATTCTTGGCTGCCAGTATGCCGGCGAAGCGCGCGGCCTCAAGGACGTTTCCCTTGGGTGTTTTCCCGGCTTTTATAAGCCGCACTATTTCGGCGTTCAGCTTAATATAAGCCTGCGCCTTAGCTATCCGTCTGGTATCTTTTTTCGCTCCCACATCGATCATAATTAAATCCCCCCCCCGCCCTTCATCCTTTGGCCTTTATCCCTAATCCTACCCCCCGATACTGCTCATTTCTATATGGCCGGCGGATGCCGAATCTTTCCTGTACTCAGATTTTACTAAAAAAATATTTTTGATATCCCGCGCCAGCTCGGCGCAGCCGGCGCCGCTCCTGAGACGTCCGCGCAGATTATGGACTGGAGGCGAGAACAGGCACGGATAAACATTTCCGGAGCAATCCATGCGCACGCGGTTGCAGGAGCCGCAGAAATAGCCGCTGCGGCCGCTTATAAAACCCATCCCCCCTTTGGCGCCTTTCACACTATAACCGCGCGCCGGCCCACCGCCTTTAACCGTCCCCGCCGGCAGCAGCCTCCCGTAAATCCGCTCTATGCGTCTTTTCACCTCGGCCGTGGGCAGCAGGGCTCCCGTCAGCTTGACGGAACGCGTATTGACCGGGAAAAATTCTATAAACCGCACCGTGAGCGGATACTCCACCGATAATCCGGCGAACTCGGCTATCTCACCGTCGTTGATGCCATTCATTATAACCACGTTCAGCTTTACCCGCCTGAAACCCGCCCGCAGGGATTTCTGTACGCCGCTCCAGACCTCATTAAAGCGATCGGCGCCGGTTATCCTTTTAAAAGTTTGACGCTTCAGCGTATCCAGGCTTATGTTAACGCAATCCACGCCCGCTTTGCGCAGATCCCCGGCCAGGGCCGCCAGGCAAACGCCGTTGGTGGTGAGCGCCAGCTCTTTCAGGCCGGGTATGGCCTTTATCATACCGGCCAGTTCGACCACGTTTTTCTTTATCAGCGGCTCGCCGCCGGTGAAGCGTATCTTTTTGACCCCGGCTTTCACGAAAGCCCCGGCCGCGCGGGCAATTTCCTCATGAGTGAGAAGTTCTTCGCGCGCGAGGTACCGGCCCTTTTCCAGGGGCGTGCAGTAGATGCAGTTCAAATTGCATCTGTCGGTAAGGGAGAGCCTTAAATAATCTATCGCCATGAGATAAATTTCGCTTTTCCTTTCCTTTCTATGGAACCGCCTTCTTTGACCATGGTGAAGCCGTCGGCCCCGGCCAGGGCCAGGATATCGGCCGAACCGTTGTTTGAAACCCCGGCCAGCGAATATTCCGTCTTTGCTCCGACCGAGGAAAGCACCAGGGCGCGGCGCGGCGTTTTGGGCGCGAACCGTCCGGCGCAGACGCCGGTTTTAAATTCAGGCGCGTAATCCGGCCGGCGGCCCAGTTTGCGTATGGCCGGACGCACATAGGCGAGGTACGCCATGAAATTAGCCACCGGGTTGCCGGGTATGCCGAAAACCAGAGTCCGGCCTTTCCTGCCGAAAAACATCGGTTTGCCGGGGCGCACCCGCACCTTGTGGAAAACAGCCTTCACGCCCAGACTTTTCAAAACCTCCGGCACCAGGTCGTAATCGCCCATGGAGACGCCGCCGGAGATAAGCAGGATATCGGCCCTGAGCGCCTTAGCCAGGGCGGATTTCATTTTCCCGGGATCGTCCCGCACGATAACCGGCGCGGCGATTATACCGTCGGCCTTCAGCATGGCTGAAAGCATCGGCCCATTGCTGTTATAAATTCTGTTTTTGCCGAGCTTCTCTCCCGGCGGCACGATCTCCCCGCCGGTGTTGACCAGGGAAACTTCCGGCAGCGCGCCGGTCTTAACGTGGCTGCGACCCGCGGCGGCCAGGGCCGCTATATGGGAGACGGAGATCACGGTTCCGCGCGCCAGGATCTTCCGCCCTTTCCTGATATCCTCGCCGCGGAACGCTATATTTGCGCCTTTCTTTATACCCTCTTCAAATCTCACCAGGCCGTCCCGCTCACTGGTATATTCCACCATCACCACGGCGTCCGCGCCCGCCGGAACCGGCGCGCCGGTCATTATCTTAACGCATTCGCCTAAGCGCAATGCGCCCTTAAAAGCGCAGCCCGCCTGTATAAGACCTGCGCGGCGCAGCTCCCGGCTTTTGGCAAGATCGGCGGCGCGTACGGCGTAACCGTCCACGGCCGACTTATTGAAAGGCGGCATCTCTACGCCGGAGCGGACGTCCTCCAGCAGCGCCCGCCCCACCGAATCTTCCACGCGGGTTTTGACCGGCGGCAGCGGCAGCGAATTTTCAAGCACCAGTTTAATAGCTTTCTCAAAACTTATCATCATAATTCCTCACTAAAACCCGTCATCCCGCTTTTCGCTCGTCATTCCCGCGTGCTTTTAGCGGGAATCCATAAATCTTTATTCAATGGATCCCGGCCAACAGATCGCCGGGATGACAGGTTTATGGAATGCATACTTTCTTCCTTAAGCCTTGTCCCTGTCTACCCCCTCTTGATCAGGTGGGCGGCGGTGGCTTTGAACGAGGCATAAACCTCTCCACCCGCTTTCAGCTCCAGACCCTCCACCAGTTGCTTGGTAACGGCGGCCTGCAGCGCGAAACCGCAGTCCAGCTCCACCTTGTATTCCAGCCCCCACGGCGCCGCCGAAACCACCGTTGACTTAAAATTATTGCGCCGTCCGCCGGCGTCCGCGCTAAGGGAAACGGACACTCCCTCCGGCCGCAAGCAGACAAAAACGCTGTCGCCGGCCTCGCAGTCCGATACCACCATCAGCGTACGACCGCACGCCTCCACCGCGCACAGGTTCTCCTTTTTAGAGACTATCTTTCCCGGCAGTATGGTCGCCACTCCCACGAAATCGGCCACTTCCGCCGAGACCGGCCGGGAGAAAATCTCCTGCGGCGCTCCCTGCTGTAAAATCTTACCGTTCACTATCACGGCCAGTCTGTCGCAAAGCGTCAGCGCCCCGCTTTGATCCTGCGTCACCAGCACCACGGCGGCGTTGGAAGCCTTTACCACCTTGCGCAGATCCGCGATTATAGAATCTTTCACGCGCTCGTCCAGGCTGGCGAACGGCTCGTCCAGCAGTACCAGCCCGGGGCGTATCACGAAAGCCCGCGCCAGAGCCGCGCGGTGGCTTTCCCCCTGCGAGAGAGTTTTGGCGCTGCGTCCTTTCAGATGCGAAATCTTAAATAGCTCCAGCGCTTCTTCCACGGCCGCCGGATCTTTGCGCCCTCTCAGTTTCAGCGGCAGGGCCACATTGCGGTAAACCGTGTCGTTAAGCAGGTACGGCTGAGAGAAAACCACGGACATGGCGCGGCGCAGGAACATCTTATTGGCGGCCGCCAGGGCGTCTTTTCCCATTATCTCAAGCGAGCCGGAAGACGGCCTCCTCAACAGCGCCAGGGTGTTCAGGAGCGTGGTCTTGCCTGCGCCGTTCGGCCCTATGATCGCGAACACTTCACCCGCGCGGACATTGAGCGAGGCCACCTCCAGGTTAAACCCGGTGTCAAAACCCAGGCGCAGGTTGGAAAGTTTGATCATCGCGGCAGCGCCCTATCCTGCTGTATCAGCGTCAGGGCCAGGTTGACGGCGAAACTTAAAGCCAGCAGGATCAGACCCAGGGCGATGGCGGAATCGAAATTCCCCATCTGGGTTTCCATCACGGTGGCGGTGGTAAGCACACGGGTCTGGTGGCGGATATTGCCGCCCACTATCATCACCGCGCCCACCTCGGCCACAAGGCGGCCGAAGCCGGCGATAACGGCGGCCAGCACGCTAAGGCGTATTTCTTTCAGGCAGACCTTTATGGCCTGCCAGTCGCCGGCGCCGAGCGTAAGCATCTGCTGGTAGAATTTAGGATCCACGCTCTGCATGGCGGAGACGGACAGCGCCATGATTATGGGCGTGGCGATAATGATCTGCGCTATAATCATGCCGGCCGGAGTGTACAGCCAGTTAAGGAAACCAAACGGGCCGCTGCGCGCGAGGAAAAGCATTACCACCAGGCCCGCCACCACCGGGGGCAGCCCCATGCCGGTATTTATCAGCGCTATCAGGAACTTTTTGAGCGGGAATTTTTTTACCGCTATCCAGCTGCCGAGCGGCACGCCGACCAGCACGGCGGCCGCCGTGGCCAGCACCGAGACCATCAGCGACAGCCTGGCGATGGCGAAGATCTCGGCGTTGCCGGAGAAGATCAAGTGCAGGGCTTTCTGAAAGCCCTCCGCAATGAAACCCATAGAGAATCCTACGCGCCGGATTTATCCCGCTGAACCGGTTCCCGGCTGCCGGTTACCGATTACTTTGACTGGTAATCGTAAAAAAACAACTGTTGTCCGTATTTCTCCCGGCCGTAATTCTCGATAATCTCCCTGGCCGGTTTTGACAGCATAAAATCAAAGAACGCCCTGGCGCCCCCGGCGTTGACCTTGGGGAATTTGGCCGTGTTTACCAGTATAAGGCTGTAACGGTTTATAAGAGCGTCGTCGCCTTCGCTGACTATCACAAGGCCTATATTATTTTTCATCGAAAGATAAGTTGAGCGATCCGAGAGCACATAGGCGTCTTTCTCGTTGGCGATGGAGAGGGTGCCGGACATCCCCTGTCCGGCCTCCAGGTATGCTTCTTTGGCGGGTTTGACTTTGGCGGCGGCCCAGATCTTCAGCTCTTTCTTGTGGGTGCCGGACTTGTCGGCCCGGGAAACGAACAGCGCTTTCGCGGCCGCTATTTTTTTGAAAGCGTCGGCGGCTTTTTTCTCGCTTTTGATCCCGGCGGGGTCCGCGTCCGGACCGAGTATCACAAAGTCGTTATGCAGGAAAGTGGTGCGGCCGGTACCGTAACCCTCGGCCACGAATTGCTTTTCGTCGTCGGGGCTGTGCACCCACAGGATGTCGGCCTCTCCGGTTTTGCCCAGTTGCATGGCCTGGCCGGATCCCACGGCTATGGACTGCAGCGTGTATTTTCCGTCTTTCCGGAAAACATCCGTCAGCACGTCCAAAAGACCCGTATCCTGCACGCTGGTAGTGGTGGCCAGGCGCACGATCTCGCGCGGAGCGGAATTGTTCCGGCAGCCGAAAATAAAAAAAGCGGCGGCAGCGGCGCCAAGAATAAACTTCGTATGCTTCATAAGGTTAACCTCCGTTTAATAGTTATCTGCTGCCCCAAAAAGATGCTAAACCCGGTCCAGCTGGGTGGCTTTCAGGTTCTTCAGATATTCTATAAGGCTCCTGTGCCGCGCGAGCCCGGCTTTTCCGGTTTTCTGACAGATGTAAAAGTTGTCCTCCACCAGTTTCAGGCGCGGAAACACGTCCACAAGGGTTCCGGCCCTTAATTCTTTCAGCACGCAGTACCTGGGCACGAAGCCCGCGCCCAGCCCCTCTATAGCGGCGTTTATTATGCCGCGTATATGGTTTATCTCTGTGATGTTCCTGAATTCCGGTCTCTCGGCCCGCGCCACGGCGTTACGGAAATTATCCCACCATTGGCCGTCTTTGTCCAGCGACAGCGTATTACAGCGGGAAAGATCCGCCGGAACCTTGATGCGGTTTCTCTTCACGTACTCCTGCGACGCTATCACCGCGTACTCCTCGCGGAAAAGCGGTATTTTCTCAAGACCTTCCGCTTTATGATCCCTGCAATCGATAATGATATCCACTTCGTCGTTCAAAAGCGGTTTAAGCAGTTCGTGGCGGAACTGGAAGTCTATATGTATACCCGGATTCTTTTTAATAAAGCCTTTCAGATATTTTACCAGGAGCGTGGTGCCGAACTCCACCGTGGCGCCGAGCTTTATAATGCCGGCGTTCCTGTTCTTGGCGGCGGCCATCAGCTCTTCCGCTTTCTCCAGTTCATAAAAAACGGTTTCGCAGGTTTTGTAAAGGATCCTGCCGGTTTCGGTGAGAACCGGCTTATTCCCGGTCTTCCTGAAAAGATCGTCCTTCACGCTTTTGGAAAGTTTCGCCACGGAGTGGCTGACCGCGGACTGCGTAACATACAGTTTTTTGGACGCCTCGGTGTAATTGAGCGTCTGCGCCACGGTGAAAAATGTTTTAAGCTGGTAAAGGTCAAGCGCCATACGTATTTTATTCATACCCGGCATGAATACTATGAATTATACTAATTATGCCGCAATTGTTAACATTTACTGAAATAAATTACACGGAGGAGAGAATGAACACCATTTTCCAGGTTCCCAAACCCGTCAACGAGCCCCTGCTGGACTACGCGCCCGGCAGCCCCGGACGCAAAGAACTCAAATCCAGACTCGCCGAACTGAGGAGCCGGGTGATAGAGATCCCGCTGATTATAGACGGAAAAGAAGTGCGCACCGGCAGGATCACCGACATCGTAATTCCGCACGAAAAGAGGAAAGTGATAGGCCGCTTCCACAGGGCCGGCCCCGCGGAAGTGCGGCTGGCCTTAGAAGCCGCCTCCAGAGCGAAGCAAACCTGGGGCAAAATGCCCTGGCACGCCCGCGTCTCCGTGTTCCTGAAAGCCGGGGAACTGCTGGCCGGGCCCTGGCGCCAGACACTGAACGCGGCCACTATGCTGGGCCAGTCCAAGAACGCCTATCAGGCCGAAATCGACGCGGCCTGCGAACTGGTGGATTTCTACCGCTTCAACGCTTATTTCGCCGAACGGATCTACGCGCAGCAGCCCCTCTCCCCGCTTGGTTCCTGGAACTACATGGACTACAGGCCGCTGGAGGGATTCGTGTTCGCCGTATCGCCGTTCAATTTCACTTCCATAGCGGGAAACCTGACCGCCGCCCCGGCAATTATGGGCAATACGGTAGTATGGAAACCGGCCTCCGCCGCCGTTTACTCGGGGTATTTCCTTATGAAACTGTGGCAGGCGGCCGGCCTGCCCGACGGCGTCATCAATATGCTGCCCGGCTCCGGAGGCGAGGTGGGCAGCCCCATAATAGACAGCCCGGACTTCATGGGCCTGCACTTCACCGGCTCCACCACAGTATTCAACGGCATGTGGAAAACAATAACCGGCAACCTGGACAAATACCGCGGCTACCCGCGTATCGTGGGCGAGACCGGCGGCAAGGACTTCATCTTCGCCCACGAATCCTGCGACACCGAAGCGCTTAAAACCGCCATAGTACGCGGCGCCTATGAATACCAGGGCCAGAAATGCTCGGCGGCCAGCCGCTCTTATATCCCGCGCTCCGTCTGGGAGAAAATAAAAGACGATCTTGTGGCGCAGATAAAAGGCCTGAAAATGGGCCCGGCCGAGGATTTCACGAACTTCATGAGCGCGGTCATAGATAAGGCGGCTTTCGACAATATAAAGGGCTATATAGACTTTGCCAAGGCCTCACCGGACGCGAAGATCCTTGCCGGCGGCGGCTGCGATGACTCCGAGGGCTGGTTCATAGAGCCAGCGCTTATCGAAACCTCGGATCCGCGATTCAAGACCATGCGGGAGGAGATCTTCGGGCCGGTGATGACGGTGTATGTATATGAGGACGGAAAGTTCGAGGAGACGCTGCGCCTGTGCGACGCCGCTTCCCCCTACGCCCTGACGGGAGCCGTCTTCGCGCAGGATCGCGCGGCGGCGCTGAAGGCGGCGGACGCGCTGGAACACGCGGCCGGCAACTTCTACATCAACGACAAGCCTACCGGAGCCGTGGTGGGCCAGCAGCCTTTCGGCGGCGCCCGGGCCTCCGGGACCAACGACAAGGCGGGTTCGCTTCTGAATATGATGCGCTGGACCTCGCCGCGCACCGTGAAAGAAAACTTTGTTCCACCCACGGACTATAAATATCCGTTCATGGCGGAAAAATAAAACACTCGCTCTCCGAAATAACGGGAGAACGCTTAGCGTTTGCCGGTGCTGCCGTAGCCGCCTTCGCCTCTTGTGGTCGCAGCAAGCTCTACTGCTTCCGTAAAGGCCGCATATTCGACTTTGTTGAACACCATCTGGGCTATTTTTTCGCCTTTTTTGATCTCGTAGGAGTTATCGGGGTCGTGATTAATAACGATGACCCCCACCTCGCCCCGGTAGGGCGCGTCCACGGTGCCGGGCGTGTTCAGCACCGTTATGCCGTGCTTTAGCGCCAGCCCGGACTTGGGCCTCACCTGCCCCTCATACCCGCGCGGGATAGCCATCTTAAGACCGGTGGGGACAAGCACGCGCTCTCCGGGCTTTAAATTAAAATTCCCGCCCGCGTAAAGATCCACGCCGGCGTCTCCCTCGTGCGCGTAAGAAGGCATTTTTGCGTCGTCGTTAAGTTTTTGAATCGTTACTTCAAGCTTATTCATTAATTTTTATCCTCCACGCTGTCCACTGATCACTGACCACTGCTTTATCTATCCGCGTATCTCGCACTTGGGCAGATAACCCGTAACTTCCTTCTTCATCTCTTCCAGCAGCCGCGGCGGTGTTTCCGGAAAGCTCTCCAGCCGGGGATCCAGAAGACCGTCTTTCCTGGGCACAAATTTCTGTATGTAATATTTATGCTGGACGCCGCCTGTGACTTCCGCTATCATTTTGGCGGTCTCGGCCATTTCGGACGCGGTGAAGAAACTGATCTCTTCTCCGCCCCTCACCACCGGCGCCGCCGTGGTGCGGAATTCATAATCCGGGAACCTGGCCGCTATGCGCATACCGTCGAACATCGCGGCCTCGGCGCCCGGCCTGCCTGACACTTTAGCCCACAAACTGCGCGGCCCTTTCACGTCCATCGCCGTATAATCCACCAGTTTTTCCGCCAGCAGGCGGCTTAAAACTTCGGGCGAACCGCCGTTAGTGTCCAGTTTCACCGCCAGATCCGCGGCTTTAAGCCGGGTCAGAAACGGAATCAGGCCGGGCTGAAGCGTGGGCTCGCCGCCGCAAACGACAACCCCGTTGACCCACCGGCGCGCGCCGGCCAGGTATTCAAGGAACTCGTCCCCGCTTATCAGGGCGGCCTCGTCAAGTATGGGCTTGGCGTGGCAGGCCGGACACAGGTAATCGCAGCCGGGGACAAAAGCCACGGCCGCTATCTTACCGGGGTAATCTATCAGATTAAAGCCCAGCGCCGCGCGTATCTTCATTTCGGGGTCTTTACGGTGTAGGCATCCTCCACCATCTTGAAGTATTCTACTTCTTTGCGGTGGAGCGGCTTACCGCGCCTGAATTCCAGTTCGTAGCGGCTCATCGTGCCGTTATTCTTTACCAGCACCGTGGGAATAGGATCCAGCGGCACGTTCCACTTCGCGGCCGCCATGCGGCTGTCCTGATTGGACAGGTCGTGGAACTCGACCGGGATCTCCACTCCCTGGGACTTGAGGGCTTTCGTCAGGCTGGCCTTGGCCTCTTCGCACATACTGCAGCCTTCCTTGCCGAAGACCATCACTTTCTTGGAGGGATCTTTTTCGTAGAGCCAGGCGACGCTGGGAGCGAAGCTGGCGTACTGACCGGCCACGGCCTCGCGGGCGCGGCTTATGCCGAGCTGGGAATCGTTCCAACCGCTGAGATTGCTGAAGTAGCCCACGATCTTGGTGCGTTTGGTAACGTCCTCGCTGCCGCACTTGCCGCACTTGTCCTTGAAGCCGAAGTAATTGGTGTGGCAGTTATTACAGTGGGTGAACTCCGGCGACACGGTGATCTGCGAAGCCCGCGTATTCCGATAGGTTCTTTCCACCAGGGCGGCTATGGAAGCGGGCGGGATCTGGGATTCGCCGCAGTAGACGTGAATGATGGAACCGGACTCGATCATATCGTGGAACTTGGACTGGAGCTCTATCCTGTCTATTATGGAGACGTCGGCGCCGGGGTTCAGGTGCACGGAGTTTGTGTAGTAAGGGGCTTTCTTTATGTCTCCCTTAATCACTTTCCTGGATTCCGGATATCTGTTCAGGTCGCCCTTGGCCAGCTTCTGCGTGGCCGACTCTGCGGGAGTTTCCTCCAGCGTTATCTTAAGGGCGTGCCTGGCGCGCAGTTTGCCGATATTCTGATACATATGGTCTATGATCTTCAGGCCGGTTTCGTAAGCTTCTTTGGTTTCGTGGAGTTCTTTGCCGGTCAGGTACTGAACCGCTTCGTTAAGGCCGATAAGGCCCATTATATAAGTGGCTTTGTTGAGATCCACATAGGGCGTGCCGTCGTCCGAGGGGAGGCCCAGCGAGCGCAGCGGACTGCCGTCCGTGTCGAGCAGCGTCTGCGTATAGGCTTTCTTCTGAAGATGGGCCTTAACGGCCAGCTCCATGGCCTTGTCTATCTGCTTCAGCGTTCCGGGCAGGGTCTTGCCCCTGAAAGAGGCCTGAGGCAGGTTTATGGTCACGTTCTGGAAGCCGGTGAAGCGTATGCGCTCCGGATGTTTGAGCAGGAACGGGTCGGTGACTTTTTCTTTCAGCCGGCAGCACTGGGCGAGCGTGGCCCCGGCCCCGTCGCGGTCGAACATGAAGTAGGTGGAACCGTTCTTGGCGGCCAGGCGGCAGCCGTATTCGTAAACTTCCCTTTCGTCTGGATTTTCGAGGGCTTCTTTGCCGACATGCAGGTCGCATTTGGGGAAAGCGAACTGTATGCCGTACTTGTCGCCGTCCTCCCAGACCTTCATCAGTTCTATGGCGAATTCCTGCGCGGTCCTGACCAGGCGCGGATCTCCGTAGGTGATGAATCGGCGCCCGTCGGACGGATGAACGACGTCGCCGTTGCGTGAATCTCCCTCCGCGCCCTTGAAGCGCGGCGCTTCGTCCGCCATTTCCACGCGGCCTTCTTTATCCTCGATCATATACTTTCCGCCGGGCCCCATGGCCGGCACGTTGTGCATATACTGCGGGACGCCGGTATGGATGTTGAAGTCTATGAACAGGGTCTGGCCGCCGCGCGAGAAAGCGTTCTGGCTGGCCGAAAAGATCAGGTTCTGCGCTATCTGGCGCATCTCTTTCCTGGAAAGTTTGTTCAGTTCGCGGGTCTCGCCGGTCTTTCTGAAATAAGGCACGCCGGTACCGTCGGTAAACGAAACGGTTCCCGCCTCCACCATGGCCTCCAGGGCGTCTTTCTTTATCTTGACGGTCTTGCCTTCCAGCTCGCCTTCCACCAGTATCTCGGGGCAATTGAGCATGGGCGCGTAAAGGATGTTAAGGAAACCGAATCCCAGGGCGCCCGCGTAACGGGACTGCATGGAGGCCAGAAAGGTCTGGATATGCCCGTTCAGAACCATGGCGGATCTGGCGGGCCGGGATTTATTCTGCAGATTGGACACGATCCTGTCCAGGCCGTATTTCTTTATATATTCCACGGAGTGGCTGGAGCAGTACACCCGCTGGGGGTAACCCAGGTCATGGATATGGATGGCGCCGTTATTATGCGCCTCGGCTATTTCCTCGGAAAAGACCTTGCGCAGGTTATACTGCTTCAGGACGTATTCCGCTATGCCCAGATTGACCGCCTCGGGATTGTTGGAGGTGATATTGGAGTTTTCCTTGCTGCTGCCTACCACCAGGGACTCGATGGTGGACAGCGGCATGGCCAGGGCGGAATTCTTCAGCGGTATACCCATCATGGACAAATGGGCCTCGGAAATGCGGCGCAGGAACTGGGTGTCGAAATTTTTGGTGCCGTACTTGTCGGACAGTTCGTAGGCGTCGTTCTCGGTTTCCTTGGCTATCATCTCGGCCAGATCCCGGGAGAGCTGGTACTCTTTTTCCAGGGCGTCGGCCAGTTTTTTACGGTCGAACGGCTCTATGGTTTCGTTAGTGATGGACTGCACCAGCAGCATCTGGTCGGTGATATCGGCGCGGGCGCTCCTCTTTTTCACGGTGAGGCCGCTCTTGCGTACGCGGGAACGGTCCAGGGCGTAGGATTCGAACTTGTCGGCGGTGCGGTCGAAACCTTTTTCGCGCAGCACCTCCACGCAGACGGCGTTGCTGTCGTCCACCGTGGGGATCTTTGAGCGCATGGTAAAATTGGCGCAAATGCGCCTGGCCACTTCATGGGCCACTTCGATGGCTTTCTCTTCGTCGCGGCCGCCCAGCATATAGGCCGCCTTGTAGATGGCGGTCTTTATCTTTTCGACATTGAAAGGCGCCACTTTGCCGTCACGCTTCTTTATCACTTTCGGAAAAAACTCGTTCATTATTAAACCCCTCTATTTTTTAATTGATCTGATCTCTTTTTCAAAGTCGGTGACATCCTCAAAGTCCTTGTATATGGATGCGAACCGTATGTACGCGACCTTGTCGAGCTTTTTAAGTCTTGCGGCCACCAGCTCCCCGATCCTCAGGCTTGAGATCTCGCTTGTGTCCTCGTTCCTCAAAGAGCTTTCTATTTCCCTCACAACCTCCTCTATCTCTCCTACCCCGACTTCCCGCTTCTGGCAGGCTTTGATGATGCCGCCCATCAGTTTTTCCTTGGAAAAACTCTCGCGCCGGCCGTCTTTCTTCATGACGACCAGCGGGTGCGTCTCGATGCGCTCGTAAGTGGTGAACCTTTTGGAGCACTTCTCGCATTCGCGCCGGCGCCTTATTTCAAAGGCTTCGGCGGAGTCGCGGCTGTCGGTGACTTTGGTGTCCTCCGCGCCGCAAAAATGGCATTTCATCCGTTTCCTCCAGAAACCGCATAGATACCGTCGGGAGGGCCGCTTCCCTCCGACGAAAAAACCACCATATCTTGTGTTTTCACCCTTTCACCCTACCATTACTGGTAGTCCGGATATTCTAACACTAATTTAAAAACAAGCGCAAATCTTCATTGATGAACGCTGTTCAGACAGGCGGGGACGTCCTTGGTTAATTAGTTTTTTCCGTACGAAAAAAACTAATTAACCAAGGGCGTCCCCTCATGAGAGGTCTATCAGGTTCCACTTTTGGGCGTAGAGTTTCAGGAGGTTGTGACGCAGGCCGGCGTTTTCTTTTTTGGAGAGATACGGATCTTCCGCCAGCAGGGCATCCCTGTCCTCCATAACTTCCTTCAGCACTTCCTTGTCCCTCGCTATATCGGCGATCCTGAACTCCATGTCTCCGTGCTGCCTTACCCCCAGAACCTCCCCCACGCCCCTGATATAGCTGTCTTTTTTGCTTATCTCAAATCCGGAATTGGTGGAACACATCGCCTCGATCCGCTCCGCCCCCGCCGCCGAGGCCGAATGCGCGACCAGCAGGCACCGGGACTCCCACCGCCCGCGTCCCACCCGTCCTCTCAACTGATGCAGACTCGCCAGACCGAACTGTTCCGCGTTATTTATGACCATTACGGTAGCGTTTGGAACGTCTATTCCCACTTCGATCACGGTGGTCGCCACCAGCACGTCTATATCCCCGGCGGCGAACCTGTTCATCACCCGCTCTTTCTCCCGGCCCGGCATCCCCCCGTGCAGCATTTCCACCCTGCTGCCCCTGAACGCTTCTTTCAGCCGCTCGAATTCCGCTTTCACTGATTTCAGGGTCTTTGCCTCTGATTCTTCTATCAAGGGATAAACTATATAAGCCTGCCGGCGCCTGGCAACCTCGGATCTGACGATCTTAAAAGCGGCTTCCTCGTCCACACTTTCCGTTTTCACCGGCCTGCGGCCCGGCGGCATATCGGTAAGCTCCGACAGGTCCAGATCGCCGTAAAGGGCCAGAAAAAGCGTGCGCGGGATGGGCGTGGCCGTCATGACCAGCATATCGGCCTTATCGCCCTTGCGCCGGAGGGCCGCGCGCTGCCTTACGCCGAAGCGGTGCTGCTCGTCTATCACTATCAGTCTCAGATCCCTGAACTTTACTTTTTCCTCCAGCACCGCGTGAGTGCCGATAACGATATCTATCTCTCCTTTCTCAAGCCGGTCGAGGATGTCTTTTTTTTCTTTCGCTTTCACTCCGGACGTAAGCAGGGCGAAGCGGACATCGAGATCTTTCAGGTATTTTTTAAAAGTCATGAAATGCTGTTCGGCTAGGATCTCGGTCGGAGCCAGAAAGGCGCCCTGGGCGCCGTTCTCCGCCGCCAGGAGCAGCGCGCTTATAGCCACCGCGGTTTTGCCCGAACCCACGTCACCCTCCAAAAGGCGGGCCATGGGGGCCGGGGCCGCCATATCGGAAAAGATCTCGTTTATGGCTCTTTTCTGGGAAGCGGTGAATTCAAAACCGAGTTTTTCCCTGAAAGGAGTTAAAAGACGTTTCCTGATCTCGTAGGTAAAGCCTTTGGCCGTGGCGCGGGTCTGCCGGCGCTTGACGGCCCAGGCCAGCGCCATGAGGAAAAGCTCCTCGTAGATAAACCGCCGGCGGGCTTCTTTAAGCTCGAAATAATTTTCCGGAAAATGGACGGCTTTCAGCGCCATGTCGCGCGCTATCAATGTCCTCCGGCCCAGTAGCCGCCCCGGCAGGAATTCCCCTTTCCCCGGCGCGTATTCCAGCACCGCTCTGTACATCGCCGAACGCATGAATTTGGCGGTTATCCCCCCGGTCAGCGGGTAGACGGGAATAATGCGGTTGATATGAACGCGCTGGGCCAGCGGATCGTCCGCGCGGTAATACTCCTCCACCCGCAGGCGGGTCTTGAAAAGCGGATCCTCCGGAACGGCCGTCAGCCAGATCTTTTCTCCCGGTTTTATATCTTTGCGCAGCGGGGCGAAGACGTCGAAACGACGGCTATGGCTTTTGAACCAGCTGGCCTCGGCCTCGTAGCCCCCGGCGTCCATAACGGTCTTGAAGATCCGCAGCGAGCCGGAAGTATAAAGATCCCGCACCGACAGGATCTTGCCGAAGATGACGCAAACGCGCTCCACATAATCCAGATTCTCTTTCTGCGCGTTCAACCCCCGCCCTTTTTCCACAGCGGCCAAAGGGCGGGACAAGCGGCGGTCTTCCCACTTTTTCGGGAAATAAAAAAGCAGGTCGTCCACGGTCTCGATTCCGAGCTTTTTAAACAGCTCCGCGCGCGCGGGCCCTACCCCTTTCAGATACTGGATATCCGTCATCCTCCATATTCTAAGAAATTTAACGGGAACATTGCCGCCCTAAGAATTATCCAACGCAAGATGAGCCTGAAAACAGGGGAACATTAAGACTTCCGTGTAATTTTCCTGGTGCAGGGTTCGCGGGGCCTGGCAGGGGCCCGGAACGCGGAACCGGCGTCGCGCACACCGTGCGCGCGCCTCCGTTCCTCGGCCTCCGCGCTTCGTATGCTCGGCCTCCGGACGGTTCCGCTTATCCGGCTCCCCTGCCACCCGCTCCATCTATATCGCCAGGGGTTTATCCTTCCAAATTACCCTTCACATACGCTCTACGGCTTCAGGCGCGATAGAACGCCATGTCTTTGCTCAGCTCTTAACCGCTTTTATTACCTGCCTGTAATTCTCAGCGTTATGATAAGGTTCTTCGGGGCTCGTAAATTTTCCAATAAAGGATGCGGCAGGCGAATCAATGGAGCGGGTGACGGGGGATTGGGTGGAAAAAACCCTCCGGAGGCCGAGCATACGAAGCGCGGAGGCCGAGGACGGGAGTAGCGGCCACGGTGTGGCCGACTACGGTTTTTGGAACCCAACCCCCGGCAGGCCCCGCGAACTTGCAGGCCTGCCGTTACCTCATACTATCAGAAAAGGTTAAATACTTGAGATTGATTTGAGCGGGTCTTGAACGGTTCTTGAGCGCCATCCGCTATAATTTATAGGAAGAAGTTTTGATCTTTTAAAATTTAACCAGCGCTGCACGGTGCGCCCCCTAACCCAACCCCCCAAAGCAAAAAGTCTTCAACGACTGTATGCTTAGCATCTGCAGCGCTGGCCTTTTTAAGTCCCGCCGGCAGCACCGAGTCAGGCCCCATATCAGACATCCTGTCAGACTCAATAAAAACCGGCGGGACGATTTTTTGCTCATATCACGCTGATAAAAATACACGCCATAAGTTTTGAACGCGCCTCTGACGCATGTTTTCCCCTCGCTTTTGCAGATCGCCCTACCCCCTGGGGCGGGGACAAAAGGGCATGATTTCCAGGCCATTTGACTTTTCCTTTCTGGGCCTTAATGCCCTTTTAAAACCCCTCCCCGCAGCATAGAATATATCCGGGAAGTGAGGCGAAAACAAAGGAGGACATCATTATGAACGGGTGCATTTTCCGGATAGCGGTTGCGGCGGCGCTTGGAATAGGCGGTTCGAATATCTGCCGGGCGGATAGTTTCGCAAAGGATATGGCGAACATCAATGGATCCATCTCGGAAGCTCGTGTGGCCGTTCCCGTGCCCGCGAGGCCCGTCAGCCGCGCCTATGAACAAGATTGGGTAATAGCGGAGACATCGATCAAGGAACTTCATAAAGCCGCCACAGTTGGTTATAGCGAAGCAACCATAGCGCGTCTTCTGGACATTGCTAAAAGAAATCCGAAAAACGAGGCGCTGCAAAAGCTCATCGTTAAGGGCCTCGTGGACGAACTCGCCAAAACCTCGAAACCCGGATACAGCCTCCATGTTGTAAGCAATATTATGGCCATGGCGTCCCAGGCGTCCGATTCTGTCAAACGACTGGCCGTCACCGGCGTAATGGAAGACGTCAGACTCGCTGTTACTGTCCCTTACTCCGAGGGCTGCATTGCTGAAGTGACAAGTCTGGCGCGCAAATCCTCACCTGATATAAAGAGCCTGGCCATAGGCTTAATGCTTAAAGAGCTGCGGAACAACAATCGCGCGGGGTATTCAGAACTCCTCCAGGCTCAAATAGACGCAGTGAATCGTTCATAAGTTTCCCGACGCGTAAAAAAGCCCGTCTTCCGGCGGGCTTTTTTGCGCCTCCCACCTCACGATGTTATATAATGGCTTATGCCGAAAAAGATACTCCTTGTGGATGACGACAGGGAGATGCTGGACGTCCTGGGCCGGTACCTGGGGAATCACGGCTTTTCCGTCCTGACCGCCCGCAACGGAGCGGAAGGGCTGGCAGTGCTCTCCGACGCCAGGCCGGAACTCATAATAACCGACGCCGAAATGCCCGGGATGGACGGCTTCGCTTTCTGCAAAAAACTTAAGACGAGCCGCTCGCTGGCGCCCATCCCGGTGATAATAATGTCGGGGAAAAAAATAACCGAAAGAGACATGGTTTCCGGCTACGGCGAGGGCGCGGAAGATTACATTATCAAACCTTTTTCCTACCCGGTTTTGCTGGCCAAGGTCAACGCGATTCTCCGCCGCGCCCGGCCGCGGCCGGTTCCGGGAAATACGGTCATCAAAAAACACGGCTTTGAACTGGATCCGGGCGGCCGCGCGCTCAGGGTCTCCGGGAAGACGCTTAAAGTCACTTCAAAGGAACTTGATCTTTTTTCCCTTTTAGTCTCCAGTCCCGGCCGGGTTCTCAGCCTGAACCATCTGCTGGAAACGGTCTGGGGCTATGATCCCGCCAGATACAACAATCCCCACACCGTGGAAGTGCATATCTCCAATCTCAGAAAAAAGCTGGGCCCCCGGCTTGCCGCCCGCATCAAAGCCGTTCCGGGGCACGGTTATAAATTTGAATAAAGCTCAAGCAGGCTCATCCCATAAAGCCCGCCGACCGGGCCAAAGCTCATGATATTTTTATATAATAATTCCGGGTTGGGCACGACATGAAAACCAGGCTAAAACAAAACGGACGGAGTCCGCTCAAAGCCGCGCGCGCCTCCGGCGCCCGCGCCGGACAGGCTTCGCGCCGCAAAAAACTGGAAAGGGCCGTGGACTCGATAGAGGGCGCCTACCTGGCCTCCGCCAGATTTTCAGTAAAAGAACTCTCTTTCAAAGTACTCCGGGCCGCAAAGGACTTCACCGGCAGCGCCTACGGTTTTGCGGCCTACATCGACAGGCAGACCGGCTGGATGATAGCCCCCACTTTAAGCGGGGGTGTCTGGAAAAGGCGCACGCCCGCCGATAAGCCGCTGGTCTTCAGGGAATTCACCGGGTTATGGGGCTGGGTGCTGAAAAACAAGAAACCGCTGCTCACCAATACCGCCGCTTCCGACCCCCGTTCGGCCGGAACCCCGGCGGGGCATATGAAAATCTCGAAATTTCTGGCCGCCCCGGCTGTCTTCAACCGGAATCTGGCCGGCATCCTGGCGGTAGCTAATTCCGGGCGCGACTACGATCCGGAGGATCTCGCCGCGATCAAAAGGCTGGCCCGCGTATACGCCATCATTCTACAGCGCAAGCTGGCCGAAGAACGTCTCAGGGAAAGCGAGGAGAAACACAAGGCTATAATAAACGCCTCGCAGGACATAACCTATACAATAAACCTGGACGGCCGCCTGACTTATATCAGCCGGCAGGTCTGCGCCTACGGCTACTCCCCCCGCGGCATCATCGGCCGGCATGTCCTGGAATTCGCCCACCCTGACGACAGATACCTCCTCGCCCAGGCGTTATCCAGAGCGGTGAAAACCGGCTCCACCCCGCCTATTCTCCACTACAGGCTGAAGAAAAAAGACGGCTCGTATTTTCACGCCGAACAGAAAAGCGGCGTTATGACCAAGGATGGAAAACCTTTCATGTTTTCGGGGGTCATCCGCGACGTTACCGAACGCGACCAGCTCCGGAACAAGGTGGTGGAGGACAGGGAAACCCTGCGCATGATCTTCGATACCGCCACCGACGCCATCTTCATCAAGGATCAGGAAGGGCGCTATCTTAAAACCAACAAAGCCTGCGCCGCCATGTTCGGCCTCTCCCCCCAGCAATTGGCGGGAAAGACGGATTTTGATGTTTTTCCCAAAAAAACGGCGGAAACCGCCAGGGAAGAAGACAGGGAAACGATGAGTACGGGAAAATCAATGTTCACCAACAAGGAAATAGAGCTGGCCGGCCAGCGCCGTGTCCTGTACGAGGCCAAGACGCCGCTCAAGGACGCCAACGGGGCGGTGACCGGCGTTCTGGGCATCGCCAGGGATATAACGGAGCTGAAAAAACTGGAGGCCGAACTGGTGAGGACCAAGGCCGTGGAAGCCGTAAACAGGGTGGCCCGCCCGGCGGCTCACGATTTCAATAATATCCTGGCCGCTATAAACGGTTATGCCGTGCTTATCATGGAAACACTGAAAACCGGGAACCCGGTAAAACCGGAGATAGCTCAGATCATGAACGCCGTAAAGCGCGCCGCGGCCATCACCGAACGGCTCCAGACCTATGCCGCGGGCGCGGAAAAAGAAAAAATTTAACCGGTTTTTTTTCGGACTAAAAGACGGGCTCTTATAAGCGTATTCAGGGCGGCCAGATTGACGGGCTTGGCGATATAGTCGAAAGCGCCGTCTTTCAGACACTCGCGGGCTACTTCCTCGTCGGCGTTGCCGGTTATCATAAGAACGTCGACTTCCGGCCGCTTTTCACGGAGTTCCTTGAGCACCTCCACTCCGTTCATTACCGGCATATAAATATCCAGCAGAACGATATCCGGCTTCTCCTTTTCCACAAAATCCAGGGCCGCCTTTCCGTCGGCGGCGGAAAAAGCGGAGTATCCCTCCGCGATAAGAAAACGGGAAAGCACCGCCCGGATACTGTCATCATCGTCGACTATCAGGATCCTGCCGCCCCCGGCCGCGGAAAGCGGGAGGTTCCCTCCGGGAAAGCCGCTTTCCTCCGGGGCGGCCGGCGCTTTGGGGAGCGCGCCCAGCAGCCTTTCTATTTCGGCGAGAACATTGGAAAGGCCGTCCGCTTTTGAGAGAAACGAGGCCGCGCCGGATTTGAGATATTTGCCGGCGTCCTCCGGATTGTCGTAGCCGGTCAGAATGATAACCCTGGCAGCCGGATCGGCCGCCATGATCCCGGCCAGGACTTCGGAGCCGCTTAAAGAAGGCAGATCCCTGTCCAGGATCACAAGGTCGGGGTGATAGTTTTTAAAAACAAGCAGGCCGTTAGTCCCATCTACGACCGCCGCGGCCTCGTGGCCGGCCCGGGTCAGAAAAACCGTAAGCGCGTCGCGCACTATACCGTCGTCGTCTATGATAAGTATTTTTGCCATAACCCGCGCCCCGGAGCCTCTGTTTAAGGATATTATATATTAATTCCACGGCCCGCTGTGGTTTGATCGGTGTCATTGCAGCCGGCGTTCAAGTTATCTACAATGAGGACATGAATCTTTCTTCTCTCCAGTTTTCAGCCGTTATCTCGGCCTCTGTCGCCGCCGCCGCGCTGACAGCTTATTTTTCATTCAGAAAAGGTTCCGCCAGGGCACTCAAAAGCCTGGATCGGGTTTTTGACGCGATACCCGACCTGATGCTGGTGATAGACAACAACTACAATATCGTGAAAGTGAACCGCGCGACGCTTCAGGCACTGGGGCTGCCGAGGGAGGAAGTGGCGGGCCGCAAGTGTTACGCCGTCCTGCACAAAACGGAGGCGCCTCGCGCGAACTGTCCCTGCGCCATGGCCAGGCAGGACGGACGGCCCCGCGCGACTGAAATAGTGGACGATGTCCTGGGTATGCTGGTGGAAGCCGCCTGCTTCCCCATCCTGGACGGACGGGGCGCGCCTGCCGGCGCGCTTCATATGATAAAGGATCTTTCCGGCCGGAAAGATCCCGAAGGCCGCCTGTCCCAGGCCGGCAAGATGGAAGCCCTGGGCCGGCTGGCAGGCGGACTGGCCCACGAGTTCAATAATATCCTGAGCATAATAAGTTCCGCGTTCTATATGCTGAGAGGCCGCCTCGACGGCAGCGAAGCGGCTAACGAAGACGTGGCGGCCATTCAGAAAGCGGTGGTCTCCGCCTCCGAACTGACCCGCCATCTCCTGGCGCTCAGCCAAAGACAGGTCATGGACATGAAGCCGGCGGATCTCAACGCCATAATAAAAGAGTCCGCCCAGATGACGCGCAAGCTCCTGGGCGAGGAAACGAGAATAGAAACCGTCCTTAAAAACGATCTCCCGCGCGTAAACCTGGATCCGGCGCAGTTCAATAAACTCCTGATGAATATCATCGCCCGCGCGGAGCCTCCCAGCGGCGCGAAAAGATCGATAGAACTTAAGACGGAAAACCTGGTTTTGAACAACGTCTCCGCGCGCGCTCCCGGGGAGGCCGCGGCGGGAAATTTCGTCAGGATAATTCTCAGGGATACCGCTTACAGGATAAAACGCGAATTCATAAACCGCCTTTTCGAGCCCTATTTCGAGCCCAGGAGCATGAATCTGGCTATCGCCTACAACATCGCCCGCCAGCATAAAGGCTGGATAGACGCCGCAGGAGACGACGACGGCGTGACTTTTGAGATCTATCTGCCGGCCGCGCATGAAGCCGGAGCGGAAACGGCCGCGCAGACTCCGGCGCCGGACACCGGCTCCCGAAAGGCGCTGTGCATTCTCCTGGCCGAGGATGACGAGGATCTGCGCATTCTGACGGCCAGGGCGCTGCGCAAGAACGGCCACGAGGTGTTCGAAGCCGGCTGCGCGGAAAAAGCCCTTGAGATCTTCGCTTCGCGGAGCGGGGCTTTCGACACGCTTATCTCGGACGTTGTGATGCCGGATAAAAGCGGCGTAAGCCTGGCCGACGAGATCCGGGAAATCAAGCCCCAGATAGACATCGTTCTCATGAGCGGCTACATCGACGACAAGGTGGACATAGATAAAATAGAGAAAAAAGGCTACAAATTCATTTACAAACCTTTTGACGTGGACGCGCTGCTGACCATGCTGCGCCTGTGACGCACATCCGATGAAAGAAGAAAAAGAACTGGAAGAGGCCGCTCGCGCGCTGACTGAAAGCGAGGAACGATACCGGGACCTTTTTGAAAGGACTTCGGATCTCATCTTCACCGTTTCCCCGGAAGGCCGCGTGCTCTACGCCAATCTGGCCGTACGCCACACGCTGGGCTACGGACAGGAAGAACTTTTGGCAACGCCTTTTTTCGATCTGCTCTCCCTGTCCTGCAGGGAAGCCGCGATGGAATATTTCCGCCGCACCGCCGCCGGGGGAAAAAGCGGGGAGCAGGAACTCGTCTTCCGGACCAGGGGCGGCGGGGAAGTGATCACAGAAGGCTGCTGCCATCTTAAAGAAAAGGAGGGCAAGCCCCTCTATCTGCAGGGGATCTTCCGGGACGTGACAAAACACAGGGAGCTTGAGAAAAGGTTCTTCCAGGCCCAGAAGATGGAAGCCATAGGCCGGCTGGCCGGCGGCATAGCCCACGATTTCAACAACATCCTCAGCGCCATAGAGGGCTACTCGACGCTGATACTCAAAAATATGCCGGAGACCGACCCGGCGCGGCCGGACATAGAAGAGATCCGCAAGGCCGAGCAGCGCGGCGCGGCGCTGACAAAACAGCTGATGACTTTCAGCCGCAGGACCACCAGCAATAAAAAAGCCGTGAACCTGAACGAACTGACAAGGGATCTGGAAAAAATGGCAAAGCGGCTCCTCGGGGACAACGTGGCCCTTGAGGTGGCCGCCTCTCCGGATCTTAAGCCGGTTCAGGCCAATCCCGGCCAGCTGGAGCAGGTGCTTATGAATCTGCTGGTCAACGCCCGCGACGCCATGCCCGGGGGCGGACGGATAAAAGTGAATATCGCCAACGCTGATCTGACAAAAACCGCGCCCAGATGCCCGTCGCCGGCGGAACCGGGACAGGAATTCATACTGATCTCGGTCGCCGACAGCGGCTCCGGCATGAGCGCGGACACGCTGAACCGTCTTTTCGAACCTTTTTTCACCACCAAACCCAAAGGCAAAGGCACCGGGCTGGGACTTTCCACCGTCTACAGCATCGTCAAACAGCACAACGGCTGGATAGACGTGCAAAGCGAAGAAGGCAAGGGCTCCGTCTTCAACATATATCTGCCCCGCGCGGCCGCCGAAGCGCCGGGCGTGACCAATCCTCCGGAGGCGGTCCGGAACCTGCGCGGCAACGGGGAAAAAGTCCTTGTGGTGGAAGATGACGAGGCGCTGAGAAAATTAACGGCGAGGATATTGAAAGAAAACGGCTATGCCCCGACGGAAGCCGGGACCGCGGCGGAAGCGTCCGGCATTTTTTCGGTCAAGGACTCCGGGTTCAGCGTCGTTTTCGCGGATATAATGCTGGGCGACAGGAACGGAACCGAACTGATCGACGAATTCAAAAAAACCGCCCCGAAAACGGCTTTTGTCTTCACCAGCGGTTTCCTGGACGACATGAACGAGCTGGAACTGATCAAAACCCGCGGCTGCAGGTTCATCCAAAAACCTTACTCCATCGAAAGCGTGCTGAAAACTTTCAAAGAACTGCTTGCGCCCGAAAAAACATCCTGAAAAAACCCGCCGCGGCCGCCGTACCAGACGCCCGGCCGTCAGAGGTTTTTGCCGTAGGTTCCCGCGACTGTCCGCTTTATCGCCGCAATGGTCTTATTGGGAAGCCTGAGACTTTCCAGGAACGGCGCGCCGGCGCGGCCCATGGCCGCCGCTATGGCCGAAAGCCTCGGCAAAGCCCCGCTGAGTCCGGCCGCCCCGGCCGGCCATACAAACTCCTTGCTGAAGAACCTGTAGGCGTCCAGATTCCGCAGGATGGTGAAAGCCGCCGAAGGATCTTTCTCCTCAAGCAGTTTAAAAAGCTCGTTGCGCAGGCGCTCCCGCGACAACAGCGAAGGCAGGGCCTCTTTCACGCATTTACCGGCCAGTTCCCCGGTTTCGTCCTCAAACTGCCAGTCGAAACGTCCCGCGAACCGCGCGGCTCTGAACAACCGCGTGGGATCGTCGATAAAACTGGCCGCGTGCAGAACGCGCAGCCTGCCGGACTTTACAGCCTCCAGGCCGCCGAACGGATCCGTCACCGCGCCGAAGCTGTCCGGCAGAACGGCCACGGCCATGGCGTTGACGCTGAAATCGCGCCGGTTCAGATCTTCCCGAACCGAACCCGCGGGCGAGACCTCCGGAAGGGCGGCCGGTTTCGGGTATATCTCTTTCCTGAAACGGGCCAGATCCACCCTGCGTCCCCCTTCGAGAAAAACCCGCGTAGTAAGGAACTTATCGAACCTGGTAAAAACTCCGCCGTATTCTTTCACCAGACCTTCGGCTACCGGCGCCGCGTCGCCGCTCAGCAGAAAATCGATATCCGCCGAGGCCCGGCCCATTGACCAGTCGCGCACACACCCCCCGACTGTATATATTTCCAGGCCGGACTCCGCGGCAAGCGCGCCCGTTTTTTTTATAAGCGGCAGATCATTCAGGGGAGTAATATTCATAACTAAAGTGATTAGTGGTTAGTGATCAGTGGCGATCACTTTTTAATAAACGGCAGCTCCTGCGTTTTCAGCTCTTCCAGGATCCCGACCAGATTTTTTACCCTGGCCAGAGCGTCGTTAGAGGCGGTGATGGCGCGCGCGGCCTCAAGCGCGTGATCCCTGCAGGGACAGCCGGCGTAGGGCAGGGAAAAAGGCAGATCGTGCAGACGCGCGAAGCCGGGGAGGATCTTCGCGTTCCTGAAGCCCCTTTCTCCGGCCATGAATTCCATTACATCCGTCTCCTCTTCCATATCCCGGTCGCGCAGAAGCAGCTCCGAAAGCATGCCGGCGCCGAAATAGTACAGCGGCTCCGAAGCCGTGAGACCTTCTTTCAGAAAAGAACCCTTTAGAGTTTCAAAATCCAGCCGCATCTTCTCCAGCCACTTTTCCCTTTCCTTGCCGTACTCAGCGGGCATTACGAAGACCAGCAGTTCTTTTTCCGGGGATGTATAGATGAAAGTTTCTTCGCAGGGGAAAAGCCCGGAGCAGCCGGGACACATCAGGAGATCGAATTCGCCGCTGATAATCGCCTCTTTAAGGGCCGGATCCTGGTCTCCGTGAACCACTGTCCAGAAATCGGCGTCGAACTTAAAGCCGCAGGACGGACACTCAGCCTTGGAGATACCTTTTATGGACATAAGCAGCCTTAATTATCTACACCAGCCCCACCAGCTTATTAAACTCTGTTATCAGTTTGTCCCACTCGGCGGCCTGGGCGAAAGTTTCGTCCCAAAACGCCGGTTCCCACAGCTCCCTGAGATCCTCGGAGGTGCGGCCCTGCTGTTCCACCCAGGTGAAATATTTGAGGTTGTGAACCGCTTTCCGGTCGTAATAGTTCAGTTCGCGCATATCAGCGGTGGTTTCGCCGTGCAGGCGGCGTTCGAGATCCGCGATGGCGTTATCCCTGGTATAGGGGCCGCGCTCCTTACTGAGCTCTTCAAGCCTGGAACCGTACAGGTCCATGGAATCCGTAAAAACCGTGAAGAGAACGTCGTCCGGGCCCAATTCGTAATATCTGGCGGTCTTTATGGCGCTGAGCAGGTTGGAAACGCCCGAGATGCCCAGCAGCTCCAGCCGGTCGATGAGCTCTTTTTTCACCCCGTATTCGGCCAGAACTTTCTTGCCCGCCGGCTCGTTAAAAAGACGGACGATGCGCATACAGGCTTCGTCGTCGATGGCCGTGACGACGTCGGTGTTGCGGACGTTATGAACCCAGGGGATATGCTTGTCGCCTATCCCCTCTATGCGGTGCTCCCCGAAACCGTTCCTCAGGATAGTGGGACATTGCAGGGCCTCGGAGGCGGTTATCTTCATGCCCGGGAATTTTTTCTTCAGATAATCCCCGGCGGCAATGGTGCCGGCGGAACCCGTGGCCGAAATGAAGGCCGCGAGACGCGAGCCGGGCTTTTTTACGGCATTAAAAACCTCCTCTATAGCGGAGGCGGTCACGTGGTAATGCCAGACGGGATTGCCGAACTCCTCGAACTGGTTGAAGACAACGCAGTCTTTGCGCGTCTTCTTTATCTCCCAGCACTTATCGTAGATCTCTTTGACGTTGGATTCGGTGCCCGGCGTGGCTATCACCTCGGCGCCGATGGATTCAAGCCAGGCAAAGCGTTCTTTGGACATGCCTTCCGGAAGGATGGCGACGGCGGTGGCGCCGAGCAGCGCCGAGTCGAAAGCGCCGCCGCGGCAATAGTTGCCGGTGGAAGGCCATACGGCTTTCTGTTTGACGGGGTCGAACTCCCCGGTCACCAGGCGCGGGACCAGACACCCGAATGCCGCGCCGACCTTGTGGGCGCCGGTGGGGAAGTATTTGCCCACGATGCCGATAACCCGCGCTTTGATGCCGGTGACGGCCTCGGGCAGCTCCAGGTAATTAACCCCGCCGTAGAGGCCTGTTTTATGGTCGTTATGCCAGTTGATCCTGAAGAGGTTGAGGGGGTTGATGTCTTTGAGGGCGGTTTTCTTCAGGTCGTTCTTTATTTTAGCCGGGATCAGCGACGGATCTTTCATCTGCGCGAAAGTCGGTATGACAATATTGCGCTTACGGCAGAGGGCCGCTGTTGTTTCGAGAACTTCCCGGTTGATTTTAAGTTTTTTCATAAAAAACCTCGCAGGGTTTTAAGGAGAATTTGTACAGTCATTATACAAATAAAAAAAGCGCCGGAATGACAAACCGTCCGGGATCTTTATGAAGCGGGTCTTTGTGCTATAATGATACCCTGTAGGCCGGTCTAACGCGCCTGACGGCTAAATCCGGGGCATAGCTAACGGGGGAAATTTTAATGAAACAGATACGGATCCTTGCACTCTTTTCACTGTTTGTGATCCCGCAGACCGCGGCGCCGGCCCTGGCGCAGGATCAGCGCTCGGATTACCTGCAATTCATGACCGAAGAGGCGCAAACCGTGACGGCGTCCAAGAAATCGGAGAGACTCAAAGACGCTCCCGGCGACGTGACGGTCGTGACCAAAGACGAACTGGAACGGTTCGGGGGCACCACGTTAAAAGACATCCTGGAACGAGTACCCGGGCTGATCGGCAGCAGCGTGTACATGAGCGATCGCAGCATGATCGCGGTACGCGGCGACCAGTTCAAACATTCCGGGAGCCATGTATTGCTGCTGATCAACGGCCGCCCGGTCCGCGAAACGCTGGAAGGCGGCGTCATAACCGAAATACTCGAGTCGTTCCCCGTCAACGTAATAGAGAGGATAGAGGTTGTCAGGGGACCGGGATCCGTTCTATACGGCTCAGGCGCCTTTTCAGGTGTCATCAACGTCATCACCGAAAAAGCGGAAAGAACCGGCGCGGCCATGATCGTATCGGGAGGAGAAGCTGGCGCGCACGACACCCTGGGAAAAACGGCGTACAAACATGACGCTCTGAGCGTCATAGCCGCGGGGCGCTACCTTAAGAAACCGAACTGGGGGACTACGATCGGCTACAAGAACATTGTTGGCGTTACCGGGGAAGAAAACGTGAATATTTCCAATAAAGGCCCCGGCGCCTATCTCGAAATGAACTACAAAAATTCGAGGATCATGTCGACATACGGCCAATGGCGGGGTTTTTATTTCGCGCCGGATTACATGGCCGTAACTTCCTTCCCTTCTTCCGGCAATGTCTACTGGACTAAAAGCTTCACTAATTTTGGACAAAAGCTCAGGGTCGGCGAGAACTGGGATATGGATTTCAACATCGGCTACACCCGCTCCACACTGGCTGTCTCCTCATTTCCGAATATGGACAGGGATTCATACGAATTTATCGGTGAGTGGACTAATTTCATCAATCCGACGGATAAGCTCGGGGTCGTCGCGGGCGGGGCGTACACCTACGCCCACGGCAGGGAAACCACGGAAGCCAACGGCGGGAATATGCCCATAAACGACGATAAACGGAACAGTTTATCGGCGTACACCCAGGCGGATTATTGGCTGAAAGAGGACGCCATAAAAGTGTTCGGGGGCGCCCAGGCGAACAAAGTTGAAAATATTAAAATGGACGTAGTCCCCAGAGCGGGCCTCATACTATATCCGGCCTCCGATGTCAGCGTCAAAGCGTCTTACAGCAGGGCATTCCGGGCCCCGTCCATAAATGAACTGGGCTTGGAGCATCCCGCGCTGAAAGGGAATCCGGATCTGAAGTCTGAAAAAGTGACCACCGCGGATATCGGGATAAATTACGGCAGGGAAAAGCTGCAGTGCGGCCTGAATTTTTTCCTGAGCAAGCAGACCAATATAATCTTTCAGGACATGTCGCGCGGCGTATATGATAACATCGGAGAGATTCGGCACCGGGGAATCAGCTTGGAAGGGAAATATTACGCGAACAGAAATTTTCTCTTCCTTGGTTCCACGCTCTATCAGGAAAGCAAAGATAAAGACGGCAACACCCATGTGGCCCCGATCGCTAATTTCGGGGCAAAGGCGGGCATAAGCTACAGATCGGACAAGGGGACGACCGTAAGCCTGTTCGATATCTACCAGGGGAAGCTTGGCGGAGCCTATGATACGCTGGTCAATCCCTCTCCCGGAGCATACAACAGGCTGGATCTTAACAGCCGGTTCGATATAAACAAGCTCACCGGCTGGAATGCCGCCAGAGGCATCACCCTGCTATTCAGGGTGGACAATCTTTTTGACAAGGAGATCTGGCTGCCGAATTGGGGGATGATCCCGGGCGCCTCAATCCCCGTAAATCAGGGCAGAACAATCTACGTCGGGCTAGAAGCGGCCCTGTAACCCACACTCAACCCCGTTTGGCCGCGGAGTCCTATCAGCATACGAACACGATGAGAAACAAACAGCCCTGGTTGACGGTGTTATTCATCCTGTTGGCGAGCGCTCCCCGCCTCGCTTCCGGCGCGGAACCGGCGGAGCCTGCGATAGCGGCCGTTTTAAGTTCTGAAGCGGGGCCTTACCGCGAAGCTCTCGCGGGCCTGCAGGAGGAATTGGGCTTCTCTGTCCCGGTTTTCAGCTTATCCCGGGGGGAGCCCAAAATTCCGGATTCAGCGCGCATTGTGGTGGCTTTCGGTTCCAAAGCAGCTCTCCTCCGCCGTCAGGATCGACTGACCCTCGTCTACGCCATGTCTCCGGGCGTGGTTATAAAGGACAAAAACACATTTGAAGTACATATGGAGCCCGAGGCCTCCGTTCTGCTCTCCAGCCTCAAAAAAATTCAGCCGGGACTCAAAAAGCTTGGCATATTATGGCAATCCCCTAAATTCGAGGCCTACCTCCTGCAGCTGCGTTCGGCGGCCGCGGAACTGGACATGAGCATCGAAGACTCCCGGCTGGAAAAGACCGCCGAGGTGCCCGGCCGGCTGCGGATCCTTTACGGCAAGATAGACGCCATATGGCTGCCGCCCGATCCGCTGCTCCTCAATGCCGACAACTTGACTATTTTTACGGAATTTTCACGTTCCAACAATATTCCCTTTTTCGTTCCGAGCGGCGGTCTCCTGGAGCAGGGGCTCGCCTCGGTAACCCCCACTTTCCGCGAGATCGGACGCCTGGCCGCGATCGCGGCCCGCAGCGCGCTGACCGGCCAGAACCAGAAAAAAATCATTTACCCCACCCGGGTGGAGTTAGGCATCAACAAAGCGGCCGCCGCGAAAATCGGACTAAAAATATCAGAAGAGACTCTGCGCCAGGCTGACAAGATTATCCCATGAAACTTCAAACCAAAGTGCTGTTGCTGCTATTCCCCTTAGCGATAACCGCCGGAGCTCTTATACTCATCCTCTCCAAAGGAGCCATTAACGACGTTCTCCTACGGGAAACGGCGGAACGGGGTTTTTTAGCGCTGACCGAAATTTCCCCCAAAGTCGACGCCGGCATGCGGACAGGGGAAGAGAAGACGCTGCTGCCTCTTCTTAACTCGGCGCATGTGCAGTTGCGGGCCTTGTATGTCGCGGCCTTAGCCCCCGACGGCACCGTACTCGCGCACACCAACGTCGTCGAAAAGGGCAGGATATATACCGACCCGGACACCCGGCAGATCCTGACCTATGAAAAACCGGGGTATAAGGTGATCGATAGCAAGGGTCGCAAGGTGCTTGATATTGCCGCGCCCGTCTGGGCCAAAGACGAGGATTTTTTACTCTCCCATGAAAAAGGCGGAAAGACCTTTCTTGGGGTTCTGCGCATCGGCTTGAGCCTTGAAAATGTTTTGGCCACCAGGGCGATGATCCTCCGGCGCATAGCCCTGATCCTTATCGCCACCGGCGGGGCGATCCTGTTGGTCATCCTGTTGTTTTTACATAAGATCCTGTTTCCGATACGTTTGCTCTCCGACTCAACCCGGAAGATCGGAGAAGGACGCTACGACGTGTCCGTTCCGGTGACTACCAGCGACGAGATCGGAGAATTGGCCGGGGCGTTCAACAAGATGGCCGACACTCTTGAAAAAACCACCGTTTCACGCAACAAACTGTCGGAAGAGGTTGTGGAACGAAAAAAAGCGGAGGAAAATCTGCTGCAATTGTTATCCCTGCATCACGCGACGCTGGAGTCAACCGCCGACGGGATCCTTGTCATCGACACCGGCGGGAAAATTGTCACCAAAAACCGGAAATTCCTGCAGATGTGGCGTATTCCGGACGACATGGCCGCCTCTGAAGATGACGGGAAGCTGCTCGCATATGTGCTGGAACAATTGACAAACCCGGGGGACTTTACGGCCAAAGTCACATGGCTCTATACTCATCCCGAGGAGGAATCGTTCGACGCCTTTACCTTCAAGGACGGCCGGATCTTTGAAAGATTTTCCCTCCCCCAGAGGATCGGGACCCGGATCGTGGGCCGCGTCTGGAACTTCCGGGATGTCACTGAACGCAGGAAACTGGAGGGGATGCTGCTGCAATCCGAGAAACTGTCGGCGATCGGACAGCTTGCTGCGGGCGTGGCGCATGAGATAAACAATCCACTGGGAATTATTCTCGGCTTCGCTCAGAGCACGGTCAAACATCTTAAACCTGGGGATGAGGCGCTGGCTCTCCCGCTTAAGACCATCGAGCGGGAGGCGGTTCGCTGCAAGAATCTGGTTCAGAACCTGCTTGTTTTCTCAAGGATCTCGAAAAACGAGAGATTCCAGGAAATTAATTTAAACGACGCCATGGAAAGCGCCCTGTCCCTGATCTCGGCTCAAGCCAAGACGCGCAACGTGGAGCTGGTCAAAGAGCTGGGCGCCGGCTCGTCGCACATTCACGCCGACAAGACCCAGGTACAGCAGATCCTCATCAATCTGGCCAACAACGCCATTGACGCGATGCCAAAAGGCGGAACGCTCCTCTTCAAAACCTCGCTCTCCGCCAAGCGGCCGGGGTATGTGGAAATCCTGGTGCGCGACACCGGAGACGGAATTCCAAAAGCCATGCAAAAAAAGGTCTTCGAACCGTTCTTCACCACCAAGGAAGTCGGACAGGGCACCGGACTGGGGCTTTCCCTGGTATATGAGATAGTAGAAAAGCACGGCGGCTCCATTGAACTGGAAAGCGAAGAAGGAAAAGGAACGGAATTCTCCGTCCATCTGCCGATTCACCCCGCCGCGCCGCCCGCAAAGTGTTAACCTGAAAACTGCAACTGCAACTTTCAGGTTAATTCAGAGAAGATAATTACGATATCACCGGCCATGTTTCCCGGCGAAACAAATAGGGAATGATCATCCGGTGAGTCGCCGCAATAGATAGATTTTGCAACTCATCCTGGGTGCAAAACCGGGCATTCCGTGATTCGGCACTTAATCGGATGGCCCTTGTCGCGGCTTCTGCCGCGAAACAGATCGTTACGCTCTGCACCACTTCACCGTTAGCGAACTCAATAATCCGGGAGGGATGTGAAAACAAGCCCAGTAGGTTGACCGAGCCCACGCTGAGCCCTGTCTCCTCCATAATCTCCCTACGAGCGCATTCCTCAAGAGATTCACCAGGATCGAGTGCTCCACCGATAAGGCCCCATTCGCCGTCACGACGGTGGTCAAGCAGGACTCTGTCCTCATGGTAAATAGCCACGGTTGTGCCGATATGAAGCCGCGTCGGGACAGGGGCCTTTGGATTCTTATAAAAATATTTGGACATGTTATTCCTCAAAACGATGGATGGTCTCTTCGGTGACATAATACCTATTAAATCCGCCGATATAGGTATTATGTCACCCCATCAGGCAACCTTTACGGATTTGCCTATCCAGATGAAAGCGGACGGCAGGATAAGACACTGGCAGTGATCGCTGAGGATGGAAGTCGGCTCCGGGAGAATGGAGACTATCCCGTTAGTCCAGCTCACGTAGCGGATATGCTCCGCTTCAAGCCACTCGTATACCCGCGGCCCCACCCTCGGCATGATCGTCCAGACCACCGCCTTGTCCCACGGCACGTCTCCGGCGTCGGAGGAAAATTTAATTTCAGGAATTTTTTCAGCAAGCGAGTCCATAAAACCTCCCGCTAAATTTTTTGATCGCGGACTGTACCCCGAATTCTGTCTTTATGCCTTGCGGCATAGAGAGGATCATTTATCTTGTGCGGCCCACTCTGCGCTTCCGCCCTTGCGGGCGGAGGACGGGCAGTCCGTAACGCATATTTGGCCTTGCTCCGGGCGGGGTTTGCAATGCTTTGCCGGTCGCCCGGCAAACGGTGCGCTCTTACCGCACCTTTTCACCCTTACCTGAAGCCTTGCGGCCTCCGGCGGTATACTTTCTGTTGCACTTTCCGTAAACCGGGGATCTGGCCCCGGCCTCCCGGCCTATGGCCGCTTAACGGCTTTGGACCGGCGCCTTGCCTTATGGAGTTCGGAAGTTCCTCTCCCCCCGCAAGCGGGAGAAGCGACCCTCCGTCCGCGATCAAATCGTAAGCAAAAGGTGCCTGGCACCTTTTTAAAACAGCTTCGGCTGGTGGGGATGCTGGGCTTTGGGCTCGGTTCCGGGGAGGTTGACTACCGCCCGGGGATCGTCCAGGATCTCGTTCACCAGCCTGTCGGCGTGACTATTGGCTTCCCTGCGCACATGGGAAACAGCCACCTCATTAAAATGGGCAAGCTCCTTTTTGACGTCTCCCATGAGCGCCTGGAGCGTGGGATCTTTTATCCTGTACTCGCCTTTGAATTGTTTAACCAGCAGTTCCGAATCGGAAAAGATCTTCAGTTCCGAAACGCCAAGCTGCCGGGCCGTGGAAAGGGCCAGGATAAGGGCGTTGTATTCCGCGAAATTATTGGTACAGCGGCCGAGGTACCGGCTTTCTTCCCGTACGAGGCCGCCTTTTTCGTCAAAAAAAGCCGCCGCGCAGGCCCCGCGCCCCGGATTGCCGCGCGAACCGCCGTCAATAAAAATATTAAGTTTTTTGCCTTTCATATTCCGATTCAGAATCAGGTATATAGGATGTAAGCCTTTAGCCTTTAGCCTTTAGCCTTTAGCCTTTAGCCTTTAGCCTTTAGCCTTTAGCCTTTAGCCTTTAGCCTTTAGCCTTTCCCCCTACCCATACACCGTTTTATCCAGATAGATCATCCGCTGGCAATTGTCGCAGAACACCAGGGCATCATGCGTCTTGACGTCCACTATCTTCTGCGCCGTCAGCCCCATATTGCAGCCGCCGCACGAGATGTGACCGGTCTTATCTTCTTTTATATGCGCTATCGCCAGACCCTTGCGCTGGGCCCTGATGAACTCGTATTTTTCCAGAACCGCTTCGCTTATTTTGGCGGCGGCCTCGGCGCGGGCGGCCCTGGCCGCTTCGAGCGCGGCTTCAAAATTAATTTTAGCGGCTTCAAGCTCTTTAACGCGCCGGTTCTTTTCTTCTTCCAGTTTTTTCACTTCCTGCTGGAGCTTCTTATCCTCTATCCCGGCCTTATCCACGTCGTCCATGAGGCCCAAAATCTCCGTCTCGATATCGTCCTTGGCTTTTTTAGCCGTTTCTATCTCGCTGAGAAGCGCCTTAAAAGCATTGTTTTCCTTTACCATGTTAAGATCGCGCTGATGCTTTCTTATTTCTTCGTCCTTCTCGGCTATGGCCAGTTCTTTGGATTTCTTTTCCACCTGCAGCCTGACGAGAGTCTCTTTCGCCGCGTTCATGGAGTCTTTTTTTTCTTCAAAAGCGCGGTTGATCCCTCCGATCTCCTCCGGAACAGAGGCGATCTTTCCGGCCAGGTCGTCCACCGCCCTGTCTCTGGCCTGAAGCTCCACCAGCGCCCGTACTTCCGTGGTATGCATCAGTTTCATATTTTCTTCCTTAAAAAAGATTACCGCAACAGAAAGAGCGGCAAAGATAAAAAGATTTTGTCCGCCTTTAGCCTTTATCCTTCAGCCCTAACCCTTTTCACCCAGCCTCTTCCTGATCTCTTCCAGCTTTTTCACTTTGTCCGGAGGTATAAGCTTTCCGCCGCCCAGGTGCTCCGCGACCAGGGTGATCTTCGCGGCCTGTTCCACCGTCTCCATGCGCTGAAAAGCGGCCTCAAGGCTTGCGCCATAAGTCACTACTCCGTGATTGGCCAGCATTATAGCGTTGTGACTTTCCAGCAGCCCCGTTATCGAATCTGATACCTCGCCGGTGCCCGGGGTGGCGTACGGGGCAAGCGGAACTTTTCCGAGTCCGATAACTATCTCGGACGTAAGGGGCTTGTCCAGCGCTATGCCGGCCGAAGCCAGTCCTGTGGCCACCGGAGGATGCGCGTGAACGACCGCCAGGACATCCGGCCTTTTCGCGTACACGCGCAAATGCAGAAGATACTCCGAGGACGGTTTTCTGCCGCTTATAAACTTCCCGTCCATGGAGATCCTGGCCATATCGGCCGGCGCCAGTTTACCCTTGGAAACTCCAGAAGCGGTTATAAGAACCGAGCCGTCGGCCAACCTGACGCTGATGTTGCCGTCGGTGGCCGGCACAAAACCCAGCTCATAAAGTTTCCGCCCCGTTTCCACGATCCGTTCCCTCAACTCCTCTTCCTTAGGCTTTGCTCCGTTGCCGGTCCTCGGATCTTGTCCGTTGCCAACCCTCCAACGGATACAGTGGCCTGTGCCACGCTCTAACCCTCCAACCCTCTCCCTTTCGCCCCCGTAGTCCAGCCAGTCACGCGACAGCGGGCTGATAATGGCGTTTTCCGGGATACTTACGGCTTTCCCGCCGGGCGGATTCATCCGCCGCAGCTCCCAGTCGCTTATAAAAATCTTTTCTTTCTTGTCAGACATATTTACAGGGAACCGGCTGTCCCGCTACCGGATATTCTTAAGTATCTCTTTGGTGGCTTTAGACCTGTTCAGCGTATAGAAGTGTATCCCGGGCGCGCCCCGCTTCAACAGCTCTTCGGCCTGCCGCGAGGCGTACTCCACGCTGAACTTCAAAAGCGACTCCTTATCGTCCGCGTATTTTTCCACGCCGTCCTTTATGACCCGCGGCAGGAACACGCTGAAAAGCTTGCTGAAATTCTGGAGCTGTTTATAACTGGTGAGCGGCATCAGGCCGGGTATTATGGGCGCGGCCACGCCGGCTTTACGCGCTTTCTCCACGAACTCGAAATAGAACCTGTTCTCAAAAAACAATTGGGTGATGATAAAGTCCGCGCCCGCTTCAGTCTTTGTTTTCAGCGCCTTTATGTCGGTTTCGAAATCCGCCGCTTCCGGATGTTTTTCAGGATAACCGGCGCCGCCGATGGAAAATCCGCCGAGGGCTTTGAGGTCCGCGGCCAGCTCGCTGGCGTAGCGGTACTCCCGCTTCGGCGGAATGCCTTCTATATTGTGGATATCTCCGCGCAGGGCCAGGACATTCTCTATGCCAAGGATCTTCAGGCGTCCGGCGATGGCCTTTATCTCCTCCCGGCTGTGCCCTATGCAGGTAAGATGGGCCATTACCTCCAGGCCCAGTTTTTCCTTTATGACCCCGGACAGCGCCACGGTCCGGTAGGGCGCCGCGCCCGTGGAGGAATTTGTGATGGAGATGAAATCCGGATCAAGGGCCTTCAGCTCTTTTACCGTCTCAAAAAGTTTTTCCGAGTCGGCTTCCGTCTTCGGCGGATAAAACTCGAAAGAAAACAGCTTCCCCGGTCGTTTCAGTCTTTCCGTAATTTTCATAATCTTCTCATAAAACTTTCCTCTAGGGCCGGGCGCGGGGTTGCCGACGGGTATCACTGGAGGGGTGACGGGTGTCGGGCTTTTTTGACCCCGCAGGTTGCCGAGGGAAGCAAAAAAGTCCGACCCCGGCAGGACCCCGAACTTGCAGCCGTCGGCAACCCCGCGCCCGGCCCCCTACTGCGGCAGCCCCATCCTGGACAACGGCCAGTAGATAAACCACGCCCTTCCCTTTATGAGATAGGCCGGCACCGGGCCCCAATAGCGTGAATCGCACGAACGATCCCGGTTATCGCCCATTACCATATAATGGCCTTTGGGCACCGTCACGGGGCCGAAGTTGTCCCTGACGAGTTCGGAGACCATCTTGGCCAGCATCCTGTTCTCCCAGAAAAGCTGGTAATCGACCGGAGGTATGCGGCTTGAGTGGGGCCGCGGGTAACGGCCGGGATCCAGATACTGCGTATAGGATTCGTCCGCCAGCTTGACCCCGTTGATAAACACCGCCCCGTCCTTAAGTTCGACCGTCTCTCCGGGCAGGCCGATGACGCGTTTTATAAAATCTTTGCCGTACTGGCGGCCGCCGCACTGCTCCTCGTCGGGATCAAAGGACGGGAACTGGAAAATCACGATATCCCCCCGGTTTATTTTTTTAAAATCCAGCACTTTCTTATGCGTGTAGGGGATCCTGAAACCGTAAATAAACTTGTTGACGAAGAGGTGATCCCCCTCCAGGAAAGTGCTCCTCATGGAACCCGAGGGGATCTTGAAAGCCTGGACGAAGAGATACATGACCACCGACGCCAGAACCACGGCGGAGAAGATGGTCTCCGACCACTCCATGTCTTCCTTTATCCCGGGCGGCAGGGCGGCCAGGTGGGCCGCGGCGGGTTTTCCGTCCTTGTGCGCCGGCTTATTCTCCGCCTGAGTTCTGGCGGAAGCGGATTTTTTCGCCCCGAACCTGAAATACGCCCAGAGCCCCCCCGCCAGACCGGCGAGAAGTCCGTAGATAACCTGTTTCCGGGAGAACAGAACGGCGGTCACCACTTCTCCCTTGCGGTTGTCCAGGCTCACCATCAGGAGGAGCATACCCGCAAAACCCACGATCGCGATAAACACCGCGTGCCAGACGCGGGCGAATTCCTCGGACTTAAATCTGCCCTTTTCGCTGAAATGATGGGAGAAGAATAAGTGAACGCCCACCAGAATACCGATCCAGAAAAGTTTTTCTTCCACAATTATTCTCCTTGTTACTTGTTCTGACTGATCTTCAGCAGCGTCATGAAAGCTTCCTGTGGTATTTCCACGGAACCCAGCAGCTTCATCTTCCGCTTCCCTTCCTTCTGCGCCTCCAGGAGCTTGCGCTTGCGGGTGATATCGCCGCCGTAGCACTTGGCCAGGACGTCCTTGCGTATGGCGCCGATGGTCTCCCTGGCGATGATCTTCCCACCCACCTGGGCCTGCACGGCTATCTCGAACATATGCCGGGGAATAAGGTCTTTCAGTTTCTCGCAGAGAAGCCTTGAGTTGTAAAGCGCCCGCGAACGGTGCACTATGAACGATAACGCGTCAACCGTTTCCCCGTGCAGGAGGATCTCTATCTTCACCATATCGGAAGAGCGGTAGTCATAAGGCTCGTAATCGAACGAAGCGTAACCCTTGGAGACGGATTTGAGTTTGTCGTAAAAGTCGATGATGATCTCGCTAAGGGGCAGATAATACTCCACAATGACCCGCGTGGTTGAGATGTACTCTATTCTGATGTGCTCGCCGCGTTTTTCTTTCAGCAGATTCATTATCCCTTCCATGTACGCCAGGGGAGCGATAATGGCGGCGCGCACATAAGGCTCCATGATGTCCAGAACGTCCCCGTAATGCGGGAAATCCGCCGGGTTGGTCACCTCGATATACCTGCTTTCCTTTGAAGTGGAATGGGTCTTGGCCAGAACCTTATAGACGACGTTCGGGTTGGTGGCGATAAGCGGGATATCGAATTCCCTCTCGATGCGTTCCCGGATTATGTCCAGATGCAGCAGCCCCATGAAGCCGAGCCGGAAACCGAAGCCCAGGGCTTTGGAGGTTTCACCCTGGAAGTTAAACGACGAATCGGTGAGGTTAAGCTTTTCGATAGCGGTTTTCAGCGCGGTGTAATCCGTGGTGTTGACCGGATAAAAACCGGCGAAGACCACGGGATTGACGTCCTTGTAACCGGGCAGCGGCTCGGCCACCGGACGCCCCTTTTCATACATCGTGTCGCCCATCTTGATCTCATGGATATCCCGGATCCCGGCGATGATGTACCCCACCTCTCCGGCGTTGATGGAATCCGCTTTCACCAGCTTGGGCGTCAGATAGCCCACTTCCTCCACCTTGTAGCTCACGCCGCTGGAATAAAAAGAAATATATTTTCCGGCCGACACGGCCCCGTCCACTACCCTGGTAAAAATGATGACGCCCTTATACACGTCGTAAAAGGAATCGAAGACGAGCGCTTTAAGCGGCTCCGCGACGGCGCCCCGGGGCGCGGGGATCTCTTTGATGACGCGTTCCAGGACTTCGCGCGCGCCGCGGCCGTCCTTGGCGCTGATGCGCGAGGAATCCCTGGGATCTTTGAGCACTTCCCAGATCTGCTCCTCGGTGGCGTCGGGGTCGGCGTGCTCCAGGTCTATTTTATTTATTACCGGGATTATCGTCAGCCCCAGGGACTGCGCCAGATGTGCGTGGGCCAGCGTCTGGGCTTCCACGCCCTGGGAGGCGTCCACCAGGAGGATCGCTCCTTCGCAGGCCGCCATGGCGCGGGAAACCTCGTAGGAAAAGTCCACGTGGCCTGGAGTATCGATCAGGTTAAGAATATAGTCTTTCCCGTCCGCCTCCGACCTGTAAAGCATCCGTACGGCCTTGGCTTTTATGGTTATGCCGCGCTCCCGCTCCAGCTCCATGCCGTCCAGGAACTGCTCTTTCATCTGCCGTTCCGGGATGGTATTGGTAAGCTGTATAAACCGGTCGGCCAGCGTGGATTTGCCGTGATCGATGTGCGCAATGATGGAGAAATTACGTATGTTCATGTTGTATTTGAAATCCGAGGTAAAATCAGTCTATTTTTAAAACCTTTAGCCTTAAGCCTTTATCCCTTAGCCTTTTATTTATTTCACTTCCTCCTCTATCGTCCTTCTTATCTCGGCCGCCGTGGCCAGCCCGAGCAGACGCTGCGAAAGCGCGGAAAACTTCTCAAAATTCATGGTGCGCACCGCGTACTTGGAACGCAGGTACATCTTGATGGGAACGGAAAGTATGTCCACGCCCAGCCCCACCAGCACGGGGATGGCGTAAGGATCGGAAGCCATCTCGCCGCAGACCGAGACCGGCTTGCCTTTCTTATGCGCGGTCTGGACCACCAGATTAATGAGCCGCAGGACCGCCGGGTGGAAAGGCTCGTAAAGTTCCGAGACATACTGGTTGATGCGGTCCACCGCCAGCGTATACTGGACCAGGTCGTTCGTGCCTATGGAAACGAAATCTATCTCGCCCAGCAGCGAGTCCAGAATGATGGCGGCGGCGGGGATCTCGATCATGATCCCGAACTCCGGCTCGGTCTTCGCGGCGAAGCCCTCCTCCATCAGTTCGGTTCTGACATCCTGCGCTATCTTCTTGACCGTGATCAGTTCGTCCACGGAAGAAAGCATGGGGATCATGATCTTGATGTTCCCCTCGGTATTGGACTTGTAAATGGCCTTAAGCTGGGTCTTCAGCAGCTCCGGATATTTTATGAACAACCGGATGCCGCGGAAACCCATAAAGGGATTTCTCTCGTCTTTCAGGCCCTTGATGCCCAGCTGGGTGGCCCGGTCCCCGCCTATATCCGCCGTCCTGATGGTCACGGGAAAGTGGGGTACGGCTTTGGCCACGGCGGAATAGAACTTCACCTGTTCCTCTTCCGTCGGGACGGAGTCTCGGTTCATGTATAAAAACTCAGTCCGGAAAAGGCCCACGCCTTCCGACTTGATGTTTGCCAGCTCGCCGGAGTCGTCTGCGGAATCGACATTGCACAGTAGACTTATCTTGTGCCCGTCGCGCGTGGTGGCGGGCAGGCCCTTGAGCCGCAGGAAGAAATGCTCCTGCTTGTGCAGTTCCTCTTTGCGGATCTTGTATTTTTCTATGATCTCGGGCGTGGGGGAGATGATCACCATCCCCTGCTCCCCGTCCACGATTATGGTATCGCCGCTGACAAGCTGACGGCTGATATCCGAAAGCCCCACCACCGCGGGTATGCCCATGCTCTGCGCGAAAATAGCGGTGTGGCTGGATTTGGAGCCCAGATCCATACAGAAACCCAGCACCTTGTTGGACTCCCTGATATGCAGCGTGTCGGACGGGTAAAGGTTATGGGCGACGATGACCACCGGATCCTGGAGATCCTTGAGATCCACTTTCTCGCGGTTGACCAGGTTGGAGAGTATCTTCTTGCCGACGTCGAAGAGATCGTGTTTGCGCTCATGGAAGAATTCGTCGTCTATCTTTTCAAACTCCTCTTCCGCCTTGTCCAGGATCTCCGAAAGGGCGAACTCGGCGTTTATGCCCCGGGCGGCCACGAGTTTGGGAACCTCCTTGGTGATGAGGGGATCCTGCAGGATCATATGGTGCGCGTCTATCAGTTTGGCGTGCTGCCTGCCCAGGACGTTCAGGACTTTGGCGCGGATGGAATCCAGATCCAGCCTGGTTTTATCCAGAGCCTCTTTAAAACGTTTTATCTCGGCCTTGATCTTGTCCTTGGAGATCTCTTTCTGTTCGATGAGAATGTTCTCTTCCTTGACAATATGAACCTTGCCTATGGCTATACCCAGGCTGGCCGCGATACCTTTTTTTATCAGCATAAATTATTCCTCGTCGAACTTATCCCGGAACAATTTGGAAACGGCTTCCAGCGCCTGAACCTCGTCCGTACCGTGCGCGACGATGGTTATGACCGACCCTTTTCCGGCCGCCAGCGTCATAACGCCCATGATGCTTTTTGCGTTAACTTCCATTTTGTCCTTTATGAGCTTAAGATCGCAGACAAAACGCGCGGAGGTGTTGGCTATCATTCCCGCCGGCCGCGCATGGATGCCGAGCTCGTTGATTATTTTTATGTCCTTTTTTATCATAGGTGTAAACCCGATCTTTCAAAGATGACAAGCGCCGCCGAAGCCGAGAGTATAAGCCCCATGGCGAAAAAGATGGAGCGGCCTGATTTCCTGACTATGCGCTGCAAAGCCATCACGCCCAGGGCGAGCGCCGCCCTCAGTATCAGGCCGCCTTTATGCGCCCCGTCCCAGTTCTGTTCCAGCAGCAGCCCGAAAGCTCCCGCCACGATCAAAAGAGAAAGCGCGAAGCCGGCCACGCTGAGCCGCCTTATCAGCGCCGGCCAATTAACGGCGTCAAGCCCGCAGCTGGCCGTACCGCCGCAGGCATACCCCTTTTTCAATCCCTGCCACCGCAGATAGACGGCGCCGCCCGCGTAGAGCGCTATCCCGGCAAGCGGCCCCAAAAACAAGACCGGAAGCGGAACGCGGGAAACTGTATCGGTAAAAAGCCAGCCGTAAAAACCGGCCAGAGCCCAGATCACGATGCAGACCTGGGTGGTAAGAGGCTTCAGCCTGCCCCAGAAGATCCGGTCGCCGATGGCGGCGAACCCGGAAGACAGCGCGGCTTTGACCTCCAGTATTTTTTTTTCAAACGCGGCCGGCCCGGATTCCGCGCCCCCGGCCGGCATCAGGGCCAGTTTTTCCTCCATCCTTACTATATTCCCGATCACAAAACCCGCCATGTACGGCTGGGTGTTGAAAAGGCCGAGGTGGCGCAGAACCGCGGCGGCAAGTTTTTCGCCAGGCGCGTATATTTTTCTGAGCGCCGGCATGATGGCGAACGCGAACCCCAGGTTCTGCAGCCTTTCGTAGTTCCACCCGGCCTGGATGAAAAATGATCTTATGAATATTGAAAAGAACATTTGAAATTATCGGATAACCGCTGACCCTTTATCCTTTATCCTTAATCCTTCATCCTTTCTTATACACCTGCGTCCTGAACCTGAAGTAAAGCCCGCTCAACCCCAGCCAGGGCATGAGAGAGTAGGCCAGGTCCGAGGCGCGGAACAGCGCTTCCGGCCCCGCTCTTAGAAGCGGCGCGGCCAGGAACGCGGCCAACCCTGAAAAAAAGAAAATATAGAGTCCGGAAATCGCGCTTTCCGCCAGCAGCGAACCCGCTAGATTGCGCTCCAGGAGGAGTGCCCCGTTCCTGGCGTCGGTTTCTATACCCTTTATCCACGAGGAGCGCGATACCCGCAGGCGGTATTCCACCTTCCCGTACATGAAGCCGGCCATGACGCCGAAAAAGAAAGCTGTGGACTCCGGCAGTCCCGCCCAGACGAGCGCGAGTACCGCGGCCGCGGCCGCCACAAGGCCGTTTGGCGGGACCACTCCGCCGACCGGTATAAAATCCAGATATATCAACTCGATAAGAATGCCCATCCTGGCGCCTTCAAACGGGCAGCCGTTCAGCCAGCCCAGCAGCGGCCCCGCGAAAGCCGGCCGGGAGATCAGGAACTGCCCGGCCTGCACGTTATCGAGTTCGAGCAGCCCGGCGAAAAGACTGGAGATAAGGGCTTTTAGGATCATAAATAACCACTAATCACTATTCACTGGATTTAGCGAAGCCTTAACGGTGAACTCAAAAAAACCGCCGGGCGCCAGCATCTTTTTGACGCTTGGCGCCAGAACGCCGCCCTGATAGGTTTTCTCTATCCCTTCCTCGGAACGGGAAATGGTGTCCAGATCAAAAACCCACAGCAGGACGGGGTCTGAAAAATCCAGTTTCACCTCACCCCAGACCGGATCCTCCAGTCTCAACGCGGAAATACCACGCCTCTCGCCTTCCGGGCAGACCCCGGGATCGGAAAAAGAAAAAACCAGTTCCGGCGCGAACCAGAGGTCCGCCGCGTGCCGGCCGGTATTGGACACCTTATAGGAGGCTTCCCAGGAGCCTTCGGCTTTGAGGAGAACGTTTTTCTCCACCCGTATTTCGGCCCGCCTGTCGCCGGTCCAGACCGAACCGTCCCTGGCGAGCGATACCGTCAGACCGAGGGGCCCGCGGCCGGTCTTACAGGAGTATTCGCCCAGCACGAAATCTCCCTGTTCGCCGTAAGAAGCCTTCCTGAAATCCTCAAGCTTAGTGTCCGGGTGGAAAAAATGGTCCAGCAGGTTCATGCGGCGGTGCCAGTCGTAAAAAACGCTCTTTTTAAAATCTTTTTTCAGGTGCCCGGCTTTCCCGGATCCGGTTATATTTTCCGCTCCGCTCTCCTCGTGATAGGCCTCGGGGTGGCGGGAGACGACGGCGCAGAAATTCATCCCGCGAGGCAGATAGTCCCACTCCCAGAGCCCGCCGCCTTTACCGGGGGAAAAATAGAACGCCGCCTGTCTGGACTCCACCAGAAGTTCAGGCCGGCCGTCCGCGTCCCAGTCTTCCTCCGTAACATCAAAATGATCCCCGGCAGACCCGGCCGAAGCGGCCGCCGAAGCCGCCAGCAGATTGGCGTAAATGGCTTTCCGTATGTGCGGCAGGTAAATGCCGCCGAAAACTCCGTGCCAGTAGCCGCAATTACACTGGGCTTTCCAGAGACTTTCCCTGCCGGCGCCGCCCGCCGCCCGGGAGCGCGCGCTGACGCGCAGCATCCTGCGGTAAATGCTGTTGGATTCCGGATACTTGGAGAAAAAGTTCCTGAAATAGCCGCCGCGCAGATACGGCTGAAAATCCTCGGCGGCGTTCTTCCAGATCCCGGCCAGCCGGCCGGAAGCCGCGGGCGGCAGCGCCCATTGCGAAAGTTCGTGGTAAGAGGTGGTGGGCAGGTAGGCCAGCCCTTTGGAGCGCGTCCCGGACAGGCACTCGGAAAAAGAGGCGGTCTCAAGCCAGGAGGCGTTGCGCTCAAGCAAAGTAAAGAACCTGTCGAGCCAGCCTTTCTTATAGACCAGTTCATGGGTCTTCGGCCACAGACCGAATTTCTCCCCGTCGTCCGCCATGACCAGCACGGCGTCCCGCCCCTCGAAAGTGCGCAGGTAATCTATGGTCTTCTCCGGGTCGGCGAAAGGCATCAGGTAGCGCAGGCGGTGATTTATCGGAAACACCTGAAGATGCCTGCCCCCGAACTCGGTGGTAAAATAGCCGGTGAGGTCTTTTTCGGCCAGGCCGGCGGAAAAGAAATGAATATCGTCCAGCACGGTGTAGTCCGCGCCCGCATCGCTCAGCGTACCCGCCAGCTGCGGCTCCCAGACCCGCTCGGCCAGCCAGACGCCCTTCGGAAAAACCCCGAAACGCTTATTTATATAGGCCTGCATTTTGGCCACCTGGCCGGCCTGGTCGTCTTCGGGCAGCACCGCCAGGATGGGTTCGTAATATCCGCCGCCGAGAAGCTCCGCCTGGCCGCGGTCGGAAAGCTCCCGCAGGGCGTCAAGATAGGCCGGCTCGTGACTCTCGAACCAGTCGAAAAGGATCCCGGAAAAATGCATGGAAACCTTCACCGCCGGATGCCGCCGCAGGACCTCGGTAAAAGGCAGATAGCTTTTGTCGAAAGCTTCTTTGACCACATGATCGAAGTTGCCGACGGGCTGGTGATTATGAACCGCGAAAATTAGTTTAACCATCCTGTTTTATCGCTTCCATCAGGTTTATCGGCTTATCCGTGGGAACTCCGCGGCCCTCCACCTCGATTCCGGCGCGGGAAATGAACTTAAGGTGGCCGCAGTCCTCTTCGCTCAAAAATATAGCCTTGCCGATAGACACGTTCTTCCCGGCTGAATAATGCATGCCTCCGATATTGAGGGAGCCTATCTTCAGACCCCGGGAAATCATCTCCGCCGCTTCTTTCAGGCCAGGGAACAGCACCAGCGTATTCCCCGCGCCCGCGGCGCCGTTAAGATAATCCAGCGCGTCCGCGGAACCGAGGATGCGCAAACCCACGCCTTCGGGGGTAGAAAAACGCATAATGGTGCGCCGCACTTCGTCCGAGGCTATCTCATCCGAGACTACCACGATCTCGTCCGCCCTGAGATGCGGCACCCAGGCCTCCACGACCTGGCCGTGAATAAGCCTGTCGTCTATTCTGAATAATGTAACGGGCATAAGATTCAAGATTTACTGTTCCCCAGCAGCAGGCTCTTGACTTCGCAGACGGCTTTCCGGCCGTCTTCCAGGATCTTGCCCACCAGCTTCTCAAAATCCAGGTTCCCTCTGTAGGCGAAAGCCGAAGTCAGCATATTTATATTGACGCCGCAGATCACGGCGCTTCTGGCGATATCCTTGGCAAGCGGCAGAACCACGTTCATGGGCGTGCCTCCCGGCATATCTATCAGGAAGATCAGGCCGTCCTCCGAGCGCATCCCCGTGATGGCGTTCTCTACGGCGCTTCGCACATTTTCCAGCGACATCCGCTGCGAGATGGAGACATTCTTAAGCCCCTCGTGCTGGACGCCGACGATCCCCTCGGCCGCCTCTATGAGGTAGGCCCCGAACTCCCCGTGGGTGATCACGATTATATTGATCATTTCCTGATGTCCCTGTGATATTCCGAAACCGAGAAGCCGACCTTGGCGAGTTTTTCGGCTATCTGGCGCGCTATAAAAACGCTCCGGTGCCTCCCGCCCGTGCAGCCTATGGCTATCGTCAGATAGGATTTCCCCTCCTTGATATAAAGCGGGAGGAGGTGCTTGATCTGTCCGGCATAACTCGCGATAAAAGTCCTGAACCCGGGCCGGCTCCTGATATAATCGCCCACCGGTTTATCCAGTCCGGTCTTATGCTTCAGCCGCGGAATATAATTGGGATTAGGCAGGAACCGCACGTCCATGACCAGATCGGCGTCCAGCGGAATGCCGTACTTATACCCGAAAGAGAGTACCGTGAGTTTCATCTCGGTGGAACGCTTGAGCTCCAGCGCCCCCGCGAGGATTTCCTTTAATTCGCCCAGGGTCAGGCTGGAGGTGTCTATGACCTTATTGGCCCGTTCTTTCAGCTCGAAGAGGATCTTCCGCTCTTCCCTGACAGCCTGGGAGATATTCTTGCCGAGCGGATGGCGATGGCGCGTTTCGGAAAAGCGCTGAAGGATCACTGGGTCGGAAGCGTCCAGGAAAATGACCTTATAATCCAGCCCGAGCTTGCGCAAAGTGTCCAGGGATCTGACAAAACCCTTAAAAAACCGCCCCTCCCTGATGTCTATGCCAAGAGCGACGTTCCTGAAATGCCTGTTCGTCTTGACCAGTTCGGAAAAAGCCGGGATCAGCGCGACGGGCAGGTTGTCTATGCAATAGAATCCCAGATCCTCGAAACACTTGAGCGCCTGGCTCTTTCCGGCGCCCGACATACCGGTGATGATAAAGATTTTGCCTTCGGTTTTGCGCGACATATCTCTCCGCCATGCCTCATCAGGATTTAACGGCCTGTTTCCACGGTTTTTACTTTTTGATCCTTGATCTTTAATTTATCCTTTCCCATTTCCCGGATAAGATTTTCGTTGAATTTCTTGGCCGTGAAATATCCCTGGTTTTTCAAACGCTGATTGAGCGAAGCGACCTCTATGAGCACCGCGAGGTTCCGGCCCGGGGTAACCGGCAGGCGCAGCGAAGGAACCGGCACGTCCAGGATGGCAACTTCGCTTGTCTGCAGCCCCGTGCGGTCGTAAGCGGAGAGATTGGCCCCGCCGGCCACGCTTTCCAGATTCACGTGCATCTCTATCAGCGACTGATCGAGTATCGAGCCGACGCCGAAAAGAAGCTCCACGTCTATAATGCCCAGACCGCGGACCTCCATGTAATGTTTGATGTTCTTAGGAGAGTTACCCATCAGCATATAGCCGATCCGGCGTTTTATCTCCACGATATCGTCGGCGATAAGGATATGTCCGCGTTTGAGCAGCTCCAGCGCGCATTCCGACTTCCCCACCCCGGAATCGCCCTGGATAAGCACGCCCAGGCCGTACACGCTGACCAGTACGCCGTGCGCGTACGTAATGGCGGCCAGCTTGTCATCCAGAAAAATGGTGAGCTCGCGGATGAAAGAGGAGGTGTCAAAACTGGTGACCAGCAGAGGGATCTTCGCTTTACGGCAGGCTTCCTTGATGACGGGCAGAGGCTTCAGACCGCCGGTTACGATCATGCAGGGAATGTCGGCGAACGAAGTCATTTTATGAAGGTTGGTTTTGACTTTTTTGCCGTCTTCCTTTACGCAGTAGGCGTATTCACCCTGGCCTATGATCTGAATGCGCTCCGAGCGGAACTGTTCCAGATGTCCGGCGATGGCCAGGCCAGGGCGGTTTATCTCGCTGACCGTGATCTTGCCCAGGAGGTTCCTGGCCCCGACCGCCACCTTGAGCCCCAGGATCTTGCCCCGGGACCTGAGGAGCTCCCTTACCGTTATCGATTTGGCGCTGGTATGCGTTTCCGGCATTATTTCTTCACTGGCAGCAGCAGCCCGTAGGTGCTGTCCAGGCGTTTAAAGACCACCTGCACCTGTTTGGCGTCCTTCTCCAGGAACATCCAGAAGTTGTAGCCCATTTTTTCCATCTCTTTAACGGCTTCTTCCCTGTTCATAGGCTTTATCGGGACATCCTTAACCACGGAAAAAACGGCCTGCGGGCCCATAAGGGTGGAGAACTCGCTCATTTCAAAGCCGGAGAGGCCGCGGTGTTCCGAGAATTTTTCCTTGTATTTTTTGACCTGGGACTCCATCTTGGTCATGGCCTTGTCTATGGCGGGGTACAATTCGTCGGACTCCGCCGCGGCTTTCATGGTCTGATGGCCGGCGTGCGCGATGACTTCGGCGCTGTATATTTTCTTTTCGACGCTGACGATGACCTGCGCCCAGACGATATTGTCCACGAACTCCGTCAGTTTGGTCAGCCTGGCTTCTATAAAATCCTTGATCGGCTGATTAAGCTTGATCTTCCTGGCCACTAAGTGTATTTTCATTTTTTCCTCCGGAAACTTTGCCGCGCCGGCCCCTGCGCAACACGGCAAAAAACAGCCTTGAACGGCTGGCGCCTTTTAAAACGCCGGAGCCGGGCCTTTATTTATATATATTTAATCACTTTACACCGGCCTTTTCAATCTAAAAAAATAGTATTATCATAATCGGAACCGCCCCCTTATGCTGATAGAAGCTTTTAACCTTGGAAAAATATATCCCTCCTCCGGCTGGCTTTCACCGTTCGGAAAAGACGGATCGGGAACCCCCGCCCTGTCCGGCGTGGATCTCAGACTGTCTCCCGGAACCATAACGGGCCTTACCGGACCGAACGGGGCCGGTAAAAGCACGCTTTTACGCATCCTGTCGGGGCGCCTCACGCCCGATACCGGAACCATAGCGCTGGACGGCAGGGAAGCGGACGATGCCGCCCTCAGATCCGCGGCCGCTCTGGCGGAAACCGGGACCAGAAACTTCTACCCGCGCCTCAGCGCCGTGGACAATCTGTATTTTTTCGGCGCGCTCCACGGTCTTTCCCGCGCGGAGGTCCGGGAACGCACGGACACGCTCAGGGAACCGCTGGGTATCGGGAGGGACGACCTGGAAAAGCGCGTTGACGCGCTGAGCGAAGGGGCGGCGCAGAAATTATCCCTCGCGCGCGCCCTCCTGCGCCGGGCATCGGCGCTTCTCCTGGACGAACCCGCCAGGAACCTGGATCTGCGGTCTGCGGCCGGTTTCTCGGCTTTGATACAAGAGCTGGCGGCCAAAGAGGGCCTGGCCGTGCTCTATGCCGCCCACAATCCGGAAGAACTGGCGAAAGTGTGCCGCCGGGTGGTGGTGATAGAGAATGGAAAAATTAAAGGGTGACGGGTATGTATTCAGTAAACCCGTCATCCCGGCGATCTGTTGGCCGGGATCCATTGAATAAAGATTTATGGATTCCCGCTAAAAGCACGCGGGAATGACGGGTTTACTGAATATCTACGGTAAAGAGAGATCCAATGATACTGCAAATTCTGGCTTTCCTGCGGAAAGATTTTCTGATCGAGAAAAGTTACAAGCTCTCGTTCGTCCTGGGCGCCGCGTCAACTTTCACCGGAATGGCCGTTTTCTTTTTCATAGACAAGCTTTTCGGCCGCGTTATGACCCCCTATCTGGCCGAATACGGAACCGGCTATTTCCCCTACGTGTTCACGGCGGCGGCTTTTTTCGGTTATATCGGCACGGGAGCGGGCTCTTACGCCGAGCGGCTGCGCGCCGAGCAGCTGCAAGGAACCCTGGAAGCGTCGCTGGCCGCGCCGGTTTCGCCGGCCGTTTTCCTTACGGCGCTCACGGCCTGGAATTTTATTTTCGCCACTTTTGAGCTGGCCGTTTACGCGCTGGCCGGCATCTTCATTTTCAAACTGGATCTCTCCAACGCCAATGTCCCGGCTCTTGCGGCGGTTTTTTTCCTCTCAGCCCTTTCTTTCGCGTCCCTCGGGATCTTTTCCTCCTGTTTTATCCTGCTGTTCAAGCGCGGCAATCCGGCGGCCTGGGTGCTTAATAATTTCGAGGGGCTGCTGGGAGGGGTGTATTTTCCGGTCGCGGTTCTGCCCCTGTGGCTCCAATGGTTCTCAAAGCTGCTGCCGGTCACATATTCCATCCGGGCGCTGCAACTGGCGCTGCATAAAGGCGCGGGCTTCGCGGAATTGAAAGTGGAATTAATAGCTCTGGCCCTGTTCGCCCTGACGCTGGCCCCGCTGAGCGCAGCGGCTTTCGGCGCCGCTCTGAAAAAATCCAGAAAAGACGGCACGCTGGGACAGTATTAGCCTTAAATCCCATAGGGATTTAAGGCAAGGATAAAGGCTAAAGGATTAAGGATGAAGGGCTGCAAAAATCCAACAACGAGCATTCCCTATCTGCCTTTAGCCTTAGTCCTTTGCGGTCAGGACATAGTACGCGCTTAACGGGGCGGCGGCGGAGAAGTAAATGTTTTCCGCGTCTTCACGGATCTTCGACGGGACTATCTCCCTCCAGCCTTTTCCGTCCAGATAGAGGAACGAATAAGTCTTTCCTTCCGCGCCGCTCTTCTTCACCTTGAACTCGAACGCGATGTTTCCCTGGATCTCGCCGGGACCCGGAGGGAACTGCCAGGCTTTCAGCGGCCTGGCGCCCGCGGGCAGACTGGACGCCAATGCCGGCGGAAGCTCGCCTCCGGTCAGGGAGAGGCTGACTGCGGCCTGGCCGCGGACGAGAGTTCTGAATGAAAAAGCGTAAAGATCCGAACCAGCGGAAACAGCCTTTATCCCGTATTGCACGCCGCGCTGGGAAATCATCAGCGCTTTTGAGGAAACGTCGTAGGAAATCACGCCCGCATTGCGCATTTCCATGACCGGGGCCACCGCGCCTTTAACGGCCCTGGCCGGTGCCGCGCCGCCCCCGAACCTGACATTCAGGGAAAACCTGTGGGAATTCCCCAGATCCCCGAAGGGACTGAAAGCGTAATCGAAAGAGAAGCGGCTGAAAGAGATCCCCGCCCCGGCCGAGAAACCAGACCAGGGCCCCAGTTCGTTGCCGTAAAGCCGGTATTTATATCCCGTCCTCAGCGCCAGCATACTGGTCAGGGGATATTCCGCGCCCAGGATAAAGGAAGGATAATTGTCTATCGGCTTGTCGGCCTCCAACGCTATAAGCGCCCCCGAATCCGGCAGACGGCGGCTTACCCCGGCCTTGAAGATCAGCGGAAGATCATAGCGCTTGGAAATAAACTTCACCCCCGGGCCGATGTTCTGGACCGAGAAACCTCCTGTCCAGAGATCTCCCCGCCAGGTAAAATCCTTCAGAACGCCGAGATCCAGGGCGAACGAACTGCCGGACTTGTCGTCTATGCTCTGGCGTATCACTTTCAGCGCTCCGCCGAGACTCAGATCCCTCCCGGTTTTCCAGCCGTAACCGGCCGAAAAAGCGAGATCGTAAGCCCCGAACTTCCCCTCCACCGGCGAGATGGGCGCGAGCGGATCGCTTTCGTTCAGCCCGCTCCTTCGCTCCAGGTCTTTCGGCACGTAAAAATAATCTAGGCCCAGGCCCCAGACCCCGGAACGGAGTTCGCGCGACTTCAGGAATTTTATACCCTCGGCCGGAGAAGTGTAAAACAGAAATTCCTGACCCAGGCCCTGAAAATAATCGTTATGGAACAAGCCCAGGTTTCGTTCCCCCCCCAGGGCCGCGAGCCCGGCCGGATTCCAGTAAATGGCGTAAGGATCGCGCGCGACCCCCGTAAACGCCCCGCCCATGGCCACGGCGCGGGCGCCCACGCCCAGCTTAAGGAACGTGGCCGAAGTGGTGCCGGCGGAAGGGTAGATCTTCGCAGCGTAGACAAGGGATGAGGGATGAGGGATGAGGGCAAAGATCAGGAAAATAAAGAGCCGCGACCCGAAAATTTTTTTTGGGTTTCGCCCGCATTTTTTTAACCAAAAAATATTCCTCATAACATTATCTCCCTCATCCCTCATCCCTCATCCCTCATCCCTCATCCCTCATCCCTCATCCCTCATCCCTCATCCCTCATCCCTCATCCCTCATCCCTCATCCCTCATCCCTCATCCCTCATCCCTCATCCCTCATCCCTCATCCCTCATCCCTTCCTCAATGTATTATCGCCAGCTTCTTGATGACTGTTTTTGAGCCGGAGGCGCTCTCGGCGGTTACCTTGTAAATGTACACCCCGCTGGCGATATTTGCGATATTCCAGGCGATCTCGGACGTGTCGCCGGCCGCGCAATTTATTTTTTCGAACTCGGCTACTTTTTCCGCAGCCACATTATAGACATCCACTGTTACGCGGGCCTTTTCCGAGACCCTGAATTTGAAAGTCAGAATGCCGCCTTTGGCGGGATTCGGATAAGTATAAACTTCATTCCCATTGAGAAGTTCTCCCGACGGCACATACTCCATGATGGCGGCGGTGGAAAAGCGGAGCACCTCCGCGCTCACTTTTTTGGCCTCCAGATCCGGCTTCGATCTGTCTACCATCCGCCAGGCCCCGTCGTTCAGCATATAGATCCTCAGATTCTCCTGAACCATGCCGGCCACGGCGTCGTCGTTATACGGCAGGGTGATTACGGCGGGATTGGAAAGTTTGGTGGTATCAAGCTTCAGACGGACACCGTAGATCAGCCCGCTGGCGTTGGCCTGGGTGTTGGCTTTAACCCTGAGAAGCGGCCGATAGGTGCCGGGCTCAAGTCTGGAGAACAGCAGATGGTCGTTCTGCGAAGCGGCATGAGGAGGAATATCGACCCTGGCCCCGTCCGGCAGCCTGACGGACGCGCCCTGCGAAGCGTCAAAGAACCGCCAGTTGTCCGCCGAGATGCCGTACACCTCGTTTGAAAGAGGCGAATTATTGCTGCTGTCGAAAGCGGCCGCCGAATAATAGAACCTGATATTGGTCACGGCGGCGTTATCGATGTAACTTCTTACGCCCCTGGCAACCTCGGCATAGGGCGCGGTTGAAACATAAGCTGAATTCTGGAGACGCCGGTAAATTTTATACCCGTAAACGTCATCGGCCCCGGCGCCGTCGTCCGGAGAGAGCGTCCAGTTAAGCGTGAGACTGCCGCCGGCGTCGCCAAGAGTATCCGTCACCGACAATCCCTCCGGCGGCAGCGGCGGGACAGAATCTATCGTGGCCCAGGTCATCGTCGCATTGGACACCTGGCTGAGATTCGACGCGAAATCGGCCGTTTTTACCGCGAAATAATAGGTGACTCCGCCGAAAAGACCGTCGATCTCTTCGGTATGATAATCTCCGGCCGGGCCGTCCACCGCCCGTGTGCTGGCGCGCAGTTCGGCCCCGTTAAAATTATTCCAGTCATAACCCGGAACGGACGTGTATTTCACCACATAGTACGAAGCCGTGCCCACATCACCATCGTTACCAGGCGCGGTCCAGGAAAGCAGCGCCGTCCCGGCGTCGAACCCCGGCTCCGCGGCCAGGTCGCTTATCGCGGCCGGCGGAGTGTTGTCCCCCGTATCATTTACGGCGCAAGCCTGGGCAAGATTCGAATTTTCGGACTCCCGGTAACCGTCAAAAGCCCGCACCGCATAAGTGACCGTTGTGCCGGTGACGGCCGAGGCATCGACGCAGGTCGCCGCGCTGGAGCTGACCGAGAGAACCTCCACAAATCCCGCGCCCGCGTCCCTGTAGATCCTGTACCCGGTTATGCCGGCGGATCCGGACGCCGTCCAGTTCAGCCTTACATTATTGCCGGAATCGTTCGGGACATCCGCCGCCGTAAGCCCCGATGGGGCGGAGGGGGCCGCATTTATCCTGACGGTTAAAAGCGCCGTATTGTCGGAGCCGGAAACAGGGTTTTCAAGCGCGGTAAGCCTCAAAGTGTAGATCCCGTTTGAAAGCTCCGCTGTGTCCCAGTCAGCCAGCACCGCGTTTTCAACGGCCTGGGCCGAGCTGCTTGAAACCACGTTGTGCCACACGGCGGGTTCCTCCCCGCTGCCGTATTCAAGGGCGTAGCCGGTCAAGTTCGGGTTTACGACATAACCTTTGACGGAAACAGTGCCGCTCACGATTCCGTACGCCGGCGGACTTGAAATGGAAACCGTCTTGGCCGTCTTATAGGCCATGAGCTTTCCGCCGGCCGTGGCGACAACCACCAGGCCGTTGGAGATGCCGGGGGAGGAATAGACCGGGCTTGAAAAAGCCACGTTCGCAATAAGATCGACCGAAACCGCGGAGGACGTGAAAGCGACAAGGCTGCCGTCAATAGTGCCGGCGTATATTATCTCGTTGGCCATAGCCGGCGAGGACAGGATGCCGAGAGCGGAAACGGCGCCCAGGGTTGGCGAGCTGGGCCAGACATACGGAGGCGCCTGACCGGTCTGTCCGCTGTCCAGCGCAGCGGTATCCAGCGCGTAAAATCTGTTTACCGTCGCTCCCGCCGAAAAATACAGCCGTCCTTTCGCCGCCACCGGCGAGCCCGTCTGCTCCCAGGAAGCGTCCTCGTCAAAGGGCCCGACATTGGAATTGAGCAGCGCTCCGTTACCGGCGTTGAAAGCCAGGGGCTTTTTCTCGTCATGGCCCGGCAGCGCGTATACTATTCCGCTTGAAACCGCCAAGGCGTTCATGCCGTAGCTTCCGCCCATGGTCTGATAAGACCACGGCAGGGAAAAAGTATTCTTATTGAGCGCGTAGATCCTGCCGTCATTGGCCCCGAAATAAACCAGCGCCCCGTCCGTGGAGGGCGCGGAGTCCACCGGCTGGTCCGCCGGCTGTTCAAATAGCAGCTCTCCCGTGGAAACTCTGAAAACCTTTAATTTCTTTTCCGGGGAACCAACACCCACAAAAACTTTCCCGTCCAGCACCAGCGGCGAAGAGACGGAAGAGGCGCCCAGACCGGCCCGCCACAGAAACTCTCCGGTCGTCCGGTTTAAAGCGTAAAGATAACCGTCCAGGGACGGTACAAAAAGCGCGTCCCCCGCCGCGGACGGCGCGGCGTCCACCCAGCCACCGGTCGGATACCGCCACAACAACGCGCCGGTTCTGGCGTTAAGGGCGTAAACATTCTTGTCCCTGGCACCGAAGTAAACGATATCCTCAAAGATCACCGGGCTGGAGACGATCTCGCCCCCGGCCTGGAAAGGCGTCCACGCCTCGGTAAGCGGCGGATAGGCCTGCTCGGAGGCATAGCCGGTGCGCGCCGCATTCCCCCTGAACATAGGCCAGTCCGCCGCGGACAGGAGGGATGAGGGATGAGGGATGAGGGATGAAAGGAAGAGAAAAAGCGTAAGCGTTTTCTTCGCCAAACCTGTTTGCTGTTTTTTTACCACTGTTGTCAGAATTCTGACTATTTCATCACATTCCTTAAGCAACTGATCAATACCCTCTTTTCCGGAAGCCGGGAAACTTTCAGATATTATCCTGAGCCAATAATGGGACTCGCGCGCCTCTTTTCGTGCGATATTGGCGCTATGTGTAAAATCTGATTTGGACAAGCCGGCCACCGCTTCCTCCCAATTGGCCCCGACAGAAGTCGCGGAACGCATTAACTGTCGTAAAACATCCACAGCAAGACGATCTGAACTCATCCTGCGCGACAAGCCGATAATATCCACGGCAAACTTAAAGAATCTTTCCGCAAGTTCCTCTCTCATAATAGCCTCTCCCTCATCCCTCATCCCTCATCCCTCATCCCTTCTTCCTACGGTCCTATCTTCAGCACGTAGGTCTTTCCGTCGGTGGAACCTACCACCAGGGTCATATTGGCCGTGTCTATAACGATGTCGGCCCTCACGGGCCCTCCGGTGGCCACCGGCCAGCCTGGCCTCAAAACGCCGGTATTGGCGTTAACGGCGTAGATATAACCGTCGTCGCAGCCGAAATAGACATAATCCGCCCCGCCCTGTGGCGTATAAACAGTGTCAGGCAGCCAATTAGGGAAAGACCTGATGGCTCCTCCCGCCTGGAAAGGCCAGCCGGCGGCGCTCAAGCCGGTAGCCGCATTAACTTTATGAAGTCTGCCGGCATCGTCTCCGAAGAATATATACTTTGTCTCCTCCCAGGTCACAAAAGGCGAAGTGTAGATCGGCGCGCCGGCATGATAATCCTTCTCCGGCTCCGTCGCCCCCGCCGGCCAGCCGGCGGGAACATTGCTCAGGTTGGAGGAAATCCTGGCATAGAGCTTCCCGTCCGTGGAAGTAAAATACAGGACATTGTTTGGATCCGCCACGCGCGCGTCCAGGTATGGGGATGATTTTATGGCCGCGCCGGTCTGATAGCTTGTAGGCGAAGTGCCGTCGCCTGTTTTCAGCGCCACCATTTTCCCGTCCTCCAGGCCTATCCATGCGGTATTGACGGTAGCCCTGTTATCTATGGCCATCATCCCGGAGATGGGCGCCGTTATGGCCGAGGCATAGGTCCAGCCGCTGCACGGGGTCCCATCGGCTTTATTCAGGCAGCGGACCGTATTATCGCCGGCGCCAAAATAAAACACGTCCCCGCTGCAACTTACATCGGAACACATAAGGTTGGATCTTATGGGCGCGCCTATGGACTTTTTCCAGGACAGCCCCGCTGAGGAATCATTGTCCCGGATCTTATATACGTCACCGTTGTCATCCGCAAAATACAGGTACAATCCGCCGGCTTCCACCACCGGCATCGGACTTGTCCTTATCGGCGAGAGCGTGTCGGTCGGATAGGCCCATTTAATGGTTCCGTCTTTTTTAACCGCCCTTAAATATCCGTCGGTCGACGTCATATAGACGGCTGAACTTACCGTGGGGCTGGTGTCGCCGTCATAGGTGTAATACCCAGCCATGGCCTCCACTACCGTATTTGTCGGCGGCGCGTACGGCCAGGTTGTGCCCTCCGGCGGCAGGGCGGGGGCGATTATGGTGATCGACGAGGTCTCCACCTGAGCGGAAGGAGTAAACTCCTCCGGCTGGTCGCTGGGGCCGTCCCTTACGGTCAGGGTCGGAAGGGAATTGAAACTCACCCTGAACACGTTGTCGGGGAACCGCGCGGAAGCGTTCTGGGTGCTCTCAAATACCACATAGAATGTGCGGGTTGAGGCGGCGGGGATGGATGCGGAAAGCAGATCGGGAGCAAGCACGGTCAGCGTGGACACACCATTCACATCCAATGAAATTAACGACATGGGAATATAAGCGATAGTGCTGACATCTATACCCGATTCGTAGCGGCCGTATATACCGGTGCTGGTGGAGTCCCTTACCAGCATAATGGCGTTGAAAAGGTTCTTCGCCATGACCGTGTCGAGGGGAGCCGACACGGAATTCAGCACCTTGAATGTAACAGTCGTTATTTCCAGGCTGTTGAAACCGGCCGGGCTGTTGTTGGAGATCTCCAGCTTGACGGCGCTGTCGCGTGAGGCGTTGTTCATCCACAGCGGCGCGGAGGTGCTTGCGGTGACCGAATGCACGCTGGCGTCGTAGGTGACCGTCCCCAGGATTATCTGCGGCGCCGCTTTTGTACCGGTATCGGTGTTAAAAGTCACCCGGTATGTGGCGCCGGCCGCCAGCGGATAACCGTCCTGGTCGTTAAACGACAAACCTGTCTGTACCGTAGTCTGCTGGGCAAGGGAAGCCAGGTTGAAGCCGATGTCGGCCAGCCGATAAGTGTGCGGAGAGCGCGTGTCCGGGTTTCCGCCGGTTCGCCCGAAGATAATACTGTTCGCGGTGCCGGTACTTGAATCAGACCCTATAGTCATGCTGATAGGGAATTTTCTGGCCAGGAACTGCGGAACTCCCGTGTTAAGCGGATAGGCAAGAGTATTGGCCGGCGCCGGGACGGGATTATTGTTCCTGGAGCCCAGGGTGGCCGCGGCCGACGCCGCGAAGTCGGCCGAATTGCTGTCCGTATCGGCCCCCTCGCCGGGCTGCCTGATTATAGAGTTAACGGCGCCGGCCGGAGCATAGTTCCCTACGGAGGTCGTTTCTCCGATGTAATTGTATCTGGAATAACTGGCGCCGGACTGCCAGGTGACCTCGTCTTCCACCGATCCGGCCGGATCTTCCAGCGTCAGGAAATCCCCGGCGCCGTTCAGGCCGGCCGGGCCGAAAACGTAAGCGAAAGACAGGCCGTCATCGCTTACTGACGAGAAATCCAGCAAAGCGTAATTCCGGGGATAGATCTTTTTTGTGAATCTGAACCTGAGACCATTGGCCGAAGCGTATGAATTTCTGAGAGCGTAGCCGGTCAGGGTCCGCGTGGAAGTAAGCGAGGTGTTATAGAGCTCTATGAACTGCCCGTTCAGCGCGCCGTAGGACACCTCGTTTATTTTAAACGTGTCCGTAGCGCGGTAATTGACGTAGTTTTTTGTCGGCGTCGGGTCTATCTCAAGGAAAGCCGGGTTCCCGTCGGTGATCCTGGCGAAAGACTGGCCCTCCGAGAGAACTCCCGGCCCCGGCCACTGAACCTGGTCCACCAGGCGGCCTCCGGCGTCCAGCAGCTCGACATGGTAACTCTCGCCGCCGTTCAGATCCACCGGCAGATTGACGATAGTGAAAGTGGATCCCGCGTTTATCACGTCGCCGGCGCCGCCGGTCCAGACGGTAATGGGCGCGCCGCCCAGGGCGATGCTGCTCTCGACGTAATTCAATTTCCAGCCGAGGAGCGGGGAAGTGCTGGTGGTGTTATTGTAAAGTTCGACCCAGTCGTCGGCCGCGGACGGCCCTGAAGGATATACTTCATTGACATACACAAGCGCCGGCAGAATGAGCTCCGGGTAAACCTCATAGGAGTTCAGCAGCAAGCCGTCGCCTTTGACGAGACGGAGGCAGTAAACGCTCCCGGGGAAGACCCCGTTGTCTTTCAGCGCGAAATCCCATTTTCCGTCCTGGTTCCGCTGGATGCCCGCCACGCTGTTGGTGGAATTATTCAATTCCTCGTAGGTCTGGTTGACTACGGTATGAGCTCCGTGCTGGGGATCTTCGGCGTTGGCGGTCAAAGCGGTGTTATCCGCGGGGGCGTTGTCTTTGAAAGCGATGACGGTAGCGCTGGTAACATCCGTATAATCGGCGGGCACGCCCCCGCTGGGCGCATCGCAGGTTCCGTCTCCTTTGCCGGCGACCTGGAGCCTAAAGTCCTGGGCGTCGACGGGGAGATCCACCTGGTTAGTGTGCAGCAGCGCCCTGAGCCTGAATGCCGCGCCCGCGGAGGGGAGGGGAGCCAGCGTGTCCTGCGCGGCCAGCGGAACCCCCACATCCGTCGTGTCGGTATTATTAAAGAACCGGTAGGCGGACTGGGAGAATGTGGTGGAGGGCGCGGCCGCCCAGAAAGCGAATGAAAAACCGCCCACGGTAGTTGAAGCCAGGCTGGTATCAAGCGCCGCGCCGCCGTCGGCATTCGACCAGGTAAAAGCCGGCACGGAGGTCATCAGCAGACGCTTGGCAAACAGGCGGCCGGTTCCGGAGGCGCCGTCGGCCACTGTAAATATAAGCCGATCCTTGTTAACCGGATCCTGCTGAATATCATACCTTACCTGCGGGTTGGCAAAAAGCGGCGTCGGAGTCCCGTCGGGATTTCCAAGCGTGGGAGCGCCGGTAGTGCCGTAATACCAGCCTATATTGGTGGCGGACGCGTCGTTATAAGTCACCAGCCAGCGCGTAGTCACGCCTGACGTAAGCCAGCCCGCCGCCACCAGCTTGCTTCCCGCGACCGGGAGCGCGCAGGTGGCGTCAACGTCGTTGTTATTGCTCCAGGCAGAACCCGACCAGTAACCGATCTGCATATCGTTGCTGGTGCCGCCGGCGGCATTGCCGATGGACGCAAAGATCATTTCATTGCTGTTCGGGTTGGCCGCGAGATCCAGATTGGTGGCGTCATTGTCGAAAGTGGGCGGAGAGTAGCGCGTACCCCAGGCGTGCAACGGTGTCCCGCCGGTCCAGGCCGCGGTCGCAACTCTTACGCCGTTGGTACCGTTATTCCCGGCCGAGTTCGCCCAGACCACCATCAGATCCCCGGAGAGGGATTCGAACTCCACGTCAAAGTCGTCCACATCCTGCGCGACGGCCACCACCTCAAGCGAAGTTTCAAGCGCCGCCGAGGGCTCATTCTCCCAGGCGGTTCCGTTCCAGACCATCGCGGACAGATCCGAAGCGTCGTCAGCCCAGATGGCCGCGATGGTACCCGAAGAAGCCCGGCGGTCGGAGGCCATCTTCACCCACTGCACCACCCCGGAGGTTCTGACCGGATCCAGGTTGTTGTTGGCTGACCAATTCCCGGAACCGCAATCCGCGCTTCCGGGTTTGATCCGGTAGCCGAGTTCATCGGTATTGGCGGCGTCCCGAGAATACAGCACCATAACATCCCCGGTATTGGTCTCGTAAGCGATGTCGAAACGCCGCGTAAGTTCGGAGCCGCCCACCGTTTGCGTCCACTCTTCGCTCCAGTTAGCCCCGTCGGTGCACAGCATATGCAGCGTTCCGTCCTTGACATAACCGGCCACAGCCTCCTGTTTGTCGGAAAGAGGATTGGTCTTGATCACGAACAGGGATCCCGCCGCCCCCGAAACGGTATTCTGCACGGCGCTGAAATTGTTGCCGGCGCTGTAGTAATTGCGGAACTGCGGCATGGTATTGCCCGCCTGGCCGTAGAAGATCACGCCGTCCCCCCCGGAGTGCACCACGGGCAGCGCTTTGGTTTTTACAAACCCCAGGTTCACCCAGTCGGTAAAACCGCCGTTATTGTGCTGCGCCCGCACCCGGAAGTAATAATAGGTGTCGATGTTCAGGCTGCTGAACGTGGCGCCGGGGCCGGAAGCCGGTGCTGTTGTGAAAGTCACCTGGTCGGAAGCGCCGACATTAAAGTCATAGGCCGTGGAGACCTGCACGGTGTAGAGAGTGGCGCCAAGCGGGTTAGAGTTATTGTCCCAACTGACTGAAAAACCGTTATCCGCCACCGCGCTGAAAGTGGAGACGGATGACCGCGGCAAATTGGCCAGCGTTGAGGCGGCTGGATAGGCTGACCAGGAACTTGAGTTGGCATTGCCGTTGGCCCGCACGAAAAGATAATAGGTCGTATTCGGGGCCAGAGCGGGATCGAAGACGGAGGCGCTGACGGCAAATTTTCCGAACGTCGTGCTGGACGCATAAATCGGAGAAGGCGGGTTAGACGGATTGACGGAGGCGGCAAGAATATACCCCGTAGCTTCGTTAACCAGCTGCCAGCTTGCGGAGATAGAGTTTGTATCGGCGCCGGTTATGGATTCTATTACCGGCGCGGGCATTGTCAGCGTCCTCGTGGAGCCCAGAGCGGCGTAGTCCGTGTAAATGCCGTTATGGTTTACGGCCCGGACCTGGAAATAATAGACCGTATTGATGCTTAGATTTGTGAAAGCGTATGCCGGGCCCGAAGCCGGGGCCGTTGAAGCCGTAACCTGGTCGGCCGCCCCGGAGTTGAAGTCCTGGGCGGTGGAAACCTGCACCGTATATGTTGTTCCGGGCAAAGGATTTGAATTCCCGCTCCAGGCGGCCGTAAAGCCCGTCGCGGACGCGGCGCTGAAAGTGGAAACGGCGGTCAGCGGGATGTTGGCCCAGGTGGCTGTTCCCTGAACCGTTGTGTAGGCGGTGGGAACGCCATTGTTGTTAAGACCGGAGACCTGGAAATATACGGTGGTGTTGGGATTCAGTCCCGAGGAACTGAGCGCCAGGTTATATGTGTCCGACGCGGTCACCACCGCCCCGGCGGGACTTGAAGGATCCGGCGCCGTTGAGGCCAGAACGCGGTATAGCGTGGTATTCAGCGGATTGCCGTTTTCCAGCCAGTTGAATTGTATGGCGCCTGCGCCGACGCCGGTGAAATTATTGAAAACCGGCGGCCTGGTCAAAGTCGAGGTTCCCTGAGCCACGGTATAGCCGGTGAGAATATTGTTCCTGTTGAGCGCGGCTATCCGGAAATAGTAGGTGGCGTTGACGTCAAGCCCCGCCGAGCTCAGATAAACATTGTAGGTGTCCGAACTTGTCACCGCCGCCCCGGCCGGCGCGGAGGGATCCGGCGCGGTCGAGGCCAGAACGCGGTAAAGCGTGGTTGCCGCCGGATTGCCGTTCGGCGACCAGTTCGCCTGCATGGAACCGGAACTTATATCGGTGAAACCGGTAAAAGACGGGACGGCGGCCCAGGTCGAGGTTCCCTGGGCGACGGTATAGGCGGTCGGGACAGCGTTATTATTTAGCCCGGCAACGCGGAAATAACAGGTGGTGTTCGCGTTAAGCCCGGAGGAACTTAGGGCCAGGCTATACGTGTCCGACGTCGTCACCACCGCGCCGCCTGGGTTTGAGGGATCCAGCGCGGTCGAAGCCAGCACGCGGTAAAGCGTGGTATTCAGCGGATTGCCGTTATTTGACCAGTTGAACTGGATGGCCCCGGCCGCGACATTGGTGAAGTTGGTGAAGACCGGCGCATTGGCCAGCAGAGTCGAGGTTCCTGGATAGGCGGACCATTCGCTTACCGACCCCGGACCATTGGCGCGCACAAAAAGATAATACGTGGCGTTCGCGCTCAAAGCCGGATTAAAGACCGAAGCGCTGAGATTTCCCACCGTCGTGCTGGAAGCGTCTATAGAAGAAGGCGGGTTAGCCGGATTGGCGGAGGCGGCCAAAGTATAGCCGGTGGCTCCGGTCACCAGCGACCAGTTAGCCGTCATAGAGGTCACATAAACGCCGGTTATGGAACCGATTATCGGAGCCCCGATCCCTCCTATGGGCAGGGTCGTTTCAGTATCCGGCGGGGAAGTATAAGAGGTTATGACGCCATTGTTGTTTACGGCCGCCGCCTGAAAATAGTAGGCCTTATTGGCGGCAAGGCCTGAGGAACTCAGATAGACATTGTAAGTGACGGAAGCGGTGACCACGGCGCCGGCCGGCGCGGAGGGATCGGGCGCCGTGGAAGCCAGCACGCTATAGCGTGTCCCAGAAGCATTGCCCGTCGCTGACCAGTTGTAGATTATCGCGGCGGGCGTTATCCCGGTGAAATACCGGCCCGTCGGCATATTGGCCAGAGTGGAAGTTCCCCGCGCCGCGGTATAGCTTGTAGGAACATAATTCCTGTTAAGTCCGGCGACGCGGAAGTAGTAAGTCGTGTTGGCGTTCAGCCCGGAAGAGATCAAAGCCAGGTTATACGTGTCCGAAGCGGTAACCACCGCGCCGCCCGGGTTTGACGGATCCGGCGCGGTCGAAGCCAGAACGCGGTAAAGCGTCGTATCCAGCGGATTGCCGTTATTCGACCAGTTTAATTGCATTGCGTCCGCGGTTAAGCCGGTGAAGTTGATGAAAACAGGAGCATTGGCCAGCAAAGTAGCCGTGCCCTGGATCACGGTATAGCCGCTCGGGACGCTGTTTCTGTTAACCGCGGCGGCCTGGAAATAGTAAGTGGTGTTTGCGCTCAGGCCCGAGGAACTGAGCGCCAGGTTATACGTATCCGACGTAGTCACCACCGCGCCGCCCGGGCTTGACGGATCCGGCGCGGTCGAAGCCAGAACGCGGTAGAGCGTCGTATCCGGCGGATTGCCGTTGTTCGACCAGTTGAACTGGATGACCCCGGCGGCGACATTTGTGAAGTTGGAGAATACCGGCGTATTGGCCCAGGTTGAGGTTCCCTGGACCGCTGTATAGCCGGTTAGCACGCTATTGCTGTTCATAGCTGCGGCCCGGAAATAGTAAGTGGTGTTCGCGCTCAACCCGGAAGAACTTAAGGCCAGATTATATGTGTCCGACGTAGTGACAACAGCCCCGCCAGGGTTTGAGGGATCCGGCGCGGTAGAAGCCAGAATGCGGTAGAGCGTCGTATCCGGCGGATTGCCGTTATTCGACCAGTTGAACTGTATGGCTCCGGCGGCAACGTTGGTGAAATTAGTGAAAACAGGCGCATTAGCCCAGGTTGAGGTGCCCTGGGCGGTTGTATAACCTGTGGCAATGCCATTTTTGTTTATACCCGCGGCCTGGAAATAGTAAGTGGCGTTCGCGTTCAGCCCGGAGGAACTTAAGGCCAGATTATACGTGTCCGACGCCGTCACCACCGCGCCGCCCGGATTTGACGGATCAGGAGCGGTTGAAGCCAGAACGCGGTAAAGCGTCGTGTTCAGCGGATTGCCGTTATTCGACCAGTTGAACTGGATAGTATTCGCGCTCACATTGGTGAAGTTGGCGAACACCGGCGCGAAAGCCACCAGAGTCGCCGTCCCCTGGGCCGCGGTATAGGCCGTGGGGACGCTGTTATTGTTAAGTCCGGCCACGCGGAAATAATACGTGGTATCTGCATTAAGCCCGGCGGAACTGAAATAAACATTGTAGGTGTTCGAGGTGGTCACCACCGCGCCGGCCGGATCCAGGGGATCGGGCGCCGTAGAAACGGCAACGCGGTAGAGTGTGCCCGGATAAGGATTGCCGTTGGCCGACCAGTTGAACTGTATAGCCCCGGCCCCCACATCGGTAAAATTGGTGAATACGGGCGCGTTCTCCAGCAGAGTGGAAGTCCCCGGATACGCCGACCAGGAGCTGGACGCTTTGGAATCATGGCTCCGCACGAAAAGATAATAGGTGGTGTTCGCGTCCAAAGCCGGCGTATCCAGGGTGGCGCCTGGATTTTCCGTCGTGCTTGAAGCGTAGACCGGATTGGGCGGATTATCCGGATTTATAGAGGCGGCCAAAGTATAAGCTGTGGCCCCGTCGACCAGAGACCAGGCCGCCGTCAACTGGCGCGCCGCCACGTTGGTGAAAGCGGAGATGACCGGCCGCGCCGGCGCCAGGCTCTCCGTCACCTGAACCCAGGAATCCCCGCTGACTCCGGCCGTGGCTCCGCCCAGGGTAGCGGTCACATTCCTGCCGCTGCCCATGGTAACACCGTTGCCGTCGTCGATATAGGCCCTCACCGCCAGCCTGTCTCCGTTGGAAAGCACGGTAAAGACGGGGAATTTAGCCCAGTTTTGCGCGGCCAGCGTGGTGGTAAGCTCCGCGCGCGGAATAAGAACCGAGGCGATCACGGACTGGAGCGCGCCGGAAGCGTCCGCGCGCAAAAGCTCGGCGGTTATGGTGGCGTTTGCCTGAACAGCGCTCTCCCTGGCCCAGATATTAAAGGTGACATTGCCCGCGATGGTGACCGCGTCCAGGGGATCGGAATACCAGATGACATTCGTTCCCGCCGCGACCCTGGTGAATTGCGTCTCGGCGGTCGGAGGGGTAACTGTCCCCGCCAGGGTATTCTTGGTGTAGGTCGCCACCGCGGCCCCCATGGTTCTTGTCAGATAGCGCTCATCGTCGGCGCCCGGATCGATGGAAGAGACGGTATCCTGAAAATACAGCTTTGTAGCGATCGCCGGCAGCGTAGCGGTCGATTGGGCCGCGCTGTAAGCGGTGAGAATCCCGTTATTATTCAACCCGGCGGCGCGGAAGTAATAAGTGGTCCTGGAAGCCAGGCCGCTTAAGATCAAACTTACGTCGTAGGTCTCCGACATGACAACCAGCGCGCCGGCGGGATTCAAGGGGTCGGACGCCGTCGATGACGCCACGCGGTACAAGGTGCCGGGGTAAGGATTGCCGTTGGCTGACCAGTTGAATTGCATATCGTCCGCGCTCACATTTGTAAATTCGGTAAACACCGGCGGATTGGCCCAGGTTGAGGTTGACTGAACCGGTGTATTAGCGGTGGGGACGCCGTTATTATTAAGTCCGGCCGCGGTGAAGTAATAAGTCGTATTCGCGTTAAGTCCGGAGGAACTCAAGGCCAGATTGTAGGTATCGGAGGCCGTCACCACGGCCCCGCCCGGATTTGAGGGATCCGGCGCGGTCGAAACCAGAACGCGGTACAGCGTGGTATCCAGCGGATTGCCGTTATTCGACCAGTTAAACTGGATGGCCGAGGAGTCGACACCGCTGAAATTGGCGAACACGGGCGCAAAAGCCAGGAGAGTCGAAGTCGCCTCGGCCGCCGCATAATTTGTGGCTATGCCGTTATTGTTAAAGCCGGCTGCGCGGAAATAGTAGGTGGTATTGGCGTTGAGCCCCGAAGAAGTTAAATAAACGTTATAGGTACTGGAAGCGGTGACCACGGCCCCGCCCGGGTTTGAGGGATCCGGCGCGGTCGACGTCAGGACGCGGTACAGCGTGCCCGGATAAGGATTCCCTCCTGCCGACCAGTTGAACCGGATGGCGCCCGCGCCAATATCGGTAAAGCCGGAGAATACCGGTATCCCGGCCAGGCTTGAGGTTGACTGGGCCGCCGTATAGCTGGTGGAAACACCGTTGTTATTAATACCCGCCACCCTGAAATAGTAAGTAGTGTTCGCATTCAGCCCGGAGGAGCTTAAAGCCAGGTTATAGGTATCCGAGGTGGTAACTATCGCGGCGCCGGGATCTAATGGATCCTGCGCGGTGGAAGTAAACACCCGGTAAAGCGTGGTGTTCAGCGCATTGCCGTTGTTAGACCAGTTGAACTGGATGGCGCCCTCCCCCACCCCTGTGAAGCCGGTGAATACGGGCGGAAAGGCCAGCAGGGTAGAGACGCCGGGATAAGCGGCCCATACGCTTGCCGCCCCCGGCCCATTGGCCCGGACGAAAAGGTAATAGGTGGTGTTAGCCGCCAAAGCGGGCTCAAAGACGGAAGCGCTGATACTCTGGTTCCCGACCGTGGTGCTGGAAGCGTCTATCGAAGGCGGGGTGGCGGAATTTACGGAGGCGGCCAAAGTGTAGCCGGTGGCCCCGTCTACCAGCGACCAGTTCGCCGTGATCGAAGTCACATAAACGCCGGTGATCGAACCAATGAGAGGAGCGCCGATCCCGCCCTGGGGAAGCGTCCTGGCCGCGGCCGGCGCGGTGTAAGAAGTGAGAATGCCGTTATTATTTACGGCCGCCGCCCGGAAATAATAATCGGTATCGGAATTCAGGCCGGAAGAACTCAGGTAGACATTGTAGGTGTCCGAGGCCGTCACCACCGCGCCGTCCGGAGAAGAGGGATCCGGGGCCGTGGAGACCAGCACCCTGTAAACTGTTCCCGGAGTATTACCCGCCGAAGACCAGTTAAATTGGATCCTATCCTCCCATACCCCGGTAAAATTCAAGCCCGCGGGCTGGACGGCTAAAGTCGAAGTGCCCCGGACCGCCGTATAAGCGGTGGAAACGCCGTTGTTGTTAAGTCCGGCCGCGATGAAATAGTAAGAAGCATTCGCGTTAAGCCCGGAGGAAATTAAAGCCAGGTTATAGGTGTCCGACGCGGTCACCACCGCGCCGCCGGGGTTCAGCGGGTCGGACGCCGTTGAGGTTAAGACGCGGAACAGCGTACCGGGATAAGGGTTGCCGTTGGCCGACCAGTTAAACTGTATGGCCCCGGCATCCACATCAGTGAAATTAACGAACGCGGGAGCGAAGGCCAGCAGAGTTGAGGTCGATCGCGCGCCCGTATAACTTGTGGCGGCGCCGTTGTTGTTGATGCCCGCCACGCTGAAGTAATAAGTCGTGTTCGCGTTCAGCCCCGAAGAACTTAAAGCAAGCTCATAAGTGTCCGACGCGGTCACCACCGCCCCGACCGGATTTGAGGGATCCGGCGCCGTTGAGGTTAAAACACGGTAAAGCGTGATATCCGGCGGATTGCCGTTATTCGACCAGTTGAACTGTATAACGTTCGCTCCCACATTCGTGAAATTCGTGAACAATGGCGCATTGGCAAGGGTGGACGTTGACTGGGCCGGCGTATAACTTGTGGCTGTGCCGTTGTTATTGATGCCCGCCACACTGAAGTAATAAGTCGTGTTCGCGTTCAGCCCCGAGGAACTTAAGCCAAGATTGTAAGTGTCCGACGTGGTAACCACCGCCCCCCCCGGGTTAAGCGGATCCGGCGCGGTGGAAGAAACTACGCGGTAAAGCGTGGTGTTCAGCGGGTTGCCGTTGTTAGACCAGTTGAATTGGATAACATTCGCTCCCACATTCGTGAAATTCGTGAATACCGGCGCATTGACCCCGGTTGGCGCGCCCTCGACCTCCGTATAGCCTGTGTCAATGCCGATATTGTTAAATCCAGCCACGCGGAAATAGTAAGTGGTGTTGGCCTTGAGGCCGGCGGAGGTAAAGTAGAGATTATATGTGTCGGACGTTGTAAACACCTCGCCATCGGGATTCAGGGGGTCGGGCGCCGTGGAAACCTCCACGCGGTACCGTGTGCCGGGGTAAGCATTGCCGTTGGCCGACCAGTTGAACCGGATAGCCTCGGCGGAAACATCGGTGAAGTTAGTGAACACCGGCATCTTGGCCAGGGTCGAAATCGGCTGGGCCGGCGTGTAACCTGTGAGGATACCGTTATTATTGAGCCCGGCCGCCCGGAAATAGTAAGTGGTATTAGCGTTGAGGCCCGAGGAACTTAAAGACATCTTGTATGTGTCGGACGCGGTCACCACGGCCCCGTCCGGATTTAAAGGATCCGGCGCGGTGGAAGTCAGAACGCGGTAAAGCGTGATATTCAATGGGTTGCCGTTATTCGACCAGTTAAACTGGATAACATTCGCTCCCACATTCGTGAAATTAGTGAACACCGGCGCATTGGCCCAGGTTGAAGTTGACTGGGCTGATATATAGCCGCTGGGAACGCTGTTATTATTGAGTCCGGCTACGCTGAAATAATAAGTCGTATTTGCGTTCAGCCCCGAAGAACTTAGGGCCAGATTGTAGGTGTTGGACGCAGTCACAACCGCCCCGCCGGGATTTGAGGGATCCGGCGCCGTTGAGGTTAAAACACGGTAAAGCGTGGTGTTCAATGGATTGCCGTTGTTCGACCAGTTAAACTGGATAATATTCGCTCCCACATTCGTGAAATTCGTGAACACCGGCACATTGACCCGGGTCGAGGTTGACTGGGCCGACGTATAACTGGTAAGAACAGCGTTATTATTAACCCCCGCCACGCTGAAATAATAAGTGGTATTCGCGTTCAGCCCCGAGGAACTTAGGGCCAGATTGTAGGTGCTGGACGTAGTCACTACCGCCCCGCCGGGATTTGAAGGATCCGGCGCCGTTGAAGTCAGAACGCGGTAAAGCGTGGTGTTCAATGGATTGCCGTTGTTCGACCAGTTAAACTGGATAGCATTCGCTCCCACATTCGTGAAATTCGTAAACACCGGCGCATTGGCCCAGGTGGACGTTGACTGGGCTGACGTATAACTGGTAAGAACAGCGTTATTATTAACCCCCGCCACCCGGAAGTAATAAGTCGTATTCGCGTTCAGCCCCGAGGAACTTAGGGCCAGATTGTAAGTGTTGGACGTAGTCACCACCGCGCTGCCGGGGTTAAGCGGGTCGGGCGCCGTTGACACCAGAACGCGGTAAAGCGTGGTATTCAGGGGATTGCTGTTGTTCGACCAGTTGAACTGGATGGCTCCGGCGGCAACATTAGTGAAGTTGGTAAATACCGGCGCATTGGCCCAGGTCGAGGTTGACTGCGCCGCCGTGTAACTGGTTGCGACACCGTTGTTATTAATACCTGCCACCCTGAAGTAATAAGTCGCATTCGCGTTCAGCCCGGAAGAACTTAAGGCCAGATTGTAGGTGTTAGACGTAGTCACCACCGCCCCGCCGGGATTTGAGGGATCCGGAGCGGTTGACGTCAGGACGCGGTACAGCGTGCCCGGATAAGGATTCCCTCCTGCCGACCAGTTGAACCGGATGTCGCCCGCGCCAATATCGGTAAAGCCGGAGAATACCGGTATCCCGGCCAGGCTTGAGGTTGACTGGGCCGCCGTATAACTGGTGGGAACACCATTGTTATTAATACCCGCCACCCTGAAATAGTAAGTGGTGTTCGCATTCAGCCCGGAGGAGCTTAAAGCCAGGTTATAGGTGTCCGAGGTGGTAACTATCGCGGCGCCGGGATCTAATGGATCCTGCGCGGTGGAAGTAAACACCCGGTAAAGAGTGGTGTTCAGCGCATTGCCGTTGTTAGACCAGTTGAACCGGATGGCCGCGGCGCCCACATTGGTAAAGTTGGCAAACACGGGCGAAAAGGCCAGCAAAGTTGAAGTTGACTGGGCCGATGTGTAACTTGTGAGGACGGCGTTATTATTAACCCCGGCCACCCTGAAGTAATAAGTCGTGTTCGCGTTCAGCCCGGAAGAACTTAAGGACAGATTGTAGGTGTTGGACGTCGTCACCACGGCTCCGCCGGGATTTGCGGGATCGGGCGCGGTGGAAGTCAGAACGCGGTAAAGCGTGGTATTCAGAGGATTTGCGTTGTTCGACCAGTTGAACTGGATGGCGCCGGCGCCCACATTCGTGAAATCAGCGAACACCGGTATATTGGCCCAGGTCGAGGTTGACTGCGCCGCGGTATAACTGGTGGAGATACCGTTATTGTTAACGCCAGCCACCCGAAAATAGTAAGTGGTGTTGCCGTTTAGCCCGGAAGAACTTAAGAACAGATTATAAGTGTCGGATGAAGTTACCACCGCAAGGCCGGGATTAAGCGGATCCGGCGCGGTGGAAGTAAACACCCGGTAAAGCGTGGTATTCAGCGCATTGCCGTTGTTAGACCAGTTGAACCGGATGGCCCCGGCGCCCACATTGGTAAAGTTGGTAAACACGGGCGAAAAGGCCAGCAAAGTTGAAGTTGACTGGGCCGACGTATAACTGGTGGGAACAGCGTTGTTGTTAATCCCGGCCACCCTGAAGTAATAAGTCGTATTCGCAGTCAATCCGGAAGAGCTTAAGGACAGATTGTATGTGTTGGACGTCGTCACCACGGCTCCGCCTGGGTTTGAGGGATCCGGCGCGGTGGAAGTCAGAACGCGGTAAAGAGTGGTATTCAGGGGATTTGCGTTGTTCGACCAGTTGAACTGGATGGCTGAAGAACCGACACCTGTGAAATTGGTGAATACAGGCATATTGGCCCAGGTCGAGGTTGACTGGGCTGACGTATAACTGGTTGTAATACCGTTATTATTGATGCCCGCCACCCTGAAATAATAAGTCGTGTTCGCGTTCAGACCCGAGGAGCTCAAGTAAATGTTGTATGTGTTCGACGTGGTCACCACCGCTCCGCCCGGGTTTGAGGGATCCGGCGCCGTAGAAGTCAACACCCGGTAAAGAGTGGCGTTAAGCGGGTTGCCGTTGTTCGACCAGTTGAACTGGATGACCGAAGAACCGACGCCGGTGAAATTGGCGAACACCGGCGGATTGGCCCAGGTTGAAGTTGACCGGGCCGCGGTATAACCGGTGGCGACAGCGTTGTTGTTAACCCCGGCCACCCGGAAGTAATAAGTCGTATTCGCGTTCAGCCCGGAGGAACTCAGATAAAGATTGTAAGTGTTGGAAGTGGTGACTACCGCATTGCCGGGATTCAGCGGGTCCGGCGCGGTGGACGTCAGCACCCGGTAAAGCGTGGTATTAAGCGGATTGCCGTTGTTTGACCAGTTGAACTGGATGACGGACGTGCCTACGCCGGTAAAATTGGCAAATACCGGTATATTTGCCAGAGTCGAGGTGCCCGGATACGCGGCCCAGGGGCTTGAATTATTGGGGCCGTTGGCGCGCGCAAAAAGGTAATAGGTGGTATTAGGAGCCAAGGCCGGCGTATAAATAACGGCCTCCACGTCTCCGCTAAGCGTGGTACTGGAGGCATAAATCGGGGAAGGCGGGTTGGCGGGATTCACGGAGGCCGCCAAAGTGTAGCCGGTCGCCCCGGCGATAAGCGACCAGCCCGCTGTTACGGAGGTGACACCGACATCGGTAAGGGGAACGGTGATGGCCGGGGAGGAGATGATCATCAGCGCGATCTTCATAAAAGCGTTTATGCTGGAAGTGACGGTGGCGGTGGTATTGCCTGTCGCCCCGGCCGCCGTTTTGGCAGCGGTTATGACCGCCAGGCCTCCGCCTACGCCTGAGGTGGTTCCGGCATCGGACCATTCCGTGATGCCGGTCAGGTTCGCGTTGCTCCAGGCAGAAGCGAACGCGGCGGCCGAATCCAGATCGCGCGTCACACCCGCCACCACCAGAGTGTCGTCAACCGTTGTGGTAATGCCGGTCACATTGACCGAAACCGAAGCGGAGGCTTTCACGCCTCCGCCGGTGATATTCCACGGATCCCCGCCGGGGGTCACGCCCCGGAAAGTGAGGATCTGGGCGTAAACATGGTTGCCTGAATCCGCGACTCTTGGTGTAGCCATTGCCGAAGACGTGGCCCGGCACCAGTAAACGGCGATGCGCGTTCCGGCGGTGCCGAGGCCGGTCGCCTGCGGAGAATTCGCGACCTCAACGAATCCGGCGGGGGTAGTCAGGGAGATCGTCTGGCCGCCGGAAGACTCCACGAACAACAGAGCGACGTCATTGATCTGATGCGCCGGCCAGGCCGGGTTCACGGAGCTGACGCCGCTGACAGCCGTTCCGGCGGCCTGGAAACGCGGCACTTCGGCGTGGACGGCAGGGGACACCGCGAAGAAAAAGGCGGACAAAGTGAGGAAAGCGGTAAAAAGCCGCCCGGAACGGAATAAACCGCTCCTGAGCCGCGCCGTTTTTTTACCCCACAGTTCTCTCATAAAAATCAAGTTCTCTCTTCTGCCTTTAGCCTTTAGCCTTCAGCCTTTCCCTTGTCGTTTTCATTCATCATTTCTATGATATCCTGCACGGTCAGGCCTACAAGCCAGTGATTAACCTCGTCGCGCAGGGTCTCATACAGCTTAATGGACAGCTCTTTCTTTTCCGTACCGGGCGCGCCGTTAAAAGTGAAAGCTTCCATCAGCTCCCAGACGCTTATATTGTCCAGATCCTTGCGCAGCCGGTAACCCCTGCCTTTCTGCGATTCCACGAAACCGGCGTGAACCAGCGCCTGCAAAACCTTATTGCAGTAAGGCGCGGGCAGGCCCTGAAAACGCGAGATGTCGGCCACCTGGTTCCACTGTCCGCCATTGTTCCGGCCGAGATAATGCAGACAGGCAAGTCCATAAGCGAGAGTCTTGTTCATTTTCATAAGTCTTCTCATGTCAGTGGTTCTTGGGTGTCATCGGATAATTCTTATCCGATGATAGGGCAAAAAATAAACAGCCGACGGCTGTTCCGTTGTTATAGATATCTATAGTATACCAGATGGGCTGGCGTTGTCAAGGGGTTAGGGGCTTGACTTTTGATACAAAGCATTAGCCATGGCGCAGGCGGGCTTGTTGGGGGCGAAAACGTCGCCTTCCTCAATAAGACTTACGCCAGGGCAGCGGCTGCAAAAATCGATATGCGGACAGGAAGCGCATTTGCCCATTTCTTTCACGCCGACCGAACGCCATTTTTTAAGCCAGCGGGAGTTCTTCCACAGGCCGGCAAAGCGTTCGCGCTTAAGATTACCCAGTTTCACCGGCAATTGCAGGCAGGGATAAAGCTCCCCCCCGGGATCCACGGCGCAGACATTCCGGCCGGCGCCGCAGGGAAAGCCAAAGGCTGAAGGATGAAGGCTAAAGGATAAAGGGACGGAAGGGGGTGAGGGAGGCGAGGGAAGGGATGAGGGATGAGGGATGAGGGATGAAGAAAGGGAGAGGAGATTAACGGCTTTTGCGAGCTGGCGGCTGGAGAGGCGGAATTTAAGGGCGGCGTCGTCGCCGTCACTGGCCGCGGTTATTACCGGGTCGAATGAGATCCCGAAACCCTCGCGCTTCGCCAGGGCCTTCAGCCAGCCGATCTGCGGCAGGTTTGTCTTCATCAGCGGGATCTTCATCCTCACTTTTATGCCGGCTTTTTTCAGCAGGCGGGAGGCCGAAAGACTGCCCTCAAAAGACCCTTTCAGACCGGTAATAGCGTCATGAATCTGCGCGCGGCCGTAAAAACTGATCTCAAAACCGGAAACCCCCGCTTTTTTCAACTTCAGCGCCAGCGCTCCGTCCATCCCCAGGCCGGTTGAAAAGATCCGCACGTCGAATTTAAGTTTTTTGGCGCGGGCACACAGCTCCGCCAGGTCCGGCCTGAGCAGCGGTTCCCCCCCGGTAAACACCAGGTAAAGCGCTCCGGCCTCCGCCAGTTGCGCCAGGATCTTCCCCCATTGCGCGGCCGGCAGCTCGGAACCGGGCGCGGCGCGGCCGCGCGTTTCGGGCAGGTAGCAATGCCGGCAGCTGAGCGGGCAGCGCCGGGTGAGCTCGATGGTGACCGAGACCGGAATATTGCGCTCAAGAGTGAGCGTATTAAGTTTCGCCGCCGGGGATTGTTCAGGCTGCATGCGGATATTTATACGGGGACAGACGGCGCCGGATGGCGGAATAAATACGGCCGCAGATCCCGCCGGCGAACGGATTGCGGCTCAACACCCTGCCCCGGATCCGCTCCAGGAGAACAAAATGCGGCGCCAGCCGACCGGCGTCGTCCGCGAGCCAGACGCCATCGGACGCGGTTTTTATTACGCGGTGGAGCAGCGTGGTCCCATTGTAAGAATAGACGGCGCAATCGCCTGAAGAAAGGATGAGGGATGGGGGGATGGGGAGGGATGAGGGATGAGGGATGAGGGATGAGGATTGAGAACTGAGGGAAGAGACAAGCACGACTTCGCCGGATTTGAATACCGGGGACATGCTGGAACCTTCAAGGCGGAAAGCCGAAGCGGCCATGATTGTCAGGAAAACTTTTTGAGGCTTCTGCAGGCCAGCTGGTTTATGGGACCGGTAATACACTTACCGCAGGCCAGGGCCGCCGTCTCAAACACTTTTTCGGTTTTCAGTTTCGGCTTTTCGTACGGTTTTTTCTTTTTCATAAAATCAGTCCGGATTTTGAAAGTTCGCCGAGAAACTCCCGCAGATCCGAGCGGGCTTCTTTTTCGCTTACTTCGAATTCGGCGAGGAGCTCCGAAATAATGCGCGGCTCGCTTTTACCGGCGGCCAGTCCCTCCCAGATGAGCGCGGCCGGGCCGTTCAGTTCGTGCAGGCGGGAGGCGGCCGCGTCCACTATGAACAATTCTCCCGCCACGCGCCGGAAAGCCAGATTTTCCCTTATCTTTGGAGCCATAGACAGATTATATAAGATTTAAAAATCCGGCGTCCTTGTTTGTGAATTCAAGCCGCGCAAACTCCGCCCCGGCCAGCAGCGCCGCCGCATTATCCAGCGCCGCGGCGGAAGTTTCCGTGCTTTTGGAAAAATTCATCAGGCATCTGAGCAGCAGCCGGAGGGCCTCCCCGGGAACCGCGGCTGAAATCTTATTCCGCTTCGCCTTTTTCAGGATAAACACCTTCGCCAGGGGCCAGACTCCCTGGCGGCCTTCGTTGCGCATCTCACCCCAGAATGGCGAGCCGTAAACCACGAACCGGCCCTTTTCAAAACGCACAAGGTTCAGCTCGTCGCTGATAACTTCAGCCCCGGGGGAGGGATGAGGGATGAGGGATGAGGGATGAGGAACAAAAGCCGCGAGCTTGGAGAGCGTGGATTTGCCTGCGCCCGATTTTCCCAGGAACAGACACGCTTTTCCGCCTTTCAGCAGCCCCGCGCTATGCAGGAGCATCCCTCCCTCGCGCAAAAGAGCCCAACTGTAAAAAGAACGCAGAAAAGAATCAAAAGTCTGTACGCGCAGCGCTGCCTTGAGAACGCCAGAACCCGTCTTCAAATCCAAAACACAGTCAAAGTCCCCCCGCTTCAGACGCAGGATCCCGCGCTCCTCCCTTACAGCGGGCCTGAACGGCGCCTGGGAACCGGGGATGGAAAGCGCAGAAAAGCGGTAAAAGGGCGCTGCTGCGGCCGGAAATTTTTCATAGCGCCGCGCCACAAGCCCGCGGAAAGCGGCCTCCGGAAAGTCAAAAGCGGCCGCCAGGCCCGCGGTTTCAAAGAACACCGGAGCCGGCCGCGCCGTCACGGAAGCGCGGCAGGCCACGGGGTAAGGGTATCCTGCCAGGACTGGCGCACGAGGTTAATGTTGGTGGTTATGATGCCGGCAGCGATGTCGGGGTCATAATACACTCTGCAATGAGAATTGGAATTTATGTCCGCGGTGCCGTTAACGACTATGGCTCCGTGCAGCAGGTCATCGCTGCCGCCGCCGTTGGGGAGCTTCAGATCGCCGCCCACATATACTAAGCCGTGTATGGCTGGATTGATGGATTTAACAAGATTTGGCCGGTAGCTGGTATTAATATTTCCGAAGCAGGCCGGAGTCGCGACCGGCAGAGTCGGATCGAAATTGGTCCGGTAGTAGGCCCAGTCATTGCAGTACTGCTTCCAGGCTTCCGGCGGAACCGTCGCGTTATAGGCTCCCACCGTGGGCTGGCTCCCGTTCGAAAAAGTAAGATTGCCTATGACGATAATATTGCCTTTGATCGCGCTTCTGAAATCGGTCCAGTTGCCCTCGATATAATAAGTCTTCCCGTTAAGCGAGTCGCAGTTGGTACTCCAGTTGCCAGGCTGGTAGTAAGCGTGCCCGCAGGGATCGTTGCCGGCGGCGATGGCGGAACTCTTATAGTCGGAAAAACTTATCGACGGCATGGGCGGGAGCGCGGCGTAGTAGGAATGCCACCACCAGCAGTTGGGGGAGTCGCAGTTATTCCCTCCCGGGCCGTCGGTATCCTTGTCTATTCCCGCGGCGCTCCAGTAGGAGGGATGCAGCTTGCCTAAAATTGAGATCGCCCGGGGGCTGGAAACGGAGCCCCACTCCACCTCTATATTATTCCCGTTCATCGTGACGCCCTTGGCCGCCGCTATGCTGACGTCGCTCATGAGGGAGTTGGCGTAAACGGCTTTCAGCGCGCGCGTCTCCCCGTTCTTTTTATCGCGCCCCACCCCTATAATGGTCACCTCCCCTAAATTCGGGCCGCTGGTCACGGAAACAGCGTAAGAGCCGCCGGCCAGATCGGTAAACGAAAAGTTAAAGGCCATTCCGGGAAGGGCCTGGCCCGCCTGCACGGCCGCCCACGTCTGCGTAGACTCTATCACTTTCTGATAGCCGCGCTCCAGCGCCCCCTCCGCAAGCTGGAAAGCGTTGGTGTTCTGCCCCTGCTTCACGCTCCATTTGGTCTCATTCTGCACGTACATTACCAGGATCGGCAGGATTATGGCCAGCACCGCCACCAGCAGAATAGCCCCCGCTAAAAGCTGCCCCTCGCGTGTTTTCATCAGTTCATTATCCTCACTTTCTGGATCGAAAGCTGCAACGCCTTTTTCCCGCCGCGATAAGTCGCCGACTGCGCCGTTATAGCCACGGAAAGCAGCGTTATATCGTCGCTGCGCGGGTAAATGAAAGAGATGTAGGCGAGATTTTCCGTCAGCATCGTAACCTTGCCGGACATGCTCATATACAGTTTATTCCCGCTCTGGTAAAACGAAACTACCGGCCCCTGCACGCTGGTGAAAGTCACGCGCGAGGCCGGCGGCTGACCCGGCTCCGCGTCGATCACCACGGTGGAACTTTTGGCCTGCCTGGCGAAGCGGTTTATTATATCCAGGCTGCCGCGCACGTCGCGCTGGATAGCGTTCCTGGCCGTGGTCTGCCGCCAGAAATTGGTCATCTGCATCAGCAGCGGCACGGCCATGCCGCCCACCACCCCCAGGATGGCTACGGTCATCATCACCTCAACAAGCGTGTACCCCTTTTTAGGTTTCATGGCCATGAAAAATTCTTCCCTGTCACCTCCGCGCCGGCGCCCACTGAAATGGTGGAGGAACTTTTGCTGGTATAGCTTACGGAGCCGGTCTTAACGTCCACCACGGGGTAAAAAGCCCGCACATAATAGGTGGAGGTGGTGCTTGAGCGCACCTCCAGGCTGTAAGTACCGTCCGACTTGCTGGAAACGGAATATAAAATAGCCTGGGCCGGCGCCGAAGAAGCGTAAATGGTGTTTAACGGGCTGGGAACCGCGGCCGTGCTGGCCACCACCAGAACGCCGGTGGTGATGGGCGCGCCGTCATAACTGACGCTGCCGCTGATGGTGCCCAGCGCGCCGATAACGGTTATGGTTCCGGCGAAAACGGTGGCCCCGGCGGTGGTGACGCTGGAAACCAGCGGGTAAGAGGGGACGGAAGTGTAGCCCTGGAGGGGGTCAAGCTCCGGGGTCACGGTGTAGGCCACGGAAGAGGTGGCGGCGAAAATGTAGAAATATCCGGTGCTGTCCGTGGTGTCCTCGTAAACCGGCCCGCCGTTGGAAGCCCGCACCGGAATATTCGGGATCGCGCCGGTTCCCGAAGTAACATAGCCTTTCAGGTATCCGCCTTTTGCCAGGTGAAAATCCGGGATATTGGAGACGACCCCCTGCAGAATCGTGGCGACATTATCGCTGGTGGTGTAATTCCCGTCGTTCGAATTGTAGTTCGCGGTGATCACCGCTGTGCCGGTAGATACCGGGAGGAAGTACCAGCCCTGCGAATCGGTAGTGGTATAATTCCCATCCGAAGAACCCACCCTTTTTCCGCCAAGCCGGGTCCAGTAATCCGGGCCGGCGCCATATACATATCCGGAAGCCAGGCCGCCGGTATACGTAGAGGATAAAAGCATATAACTGAAGCCGGAAACCGGCCAGGAAGACACGGTTATACCGTTGGGCACGCTTGTGCTGACGTTCTGGAGCACAGTGACGCTTGAGATGGTGGCCAGATAATCGCCGTATATAGCCGTCACTTTCCAGACGCCGGTGGACACCCCCACGATGGTGAACGACGAGTACGGGCAGGTCTGCCCCTGCGGGCCCGTGACGTAACCGCTGGACGACCGCACCGCGTAGGAATTACCGTCGTCGGCGAAAACATAAGCCGACAAAGCGGGTACGCCGGAAAGGACGGCCTGTTTCGGACTGGCCGAACTGAAAGGCCTGTAATTTATCCCGACCGCGACACCGGTGTTGTAATAAAAATTATTCAGATTGTCCCCGCTGTCGTAGGCCCTGCCGTAGCTCGTCCCGACCGCACAGGGGGTTGAGAACCTTACCAACTGGTCGTTCCGGTTTAAACCGCCGGGCAAAGAAATGCAGCCTGTCTCGCATTGGCCCGGAATGCTGGCGGCGCTATTGTTGGTCCAGCCGACCGCGTCAAGCGTGGAGCCGGAACTGTCCGTAAGCCATACCGTACCGCTGCGGTTATACATCAGAATCGGCTTCTCGTAAGGTAAAAGCCAGAGATAGCCGGGGACGCTGGTGTTTGAGCAGGCGGTGTTTGCGGTGTCGGTATAGTAGGCATCCGCCGTAATAGCTAAGCCGTTCACCGTAAAGCCGCTGGTATTAGCAATGAGGTAATACCCGCCCGAGACCGCAAAAGTTGAAACATAAGTAAGAGGTATGTCAGTGCACACCTGGTCGGGGCTCGGATATTTGCTGGTAAAGTTAAGATTTATCGAGTGCGAAACCGCATCCCCTATGTTTATGGGCGCCGGGGTCGGATTGAACAGTTCTATGTACTGAACGTCTACGCCGCTCACCTGCACTGTAGAGGCCACGACCTGGCTGATGACCAGGCTGGGGTTTATAGCGTAAAGACTGTCGGAGCCCACCGTGCCGGAAGCTATGCGGACAATGGAAAAATCCTTGGGCGTATAGTTGCCGTCGGAAACAAAAAGACTGGTGCTTGTGGTCTGGGGAAAAAATCCGGCCGAGGAACAGACAAGCGTATATGACCCCGGGGCCACCTGGAAACTATAGTTGCCGCCGGAGTCGGAATAGCCGCGCCATTTCGGAACGCCAGCCACCTGGACAAGGACGCCGCCGGCCGGAGAACCGCCCTCCCTTATCACGCCGCGGAAGCCTGCGCTTAGGGTGGCCGCGCTGGGATTCTGGTAATAGCTGTCCAGTTGGACTTTTCTATTTTCGCCCCGATCCGTCCAGAAAACATACACCGTGATCTTTTTCATCCCGGGATCGGAGTAGCTGTACGGGACGGTGGAAATATTGCTGCCGGACACCGAAGCATAATCGACATTTACGGCGCGCGTCAAAGCGGGCATCCCCCACAACGTTATGGTTTCCGGGGGATAATTGTTGGAATCGTAAACAAAGTTCGTGGTGAAACCGGAGCTCACCACGGGGGCGGTGGTAACCATAAGCTGAAAATAGGACTTATTTTTCAGCACCTCCATTTTTTCCTGGGCCAGATTCGTGGCTATGCTCTTAAGCCGGGACTGCGCCAGTGCCACGTTTATGTATTTAAAACTGCCCATGGCCGCCACCACGCCTATGGTAATTACGGCCATGGCGATCATAAGTTCGGCCAGCGAAAATCCGCCGCGGGCCGGCAAGGGATGAGGGATGAGGGATGAGGGATGAGGGACAACGGGGGAGGGGAGATTTTTACACGGTTCGTAGCCGCTGCCCCCGTAGGATATCCGGCGCGGATTAAAATGTTCTTTCAGTAGGCGAATCATATCCCTCATCCCTCATCCCTCATCCCTCATCCCTCATCCCTCATCCCTCATCCCTCATCCCTCATCCCTCATCCCTATGGGTACGTCCCCGCGGCTTCGTCCGTTTCCGGGGCCGGGGATTCCTTGCCGGCGGAAGCGGCTTTTTTCCTCAAGCCCCTTCTTTTTTTGGGAGCGGAGGGCGCGACGGCCGGCTGCTCGTTATCCACCATCATCAGACCCGGTTCCTCCTCCGGCGGCGCGGCGGCGGCGGGGAGGGCCGGCGCGGCCGGGGCGGCCGCTTCGGATCCGGGAACCGCGTTGGAGGAGCGGGGCAGCTTCCTCCGCCTTACCGGCCGTTTCTTCCTGGCGGGTTTGGGCTCTTCGGCGAACCCTGGCGCCGCCTGCGGCTCGTCTTTTTTTATTTCCGGCTGGGCCGGCTTATTCCCGGCCGCGAGCATGGCATCATAGGTCTGGCGCTGGTCGTCATCGAGAAAATCCCTGATAAGATCCGGCATCTCCTTGCTTATCCTGGCCATTTCGTATTTCAGTTCATTGCCTTTGTACCGCCATTTTTTCTCTTCGGCGGAAACCTGGTCGTATTCCTTGAGCAGTTTGTCGAAATCCCTGCTTTTCTTGTCCATGGCGGCGGTAATGCGCTCCTCCTGCTTGGCGCTCAGGCGCAGCTCCGCGCTCAGTTCAGCCAGCGCCCTCTGCGCGTCGGGCCGCTGGGTCCGAACTTCCCCGGCCTCCGCGGCCGGGTTCTCCTGCATACCGGGCAGACCGGGCAGCAGCAGATCGTCGGCTTTTACCGGGGACGCCGGCAAAAGCAGCGCCGCTAAAATAAGCATTGTTTTCATGGTTCCTCCGTATATTTTGCAAGTAGGAATCACAATCCTTGCTTCCTTGCGTCATTGCCTCTTTACTTCTTCGTCACTGAGACCTACTCCGCCAGATCCGAGATCGCCACCTGGCTTATATGATCGGTGCGGCCCCAATCCGGCCGGCTCCGGAAAACACCGGCCAAAAAAACCGGGACGCGCAGAAAACCAAGCGCCGGCTGCAGGAAATAGGCGGCGAACAACTCGGGGCCGGCTTTTTCAACCAGCAGGGCGGCGGCCGGATAGAGCGCCAGCGGCAGGAGCGTCGTCATTTTTACCGCAAGTTCCGCGCCGGGAAGCTGATGGTACGCCCAGATGAAAATATTGAACGAATCTCTTGTCAACCAGATCAGCGCGCCGGTAAGAACCGCCGCGCCAAGCCTGTAGACCTGCGCGCAGTAAACGGCACCCTCGAACGCCCTGGGATCCGGGCCGGCGAACGCGCGGCGCAGCAACCCGCCCAGGTGCCGCCGGGCGGTATCCAGCGAACCGCGGGTCCAACGTACGTTCCTGATCACGTAAGCCCTGAGATTTTCCGGCTCCTCATCGTAAACTATGGCATCCTCGGCCCAGGTTATGCGCACCCCGCCGCGGATAAGACGCATCTGCATCTCAAGATCCTCGGTAAGACAGGTCTCGTCCCATTGATAGCGCCGCGCGATCCCGCGCGAAAAGCACATCCCCTTCCCGTGCAGCGTGGCGGAAAGGCCGAGCGCGTACTTCGAGCGCTGGAAAAACCTGTTGGAAATGATATGGCCCGCGGCCAGGATCCGGGCCAGCCAGCAGCCTGTGTTCTTCGCGAGCTGCCGCCCCTGCACCGCTTCCTCCCCGGCCGCCAGGCGGTCGTTCATGACCCTGAGAAAACGCGGGTGGGCCAGGGAATCGGCGTCGAAATAACAGAATGCGTCATAGCCGCCCTCATCCGTCCCGGCGCTTCCGGCCGGAGCCCCGGAGGGGCGCGCCAGGATCCGCTCCGTGGCCCATTTAAGCGCGCGGCCCTTGCCCGGCTTGAGGCCGGGGCCGGAATAATCCAGCACTTTGGCCCCCAGACCGGCGGCTATGGCGGCCGTTGCGTCGGTGCAGTGATCCGCCGCCAGGAAAACATCGAATTTATCGGCCGGATAATCCAGTTTATTCAAGCTTTCCACAGCGAACCGTATAACTTCCGCTTCGTTATACGCGGGCAAAAGGATAGCGAACCTGCGCAGCCGGGCGTCCCGCGCGGGGCGCCGGCTCTTAAAAAACCCCCGCGCGCTCAGCAGCAGATAAAAAATACCCGTCAAAAAGAGAAGCGCCTGCGCCAGATTTGTGAAAATCACCACGGATACTTTTAAAATTTGGTAGACCATGTAAAAACCGCCATAAGCCATACACTTTAGGCCAGACGCAAAACGACCACCAAAGAATCTCCCTGAAAAATTTATGGCAGCCGTGTCAATGACGCCCCGTGAACGGTATTGTAGCATAAAGTGTATGACATTGACATTGGGGAGAGACCTTGTTATATTATTACTTATGGAAGAAGGAACCCCAGGGAAAAAACCCGTATTTTGGCTCTATCTGATTCCCCTGTTCGTCCTGGCCGCGTGGCCCGCGGTCAAATGGATGAAAAAAGCCAATTCCGGCGACCTCAACCTTTCCAGGGACGAATACGCGGCTTTCAACTCCGAAGAAGGAGAGTTACGCGAGACGCGGCCCTCCGGACTCGGACGCCCCGAATTCGATGACGGCATCATGGGTGTGCGCTACAAGTCAAAGGCCAGGGAAGCCGCCGATGAAAAGACCGCGGCCGAAGAACTGGCCGCAAGCCGGAAAGAAGCGGCGGAGAAGCGGGCCGCGGCGGCCGGGGCCGGGACAAGTGACGCGGCCCGATCCCCGCAAACCGCGTCCCGCGAAAACACGGGCCAGGGCGCCGCGAATCCGTTAAGAGCGCGGGAACAACAGTCTCTGGGTTTCGTCAAAGGAATGATGAGCGGCGCGGTGGAACGGGCCATGAACAACCCGAAAGCCGTGGGCGCTATTTTCAACAATAAATTCGTGGTAAGCGGTTTCATGTCCAGGGGAACGGTCAAGGCCGCCACGTCCAGCCCGGAAGGGCTGGCCAATTATCTTAAGAGCGGCGCGGCGGTCAATTTTATCAACAGCCCGCTGGTAAGGGCCGCGCTGAACAACCCCGCGATAGTGAGCGCGGTGGCCACCAGCGGCCTTGTCAGCGCCATGCTGGAGACCCCGGCGGCGAAAGCCCTGATGAACGACCCCAAGGCCCTGGGAGATCTTATCACCTCAAATCCCCAGCTTGTGTCCATAGCCATGTCCAATCCCGCCACCATGAATATGCTTCTGACCAACCCAGACGTCTCGGGAGTAGTGAACAAATTCGACACTAGTGGAATCAGGAAATAGTTGACACTCGTCAACCAAAAGTCCTAGTATTGACTTGTAAGTTTAACATCCGCAGGAGGTCGTTTAAAATGAACCTAGCAAAAATATCAGGTTTGGCGCTGGCGTGTCTGCTCGCAGCGGCGTCTTACGCTTCGGCCGGCGCGAAGATCATCACCTTTGAGCCCTCGTCCAGGCTCGCCGACAGGATCAGCGCCGTGGAAAGTGCCGGCGGCACTGTCACCAAAGATCTGCATATCATCAACGCGGTGGCGGCCGTCTTCCCCGACAACGTAAAGGACTCCAGCATCCATTCCCGTAGAGGCGTCAGACTAGTGGAAGAGGATCTTTACCTGAAATGGATCGAAGAGGCCCCGGAAGCGCTTCCCCTATCCTACGCGGCCGACGGCATCGGCAGGCTCAGGGACACAACGGAAACGGCGGAACTTCTCCCGGTTCCGGCAAAACCGGTCGTATCGCCCGAAGAAAAAGAGATCCCCTGGGGCGTTATGAGAGTGAACGCGCCCGGCGTCTGGAACGCGACCATGGGTGAAAATGTTAAAGTGGCCGTCATAGACACCGGTGTAGATTATACCCACCCGGACCTGGCCAGGAATTACGCCGGAGGGTACAACGCCGTAAAACCGGGGACACCCCCTCTTGACGACCACGGACACGGCACCCATGTATCAGGCACGATCGGGGCGGTGCGGGACAGGCAGGGCGTGGCTGGCGTGGCTCCCAATGTCAAACTTTACGGGGTAAAAGTTCTGGATGCCAACGGCTCCGGCTCCTACTCCAACATCGTGGCCGGCATACAGTGGGCCGCCGACAACGGAATGCAGGTGATCAACATGAGCCTCGGCGGCGGCTCGGGCACGCCGGCGCTCGCCGCCGTTATGACGGCGGCCTACAAGGCCGGAGTCACCATAGTCTGCGCCGCCGGCAATGATTCAGGGCCGGTCAATTTCCCGGCCAAATATCCGGAAGCGATAGCGGTCTCAGCCTCCGATTCCTCCAACCGGATAGCCTCGTTCTCCTCAAGGGGAGCTGAAATAGCTTTCATAGCCCCCGGGGTCGATGTCTATTCCACTTATAAAGGCGGAAGCTATAAAAAATTGTCAGGCACTTCGATGGCTTCCCCCCACGTAGCGGGACTGGCGGCCCTGGCGGCCGCTTCCGGCGCCGGCGCCCCCGCGGAAGTCAGGGCGGCCCTCAAGAAAGCCGCCTCCTCCATAGACCTTAAACCGACCGAAGAGGGCGCGGGCATGATAAACGCGGCCAAGCTGGCCAAGATCCAGACGCACTAACCGCAGGTAAAAATTCAGTCTAAAACTCAAAACCCCCCGGAACTTTTCAAGGTTCCGGGGGGTTTTTATTTACCATCGTCCTTTTCACTTACCACCCGTACCCTTCTCCGGTCAACTGGCCAAGCCGCTCCTCAACTATTTTGGCCTTGTTGGCTTTCCTGCTCTCAAGATTGCTTTTAAGTTTGGCCACGTCTTTTTCCATCCGCCTGATCCTGAGCTCCTGCCCCTTGAGCCGCAGATCGAACAGCTCGGCGACCTTGAGTTTCAGCTCCGCTTTTATCCCCGCTTTCCCGGCTTCCGCGGCCTTGTCATACTTCGCCGAAAGTTCCCTGACCCCGAATTCCAGGGCTCCGGCCTTTACCGCGGCGGCGGCCAGGCTTTCATCGTTTTCCATCCTGCTCATGCCGATCATCTTTCCGGTCATCATAACGGCCATTCTATATTTCTGGGGAGCCGTCGTTTTAAGCTCTTCCAGTTTGGCGGCGAAGGCCGGATCATATTTTTTTATTACCGGCAGCACCTCCGTTTCATCCATGAAACCGCGGCCGCCCATGCCGCCTTTCATGCCCATCATGTTCCCCTGGCCGCGCCCCGGCCCCATAACTCCGGCGCCCATGCCGCCTCTCATGCCCGCCATGCCCCTCTGCCCGCCCTGGCCGCGCCCAAGCCCCATCGCCCCGCCGCCCATGCCTCCGGGTTGTTCATTCTGCCATGCCGGAGCCTCGTCCGCGTCGCCGGCCGCATCAAGATCCCTGGTCTGCCCTATGTCTTTACTCTCATCCAGTTTCGGCGCGGCCGCGTAAACGGCCGGCGCAGCTGCCAGAGCCAGCATCCCCAACGCCATCATCAGTTTCCTGTTCATATAATCCTCCATTTCTGATCCTCTATTTCAGCGCTGCTGTAATCAAAGTCCGGCGCGGAGGATCCAACCATCTCGTCCCGCAGGGCGTAGATAGAGTACTCCGCGTCGTCCAGTCTCGAATCGAGATCGGTTCTCCAGCCTACGGATCCGCCGCCGGGTCTTGCCGCCTGAAAAATGAGCAGGAACATCGCCGTAAAAGCGCCCGCCAGCGCGGCACGCCTGAAACCGGAGAACAACCTTTCCGGAAGCGGCGTCCCCCGGGCCGCGGAAACCAGCGCCTCCGCGTCCAGCTCGGGGACCCTGGGCCTGAAAGCGTTAAACTGTTCAGACAAGCCCCTGAGAACGGCAAGAGCCCCGGCGCAGTCCGGACATAGTTTTATATGCCTCCCGGTTTCAGCCATGATCTCCACCGGCAGTTCCCCATAGAAGAACAGGATGGTTTTTTCTTTGTATCCGCAGTCCATATTGTTTCTCCCGTTATTACAGGAACGCCGCGGGGCGGGCTTTTATTGCATCTCCCGGCGCATCCTGGCCACGGCGCGCGACATCCGGGCCAGAACCGTGCCGATGGGCACGCCCAGGATCCCGGCTATTTCCCTGAAAGAAAGTCCGGAATAATGACGCATCAGGAAAACTTCCCGCTGTTCCCGGGAAAGGCGGTCGAAAGCGGCCCGGAGGGCGCCGGCGCGCTCCTCCGCTTCCAGGATCCCCTCCGGCCCGGGTTCGGGAGAAGCCAGCGTCCCGGCCAGCGGCAATTCGTCCTCCCCGGCGGCATCCAGAGATTCCTCCCGGCGGCGGGAATCCGAACGAAAACGATCCATCGCCGCGTGATGGGCCAAAGTGAACAGCCAGGCTGAAAATTTCTCCCTTTCATCGTAGGAGTTCAGTTTTTTCAGCACCTTGAGAAAGACTTCCTGGGTAAGGTCGTCGGCGGCGCCGCGGTCGCCGGAAAGCCTGGCCAGGTAAGCGTAAAGCCTGCCCTGGTACCTGGCTATCAGGCGATCCAGGGCGCCGCGTACGCCTTCCTTAAAGTCCTTTACCAGTTCCGCGTCCGTTTTCTCAGATTCCATGTTTTTGTCTTCACCGCGCATAATTTCATACGATATGTAGATTCTAATACTTTTTTATCTCCACGGAATGAAAAGAATAATAGCTCCCGCTTCCGCATTTTGCGTTTTACACCTGGTTTTAGGCGTTTTATCCTCCCGCTGCGGCGCGGAAGATTCCAAGGCGGCCTACCGGTTTTACCTGGACGGCAACCTTTCAAAAGCGGCCGCGGCCTATATGCGGCTGGCCGCGGCGGAACCCGCGGAAATCGCGCCGCTTATGGATGCGGCCATGGTTTACAAACAACTGGACCGCTACGCCGAAGCCGCCGGCGCGCTTGAAAAAGCCCTGCGGCTGGATCCTTATCAGAGCGATCTCCTGGCCGAACTCGGCTGGCTTAAATTCCATCAGGCCGAATACGAAACCGCCCAGGCTTATTTTGAACGGGCGTTGAAGCTCCAGCCGCCGCACGCGCGGGCGGTTCTGGGACTGAGCGGAGTCTATTCCAATCTGGGCGATAAGGGAAAAACCCTGGAATGCCTGGAGCGCTACAGAAAACTGCGCCCCGACTTCGCCGGCGTGGATTATATCATGGCCTGGAACTTCATGAATTTCAAGATGTACCGCGAAGCCCAGGAAAGTCTTATAGAGGCACTGCGCAAGGACGCCTCGTTCGTGGAGGCCCGCCTCCCCCTGGCCGGAATTTACGCGCGGGAGGGGAAATTCAACGAGGCCTGGAACCAGTATTACCGCGCGCTGGACTACGCCCCCAACCATCCCATCGCCTCAAAAATGATGAAAGTGCTGGAAGGAAAACTTTCAAAGCAGCCGGAGGAAATCCGCCCGCCTTTCCGGATCGTAAAACCGCTGAAGATGGAACCGGTACCGGTGCTCTCAGAGCTGGCGCGCTCCGTCAAGGTGCGGGTGGGCATCGGAACCGGAAATACCGGCAAACAGGGCCGGAATAATATTCTTAAATTCAAATCTTACGAAGGCCTTACGGTGCGCGGCAAGACGAGCGGTAAGATCTACGCCGCGATCCCGCCGGACGAGGTCTGGACGACCGCATACGAAAACGGGAAAGTCATGCTCAAGAACCCGAAAGGCGTTGTCTACGGAAACTTTTCGGGGGCTATTCTCCTCCGGCCTAATAACCTGAAGCGCGGAACCATCGTCTTCGAGAACACCCCGGGCTGCCAAAATCCCTGGTTCAAATACTCCGACCGCCAATACCGCGGCATGATGGAAATATCCCCCGTAACCGGGCGGGGACTGGGAGTGGTGAACGTGGTGGACATGGAAGTCTACCTGCTGGGCGTGGTTCCCAGTGAAGTTTCTTCCCAGTGGCCGTATGAATCGCTCAAAGCGCAGGCCGTGCTGGCCCGGACACAGGCCATTATACGCAGGGCCAGAGGCGGCACGCACAAGGCCGACGGCTACCATATGTGCGACGGGCAGCACTGCCAGGCCTACAAGGGCGTCATGACCGAAGCGAACAGCACCGACAGGGCGGTGCTGGAGACCGAGGGCGAGCTGCTGACCTATCACGCCAGACCCGCCTACACTTTCTACCATTCCAATTGCGGCGGATATATCCAGGCCTCGGGCGAGGTGACGGGCTGGGGAGATTCTCCGTACCTGACCACACACCAGGATCTGCCGTCCGACCTGGCCGTCCCCATAGACTCGCCCTGGAAATTCCACCAGTGGATAACCGGCAGCCCGCCGGCCAACTGCAACTATCCGGGCATGGTGCGCTCCTCGGAATTCCGCTGGCTGCGCATCATCAGGCACTCCGATATGGAGTTCCGGATAAACAGGGACTACAAGATCGGGACGCTGCTGGGGCTGACGCCGTTGAAACGAAGTCCGTCCGGCAACGTTAATTCCATAAAGATAACCGGCTCAAGAAAAACCGTGGTGATCGAACGCGAACATCTGATCCGCAATATCCTTGGCTTCAGTTCGCTGAAGAGCACGCTCTTCTTTATGGAGGTCAACCGTTTCAAGAACGGGAAGATCCGCAATTACTGGCTGTACGGCGGGGGCTGGGGGCACGGGATAGGAATGTGCCAGTCGGGCGCGGCCGGTATGGCCGGCAAGTACGGCAAGACCTACCGAGAGATAATAGAATTCTATTTCCCCGGCACGAAAATAAAAAAGCTCCGGTACGTCCGAAAGAAGCCCGCTATCGCGGCCAAACCCGCGCCACAGTAACCGTTGCGCCAACCATCGCACGGATATCGGCACCCGCCGTATCAGCACCAACCCCGTTCTATAAGGGGGTCAGGTCCAGGCCTTACCCCTCCGGTACACGCGCCATTACGATGGCATATTTCCCGCAAATAATGAGATAATAATGTCGGGGAATTTATTTCGCCAATGATAAAAACAAAGATCATTGCTACGCTTGGCCCGGCGAGTTCTTCGGCGGCGGTGCTGAGGAAGATGTTCAACGCAGGGTTGGACGTGGCGCGCATTAATTTTTCGCATGGCACGCGGCAGGAAGCCATCTCGCGCATAGTATTGATCCGTACCCTGAATAGAAAATACAGCCGTAGCATAAAACTGCTGGCCGATCTTAAAGGCAACCGCATACGCATTGGAGCCTTAAAAACCCCGATGGAACTTAAAATGAAGCAAACCGTGTTCCTGGCCAGGGACAGCAAAGAAAACCGCCCCATCGGAGAAAAGGACGCAATCCCTTTTGATTATGAAGGAGAAATGTCCCGTATCAAAAAAAGCTTTCTGATCCACATAGACGATGGGAATATCCGTCTTGAGGTCGTGTCGGTTTCCAAAGACTTGCTCAAATGCGTCGTCCTCACGCCGGGCCTTCTCAGAGAGCACAAAGGCGTCAATATTCCACAAGCCGACCTGGATTTCCCGGACATTAGCGAGGAAGACAGGGCAGACCTGAATTTCGCCGTCGCGCAGGGCTTTGATTACATAGCCAAGTCTTTCGTGCGAAGCAGAGCGGATGTGCTGGCTGTTGTAAAAGCCGTCCGGGCGGTCGGCGGCCGGGCTCAAGTGATCGCCAAGATAGAAGCCCGCGAGGCGCTTGAAAACATATCCGGGATAATAGAAGCTTCGGACGGGATCATGATCGCCAGGGGCGATATGGGTATAATGTTCCCAATCTGGCAGATACCCATACTCCAGAAGCGCATAATATCGGAATGCAACTATTTTAGGAAGCCCGTCATCACGGCCACCCAGATGCTGGAATCCATGACCGAACGTAAGCTGCCCACCCGAGCGGAAGTGTCGGATGTTGCCAATGCCATTCTGGACGGCAGCGACTATGTCATGCTATCCGGCGAAACAGCGGTTGGCAAATATCCCGCGGAGACCGTCCGCATGATGAATGAAATCATTAAATATACCGAAGCGAACAGGTGGATATCGACCGGAAACAACTTGCAAGTGCGCACGGCTCGACGGGGATCCTACAGACTGTAAATTGGCCGTTCAATGAGCATAGCTCCTGATACGGCACTGACATAGCCTTGAGCAGCGCAAAGATGCCGGCGAAAATCGGCCTAAAGATCCCGAAAGGTTTTTTTCAGCGGACTGTTAGATCGCTTCGGTCAAAACATGATTAAGTATCTGAGTAGTCCCATTAAGTCTAACTTTACACCAGGTCTGGAGAAAGGCGTCGGGGACGCCCTTAGTTAATTAGCTTTTTCTGCACGATTTGTCTGGTGAAACAACCAGTATCGAATGCGAAACTAATTAACTAAGGGCGTCCCCAAAGAAAAGGCCCTTCAGGTGAAGGGCCTTCGCTTACAAAATACAGCGAACGAGTTATTTCCGTTTCGCTTTCTTCGCGACTTTTTTCTTCGCGACTTTTTTCTTAGCAGCCATGTGTTTCCTCCCTTGCTTTCTTAATATCGCTAATTGAGTTTACATCATGCATTTTAAAAAAGCAATAGTTTTTTTATTTCTGTTTTTTTATTTCGTCTCCCACGCGTCGGGGCCGGACAGCAGAGTTTCAAGCTCGTTGTCCCTGGTGTCGCCTATGGCCGCCACTTGCGCGTAATAGAGTTCCTCGTAGGAAGGTTTCTCCGCGGAACGGAAGACTCCTATCGGCAACGGAAACTCCGGCGGCTGGAAACCGCTTATCAGGTAAGCCATCTCGGCGTTGGTCTCGTCGTAAACCGCGACTTCGGACGGAACGCCGCCGGATTTAAACTCCAGAATTTCAGCCTTGAGCCCGTTGAAAACTATGCCCTTGTTCCTGTTCTTTCCGAAGACCAGCGGCTTGCCGTGTTCCACCCGGATAAGCAGGTCGTCCTTATTTTCCGGATCTTTCAAAACGTCGAATTCCTTGTCCGTGAACGGCACGCATTTCTGCAGAATCTCCACGAAAGCCGTGCCTTTATGCGCGGCGGCGCGCTCAAGCAGGGCGGTGGTGCCGGCCATATCGGTGTCTATGCCGCGCGCGACGAACGTGCAGTCCAGGCCTACGGCGAACCGCGCCGGATTGAACGGATAGTCTATGGTGCCCATGGGAGAGGATTTGGTCTTCGCGCCCATCAGCGTGGTGGGGCTGGCCTGGCCTTTGGTCAGCGCATAGATGCGGTTATTGAACAGCACGATCTTCAGGCCGATGTTACGGCGGATGGAATGCATCATATGGTTGCCGCCGATGGAGAGGCCGTCCCCGTCGCCGGTGATGACCCACACGGCGAGCTCCGGATTGGAAAGTTTCACGCCGGAAGCGATTGCGCAGGCGCGGCCGTGTATGGAGTGAAAGCCGTAAGTGTTGACGTAATAAGGGAACCGGCTGGAACAGCCGATGCCGGAGATCACCGTGTACTTTTCGTGCGGCAGCCCCATGCCGGCCATGGCCTTCTGGATCTGGTTCAAAATAGCGAAGTCGCCGCAGCCGGGGCACCACTTCACCGGCAGAGTGGAAGCGAAATCTTTAGCCGTAAGTTTTGTGTGTTCCATTTTGGTCAATTCCCTCTCAGGATCTCCTTGATCTTGCCGAGCACTTCCTCCGAATTCAGCGGCTGGCCCTGAACCTTGTTGAGGCCTATGGGTTCGAGCGCGTAAGCCGAACGCAGCATCATCCGGAACTGGCCCGTGTTCTCTTCCGGCACCAGCACCTTGCGGAAGCGCCGCATGACGGTGCCGAGGTCGGCCGGCAGCGGGTTCATGAACCTGACATGTATGGCCGAAACATTAAGGCCGGTGGCGCGGGCCTCGCTTACCGCCTGGGTGATGGCCCCGAAAGTCGAACCCCAGCCCACCACCAGCAGCTCGCCTTCTTCGGCGCCGTGTATTCTGACCGGCGGGATCTCCCTGACCACCCTGGCCACTTTCTCGTCCCGCAGCTTCGTCATCTTTTCGTGGTTTTCCGCGTCATAACTGATAGCGCCCGAACCTTCGGCTTTCTCAAGCCCCCCGGTCCGGTGTTCATAGCCCTTCATGCCGGGGCCGGCCCACGGGCGCGCCAGCGTATCATGGTCGCGCATATAGGGTTTATAATTCTCCGGCTCCGGCAGAGGCGGAAGCGCGAATTTCGGCAGTTCGGAAAGTTTAGGGATCCTGAACGGCTCGGAGCCGTTGGAAAGATAAGCGTTGGACAGCACGATCACCGGCGTCATATATTTTACCGCTATGCGCGCGGCTTCGAGAGTGGTGTTGAAACAGTCGGCCGGGCTGGAGGCGGCCATCACCACCAGGGGCGATTCGCCGTGCCGGCCGTAAACGGCCTGCAGCAGATCCGACTGTTCGGTCTTGGTCGGCAGTCCCGTGGAGGGGCCGCCGCGCTGGACGTTGACCACCACCAGCGGCAGCTCCGCGATGACGGCCAGACCAAGCGCCTCTATCTTCAGACTTAAGCCGGGGCCGCTGGTGCCGGTGGCGGACATGCAGCCGGCGAACGACGCTCCGATCGAGGCGCAGACCGCCGCGATCTCGTCTTCGGCCTGATAGACCACGACGTCGTTGGCCTTATGCTTGGCCAGCGTCTGAAGGATCTCGGAAGCCGGCGTGATGGGATAGGAGCCGTAGAAAAGTTTGCGCTTGAGAAGTTTGGCGGCCGTGATCAGCGCGTAAGCGGCGGCTTCGTTGCCGGTGAGGTTGCGGTACTTGCCCGCCGCCACGGGGCTTTTTTTTATCTGGAACCGCGCGTCGAAGATCTCGGTCGCGTCCGCGTAATTGCGGCCGGCCATCAGCACTTTCCTGTTGGCTTCGGCCAGCTCGGGGCTTTTTTTAAACTTGGTGTTGATCCAGTTAAGGGTAGGTTCCAGCGGCAGGTCGTACATCCAGTACATGATGCCCAGCATATAAAAATTCTTGCATTTGGCGATCTGGGATTTGGTCAGTCCGGAATCTTTAAGGGCGCTCTCCGTAAGAGCGCTTACGGGAATAGCGATGACGCGGTAATTGGAAAGCGTGCCGTCCTCCAGAGGGTTGGCCGAATATCCCGCCTTTTCAAGCGCCGCGGGAGTGAAGACATCGGAGTTGGTGATAATAACGGAACCCTTGTCGATATTTTTGATATTGACCGCCAGGGCGGCGGGGTTCATGGCTATCAGGACGTCCGGCCTGGTGCCGGGCGTCAAAACGGATTCGTCGCCAAAACTTATCTGGAAGCCGCTCACGCCGCCCAAAGAGCCCGCCGGGGCGCGGATCTCGGCCGGATAATCCGGCAAAGTGCTGAGATCGTTGCCGGCTATGGCCGTGGCGTTGGCGAACTGGCTGCCCACCAGCTGTATGCCGTCGCCCGAGTCGCCCGCGAAGCGTATGGTTATGGAAGCCAGTTCGCTCACCTTTATCTTTTTGGAAGACTTGATCATGTTGGCACCTCTATAATGGGGGACTGGACTTGATACTTCAAATTATACTACAAAATACATTGGCAGACGCAACGGAGGCCCATGAAACTGCTTGAATACGAAGGCAAGGATATATTCGCGGCTTATAAAATACCCATCCAGCGCAGGTACGGCGTGATCCGCATAGGCGACAGCGCGGAAAACGTGAAGCTGGACGGCAACGGGCCCTGGGTCGTCAAAGCCCAGGTGCTGACCGGCGGACGGGGCAAGGCGGGAGGCGTCAAGATAGCCCGCACAAAAGAAGAGGCCCATACCTACATTAAGAATATGCTGGGGATGAAGATCGTCACCCATCAGACCCACGGGGCCGCTCTCACGGTGGAAGAAGTGCTGGTGGAAGCCGCCTGCGCTCCCGAGCGAGAGATCTATATTTCAGTGGTTCTGGACCGCAAAGAGGCCGCGCCCATGATAATAGCTTCCGCGGAGGGCGGCATGTCCATAGAAGAGCTGGCCCGGACCAGGCCCGAATGCATCATCAGAATGCCGGTGGATCTTGACGCCGGACTGCCGGATTTCCAGGCGCGGGAGCTGGCTTTCGCCCTGAAAATACCCAAAAAGAATTTCTGCGATTTCACGGCTCTGGCCAAGGCTCTCGCCAGGGTGTTTCTGGATTATGACGCGAGCCTGGTAGAAATAAATCCGCTGGCCATCACCAGCGACGGAGAACTGGTGGCCGTGGACGCCAAAATAGTGACCGACGACAACGCCCTGTTCCGCCATAAGGATCTGGAAGCCAAACCCGACCATGAATCCTCCGAGATAGAGAAAGAAGCGAAAGCCGTCGGCATAAACTATATCGGCCTGGACGGCTCCATCGGCTGCATGGTGAACGGCGCGGGCCTCGCCATGGCGACGCTTGACACGGTCAGGCTCGCAGGCGGCAGCGCGGCCAACTTCCTGGACGTTGGCGGCGGCGCGAACGTGGAACAGATAACCAAAGCTTTCCAGATCATTCTGAAAGACGCCAAGGTGAAAGCCGTTCTGGTCAACATCTTCGGCGGGATCATGAAGTGCGATAATATAGCCAACGGCATAGTGGAAGCGACAAAAAAAGCCAGGCTCCAGGTGCCCCTGATCGTGCGCCTTGAAGGCACGAACGTAAAAGAGGGCAAGGCGATACTGAAAGATTCGGGCCTTAAGCTGGAGCAGGCCGACTCCCTCTGGGAAGCGGCGCAGAAAGCCGTAAAGGCCGCCAACTGAGACCGTGGCTCTCGGCTTGTGATTCGAAACGAGCCCCCCATATTTCCGGAGGAAATTGACATGTCTATACTTTTAAATAAGGATTCAAAGATCCTCGTCCACGGCATGACCGGCGCGCAGGGCTCATTCCACTCCCGGCTGTGCCTGGAATACGGCTGCAATATCGTGGCCGGGATGACGCCCGGAAAAGGCGGAACCAGGCACTTTGACATACCGGTCTTCAACACCGTCAAAGAAGCCGTCAGGGAAACAGGGGCCGACACTTCGCTCATCTTCGTGCCGCCGCCATTCGCGGCCGATTCCATTCTGGAAGCGGCTGAAGCGGGCATAAAGCTCATCATCTGCATCACGGAGGGAATACCCGTGCTGGACATGGCGCGGGTAAAAAAACGCCTCCGCTTTCTGGAATTGGAAGGGCGGGGCGTAACGCTGGTCGGGCCCAACTGTCCCGGCGTCATAACCCCCGGCGAATGCAAAGCCGGCATCATGCCGGGGTATATCCACAAGAAAGGCCACGTCGGCATCGTGTCCCGCTCCGGGACGCTTACCTACGAGGCGGTGTGGCAGCTGACCAGCCAGGGGCTGGGCCAATCCACCGTGGTGGGGATAGGCGGGGATCCCGTGCAGGGCATGAATTTCGTGGACGTTCTTAAGATGTTCGAAGCCGACCAGGACACCAGCGCGGTGGTGATGATAGGCGAAATAGGCGGCTCCGCGGAGGAAGACGCGGCACGCTTTATAAAAGCGCGCATGACCAAGCCGGTATTCTCTTTCATAGCCGGCCGGACCGCCCCCCCCGGACGCCGCATGGGGCATGCCGGCGCCATCGTGGAAGGCGCTTCGGGCACCCATGCCTCCAAGGTGGAGGCGCTTGAGAACGCGGGCGTAACCGTAGTGGAGAACCTCTCCCTGATGGGCGAGACCGTGGCGGCCGGCCTCAAACCGAAAGCAAAAGCCGGGAAGAAATCATGATAAAACGCTACAAACTAGAAAACAACCAGCTGATCCAGACCGGGGACGACGCCCCCCTGATCTGGCTGCTCATAGATCCGACCGAGGACGAGAAAAAATGGGTCGTGGGCAATTTCAATCTGGATGAGCACAACCTCGCTTCGGCTTTCGACCCGGAAGAACCGGCCCGCATGGAATTCGAGCCGGATCATCTGGAGCTCATCTTTAAACGGCCCAAAAACTATTCCTCCAACGACCAGTTCCTGTTCAAAGTCTCTTCCATGGGCCTGTTTCTGTTCAAGGACAAGCTGATCGTAGCCATCTCCGAAGACCTGAATCTCTTCGCCGGTAAATATTTCAAGCACGTCACCGGCATCAAGGAGATCTTCCTGAAACTGATCTACAACTCCATTTTCCATTTCATGGAACACCTGAAGATCATAAACATGATAGCCGACGAAATAGAGCGCAAGATCAATTCCTCCATGGAAAACCGGTATCTGCTGAATCTGTTCACGCTGGAGAAAAGCCTGGTCTACTATCTTAACGCCGTAAACGCCAATTCCTACGTGATAGAACGCCTCAAACACGCCGCGGAAAAAGTGGGGTTCTCTCAGCGCAGCGTGGAATTCCTGGACGACATAATGATTGAAAACAACCAGTGCTCGCGCCAGGCGGAAATTTACTCCAACATCCTGGCCGGCCTTATGGACGCCAGGGCGTCCATCGTCAGCAATAATCTGAACGTGATGATGAAGAACCTCAACGCCGTGGTCATAGCGATAGCGGTGCCGAGCTTCTTCGCCGGCGTCGGCGGCATGTCCGAGCTCGCGACTATCACCCAGATCGCCGACCCCCGCGTGACCTATCCGGTTTTCATACTGCTCATGTCGGGCCTAGGCGTGGCGGTTTACTGGATCATAAAGCACGTAGAGAAACACTAACCGGTAATGCCCGCAGGGCATTACCTGAAGGATAAAGGCTAAAGGATTAAGGAAACTCACAGAGAATATATAAAGTTTTTTTGCCCTTTAGCCCTTATCCCTCATCCTTTAGCCTTTTCCCTTATGCCTAAAGTTTTTATCGTTTCCCTGGGCTGTCCTAAGAACCTGACTGACGCCGAGGTGATGGCCGGACACCTTGCCGCGGCCGGGTATGAGCTGACCGCGGACAAAAACAAGGCCGACGTCGTTCTGATAAACACCTGCGCCTTTCTCAGTTCCGCCGCCAGGGAATCGGAAGCCGAGATAAACCGCTTTATCTCCCTTAAAAAGCGGGGGAAGATCTCAAAAATCGCCGTGACCGGCTGCCTGGTCGAACGCGAGAAGGATTCGCTGCTCAAGAGATTCCCGCAGATAGACGCTGTTGCGGGAATAAACGCCCTGGACCGGATAGCTTCCGCCCTGGACGGCGGCGGCAGCCATATCCTGCCGGCGACCCTGCCGCTTGCCGCCCCTAAACTGAAAGTCCGTCTCACCGCCCCTCACAGCGCCTACCTGAAAATTGCCGACGGCTGCGACAATCACTGTTCGTACTGCGCTATTCCCATGATACGCGGGCGCTTCCGGTCAAAACCGATGGAGGACGTGATCGACGAAGCAAAAAACCTGGCCGGATCCGGAGCCAGGGAGATCTCGCTCATCGCGCAGGACACTACTTCCTACGGGCTGGATCTATATGGCCGGCCCAGACTTTACGAACTCTTAAAGGAACTTATAAAGATCCCGGGCGTGGATTGGCTGCGACTCATGTACGTCTACCCGGAAAAGCTTTCTTCCGAGATTCTCAAATTTATGCGGGACGAGGAAAAGATAGTCCATTATCTGGATCTGCCGCTGCAGCATATCTCGGACAATGTCCTTAAAAAGATGAACCGCCGCTCCACGGAAAGCTCCATAAAACGCAAGCTGGCGTCCATCAGGAAATTAGTGCCTGATATCGCTTTAAGAACCAGCTTTATCTCCGGCTTTCCCGGCGAGACTGAAAAAGATTTCAAAAAACTGCTGGCGTTTACCGCCGGGGCAGGCTTCGATAACGTGGCCGTTTTCGCCTATTCCCGCGAACCCGGAACCCCGGCCGCCCGACTGCCGGGGCAGATACCGGAAACGGTAAAAACCGCCCGCATGAACGAGCTGATAACCGCGCAAAGCCGGGTAGTAGACCGTATAAACCTCGGTCTGGCGGGGAAAACAGTAAAAGTTCTAATGGACTCGGGGAATTTCGGCCGCACCTACCGCGACGCCCCGGAGATAGACGGGAAAGTGGAAGTGATACCGGACGCCATAGGCCATAAGCCGGACGCCATAGGCAGAAAAACCAAAAAAACTTATGGCTTAAAGCCTACGGCCTATGGCAGCGCAGGAGCCCCTCCCACGCTTAAAGCAGGCGATTTCATTAACGTAAAAATAACCGGCGCCGCCGGCTACCTCCGCCGCGGCACGGAAATCCGGTGACATAATACTCTGGAATCCGGCCACGGTGTGGCCGATAGCGTGCCCGACGGGCCCATACCCTCGCCAAGCCCCCGACTGGACTTCTCGCGGCTCTATACCCAAAGCCCGCCAGCCCGGCGTTGCCTTTTCAGTACAGACCTTTCTGGCGCAGTTCCTCGTCGGTCATGCCGAAGTGGTGGGCCAGTTCGTGCATCACCACGTGCCGCACTTCCTCTTCTATCTCTTCCGGGGTGGAACACTCCGCCTCTATGTTCTTCTTAAAGAGCGTTATCTTGTCCGGCATGGCCCCGCTGTAACCGGTATCCCTGTCCAAAAGCGGGATACCCTCGTATAACCCCAGCAGCCCGCCCCCAAAGCGCCGCTCCCGCGCACGCCCGGGCGCGTCGGCCACGATCACAACGACATTCTTCATTTTGTCTCTGAAAAATTTCGGCAGCCCCCTAATCGCCTTCCCCGCCAATTTTTCAAATTCTTCCGGTGTCATAGGTTTTAAGGCGGCAAACGGCAGAAAGCAAGTGGTGGGGCTGGACGTGGTGGAAGTCGCCCCTATCAAAGGCTCCCCCGTGACCGAATTCAACGCCGCCAAACTCGTCTACCGCCTGATGGGCTCCCTGAGCTGATCTGAAAGAATTTCTTGCACCAGCGGCCTCAAGTTCGGGGATCCGCCAAAAAGCGGGGGTCAGGCATGTACCTGACCCCGCCCCTCCTGACCCGCAGCGTCAGTCCATAGGAGTAAGGCGCATATTCGCCTTACCCATCATGAACACCTCCTGATATTCGTAAGAATTTTCCCCGCCCTCTCTCGAAATTCCAGAACGATACGGGAACACGCGGCATTTGCGGGCACCGCCGGCGCCAGGCTCCGTAGGACAATTAGCCCGGATCGTAAGCACGATGTTTTTTTTGCCCACATACCGCCCAAGTATGCCCCCCTCCGCCTCCGCAGGAACCGGCCCCAGATACCCCATGAACTTAAGATAATCCCCCGTTATAAGCATCCCAAAATGAGCGTCTCCAGGACGCCGTCCCAGCGCCGGATCCGATATTTTCACGGTAAACGGCTTGAACGTTCTATCTCCCATCACATGAATGGCAAGGTCGGCCCGCGTGATAACATCCCCACTAAATGTGATCGTTCCGTTTAGACCAAAGTACTGACCGACAGGCCCCAGATAAGCGGGCCCCTCCTCACCCGGAAACCCAGTCCCGTCCATGGAAAGCCGGTAACTGCGTTCCAGGGCCGGAACGGCAGGCGCCTCTGTTTGCCCATTACCGCCTTTAACAACAGCCTCAGGTTCGATCCGCTCTTCCATAGTTTTTGTGTTTTTAGCGGCCGCCGGAACGCTGATCCCACTCGCTGAAAGCTGGGCCTCCAAACCGGCATTCACTTCAAGGGAGTAGCCAAACCCGGCCAGACCCGTCATCAGGGCCGCCACCAATCCTGCAACGCTGCTTATTCTCTTCTCCATAAATATTACCTCCCGGGATCCCGCGATAAATGTTCTCCGACTCTCTACTGGAGTATAGCTGACGCACCTCACTTCCGCAAGGGCTAACATGCCCACACCCATCTTGATTTTTGGCCCGTGCGGAGTGTGGGCCTCTCCAAGTCTCTCGCCGCGGGATGGGGGGACGAACCCCGACCTGATCCCAAGTTTAACGGAATTATCGCGAAACTGTCATTAAAAGCAGGGTCTTGGTCAGCCTGCCCGTCGTTTTGCAGCCCCATTTTGACCATTTCGTCCCTCAAAGGCTCATGGATCGTATCCAGTTTATTTTTTTCGTCATCTTTCCATGTGCCGAAGGTCAGCGCCGGAACCGAGGCCACTATTTCATTTATCCCGCAAATTTCACCATACTCAAAAGCAACGGGAGCCTTTTTCTTTTGTTTTAAATGAGCGCCGGGGAATAATGCCGAAGGAACATAATCGGCGTAAGTTTTACGGAGGGGTGGCGAGGGTATGGGTTCGGCGGGCCCTCGCGCAGGGCGAGGCTTGCGCAGCGCCGAGCCCGAGCGGGAGCGCGGCCACGGTGTGGCCGATAGCGTGCCCGACGGATCCATACCCTCGCCAGGCCCCCGACCGGGCTTCTCGCGGCTCTATACCCAAAGCCCGCCAGCCCGGCGTTACCTTTTCAGTACAGGCCTTCCTGGCAGGGTGCCGCGTTATTTGGAGATAAAATAAATTCCGCCGGAGATGAGCAGGGTGCCTATAAGTTTGGCCGCGGTGAAACTCTCGCCAAGAAAGAGATAGACCATGACAAACGTCACGAAAGGATATGTGGAACTCAAAGGCACGATCTTGGAGGCCTCTCCGCCGGACATGGCCTTGAGATAGAAGAATACCCCCCCCATCGTCACAACCACGCTTGAAAGTATGAACACCGAAGCCAGTTTGTTGGAGCCCAGCAGCGCGGCCCTGGTGGGAAGATATTTCCATAGCAGGAAAGGGACAAAGATGACCAGCATAAACAGCGTCCTGAGATAGAACGCGGATGACGAATCCACGTACCGCAGCGTCATCTTATCGAAAAACGCGCCCATCCCCCAGGCCAGGATCGCAAGCAGAAGAAATATTATAGTTGATGAATCCATATCCCTTACGGCGGCGGCAGCGGGCCGTACAGTTCCGCTTCGGTGAAAGGTTTTTTAATATAGCGGTCTATGTATTCCCAGAAGCCCCATTCATCTTTGTAGGCCCGGGCTTCCTTGTACAACTCCACGGCTTTCGCCCGTTCCCCCTTAAGATCCAGGATATTCCCGGCCTTGACAAGCGCCCAGACGGCCCAGCGGGCCGGATGAACCTCGGGGTTATCTTTGATCGTCGCGTAGGATTTATGAAAATAATCCGAAGCCGCGTCATAATTTTTCTCCACCAGATACGTGGAACCGATGGCGGAAAGAACGCGCGGCAGATATCTTTTGCGGTAACCCGGTACGCCTTCCTGGAGGCGTTTCAGATACTCCAGCGACTCTTTACGGGATTCAAGATACCGTTTATCTTCGAACAACGAAACTATCAGGACAAACTGCATCTGAGGGTGCATGGGATATAATTTAACCAGTTCTTCGGACCATTTGACCGCGGTCTTTGTATCTTTGAACCGGTTGCCCGGCTCCGTATAGATTTCAATAAGCAGAAGTTCGGCGGCCAGGGCGTTGAAATATCCTTTCTCCTTGCATACCTTGATATACTCCACTCCCTGCGCCGCGTTCCCCCCCATAAGAAGCTTTGCCAGAACCTTTATCACTCCGGACAATGTCCCGGCGTAATACTCGTACATCCCCAGCCCGAGATATGAATCGTACAGCTCCGGATCCACTTTCAGGGACTTGCGGGTGTTGGAGATCGCTTTCTTCCCGTCAAAATAGGCTTTTAGCCAGCGGTGCTGCATCAGCGCGAGCCGCGCCCGCAGGCCGTACATGCCGCCCAGGCACATATAAGCGTTGGCGTCGGCCGGGTGTTTTTTCAGCCAGGCGCGCGCGATCCCGATGGCCTTGTCCGTCATTTCCCCGTATTCCCGCGCCAGTTTCGGATCCGATTCGTCCTCAAGGTATTCCAGCTCGGCCCATTTGGACATGGCCAGGCCGAAATGCGGAAAAGGATGGTCGGGATATTTTTCCGCCGCCAGTTCAAAATTCTTTTTGGCCTCCGCAGGATCCACGGCGTAGATGGCGTCTATACCTTTCTTGGACAGAAGCCTGAGCTCTTCGGGCAGGGGTTCCGCCGGAGCGGCGGCGCGGAGGCCGGACACGGCCGCAAAAACTAAAAAAACAACCGGGAGCATGATTTTCTTCATAAGGATTCTATTTTATCCGTCCCCATATATTTCCTGAGCGCTTCGGGAACCGTCACGGAACCGTCCTCCTCCTGATAGTTTTCAAGTATGGCCGCGAAAGTACGGCCCACGGCCAGCCCGGAACCGTTCAGCGTGTGGACGAATTCGGTCTTTTTGCCGTCCGCCCGTTTGAAGCGGGCGTTCATCCGGCGGGCCTGAAAATCCCCGCAATTGGAGCACGAAGAGATCTCCCTGAATTTGTTTTCTCCGGGCATCCAGACTTCCAGGTCATAAGTCATGGCGGAACTGAAGCCAAGGTCGCCCGTGCAAAGTTCCAGCACGCGGTAAGGTATGCCAAGAAGCCGGAGAATCTTCTCGGCGTCGGCGCGCAGTTTCGTCAGGGCGGCCATGGAATCTTCCGGCCTTGTGATCCAGACCAGTTCCACTTTATTGAACTGGTGGTTGCGGATCAGACCGCGCGTATCCTTGCCGTAAGAGCCGGCCTCCTGGCGGAAACAGGCGGTATAAGCGGTGAACTTCCATGGCAGAGATTCTTCTTTCAGAACCTCCCCCCGGCACAAATTGGTCAGCGGCACCTCGGCCGTAGGAATAAGGTACAGCGGCGGTTCGGCGGCCACCTTGTAGAGGTCCTCTTCAAACTTGGGAAGCTGCCCGGTGCCGGTCATGCTTTCGGAATTGACGAGGAAAGGAGGAAAGATCTCGGTATAGCCGTGTTCAAGCGTATGCGTGTCCAGCATCAGCTGAGTGATGGCCCGTTCCAGGCGGGCGCCCGGGCCTTTCAGCAGCGCGAAGCGCGAACCGGAAAGCCTTGTGGCCGCGGCAAAATCCAGTATGCCCAGGCTTTCGCCCAGGGCGTGATGATCCAGCGGCTTGAAAGAGAACTCGCGCCGGCCGCCGGGATCTTGATAGACGACTTTATTCTCCTGCGGCCCGCCCCCTTTCACGACATTCCCGTCCGGGAGGTTTGGGACGCCCAGAAGCAGACAGTTCAGTTCCTTTTCAAGCGCGGACAGGCTTTCTTCTTTCGACCTGATGGTTTCTTTTATGGCGTTGGCCTCGTCCATCACGGCTTTGGCTTCGGCCTCTTTTTTGGCTATTTTAAGTCCTTGTATCTTCTGAGAAACCTCATTGCGCCGGGAACGCAGCGCCTCGGTCTCCGCCAGAACGGCCAGATATGCCCCGTCCGTTTCTATTATTTTATCCAGGGCCGGAAGATAGCGCCCGCCGCGGTCGCGGAGGCCGGTTCGAACCCGGTTCGGATCTGAGCGTATAAGTCTGATGTCCAGCATTGGGAGCCTCTAAAAGATGAGAGTTGGAAGGTTAGAAGATTGGAGGGTTTGAAGTTAGGGAATTCCTCCCTCTAACCTTCCAACCCTCTAGTTACGGTTTCTTTATCTCTATGACTGCTTCTTTCATTATTCTGGACGGCTCGTCGCCGGGCCTGGGATCCAGCATTACCTGCAGTTTAAGTGCGTCGGCCCGGAAGCCGCTGTTTTTTAACTTTTTAAGCTGTTCGTTAAGCGCGCTGTGTATTAATTTAGCTTCATACAAACCTCCCGGCTTTATCCGGGAGATACGAACTTCTTCCACGCGGAACGGAACCGTCCAGAAACCGGGATCCGGGGCGCCGGGATCGGCTGCGCCGACGTTAAGTTTTGCCGGCAGCTTCACCAGACGCAGGCTTAAGGCGCACCGGAGCACCAGCCCCTCCACCGGCCGGGCGGAAAGATTCTGCGCGGTCACCACGGCGCGTAATTTGTCCGCATATCTTTGGTAGGATCCCAGCTTCAGTTCCGAAACGGTTTCAAAGGGCAGCTTCTTATTGTCCTTAACGCGCGAAATCTGCCAGTCTATTTTGTCTATCCGCACCTGGGCACTGAGCGCGGAGCAGAAAAACGGCAGGGCCAGAAGCGCGGCAAGTATCACATGAGATCTTTTGCTTGCCGGCATAATAGGATTAAGAAACTCCCCCGCTGTTCAGAAGCTCCTGCGCAAGTTTTTCCGGGATAAGGCCCAGCACCTCGCAGCGGGTCACGCTCTTGTCGCACTGAATATCCAGTTTTACGCTTATGATGCGATAGCTCTGTTTAACGTCCACCGAAGCCCCCATAGCCCCCAGCAGGTGCTGCGGCTCGCCCCTCAGGCATCTGGGAGCGGACGGAATGAAGATCCGTTTGACCGCGTTTGAAAAAGCGCCGGCAAGAGAATTCAGAATGATATTGCCCAATTCCGTGAGAAGCAGTTCGCCCGCCTGGTTCAGCCGGGGCGAAGCGGAAAAAGAATACCCAAGGAAACACCTGGAGATGCGGTCTATATCGCGCGGGTCGAAAAGTAGGATGGCGATGAAAGGCAATTCCCCTTTCACGTCGAAATAAACCGCCGCGGCCTCCCCTTCTTCCGGGGCGCGGAGCTTTACGGCTTCATCCAGCGTCCCCATCGAAACATCGGCGCCGGCCACTTTCCAGGTTCCGGCGGAAACCCGCGAAAGTTTTTCCACGCATTTCCGCAGGCCGGCCACAGCGACGCGGTTCAGCATCTCGTTCGTATTCTCGCTCATATAGACTCAGATTCAAGACTCAGGATTCCCTACACCACGATACTCCTGACCACGGCCTTGAATTCCTCGTAGGAAAAAGGTTTGCGGATAATGGCCGTGACGCCGGTATGGGAGAGTTTACGATCCAGCTCTTTCTGATCCACGGCTGTGATCACGACAACCCGGACTTTGGGATCCAGCTTGCGGAGGTCGGCCAGGATCTCAACCCCGGACTGCCCCGGCATGATGAGGTCAAGGAACACCACCTCCGGCTTAAGCTCGGCGTAAGCTTTGAGCGCGGCCTCGCCGTCGCCGGCCTCTCCCGCCACTTCGTGCCCCAATTCCGTCAGGAGCGCCCTGATGGTATAGCGCATGAGTTCATTGTCGTCCACTATCAGTATTTTCATGTGACTTTTCCCCGCAGAAACCAGGGGCTAGGGCGGCAAGCCCTAACCCCTCTAAACCCCGTTTCAGCAGCAACAGGCGCACTTGGCTTTGGGCGCCGCGGCCGCTTTTTTTCTGAGCATTTCCGCCGCGTTGGTCTTTTCCCACTCAAAACCGTTCCGGCCGAAATGGCCGTAGGCCGCGGTCTTTCTGAAGACGGGGGCGCGGAGCTTGAGGTTATGAATAATGCCTTTGGGAGTGAAGTCGAAATTGGCTTTTACGATATTGGCCAGTTTCTCGTCGGCGATGACGCCGGTGCCGTGGGTGTCCACATAAAGGCCGACGGGCTCCGCCACGCCGATAGCGTAAGCGACCTGGACGGTGCACTCTCTGGCCAGTTTGGCGGCGACGATGTTCTTGGCCACGTAACGCGCCATATAAGCGGCGGAGCGGTCTACTTTTGTCGGATCCTTGCCGGAGAAAGCGCCGCCGCCGTGGGGAGCCACGCCGCCGTAGGTATCCACGATGATCTTGCGGCCGGTCACGCCGGTGTCGGACTGCGGTCCGCCCACCACGAACTTGCCGGTCGGATTTATGAGGAACTTGGTGTGCTTGTCTATCATCTTCCTGTCCACCACGGGCATAATGACCGCGTCGATGATCTCTTTCCTGGCTTTTTCGGTGATCTGGTGGCCGGACTTGTCCAGGATCTCCTCGGTATGCTGGGATGAGATCACGATGGTCTCTACGCGCGCGGGCTTGCCGTCGTGGTATTCCACGGTGACCTGAGACTTCCCGTCGGGGCCGAGGTAAGGGAGGATATTTTTTTTGCGTACTTCCGCGAGCCGCATGGCCAGTTTCTGCGCGAGCATAAGCGGCAGGGGCATGAGTTCCGGCGTCTCATCGGAGGCATAACCGACCATCAGGCCCTGATCCCCGGCGCCGCCGGTATCCACGCCCTGGGCGATATCCGGAGACTGGCGGCCGATAACATTGATGACCGCGCAGGTCTCGTAATTGAATCCGTATTTGGTGTGGTTGTAGCCTATGTCCCTGATCACCTGGCGTGCCAGCGTATCAACGTCCACGTAGGTTTTGGTGGTGATCTCCCCGCCGACTACGACCATGCCGCGGGTGATGAAAGTCTCGCAGGCGACGCGGCCGGCGGGATCTTTTCTCAGGATCTCGTCAAGCACAGCGTCCGAAATCTGGTCGCACACCTTGTCGGGGTGGCCTTCGGTGACCGACTCCGACGATACGAATCTCTTACCGGTAAAGTTCATACGTTCCCTCCATGTATTTTGACAGCGCTTTTCTACTTCTGATCTATGAGTTTGGCCGCGAATTCAAGGAATTTTTTCGTGTTCTCCTGGGATTCGGTTTCAGCGTAAGTCCTCAACAAGGGCTCGGTGCCGGACGGACGCATGAGCAGCCAGCAATCGTCCTCAAGGATGATCTTAAGACCGTCGATGGTGTTGGTATCCAGCACCTTCCTGCCCAGAATGGTTTTGGGCAGTTTCTTTTTGAGCTTTACCGCGAAAGAGTGTTTATTGGGAACCGCTTTTTCAAGCTTCATGTCCCGGCGTATGAAAGCCGATCTGCCGTAGCGCGCTTCCACATCCTTATACAGCTCGGATACGGTTTTACCGGTTTTAACCGCCATCTCCATGAACATCAGGGCGGTAAGCGCGCCGTCACGCTCCGGGATATTGCCTTTCCAGGCATAGCCGCCGGACTCCTCCACCCCGAACGAAACGTCCTCGGAGATCATCTTCTCGGCTATGTACTTGAAACCTACCGGGGTCTCCTCGAAGGGCAGACCGGCGGCCTTGGCGATGCGCTTGGTAAGATACCCCATGGACACGGCCTGCGCCACTTTCCCCTTAAGGCGGTTGCGCTTGAGCAGATAATCCAAAAGCATGGGCGCTATCTGGCATGGGGTCATATAAACGCCCTTATCGCTGACCAGCGCGAAGCGGTCAGCGTCGCCGTCCAGCGCCATACCCATAACGGCTTTCTTCTTCTTTACGGTATCGATCAGTTCGGCGAGGTTCTTTTCCACCGGCTCCGGCGTAATGCCGCCGAACAGGGGATCGGAGGCCGCGCGGATCTTTATAATGTTCTTGGAGTTGAACACCTCGCCGGCCACCTCGGCCCCCGCTCCGTACATAAAATCCACTACCACAGGCCCCGGCAGTTTTGAGAGGATCTGGCCGATGTTCACCTTCGAAGCCAGATAATCCACGTAATTCTTTTTGAAAGATTTTCTGGGCGCGGGGGCGGCCGCCCTGAGCATCGGCACAGCCTTGGAAATATAATTCTCCAGTTCCGCCGTAACCGAAGGGGGAGCCGACCGGCCGTTCTGCTTTATCTTGACGCCGTTATAAAAATACTGGTTGTGGCTGGCGGTGATCACTACGCCCAGACCGAATTTGGAGGCCGTGAGCCAGCTCACGGCCGGGGTAGGAAGGGGGCCGTCGGAAACCACGCAGACCACGCCGTTGGCGGCAAGGATGTCCGCGGCCGCGGCCGCGAACCGATCCGACATGAACCGCCTGTCATAGCCGATCACCACGCTCGGCTTTTCCGCTACGCGCATATTTTTGTACGCGATATAATCCGCCAGGCCCTGCGCGATCTTGCGCACGGCCTCGTAGGTGAAATCGCGCGAGATGATGCCCCGGAAGCCGTCCGTGCCGAAAGTTATCTGGTTAGGATGCGAGCTCATGACAGCATATATACTATTAAAATTCCGGGGAAAGGTAAAGGGAAACGAGAGGAAAAGCGGGGGATAAAATGATAGAATAATCCCCGTGTAAGGAAGAAAACCTTTCCGAAAACCATCGGCAAAACGGCGGGGAGTTACGCAAAAGCGCGGGGTAAATATGCTGGAAAGAAGATCGTTTCTGATAATTATCGCCGTCATGGCGCTTACGCTGGTCAGCGTGCCCAGCGTCCTGTTCCATAACGCCCTTACCAAGTACTTCACTTTCATGGGACACTGGAGCGTGGCCAGCATAAAGCCGTCCCGCAACGCCCAGCTTCCCCCCATACATCCGCGGGCGGCCGGGCAGCGGGCGGATCTGCCCCAGGCGGAACTGCGCTTTGTAAAGTTCTCGGTCAGGATAGCCAACGCCAAAACGGTCGGGCTCGCCGGAGATTTCAACAAGTGGGATCGGGATTCTATCGCGCTGGCCAGGCGGGAGAAAAATGTCTGGGGAACCATCCTGCCGCTGCCGCCGGGAACATACCACTACCTTTACAATATCGACGGCCAGCTCATCCTGGATCCCCTCAACCCCGAAACGGCCATGCTTGGGGGCAGGAAAGTTTCAGTGATGACCGTAAAATAAGGTCAGGGTACAGGGGCCGGGGTTTTCAGGTAAAAATCCGTGTCTAAAACATTTTTGTTAAATCTGCTTCTGCTGCTCCCGGCGCCGCCGCTTCGCGCCGGCACGGCGCTCCTTTGGATACCGCGCGAACACGCCGCGGTGGACGACGTGCTGAGCCGCCTTGAAGCCGGCAAAGACCTTAAACTGACCGCGGCTGTCGGCGAGATCCCGGCGGCCGCGGCCGAGAGGATGAAAGCTCTGGCCGCGGAGGGACGCCTGGAGCTGGCGGCGAGGCCGGCCGGGGATCCGCCTATGCCTCTTTTCTATTCCGCCGGAGAAGAAACCGTCCGCTGGCAGGGCAAACTTTCCAGCTCCGCTTTCACCAACGATCCTTTTTTTCTCTCGCTCAGAATGAGCGACGCGCGCGACGCTTATACGAAGAACTTCAGGCACCCGCCGGACGGCTTCGTCAGCTCTCCCGGCGGGATTGCCGCCGGCTGCGTCCCCCTGGCCAAAGCCTTTGGCTTTAAATGGCTGGCTGCCGGCCCGCTGGTTTCCACCACGCCTTTCAATTTCATCGACGCCGAAGGGATCAGTCTTGTGCCCTTTTCCACCACTCCGGCCGCCGGAGGCTCCGCATTCCTTGTTTTCGACGAAACCACGGACGCGCCGGGCGCGGATTCAAGGGCCGCCCTCCTGGACTTTCTCTCATCGAACGCCCATTTTCCTTACCTGACGGTCTCCGAGGCGCTTAAAACCGCCGTATCGACCACCCTCCCCGCGGCCCAGGCCGCCCGGTCGCTCGCTCCCTGGAGCGGAGACTACTCCCTCTGGGCCTCCGGGCGGATCCAGACCGGCGCGCTGACCGCCCTGGCCAGAACCCGGACAGACCTCATGTCCTATCTAAACGCCGCGCAGGGAGACTACAAAGCCGCAAAGCCCGCTTTCGCCGGATATTTTTCCGTGGAATCCGGCCCGGGGCTTCTCAGGCTTTCCGATCCGGAAACTGAAACCGCCAAAGAAACCGAGATGGAAATGCAGAACGTTCTGGCGGACGTCTACAGGCTTATGGACAAAGCGCCGCCGGCCTGGCTTTTCTCCCCGCTGGCCGACCTTAAAGAAAAAACGGAAGACGCCGATAAAGTAACGGTGGCGAAAAGCTCCTCCGGTTTTATCCTCAACAATTCAGGCCGCCCCCCGATACCGCCCGCCGCGGCCCCCGCAGACCCGAACATAGCCTGGAAGCTGGCCAGGGTGGAGCTTTCCTGGAACGACAGCGAGGTCTCATTCTCTTTTACCCCGCTGAGCGCTCTTGAAACCCCGGACGAGGGAATTTCACCAAACGCGCGTTTTGATCTCTATATCGACGTGAACAACCGCCCAAGGGCGGGAGCCGCCAGGCTGCTGGAAGGACGCGGCGGCAGGATCTTTCCCGACAACGCCTGGGAATACGCTCTGGAAGTATCCGCCGCGGCCTCAACAATCTACACTTTCACCACCAGGGGCCCGCAGAAAGCGGGTAATTTTCAGACCGTCCTGAAACACGGTTCGTTCACCGCGCGCATCCCCAGGACGCTGCTCAGGGGAAATCCCGGTCTCTGGAGTTATACCGCTCTAATGCTGTACACGCGGAACGGAGCCGCTTTCACCACGACCGACTTCCTCGCGGAAGACTTCTCCAACGGCTACTATTACTCGGTCAGGCCCGGCGGGAAATAACCTGTACAGGAGGCGCTTAAATGCAAAGGGACAGAATAATAGATTTCGTGGACCGTTACCTTGACAGCAAAAATATAAAGGACTCTTCCCAGAACGGCTTGCAGGTGGAAGGGAAGCCCGAAGTGAAGAAAATAGCTTTCGGCGTTTCCGCCTCGCTTGAACTTTTCAAGCGCGCGGCGGAGGCCGGCGCCGATATGATAATCGTTCATCACGGCCTGCTCTGGGGCCGGTCTTTTCCGGTCAAAGGCCCTTTCCGTAAAAAACTGGAACTACTGCTTAACAACGGCATAACGCTGGCCGCCTGGCATCTGCCGCTGGATAAACATCCCGTTGCCGGCAACAATGCCCGGATCATGAAACTCCTCGGCGCCGGCGAGCTGCGGCCTTTCGGGACTTATGACGGAGAAACCATCGGTTTCAGAGCGGCTTTTAGAAAGACCCGGCCGCTGGGAGATGTGATAAAGACCCTTCAATCCGGACTTTCCGCGGACATCCTCTCTTTCAATTTCGGCCCGAAGAAGATACGGACGCTGGGAGCGGTATCGGGCGGGGGGCAGCGGATGTTCGACCAGGCCATAGCGGCCGGGCTGGATCTTTATATTACCGGGGAAGTTTCGGAATTCGTACAGGAAACCGCAAGGGAACACCGCGCCAACTACATTGCCGCCGGGCATTACAACACCGAAAAGACCGGCGTCTGGGCGCTTGAGAAACTCCTGCGCGCCAAATTCGGGGTAGAGACCGAATTTATAGACGTCCCCAACCCCGTCTAAAAAAACCCGTCCCCGGAACCGGGGACGGGTTTTCCGACCACTGACGACTATCTTCAAAACTGATAGATCTCCAGGATACCGTTCACTATCCTGAAGCCCAAATGCGGTTCAACGTTCTCGATAACGACCCCTTCAGGACTTATTCTGGAAGCGCTCACGGTCTGGTTAGGCGCATCGCCCCGGGGGGCAAAGGTAAGCACCCGCCCCTTTCCGAAACGGCCGTTTCCCGCGCTGTCCTGGAGTATTTCCGTGTTATAATAAAAATTGTGCCGGGCTCCGGATTCGAGCCTTTTTCCTTTTTCTCTCAACGCGACGACCAGTTCATCCAGGGAAACATCCAGCACCACCCGACCCGCTGTTTCCACCGTCAACCGGCGGCGCAGCATGGAAATACTGACAAGATATTTTCCCCCATCTCCATCAAAAAGTATCTCCCTGCTGCCCAAAAAAGCCGCGCGGCCCTTTACAAAAACCGTCTGCCCCCTGCTGGTACGAAAGATGAGAAAATACCTGTCGTTCTCGCCGCAGGACGTCCCGCCGCTATCGCAATTCGCGGCCAGGGCGCCGCTGACATGCACGGTATCCCCGGAAGCGGTCTGAAAAGTCAATTTGGTTTTCAGATTGGCATCAAGTATTTTTTCCAGCTCGACGCGCTCCACCACCGCGCCTGGGGCGGAAACGCCTTTGTACATCGCGGTTGAAACCGCGGCCTTTACCCCCCCGAAACCCCTGGCGAGATAGCCGTTCCACTGATCCATCTCCGCGGAGGAGGCCGTTCTACCGGCCCTTGCCGGAGCGGCGGGAGCCTGGAACCGCATATCCATCGAAGACGGGTCCAGCCCGCCAAAAGCCTTATCGGCGGACGCGCGGACTTCCCCGGCGCCGGCGTCCTGAAATACAGCGGACAGCGACGCCGCCAGACCCGCTATGATCAAAACCGCTCTTTTCATAAAATTTCCCCAGGTTCCCTGAATTTCCGCGAAGACGGCTTGTCTTCCATAACTACAGTCTACCAGCAAAACCCGCGTTCCGCAAGGCCCTAAGGCCCACCCTGTTAAGGGGCCGAAAGACCCACCTTTGCCTCCAGCCTCGGTATAAGCAGGATGACGCAGGACACGGCCAGCACCGCCAGGGAATTGAAAGCGATGCAGAATCCCACGGAAAATTTCTCGGCCAGAAACCCGTTCAGCATGAACGTCAGCGGCAAAACCGCGTAACAGATTGTGGTAAGAACCGCGAAGAACCTGCCTTTCATTTCTTCCGGCACGGTATACTGAAAAAGCGCCAGCGCGGCGGCGTTACCGGCCCCCAGGGCCGCGCCCGCGGCAAAAAGAAGGGCACAGACAGCGTACCTGTCCCCGGTAAAATAAAGCCCGCCGAACGACAGCCCAAGGAAAAGAACGGATCGGAAAAAAGTCCCGTACACGCTCCGATAGCCCTTTCTGAAGCTGGCCGCGGCAGACATCACGAAAGAGCCCAGGGCGAAAAACGTTTCAAAGATGGCCAGCCAGACTACCGATTCCCTGAGCGTGAACTGAACGATCATCGGGATGAGGATCAAAAGCGGACCGATGAAAAAATTAAAAGCGGCGAAAACATACAGCAGGGATCTGAGCGGCCGGTTTTTCAGGATATAATTCACGCCTTCCCGCAGTTCCGCCATATAAGCCGAAACGCCGCTCCCCCCGGGCAGGCCCGTCTCCGCCTTAGGCGGACGCAAGTCCGTCCTGATGCGCAGGACGGCGAAAAAAGAAACCAGGTAGGACGCCGCATTGAACACGAAAGCGCCGATAACACCCGTTAACGCCATCAGGACGCTCCCCAGGGCCGAGCCGGCCACGTTCGACAGCTGCATGACCGAGGCGTCGGCCGCGGCCGCGCCGGCCAGCTTTTCCGGGGAAGTCAACCGCATAATGGAACTTGAGACGGCGGATTCGAACAGCGGGCCGAAAGCGGAAATGAGAAAACACAGGGCGTAAAGCGCCGGCAGCGTGAGTCTGTCCGAAAAAAGAAGCCAGGCCAGCGCGAAAACGCAGAAAGCCCGCGCGCCGTCGGCAAGAAGCATCACCCGGCGCTTGTCGGACCGATCCACCAGGGCGCCCAGCGCGGGGCCGAAAAGAACCACCGGTACGACGTTCACGGCCATCACCAGGCCCAGCTGGAACCTGGCGCCGTCGCCGCTCCCGCTTATTATCCACCAGGCAATGGCAATGGAAAAAAACTTATCGCCGACGGCCGAGACGACGCGCCCGAAGAAAAGCCGGCGGAAATCGGCGAACAGCGCCAGCGGGTGCGTCCTTAATTCGTTGATCAAAACCGGCATTTTGCAATTCTATAAAACATCGGCCATATTCACAACGGCGCGGATCCGCGGATCCGATTGAAGCCGTATGGCGTAATTAATATAATCTACGGGACGCCGCGTTGGCGAACAGCTTTAAGGATGGGAGGAAATCATGGAAAGGTCTCCGGCTATGACCAGCGTGGACGCGAACTGGACGGAGTTCCATAAAAAGGATGTTTCGGAAAAGCTGCCGTTCTTCGCCAGGAACGGACGGCTTTATGACTGCCTTTTCGCCCAGCAATTCGACCGGGAACTGCTGACCCGCCTTTTCAAGACCGCCGACGCGCTCCGGGAAATGACTAAGAAAAAGGAAGGCATGGACTACGCAGGGTCCCTCCTGTCCCACGTGCGCGCCATGCTCTATTTCGTACAGCCGTCCACCCGGACCTTTCTGTCATTCCTGAACGCGGCCCACATACTGGGCATCCGGACTTCGGAGATCCGCGACACCTCCACTTCTTCCGAGGTGAAAGGCGAAAGCCCGGAAGACACCGTGCGCACTTTTTCCAGCTACGTGGATCTGATCATCATGCGCCATCCGGCCCCCGGCTTCGTCGAAAAGACCGCCTGGCTGATGAACCGCACCAACCGGCCGGTTCCCATCATAAACGGCGGCTCGGGCAAGGATCAGCATCCCACCCAGGCGCTCCTGGACGCTTACACGCTTTACCGCAGTTTCAACGGTGAAATGGACAATAAAAAGATAGCCATGGTAGGCGACCTGAAACGCGGCAGGACCGTGCGTTCGCTCACCTACCTTATGAAAAATTACAGGAATATCTCGCTGGCATTCGTCTCGCCGGAAGAATTCCGCATGGAAGCCGACATCCTGGAATTCCTGAAACGCCACGGCATACCGTTCACGGAGACCGGGGATTTAAGATCCGTGATGGGCGGCGCCGACGCCGTCTACATGACCCGCGTCCAGGATGAGCACGACAAGGCCGGGGAATCGGGCGCCGTGGATTATTCCCCTTTTTACTTCAAAACGGAACACCTGAAACTGATAAAAAAGACCTGCGTTATCATGCACCCGCTCCCGCGGCGGCATGAAATAGAGCCCGCCGTGGACGAAGATCCCAGGGCCGTCTTCTGGCGCCAGGAGCGCAACGGCATGTGGGCCAGGGCCGCGCTCATGGCGTATATCTTCGGCGCCGACAGCAAGATTAACGGCTAAAAAACAAGGAGCCCGGACGGGCGCCGCCTGTCCGGGCTCCTGACCTTACGGAAGCTTTACCTTAATCGGTAAGTTCCGTAGGCTCCGCGAACCTCTGCTGCATCTTTGTCACGTCGTCATAACTCCTGTCAAAACCGTCGGCGCGGTTATTGAAGATGTTATAGTTCTGGGACACGTCCGGCTCGCCCTTGATCTTCTTATCCGTGTGGACATAGATCTCGGAGGAGATGTCCCTGGTGTCCACCATCTGGATCACCACCTTAAGAAAGTCATCATATTTCATCTCGCTGCCGGAAGCCACCTTGGAAAGCTTTTCCGACTGATCTTTCCAGTTTGACTCGTTCCTGACCGCGGTGATCCTCTCTATGAATCTGGCGGCAGAATAAGCCACGTTCCGCACTATGTCCAGCGGATTGGTGGCTCCCTCCACCGGGAACTCGGGCTCCAGACGCGCACTGGCGGCATCGTAGTCATAACTTACTTTTCCTTTCTCGTTTATGGAGAACAGATCCTTGACCTTATCCAATACCTGGCCCACCCTTTCGCGCATGACATTGATATACGCTTTCAGGATCAGCTGCGGCGCCGCGAAAACGATATCCTGCACCGCTTTCTCATTAAAGAGCAGTCTGAAAGACATCATGGCCGCTTTATAGGTCTTGCTCTGCCCGGAGGGAAAATCTCCGTCGGCCGACAGGGATTCGTCATAGGGCACCGGCGGGAAGATGTCAGCGGAAGGGATCAGATTCTCGCCGGTGGTTCCGTTCCCCTTGACGCCCGCGTACTTCAGCACATTATTGGCCTGGTCTATCATGTCGCGAGCCGAAGAGTCCACGCTGCGGACGAAACCCTCATGCTGCTGGTAAATGAGGGACGGCCTGGAAACCTTCCCGTCGGTGGTTTCCTTGTTCACCACGTAAATATGTTTCTGCGAGTCATATTTCATCATCGCGCCCACGAACGGGACATTGAACGACTGGCCGTTGGAAACCCGCGACTCCTGCTGGACATGGATCGTCCGGCCGTCCTCGTTCAGCGACTGGTAGCGGTGATGGTTGGACGCCCAGCTGTTTTGCTGCGAATGCAGGACGGGTATCGTGACATTGAAGTTATTGCTGCGGCCGCTATAGTGATCCGAACCGGCGAAAGCGGAGCCGGCGCCGATAGTGGCCCCGACGTCGTCCGCCACCTGGCCGATATTACCGACCCCGGATCTGGCGTCCATTTCCTCGGAGAAACTGTCGAATTTAAGCCCCATCTTTATGAACTTGCGAAGCGTGGCGATATTGCCCGCGAGGAACTCGGCCGTCTTCTCCACCTGTTCGGGATCCTTGGGGTTGATGTAGAATTCCAGCAGAAGCTTCTGGCCCCGTACGCGCACATGGCTGTAGGCCAGACTGAATGCAATGTATTTATTGATCTGACTGGCCAGTGTCTTATTGGCGAGCTTGGAGATCGCGTCCTCTCCGCTTAGGAGGCCGATATCTCCCGCGGGGATATCTATAGACCTGGCGGAGACGCCGACGCTCTTGACCGTGATATGGTCCAGCCTCAGGCGCAGACGCAGATTATTCTCGTCTATCCTGTAAAGGCTGACCGAGGGACGCCGTTCTTTGGTCTCGCTAGCCCCGAACGAGATGGTCAGGATCTCTGGAACCGTCGCCCCGATACCGGCGCTGACACCGTAGCGCACCACCACGGGCAGTTTCCAGATTTCTCCCACCGCCATTGCGCTGATGCGCTTGGCCGTGACCGGCAGAACCGTCTTAACATCATAGAGCTTTACCAGGGTCTTCAGCTGGGAGCAGTACTTGTCGCTTTCCAGCGGGCGAACGACCATGGACTTGCCCTCCACCCCGCCCGTGATCCCCAGACTAAACGCCCCCACATCGGGGATGTTGAGAACCTCATGGCCGTAATTGGCGTTGAGTTTGACATTGATCTCGTCTATAAGCGCCAGCTGCCTGCTCGGAAATGATCTGATGTAGCGCTTGAGCCCCCCCCCTATACCCACCACATCGGCGATCACGGCGTTCTGGCTGAGCTTTATCTGGGCGTTCTTGCAAACACTGTCAAAACTCCCGTCCTTGAGTTTATCCCAGAACTGTACCTGTTCGCTGGAGATCGGGGCTGGCGTGGGCGCCGGTTGCCTGTCTTTGGCCCCCCCCTGGCTGGCATCCTTGAGATCCTGCACTGATCCGGAAAGGCCGGCTGCGTTATCAGAAGGCGCGTCGGCGGTTCTGCCTACCGAGGAAAAAATCGCTACAAAAATTGCGGCTATAGCGAAGGCCGGGATTTTAGAGTGTTTCATACTGAAAGTATACACGCCCCCCCGCGGATGCGCAAGGGCCAAATTCCCCGAACGCCTATTAATAATACTAATACCCGAAACGCCGCCCGGCGCGCGAACGCGCGCTTTTACGTCTGAGAATCTGAATTTTTTCCGGGACGCGCCCGGATGAACGTCCGGGCCCGATCCGGCCATTTTATTTTTTTGGTAGAATAGCGGTTATGAAAAATTTAATCCTGCTGATGCTGTTTGCAGCGCCGGCCGCGGCCCGGGCCGAGGTTTCGGTGATAGGACGGGAGTCGCTGCCGGTTCTGCTGGCCGCGCGCGACAAGGCCTGTCGGCCGCTGACTATCGGCGGGCAGGATTTTCTGGCCACCGTGGTTTTTGACGGGAACTGGAGCACCTGGTTCATGCTCAAACCGGCCCGGGGCGGTTCGGGCGGCGGGATCTGGACAGAGGAAGAACTGGTTGCGGGCTCCGTCTACAGCGGCCAGGGGCTTGAGTTGCGGTTGAAAGAAACCGGGGGCGTGATCTCCGTGGAAACGGCCGACGGCGAGAGGATCGAGTTCAGTCTGACCTCCCTTTTCGACAGGCTTTACGACTACTCCCCGCAAATAAATTTCGGAGGGGTCATGACCTACGCCGTTGTCCGCAACCTTGGGCCTCTTACCGGAGACGCGGGCACGGTGACTATCCGCCTGGGATCGGACGGCCTATATTATTATTCCCTTACATCGGACAAACTGATCTCCGCGTCGCCGCGCTGGCTGCTGGTCGCAAATGGAATGTTTTACGGGCTGCGGGTAGAGGACACTTCGCTGCTTTTTGTGTCCAAACCTGTGGCGGAGGCCGGACCGGCCCCGTCCGCTGAACGGGCGCTGCCCCGCTGAGTAATGCCAAAGACTTTCTTTACAAGCGACACGCACTTCAACCACTTCAACATTATCAGATACTGCTCCCGCCCGTTCTCCTCCACGGAGGAGATGAACCGTGAGATGATCCTGCGGTGGAACGCCGTTGTGGCTCCGGAAGACACAGTCTATCACCTGGGAGATTTCGCCATGGGGAAAGCTTCCGAATGGCCGGAAATTCTCCGCCGGCTTAACGGCGCCGGGAAGATAATCATGCTTGGCAGCCACGACAGGAGCCCCCGCCAGATGCTTGAGGCCGGCTTTACGGAAGCGCATGAGAAGCTCGAATGGAACGGCTGGCTGCTCCAGCACAACCCGATAAAAACACAGCAGAAACTTTTATGCGGACATATCCATGACAAATGGCGCCGGCTTGGCTGGACGATCAATGTCGGCGTGGACGTATGGGATTTTACGCCGAGAACCATAGAAGAACTGACCAGGGCCGAACAGTCGCCGCCGCATTATAAATGTCCCCACTGCGGAGCCGCGCTTATCCATCTCGAAAACAACATTTCGCACCGTAACGGAAACTGCGTTTCCGCCGAAGCCGATCGGCACGTATAGCGATACCGGGGTGTCCCAAAATCTACAAATTAGTAGGCTAACCTACTAATTCGCTAACAAGAAAGCCCCTATCCCTAAAAATGTCCTGAAATAATACATGCTTTTTAAAAGTTTCACGTTTTCTGGAGTATTTTTATAGTTTTTTCACGTTTTTGGCGCTTATTTTCCAAGAAATTTCACGTTTTTAGTCTAAATTTATTGATTTTTTCCACGTTTTTGGTTACATGGACACCAATTTGGAGCTCTCCGGGAGAGAGCAAACCCTGCAAGTTAAACAAGCAGGGAATTCCCAAGGACACCCCGCAGAAAAATATATGAAAAAACTACACACCACCTATCCAAGCCGGACAAGTCAACGCCGCGACTTCCGAGCGGCAGTAAAGAGCGCCCAGCGCGCCATGAAGTTAAAGACCCTCCACCAAGCGCGGGCATATTTCATAACGGAAAAACCCTAGTTCCCCATAAGACGGCGGTTCGCTCCCCCACTTCCGGCCACGCAGAAGCTCCTGGGGCCACAAATCCCCCCGCATGACCCAGCGATATGCCCATTTATCAAAAGGGGCACCTACAAGCGGAAATGAAGGTATTCGATGCCGGATGGACACCAATATGGACACCGCCACCAACCAGTCTTTACTTATCTCGGTTTCATGTACAACCCCCTTAGAATCTAAGGGTTTTGTACATATCCATAAGCTTTTCTGCGCCTTTTGTTCCGTCCCACGTACTTAGCCCCAGTTTTGGCGTAGTAAATCCCACATAACCGGACCCACTTAAGGGTGGGCCAATCCCACATACCTGG
>MGTT01000012.1 GCA_001799575.1 Elusimicrobia bacterium GWA2_56_46
TTATTAAAAAAGCCACAGGAGCAATACGCAGGATCACGGCAACAAAGCGGACATTTCTAAATGCCGCTACTACCGGACATTTCTATTTGCTTGCAACAAAGAGAAATTTTTTTCGCGCCCGAAACGCGCCGCCCTTACGATGAAGGAGAATAATCCATGGATTTTAAAGACATCCTTTACAGACGGCTGGTAAAATACGCGAAAGTCGACACCAGAAGCGATCCTGAATCCAAAACTTACCCATCCTCAAAAAATCAGCTTATCCTTGGCGGGATGCTGGTCAAAGAACTGAAAAGCGCGGGCGTGAGGAAAACCGGCATGGATAAATACGGGTATGTGACCGGCGAGATCCCGGCCACGGTCTCCGGGAAATGCCCGGTGATCGGTTTCCTGGCGCATCTGGACACTTCGCCTGACGCAAGCGGGAAGAACGTGAAGCCGCAGCTGCACAGGAATTACGGGGGCGGCGATATAGTCATCAGTAAAAAACTGGGCGTCGTCCTGACCCCGAAGAACTGTCCCGAACTGCTCAAATGCAATGGCGAGGATATTGTGACCGCGTCCGGCGACACGCTCCTGGGCGCGGATAATAAAGCGGGCCTGGCCATAATTATGACCGCCGCCGAATACCTGGTCAGGCATCCGGAGATAAAACACGGGAAAATCAAGATAGGATTCACGCCGGATGAAGAAGTGGGCCAGGGCGTCAAGTATTTCAACGTCAAAAAATTCGGAGCGGAGGCGACGTATACTTTCGACGGAGACGTGGCGGGGGCTATTGAAGAGGAGACGTTTAACGCCGACGGCGTGAAGATCGTTATCAAAGGAAAGAGCGTTCACCCCGGCACGGCCAAGAACACGCTGGCGAACGCCCTTCGGGTGGCGGCGGATATCGTCTCGGCCTGGCCGGAGAACCGCCTGCCCGAGACCACCGAGAACAGGGAAGGCTTTATAATGTTCACCGATCTTAAAGGGGGGATAGAGGCGGCGGAACTGTCCGGTATCGTCCGGGACCACGATCTGGGAGAGCTCAAGGCGATGGAGCGGCATCTTGCCGCCATCGCTGAGGAAAAGAGAATCAAGTATCCGCTGGCGGACATTAAAGTGGAATTTAAGGAGCAATATCGGAACATGGGGCCTGTTATCGCCAGACGCCCCGAGATCATGGCGAGCCTGTCCGCGGCTATTAGGAAAGCCGGCATCGAGCCGCGTATAAAACCTGTGCGGGGCGGGACGGACGGCGCACGGCTGTCTTTTATGGGGCTGCCCACGCCGAATGTTTTTACGGGTGGTTACAACTACCACGGCCGCTACGAGTGGGTGTCGCTGGACGGCATGAACAAATCCGCCGAAGTTCTGATAAATCTCGTCCAGGAGTGGGCGAAAAAATAGGTGACGCCGGGCAAAGGTGCCAGGCTTATTTTTCAGCAGAAAAATGTGCCTGGCTCTCTTTGCCATTGACAAAAGGACATTTGTCTGGTATGATATAGACATATGGGGGAGGGAGATTATGAAGAATAAAATTATGCGGGGGGGCGGGAAAGATAAAGGCGCGATCCTGGCCATACGCCGCGGGTTTGGCTACTCCGAAATATGGGATGTGCAGCAGGCGTATCAGATAAGCGATAAGCCTTTCGCGCAGCTTATAGGGATAAGCGACAAAACACTTTTCCGGATAAAAAAGTCTAATTCCAGGTTATCCTCCCTCTCCGGAGACCGGCTATATAGATTGCAAAAAATATGGGCGTTGGCAAACAGGGTGTTCGAGGCCCCCGGGAACGCCTTGAACTGGCTTCGCCGCAAACAACCTGGTCTTGATAACCAGGTTCCTCTGGACCTGCTGGACACCGAACCCGGATACGAGCAGGTGCAGACCCTCCTGAACCAGATAGAGTTCGGTGTGCTGCCGTGACCGCTGTCTGGAGGATAGAGAAAGAAAAATACGCGCGTGAGGCTTTTTCCGGGGACGGGGCCTTTTTTTTCGGCGGCCGCTGGAATCAGGCGGGGACAAGAATTATATACGCTTCACAAACCTTAGCGCTTGCCGCGCTTGAAAAATTTGTGCACCTTCAGGCCGACTGCGGCGCCATGCGTTTTGTTTGTTTTAAAATTAAAATCCCCGCCGGGGTAAAGATCAAGACGCTGGAAAGCGCCTCTCTGCCGGCCGGTTGGAGGAAATCGCCCGCCACCGACGCGACTAAGGATTTGGGCACAAGGTGGGCTCAAAAAATGGAATCCGCCCTGTTGCGCGTGCCGTCCGTAATTATCCCTCCTGAATTCGACTACCTGATAAATCCGCGGCACCCGGACTATCGCTTGCTTAAAATCGGCAAACCCGCAGACTTCTCTTTCGACCCCCGAATGTGGACAAGGTAGCGCCGGCTTATGGGGTTTGGCCCGTATTCTGTTTAGCGAGGGGAGGATGCGGCGGCGAAGACGGCTTTCAGGAAGACGACCAGTCTGGGGGCGTAGGCCTCCCGCTGGGCGTAGAAAGCGTCGGTGTGGCCGGACGGCACCGTCCAGAATTCTTTAGGGCCGGGCGCGGCCGCATACAGGCTTTTGCCCTGCTTAAACGGCACTACCGGGTCTTTTTTCGAATGAATGAAAAGTTTGGGGCAGGTTATCCCGGCAATGTTTTTCGCCGGGGAATGCCTCCCCGTCACACCTATCCAGGGAATCCATGAGAAGGGCCAGCTCCACCAGCGCCTCCGCAGAATGGCGGAACCAACACTCTTATAGGAGTAAAAAGCCCCTTCCAAAATAAGCGCCTTAGGCTGCGGCAGATCCGACTCCGCTATCGCCGCTACGGCGATAGCTCCGCCCAGGCTCTGGCCGAAAACCGCGATCCGTTCCGCGTCCACGCCCGGGATTCTCCTGACCTGTTTCAGAGCCGCTATGCCATCCCGTACCGCGCCATCCAGCCCGGGTTTCCCCTGTGAGGCCCCGTAGCCCCTGTAATCGAATATGAAAACATTGAACCCCTCGCGCGCCAGCCAGGAGGAATAGGGGAAATGCGAGGTCATGTTCTGCGCGTTTCCGTGAAAATGTATTATCGTCCCCAGCGGCGCGCCCACCGGAGGGAAGAACATCCCTGTCAATTCAGTCCCGTCGTCCGACCTGAATTGTATAACTTCATAGCTGAACCCGGCCGACGCCGGATCGGAAAAGATGTTTCCGGAGGGCTGGAAAAACAGGTGAGTGCAGCCGCTTAACAGCGGCAGGACGGCGAACAGCGAACGGCGAATAGCGATCCGCATATGTTTTAACTCCAAACTTTCGAACCCAACTCTTTACCCTACGGCGCGAATACGAACTGGTGGAAATATATGCCGGCTTCTTTTACGGAACCGCGCCAGGAATATTCCAGCCTGGCCGAACTGTCGCGCGCCAGACGCAGGGATGCCGCCGCCGATCCGGCCCAGAGCGGCCTGGTGTCGCCCGCGGCATAGCTGAGATAGCGCGCCTCGATCAAAGCGCGCACCGGGCCATTCTCAGCCAGTACTCCCGCCTTTAGACCCGCGCCGGCCCGCCAGCTGGAACGCAGCGCTGGGCCGAAACCGCTGTCGGCCTCGGCGAGGGCGTACCAGATCTGCCGCACGGGCCGGCGGGCCTCTAACGCCATTCCGGAGCCGGCGTTCATCGCCCATACGGCGGAAGTGCCGCTCTGACGGCCGGTTTCGTCCGCCTGCTCGATGCCGGCGGAAAATTCCCAGGACTGGCGGCGCACCCAGTCGTCCCACGGGTTTAAGCTCATTACACGCGCCAATCTTCCTTCCTTTATATAAAGGCGGTTATAGCGGGGGTCATGGCGCAGACGGAAAGAGCCCATCTCAAGCACGGCGTCAGGCAGGTATCCCGCGGGATCGTCCAGCAGATCCTGCGCGGCAAAGCGGGCCTGTATTTCATAAGCGGTTCCATTTTTAAGCGAGACCGGACCGGCGCCCAGGCGCAGACTTTCATGGGCCTCTAAAATCGAAGCCGGGCGCTCCGGGCCGCCGGTAAAAGTGGGCTGCCGCCCAAGAGGCGCCCGCGCCGCGAGCAGGGGATCCGTTCTGGCGTCCAGTTCCGCTTTGCCGATGCGCCCGGCATAAAAGCGCCAGCTTAAATAATCCACCGCCGTTTCAAGCACGGCCGCTTTGCGCGCGGGGCCGGCGAGATCCATTTTTTTTAATCCGGCGTTCTGGTCGCCGCGCGCTAGTTGGAGTACGGAGGTCTTTTCGCTTTCTGAAAGCCGGGAGCGCTTCCAGTCCACCGTTTTCCAAAGCGAAGGCCTCCAGCCCGGGGCCGCGGCGGGGGAACCGGACAGTACGGCCTTGGCGGTGTCCGCGGGTATGACCCAGAGGTGGAAGCGCCGGGAAAGATCCAGCCCGGGTTTAACGATATCCAGCAGCGGCATCAGCTGCCAGGAACAGTTCCGCGAAAAAAATTTGTAAGGGAAAGCCGCTTTCCCGAGTTCCCAGCCGTGGCGCAGCAGCCGGTCGATTTCTTCCGTCGTCAGGTTCAGCGGAAACTCCCAGAGGTCACGGTTCTCTATATTGTGGTATTCCTGTATCTTGAGGTAATAGGGGATAGTGGAGAACTGTCCGGGGTAAGCGCCCACAAGGCCTTTTAAGGCGAAGAACAAGCCGCTCTCGGCGTCCGCGGCGGCGGCGTAGTTTATGGTGTAGTCGAGCAGATCCGCGCCGGCTGCCCCGCGGTTGTGGAGGCGCAGGAAAGTATGGCCGTAGAGGGTGGAGGGATTATTAAGGTAGCCGGCGGCAAAAAGCAGGCTTACGGATTCCGTGTCGAGCCCGGCTTTCCATTCTTCAAAAGATTTACAGGCTTTAAAGGGAATCTCCGAGGGTTTGATGTCCAGCCGGGCGCGCAGCCAGCGGTAACGCTCCGGAAACCCGCACTCCGGGCTGTCATCGTCCGCGCCCTCGTAAAATAAACCGTTCACGGCGGCTTCCAGTTCAAGCCTGGGACTGATCTTGCCCCATTTTGAGAGAAAAAAATTATGATTCACGGAGGGGCTGCGGTAGCCGCCCAGCAGGTTCTTCCTGTAATACAGGAGTCTCAGCCAGTAAGGGTCTTTCCACGCGGCGGCTTCGAGGGCCGATCGTCTGACGGCGAGGCGCTGCAGTTCCTTTTCGGGAGCCAGGGCGCGGGCCGGAGACGCCAGCAGGAGTAACGGCAATAAAAAACGGACCGGCGGCTTTACCCATCCGGTCCGTTTATGTTTCATTTTACTAGCGGCGCGCGCTTACAGGCTGCCGATGAGCCTGTTGATCTCGTTGACAGCGGTCTTCGCGCTGTTGGCGGCGAAGATGGCGGTGTGGTTCTTCTGAAGCAGAGACGCGAAGCTGCCGGTATTCTCCGGCGTGAAGCCGTAGAGCCTGGCCAGGTTGGCCACATACTCGCCTTTGCCGGCGGCGGCGTCGCGTGAGAGATCCTTGTAATTGGCCTCAATGAAACTTTCGCGGGCCATGGACATCTTCACCAGACCCTTGTTGTTGCAGCCCGAGGTGCCGAAAGTTATGCCGAAAGTCTGGCTGCCGAAAGTCCCGTTGGTGGTGGCCGCAAGCACCTGGGTCATGTCGTTCTGCCTGAACGCCAGGCTCCCCAGGCCGCAGCCGGCGCTGCCGTAATCGGCCGCGAAAGCCGCCGTGCCGAAAGCGGAAACAAGCACCGCGCTGAATAATACTTTTTTCATTTTACAACCTCCTATTTCCTATTTGTCAACAGTCCGTTGATAGATTCTGCAACTTAAAAACCCCGCTGTCAATTCCCGGCTGCGCAAAAATGCTATACTACCGGTATATCCCGCTGCATCTCAGGATTTTAGAGAAACCAAAAAACAGGAGAACAACACAATGCCGAAAAACATGGTCGCAATGGACGGGAACACCGCCGCCGCGCACGTGGCGCACGCCACCAATGAAGTAATAGCCATTTATCCCATAACGCCCTCCTCGGTCATGGGCGAGCTCTCGGACATCAAGTCCGCCAGGGGCGAAAAGAACGTCTGGGGCACCGTGCCCTCGGTGATAGAAATGCAGTCGGAGGGCGGCGCTTCCGGCGCGGTCCACGGCGCTCTGGCCGCCGGCGCGCTCACCACCACTTTTACCGCGTCCCAGGGCCTTCTGCTGATGATCCCCAATATGTACAAGATCGCCGGCGAACTGACCGCCACGGTCTTCCATGTCACGGCCCGCGCCCTCGCGACCCACGCGCTCTCTATTTTCGGCGACCATTCCGACGTTATGGCCACCCGCCAGACCGGCTGGGCGCTGCTCGCTTCGGCCAATCCGCAGGAAGCGATGGATTTTGCCCTCATCGCCCAGGCCGCCACATTAAAATCGCGCGTGCCGTTCCTCCATTTCTTCGACGGCTTCAGGACCTCGCATGAGCTGAATATGGTGGAGCCTTTAAGCCAGGAGATCATGAAAGCGATGCTGGACGATAAGCTGATAGCCGCGCATAAGGCCCGCGGCCTTAACCCGGAGCGTCCCGTTCTGCGCGGCACCGCCCAGAACCCCGACGTGTTTTTTCAGGCCAAGGAAGCCGCCAATAAATATTACACGGAAGTCCCCGGCATCGTGAAAGAAACCATGGCCGGGTTCGCAAAGCTGACCGGCCGCAAGTACTCTCTATTCGATTATGTCGGCGCGCCCGACGCGGAGAAAGTCGCGGTTATCATGGCCTCCGGCGCGGACACGGTCACGGAAACCGTAAATTACCTGCTTGAAAATTCCAAAGAAAAAGTAGGGGTAGTGATAGTGCGTCTTTACAGGCCTTTCTCCCAGGACGACCTGGTCAACGCCATTCCGAAAACCGCCAAAAAGATCTCGGTGCTGGACCGCACCAAGGAACCGGGCTCCATAGGCGAGCCCCTGTACCAGGACGTAGTCACCGCCATGTCCAACGCTTTCAAGGCCGGCAAGATAAAGGAGATGCCGGTGGTGGTCGGCGGGCGCTACGGCCTCGGCTCCAAGGAATTCACCCCGGCCATGGCCAAGGCCGTGTTCGACGATCTGTCCTCCAAAACGCCCAAGAACGGCTATACCGTCGGCATCAACGACGATGTCACGCATCTGAGCCTGCCTTACGAGGCCGGCTGGGCGATAGAGCCCAAGGACGTTTTCCGGGCGCTATTTTTCGGTCTGGGTTCCGACGGCACCGTGGGCGCCAATAAGAACACCATGAAGATCATAAGCGAGGAGACCCCTAACTACGCCCAGGGTTATTTCGTCTACGATTCCAAAAAAGCTGGTTCGATGACCGTCTCTCACGTGCGTTTCGGCAAGAACTATATCAGGGCGCCTTACCTGGTTTACAAGGCCCACTTCATCGGCTGCCACCAGTTCTCGTTCCTTGAAAAATACGAAATGCTGAACAAGGCCGAGGACGGCGCCGTGTTCCTCCTGAACAGCCCGTACGCTGCCAAAGACGTGTGGGATCATATTCCCGTCGAAGTCCAGCAGGATATCATCGCCAGGAAACTCAGACTTTATGTCATCAACGCCTCCGAGATCGCCAGGGAAACCGGCATGGGCGCGCGCATAAACGTCATCATGCAGACCGCTTTCTTCGGCATCTCCGGCGTGCTTCCCAAGGATGAAGCCGTCGCGGCCATCAAGAAGTCCATAAAAAAGACTTACTCTTCGAAAGGCGAGGAGGTGGTCAGGAAGAACTTTGACGCCGTGGACAGAACCCTGGCGGCCATAGAAGAAGTCAAGCATCCCGGTAAGGCCACTTCGAAAATAAAGAGGGCCTGTGTTGTGGAAGGGTATCCTCCGTTCGTCCGCGACACCCTTTGCGAGATGATGGCTTTCCGCGGCGACGATCTGCCCGTTTCCTCCATGCCTCTCGACGGCACTTTCCCGACCGGCACCGCGCAGTACGAAAAGCGCAATATCGCGCTGGAAACCCCGGTATGGGTGGAGAACGTCTGTATCCAGTGCGGAATCTGCTCGCTGGTCTGCCCGCACGCCGCGATCAGGATCAAGGGTTATGACGCCGCCGAACTGGCCGGGGCGCCCAAGACCTTTAAATCCACCGACGGCAAGGGCGACCTGAAAGGCCTCAAATTCACGGTGCAGACCGCGGTCGAAGACTGCACCGGCTGTGGCGCCTGCGTTTTCAACTGCCCCGCCAAGGAAAGAACGGACGGCAAAGAGACCGGCCGCAAGGCCATCAACCTGCATGAGCAGCTTCCCCTGAGGGAGACCGAGCGGGAGAACCTCAAGTTCTTCATGTCGCTGAAAGACACCGGCTCGGCCAAAGTGAACCGCAACACCGTAAAGGGTAGCCAGCTGGTAAGACCGCTGTTCGAATACTCCGGCTGCTGCGCGGGCTGCGGCGAAACGCCCTACGTCAAGCTGCTGACCCAGCTCTACGGCGACCACCTGACCATAGCCAACGCCACCGGCTGCTCCTCCATCTATGGCGGCAACCTGCCGACCACCCCGTACTGCACGCGTGAGGATGGACGCGGTCCGGCCTGGTCTAATTCCCTGTTCGAGGACAACGCGGAGTTCGGCCTGGGTATGCGTCTGGCATACGACAAGTTCCGCCAGGCGGCAACCGAGCTTCTGACAGAGCTTAAGGGCACCACGCTTAAGAGCCAGGCGGCTCTGGCCGACCAGATCCTTACCGCCGGAGAAGACGACTGGGCCGCCATCGAACAGCAGCGCGGCCGGGTCATGGATCTCAAGAAAGCGCTCGCTCCCCTGAAAGACGAGAAATCAGCCCGTCTGCTGACGCTGGCCGACTATCTCATGCGCAAATCGCTGTGGATACTCGGCGGGGACGGCTGGGCCTATGATATAGGGTACGGCGGCCTGGATCACGTCCTGGCTTCCGGGCGCAACGTCAAGATCTTGGTGCTGGACACCGAAGTTTACTCCAACACCGGCGGCCAGATGTCCAAGGCCACCCCGTTGGGCGCGGTCGCGCAGTTCGCGGCCGGCGGCAAACCGCTGCCCAAGAAAGACCTGGGTATGATCTCCATGACCTACGGCAACATCTACGTGGCGAGCGTAGCCATGGGCGCCAATAATCAGCAGACGGTCAAGGCTTTCGCGGAAGCGGAAGCTTTCGACGGGCCGGCGATCATCATCGCCTACAGCCACTGCATAGCGCACGGCATCAACATGACCGAAGGGATGAGCGAACACAAGAAGGCCGTCAACTCCGGCCGCTGGCTCCTCTACCGCTACAATCCGGACCTGAAGAAACAGGGCAAGAATCCCCTGATCATAGACAGTCCGGCGCCGACCATCTCCGTGGAGGACTTCATGATGGGCGAGAACCGCTTCAAGACCCTGCACAAGACCAACCCGGAAACGGCCAGGAAGCTTATGAAGATCGCCGAAGAGGAATACAAATGGCGTCTCAGTGTCTATAAGCAGATAGCCGCCATGTCCTGCGATACCCCAAAAGTAGAGGAAACAGTAGCGGCGTAGAAATAAGTGGTTAGTGATCAGTGGATAGTGGCGAGAAACTGCCACAGCTGAAAACAGAGGGCGTCCGTCTTAGGCGGACGCCCTCGTTTTTCACTACCCACTGATCATTGGCCACTGCCTTTGGGTCTTTAGGCCTGGCCGGGGGTGGGCCTTAATATTTTTACCGCCTGGGCCTTTTGTCACTTAGTGTCGGGGGGGAAATAGATTATACTTTGTGTGAGACCCGCCAATGCGGCGGGATCCGAATGGTAATAGAACGGAACGGGAGAAACATTGCATGTCAAAACATCTCGGCAAGGCGCTTCTCGCCTCCTGCTTGCTTTTCACTGCGAGCGCGACGCGCGCTGAAGAATCTATTCAGGAATTGTTCAGGAACGATAAAGCGGACTTCCGCGCGTCCGAGAAACTTTCCGCCCAGCGCGATCCCAAGGCTTACACTATAGACCCGGCTTCCGTAAGGATCACCAGACTGGCAGCGGCCGAAGAAAAGGATCTCTCATACCTCGCCCCGGTAGTATCGGACGTGGGCGGATCCCTGGTCGTCATCGACCAGATAATCAATATAGCGTCTAAAGTGTGGAATATAATCCAGCAGAACGCGCCTGTGGTGAATATTAACACGCAGTATGCTGCTGCCGTACCCCAGGGTATCACGTCCTGGAACCAGCTTTCCGAGTGGAAGAAGCCAAAGTCCTATATTTACGGGTTCCGCGCCAAAAATCTTTACGGCATGTCTGTTGTGGACGTTAAATATAAAGTCATATTCACGCCCGGCGGGAAATATCAGGGAAAAGGCCGGTATCTCACCGGTGTGACCGTGGTTCCCACCAAGGTCAATGTGTCCTGGGGCTACCGTTTTTCTCTTGCGGCCCAGGTGCCGGACTCCACTGTCATCAATGAGGGTTCCGGAGAGGATCCCCTCGCCTCTCTCCAGCTGAAAACGGCGTGGAGAATTTCCACAGCCATCAAGAGCTTTGACGGCGCCAGTGTGTATTATATCCGGGGCGACGGCGGCTTTGAAGAGATAGCCAATCCGTTCTCCGTAAAAGAAGTGAAAATGGAAGACGTTGAATCGGCGGCCCCGCTCCTGCTGGATCCGGCCGGGGTTTTTGAATAATAAGGAGAAACTAAAAATGCAAAAAAAAATCACCATGGCGGCGTTAATAATCGCGTTCTTTGCGGGCGGCGCTTATGCTCAGGAGATCAATGCCGGATATTTTGATCTGAATACGCCGGCGATGCCGCAGGCCCCGGCCGGGCCCATGATCGATCCGCCCATGCCCCCTTTCCCCCAGGCGCCGGTTCCGGGTGGTTTCAATCCGGATGGCGTTAATCAGGCCGTAGGCGCTGTGGATAATGTCGTCAATCTGGCCGACAAGATCTGGGGTATCATAGAAAAGAACAAGCCGGTGGTAACTGTCGCCGCCAATTATGCCAACGCGGTTCCATTCGGCACCAGCCACTGGACCCAGCTGCAGGGCTGGAGCAAACCGATGACAAGGAAATACCGGTTCTCCATGAAAGGCGTGGACGTGGTTTACCAGGTGCATTGGACATATGGCGGCAATCTGCAGGGCAAAGGAAAATTCCTTACCGGCGTGTCCGTAGAGCCCCTTTCCGTCACGGTTCCCTGGGGCCATAAAGTGGATCTGACGGCCGAAGTCCCGGACTCGACCGTGGCCAATGTCGGCACCAAGGAAGATCCCATCGCCTCCATGCAGGTTCAGCTCAAGTGGAAAATTTCCACCGCTATCAGTTCCCTGGATCAGAAAGCTATTTATTATATCCAGGGCGACGGCTTTATGCGGGAGCTGGGAACGCCTTTCAAGGAAGGCCTGGAGGATGGCGGCGCCGCAAGGATCGAGCGCCTGGGCCTGGACGCCGTAAAATTCTAAGCGCGAAAGCGGGCTTTTATTCAGGGGCCGCCGATTTTCAGGCGGCCCCTTTTAATTTATGGAAGAGCTCCGTCTGGCGGGGTGTGAGCGAGGGGGGGATATCTATAACGATGACCACGTAAAGGTCGCCGCGGGAACCGTCTTTTTTCGGCAGGCCGCGCCCTGAAATCCGCAGTCTCCGGCCGGATCGGGAACCCGGCGGAAGTTTTATCTTAACCGCGCCGTCCAAAGCCGGAACGGAAACCTCCGCGCCGAGGGCCGCGTCCCAGGGCATTACGCTCGCGCGCGTTTCCAGGTCGTCCCCTTCCACCGTGAAATCAAGATGCGGCGTGATGCGGATGGTAAGGTACAGGTCTCCGGCCCGTCCGGAAGGCGAACGGCGGCCCTGCCCTTTCAAACGCATCCGGGTTCCGTCCCGCAGTCCCCTGGGGAGATTGACGCGGATGTTCCTGGTTTCCGTGACCTGCCCCGCGCCGCCGCATTCCGGACAGGCGCGGCTCTTTGTCCGGCCCCTGCCGCCGCACGCGGGACAGACTGATCTGTAGTTGAATGCGAGAGCCTGTTGTCCGCCTTTCAGGACTTCGGCAAGCGGCAGCCGTAGTTCGGATTCCATGTCCGCCTGTGAAAGATTCCTGCCGCCGGCGCCCTGGAAATCGTCAAAATCCGTTTCCCCGCCGCCCTGAAAACGGCCGGCTCCGCCCATGCCGCCGAACATGGATCTGAAAAAATCGCTGAAATCTCCGAACTGCCCAAAGTCCTGCCCGCCGGAGCTCCGTGAGGCGTATTCAAAACCGCCCGGCCTTTGACCGAACCCGCCGAACCCGGATCCGCCGCCGGGCGGGGGGGTGAATTCCTGGCCCTGCCGCCAGTCCTTGCCCAGTTGGTCGTAGGTTCGGCGTTTTTTAGGATCCGAGAGCACCTCGTTGGCTTCGTTTATCTCTTTGAATCTGGTTTCCGCATCCTTGTTCCCGGGGTTTTTGTCGGGATGGTGCTTCATAGCGAGCTTGCGGTAAGCGGATTTTATCTCCGCTTCGGAGGCCGTTTTGGGGACGCCCAGGATAGTGTAATAGTCTATGAATTTAGCCATTATCTGTAGATCAGAAGAAAGACGGCGAGCGCGGCGGCAAGGGCCGCCATGATCCAGCGTTCGATAATGGATTCGCTCACTCCGGGCAGAAGCGCCGCCAGGATCCAGGCCGAGGCGGCCGCAAGCAGGATCAGGCCCCAGAAGATCAGAAAATATTTAGGCGAGGCGTCCCGGGGGAGCGCCGCGGTTTCCTGCGGCGGGACTTCAGGCTGGGCTCCGGCGGACGCTTCTGCGCCCGGGTCCGGGGGGGCAGGCGGCGCGGGCTGGTTCTGTTTTCGGTTTTTTTTACTCATATTATTTTTTACCGCCGCCGACGAAAGAGATGTCCTGGAAGATAACGGAGACGCCCAGCTCCCTGCCGTCGTGGCTGCTGACGCGCATGGTGCTGTAGCCGATGATGAGGGGGACATTGGCGTGCATGATCGAGATCTCCGCGCGCCTTACGGTTTTTCCGGTCTCAAGGGCCTCGGCTATCACGCCTTTGAGGGCGGGGAAGCAGTCAAAAGCTCTGGCGTAATCGCAGCCGAGGCATTTATGGGCCTCGTCCCAGTGGAGGATCTTGCCGGCCATGGGGTTCACGTAGACCACCGTGCCGGACATATCCACGCTTATCAGTCCGCCGGTCAGGTTGTCCAGTATGCACTGGTAGTATTCAACGGCGTTTTTCAGCATAAATATATTCTAGCAAAATTTTCCGCGCCGCAAGCCGGCGCGGAAAATGCCGGTATGAAATGTAGTATAATTTATGGCGTAGTCGTATAAATATTCCCCGGTAGCTCAATGGTGGAGCGATCGGCTGTAAATGTTGCAGCTTCTACGGGAAACCGTAGTTGAAAAATCAGGTGAACTCAGGGGAACCCGCCTTAGGCGGGCAATCCTGAGCCAAGCCGCGGACAGTTCCGCGGAAGGTGCAGAGACTATCCCGCAAGGGAGTACTGTTCTTAGAGATAAGGATGGGAAGCGCCTGAGTCCGTAAAGAGTAAGTGCTCCACGGATATGATATAGTCCAAGCTCTGAAGTAATTCAGAGGCCCTTGTAACCGATAGGTTGTTGGTTCGAGTCCAACCCGGGGAGAAAAATTCAGGCCGCCATCATGGCGGCCTGAATTTTTTCTACCCAGTCCCGCGAAAACCGCTTCCCTGGCTTGTGACCGATTCTCCAAAACAAGGCTTTAATCCCCTGACCAGTAATTGCTGTGGACGCAGGTTTCGTCGTAGCGGTCGCCGCACGGAGGTTTTATTTCCCCAGTTTTACCACAAGCGCGAAGCCGGTTATAAGGTCGTTGAATTTTACTCCCGGCCTAGGACGGGATTCGTATTCATCCGTAACCGTCATTTTGAAGTCCAAAGTATTGTCGGTTATCTTGAATTTAAAATAGGCTTCCCCGTACATCCTGTAATCGGCGAAACGGGTAAGCCTGGGCATATACATAAGGTCCGCGCCGGCGGCAAAATGGGAGGTCACGGGATAGCCGAAGTTGAGCCGGAAATTTCCTCTTGTCGGGGTATGCGTAACGCCATCCTTAAAAGTTTCGTACTCGGGCATTATGGCCGCGCTCAGGAGAACGGGGTCGAGCAGGCCGGATAAAAAACTGTGGTAGCAGACGCCCCCGCCGTTGGTGGTGCGGTATTTAAGTTTTATCGCCTCGTTGTGGGCGTGAGTGGTGTTGACGAAAATGTTCCACCGCTCCCTGATTTTATAGGCGTAGAGCAGGGAAGCCTTATCTTTGTCCACCAGCACCAGATCGTTGAATTCGGCGTAATCTTTGGAGGCTTGAATAAAGATCTGGTGGCGTCGTGAGATGGTCGTGTTGAAATCCAGTCCGCCTGAGATCCCGCTGTTCTCCACGTTGCCCCGGAGATAACTGCCTCCAAGCGTGATATCCAGGCCGTATACCTCGCGCTTTGGCCAGCTTTCCGGCGGGCGTACCCGCACATCTTCCGTGCGCACCTGCGCCGAAACGAAATTGCCCGCGGCCGCAAGCAGTATCGCGGCTATAACAATTATCCTCATGATAGAAACCTCCTTAATATGTCGCATATTTTCACGAATTCGTTTTCTTCCGGTATGACAGGGGCGTGCGCTTAAACCTTTCTTTAAAGGCCGAGATGAACCCGCTGACGGTTTTGTAACCTATGATGTCGGAGACCTCTCCGACGGAATATTTTTTATTCCGGAGAAGTATCAGGGATTCGTCGAGACGGCGTCCGGCAATCCAATCGAACGGGGTTTTTGAAAATTCTTTGTTAAACACCCTGAGCAAAGTCGCTTCGCCGGCGAAAGAATATTTTGCCAGATCGTTCATTGTGATGTCGGTAAAAAGGCGGGTTTCTATATAATTTAATGCCCGCTTAAGCACAGGCGTGTTGTTGTATAAATCACTCTCATCAAGATTGAAAACATTTTTTGAGGGTTCAAATGTTTTCGAAACATAATAAATTTCCTTTACTATCTCCGTCTCCAGAAAAGTGGTTGTTTCATTTTGATTGTTGCCCGCCTCTATACGTTCAAAGATAAGGCGGTGCATTATTTCATTAAGCCAGTTGGTCCGTTTGATTATTTTCGTTTTGCTGAAAATCTCAAGAAGGGATCTGGCGGGGATTCCGTATGTTTTTGCGGTTTTTTTCAGCAAGGGCGGACTGGGGCACAATATCGCCATGTGTGACATTGCGGTCACGGATTTTAATTTGATCGGGGCGTCGGTGGGGATAACCATTACCGTAACCGCGTCCAATTGCGTGGGAACGGGGATTTTGGGGATCGCGACCTTGATAACCGAATGGCATCGTGCGAATATGATTGACGGCCGGGAAAACACACCGGAACATTCGAATTTATACCCGCCTTTGTAATAAACGATCCCCATTGACGATTTAAGGTCTTTGAATTCGTCAATAACTAATCCTTCCGTTTGCAGATATCGTTCCGGCGCGAACGAAGATCCAGGCTTGTGTCGTCGTATCCCGTCCATGCGTTTATTTTAGCAATTAAGCGGGAAGCCTGCGCTATTCCGAAGCTTCAAAATATTTTTAGAAGATATAGCGATACCGTGTTTTTCCGCTTTGGAGGTAAAATATGGGCACAGTCTAATTCTGATTAGTGGAGGATCTTATGAGGAAAAAAGTAATTCTGCTGTTGTTTTGCGTTATGTGCGCTTCAACGGCGGGAGCGCAGTTCGTCCCGGGAGAGCAGGATGTGTTGATCTGTTCCGACGGACCCGCATTCTATGCGGAAGTAAACACACACGCCTACAGCGTGTATAAAGTGTTCGGCTACAGCGCAAGCGGAAAACTAGCGAAACAAAAGCCGGAGGTTATCAACATATGGGTGGGGATGGATCCCAATCCCCGGATATTTCCGCTTAAAAGCATGGGTGAAGACTACCTTTTTACCACGACTGATAGAGGCCTATTCGTAAGAAACGCCGACATGGCTTTTTTTCTGAACGATGAATGGGACAACAACGGAGGATATAAAGTAAATTATCATCCCAAGGACTGCAAGCGGGCGTCAATCAAAGATTCTTACACCGGGGATGGTATTTCCGACAAGAGTTGGGCCATTGTGCTGGAAAAACTGGCGCAGATAGGCGGCAATAAGGGTGTAAAAAAAGATGCGAGCTCCGGATGCGTGGATGCTACCGGAGGACATGCCCTTAACGATTGTGCGAACAGGATGACCGAACCTGCCTGTAGCGCCAATCCAAACTGCCGCTGGATTCGGCCGCCGCAATCCTGGCCGCCAAGTACCGACCACTGAGTTCCATTATAACCAGAGGGACAACATCCTCCGTCCTGGAGGCGTAAATTAAAGCGCCGAACAGCTCGCTGTGCGGCGCTTTAATCCGCACGGGCTCCGCAGGGGGCGTAGCTCCCTATCTTCCTGGATTTCGGAGAAGTAATTAGGAAGTTGGAAGCAGCGTCCCCACATCTTGTCCTGGTGTAAGCCCCTGGCGATGCAGATGGAGCGGGTGGCAGGGGAGCCGGATAAGCGGAACCGTCCGGAGGCCGAGCATACGAAGCGCGGAGGCCGAGGAACGGAGGCGCGGCCACGGTGTGGCCGACGCCGGTTCCGCGTTCCGGGCCCCTGCCAGGTCCCGCGAACCTGCACCAGGAAATTACACAGAAGTCTTGACGTCTGGAGATAGGAAGTTTGGAAGCAGCGTCCCCAAAATGGTATTTTTATACTGCGTTAGGAAGTTTGGAAGCAGCGTCCCCATGAACAAATTAAAATTAATAAGCGCAAGGGTCCAGGCCGTGTTAAGTCTGGCGGTTGTAAAATTTATCCGGCTTGACGGGGCGGAAGCGGCCGCGGCTTTCGCTTATAACGCGTTCTTCGCGTTGTTCCCGCTGATAATCCTTTTCGTAACTATCGCTTCGCTCTTTGTCAACCGTTCCAGCGCCTCCGCCACTGTAATCGGCTACGTTGAGAACTATCTCCCTATCGGCGGCGAGATGCATAACTACATTTTCAAGACCATAGCCGGAGTGATCAAAGCCCGCGTTCATGCCGGCGCCGCCGCCTTTCTGATGCTGATCTGGGTCGGAACCCAGTTCTTTACCACCCTGGTTCACGCGGTTAACCGGGCCTGGGGGATCAAAGCGGACAAATGGTGGCATCTGCCGCTGAAGAACCTGATCCTGCTGAGCATTATGGTCGTCGCGGTGCTGGCGGGTATGGCTGTGCCGGTGCTGGGGAAAGCGGCGAAGGGGCTTTTTTTCGGCCTCATCTTTTTTTCCTGGATCTACAATCTGGTCGTTTTTTTTCTTCCGTGGCTGGGAGTGTTCTTCAGCCTGGGCCTGTTTTACAAGTTCGCGCCGCGCCGCCGCACCCGCTTCTCCGAAGTGCGGCTCTCCGCTCTTTGCGCTACCCTCCTGCTGCTGGCGGCCCAGAATCTGTTTGTTATGTATATGAAACACTTCTCCTCTTTTAACGCGGTTTACGGGGCTTTCGGCGGGATCATGGCGCTGCTGCTGTGGATCTACCTTTCCGGCTGCATCATTATTTTCTGCGCCTGCCTATCCGCCGCCCAGTCCGAAATCCGTTGAGGTCGCGGCCCTACTTTGATATAGTCTAACCAGAGTCTTTGATAACCGGAGGCGTACCATGATGAAAAAATTAGCGCTGACACTGGCACTTTCCACCCTCTGTTCCGCGGCTGTTTTCGCCGGCGGCAAACCGGCCCGGCCCGGAGAAACGCCGTCTTTCGGCCAGTTGCTCGAATCTTTTTCCGGCGTTCCGCTTTCGCCGCGCGGCGAGGCGTCCCTTGAGTTTCTTCCGGAGCCGGAATTGAGCCCGGCCGCCGCGGAAGTCCTCAGAGGCGATGGCCGCTACTGGGCGACGGTGCGGGCCGCGGACAAGTATCAGAGGACGGCGCTTCTTGAGGCCGGGCTGGATATCGTGGAAATAAAAAAGGACAGAGTCCTCGGCTTCGCCCGCAAGGCGGAGCTGGATCGGATGGCTGAAAAGGGCTTTATTATCGAAAACCGGATGACTATTTATGAATACGCCAGAAAGCATCTGAAAGATTTTCCCGCGGCCGACGGCGCCTACCACAACTATAAGGAAACCACCGAGTTATTGCAGTCCCTGGCCGAGCGCAATCAGGATGTGGCGTCCCTGTTCTCGGCGGGCAAAACTCTGGAGGGGCGCGAGATCTGGTGTCTGCGCCTGAATTCCGCCGAGAAAGGGGTGAAGCCCAGTTCCAGGCCCGGAGTTTTTTACGTTGGGAACCACCATGCCCGCGAGCACCTTACCAACGAGGTCGCGCTGGGCCTGGCGGTATATCTTCTGGATCATAAGGCGGAGCCGGAAATAAAAAAGTATCTGGAGACCCTGGATATTTACATAATGCCGATGCTTAACGCGGACGGCGCGGAATACGACATTCAGACCGGCAGGTACCGCTGGCACAGGAAGAATACGCGCGTCAACCCCGATAAATCCATCGGTGTGGATCTGAACCGCAATTATGATTCCCGCTGGTGCCGGGCGGGGGCCTCTCATACTCCTTCAGCCGACACTTACTGCGGCCCCTCCGCTTTTTCGGAGCCGGAAACGCTGGTTATTAAAAAATTCGTAGAAGCCAGGAAGAACCTAAAAACTCTCATGAGTTATCATTCTTACTCCAGCCTGCTGCTCTATCCCTGGGCCGGCCTGGCCACGCCCGTGGAAAACGAGAAAGACCGGCTGGTTTTTGAGAAGATGGCCAAAGGGATGACCGCTTTTACCGGCTACAAGCCCGAACAGTCCAGCGATCTCTACGTTGCCACCGGAGACACCACGGATTGGGCTTATGCCACCGCGGGCATTTTCGCTTTCACCACGGAACTGGAGGGCAACAGCTTCTACCCCGGCGCCGCGATCATCCGCAAGGCGGTGGATAATAACGTGAAAGCGGCGGTCTATATGCTCAGCGTGACCGACGACCCGTATAAGCTGCTGCGGTAATACTTTTTACCGGCATGGGGCCGCCGCCCACAAACGATCAACCTGAATCCTTCCAACAGGATTCAGGTTGATCGGAAACTCAGAAACGTTTGTCGATCGCTTCCACGAGGCGCACCGCGCCATAACCTACAGCCGCTCCGGCTACTATCGCTCCCCCTCCGATTATAACGGCAGTCGCGATTCCCCCGATGGCAAAACCGATCATGGGGGTAGCAAGGTATGGAATAGCCTGTCCGATAGCCATTAAGAACGGCGCACCAACCACAGCGCCCATTACGCCGCCCACAACGGCTCCTTTCCCTGCGGCGGACGCGCCCTTGTTTTCCGCCTTTTTGTCCGCTTCCTTACTCAGGGGGGGCGGCGCTTTTGCGGAGATTTTGCTGTAATCCTTGGCTTTGGCATTGCATTTCGCGGCCTCGGCTGGAGCGAAGTCGCCGGCCAGCTGAACCGGGGAGGGCGCGGAATCCAGTTTGCCGCTTATCTGCTGTTCGGCAAATTTCATGCCGCCTTCCATTCTTTGCGTTTCATCACCGGCCGCTCCGGCCAGGCCTGAAAACACTATGGACGCGCCTAATGCTATAACTAATTTTTTCATTTTATTTCTCCTTAATATTCCTTAGAACTCCCGGTTTTCAATCAGCTTTCCGGTTCCTCAACGGCAACCCTTGTATGGTTAAATTCTAACAGTAAACTCGCAGATTGGCATGGGCTGAAAGGTCCTGAAAAAATCAGCAAAGGACCCACCGGCAAACGGGCAATTCGGTTGTTTATGCAGGAAAAGAAACCCTGATGCAAAGAGGTGGAACGATGGGGTGTGCAATATGGCGGTTTAGTGCGCTTCCAGCACCGCTTCGCCTATGCGGTCGGCAAGCGAGGGGTCGTCTATGAACGGGTTGCGGTTGCCCTGGAACGCTTCCACGAGATCGTTGCGGCGGAGTTCGTTGGTGTCGGGCGGATCCTGGCGGTTCCACTTCAGCAGCAGCGGTACGCGGCTGGTCCAGAAATCTTTGTAATTCATACCCTGGCGGATATTTTTATCGTAATAGCGCGCCACGAAATACAGCATGGCGCGGGCCACATTGCCTTTCTCCGGATCGCAGGGCTCGAACCCCTCCCTGCCCAGTTTGGAGCCGCAGGAGGTGCTGTAGCTCGCGTTTGAAACTTCGGCGAATCTCACGTTGCCGCGGCGGCTGTTGGGCGTGTATAAGGTAGGAGCCAACTGGTGCAGATCCGAAACCATGGGCATGGCGCTTTTGAAATAGCTCTGGGGCCAGATATGTTCGGCGTTCACAAAGCTGTCTACCACGCCGTCTTCGTTCTGGTCTCCCTGCTCAGGATAGTCGCCGCCGTTGTCGCTGGAGCCCCGGACGCAGACCTCGGAATAAAAAGTCATTATGCCGGGCCCGCCGCCGCAGATCACATTGTCCGCTTTGGAATACATATAGGCCTTGGCCTGCTTGTACCCGGGGGGCGCGGCTCTGACGGACATCAGGGCTTTGTGAAGTTCCTGGAAAAGCTGTTCGCCGGAAAGTCCGCCCCATGACTCCCGGACAGGGAGGGGGATGGGCGGCGACGCCGTTCCTCCCCGGTCAATGGACGCCAGGAGGGTGTAAGCTTTGAGGGATTCGAAAGCGCCGGGATGGTTTCCAACCGGAGGCGTGGATTGGGCGCGGGCGCTAGTTGCGGAAACTGCCAGGAGCGAGGCGGCTGCAAGGACGATCTTGATGCGGCTCAAAGTTCCTCCAACTGCTGCTGACGGATATGGCTGCCGTCACTGACTTGACCTATGTCAACAATAGTTTAGTCCATACGGCCTATCTCGCAAGGACCAAAGGGCCTATGTCAATATAGGCCTAAAGTCCTAGCAGCAAGTTTTGGAGGTTAATGTGAGGCGAAAACTTGGGCGCCGATCTTATCGGCGAGGGAGGGGTCGTCCACAAAAGGATTGCGGTTCCCCTGGAATTGGTTTATAAGTTCGTTGCGGCGGAGTTCATTGGAATCCGGCGGATCCTTGCGGTTCCACTCCAGGAACATCGGCACGCGTTTGGCCCAGAAATCCTTATAATTCATGTCGTCGCGGATATTTCTGTCGTAATAGCGGACGACGAAATACAGCATCGCCCTGGCTGCATCGCCTTTAATGCTGTCGGCCGGTTCAAAACCTTCCCAGTCCATTTTGGTGCCGTTGGCGGTGGAGTAGGCGGGTTTTTCCACTACCGCAAAGGGGAGATTCGCTCTGGCGCTGTTAGGGGTTATGAAAGTGGGGAAAATATGATGCAGGTCGGACTTCATGGGGTAGGCCTGGTTAAAATAACCCTGGGGCCAGCCGTGTTCTGCGTTCATTCCCTCGGAGTCCACCAGCCCGTCCCCGTTCTGGTCTCCCTGCTCCTTATAATCCTCTCCGTGCTGGCTTGAGCCTTTTACGCAGATCTGCGAGTAAAATTCAAGAACGCCCGGGACGCCGCCGCAGCCGACATTGTCGGCACGGGAAAACATGAATTTCTTGGCGTCGAGATAAGCATGCCCTGAGGGCGCTGAGGCGGGTTCCGTCTGCCTGTGAAGCTGCTGGAAAAGCTGTTCGCCTGATAACGCCGAGGCGAGCGGAAGCGAAGGGGTCGGGATGAGGGACGAGGGGCGCGGAGTGTATTCCAGCGAAGCTGAAAAGATTTCGAGATCATTTAAGGCTTCCGCGGCATTGACGCGGAAAGGGGCGGCGGAGATATAAAAAGCGCAAGCGGAAAAGATGAAGATAAGTATCAGCCTGGTGCGGTTCAAGTTCCCTCCGGTAATACTCAATCGGTCCGTCGTCAGGTTTATTATAGTTTAAATCTCCCTTTCTTAACATGGGCACATTGGGTAAGCGGGCTGTAGTCCTTTGGCCCGGGGGGTTGCGCCCGGGAATAGTAAAAGTTAGAATTTCCGTATGAAAATAAGCCCTCTCGCCGGGAAGATTTTGCCGGCTGAAATGCTGACGGATATCCCCAGACTGCTGGACGCTTATTATTCAGGGATCCCGGATCCGTCCGTCCCGTCCCAGCGGATCTCTTTCGGCACTTCCGGACACAGGGGAACTTCGCTTGAAAACTCGTTCAACGAACGCCACATTCTGGCGGTTACGCAGGCTATCTGCTCCCATCGCCGCGCGGCGAAGATAGACGGGCCTCTTTTTATCGGCATGGATACGCACGCCCTCTCCCTGCCGGCGTTCGAAAGCGCGCTCGAAGTCCTGGCGGGCAACGGCGTGGAAGTCATGGTCTCAGACCTGGATGAGTATACCCCGACCCCGGCTGTTTCACACGCCATCCTGGAGTACAACCGCGGTCGAAAGACCGGCCTGGCGGACGGGATCCTTATCACGCCGTCCCACAATCCTCCATCCGACGGCGGTTTTAAATACAATCCGCCGCACGGCGGCCCGGCCGAGCCGGAGCTCACGGGCCCCATCCAGGCTCTGGCCAACGAACTGCTGCGGAGCGGCCTGTCCGGCGTCAAACGCCTTCCGCTGGTAAAAGCCCTTAAAGCCGCCACTACGCACCGATATGATTATGCCGGGGCCTATATACGCGGTCTCGCGGAAGTGGTGGATATGGACGCTATCCGCGGCGCAGGCCTGAAGCTGGGTGTGGATCCGCTGGGGGGCGCCGGCGTGCATTACTGGGCGCCGATAGCCGAACTTTACGGCCTGGATCTGACCGTGGTCAGCGAAGAAGTGGATCCTGCTTTCGCTTTCATGACCGCCGACTGGGACGGCAAGATACGCATGGATCCCTCTTCTCCATACGCCATGAAACGCCTTATAGGACTTAAAGACGGCTTCGATATCGCGTTCGGCTGCGACACCGATTACGACCGCCACGGCATCGTCACTAAAAGCGCCGGGCTCATGCCGCCGAACCATTACCTTTCCGCCGCCATTTTCTACCTGTTCCGGAACCGTCCGAAATGGCGCGCGGACGCGGCGGTGGGCAAGACGGTGGTTTCAAGTTCCATGATAGATAAAGTCGCGGCCAGCTCGGGCCGCCGTCTCCGCGAAGTCCCGGTCGGTTTCAAATGGTTCGTAGACGGCCTGCTGGACGGCGGACTCGGTTTCGGCGGAGAGGAAAGCGCGGGCGCCTCGTTCCTGCGTTTTGACGGCGGGGCCTGGAGCACCGACAAGGACGCCATTATACTTTCGCTGCTTTCGGCGGAGCTTACCGCCCGCCTGGGCAAGGATCCTTCCGAAGTTTATAAGGAACTGGAGCGAGAGTTTGGCTCCCATTATTACGAGCGTCACGACGCGCGGGCCACGCCCGCCCAGAAAGACCTGCTCAAGCGGCTTGCACCCGAACAGGTATCTTTTAAGGAACTGGCCGGGGAAAAAATTACGGCGGTAATGACCCGCGCTCCCGGAAATAACGAGCCCATAGGCGGCGTTAAAGTGGTTTCCGGCGGCGGCTGGTTCGCCGCCAGGCCTTCCGGCACGGAAGACGTTTATAAACTCTACGCCGAGAGTTTTAAAAGCGAAGAGCACCTCAGGCGCATCTTTACGGACGCGGAAGAGATGGTGAGCGGGGCGCTGAGGACAAAATGATAAAAAACTGCGAGATAGGGGTGGTCGGGCTGGGTGTGATGGGCCGCAACTTTCTGCTGAATATAGCCGGGCACGGTTTCTCCGCGGCCGGCTATAACAGAACTCCGGAAAAACTGGCCCTGCTGAAAGAGGAGGGTAAAGGTCTGCCCGTGACAGGTACGGGCGACCCTAAAGAATTCGTGGCCCTCCTGCGCCGTCCGCGCGCGGTCATCATCCTGGTGCCGGCCGGGGCCGCGGCGGACTCGGTCATAGAGTCGCTGATCCCGTTCCTGGAAAAGGGCGATCTGCTCATAGACGCCGGCAATTCCCATTATAAAGACACCGAACGCCGGGCGGCGGCCCTGGCGGCCCAAGGCCTGTTCTTTATGGGCGCCGGTATTTCCGGCGGAGAGGAAGGGGCGCGTAAAGGCCCCAGTATCATGATCGGCGGCGATAAGAACGCCTATGAAAGAGTGCGCCCTATATTCGAAGCGGCGGCGGCCAAAGCGGGCGGAGAGCCCTGCGCGGCCCTGCTGGGCTCCGGCTCGTCCGGCCATTTCGTAAAGATGGTCCATAACGGCATAGAATACGCCTTTATGCAGCTTATCGCCGAGACTTATGACTTTATGCGGCGCGGCCTGGGGTTGGATAACGAGGAATTAAGCGCCGTTTACTCCGGCTGGAATAAGGGCGAGCTTAATTCTTACCTTATCGAGATCACGGCGCGGATCTTCTCCCGCGCGGACGAAAAGACCGGAAAAAAACTGGTGGACGCGATCAGGGACGCGGCCGGACAGAAGGGAACGGGAATGTGGACGACGCAGGCCGCCCTGGAACTCCGGACTCCGGTTCCAACTATCGACGCGGCGGTCGCGATGAGGGATCTTTCGTTTTATGAAACAGAAAGAGCCGCCGCGGCCGGACTTTTTGGAACCCCGGCTGGTACGTCCGATGCGGACAGCGGAGAGAAAAACCTTGCGCGTCTGCGTAACGCTCTTCACGCCGCCATGCTGCTGACTTACGCCCAGGGCATGGCCCTGCTCTCGGCCGCCTCAAAAAAGCGCGGCTACGGTCTGGATCTTGAAACCGTGGCCCGGATCTGGCGGGGCGGCTGCATTATCCGTTCGGCCATGCTTGAAGATCTCCGCTCCGCCTATCTCCGCGAACCCGCCCTGCCCGTCCTGTTCCTGGATCCCGGCATCGCAAAAAAAATCAAGGATTGCCACGAGGATCTGCGCGCCATAGTTTCCTCCGCCGCCCTGGCCGGCCTGCCAGTGCCGGCATTTATGTCCGCGCTGGGCTATTTCGACGCCTGGCGGAGCGGCCGCCTTCCGGCCAATCTTATCCAGGCCCAGAGGGATTATTTCGGCGCCCATACGTACGAACGCACGGACGCCAAAGGGACTTTCCATACCGAGTGGGAGAAATGAAACACGGCATAAACATAAGACTGACAAAGGACGCGGCGGATTTCCGCGCCTGCGCAAAGTTCATGGCGGCAACCGATCCGTGGCTGACCCTTGGGCGGGATTATAAGGCCTGCCTCCGGGCCGTGACCGCCCCCGCGCGCGAGGTGTACGCAGCGAAGGAGGCCGGCAGGGCGCTGGGTTTTGTGATCCTCCAGATGACGGGGACTTTCAGAGGATATATCCAGACCGTCTGCGTAGCCCCGGAAGCGCGCGGGCGGGGCATCGGCACGGGGCTGGTGCGTTTCGCGGAGGAACGCATTTTCAAAGACGTCCCGAACGTCTTCATCTGCGTGTCTTCGTTCAACCGGGGCGCTCAGCGTCTTTACAGGCGGCTGGGCTATAAAAAGACCGGGAAGCTGAAAGATTTTATCGTAAAAGGCAGCGACGAGATTCTGCTTCGTAAAACCCTTGGGCCGATCGCAGGATATAGGGGCAAATAATTCCGGATTGAAGATTTAAGATTCCGGATTTTATCTGAATTTTCTAATTTTAAATCTTTAATCTTGAATTCTCATCGGAATAACAGCGTGGAGGAAACTACGAACAGAACCAGGATAAGTTTTTTCGGCGCGGCGGGGGAAGTGACGGGGTCACGGCACCTCCTTGAGGCGAACGGCAAAAAGATCCTGCTGGACTGCGGTATGTTTCAGGGGCACCGCCTGGAAGCCCTGGATAAAAACAAGACTTTCCCGCTGCGCCCCGCCGCGCTCGACGCCGTACTGCTTTCGCACGCGCACATAGACCATTCGGGCGGCCTGCCCCTGCTGGCCAAAAAGGGCCTTAAGGCCAAGATCTATTGCACCGGGGCGACCAAAGAACTCGCCTCCATAATGCTCATGGACTCGGCGCGCCTCCAGACGGCCGACGCCAAATTCTTCAATAAGATACATCAGACCGAAGGCCTCCGCATAGAACCGCTCTATGACGAGGAGGATGCCGGGCTTGCGCTCTCCAGATTCAAGGCCTGCGATTTCGGCGCCGAGGCGCACCTGGCGGGGGGAACCATTTCAGCCAAGTTCCTGAACGCGGGTCACGTGCTCGGTTCCGCCATGGTGCAGATCTCCGCGCCGGCCGGCGGGCAGCGCCGACGCGTACTTTATACCGGCGACCTGGGCCGCAGGGCCTCCATACTTATGCGCCGGCCGGAAATGCCGCGCGACGTGGACTATCTGATAATGGAGACCACTTACGGCGACCGTCTGCACGACCCCGTCGACGACGCCGAAGCCAGGCTGGGGGCGGTCATAAAACGCGCCGTGGCGGAAAAAGGCAAGATCATAATTCCCAGTTTCGCGCTGGAAAGGGCGCAGGAGATAATCCTGATCCTGGACAAAATGCGCCGTTCCGGCGCCGCGCTGGATATCCCGGTCTACGTGGACAGTCCGATGACGGTCAGTATTACGGAACTTTTCAACAAGTATAAGGATTCTTTCTCTTTCGACGAGCGGTTCAAGGACTACGCTAAAATGGACGGGGATCCTTTCGGCTTTGACTACATCAATTACCTCCGTACCAAGGAAGAATCCCAGGCGCTCAACGAGGCCGAGGGGCCCATGATAATAATTTCCGCCTCGGGTATGTGCGAAGGCGGCCGTGTTCTCCATCATCTGCGCAATAACATCGGCAGGGAAAATACCACTATACTTATTGTCGGTTACCAGGCCGCCGGCACTTTGGGCCGCCGTCTGCAGGACGGGGCGAACAAGGTAAAGATCTTCGGCCTGGAGCACGACGTCGCCGCCCGGGTGGAGACCATGCATTTCTTTTCCTCGCACGCGGACAAGGGCGATCTGCTCGCTTTTATAAAAGGCCTGAGCCGTCCGCCCAGAAAGATCTTTCTGGTGCACGGCGATCCCGCCGGCCGGGCCGCGTTCGCGGAGACCCTCAAAGCGGAGGGGATAACCAACACCGTCTGCCCCGAGTTCGGCCAGAGCTTCGAACTGGAATAAGGCGCAGCCTTCCCTTAGCATTTCCCAATCCAAGGATGAGCCTGAAATTCATCGTCGTGACCCCGTAGTGTGCCCTCCCTAATAGGTAACGGCAGGTCTGCAAGTTCGCGGGGCCTGCCGGGGGTTGGGTTCCAAAAACCGTAGTCGGCCACACCGTGGCCGCTACTCCCGTCCTCGGCCTCCGCACTTCGTATGCTCGGCCTCCGGAGGGTTTTTCCCACCCAATCCCCCGTCACCCGCTCCATTGATCCGCCTGCCGCATCCTTTATTTGAAAATTGCGGGCACCGAAGAACGTTATCATAATGCTGAGAATTATAGTCAGGCAATAAAAGCGTTTAAGAGCTGAGCAAAGATATGGCGTTCTATCGCGCCTGAAGTCGTAGAGCGCATGGAGGGCGATTTGGAAGGATAAACCCTTGGCAATGCAGATGGAGCGGGTGGCAGGGGCCCGGATAAGCGGAACCGTCCGGAGGCCGAGCATACGAAGCGCGGGGTGTCCGCGGCGGACACTGGGCTCGCCCGAGGAACGGAGGCGCGCGCACGGTGTGCGCGACGCCGGTTCCGCGTTCCGGGCCCCTGCCAGGCCCCGCGAACCCTGCACCGGGAAAATTACACAGACGTCTTAATGTTCCCCTGTTTTCAGGCTCATCTTGCGTTGGATAATTCTAGCCTTAGCATTTCCCGCCTATATATGGGATAATAGTCTTATGCCCGATAAAACACAAGTAATTAAGGCCGGTTTTTACGGCCTCGGCATCGCGCCGAAACTGCTCACAACTTTGGATTCGCTGAAATTCGAGATCCCTACGCCCATACAGCGGCAGGCCATCCCCCACGCGGCGGAGGGCAAGGACCTCGTCGGCATCGCCCAGACCGGCACCGGAAAAACCATAGCTTTCGCCATTCCCATGATACAGCGGCTCGCCTCGGCGCCGGGCAGGGGCCTGGTACTGACTCCGACCCGGGAACTGGCCTTGCAGGTAAGCGAAGTTTTCCGGCAGTTCGCCCCGGCGATGGGTATCAACGGCTGCGTTATCATCGGCGGAGAAAGTATAACCGCCCAGATACGCGAACTGCGCCGCAACCCGCGCATTATTATCGCCACCCCGGGCCGGCTGCAGGACCATCTGAACCAGGGCACGGTGAAACTCGGAGACGTAAAAATGATAGTGCTGGACGAAGCCGACAGAATGTTCGACATGGGCTTCGCTCCGCAGATAGAGCGCATACTCAGCGCGGTGCCCAAAGACCGCCAGACCATGCTGTTCTCGGCCACCATGCCCGACGAGATCATGAAACTGGCGGGCCGGCATATGCGCCTGCCCACGCGCGTGGAAGTGGCCCGGGCCGGCACTGTCGCCGAAAAAGTGGAGCAGCAGCTTTATGTGGTGAACCGCGACGATAAACCGGATCTGCTCAACAAACTGCTGCAGACCTACGGGGGCAGCGTCCTTCTGTTCGTGCGCACTAAGCATAACGCCCGGAAAATAGCCCTCCGTATCCGCGAAATGGGGCACAACGCGGCCGAGATCCACTCCAACCGCTCCCTTAACCAGCGCCGCGAAGCGCTGGACGGCTTCAAAGCCGGAAAATACCGCATCCTCGTCGCCACCGATATCGCCGCGCGAGGTATAGACGTGACCGGCATAGAACTTGTCATCAATTACGATCTGCCGGATGACGAAAACAATTACATCCACCGCATAGGCCGCACCGGCCGCGCCGGGCAGGCCGGGAGGGCAGTCTCTTTCGCCGCCCCCGACCAGGCGCAGGAGGTGCGCAGTATAGAGAAGCTTATACGGATGCCTCTCACCATAGTCACGCATCCGGATCTGACCCCGGCCAGATTCCACGGCGCGCCCCCGGGAGCAAAGCCTGGAACCAGGCAGGGCGGATCGTCCGGCGGCAGGTCGCCTTCGCGTCCGCCCCGCCCCGGCTCGGAATATCAGCGCCCGGCGTCGGCGCCGAGGTCAGGCCGCAGCGTCTTACAGGAATCCGGCAGAAGCGCCGGGAACGCCGCCCCCGGCCGCGGGCCCGGTTCCCACGGAAACACTTCTTCCCGCCCGGGGGGCAGGCCGCCCCATCGCGGCGGTTCCGGTTCCCGCGACCCCAGGAGCCGTGTAAGCCAGTCCGCATATTTTGAGGGCGAGGCCCCTGGCGCAGGCCGTCATGAACGGCGCCGCGGCGGAGCAGGGAATCCGCGGCAGCACGAACAGCCGCGCGCCCAGATCAGAAAAACCGCGGGGCAGCCGCAAGGCGGCTGGTTCTCCAGGTTCCTGAAAAAATGAGATAATTACAACTATGAAGAAATTCTTCAAAGAACTGACACGCAATATTTTCAGCAAGTCGCCGGTAAAGGACGCGGAAGAAACCGGGGAGTCCGGATTCTACGGCCTCGGCATAGCGCCGAAACTTCTGGATGTCCTGGATCAGCTTCATTTCACCGTGCCTACGCCCATACAGGCCCAGGCCATTCCGTCCGCGACCGAGGGCAAGGACGTGGTGGGCATAGCCCAGACCGGAACCGGCAAGACCATCGCTTTCGCCATTCCGATGATACAGCAGCTGGCCGCCAGACGCGGCAAGGGCCTGGTGCTTCTGCCTACGCGCGAACTGGCTATCCAGGTGCACGAGGTGATGCAGCAGTTCGCCCCCAGGATGAGCATGAACAGCGTGGTGCTTATCGGCGGCGAAAACATAGACCGTCAGATACGAGATCTGCGCCGCAATCCGCGCATCCTGATAGCGACGCCGGGCAGGCTGCTGGATCATATGGGGCAGGGAACGGTAAAGGTTAACGACGTGGGAATCCTGATCCTGGATGAAGCGGACCGGATGTTCGACATGGGGTTTGCGCCGCAGATCAACCGCATCATAGCGGCCCTACCCAAAGACCGCCAGACTATGCTGTTCTCGGCCACCATGCCGGATGAGATCATGAAGCTGGCCGGGAGAAACATGAGGATGCCGGTGCGCGTGGAAGTAGCGCGCGCGGGCACGGCCGCCGCCAACGTGGAACACGAACTTTTTATAGTCAGCAGATCCGTAAAGCCGGCCATGCTCGGCAAGATCCTGGACAAATACTGGGGCAGCGTGCTCCTGTTCGTGCGCACCCGCCACGACGCGGCGCGCGTGGCCGAAATGCTCAAGCGCATGCACCACAGCGTGGCGGAGATCCATTCCGACCGCTCGCTAAACCAGCGCAAAGAGGCGCTTGAAGGCTTTAAGACCGGGAAGTACCGCATCCTCGTGGCCACTGACATCGCCGCCAGGGGTATAGACGTGGCGGGAATTGAGCTGGTCATCAACTACGATCTGCCGGACGAATACGACAATTATGTGCACCGTATCGGCCGCACCGGCCGGGCCGGTCACGCGGGCCGGGCCATCTCGCTGGCCACGCCCGGCCAGGGCAGCGACGTGCGGGCGATAGAGGAACTTATGCGCATAAAGATCCCCGTGGCCACGCATCCGGACATCGTTCCCGAGCAGTTCAACGCCGGCGCCGAACTTTTTGAGAAAAACCAGGAAGCGCTTAAGGGCAAGGGCGGTAAGAACCTGCTGACCAGCTTCCGTATGGGCCGCAAAAAGATCCCCAATAAAAAATACTAACCGGCGCTCAGGGCCTGGGCGAGCCCGCCGGTCTGGCCATTCCGAACAGCTTCTCGTATTCCAGCAGATAAGGCCCCACATACTCCGGCGCGACGGTGAAGATGGTGTTTTCCGTGTTTAACCGCTCGGCCGTATCGGACCAGTTGAAAGAGCCGTTTATCAGCAGCCTGCCGTCCAGGACGGCGAATTTGTTGTGCATCAGGCCCTTTTCCACCCGGCCCTCCAGAAATTTTACCGCCATTTTCCTACCGACCGCTTCCTGGTAGAAAGGGAACTTGGAGCCCGCGTAGAGGGTGAGCCGCACCGTAAGGCCGCGTGAGACCGCCCGGAATACGGCGTTCATGATAGGCTTTGAAGTCAGGGTGAACATGGCTACATCCACGGAGGAAAGGGCCGAGTCTATAGCTTTGGCGATAGCCGCTTCCGTGCCGCCGCGCGGAGAGAAAATATACTTAGGGAGCAGCGTTCCGTTAAAATTCACCGAGGGCTCCGGATCCGCCGGCAGGGGGCCGGCTTTGGGAACTGGAGAGGCTGCGACGACGGGCGAACGGCCCTGGCTCCACATCCATTCAAAATTCTCCCCGTAGCCCCGGATGACGGCGGGATCGTAAACGAACATCATATTCTCGTAGCTGGAACTCTCGGCCGACAAGCTCCAGTTGGCGGAGCCCGTTTCAAGAGCGGCGCCGTCGAAGATGGCGTACTTGTTATGCATGGAACCGGAGCCCCCGCGGCCTTTCATAACTTTTACGTCCAGACCACTGGTGATGAGATACTTTATTTCCCGGCCCGCGTCCGGAAAAACATGGTCGTAATCCATCATAACGCGCACCCTGACCCCGCGGTCTCTCGCTTTGACCAGGGCCTGGGCCGCGTCCGTGATCTGGAGGTTGTATAGCGCGACATCCAGCGTGGAGTTGGTTCGGTTTATGGCGTCCACCAGGACGGCGCTCACCCGGGTGGTCTCGGTAAACATGTAAAGCGGCAGTCCGGTGTAATCGTAGCGGCTGAATACGGGCGCCGGGGTGTAGACCGGCGTGTCGGGAAGCGGCGGCTGCGCGGCCTGCGCCCGCGGCGCGGTCAGATCCTGGTAATGGATCGTTTCCAAAGGGGGGAAGCCGGCCGCGAAAAGAAAAGGAAACGAAAAAAGCGTCAACGCAAGAGCGTAAAATATTTTCCTCACTATGGATGCCTCCTAAATAGCGGTGGTCAGTGAACAGTGTTCAGTTGGGGGCAAAAAACATTCCGCCCAGCGGCCGCGCTGTTTTTAGGGCGGCAGACTGTCCTCTGTATACAGGTTATCAATAAAAGGACAATCGCGCCTGAGCCCTTAGCCCCACTCCGCCAAAGGCAAAAGGCCTAAAGCAGGGTATAGGGTTCAGGGTAGAGGGTGCGGGATTTAGAACAATTTCTGGTTTATCAGGACGACTTTGACGGCCGTGGCTTTTATGAATTTGAGGTACCGCTTGGTTTCGGAACTGCTGATGGTCAGCTCTATCTGCGCGGTTCCGCCGGATTCTATCGGGTGGGAATAGGACATTTTGCGGGTATAGATCTCTCCGCCTTCCGGCTTGAAAACCAGGGTGCCGGAGAACCCGTTTATGTCGTAGCTGGTAAGGTTCCTGAATTCAAGCGTCAGATCTATGCCGATGCGCTTGGGGAAGACGGCGTGTTTTTTGCTTATAAGGACAACTGAGAGCGGCTGGATCTTGATATTCTCCCGTCCCGCCCCGGGCGTACGGCTCTCTTCAAGGCCGGTAACCCGTTTCTCTACCCCGTCAACCCGGTTTTCCAGCTTGTCCACGCGCTTTTCCAGCACCTTTTGGGCGCCGGCGTGGAAGTCCTGGGCTAGAAAGAAAACTAACGCTGTCAGAATTAATTTTGCCATACGGCGTACCTGCTTTCAATATTTAATTCGCGGGTGGCTGTCAGATCCACTCCCAGGCCCAGAAAATTTTCCGCGATAACGGCGCCCGTCTTAACCGGCGAGGTGAGGGTTATCCGTTTTACGGCCTCCATGGCCTCCTGCAATCTGTCCTTGGGAATGGGTTTGCTGGTGCGCACCGGCAGCATCTTCAGTTCCAGGCCCCTGGTCAGGACAGCGGTGGTCAGCGTGCGCATGGGGGCTTCCACCTCCTGCCTCGCGTAATTCTCGCCGCGGGGGCATCTGTGGCCCGTCACCGAAATGACGCGGAGGCCGCCGGTTTCCACCGAAAGCCGGCACCCCTGGGGGCATTCAATGCAAGTCATTAAACGTTTCATTATAAATCCCGCCGCTGATTACTAAGCACTTTTTTTAAATATTCCGCCGCCATTTTTCCGGCTTTTTCGCTGTCGCGGCTGACCCAGTCCGCCAGGTCGTAAATTTTGCAGGCGTTGCCGCAGGCGAAGATGCCGGGGATGGAGGTGAGATTCACCTCAGGGGCCGCGGGGGTATTGGTCTTCTCGTCCATTTCCGCGCCGGCCATCTCAAGCAATTCGTTCTCCGGGATCAGGCCCACCGAAATAAGCACCGTGTCGCACTTTATCTCAAATCCGCTGCCTGGCTTGTCCCTGTATTCGTCGTCCACCTCCGCCACGTTCACTTTCTCCACGCGGCCGGCGCCGTGTATCCCGGTGACGCGGTGGCGTAAATAAAGGGGGATGCCGAAATCTTCAAGGCACTGCACCACGTTGCGCACGAGGCCGCGGCTGGTCTTCTGTATCTCTATCACGGCCTTGACTTTCATGCCTTCAAGCGCCATGCGCCTGGCCATGATCAGACCGATATCCCCCGACCCGATGATCACGGCTTCTCTGCCGGGGATCCAGCCCTCCATGTTTATCATCTTCTGGGCGAGGCCGGCTGGGTAGATACCGGCGGGGCGGGATCCCGGGATGGGTATCATTTCCCGGGTGCGTTCGCGGGCGCCGGTCGCGAGTATGACGGCGCCGGCCTCTATTTCTTCGAGGGCTCCCGGCTTCAGGTACGAGAGCCGTTTTTCTCCGGTGAGCTTTACCACGAAAGAGCGCAGGCTGACTTCTATCCCGGAAGAGTCCCGGACCAGCTTTATAAAACGGTCGGCGTATTCCGGGCCCGTGAGCTCGGCCTTGAAGCGGTGCAGCCCGAAGCCGGGGTGGATGCATTGGTTAAGAATGCCGCCCAGGTGCTGATCACGCTCCAGGAGCAGGATATCTTTGACCCCGCTCTCCGCGGCGGCTATGGCCGCGGCCATGCCCGCCGGCCCTCCGCCCACGATAACAAGCTCCCGTTTGATCATTCGTATCCCGCCCTTCAGCCTTTATCCCTAATCCTTTATCCTTTAATTAAGGTACAGGTCGAAGTACACCTGTCTGCGGATGACCGGCACGCCGGTCACCGTCTTCAAAACCCGCTTGTCCTTGCGGTTCGTGGAGCGCATATAGATTATCTTCTGTTTGTTGGTATAGGCCATATTATTTCCTTTCATCCGAGATAAGTTCCGTGCCCGGGCCGCGCTTGGTGATCTCTTTCGGTCCGAGCCCCAGTTCTTCCTGCATTAGCTTTATGATGCGCGTGGTGCAGAATCCGCCGTGGCAGCGTCCGGCCTGCGCCCGCGTCCTGAATTTTACTCCGTCCAGGGTCCTGGCGCCGCGTTTTACGGCATCCCGTATCTCCTGCGCGGAGACCAGCTCGCAGCGGCAGACGATATCCCCGTAGGCCGGCTCTTTTTTTATAAGTTCCCTGGTTTTTGAAAGCGGTATCTGGAAGAGATGGACGGGCTTTTCCCGCTGTTTATGGAAATCTTTCCGGGGTATTAGTTCGAGGCCGTTCTCTTCCAGAATGCCCCGGACATGCCGCGCGATGGCCGGGGCGGCCGTCAGGCCCGGCGACTGGATCCCGGCGACATTTACCAGGCCGGGGACTTTCTCCTCGTGGCGGATCAGGAAATCATGCCCGCAAACGGGGCGCAGGCCGGCGAAGTAAGCTATGATGTCGCTTTTGGAGATGGAGGGGATCATGCGCCGGGCGCCTTTAAGGGTCTCGGCCAGGCCTTCGTCGGTGGTGGCCAGGTCGTTTTTGTTCCCGGTGTCGTGGGCCGTGGGCCCTATCATCGGGTTTCCGTCCGAAGTCCTGATTATCAGGATCCCTTTGGAATCCGCGGTAGGCAGGGGGAAAATGATGTGATTGACGAGGTGTTCCCGTTTCTTGTCAAGAAGGTACTCCTCGCCTTTGCGGGGGGTGATCCTGAATCCGGGAGCTCCGGCCATAGCCGAGAGCTCATCCGCGAAAAGTCCGGCGGCGTTCACCAGAAATCCGGCCTTAAAGATTTTTCCGGAGGCTGTTACTTCAAAACGGTGTTTTCCGTCTTTCAGGCGCCTGATCGCCGTGACCTTATGCGACGTTTTCAGTTCCACCCCGTTCTTTACGGCATTCTCGATCAGGGCGTAGACAAAGCGGTAAGGGCTTATTATGCCGGCGGAGGGGACATACAGGGCGGCCTGGACTTCCGGGCCCAGGCCCGGTTCGTGGGCGTTCAGCCATAGCCTGTCTACGATTTGCAGACCCTCCACTCCGAGGGTCTCGCCGTCCCGCTGTATCTTTTCAAGTTCCGGCAGATCCTTGAGGTCGAAAACGACTATGAGCTGCCCGCACCGGATAAAGTTGAGGCCCAGGTCTCTGGCGAGCTCGTCGTGTATCAGCCGGTTGCCTTCCACGCAAAGGCGGGCTTTCAGCGAGCCGGGGTCGTTCTGTGTGCCGGCATGGATGATGCCGCTGTTGGATTTGGAGACTCCGAAAGCCGCCTCGGCTTCCTTTTCCAGAATAAGCGTTTTTAGTTTAAATCCGGAAAGCTCCCGGGCGATAGCTGCGCCGGTTATGCCCGCGCCGACGATAATCACGTCATGACTGCTCATAACCATATCTTACAATTTTGCCCCTCTGCTAACAATGAAAAATGGCGGCGGGCTGCAAGTGCGGGGGCCTGCCAGGGGGTGGCCTTTGCGCGTTCCCTCGGCGGCCTGCGGGGTCGCAAAGGCCACCCCCTGTCACCCCTCCAGTTATACCCCGTCGCCATCCTCCCGATATAGAGCATTGCGAAAGCAGAAACAGCAAGGGAGCAGTTGTTCGGAAAGGATGCTTCCGCCTTTGAGCTTCAGGCCCCGTAAGCGGCAAGCGTGGAAAGCCAAGCCGAGATTATGAAGCTTATGGCCGACACCGGAGCCCAGGGTTCTACTCCTTTCGAGGTTCTTGAAAATATTTTTGACAAAGCGGCCCCTGTCACTGAAAAGGATCTTGTAGGCTGGTACGCTGGCCGCACAGTGAGCAATTACGCGAAATATGACTTCGAAGGAGAGCTTTTGGTCGGTAGAATGGCCGACATCAACGGCGGGGAGTTGTTCCAGGATCAGAGCCGTCTTGTTTTGTATCGTTATTTTAACGACAGCCCGGCCTATTTTGAGGCGCCGAAGATGTCTGAGATAAAAAACGAAGTGGCAACCGATATCTCACTTAAGAGAGGAATTACTTTCACTTCTCCAAGTGCTGTAATGTATTCCGCACCGAGAAACCTTAAACAAAATCCGATAATCGGCAATCCCGCAGATACGGCCGCCTCCGAGATATTCTGTATCTGGAAGGATGGCGGCGGGGTATAACTGGAGGGGTGCCGGGGCCAAGCCTTTTCGTCCCGCAGTCGGATGAGGGAAGCGAAAAGGCTTGGCCCCGGCAGGCCCCCGAACTCGCAGCCCGCCGCCATTTCTCCATTTGGGTGAAATCTGCTCATCAACGCCGCAGGTTTGTTAGAGGATTTGGGTAATAGAGGAGGTCAGAAGTTGGAGGTGTTCCATTCCGATTCTTCGCTTTCGGGCATGGCCGGCGCGGGAGGAGCGGGTTTGATCACGCCTTTGCGTTTCCAGCGGCCGGTCCGGTAATACGCCGCCGAGAGGAACAACCCGGCGGTCCAGGCTATCGGGATGCCCCACCAGATCCCGTCCGTGCCCACCCGGGAAGAGAGCCAGGCCGAAACAGGGATCCGGATGCCCCAGAGCGCGAGAATAGTGACCAGCATGGGGATAACCGCATCCCCGGCGCCGCGCAGAGCCCCGGTGATCACGAACATACTGGAAAAAACGACATAGAACCCACCCACGATAAGGAGGTAACGGGCGCCGATGGCTATCACTGCGGGATCGGAGTTGAACATCCCGATAAGATGCCAGCCGAAAATTATCACCGCCAGCGTGGTGGCGAGGGATACGGCGCCGGAAATGAGGAGCGCGGCTTTAAGGCCGTGTTTGACCCGGTCCAGCCTGCCGGCGCCGATGTTCTGTCCTACGAACGTCGAGATGGCGGCCGAGAGGTTCATGGCCGGCATCACGGCGAAAGTGTCTATGCGCCCGGCCGCGGTAAAGGCGGCTATAGCGTCCGTGCCGAAACCGTTGACGATACGGGTGAGGGCCATCATGCCTCCCGCCACCAGCACCTGCTGGATGCCCGTAGGCAGGCCTATCGCCATGCTTTTTCTGAAGATTTCGCGGTCGAATTGCAGTCCTCTGAGCCGGAAAGTCAGTACGGGATGGGTCTTGTTAAGGTAGATCATCCCCATGATGAACGAGGCCGACTGCGCCAGCACCGTCGCCCAGGCCGAGCCGGCGATGCCCCATTTGAAACCCAGCACGAAGAGAACGACTAAAATAACATTGAGCACCGTGGAGATGATAAGAAAATAAAGGGGCGTTTTGGAATCGCCCAGGCCGCGCAGGATGGCGCTTATGGAATTGTAGCCGAACAGAAAAATTATCCCGGCGAACATGATGCGCAGAAAGATCAGGGCCTGCGGCATTATTTCCTGAGGCGTGTTTAAAAGACGGAGGATGGCCCCCGAAGCGGACAAGCCGACGGCCGTCGCCGCGAGCGAGGCGAAAAAGAGGAAAATATAAGAGGTGTCTATGGTGCGCCGCACCCTGGCCATGTCCCTGGCGCCGAAATACTGCGAGATGAGGATGGAAAAACCCATCGTGGCCCCGATCATGAGCGCGATCAGCATGAACAGGATCGGGAAACTGGCCCCCACCGCCGCCAGGGCCGATTTGCCGATGGCGCGTCCCACGATCACGCTGTCTATGACGTTGTAGGATTGCTGGAAGATATTGCCGATGAGCATCGGTACGGTAAAATTCCAGATAAGCCGCCCTTCCGGCCCATTAGTCAGGTCTTTCATGTTGCCCTACTATAATACAAAGTCCCGGCGGCGCCTGTCACAAGCGGAAATGCGGAAAGATGGCTGCGGGCTGCAAGTTCGGGGGCCTGCCGGCGTTACCGATTTGCTTATTCTATTCGGCCTAAGAGCCGTAACAGGCCGTCGAGGATGGTCAGCGGGTGGGGGGGGCAGCCGGGAATATACAGGTCAACCGGGATCTCAGCCGGGATCCCCGCCGTCTCCGGATGGCCCGCGTAGATGCCGCCGGAGATCGCGCACGCGCCCGCCGCTATGACGATCTTTGGCCCCGGCACCGCCGCGTAAGTCTTTTCCAGCGCCAGTTTCATGTTTTGCGTCACCGGCCCCGTGATCAAAATCCCGTCGGCGTGCCTGGGCGACGCCGTGAACTGGATCCCGAACCTGCCCAGATCGAACGAAAGGGTCTGAAGCACATTGCAGTCCGCCTCGCACGCGCCGCAGCCGCCCGCGCTCACCTGCCTCAGTTTCAGGGATCTCCCGAAGAGCCGTTTCATCGCCTCATCCAGAGTCGCGGCCCGTTTGAACGCCTCTCCGCGCAGGAACAGATCTTCTCGTTTGCGCGCCGCCATTTTATATTCCCGGCTGAAATTAAAAACGCGCGGGTACAGCTTCGCGCATTTGCCGCAGAATATACAGCGGCCCAGATCCAGCACGGGCTTTCCTTCAGGCGCCGCTATGGCCCCTGTCGGACAAACATCGGCGTACTCCGCGCAACCGCCCATTCCTGCGCCGGGGTTAACCTCCGGCAGTCCCTGGAAACGGTGCGGAAGTTTTATCTCGGACGAGGGAAACTCCATGGTCCGATAACCCTGTTTCAGTCGTGAAATTATTTCTTTAAACATAATTATCAATGATGTCCGCCTATGGCCAAACTTACGGTAGCCTTTTCTGCCTATAGCTTACGGCGGGCGCTGCGCCCATACGGCTTATGGCAAAACGCCCCACATCCCGCGCAACTCCCTATAGATCATGCCCGCAATATGACAGATTGAAGCTTTTATTGCAGAGCGGAAAATCCGAGATCTGGGCGCCGCGCAGCGCCATCGCCAGGCCCTGCCAGTTATTGAACGACGGATCTTTTATTTTATAGCTCCTGAACTTTCCGGCCTTGTCGGTTATGGCGGTATGGCAGATCTCTCCGCGCCAGCCCTCCTCCAGCGACACTGTGAAGCTTTCCGGCTTCATGGCGCCCGGTTCCGCGAAAACAGGACCGGAGGGGAGGGAGTCCAATAGCCCGTTTATCAATTCGTAAGAATGTTTTATCTCAAGCCACCGCGTATAGGCCCGGGCGCGGACGTCGCCGCTTTCCGGCGCGTCTTCCGGAAGCGGCGCTTTGAGATTAAGATATGCTCCCGCCGGGAAATCGCGCCTGACATCGCGCCGCACGCCCGACGCTCTGGCCGCCGGCCCCGTCAGGCCCAGGGCAAGGGCCGTCTCCCTGGAAACTATGCCGGTTCCCTCAAAGCGCTCCATCACCGACGAAGACCCCCAGAGCAGATCCGCCGCGTTTTCCACATCCCCGAATGCCGCGTCCAGCCTGAGCCTCAGTTCCTTTATCAGGGCGTGATCCAGGTCAAAAGCCGTCCCGCCTGGTATGATCATGCCGCGTCCGAAGCGGTTGCCGCAGATAAGCGCCGACATATTTAAAAAATCTCCGCGCAGTCTGCCGCAGAAAGAGGCTGTAGGCAGGTAGGCTACGTCCCCGGCCAGGGCGCCCAGGTCGCCGGTGTGATTGGCCAGCCGCTCCAGTTCCAGCATGAGGGCGCGTAAAAACTCTCCCCGCGCCGGAACCGGCGTCCCGGAAAGGGATTCAACGGCCCGGCAGTAAGCGGAGGCGTGGCCGATGGTGGTGTCGCCGGCCAGGGTTTCCAGGTAATGCGAAGTAAGTTGGCCGGGCCCGCCGATGAGGCGCCGCTCTATGCCCCGGTGCTGGTAGCCGAGCGCTATCTCAAGATGGAAGACTTGTTCGCCGTGGCACTGGAACCTGAAATGGCCCGGCTCTATCACGCCGGCGTGTACAGGGCCCACGGCCACCTCGTGGACTTCCGCACCGTGTACCCTGAAAAAATCTGCCGTTCCCGGCGGAATCGGGGAGCCCGCTTTCAGCGGATAGCGCACCGGCTTAAGCCAGGGGTGTCCGTCGCACCGGAGGCCTGTCTGCTCCGCTATCTCGCGTTCGAACAGGTGGAGCTGGGGGAAATCGGGCGTGAGCGCGCGGAAGGAATCCCCGGCGGACATGGACAACACTTCAAGCCGCCGCTCCGCGTCAAAGGCTAGTATCATGACGAGCCTTGTTCCCGCGGAGCCGTTCTCAAGCGGAGCGGAACGGCCCTCTTCCGGAAAACCGAAATACGAGACGGCCCGTCCCCCGGCTTTAAGCCGCCCGGCCGCGGCCTTGTAGAAATCGTCGGGGGGGAGCGGCGCAAGGGCGTCAAGTCCGGCGGCCTGCAAATGGCTCAGGCGCGGTAATTCCGTCATATGGCTCCGCCTATGAGGTTCCGCGCGCCGGTTATGATCTCGTTCAGCCAGGCCGGCATATAAAGTCCCAGCGCTATAGCGCAGGCGAAGAAGCAGGCGGCCGGGAGAAGCAGCTGCCGGGACGCTTCAAAAGGCTTCTCCCCGCTTTTAAGAGCGGGGGCTTCGCCCAGTGTCATCTCCAGGAAAATGCGGCCCATGCCCGCGAATACCACGGCCAGGAAAAACAGGAACGCGGCGGCGGCGGCGTAATGGCCGCCGGAAACCGCGGTTTTGAGGATCATGAATTTTCCCAGAAAGATGCCCGACGGTGGCGTGCCCGTTATAAGAAAAAACCCGGCCAGCCAGAGTATTCCGGCCGCCGGCGCCCGGCGGATAAGACCTTTCACATCCGGAATATTTTTGGTTTTATAGGCGGCCAGGATCAGGCCCGAGATGAAGAACAGGCCGGCTTTGGTCAGGGAGTGGGATACCGCGTTAAGCAGCGCTCCGTAAACAGCCCCGCCGCCCAGGCCCGTCCCCAGGGAAAGTATGCCCATGTGCTCGATGCTTGAATAGGCCAGCATACGCTTGTAGTCTTTTTGCGCCAGTATGAAGAAAGCCGCCGTCATCAGTGACAGGATGCCGAAAAGTATCAGGATGCCGCCGGTGAAACCGGCAAGGCCGGCGGCGGCGCAGACCTGCGCCACCCGCAGGATCCCGAGGAATGCGCAGTTAAGCAGCGCGCCGGATAAAAGCGCCGAAACCACGGCGGGCGATTCGCTGTGCGCGTCCGGCAGCCAGGTGTGGAAAGGCGCCAGGCCCATCTTGGTCCCGTAGCCGACGAATAAAAACAGGAACGCCGCTTTCAGCCAGGCCTGATCCAGGGACGCGGCCTTGGAAAGCAGGCTTTCCAGGTCCAGGGAGGCGCCGGATCTTAAGCCCGCCGCCCCCAGAAAAAGATTGCCCATAAGGGCCATGGCGATCCCCACCGAGCAGATCAGCAGATATTTCCAGGTGGCCTCCAGAGAGCGCTTGTGGCGGTGGAAATATATCAGCGGCGCGCTCAGCAGCGTGGTGGCCTCCACCGCGGCCCAGAGGATGCCGAGATGGCGGCTGGCGGTCACCGCCGTCATGGCGGCCAGAAAAAGGAGCAGGCAGCCGGTGAAGACGGTTTCCGGCTCGTTATTGAAAATAAATCCCTCGTCGGAATCCTCGCCCGGGTCGCGTTTTTCAAGCGATAGATACTTAACCGCGTAGATCGAAGCGCCCAGAAACAGAAGCGAGGTTACGCCCAGGAACAGCAGTCCAAGCGGATCCAGGGCGAACCAGGCGCCCGGGACTATCACGGGCCGCGCGGCAATGACGCAGATAGTCAGGGATAAATGCAAAGCGGCGGAAGCGATGAGCAGTATGCGCCTGCGGCCGTCATCCGCTATAAAGAAAGCGGAGAGACCGGCCAGGAGAGGAACGAGCATAAGCAGATTTATCATACTTCATCCCTCCGGATTCCGCCTGAGGAATCCGGCCCTGGTTCCCAGTCGCGCAGCGCCGAGAGTTCCGCCGTGTCTATATGGTCGAACTCGCGGCTTATATGGAAGATGGTTATGCCCATTACGAACACCGCCACGAAGACATCCAGCAGGATCGCCATTTCCACCATGAGCGGCTGTTCCACGAAAAGCGCCAGGCCGAAAATATAAATACCATTCTCTATCACGAGGTAGCCCAGCACCTGCGTTATAGCCTTGGCGCGGGTGGTAAGGAGCAGGAATCCCGTGAAGATAGTGGAGAGTGAAGCCGGCACGATCCAGGCCACGCGGGCCGTTTCCGGCAGGGGCAGCCTGGCGCCGAGCCACGACGAAGCGGCGAAAGCCCCGAGGCAGAGGATTATGGAGGCCGGGTAACCAATGACCGGCTCCGCGTCCTTCCGGACATTGGCCTTTATCCGCGCGCGCGTCAGCAACCAGGGGAAAACGGCGCCTTTCAGCAGTATGACCGCGCCGCAGAACGCAAGCGTCCCGACCGGGACGCCGCAGCCGGCCAGCAGCGGCAGCAGGGCGGCTATCACGCCCTGCGCGGCCGCCAGGCGGATGCACCCGGCGAGCGAACCCGTGGCGGCCAGTGAGAGGTTCAGCAGTATTACCGCAACTATTATCAGTTCAGCCGGAGTTGTCATCGTCCCGCCTGGAAGATCAGGGCCAGAATGGAAAAAGTTAAAGCGGTCATAAGAAGGTGCGGCACTTTAAGCAGGCGCAGCCGCCCCATCACGGATTCCACCACGCCCACCGCCGCGGCCAGGGCGAACATGGCCAGAACGAAGGCTCCTGAGTCCACCAGCCAGGAGCCGGAATGCCTCGGCAGGATAACGCAGGCTATAAGCGCGCCGAGTGTCCAGAGCTTGAGCGCCGCGCCGTAGAAAATGAAGGCAAGATCCGGCCCGCTGTGATCCAGAACCATGACCTCGTGGATCATGGTGAGTTCCAGGTGGGTATTGGGGTCGTCCACCGGCACGCGCGAGTTTTCCGCCAGAAAAACTATGAACAGCGACGCTGTCACCAGGGTAAGGATCGGCGAGGCCGTAAGCCAGGCCGCCGGAGTAAGGTTCGAGAATATGCCGGAAAGGGAAAGCCCGCCGCCGCCCCGGGCCAGGGCCGCCAGGGCCAGGAAGAAAGCCGGCTCGGCGAACACGGCGAACTGCGCCTCCCGGCTGGCGCCCATGCCCTCGAAACCGGAACCGGTGTCCAGCGCGGCCAGCACGGTCGTGAAACGCGCCAGGCCCAGCAGGTAGACCAGCAGGATCAGGTCTCCCTCAAAAGATAAAAATGACGGCCGCCCGCCGAAAGGCACGATCATCAACGCGCACAGCATAGCGGCCAGCCCGGCGACGGGCCCAAACCTGAACAGCCAGGTCGTGGTGCGGCTGTAAACCGGAACTTTCCGGGCCAGTTTATACAGGTCGAAGTAAAGCTGGAAGAGAGGAACGCCGCGCCTGCCGCCGAAAAAAGCCTTGACCCGGTTAATAATGCCGGGCAGAAGCGGGGCCAGGAGCAGCGCCAGAAAATATTGTATCAGCGGCTTTGTCATAGCTTCCACACCAGAAGGGCTATGAGCGCGATCACTATATAAAGGATGTAGAACTGCAGCCGCCCGTGCTGCAGCCAGGTATAGCGGAAAGCCAGCCGCCTTAGCTGCGCGCCCGCCGGGCTGTAGAGATGCGTGTAGAACACCGCGCGCGCTTCGGTGGAGAAAGAGGCCGTTCCCGGAAAATATTCCGCTATGACGGGATACGAGCGGGTCTTGTGGAGCAGGGGCTGGAAGAAATCGGTGAGCGGCTGGGTGAACGCCGAAGCGCCGTACTGCATACGCGCGGCCGGGTCGGCGTAACCGCAGTCCCAGGTCACGCCACGAACCGGCGGCAGACCGCGCGAGAGCGCGCGCCGGAGCGCCCACGCAAAGATTAGCAGGGCGATCAGAGTTAAAGCTCCGGCTGAAATATAAAACATACTTGCGCCCGCTTCGGCCGGCGGGAAGGCCGCCGTGAGCGGCGTCACCGCCCCGGCCAGCGGTTTAAGGAGGAAAGGAGAACACAGCCCGAGAACGGCGCAGCCCGCCGCGAGCGCGCCCATGGCGGCTTTCATCATCGGGCCGGCATCGTGAGACTGTTCAAACCGGTTCGCGCGCGGCTCGCCCAGGAAAACGGAGCCGCCGGCTTTAGCGAAAGCGGCCGCGGCCAGGGCGCCTGTCGCGGCCAGGGAAGTTATCACCAGCAGGGCGGGAAACGCGGCGGGCGAGGACGCGCCGATATTTTTGAACGCGCCCAGGTAGATAAGAAATTCGCCCGTGAAACCGTTCAGCGGCGGCAGGGCGCAGGCGGCGGCCGAACCGAAGAAGAAAAAGAAAGCGGTGTAAGGCATCTTCTTCAAAAGCCCGCCGAGGGCTTCCAGTTCCGCCGTCCCGGCCGCGTGCAGGACCGAGCCCGCGCTCATGAAAAGGAGACCTTTAAAAAAAGCGTGGTTGACGACGTGCAGGAGTGCGCCGCCGTAGCCGAGCGCGGCCAGGGAGGGGATGTGCCAGGCCTGTCCCAGAACGCCCAAACCTATCCCCATGGTGATTATGCCTATATTCTCTATGCTGGACCAGGCCAGGAGGCGCTTAAGATCGTGCTGGGCAAGGGCGAACAGCACGCCCGTCACGGAGGAAACCGCGCCGACGCCTACAAGGAGCCCGCCCCACCAGGCTAAGGGCGCGCCAAGAATGGCCAGTACGCGCAAAAGGCCGTAGATCCCCATCTTTATCATCACGCCGCTCATCACGGCGGAAACATGGCTGGGCGCGGCGGGATGCGCTTCCGGCAGCCAGATATGCAGCGGGATAAAACCCGCTTTCAGGCCGAAGCCGGCGGCGGCGCAGAGAAAAGCCGCCGAGGCCAGCGCCCCGGCGGGCCGTGTCAGGGCTGAGAAGGCCATAGAGCCGGACGAGGCGCCGAGCAGGGCGAACATGAACAGCAGGAAAAGAGCGCCGAAGCCGCCTGCCGCGAGATAGATCAGGCCGGCCTTGCGAACCTGGGGTTTCCCGTGCTCAAAGACCACCAGCGCGAATGAAGACGCGGCCATCGCTTCCCAGCCGATAAGGAACGGCACGGCGTCGGCCGAAAGCAATACAATGACCATGGAGGCGCTTAAAAGGTTGAACATGGCCCAGACCAGACCCAGAGGCTTTTTCCCGGCCAGGGGCTTCAGATAATCCAGACCGTAGACCGCGGCCGCGGCCGTGAGGACGAATACCGGTAAAAGGAAAACCGCCGCCAGCGGATCCAGCGCCAGGGTAAAAGAGCCGATGGGCAGGGAACAGGGGAAAGATAGCGTTTCTTTTGCCGGGACAAGCAGGATTTTGACGGTCGGTATAAGGCCTATGAGGGAGGCCAGCACAGCTCCGCCGGCTCCGGCCGCGGAAGACCTGCGCGGATCACGGCCCAAGCCGAGCGCGAGGGCCGCGCCGGATATGAGTACGCACACGGAAACAACAGCAAGAAGCATGGTCGGAGGACTGCCTTGAAAATAAATTTTTTACGATTACCGGGCCGTGAGGTGGCGGAAACTGCCCATCGATTATTACTTGCGGCTCTGAGGCTGCAAACGCCTCACACTTAATATATGACAAAACCCCCGAGGCTGTCAAATTCGCAATAATAACCGGGATTTTTGGAAGTGCCGTGTCAGATCGTGAAAATACGGAGGTGTTAGTGTAGTGCGTCGCAAATAGCTTTACTTTTGAAGGCTCAGATTTGAGGTGGATGCGAGGCGCGACGAACGAGCATACCTGGGGTCTGTGAGCGAGGAGCAACGAAGCAGCCACCCAAAGATGAGCCTCCCCCGGGGGGCTGGCCGCTTTTGGGTTACACCTTCGTGGCATTACGCTAAAGTACATATAGTACATGTCGCTTCATGCCACTTCGGTGTAACCCAAAATCGGCCAGTCAAAAGTAAAGCTATTTGCGACGCACTACACTAGGAGGATCTTGAGGCCGATGGCGATCAGGATAAGGCCGCCGAAAATTTCTATTTTCTTTTCAAATAAGTGCCCGCCTCTCACCCCTATCCGCACGCCCGCCACCGACAGGGCGAAAGTTACAAGCCCGATAACCAGCACCGGCAGGATAATGGAGACATTCAAAACCGAGAAAGTAACGCCCACCGCCAGGGCGTCTATCGAAGTCGCCACGGCCAGCATGAACAGCGCCCCCGTGTCGAACGGGCAGGACTTGTCTCCCTGTTCCTCTTCCATTGCCGCCGCCTCATAGATCATCTTTCCGCCCACGAACATCAACAGACCGAAGGCGATCCAGTGATCCCAGCCGTAGATGAAGCTTTTCATCCCTATCCCGGCGAGCCAGCCGATGACCGGCATGAAAGTCTGGAACCCGCCGAAGAACAGCGCCATCTTGAACGCTTTGCGGATCTCAAGTTTTTTCATGGTCGCGCCGCTGACTATGGAAACCGCAAAAGCGTCCATGGCCAGCCCCAGCGCGATAAGGAATATTTCAACGCTCAGCATACGCCAATTATACCAAACAGATGAAAAGGCAGCGCCTGCCTTTTTTATTAAAACCACCGCGTTTTGCTATTTTTGATATATTTGGAATGAATTGATAAATTTGATATTATAAAAACATTGTTCAGGCCCCCTGGTAAATCACTTTGTTTATTTAATCGCAACACCACACTAAATGGGAAAACCATCTAAGCGGTTAAGAAGCTACCTCGTGCGCTCTGCGACCGCTATCCTTATTGCCTTATGCGGATTTTCATCAGCCGCCGCCTCCACGCTTTCCGGGAATGTTGAAGGTTTTCTTGATCTTTCGGGCAGTCCCTACCAGGCGGTTTCAAATCTGACGGTTGCCGCGGGGGAAACCCTCACGATCCAGCCGGGCGTCGTTCTGCTTGTTAATTCAGGTGTAGGCATCACGGTCAACGGCGCCTTGATTTCAAGCGGCACGCAGTCTGCCCCGGTAATTATCACCTCCAGCCAGGATGCCTCGGCAGGCGGTTCAGGTGTCGCCGCCGCCGGCCAGTGGGGCGTTTTGTAATTCACTAATTCTTCCGGTAGCCGGCTTGAGAACACAATTATCCGTTTCGGTCAGAAAGTGGGGTTGACCGGTTCTTCTCCGCAGTTCAATAATGTGGCCATAGCGACAATGTCGGTTGTGGCGATGACTTCCGATTTAACATCTTTTCCAGCGGGCTCCGGAAATTCGGCTTTCGGGAGCCCGTATAACGGAATCGATCTCCCGGCCGGCACTGTTTCCCAGAACGGCATTTGGGGAATAATAGGAATACCGTATCTTCTCCGTTCAGGCAACGTTGTAATAGGCGCGGCCGCAAAGGTGACTGTACTGCCGGGTACGGTGCTTAAATCGCTGAGTTCCCGGCTGCAAATTGACGGTACGCTTCTGGCCGTGGGCACGCCTGAAGCGCCGATAGTGTTCACCAGTTTGCGCGACGATACTATTGGCGGCGACAGCAACCTGGGCGAGGGCGCCGTCAGCCCGGCGCGCGGCAATTGGCTGGATGTTTACATGAACGGCCCCGGCAGTTCAGGCAGCCGGCTTGAGAACGTCATCATAAGGTGGGGCGGCGGTACGTATATGGGTCCCGATCTATACTTAAGCAATTCGACCGCCGCGGTACGGAACTGCGATATCAGCAATTCCGCCTATGACGGCATCCGCGTAGACGGCGCGGCGGCCGCGCCTTTGATAGACGGATGTTACCTGCACGATAACGCGGGGCAGGGTATCCATTCCGCGTACGGTTCCCCGTACGGCTCACTCGGCGGGCCGGTAGCGCTGCGTAATAACGTGTTTGCCAGGAACGGCGGCTGGGGCGCGTATCTTAATCTGGCGTCCGAGATCTCGTCCAACACGTTCGATAACACCAATAACGGTATCTATATCAGCAGCGGTAGCGGAACCGGGATCGTGCCGGTTTCCTCCAACACGTTCATTAATAATGCCGGTAGCATGGTGCAGTTGAACGCCAATGTGTACCTGACCGGTTCCGGCAATATTATCGGCGCCGGAAATAAATACGCCGGTATAAGTCTTGGCGCGGCGACATGGAGCGCAAACGGTACATGGGGCATGATCGATCTGCCTTACCTGCTTAGAAGCGGTAATAATGTGGCCGTGGGCGCGGGCGCAAAAGTGACGATATTGCCGGGCACGGTGCTTAAATCGCTGGGTTCCCGGCTGCAAATTGACGGTACGCTTCTGGCGGTGGGCACGCCTGAAGCGCCGATAGTGTTCACCAGTTTGCGCGACGATACTATTGGCGGCGACAGCAACCTGGGCGAGGGCGCCGTCAGCCCGGCGCGCGGCAACTGGCTGGATGTTTACATGAACGGCCCCGGCAGTTCAGGCAGCCGGCTTGAGAACGTCATCATAAGGTGGGGCGGCGGAACATATCAGGGTCCCAATCTATACCTGAGCAATTCGACCGCCACCATTAAATATTCCCAGATACGCCTATCCAATAATTACGGCATACGGGTGGAGGGGGCCTCGGCAAAACCTCTTATCCTGGGTACCCTGATAACAGAGAACCCTTACGGCGTGTATGCGCAGAACAGCGCCATGCCTGAAATCCACGGCTGCAATATCCAGGGCAACACTTCCTACGGCGTCTACAATACCTTCGCAAGCACCAGCGCGGTCGTCAAAGCGCAGAACAACTATTGGGGACACGCCACCGGTCCCAAAGACACTTCCAACAACGCTTCGGATCCCACCCATCTCTATAACCCCGGCGGCCAGGGCGATACCGTAAACGATTATATTGATTATTCCAATTTCCTGAGCACGCCCGCTTCCATCATACAGCCGGTCGTGCTTTCAGCCCTGCTTCTGAATCCCTCGCCCGCACGTCCAGGCGCCACTGTGGCCGTGCGTATCTATTTCAACGAGGATATGGACCCCGCAGTCTCCCCGATCATAACTTACGGCCAGGCCGCGCCATACGATTCCTATACTATTTCAGGCGGTACCTGGACCGCGGCGAATACTTTCGAGGACTCCACGCTTCTGCCCGCGCTTCCCGACGGCGCATATACCGCAAAAATCACCGGCGCGCGGGATTTCGTCCAAAATATCGTTACGCCAGGCGAGCAGCCTTTCTACACGATAGACGGCACGCCGCCCCAGCCGCCTGCTTTATTCGGCGCAACCCCTTTGAGCGGCGGCAGGATAACTCTTTCGTGGACTGCCCCGGCCGGGGAACCGGCCGCCTCCTATTCCTTATATAGGGCCACCTTTGATTTCGCGTCTATAGCCGGACTCTCGCCGGTCCGCGCCGGGATCTCAACAACTTCGGTCATAGACCTGCCTCCGGCGGACGGCGTCTATTTCTATTCCGCCACGGCGCTGGACGCCGCAGGCAACGAGTCCGCGCCTTCCTACCGCCCTTCGGCCTCCTCCGTGCGCGTGCCGCCCGCCATACCGGAAAACCTGACCGCCGTTTTTGTGCCCGCTTCAAAAAACATCGCGCTTGCCTGGGAACCGCCTTTAAGCGGCAGCGCCGCTTCTTATAATCTCTACCGCGCCACATACGCCGCTTCCGGGACAACGGGTATGACGCTTGTGCGTTCCAGTGTGACGGCCGCAGGCGTCACGGACGCCCCGCTTGCCGACGCGGTGTATTATTATCGTGTGACGGCGCTCGACATCCTCGGCAATGAAAGTCCGGGCGCGGCGGCTCCAGCGGTGGCTTTCGACATCCACGCGCCTGTGATAACGGTTTCCGGGTTTGCGGACGGGGGGCATTATAAAAGCGACGTTTCACTTCTTGTGACAACCGCCGATTTCTCGCCGGTGGAATCCACCGTCACGCTGAACGGGGCGGTTACAGGCAATGCGGCCGTAATTTCCGAACCCGGCCGATATACGCTGGCTGTGGACGCCAGAGATTCTTTCGGCCTTTCCACCTCCGTGGTCCGGGGCTTCGTGATAGACAGAACCGCGCCGCATCTGTCCGTTATCTACCCCGCCGGCGGCCTTGTCACAAATCAGGACGTGACCATCGTTTACGTCTCTACAGACGACTTCTCCGCCTCCGGCCAATTGATCGTCAAAGACGACCAGAACCGCGCCCCGCCCCTCACCTATGCCGCCGACGGCGTCAAATCAGTAACGCTTACCTCAAAAGACCTGGCCGGCAATATTTCCACAGCAACCGTTAATTTTACCCTTGATAAAACGCGCCCCGCGGCCGTTACGGATCTCCGGCTGGATCTCTCCCTGATAGCTTCGGGCAAAGCGGATCTGGCTTTCACCGCCCCGGCGGACAATTTAAGCGGGACAGCCGATTACATTATTAAAGCCGCCACCTTCCCAATTTCCGGAACCAGTTTCGACACAGCCCCGGTTCTCCTGGAGGATCTTGCCGCCCAGCCGCCCGGCTCCGCCGAACTCTTTTCTATCCCGGTAAGCACCGCCGCCACTCTTTACTTCGCCCTTAAGTCCCGCGACGCCGCCGGAAATTTCTCCGATATTTCCAACGCGGCCGTTATGGATATGCAGGCCCCGTCGCTCACCGCTGTCAGCCCCGCGCCCGCCGGATATATCAGCAGGCCGACGATATTCTCTGTCCAGGCGGCGGACGATCTCGGCGTCACCTCCGTGGTTTTCTCGGTGGACGGCGCGGATCTCTCAACGCGCGCCGCGCCGCCCTATTCGTTCAAGTGGGATATCCTGGCTTTCGCCGACGGAGCACATACGCTCGCGGCCCGCGCCGCGGACGCCGCCGGCAACCGGAAAACCGTCTCAGCGGTATATAATGTCCTCTACCAGCCGCCGCCGGCGCCGGTTATCACCTCGCCATATTCCGGTTACGCCATCGCCATTCCCACGTTCACGGTAACAGGCACGGCCGAGCCCGGCACCACGGTACAGCTCCGTATCAACGGTAATGTTTCCGTTTCCGCGCCCGCCGCCGCGGACGGCTCTTATCTCGCCATAGTAACCTTGCCCTCTGAAGGCGCGTACACCCTTACCGCTTTCGCGACTGACGCCAGAGGCGCGGGTTCACCCACGGCGCCGGTCAGCATCGAATATAATTTTACCGCGCCCGGCGCGCCGTCCTCCGTGTCGGCGACGGCTATGCCGGGCGGCCGCGTACACCTGACCTGGCTCGCCCCTTCCGGCAAGGCTCCGGCCCATTACCGCGTATACCGCGGCAATACCGAAGAATCTCTTGTTGCCGGGGCTCCGGCCGTTCCAGGCCTGTTAATAGCCGGATCTGTCGCCGCTCTTACGTTAGACAATACCCCGCCGGCCGACGGCTTCTATTACTATGCCGTAACCGCCAGGGACGCCGCCGGCAACGAGTCCGTGCTATCGGATATCGCTTACGCGGTTTCCGACGCGCACGCGCCGTCGGCTTCCGTGGTCTTGCCCGGCATAACTCCGCCGCTGGGGGCGGGGGCTTACCCGGCGCAGGTTACGGTTTCCGAGGTTCTCACGGCGGCCCCTTATTTTACCTTTACCCCGGCAGGCGGCGCGCCGGTGTTGATAAACCTTGGCCCGTCAGCTATCGCGAATGTATGGGTCGCCACTCTTACCATTACCCAGGCGATGCCGTCCGGCGCGGGGCGGTTCTCGTTCCAGGGAACGGATCTCAGCGGCAACTCCGGGCAGACCATCACTTCCGGTTCCACTTTGGTTCTTGAAACCGCCGGGCCTGTCGCTGATATTTCGTTCGTTCCAGCCGCCGGGCTTTCGTTGAAAGAGGGGGAATATCAGATCAGGCTGACCTTAAACAAAGCGGCTTTAGCAACACCGGTGTTTGCTTACAACAAGTCCACCGGGAGTCTGTCTGTTTCTCTTTCATCCTCCACCAATGCCGCGGTCTGGGATGGCGCTATAAATGTGTCAACGGCCACCGGGGAAGGTTCTCATAATTTCACCTATTCATCGTTGGACTCCCTGGGTAATACAGGAACGCTGATAAGCGGGGCCACATATTTTATTGCGGATACAATCGCTCCCGGCGCTCCGCTGGCGTTCAACTGGTCCAATGGGGCGGACGGTCTGGTGAAGCTTACCTGGTCGGGCGCTCTGGGGGAAAAGGCTTCCTCGTACTGTGTTTACAGGGATAATGCGTTGTTGAACTGCTCCGTGATTCCCAACGGCGACGGCAGCGGCGTCTTTAACGATACGCCGCCGGTGGACGGCGCGCACGGCTATTATGCGACGGCCCTGGACAAGGCGGGGAACGAGAGCGCCGCGTCAAACGGCATTACGGCGCAGTCCGACGCCGTGCCGCCGTCCGCGCCGACGGCTGTTTCAGCTTCACCCGCCGAAGCGGGCGGTGTTGAGATAATCTGGTCAGCCGGTCCGGGGGAAGCGCCCGCCGGTTTCAGGCTTTACCGCTCAACCTCGGCTATAACTTCCGTTTCCGGTTTGCCCTACCGCGCGGTGGTGGGCGGCCAGTCCACCGACCAGCCGCAGACCGACGGGGTTTATTATTACGCTATCACCGCCGTGGATCTGGCCGGCAATGAATCCGCTATGGCGAGCTCGGGGGCGGTCGGTTACGACAAGGCCGCGCCTGTGATAACGATTTCCGGTATTACGGACGGCGCTCTCTATAACGGCGAGATCCGGCCCGTCTTTTCGGCTTATGATCTGAATCTGGATACCGGCTCTATTACGGCATTGCTGGATGCCGTGCCGTTCGAATCAGGTTCGGTGGTAAGAACCGCCGGCGGCCATACTTTAATTGTGAGCGCTTCGGATATATCCGGGCACAATGCTTCAAAAACAGTTTCTTTTGATATAGACCTATCAAGCCCTGTCATAACGCTGGCCGGCATTACCGACGGGGGCGTGTATACGGCGGCGGTTAATCCGGTGTTCTCGGCTTCGGACGCAAATCTGTCCGCCGTGACCGCGCTTTTAAACGGCGTGGCGTTCGTCTCCGGGACGGCTGTAACGGCTAATAATGCTTACACCCTTGCGGTAACGGCGGCAGACCGGGCGGGGAATATCTCGCGCAGTTCCGCCTCATTTGCCGTGGATCTGCCGCCGCAGAAGGCGCAGAACCTGGCCGCTCTGATCGAAGACGGCTCCAGCCTTGCCTTAAGCTGGACCGCGGCCGGGGCGGGGGTATCTTTATATAAGGTATTCAAGGACGGGGTTTATCTCGGGCCTGTGGGTGCGGACAAGAACTACTACAAGGACACGGCCTATTCGGCCGGGGCGCATATATACGAGGTTCTGGCGGTGGATTCTAAAGGGCGCGACGGCGTACGCGCCAGGGCAGAGCTGCCCGCTGTGTCGCTGGTGTTGTCAGGGTATGGCTCATTCTCGGGTGATTCGCAGGCTTTGAACAGAGGGTTCTTTGATTATGTCCGCTTTACCATAACTAATTCCGGGGCGCAGGCCGTATCAGCCGGGCCGCTGGCCCTTACCGCGGGCGGCGTACAGGGTGTCGCGGCGCCGGCCGTAACCGTGCAGGCGGGCGTTTCAGCGGAAGCTTCAGCCGTGGTCTATACCAGTACGCAGGCGGCCGGTACCCTTTCCGCCAGAGGCGTGCTGAGCCTGCCTCGCGGGGGCGATGCCGTGGTAAGCGCGGCCATAAACTTTAACTTAACGGCCAGGGATGCGCAGAATCCGATCGTTGAAGTGTTGCCCGACGCTTTGGTGCGCGGGAGCTACTCCGATGTAAGGGTAAAATTTAATAATCGCGGTTCGGCCCCCGCGGATATCGTAACGGCGCGTAAACCAGGCGGTGTCGTTTCGGCTTCGGATCTCGTGTCGGTCAGCTTCCTCGCGCCGTCCGGTTTTGTGCTGGGTTCCGGGCTGCTTAAGCAGACCAACGCTGATATCGCGGCCATTGCCGGCGAGACCGTTTATTTCGTGCGCGTTCCGCCCGGCGGGAGCGTAACCTTTGACCCTGTCCGTCTGCCTGTGCCCGAATCCGCCGATACTATTAAAGTGCGGGGCAGCATAACCGGTTTTGCGTATTCGCTGGGGTATAACCCGGTGCATTCGACACAGGCATATTCGGCTTCAAAGGATGTTAAGACCGAGCTGGCTATCCCTTATACTGCCACCATAAGCCCTGAGCATTCCATATACGACCAAGGCAGTTCCGTAAAGATCATGGGCCGCATCAACGATGTCTGGTCGAATGTCCTATCATCGTTCCCGGTTGTGGTCTCGATATCTAATAATGGCTATACCAGGAGCATGCAAGGGATGACCGACGGTAGCGGCAACTATAATGTGACGTTCACGCCGAATCCTGCCGAAGCCGGGGTGTATTCCGTAGGGGTGCGCCACCCTGATATCGTAGGCGAAGCGGCTACCTCTTCTTTTATTATAACTGGCTTTGGGTTCAATTACCGGGATTACAGTCTTACGATGCTTCAAGGCAGCAGCTACCTTTTTGATGTGATCCTTAAGAACACGGGCGGCAGCCAGCTTGAGGGTTTATCCTTTACTGTTGAGCCGGTGTCAGGCGAAGGCGTAACGCTGACACCAAGCCAGGTGTTACCGCAAACATTACCGCCCGGTTCGCAGATGAAGATTACGCTTGCCTGTGCGGCGATAAGCACGGCAAGCGCACAAGCCAGAATGAACTTTAAAGTCACCGATATTAACGGCTTTACGCGCAGTATGTCCATCACGGTAAATGTTGTCGCGCCGCAGGTGGTTCCCAGGGTAACGCCACAGGTGTTCTCGCTGGGTATGGTGGCGGGTGACAGCAGAAC
>MGTT01000013.1 GCA_001799575.1 Elusimicrobia bacterium GWA2_56_46
AAAGGCACCGGGTTAGGGCTTTCACTGGTTTATGAGATCGCCCGCGCTTACGGCGGGGACATAGAACTGGAAAGCGAAGAGGGAAAAGGCGCTAAATTCACCGTCTTTCTCCCTGTCCGCGCCGAGGCGGCGCCGGGGGGTTCCCTGTGACCGGCGTGAAGCGCCATATCCTTATCATAGACGATGAACAGGGGTTTCACGACCTATTCAGATTTATCCTTGAGCCTTTGGGATTCACGGTAAATTCCGCTTATGACGGAGTGGAAGGACTGGCGCGCCTCAAGGAAAAGGGTTATGACCTGGTGTTTATGGACGTGCATATGCCGAAGATGACCGGCCCGGAACTTATGAAACAGCTCATGCAAATAAGGCCCTCGCAGCCGGTGGTGATAATGAGCAGCGGCTCCGACCCGGCCCAGACTTTTGAAAAAGATGTCAAAGAGCTGGGAGCGGCCGCCTGCATCTTCAAGCCTTTCGAGCTGGAAGAGATCACAAAAAATCTTGAACTCATCGCAAACGGAGGACGGGGAAACCATGAACAAAACAATACTCGTAGTTGACGACGAACAGGGTTACAGGGATCTGCTAAGCATGGAGCTTTCCAGCCAGGGCTATACGGCCCTGCCGGCGGCCGGCGGCGCCGACGCCCTGAAAATCCTGGAAAAAGAGAAAGTGGATCTCATTATCACGGATATGAAAATGCCGAAAATGGACGGGCTTGACGTAGTGATCGCAAGCCGCCGGCTGCGCCCCGGGATACCCATTATCCTGATGACGGGATACGCGGTGGAAGAACGCGTCCAGGAAGCGCTTGGAAGAAAAGCCAGCGTCTGCCTGCGCAAGCCTTTTCAGTTAGAAGAACTGCATACCGCCATACAAACCGCCACCGCCTGAGGCCGCGCCCTCGGCCAGCCCGACAGACTGCTGACACGGAGGCTTCACGCCATGCAAAACTTTACTTTCCACAACCCCACCAGGATAATTTTCGGCAGGGGCGGCATCGCCAGGCTCGGGCCGGAAGCGGCCGGCGCCGGGAAAAAAGCGCTGTTAGTTTACGGCGGGGGAAGCGTCAAGAAGAACGGCGTCTACGAGGCGATCTCGGCTTCGCTGGCTGAAAACGGCATAACCGTAACGGAACACCCCGGCGTAAAGCCCAATCCCGTCCTGGGCCACGTGCGGGCCGGCGTGGAAAAGGCGAAGACAAACAAATGCGAAATGATCCTCGCGGCCGGGGGCGGCTCCGTTATAGACGAGGCCAAGGCTATAGCGGCCGGCGCGGCGTATGACGGCGATGTATGGGATTTTTTTACCGGCAAGGCCGGCATCAAGGAGGCCCTGCCAGTTTTCACCGTCCTGACCCTCCCGGCCACCGGCTCGGAAATGAATTCGGGCTGCGTTATAACAAACGAATCCTTAAAACAGAAATTCTCAGCCGGCTCTCCCCGGCTCTTCCCCAGGGTCTCGATACTGGATCCCGGAACCACGATGACGCTGCCGGAAAAACAGACGGTCTACGGGGCGGTGGACGCGCTCTCCCATCTGACGGAGGGCTATTTTTCCGCCTCCGACAAAGATGCTGTCGTAACGGACGAAGTGGTTCAGGCGCTGGCCCGCTCCATCATCGCTTCCACCGGAAGGATCCTTAAAGATCCCGGCGATTACAACGCGCGGGCTTCCATGATGTGGTCGGCAACGCTCTCTCTTAACGGACTCCAGTCTCTGGGTTACGGCGGCATAAGCTTCGCCGGCCACGCCATAGAACATTCCCTGAGCGCGCTGTACGATATAGCGCACGGAGCGGGCCTGGCGATAATCCTGCCGGCACTGTTCAAACACCAGCTTGAAAAGGACGGTTCCGGCCGGCTTGAAAAATTCGGCGGAGCGGTGTTCGGCGCCGGGAGCGCAGGAAAAACGATAGAGGCTTTTGAACGCTGGTTTAAAAAGATCGGCGCGCCGATAAGGCTTCAGGAAGCGGGGATCCCCGCCGCCGACATTCCGAAGATCGCGGAGAACGCCATGGAACTTATCACACTCTGGGGCATTAACTACGACCGCAAAACGGTGGAAGAAATCCTGACAAAAGCCGCATAAGGAAAGAACCGACACCGCATGCACAAGGGCTTTTTTTTGCCCTTTAGCCTTTATCCCTCATCCTTTATCCTTTACGAAAAATTCAGTGGAATTTTTCGAACACACATATTCCAGATATTTCCCGTAGATCCGCGCGGCGCGGTCGGCCGAGGTGAAGACAGGCAGGCCCAGGCCGCGCGCGTACTCGCGGTACGGGTTGTAAAGCGGACCCGCCGCCGCGCAAAAGAGCAGGGGCTTGCCCTCATGTTTCATCCGTTCCGCCGTATGCCTGAGAAAAGACCGTTCCAGGTCGTCCGGATAAGCCGGGCCGCTTTTCGGCAGGGTATTCATGGCGGGGGTAAGCGGAACCATCGAAAGGATGACCGCCCCGAACTCCCCGGAAGCCAGCGCCAGCTCCGTTATCCGCCCGACGGCCTCGTCGGAAGCCATGGGCGTCACGTCCAGAGGATTTTTAACGTCCACGATGCCGTCCAGTCTGAATTCTTTCAGAACTTTTCTCATCTCCTCCGTGAGTTCAGCGTCTTTAAATTCCGCGGTGAGGAGGCCCCCGGCGCTGTCCGCCATGCCGGCGGCCTCAAAACCGGCGTTGCTGAGGAAAAAGGTGTTTCCGTTCTTTATTTCTAAACCCGAGAAATGGCAGGCCATCGCCGCGAGATCGTTGAAATCGTCGAAGTTATCCGCGACCAGCGCGCCGGCCGCTTCCAGGATAGTCCTGGCCACCGCGTAATCGCCGGCTATGGACGCCGTATGGCCCATGACCGCTTTCCGTCCCGCATCCGTCCGGCCGGCTTTATAGACTATCACCTGTTTACCTTTTTTGCGCGCGTGCTCGATAACCCTGGCCAAAAGCAGGCCGTCGGCGTATTTAAAACCCTCCAGATAGACCAGCAGAACCCTGACGTCCTCCTCTTCGGCAAGCTTCTCCACGTAATCCACAACCGTGATATCCTGCTGGTTTCCGACCGTGACACTGTAAGCGGGCTTCAGCCACGGCATTTTGCTTAACGCGGAAATGACGAAAGCGCCGCTCTGGCTGACAAAAGCCGTCCTGGCGATATGCGGATTTTCAGCCAGCGGATAAGCCATCTTATATTCCGGAATGAAAAGCGTGTTGACCCTGGAGAGAGGCAGGACTATGCCGAGAGAATTGCCGCCGCTCAGGACGAAATCGGGGTTTTTTTCCCTGGCCCGCGCTATCGCGCGCGCGACCCCCGCGCCCACGTCTTCGCTGCCCGCTTTCTCGCCCATCCCGCCCGAGATCAGCACTACGCCGTTGACCTTGCCGGACGCCCCGGCCCTGTCCAGCACTTCCTGCACTTCGGAGGAGGGCACGGCAACCACATACATATCCGCGGCTTCCGGCAGATCCTCCGGATCTGGGTAGCATTTAACTCCGTCTATCCCGGCCGCGCCTTCCTTTATTACAAACACCCTGTTCCTGTCAAAGCCGGCTTTCAGGATATTGTTCAGGATAATGCGGGCCATATTCATTTTTGTCCCGCTGACCCCTACCACCGCCACGGTGGCGGGCTTTAAAAGCCCGGCCAATCCTTTCCCGGACGGACGGAAACGCTCTTTTTTCACGGCCGGTCTGAAGCGCAGCACTCCGTCCAGCGCTGCCAGCCGCCCTTTCGAGACGGCCGCGGGATTGACTTCTAATTCCACGATCGCGAACCTAGAAGCCCCGCCGTCGCGAAAATGGCGCATGAGGTGCGCGAAAGTCTCCAGCCACTTCACCATTTCCCCGTCCCCGGCCAGCCGCTGAGAGCCGCGCACTTTGCCCGCGGTATACCGCCAGATCCACGCCTTGTCCAGGAAATCCTGCCACGCGGCTGCGTTATGGGCCAGCTCAACAGGCATGATGGCCGGACTGGTTCCGGACTTAAGGGCGGCGGTAAGGCCCTCGGCGTTGGTGCCGCCCGGGCCCAGGACGATTACGGGCCCGAACGCCTCGTCGGCGCGGGCCCCTATCATAAGCTCCTCGCCCAGGGCGAAAGGGGAATGTTCCACGAATTCACACGCCATAAGCCCTTCCGCTTCCGGAAATTTATCCCGCATGGTTTTCAGCGTTTCTTCCACGGGGCTTTTTTCACGGACGGGGATCTTCACCCCGCCGGATTCGGTCTTGTGCAGGATTTTCGAAGAAACGATCTTTATGACCACTCTGGGGCCCTCAAGCCTGGACACGATATCCAGGGCGGCCGCGGAAGCGTCAAGCTCCGGCATCGAATAGAAAAAAAATTTCGGGAGCGGCAGGCCGGCGAGGCCGAGTATCCCATAGACTTCCGTTTCAAGCAGCGCGGCCCTTTTTTCGGAATGGGCTTTCTCAAGCACGGCTTCTATCGCGTTTAAGTTCGTCATAATTCCCTTATTTCGACGCGGCCGGCTAAAGTTTCCGCCTCACGCCTAGAAATCAGGCCGGAACCGAGCGTCAGACAGTCTGAAGCGGCGCAGCCGGAGGCGAGTTTCAAATTTGCCTCAAAAGCAAGCCCTTTCATGAAACCGAAGATAAACCCGGCCATAAAAGAATCGCCCGCCCCCACGGAATTTTCCACGCGCCTGAGCGGCACGGGCAAAACTTCCCACAGGCCGAACTGGGAAACGGCCAGCGTGGGGCCGGAGCCGCTGGTCACGATCAGGGCTTTCAGACCGCAAGGCGCGTACTTTCCGAAGAAGCGGCGGATGCCCCGCGGCGAAAGGCCCAGGCCGGAAATCTCCTCAAATTCGCTTTTGTTTATTTTAACCATATCGGCCCCGCCCTCAAGGCCTTCTTTCAGTGACCCGCCGCTGACATCCAAAGCGGCGAAGCAACCGGCTTGTTTCAGCGCGCGGATCAGGCGGACATAAAAGCCTTTCTTCAGCCCGGCGGACACGCGGCCGCAGACCGCGGCCGCCTGGAAAGCGCCGGCCTTTTTCCGCAGCTTTTTGAGCAGCAGATTCTGGATCGCGGCCGGCACAGCCGGGCCTTCCTCGTTAAGATCCGTGGACACGCCGGCGGCATCCACTATCGAATAACAGATCCGGGATTCTCCGGCGCAATGGCGGGCCAGAAGGGACTGATAATTTTCCCTGCGAAGACTTTCCTCTATCCAGCGCCCATTATGGCCGCTGACAAAACCGGAAATCAGGGGCCGGCCGCCCAGCTCTTTGAGCGCCCGGGCGACATTCACTCCCTTTCCACCCGGCTGGGTCAGCGTATCGGCAAAGCGATAGATACGCCCCGGCCTGAAAGCGGAGACTTTCACCGTTTTGTCTATCGCCAGATTAAGATTCACGATCAGCGCTTTCATAACGACTAATTTAGCATTTTTGGGGGGGAATTTTCAGGCCGGCACTTTTGTATAATTGAAGTATATGAAGAAAATACTCAAATTTTCGGCCTGGGGACTGGCGCTTGCGCTGGCCGCCGCGCTGGCGGCGTTCCTTACTCTCAAGTTTTATTTCACTCCCGACCGCATTAAAAAACTGGTGCTGGAGTACGCCGAGCGCAACCTCGGGCGCGAGATAACCCTGGACGCGGCCGCGCTCGATCTGCGCGGGTTCTCCATAAAGAACCTTAAAGTCGCGGAAGCCGGCGGGTTGAAAAAAGGAACTTTCCTGTCGGCGGAAGACTTCAGCATCCGCCCGGATTTCAAGGCGCTGCTTAAAAAGGAACTCCAGATAAATTCCATCCACGCCTCCGGCGTCGCCCTGCGCATCGTACAGACAAAAAAGGACGCCTACAATTTCTCCGATCTGCTGGCCGGCGGCGCCAAAAGCCCCGCCGCGGAGGGGAACCAGGCAAAACCCCTCGCGGTGAGCATCTCCGATATAAATATTAAAAATTCCAGCCTGATCTACACCGGCGCGGATCGTTCCATGACCGTAACTCTTTCCGGCCTGAATCTGAAAGCCGGCAACCTTACCCCGGAAGAGCTGTTCCCGTTCGAAACGGCGTTCACCCTCGGCATCAGATCCGCTTATCTGACCGGGAACTTCCCGGTGTACGTAAAAGGCGAAGCGGCCCTCGGCGGCTGGGATCCCGGAAAAGGCCGCGCCGAAATAGCGAAAGCCTCGCTGAAAGCGGGCAAGATCTCTCTGGAACTCAAAGGGAACCTGAAAAATCTGCTGGAGCCGGACGCGGAACTTTCGCTGCGCGTAAAGGCCTTTTCCACCACCGATCTTAAACCCTATTTCCCGGCGCTCCCGGCGCATATCCTGCTGCCGGCGCTGGAAGCCGGCACGGCTTTCAAGCTGACCGCGGGAGATATTGTTTTCAAAAAACTGGATTTCCAGGCCGGTCCGGCGCGCGGCGCCGTCAAAGGCCGTCTGGCCTGGGCGCCGTCCTTTGACTACGACCTCGCGGCCGACATAAAAGCCCAGACTCCGGAACTGGACACCACCGAGGCGGCCAGAAAATTCCGGGCGATTCCCAAAAACATAAAAATACCGCTGGCTGACCTAACCGCCCGTCTGACGCTCTCTCCGAAAAAGGTTCGCCTGCTGGCCGCCGGCGTCTCGGCCAAAACGCTCAGGCTCTCCGCGTCAGGCGAATACGCGCCGTCTCCCGCCGGCGCGGTCTCCGGCCGGCTGAAAGCGGAAGCCGGGGATCTCCGCGATCTCGGCGGTATGTTCCCACCGCTGGCGGGATACGATCTTAAGGGCTCCGCCGCCGGAGAATTAGACTTCAGTTCGGCCAAAACCCTGGATCTGCGCGGCAAGCTTAATTTCAACGGCATAAGCGCAAAGGCGTTCGACACACGGGTTTCGGAAATAAAAGGAACGCTCGACTTTTCAAAAGACACGCTGAAAACGGAAGCCGCGGGCAAGCTGGAAGACTCCCCGCTGAAAATCAGCGCGACGGTCAGAAACTACCAGGCTCATCCGCAGGTGGAACTGAACGCGGATCTGGCGGCGCTTAAACTTAAAGCCTCGCCCGCCCGGCAGCCGGCCGCGGCCGCCGCTCCGGCCGCAAATCCGAAAAAAACGCCGCAGGCCGCCGGTTCGTTCATCTTCGACCTCTCCGGCCGGATCCGCCTTGGCTCCATAGACCACCCCAACTTCAAAGCCGGGGAAACCCTTATCAATTACGGCCTGAAGAACATTTCCACGGAACTCGGCAAGCTCTCGGGATCCGCCTCTTTCGAGGCCGGCGGAGGCAAGCTGGACAATATTTCCGGACTGGCCGCGGAATATAAAACGGCGAAAATTCTCCTTTACCCCTTTCTGATCCTGGGCAAGGTTTCAAAACTCGCACCCGCCTTAAAACTTCCCGATCTTAACACGCTTAAATTCACCAGGATCGAGGGAGCCTATACCTTTCAGGAAGGCGTGATGAAGATAGACAAGTCGCTGCTCAGGGCGGACGCGGCCGACGCGGATTCCAGCGGCGCCATAAACCTGGTCAAAGACACGCTCGACCTGAAAGTCACGGCGACTCCGAAAACCGGCATAAGCCTGCCGGTGCCGGTTGGAATGACCGTTAAGGGGCCTTTCGCCAATCCGTCCGTCAAGCCCGATGTGGCCTCCCTCTTAAAACAGCCTGTTCTTAAAGAAAAAGCCGAGAAACTGTTCAAATCGCTTTTCAAGAAATGACCGTTGCCCGAATTCCGCTGGAATTCGGAAGGATGAGGGATGAAGGATGAGGGATGAAAAACCGCTTCAACCGAAATTTTGGGTCAAACTACGCCCCACACTTCACTTACTAGGCGCCGTCCTGGTTCTTTTCGGTTCCGGTTGTTTCTCCGGCAAGAAGCGGGATGCCGGACTGACCAGCGAACCCTCAATAGAGCGCGCCCTGGAAGCTCTCAGGAATACCCCAAGCGGCAGACAGGTAACGGACTTTCTCCATAAAAAACCGGTTCTGTTCGAATATTCAAACACACCCGGCCGCTGCCATAAATTTTCCCTCAGGACCGGCAGGATCTTTCTGCCCAGGGAATTAAAAGATTCGGACACGCTGCTCACCCTGGCGCTCGCCCGCGCCGCGTATATCTACAGGCTCTCAGCCCTCAGCGGGCTGGAAGAGCTTGTCTCCGAAGAGGAGGAAGCGGGAGCGCTGTTCCAGGCGCGCGTCGCCGTCGAGCTCGGCCTGACGAACGCCGATCTGGCGCGGGACAAGTCCGCGCGGGAACTACGCTCCGATTTCTGCGCGTATCTTATGCAGGGCTCCGGAGCCGCCGCCCTGGCCGCGCGTAATGAGGCGCTGTCCCTGGAACCGGACTGCCAGCGCCCCCTTGAAACGCTCCAGTCCCGGAAAGTATGGCTGGATGATATGCGCGAAGCGATAAACAACGGCTCTTTTTTTCAGCTTCTCTACGAACGGGATCGCGCCAGGGTGCGCAAAGGTATAATAACCATGAACGCCGCCATGAAGAGCGAAGCCGCCATAAAGGCTATGCCCACCTACGAGATCTACCGTTACCAGCGCTCTTTCTACGACGACCAAAGCGGCGTCTTCTCCCGCATCGAGAGACTCTACCGCGACTCCCTCAGGGAGGACGAAGCCTGGCGCAGAACCAACCGGGCGGCCCTGGAACGCGCACGGGAAGAATTCTCGGGATGCGGCCTCCCATAGTTGAAGTATCAGGGGCATTATTTATATTATTACCCTATGCCGACGCCATATACCCTCTCCCTCGTCACCGCGGGCGATGAAAAAACCGCGGCGCTCATCGCCGAAGGCCTGGTAAAGGAAAAACTGGCCGCCTGCGTTTCCGTCATCGGCGGCCTCTCCTCCGTTTACCGGTGGCGTGACAAGATAGAAAAAAAACAGGAATTTCTTCTTCTCATCAAAACCAGGGAAAACCTGTGCGAGGATGTGGAACAGTTCGTAAAACGCAGCCACAACTACGGCACGCCGGAGATACTCTTCCTTAACATAGGCCGCGGCAGCAAAGAGTACCTGGACTGGCTGGGCGCGAACACGTTGTTCACGACCAATATCCCCAGGGATAAAGCGGAAAAGGCGCCGCGCTAAGGACAAGAAACCTGATGAAAACCGTTCTCAATGTAATAGTTGTGATAGTGGTGGGCTCGCTCCTGGGCCTGTTTATCAACAAACTCGGAAATTTCTGGTTTCCGGCCGGCGGCATCAACAGCCTTATCAATACCGGGATCAACACCGGGCTGAATCCCACCACCATAGATCTCAGCCTGGTGGAATTCACCCTGGGTCTGGTGTTTAAATTCAACATCTCCAGCATAGTCGGAATATTCCTGGCCGCGCTGATCTACAAACAGCTTATTAAATAGAAAGTTGGAGGGCTTGAAGATTGGATGGTATGACTACCAAACTCATCCTTGCCTCGCAGTCGCCCAGGCGCGCGCGCCTTTTAAAAGAGGCCGGCATCGCTTTTACGCGGATACCCAGCCGCATAAAGGAAACGACAACTTTCAAAAAACCGGAACTCGTGGTAAAAGAACTGTCATATAAAAAGGCGCTGAGCGTGGCCCTTAAAAATCCCGGGCGGCCCGTTCTGGGGTCGGATACGATCGTCTTCTGCAAAGGCCGGATCCTGAATAAACCGAAGAACGAGGCCGACGCCATGCGCCTGCTGCGGCTGCAGAACGGCTCCTGGCAGACCGTCTACAGCGGGGTTTCATTATTGTGGCTTGATAAGGCCATATTCCTGGCCGGCTTCGGAACCTCCCGCTGCAAAGCCAGAAAACTGGGCGGGGCCGAATTAAGAATGTTGGCGTCCAAACACCCGGACAAGGCGGGGGCCTACGCCGTGCAGGACGCCGAAGACGAATTTATAGAAAAAATAGAGGGGCGCTTTGACACGGTGGTCGGCCTCCCCATGGACCTGGTGAAAAAATTCATGAAAAAGGCTAAAATCAGTTAACGAGTTTAGAACTCGCAACCCACATATTATGTACCGGATCAAAAAAACTTTCCATATCGCCTATGCCCACAGGCTGTTAAACCATCCCGGCAAGTGCCGGGATCTGCACGGCCATAACGGCATAGTGGAGATCACGCTAAAGGCTCCGGCGCTCGACCGGCAAAAGATGGTCATGGATTTCACAGATCTGAGCCGGACTGTAAAAAAGTGGCTGGATGACAATCTGGATCACAAGACCATTCTTTCAAAAAAAGACCCGCTGCTTAAGCTGCTCAGGAGTGAGGGGCAGGCCTGCTTTGAAACCGCGGACAATCCCACCGCCGAAATCCTGGCGGAGCTTATTTTCAAAGAACTCGTACGGGCGGGACTCCCGGTAGAAGAAGCGGCTTTCTGGGAAACGCCCTCGGCGATGGCGGGCTACAGAAAATAGCGCATAGATCTCCAGCGACGATAACAACATTGAGAGCGAGACGGAGAAACACCCATGAAATCGGAACACGACCAGGTAAAGATACTGATAGTCGACGACGACACCGCAGTGGGCGTCGTGGCGGCGCGGCTGCTTGAAGACAACGGTTATTCCACGCACTGCGTCACAAATTCGGAAACGGCCCTTGCCGACCTGAAAGACGGCAAGGTTTACGATATCGTCCTCACCGATATCCGTATGCCCGGAACACCTGGAACGGAACTTGCCGTGAAAATCCACGAAATGTTCCCTTCCTGCGACGTTATCGTCATGACCGGGGTGCCCACCCTGGAAAGCGCCGTCGAGGTCATACGGGCCGGGGCTTTCGACTACATTATAAAACCATTTTCGCAAGAGACCCTGATCCTGGCTATCGAAAAATGCGTCAGGAAAAGACAGCTGTCCGCAGAACTGAAAACGGAAAAGGCCCTCAGGGCCGAACTGGAGGCCTCAAACTTCCAGCTCAAATCTCTTGAGAGAATGAAAGATTCTTTCCTCGCCGTAATAGGCCACGAACTCAGAACCCCTCTTACGCTTATCCTGGGCGCCCTGGATCTGGCGGAACGCGACCCCGCCAGACAGATCCCTCCGGCGCTTTTCGGCGGCATGAAACAGGGCGCGGCGCGCCTGAGAGAAGTCATAGAAGACCTCATCTTATACACCGGAATGAACCGCGAAAAGGCGCTCTCCAGAAAAGAGAAGCTGGATCTCAACGAAGCAGTCCGCACCTCGGTACAGAGACTGAGCGAAAGAATTAAAAAATCCGGCCTCAGCATGGAATTGGCGCTTTCCGGCGGGAACGCCATGGTGGAGGCCGATTCCGGCATGCTGCACGCCGCCATACGGCACCTTCTGCTGAACGCCCTAAGTTTTAACAAACCGAACGGAAAGATCCGTGTGGAAACTCTCCGGGAAGGCTCCATTATGCGCCTTCGGGTGGATGACACCGGCGACGGCATACCGCCTGAGCATCTGCGCTCCATCTGCGATCCTTTCTACCAGGCGGCAGATTACCTTACGAGAAGAACCGGCGGACTGGGGCTGGGCCTGGCGATAATCAGAAAAATGGCCGAACTCCACGGCGGAAAGGTGGAGGTAAAGAGCGAGCCGGGCAAAGGAAGTTCTTTCAGCATTCTATTGCCCGGACAGACAAGCTGACATTATGAACGAAAATAATTACCGGGTAATAATCATCGGCTCGGGTCCGGCCGGTCTCACCGCGGCTATCTATGCCGCACGCGGATTGGTAGGCACGGCTCTTTTCGGCGGCGCGGCTCCGGGCGGCCAGCTTCTCCAGACCACCGAGATAGAGAATTTTCCCGGATTCCCGGAGCCGGTGGCGGGCGCGGATCTTATGACCGGGATGCTCAGCCAGGCCAAAAGGCTGGGCGCCCGTATTTATAACGAAGACATCACGGCGGTGGATTTCGCCCGGCATCCCTTTACCCTGACCACGGCTTCGGGACAACAATACTCCGCCGAAGCCGTGATCATCGCCACGGGCGCCCGCGCCAGATGGCTGGGGCTGCCCTCGGAGCAGAAATACGTGGGCAGAGGCGTTTCGGGCTGCGCGACCTGCGACGGATTCTTCTACCGCGGACGGGAGGTATGCGTCATCGGCGGCGGCGACTCGGCGGCGGAAGACGCGCTGTTCCTGACCAGATTCGCCGCCAAAGTATATCTGGTACACAGACGGGACAAGCTGAGGGCCAACCCCCGCCTGCAGGCCAAGCTGAGGGCCGGCGCCAAGATTGAGATTATTTACAATCATACCCTGGAAGAAGTGCAGGGCGAGGCCAAGGCCGCCGGCGTCAAAATAAAGAACGTCCTCACGGGGGAAACGCGCGTGCTGGCCACCCCGGGCGTTTTCATCGCCATCGGCCACGAACCCGCCACAGAAATTTTCAGGGGGAAGTTGAATCTGGACGATTCTTCCTATATTGTCGCCGACGACCACACCCATACCTCCGTCGCGGGCGTTTTCGCCGCCGGGGACGTGATGGATCCGGACTACAAGCAGGCCATTGTCGCGGCCGGCACAGGCTGCAAGGCCGCCATGGAAGCCCTGGAATACCTGGAAGAGAACTAAAGTCCCGGTTCCAGGTAGGTACAAAGAAAAAAATATCCGGGACTTTTTTCCCATGTGCCGCTTCCCGGCAACTGTTAAAATAATTACAGCATCGGCGGGGCTTTGGCCCGGCCGTGACTTAATTGGGTGGAGGAACTAATAATGAAAAAGATGATACTTGCAGCGGGACTGGTGTCGGCGGCCCTTATAAGCGCTCACGCTTCCGATATTGCCCTGACCGGCCTGAAATCAGCCGCCGGGGAGAAAGCTGTGCCGGCCGCGGTCGTGACACAGCCCCAGGCGATAGTGGTTCAGCCCCAGATGATCAAAATTACGACCGTGGAAAAACTTGCGATCCGCGTGACGAACGCCACTGAAGCGCACCAGAAACTCGGAGAGATCCGCGCCAACCTGGAGAAAGCCGGACTAGTCTACATAACCGGCACCGTACAGGGCGGCATCGGTTTCACCGCCGTAGCGATGTACGCGGTCTCAAAGCAGGTTCCCGTGGACACCCCTATGATGGCGGCTTTTGAGATCGAAACCAGAAATTCGGCCGATGCCTGGCAAATAGTGAAAGAGGCCCAGGAGAGCCTGGCCAAAGCGGGGCTGATCTACGTGGCGGGAACGGTGAACAGCTATTCCGTCGGCTTTGGAGCGCGCATAGACTACCTCCGCGCCCAGAACTAGCAGTTTCCGCGGATCGTCTCCGGTCAATTGTGAGGCAGTGTTTTCAGCTCTCTGAGACTGGAACTGGTTCTGCGGGTATCCCTGACGAATAAGCGCCAGCCCTTTATAAGGGCGGCGCGTTCGTCTTCGGAAATGGACGGAGAAAACTCCCTGGAGATCTTTGCCTTGCGGGGCAGTTCTACGCCGACAGCCCTGCCGGCTCCGATGGCGGCGCCCAGCGCCGTGGCCTCGATATCTTCCATGCGCAGGACTTTCGCCCCGGTGATATCCGCCTGGAACTGCAGCAGCCAGTCTATATTCGAAAGGCCGCCGGAAGCCCGGATCTCGGTGATCTTAAAACCTTTTTTCCTGATCAGATCCAGCGAGTCTCCCACCATATAGGCGATCCCCTCCACCACTCCGCGTATAACGTCGTGCTTGTCGGTTTGGGGGGAGAAACCGGTGAAAGTGGTAAAGGTTGAAAAATCCCAGTGAGGGGAGCCGAGGCCGCCGATGGCCGGCAGGCACAGCAGCCGGTTCCTGGAGAGCCGGCACATCCCGTCCACTTCGGACAGCTCGCTGAATATTCCGAATTTTACTTTCAGCCATTCAAGCGCGGTGGCGGCCGAATTGACCGTGCTTTCCAGAAAATAGCAGGGAGCTTTGGCGCCCGCTTCCCGCCAGCCGATGGAATTCAGGATGCCTCGGACTTGCGCCAGCCTGGAACCCGTGTTCACCAGCAGAAAAGCGCCGGTGCCGTAGTTCAGCGCGGCGGAATTTTCCGAATCCACACCGAGCCCCAGCAGGGCCGCCTGCTGATCGCCCATGACGGCGCGCACGGGGATGTCGAACCCGCCGGCCGTTATTCTCCCGAAATCGCCTATCGTGGGCCTGACCACGGGCAGAGTACCGGAGTCGAGCCCGAACGCCTCAAGCAGCCGCGTATCCCATTTCAGCCGTTTGATATTGAAGAGCAGGGTCCGCTGGGCCTGGGTCGGATCCAGCGCAAAGATTTTGCCCTTTGAAAGATGCCAGAGGATAAAACCGGAAACCGGGGAAACCAGGAGACTGCCGGCCGCGGCGGCGGCCCTGACCTCCGGGAAATTTTCCAGGCACCACTTTATTTTTGAAGCGGAATAATAGGGGGTTTTGTACAGCCCGGTCATTTCATGAATGGCGGTGTTGGACAGCGGAATCTTCGCCAGCTCTCCCTGGGCCCGGCCGTCCTGCCAGCTGAGCGCTGGACAAAGCGGCACGCCGGTCTCCCTGTCCCAGAGAACCACCGTGGAACGCTGGGCCGCCAGGCCGAGTGCCCTGACCACGGCGCCCTCCGGAAGTTTTGCCAGCATTTCCGTCAGACTTTCGGCCTGGCTTTTGAGAAGTTCCAGGCCGTCGTACTCGGCGCAGCCGGGCCGCGGATAAGCGAGGGCGATCTTTCTCTGCGCCCTGAAGCGGATATTGCCTTCCAGGTCGAAAGCCAGCGCCCGCGAACTGGAGCTGCCCTGGTCGAGCACTATAATAAATTCTTCGCTCATTGCTTCTTCCTGAGAGACAGATCGAAAACATGGGATTTCTCGGCGTGGCGACGCAATTTTTCCCTGGCCGGCGCGGGCACCGCCGGGTCGTCCATAAGTGTGACGATATTTTTGAGCGTCAGTCCCAGCGCTTTCTGATAAAGGTCGAATTCGTTCAGCACGCCGATAACCGCCTCGCGGTCGCGGAACTCCCATTTCTCCGAGCGCCTGATCTCCAGCGCGTACTTCTTACCGGCGGCGGCCGCGGCGCCCTCCGAGAGTGAAACGATCTTCGCTTTTACTTCCTCTATCTGGGCGTTCAGCTCGTCCATCTTTTCCCGGAGATGGCCGTAGCGGTCCACCAGTTCCTCAACGGCGTCCGCCGGGATCGGGGCCTGCGCGGCGGCGGCGCCGCGGGCCCTGCCGCCGTAATAATGAGGACATAATTGTTTATAATCGCACCACAGGCACTGCCGCTCTCCGGGAGTAGGGTCATATTTAAGGCCGCGGATCTTCTCCGCCACGCCCAGCACCCGCTCCCAGAAAACCGCGATCTCGGCGTCTTCGGCGCGGTCAAAGGTGTATTCTTTAAGCGTCGGCACATGGTAGTAAAGCATCTGTTTGATCCTGACGCCGGGGACTTCCTCTCCGTAAACGGAGTGGACGCGCTCGCGGAGCCTCGGATCAAGCTCGCAGATCTTCTGGTACATATGAAGCTGGTCGGGCTGGCGTTTAACGTCCTTGCCGGTCTTATAGTCCACCAGCGCTATCTCGCCTTTGCCCAGATACTCTATTTTGTCGGCGATGATGCGCACCAGCAGGCCGTCCACCTCCACGTCGGTGCTGTACTCCAGCAGGAAAGGCAGCCTGAACCTGCCGTCATGATGGCGGTAATAATTCCTAAGCATCTCCAGGCCTTTCCGGTAATCGTCCTCGGCCCGGCCCGGATCCTTATACCCTTTCTCCAGGTAGGATTTAAGGCCCCAGTCCTTTTTGAAAGCCTCAAGCAGCTCGTCAACCCCGGGGAAAGGGGGGGCTTTGACCGCGTAAAGGAATTCCAGCGCGTGGTGGATACTGTTGCCGAAAGCGAAATAGTATTTTGGTTCTTCCTTTATCTTGTCTATGTACTTGAATTTGTATTTGAGGGGACATTCCTCGTACAGGGAGAGCTTGGAATAAGAAAAGGCGAGCGGGCGTTTCGGATTTTCCCCGGGCGCGGCACCCGCGGGCCGGGCCGGGAGAGCGGCGCCGAACAGCCCGGGCTCCGCGGCGTCTTCACTTTTTCTGGGTTTCTTCATATTTTATCAGCTCTATAACCCGGTGCTCAAAACCTTTGCCCGCGACGCTGGTCAGGATCCTGCCGGTCCAGGGCGCGTAATATTCGTAGATCCAGGAGGGGATCCCCTCAAGCTGCTGCTTCACCTTTACGCAGTTCGTAAACTCGCCTGCGCGGACCTTAACGGTTACGCCGACGGCTTCGACCGTGAAACGCGCGCTCCGCCCGCCGGAAGAAGAGCCCCAGGAGCGGTCTTTCTCAACGGGATACTTCAGGATAATGGTATCAACACCGTCGCGCCTCTCGATAAGATCCCGGTCGGCAAAAGCGTAAAACTTTTTTTGACGGGAGATCAGGGCCTTTCCCGCGTAGATCCGGGTAAGGGTATAAGCCCCGCCGGAAGCCGGGACGGTCAGGCGCGTAACCTGCCTGGCGTTGACGCCGCCGGTCTCGGAGTCGCCGTATGTCCAGGACAGAGGCCGGTCCACCGGAAAATAATCGGGGCAGATGAAAAGGCCTTTCATGGCGGCCGCCCTCGACGGAGCGGCGGGGTAGTTTTTAAGCAGCCTTTCAAAAACGGGCTTTGCTTTCCCGCAGAGGCCGAAATTCCTGGAATAGATCTCGGCCGCCCTGAAGAGCGAAGCCGGCGCCCTTTCATCCTTCGGATTGGTCTCGGCGAACACCCTGTAACGGTCGGCGGCTTTCAGCAGGAGCCCCCGCTTCTCGAACTGAACGGCGTCTTCGTAATAGTACTTAGGCCCGCAGGCGCAGACACAGGCCAAAGCCGGGAGCAACAATATTTTCTTCAGAACCATGGTCAAAAATGTGCCCCCACCAGGAATCGAACCTGGATTACCTGCTTAGAAGGCAGGTGCTCTATCCATTGAGCTATGGGGGCCTTCATCCGCACACTGACCTGCAATACACGCTTCGCGTGTTGCATCCCGCGCCGAATGCGCGGGGCGGTTTAGCCGCCGGGCTTTATTATATAAAAGGCGGAGGCACCTGTCTAACTACTACCCAAAAAAATCCCTCACTCCTCACCCCTCATCCCTCATCCTTTATCCTTTCCCAAATGGGGGGGGATTTTTTTCATTGGGGAAATCGGAGTGGGCCCAAATTGGGCCTTGACAACTATACTTTGCTATGCTATACTATATTTATGGAGGACATTATGACCATGACAAGCGAAGCAGTCAACCAGCAGTTCAAGATGTGGATGGCTGTCACCCTGGGCCTGATAAAGGACGGAAAAATGGGCGCCTCGCAAAGCAGAGCGGATCGCATCAAAACCGCTATAACCTACACCAGGAGAGGGGGCTGACGAATGATGAAACCACGCTACCAGATAGTAATATCTCTTTCAGAAGAGGATAATAAAAAACTCATGGAACTGCGGGAAGACGGCTACCAGATAGTGGAGATCTTCCGCCTCGGCCTGGGGGAGGCCGAGGCGGAGGCGGCCAAGGCCCGCAAAAAAAGAGAACCGGCGCAGGAAAAAAAAGAAGATCCCGGCGGCTCGCTGTTTTAAATGAACCAAAGGCCTATACGCCAGTTAGTCCCTCCGTCCCTTGACATCAGCGCCGGCGCACCCTATACTATAAATATGAAACCCAAAAATATTTCCCTCAGTATCGCGTTCGGCCTGATCCTCACTTTCGTCGGCGGCTACGCTTTCGCCGGCGCCATGAACGAACTGCAGGGCGGCCCCAATTTTGACGGCGCCGCGCCCCGCAGCGGAGATGTCAAACAACCCAAACCCGAACCGGCCGCCCCCGCCCCGGCAGCGGTTGCGGGCCAAAAAGATAACGTGGCCGGCAGCGTCCCGGCGCTGGAAGACAAGGATAAAAAAGGCGGCGGGGACAAGAAAGAGGAAGAAAAGAAAAATCCCGTCATGGAATTCCTGGGCAAACACAAAACCGAAATGTTTGTGGGCGCGCTGGGCGGCTACCTGGGCTTCGCACTGATGGGGCCGGCGGGCATAGTGACGGGCGTGCTGGTCGCACTGGGAATCGCGTTCCTGGCAAACGCTTAGAAGCTTCCTAAAGCCCGGCGGAACTCAGTTCTCTTCGAAAGAATCCACCGTGTAGACGTACAACGCGGTGGATTTTTCTTTCCAGGCGGAGGCGGGAAGCCCGGCTTTCTCAGCGCACAACGAGTTAAGAAATTCCTCCCTGGAGTTGAAATGCGCCCAGACCTGGGGCAGATAAGTCCCGCCGGAGCTTCCGTTCCGCACGTAAACCCCGTGCTTCTTCTCCACCACATCCAGGTAACTTTCCACGCGCCGCAAAGGCGACAGCACCGATATTTCTATCTTCACCCGGGCCAATTCCCCGGCCGAAAGCGGCTCGAAACGCGGATCCTCAAAAGCGCTGGCCGCGGCAAAGGCCGCCACGGCGTCCGATAAAAGCTGGCGAGGAGTCATCGTCCCTATGCAGCCGCGCAGGGCTCCCTCTTTGTGCAGCGTGACGAAAACGGCCGCCGGCTGGTTTAATTCCGGATGGACGCTCATAGGGGGCTCGGCGGATTTTTTATTCCTGAGGCGATCCTCGATAGTTTTACGGGCCAGAGCCAGCAATTCCGCCTTGAGTTCCGCGCCGAGGCCGCGCGGCTTCCTGCCGCCGCCGGTGAACAGTCCGGCGCCATACCCCACGACCCTCCTATCGTCGCCCATTATTTTACCCGAATGCGTGTATTCCAGAAGTTTAAACCCGCCCGCGCCCAGCTCCATACAGGCCGCGGCCCCTATCACCATCGCGGAATAGCCGCAAGCCGCCGTATCCATGTAAAATTTTGATTTCGCAAGCAGCAGGTCGTTGGCCAGGGAAAAATACGACAGGTCGGCGTTACCGACCGCGGTTCTGAGCGCCTCAAGAAGCGCCCTGTCTGATTTCTCCGCGATCTCTCCGGGAGGGTAATGCGAAAGATCGGAAGAGACGCAGATCACGGCCTTGCGCCCCTTGACCGCTTTACCGACGTGTTTTCCCAGCTCTTCAAGCGTTTTCAGATCCGCGGTGTTCGCCACGACCGGAACGAACTTGAAAGTTTTGCCGAGCGCCTGCAGAAAAGGCAGCTCCACTTCGACGGAATGTTCCCTGGTATGCGCGGAGGGGAGGTCTTCAAAAAGCCCGGAAGAGGCAAGCAGCGCGCGGGCCAGCCCTGAATCTATCTCCACCCGCCCGAGCGGGGTCTCAAAAAAACCCTCCGACATTATCGCGGCGCCGGCCACGGGCGCCGTATGCCCCGTGCCTATTATGACCACGGTATCGAAATCCGCTTCCCTGAGGAACGAAAAAGCGGCCCCGGCCGTCGCCCCGGAATAAGCGTAACCGGCGTGCGGCGCAAGAACGCCGAACACGCGCCCTTTCACTGGCCGGACAGCCTTCAGATAATAATCCACTTCAGCGCGGAGCCTGTCGGCGTCCGAGTCGTAAAATTGTCCCGCGACAGCAGGTTTTCTTATGAACATATGATCCCCCATAACGACAGTAACCGGTATCCAGTAGCCCGTGACCGGTGGCAGAGGAAAACTCTAACGGCAGCTAACCGGACACACCCCGATTTACCGGTTACTGGTTACCGATCACTGATTACTGCTGTTTATTATATCCTATTGCCATTGAACTTATAAAATTTTAGAATAGTACTCCGGTTCGCCTCAACTGGCGTGCCGGTCGCCACGCAATAATTCGCGCTTCCAAGGTCCAGATGGTGGTTGTAGCTCAGTGGTTAGAGCGCTCGGCTGTGGCCCGAGAGGTCGCGGGTTCAAATCCCGTCAGCCACCCAGATTTTAAAAAGTGCTTATTTTATAAGCACTTTTTCCATAAACACTAAACAAGCACGCCCGTTTCTCGTCGAGAAACCGAAAATAGCCGCAATCGTTCTCGAACCCCGGAAACATTTTTCCAGGCCGCACCGAAGCCCTTGCCAGCATTTCCATTATTACTGAGACCTTTCTTCTCCGTGCAGGAGCAATATAAAAATTCACATTGGACAATTGAACCCGTATGCGATAGAATAATCTAAAGGGTTCGGAGCAGGCTATTTACGCTCCGGAGGTTTGGGATGGTCGGGCCGCCATCTCGGTATTCGCGTATCGAGAGGCGGATTTTTATTGGCATTGATCCGTTTGCATTGCCGCCTTTCTGTGACGTCAAGAAAGGCGGTTTTTTATTTGTTATGGAAACCTCATTAATGTTTGTTGGACTTGCCGTCATAATGGCTCTTGTCCTTTTTTTGCCGTTCTCGGTTAAACTGGTGGAAGAGGAGCTTGAAGCTTTTCTTTTTATTATGGGCGCCGCCGCCATGACTGTCTCCCATGCCTGGAGCTGGCACGTCGTCAAGGAGTCCTTGGCGGAGCCGGTAAAAATATCTCTGGCCGTGTTGGTTATAGGCTTAATTTTCAAAGCCGGCAGGAACCTTGTTCAAGATGCCGTTAAATTTCTGAAAGCCCGGCTCGGCATCAGAAACGCCCTTTTTTTAATGGTTATGTTCCTGGGCTTCGCCTCAAGCGTACTGACGGCGATAATAGCGGCGTTGATCCTTTGTGAAATAGTCACCTGCCTGAACCTCGACCGCAAATCAGAAGCAAGGGTAACCGTCTATGCCTGTTATGCAATCGGCTTCGGCGCGGCGCTCACTCCGATAGGGGAGCCTTTATCAACGATTGTAACGGCAAAGCTATCCGGCCCGCCGCATAACGCAGATTTTTTTTATCTCTCCCGGCTGCTGACGGTGTGGGTTACGCCCGCGATACTGGCCGTTTCCTGGCTTGCGGCATACGGTCATCATACAAACAAGGGGCAGGGTGGAGACACCCTGCGGCAGGACGATATTGAGGATACAAAACATGTTGCGCTAAGAGCCGCAAAAGTTTATTTATTCGTAATGGCGCTCGTCTATCTGGGTACAGGTTTGAGCCCGCTCGCAGAAAAAGCAGTCGCATCGCTTAAGGACTGGCAGCTTTACTGGCTTGGGACAGCTTCAGCGGTGCTGGATAACGCGACCCTGGCCGCCGCCGAGATAGTTCCGTCCATGACCAGAAATCAGATCCTTTCGATACTATTAAGTCTGCTGATATCCGGCGGGATGCTGATTCCGGGCAACATCCCCAATATCATAAGCGCGGCGAAGCTGGATATCAAGAGCCGCGAATGGGCGCGAGTGGCGCTGCTGCCCGGATTGGCGTTTTTGACCATATATTTTATCGGACTTTTAATCGCACATTAGCGGGACAGAAGAACACACTGGAAATTATACGGAGCACTTATATGAATGAACTCACGATAAAAGACCCGGATATCCTGATGAATGGGAATATGCGTCGGTTTATAGAAGCCAATTATCGCCATTTCAATTCGCTGACGCTGAAGAATGCAGCCGAAGCGTATACGACGCATATTGAAAGCGGCGGGGAAATGCTGCTGACCCTGGCAGGCGCCATGAGCACCGCCGAACTCGGGATCAGTCTGGCTGAGATGATACGTCGGGGCAAGATACACGCCATTTCCTGCACGGGGGCGAATCTTGAGGAAGATATATTCAACCTTGTGGCTAATAGTGACTATAGGATGGTGCCTAATTATCGCGAGTTGAGCCCCGAACAGGAACGTGAACTGAAGGATAGCGGGTTTAATCGTGTAACGGATACCTGCATACCGCAGGACGTCATGTACCACATAGAAGGCTATGTGGTTAAACGTTGGGGAGAAGCCGAGAAAGCGGGTATCCGCAAGTTCCCGCACGAATTCTTTTACGAACTGCTTTTGGCCGGGGAAATAAAAAAACACTACCAGATAGATCCGGCAAACAGCTGGCTTCTTGCGGCCGCTGAAAAGAATCTGCCCATATACGTGCCGGGGTGGGAGGATTCCACCCTGGGAAATGTTTACGCGGCTAAATGCATAAAAGGAGAACTTACGCCGGGCACAATCCGGTCCGGCATAGAGTACATGATCCACTTGGCGGACTGGTACCAGAAAACCAGCATAAAAACCGCGGCGGGGATCGGCTTCTTCCAGATAGGCGGAGGCATAGCCGGAGACTTCCCCATCTGTGTAGTGCCGATGATCGAGTGCGACCTGCGCAGAGAGGTTAAGATGTGGAAATATTTCTGCCAGATTTCAGACAGCATTACCAGCTTCGGCTCATATTCCGGCGCCGTTCCGAATGAAAAAATAACCTGGGGAAAGCTGGCGGTGAATACGCCGCGCTTTGTGATCGAAAGCGATGCTACTATAGTGGCGCCGCTTATATTCAATTATGTGCTGGGCAAATAAGAGAGGCGTATCCGCTAAGGAACGTTACATATGGCCGGCTTAGACATAGCGATTATACTGGTATTTATAGCATACTCTGTCCGCTCAGGTTTGCGCAACAAAGATGCCGCATCCAAAGACCTTACTGAATACTTCCTGGCGGGACGATCTCTTCCTGGATGGAAAGCCGGCCTGAGCATGGCGGCCACGCAGTTCGCGGCGGATACTCCGCTTCTTGTCACGGGCATTATCGCCGTATCCGGCATTTTTGCCCTCTGGCAGATGTGGATATACGCCCTGTCGTTCCTTATGATGGGGTTTGTGCTGTCCTCGCATTGGCGCCGCGCCGGGGTAATCACGGACGCGGAACTCACGGAACTGAGATACGGAGGGGGAAAAGCCCTGGCGTTGCGCGGTTTTAAGGCGGTTTATTTCGGCACCATTTTTAATTGCGTGGTGCTTGCCTGGGTTTTTTTCGCCGCTTCCAGGATAGCGGAACCGTTCCTGCTTTGGAACGAATGGCTTCCGACATGGCTGTTCCAGCCTTTCATGAGCCTAGTGCAAGCCGCCGGGTTAAAGCTGACGGGAGCAACTCTTGATGCGCCCAATGTATGGATATTGTCCGCCAATAACTTTATTTCAGTATTATCGATCCTGACCGTGACGGCTTTTTACTCCGTAACCGGCGGGTTGCGCAGCGTGGTGGACACCGATGTGGTGCAGATATTCATCATGTTCACGGCCACCGCTATTTTCTCCGCGATAGTATTCGTCAAGGCCGGCGGGATGACCGGCATCCATGAAAAGCTGCGGGCGATACACGCGTCCGGAGCGCTGGGCGCGATAACGCCCTCGGAGATACTGGCATTCACCCCAGACCGGGCGCATAACGCGTCGTTTGCGCTTCTCGCATTGTTCGGACTGCAATGGATAATCCAGCTTAATTCCGACGGCACCGGCTACCTCGCGCAGCGGTCTATGGCCTGCAAGGACGAGAAGAACGCAAAAACAGCCGCGCTGGTGTTTACCGGCACGCAGGTTGTCCTGCGCAGCCTCCTGTGGCTGCCGCTGGGTTTGGGACTCCTGGCGATATTTCCTCCGGGGGCAGGCCTAACCGGCGAGCTCCTGCAAGCCGACCGGGAAGGAGTTTATGTCAGGGGAATGGCCGAACTGCTGCCAGTCGGAATAAAAGGGCTTATGATCACCGGTATGCTGGCCGCGCTGGCCTCGACCGTAGACACGCATATAAACTGGGGGTCATCATACTGGGCCAACGACATATATAAACGCATTATTTGCCAGGTCTGGCTCAAGCGGGAACCAAGCGGGCGTTCGCTTGTCTGGGTGGCCCGCGGTTCGAACCTGATGCTTATCTGTATCGCCCTGGCGATAATGACGCAATTATCATCCATCAACCAGGCTTGGCAGGCCAGCCTGCTATTGGGTGCCGGGATGGGCCCGATGCTGATCATGCGCTGGCTCTGGTGGCGTGTAAGCGCGTGGGCTGAAATAGCCGCGATAGCGGTGTCGGGAATAGCCGCGCTTCCGCTTTTGCTATGGGTAGATGATCAGGCCCTGCGCCTATTGATAATGGCCGCTCTTTCCCTCACTGGTTCCCTATCCGCAATAGCGTTTTTCGGACCGGAAGATAAAAAACAGTTGGTGACGTTCTATCAAAAGGTGCGTCCCAAAGGATTCTGGAAGTCCATAGCGCACGAGGCCGGGGATTCCGCGTACAATGGCCCCCGGGATCTGCTTGTGTCCCTGGGAGCCGTATTGGCCGCCGGGATTTCCGTTTTCTGCATCTTGATAGGACTAGGCTCTATCGTCGTTGAAAGTCCGCCGCCGGCGATATGCCCTTGGCCGTCGGTTTGGATCGGCGGGAACCTGCTTTTGGGTATCGCCTTATGCCCGGTATGGTTCAAACTGGGATTTAGATCGGGAGCCAATTGATAGGAAGGAAGCGAAGAGAGTTTTGTCTTACAGCTTAACAGGAGCGCCCCCGCCGTTCCCGCCGCCATTTTCCGAAGATCCGGCGCTCAGAACATCAAAATGGTGGCGGCTGGAAATTTCTTCATATACCATATCGGACACGCGGCGAATGATATCTCCCCGGTCGTGCATCCAGTCGAAATAGCTGCGCGCAGACATTGTTTTCTGTATCACTCCAATAATGATGTACGGGTAGCGCTTCCCGTTTTGCCCTTGCGCGACGAGTATCCCCATGTCCCCGCAGAGCCGGCTTGTCGTTCCGGTCTTGCTGTATACTTCTGTCCCCGGCGGCACTTTCTGCGCCCCTGTGTAAAGGCGGTTGCGCTTAGGCAGACTCATAAGACGTTTTAGCTCGCCGGAGTCTGGAAGAGTCTCATTCCAAAGCGCGTAAAGGAAGCGGCTGTAATCGTGGACCGAGGCCTTGTTGCGATAGGTGCGCCCGCTCCTGGGAATGTATTCCACCAGCCGGATATTGTGGAATATGCCGCCATAATTCCGGCCGAGCAAACGCTGAACAGCGGCCGGCCCGCCCATGCGCCGCATAAACCAGTTCGCGGCGTCATTGTCGGAGTTTTTTATCATATCTTCCATCTGGCGGCGGGCGGCGGCGGTATAATGCTGGCGCCCCAGAGCCGCCTCATGAAAATACGAAAGGGCAATGAAAGGCTTGACCAGGCTGGCGGCGTCCATCAACATGTCCTCGTTTATGCTCGCCAGTTTGATGTCATCTGTGAGATCGTAGACAGACCAGGACGTGAGCTCATCTGTCTTTATAAGTCCCCGACGGCGAAGTTGCTTGATATATGCATCTATCTTTGATTCAAGAGGCGTGTCCCCGGCATCAGAACGGATTTTGCGCGGTGCAAAAACCCATTCCTGGGTTTTGACGGGAACCGCCGCCTCAAGGCCGCGGCTGGTTAAAAGACGCGTATGGACCTTCGCCACGGCCTCAGCCGAGGCCCGTCCGCCGCCGCGCATATAAACCAGCCCGTAATTGCCGCCGGAATTTACCACAAGCAGCCGCTGTTCCACATCGGGGCCCAAGATGCCGGAAACCTTCGCACGATACGCCGTTACCTTTGCCTGATCGTTATGCCAGAGATAAGAGATGTCATAGCCGGGCTCCTGCGCAATCGCGGAGGACACAGTAAGCGCCAACGTCGCGCCGAAACATAGTGACTTCCACGCGCGGAGCGGGTTGTGGGTAAATATTAAGCGCGTCACAATAGTGCGTTTAGCCGGCAACATAATCCCAAAGACCGAGTGGTTTTCAACATTCAGACGGCGTAATGGCCGGTCACTGCGGAGCAGCCTGTTGCATTGATTCCGTGGAGGACGCTTTGCGCGTGAGCGGCGTCTTAATCTTCGCTTCCGCCCGGCGGTTTTTAAGCCAGCATTCATCCGTAGCCTCGCGGCAGACGGGGTTCTCTTCGCCGTAGGAAATAGTCGCAATTCTGTCGCCGGGGATCCCAAGCATAAGGTAATACTTTCTTGTTACCTGGGCGCGCTTTTGCCCTAATGCCAGGTTATACTGAACCGTGCCCCGCTCATCACAGTGTCCCTCAACCAACACCTCCCATTCCGGCTTTTTCTTGATAACTTCGGCATTTTGCCTAAGTATCTCCCGGGCAGCCTCATCGAGATAGTAACGGTCGAACCCGAAATGAACCGGTCTAAGTTCCGGATTGGCGGCGAACTGCGCGTTATGAATGTCAGGCTCGTCCATCCAGCCGGTTTCTGTCTGGGCCGCGGGTTGGACATCTGCGGATGGTTTCTTAACCAACTTTGCTTTCGTGCAGGCTCCCAGGGCAAAAACAAGGCAGAGCGCCGCCGTCCGTCCCGCACGTCGCCGAATAATTTTAGATATCATAGTCCATTCCTCCCGGGTCTATGTTCCCCCATACGAGTTTTATAAAAATCCAGCCCTCTATTTCCCCATCGTCAGAAACCTTGAGCCAGTCGCCGTTTCTCTCTATCGCCCTCAGGGGGTATTCGCGCTCTACACTCACTGTCACCTCATATTCCAGTCCGGGGCCCGTGCGGATATTGGCATACTTGCCCGCTACAATGACAGCGGGTGTTTCAGAGAGTACGGATTTATGAAGCCAGCCGGCGTCTCCGGCAAAATCTTTAACATAAGCCCACTCTCCACTCCACTCCTGCACTTCAAACGGGGTAAAGCGCCACGCCTGCCAGAGCGCAGGATTCTCCGTGCCGGGACCTTCCCGGACATTAGCCTTCTCCGTAGAAACACTCATGATCTCCGCGGCTGCGGCTGTTGCGAGAAACAACGCCGCGCCCGCCAGGACGGCAGTGAACCTGTGATATCTCATAATCAACCCGACTACCCGTTTTAAACTTGTGAACATAGTATATAGTGTATAATATGGTTTTGTCATTTACATAACTTATAATATCAATCACTTTGATTTAAATAAACAATGATACCAGTCAACTACCACCATCTGTACTATTTCTGGATAATCGCCAAAACCGGCCGCATCGGAGCGGCTAGCCGGAAACTTTATCTGGCCCAGCCCACGTTAAGCCTTCAAATGAAGCAATTGGAACAGTCGCTGGGGAACCGGCTTTTTGATCGCAACCGTAAAGGCGTAAAATTGACTCCCGAGGGCAGGATCGCCTTCGACTACTGCGAGCGGATATTTTCGCAGGGAGCCGAACTGGTCGCCGCCCTGCAGCCGGATCAAGCGCATAAACCCGCCATCATGCGTCTTGGAGTCGCGGGATCCATCTCCCGCCATGTCGTATTGCAGATACTGGAGTATACCCATAAAATAAACCGGCATATCCGCATCAGCATACTTGGAGGCCCGGTCGACAATCTCCGCGAGCAATTGGAAAAACACCGGCTGGACCTGGTTGTATCAAATACTGATTTTTCCTCGCAAATGGGCTTGGAATTCAGAAGCCGGCTGGCAGGCGCCATCCCTATCTATTTCATGGCCATCCCAAGTCTCAAGGCCAGAGTCGCGCGCTTTCCGTCAGATCTTTCCCAAATTCCCATCCTCCTCATGGCGCCCGAGAATCCTGCACGCAAAGATGTAGACCTGTTTTTATGCCGTCATAAGATTTCAGCATCTGTGGCGACGGAGATAGAAGACAGCGAACTTATCCGATTCCTGGCCCTGCGGGGCCAGGGGGTGGCCACTATGGATGCTTTGACCGCCAGAGAGGACATCAAGTCCCGGCGACTGATGAGGCTGCACAGGAAGGATGTGGGCATAAAACAAAATGTTTGGTTTATATGCGGCCGGCATCCCAAACCAAACCCGATGTTGCGGCGGATTATCCAGGGCCTTATGGAAAAATTCACTATCCGGATATAACACCGCCACAAATCACTTTGACTTGTAAGCATTCATTCCTCTTTATCCGGCAGCCTCTTCTCTTCAACCAATAAATCCGCGCTCGAATATTCGCCTCAACATTCTTTCTCCTGCAAGCCATGATGGCTCGGCGCTTGGCCTAGCACGCCAAACCTATGGTAGAGCCGATATTTCGAATCCCGCCGGTCTCTAAGTCCACGAGATTCGAAATTTTGGGTATTTTTACACAAATTTACACCTTTTGGTGTTTTTTCAGCCTAAAAAAAGGAATTTTGAGTGCTTTTTGGCAGGTTTTGGGGCAAACTGCGGCTAAACTCGCATTAAACAGGTTCTAACCTGATGCAGCCAGCCACCCGCCTAATTTTAAAATCCTCGACGGGAAGTCGGGGATTTTTTATTTCAAGCATGTTCGCAACAAATTGATTCACGCTTTACAGAAAATCCTCGTCGAGGATAACGTGTTTAACTTTGCCCGTGATGTAAGCACAAATGAAAAGCCCGCTTTCGCGGGCCTTCCACGCTGCCTCATACAAGATATCCACCGCCGATATCCGGATCAAGGATAGCATGGAATATTTTCCCAGAATCGTCAAAAAACAGTTCTTAGGCCGCCTTAGGCCCTTGACACGGGTTATGCGCTCTGCAACAATATATATGTACTTGGTTCTTAGGTGAAAGTTCAATCGAGGTGAAAATTTATGAAAAAGAAAATATCAATTCTGATATTAATGACGGTAACCGTAGGTATATTGATGTTTAAGCGAACAAATATCGCGCCCTCTGATTTTAGAGATGCTCCTAATTCCGGAACTCTTTCGGATTTGCCAGCACAGTCTCCTGGGTCAGTGGCTCCAGATATCCCTCTCCCTGCTTCCGCGGCAAAAATGCAGGAGACCAACAATACCCGAAAAGACTCAGCAGGGTTTACAGCTTCTTGCGGCACGGCTGGAACATTAAAAAAACGAATAGCCGATTGCCTAGAGAAAGTAGATCGCCAAGCTACTTTTTGCGGATCGGATACTGCTGTGCTGGGGAAATTAAGGGAGTGTAGTGGTTCTTTACTCGATAAAGAGTTTTCAAGAGTATGGCACCTTGTAACGCGAACTAACGACAAAGAAGTATGGCTGGAGCTGGGTGGAGAGGGTCATTATCTTTGGGCTTTTGACGATACAACTAATCCGAAGGCATATGCCAGCGCAATGACGAGCAGTGAGATCTGCGGAAATTTCCGCGAGGAATATTTCGGAAAATTCAGACTGCCGTCCTACAACGACATTAAACGCGCTGGACTCTTGGACCATGCAGTCAGTAGCAACAAGTGGTTTCGTTTCTTCAAGCCGAATGCTAATTGGTACGTAACCCTGGACGGCAACACGATAAAAGTGCCCCGTGTTAACGCATCGGCTGATTCCATCTGTATATCCGATGTGGCGTCTTCTAAGAAAGAAACCCCGTAGCCTTCCTCGCGGAGAACGATATAGGGGACATTGTTGCATATCGCCTCGTGTTACGTAAAATCCCCTTTTTTAGTCCGAAAAGTGGTATTTTGAACGCTTTTTGATAGATTTTGGGGCAAATTACTGCTAAACCGCCATAAAAGAGGTTCTAACCTGGTCTATCCAGCCACCCGCCTATTTTAAAAATCCTCGACGAGAAAGCGAGAAATCTTAAAAAAGATTTTCTCGCTTTTCACCCCTGATTCAATTTAGTCACCAGCCGGTTGGGAATTGCTATAATAGGTTATCACCTACAGAGCCCGGATAAGGAGAGCTCATGAATACCGCAAAATGGACGCTGCTGTCAGTGTTAACGCTGTCGATCCCGGCCCAAGCCGCCGTTTCCACCGTGCACAAGGATTTTAACGCCACTAAAATAAACCTGCTGGAAGTGCATTCCATCAACGGCAATATCGCCGTAATGCCGGAGACCGGCGACGCTATTAGCGTCGATATGACCTATGACGCGGACAAGTGCGAAGTCACGTCCGAAGTACGCGGCAAGACCGTATATCTGGAAGCGACGGACAAGAATAAGCGGCGCTGGTTTTCTTTCGGCACAAAGGACGACTACTGCGCGAAATTCGACATAAAGGCGCCCGCCGGCATGGAACTGAAGGCGGTTTCCGTATCCGGAGATATTGCCACGGAGCGCAAGTCCGCACCAGTATCGGTGGAAACGGTATCGGGCGACGTGAACGTTTCCGGTCCTTCGGGGCTTGAAGCCAACAGCGTCAGCGGAGAATTGAAGTTCTCGAACGCAGCCGGCAAGATACGGCTTAACACCACCAGCGGCGGAATCATCGGCGGCATAAGTTCTTCCAAGGAAGTCAAAGCGCATTCCATCAGCGGGGATATAAAACTTGAGTTCCTGAAAACTCCCGAAAAAGGGGAATTGAACCTGAACACCACGAGCGGAGACGTGTCCCTTATATTTCCCAAAGGCGCGAGAGCCGCAGCCGCGCTTCATTCCGTTTCAGGAGAACAGAAGAACAACATAATTAACGACCCCACGTCCGGCCTCAAAATAACCGCAACCACCGTTTCCGGAGATACGTCCATAGACGGCAAATAAATCCAGCCTCCCAGCACATGAAAAAAGCCTTCGTCAGAGGGCTTTTCTGCAAGAAATGTGTCAAGTTTAAAATAAGCAGCATCGCCAAAGACAAAATCTATAAGAAGAAATAAGCGCCACCTGCGTATTGTCCCCATTTCCATTGGGAGCTAACTATATGAAACTCTTCAATTTCCATATCTCAGGATCCAGCAAATGCGGCGTCTGAAACTGGGGGTGGTAAATGTATGTTCCGTCCCACGTACTTAGCCCCAGTTTTGGCGTAGTAAATCCCACATAACCGGACCCACTTAAGGGTGGGCCAATCCCACATACCTGGAC
>MGTT01000014.1:0-6607 GCA_001799575.1 Elusimicrobia bacterium GWA2_56_46
CACTTCGGCCGCGCCTGATACGACGGCGCCCGTCATCAGCGGAGTCGTTAGTTCGAATATCTCCAATAACGCCGCTACCATAGCCTGGGCCACCAATGAGGCTTCCAACTCTCAGGTCGAATACGGGCCCACAACCGCCTACGGTAATTCAACCGCGCTGAATTCCGCCATGGTGACCGCTCACAGCGCCGGATTATCCGGCCTGGCCGCGAGCACGCTTTATCACTACCGTGTCAAGTCGAGGGACGCGGCCTCCAATCTCGGCACGTCGGCCGATTATACTTTCACCACTTCGGCCGCACCCGATACTACGGCGCCTGTCATCAGCGGAGTCGTTAGTTCGAATATCTCCAATAACGCCGCTACCATAGCCTGGGCCACCAATGAGGCTTCCAACTCTCAGGTCGAATACGGGCTCACTACCGCCTACGGTAATTCAACCGCGCTGAATTCCGCCATGGTGACCGCTCACAGCGCCGGATTATCCGGCCTGGCCGCGGGCACGCTTTATCACTACCGTGTCAAATCGAGGGACGCGGCCTCCAACCTCGGTACGTCGGCCGATTATACTTTTATCACTACTTCGCCCGCGCCGGACACGACACCCCCTGTCATCAGCGGAGTCGTTAGTTCAAACATCTCCAATAACGCCGCGACCGTAGTCTGGGCCACAAACGAGGACTCCAACTCGCAGGTCGAATACGGGCTCACCACCGCCTACGGTAATTCAACCGCGTTGAATTCGTCCATGGTAACCGCTCACAGCGCCGGGTTATCCGGCCTGGCCGCGAGCACTCTTTATCACTACCGTGTCAAATCGAGGGACGCGGCCTCCAACCTCGCCACTTCGGCCGATTATACTTTCACCACTTCGGCCGCGCCTGATACGACGGCGCCCGTCATCAGCGGAGTCGTTAGTTCGAATATCTCCAATAACGCCGCTGCCCTAGCCTGGGCCACAAATGAGGCCTCGGATTCGCAGGTGGAATACGGACCCACCACCGCCTATGGCAATTCAACCGCGCTGAATTCGTCCATGGTGACCGGACACAGCGTCGGCTTGTCCGGCCTGACCGCCGGCACGCTATACCACTACCGTGTCAAATCGAGGGACGCGGCCTCCAATCTCGGCACGTCGGCCGATTATACTTTTACCACTTTGTCCGCGCCGGACACGACGGCCCCTGTCATCAGCGGGGTTGTTAGTTCGAATATCTCCAATAACGCCGCTGTCATAGCCTGGGCAACCAACGAGGCTGCGGACTCGCAGGTCGAATACGGGCCCACCGCCGCCTACGGTAATTCAACCGCGCTGAATTCGTCCATGGTGACCGGACACAGCGTCGGCTTGTCCGGCCTGGCCACCGGCACGCTATACCACTACCGTGTCAAGTCGAGGGACGCGGCTTTTAACCCCGGAGTCTCGGACGATCGCACCTTTGTCACTTCGGCCGCGCCGGATACTACGCCCCCCTCGGTTGTAATTACCGCGCCCACTGCCGGCGCCACTGTCTCCGGTTACGTCGCGATTTCCGCAAGCGTCTCCGATGATATCGGAGTGGCTAAAGTGGAATTCTATGTGGATGGCATACCCAAAAGCACCGATTACTCCGCTCCTTATTCCTATACGCTGGACTCAACCCCGCTTGCCAACGGCCTGCATATTATCACGGCAAAGGCCTACGACGCCGAAGACAATAACGCCGCGACATCGGAAAGCGTCACCGTTTACAATCTCGCCGCCGACACGGTAAGTCCGACCGTCAGCCTTGATTATCCGTGGAACGGAGCGACGATGGCGGAAACAACGCTGGTTATGGCTTCGGCATCGGATGACGGCGGAGTAGTAAAGGTGGAGTTTATTATGGCGGGCACAACCTATACCGATAATACCGCGCCCTATTTATATCCCCTTAACACGCTCAGGTTCATGAACGGCCCGCACCCCATGACCATAAAACCATACGACCTCAACAACAACACGGCCGAAATAGTCGTAGATCTGAGTGTCTATAATCAGACCAGAACCGATATCGTAATGACCTCGACCGGCGGCGCAATACTCACTTCTATCGCAAATATAACGGTGCCGCCTCAGGCTCTGGCGGCGCCGGTTACGATAACCGTGGTTTCCGAGGGGATAGACGATGAAGCTCTGCTGACTGAGCGGGCTGCCAGGGCCGCGCTGCAGAATATAGCCCCCATAGCTTCGGGGGTCAGGCTTCTGCCTTTGGACTATGCTCCGGCGGGGCCGATAAACATCAAGCTGCCGCTCAACCACTCAGTAAAAGCGGCCACGACCATGGAGGAAATAATAGGCCTGTACTCCTGGGACGATACCGCCGGAACCTGGCGGCTGCTTATCTCCACTTATAACGCCTCGGACGACACCATGAACGCCGAGACAGCCGCTTTCTCGGTATATCGCCTGTTCAGCAGGGTTCCGCTTATACGGACAGCCGATGTGGGCGATGTCTATGTGTTCCCGAATCCCGCTAAACGCGGGGCGAAACCGGTTTTTCATATCGAGATCGACGCCGCCGATAAAGTCGAGATACGGATACACGACTTCACAGGCAGGCTGATACATACAAAAACAATGGAATCGCCCCCGACTCTCCTTAGCCGGAACAATAAATTAACCTACGCGTATGAATACGAGTGGGACGCCAAAAACGCGGCCAGCGGAGCATACTTCTACGTCGTGATCGTCAATAGGAGCGGAGGAAAAACGATACGAAAGGGAAAATTCGCTATTATACGGTAGGTTTATCGACAGATTGTTAGGCAGAAAAAGCTGCAAGTCAATTTTTAAAGTTTATTCGCGAAATATTCGAAAGCTTTTACGAATGGTTCCGGCGGCGCGCTCAGTACGCCGGCGCCCACTTGGCCTATACCCGGTTTCTTATGGGCCACGCCGGTATCTATAAAAGGCAGAATGCCTTTTTCCACGACTTTCACCACGTCTATGCCGGTGGGGGTACCGCGGAAATCCAGGTTGGGGATCTGGTACGCGTTATTCTCTCCGGCGGTGATCTCGTACATGGCCATGGTGTAGCCGACCGCATCGGCCGCGAGACCTCCAACGAACTGTACGATGGCCGGCGCAGCCGCTATGGCGAAGCCGCCCAGGCCGTTCGTTTCCGTGATGGCCGAGTCGCCGATATCCGGGTTCGCGTCCTCTTTCGTATAGCCGGAGAAGAACAGGGCGTCGGGCACCGGCGCCGGACCGGTGAACCATTTGTCCCCGGTACCCGCCAGCTGTACGCCGAACTCCGTGCCGTTCCGCGCCATTACCACGGCCACGGTGGAATATTTTATATTCCTGGCGGCGTCAAGGCAGGCCTTGCTCAGGGCCATGGAAAGGTTCAGAAAGGAATGATCGTTACTGTTGATAAATTCCAGCACCGACGCCGCCTGTTCCATGCCGGAGGCTGTCCTGATCACGGCCGGGGCGATGGCCCGGTAAAAAAGCGAAGTGCCGGCGCGGTTGCGGTTATGAACCTCGTCCCCCATGTGCAGGGCCTGCGCGGTGATGGCCTTCAGATCCACGCGCCCCAGCAGCTCAACCGCGCGCTTAAGCGCCGGGTACATGACGGTTTCCATCCATTTTAACCGCTCTATAACTTCCGGAGAATACGCGCCGTAGCGCAGGACTTTGCCCAGGCCCTCGTTCATGGTGGCGTAGGCGTAATTGCCGTATTCCTCGTTCTTCACCACAAATACAGGCATGGAGGCGGAAATTATGCCCGCCATAGGCCCTACGGCCGAATGTTCGTGGCAGGGGGAAAACTTTATTCTGCCGGAGGCGGCCAGTTTTTCCGACTCTTTTTCATTCCTAGCCAGACCCTCATAGATCAAAGCGCCCATCACGGCGCCGCGCATAGGACCGCACATCTCCGCCCATTTCACCGGCGGGCCGGCGTGGAGTATCAGATCCTTTTTCATGCCGGGTATGACGTTGATTGCCCTGTTCAATCCTACCAGCGCCGGTTTTGAGTTCAGGATCCGGCCGAGCGCGGACTTATTGGCCGCGGAGATCTTCGAAGCGTTGGCTCTTATTTTTTTCAGCAGTTTCGGATCGTGATCCAGCGGCGGCCGGAAATCCGCCTGTACGGCCTTCACGCCCTTGTCGTCCAGGCTGTCCTTAAAGGATTCAAGTCCGATATTGATCACTTTTAACTCAGATTCAAATAATTTCAATACAGCCATAAATTCTCCGTTCGCACAGTTTTCTTCACGTTCATGATTTACGCTTTATGATCCTTATAATCTCACCCGCAAGCCGGCACGCGCCGGCATTGGACGGCATAACCAAAACTCCCGCCTGCCGCAAACCCTCCACAACTTTAGAACGCACCTGGGGGTCGGCCTCTGTGCCGGTAACCGAAGCGGCGATGGAAAGCGTCCTGCTGACTTTGAACGCGGTCCGGACAGCGGGCAGGAGATCTTCAAGCGGCCGCATATTGGAACCGTAGCCCAGCACCACATCCAGAAGTATCACCGCCGTCTCAGGGTTTCCGGCCTCGGAAATTATCAGCTTATTCCTGAGAGAAAAATCTATCATCGGATGCGGGCGGCCTACGGTGAATTCGTCTTCACCCAGGTCTATCACCGAATTCTCCCGGAGCTTGAGGGAGTTAGCGAGCCTGTATTTTTTGTCCATAGGGACATTGGACCAGAGCGGGCCGACGAGATCCCGAAGTATTATCTGGGCCTCGCTCACGAAAGTCCCGCCGCTGAACAGGCCCCGCAGATATTTCTGTTTTCCGGTTTTGTTCCCGGCGGCGGCCGCGGCGGCGTTACGTGACGCTGTGTTCATATCAAAGAGCCGTTCCTTGGCCTTATGCGCGTTCCCATCTTTGGCGACATACACGGCCTTCAACGCGGCTTCCTCCAGAGTACGGGCGGAATAAAAATCTTTTTTTTCCGGCAGCTTCGCGTCTCCGCCGAGCATGACTGAAACCACGGGCTTCTTTATCTTTGCGGTTTCGCGCAGGATCCTGGCCAGCACTTCGGGGTGGGGGGGTTTTGAAATTATAAGGATCACGGAAGTTTTTTTATCTTCCGCCAGGGCTTTTAAGCCCTGGATAAGAGTAAGCGCTCCGACTTCTTTTTTCACATCCCTGGAGCCGGTGCCGATAGCCTGGGAGATCCCGGAGCCTTCATTTGAAATCAGCGTGGAAACCTCCTGCAGACCGGTGCCGGAAGCGGCCACAATGCCAATGCCGCCACGGTTAACGGCATTGGCGAAAGCCAGCGGCGCGCCGTTGATGATGGCGGTGCCGCAGTCCGGCCCCATGACCAGGAGGCCTTTTTTTAAAGCCGTCTTTTTCAGCTCTATCTCGGTTTCCAGAGGAATATTATCGGAAAACAGCATGACATGCATATTACGGTCGAGACAATCCATGGCGACCTTGCCCGCGAAGCGCCCGGCCACGGAGATCACGGCCATATTGGCGCCGCCCAGGATCTCTAAGGCGTTATCCAGTCCTTTGGCTTTGACGCCGCCGCGGACGCCGCCCCGCGCCGGAGCCGATTTTTTCATCAGAAGTTCTTCGGCCTTTTCCAACGCCGCATCCGCGCTTTTTTGGTCACGGGCCTTGACGGTAATGACAAGATCGTTATCTCCGGCTTTATCCAGCGCGCCGTTATAGAGGCCGGAAGACCGGACTATACCCTTGTTCTCCTTGGTAGCCATAACAACGGCGGAATCCACCACGCCGTGCATAGCATTAAGCTCTTTGGCGGCTTTCATCAGCGACACAGAGTCGTAATAAGCGCCCCTCTCTACCGTAGTTTTCACTATCATGTATTCTCCGTAAAACTTTTCCGCTGCTGTCCCTTATTTCGTTATCTTAACACTTTCACAATCGGCCTTGCCAGCGGCCCTGTTGCCCTTAATCCTCCGCTAACAGGCCTGCGTCATTGATGAGAAGATTTCACCCATTGGGTGAAAGTGGAAAAATGGCGGCGGGCTGCAAGTTCGGGGGCCTGTCAACCATGGGGCCCATCGGGCCTCGGCGGCCCGGCGACTACGCGCCGGTTCCGCCGAGGCCCGATCCAACCCATGGCTGCCACCCCTCCAGTTTATACCCCGCCGCCATCCTCCCAAATACAGCCTTAAAAACGAACCTATATTTGCCCACGAGGCATCCAAACTGCAAGATGGTTGCCAATGAAGAGATAATGATTTTAAGGGGAGCCACGGACGGCGGGGAAAGCACCGGTGGTTTTATAAAATTTACTGATCCCTATACCGGGCGGGTAATTCAAGTAGTAATTTGGGTGGGGTCAATATACTATATTTTCAGATTGGAATGCCGAGCGACCATCAAGTGGTAAATTTTACTAAGGGGTGATGATGGACAGCCTTTTTGTCCCGCAGGCTGCCGAGTGGACTACACTGCCGTTAAGTTTTGTTACGGACACTGGGCTCGTGAACGCACAAAGGCTGTCCATCGGCAGGCCCCCGTTTTTACTATCTTGCGGTTCGTTAACCCAAAGCCGTCAGGATTACCGCTTATCGGAGGATTTGGATGTTACAAGGCGCCCTGTTAGGCGCCCCAGGTAAAAAAAGGTAAAAAGGCCCTTGACAAAACACGGG
>MGTT01000014.1:6623-57579 GCA_001799575.1 Elusimicrobia bacterium GWA2_56_46
CATAATTCGCGCAGAAGCCTGCCAACGGATTTACGAGACGCTGTTATTGAGCAACTCCCGTCAGGAGACGGTGACATACAGGGTTCGTTACCGGTGCCGAAGGCTCCGGTTATGCATAACGCTGCTACATCCGCCAACTTGGTGTCAGTTGTCGGCACATATATTCGATTCAAAGCTTCTATGAGTGCGGCCGCGATGAATTTTCAGCTCAACGAACCGGATAAATCCATGTATGACGCACTGCGGTACTGGCAGGAAGCTGAGGCAGCTGCAAGGAAGTTCAACAGAGATCTCAAGCAAGCACTGTCAAAAACACCTGTCAATAAGGACACTTTAGCCCTCGCAGAGCTTCTGCAGGTTTCTATAGAAGACACTAAGGCGCTGATTTGGTCATTTAAAGAAGTCGTCGCTAAAATGTCGCCGGAATTAAAAGGCAAAAACGCACCAATTGAGCAGGCGATGAATAATGTTTGGGGCGAATTAAATGATTCCGCAGCATACTTGGCAGGGTCTCTAGGGGGAAAACCAATAAAGTAAACCGCCGGGGGATGCTGCACCCATTCAATAACCGGAGGGATTTTTAAAGCCCTCCGGTTCTTTATTAGGCAGACAGACGCCATGCCCCCCGGTAAAATCCATATAGGCCAGCATCAAAACGGAGATTAAGCCGCTCTCAACCCGGCCTCGCAGCCGTATACCAGGCCGGCGCAGAAGTCGGCGCCGGAAGTGTGGCCGCTCCTGAGCGAAGCTCTGGCGGCCGCGATCAGGCGCTTTTCGCTGAAACCGGCCAGCGCGGCCAGAAGCTTCCCGGTCTTTTCATTCACGCGCCCGTTATAGGCGCAGTAAGTGAACGAGCCGGAAATAAAATTTTTGGTGACGGCATTATGGTAAACGGCATCCTTGATAACGGAGAGATCCAAGGAATGGAAACCGCTTCCGACAGCAGGATTCAGGTTAGCTTCCACAAAATTCAGGCCGGTCAGACAACCGCACAGAAAATCGTCTCCCGAGGGGGTGAGACCGAAACCCAGGCCGCGCAAAACGCGGGCGCCTTTGGCGTAGTCGCCGGCCTCTATGAGGGCCGCGCCATTTTTCATCTTTCCCAGCATCGTCCTCTCGAACACGGTTCTGAAAGCGTTTTCCGCGGAAAAAGAAAAAAGGAAGCACATACTTTTCTCCGGCGCATTGCGGCCCAGGAAGTCCCTGAGGGAACGCAGATTTTTCTTAAACAGCGCCGGTTCCAGCGGCAGCCTGGGAACCGCGGAATCATAATTCTTCTCCGGATCCACCTCCAGGCGGTTCTCATCTATGTAAAGCACTAGTTTGGTGATTTTAATACGGCGCGCGGCGCGCGGCAGGTGTTTAAGTACCACGTTCAGCGGGCCGTTGCCGGTTTTGCGGCTGACCAGCGATACCATGACACCCCTGGGCCCTCTGAAGTTGAGCGCGTTGTCAAAAGCGGAATGCAGGGCGAATATCCCCGGAGGTATGCGATCGCCATAGCCGAGTATTTCCATAAATTATTGCCACGGCAAATTCTTGCGCTCTTTCAGAAACGGGTATCTTTCGCGGGTTTTGGCGACAAGCTCTCTGGTCACGTCCGTCTCGGAGACGAAAACGCCTTCGCCGGTACCGGCGTCCAGCGCCGTCTTGCCGAGAGGATCGAAACACATCGAATTCCCGGAATACTCCAGCTTTCCTTCAAGACCTATACGGTTTGCGCCCACGCAATAGGCCTGGTTCTCAATGGCCCGGGCACGCAGCATCGTAATCCAGTGTTCCGCGCGGCGCATCGGCCAGGCCGCGATGACCAGGTAGAGATCCGCGTTCTCCGCCATCTTCCAGAAAAGGTAGGGGAACCGGAGATCGAAACAGACGGCCGGCATGATTTTCAGGCCTTCCAGCTCGAACAATTCCTGCTTTGAGCCGGCCTTGTAATGCTTGTCCTCTCCGCCGAAAGCGTAGAGGTGGATCTTGGAGTAAGTATTGACCCGGTCGCCGTGCCTGTTCAGCGTTATCAGGTTGTTGAAACCATTCTCCACTCCGCCGTAAGAGACGTTAATGTTATTCCGCTGAGCCAGGTCGCGGAAGAAATCCTTGTCGGAGCCGCTCAGTTCCGCGACGGACGTGTTCATGGTGAACCCGCTCAGAGTCATCTCGGAGAAGATGAGCCAGTCTATCTCTTTTTTGCGGGGGCAGGCCTCGAACAATCCTTCGATTCTCTTCTTATTAGCTTCTTTGTCTTCCCATTTGACGGCGTATTGGCATAAGGCTAGTTTCATGATGATACATCCTTAAGTAAGTGACTAGTGGTTAGCGTGAATCACTTCTTTTGCTGCTGTGCTTCACCGCCAGCGCCACTTTCTCCTTGGTGACCGGCATATCCTTTATGCGCACGCCCAGGGCATCTTCCACGGCGTTGGCTATCAGCGGAGCGGCGGGGATCATAGTATGCTCTCCCACGCCGCGCGCTCCGTAAGGGCCGTCGGGCTGGGCCACCTCGATAATTATCGGCACCACTACATCCGGCATATCCAGCGCGGTGGGGATCTTATAGTCGGAGAAATTAGCGTTCAGCAGTTTCCCTTTGTCGCTGAAACGCATATCCTCATACAGCACCGTGGCGAACCCCTGCAGCAGACCGCCCACGATCTGTCCCCTCACCAGATCCGGATTTATGGCCTTGCCGCAGTCCACGGCCAGCACGGCCTTTTTTATTTTCATCTTGCCGGTTTCCCGGTCAACTTCAAGAATAATGCCGGCCGAACCCGTGGTGTAATGCACATTGGGATGGCCGCCCTGGCCGGTTTCCGGATCGCCTATGGCGGAAGTGAATTCCGGCATGAACATACCGGAGCCCATTATCGGCCCTCCCTTAAAGGTGTGGTCGCCGGCCTGTATGCCGTTGATGACGAAATCCCGCAGACGCAGTCCAAAATCGGGCTTGGTGCGGCAGCGCACTGTTTCATCTTTCAGATAAAGCGCGGATTTATCCAGGCCGTGCACACGCTGAACAAGGTCGAAAATTTTCTCCCTGGCTTCCAGCGCGGCGCGTTTGACCGCGTTGCCGCAGCCCCAGGTGACATGCGAGCCCACGGTCTGCCACTCGTAAGGATTGCGGTCGGTGTCAGGGGTTTCGACGCGGATCTTCGTCACGGGCACGCTCAGAACCTCCGAAGCTATCTGCGCCATCACAGTATGCAGCCCCTGGCCTATCTCCATGCCGGAGATCAGGATATTTATACTGGCGTCCTCGTTGAATTTGAGAAAAGCGCTGGAACCGGCGTTGGGCGGCATGGCGGGGGATTTCCAGAAACAGACCAGGGCCTTGCCTATGGCTTTATCCGGATCTTTTGACTTTTCTTTAACACCCCACTTTATTTCCTTTTCCACTTTTTCTATGGCCTCCAGAATTCCGTTTGGGTTCATCTGCGCGCCATAAGGCAGAGTATCGCCCTCCTTTATGGCGTTCTTCTTGCGGAAAGCCACGGAGTCCATGCCCAGCTTGTCCGCCATGCGGGTGATGTGCGATTCCAGCCCGAAAAGGAACTCGGAATAGCCGAAACCGCGGTAAGGCCCGCCGGGGGGGAGATTGGTATAAATGCACATGGAATCTATACTCAGGTTGTCCACTTTATAGGGGCCGCTGGCCGACAGACCCGCCGCGTTGACGACATTGGCGCCGTATTCCACATAGGCGCCGGCATCCCAATAAAGTTTGAAGTCCAGCGCGGTTATGCGGCCATCCTTTTTTACGCCCATCTTCACTTTGGCGGTCACCCCCTGACGCTGGTAGGTGTTGTAAAATTCCTGGGCCCGGTTCCAGAGAACCTTTATGGGTCTGCCCGGCACGGCCATAGCGAGCGCCGCGCCGATTATTTCCATGCTGACCCCGGCCTTGCCGCCGAAGCCGCCGCCGAGATAGGTGCTGATGACGCGCACGTCCTTGTGGCTGATACCGAATGGCTCCAGCGCCTGCGCGAAGACGTTGCGCTGGGTGAAGGGGGATTGCGAGGATGTCCACATTGTGAGGCGGCCGGCTTCGTCGTAGAGGCCAATGACGGAATGGGGTTCTATGGCGCAGTGGGCGTAGCGGGGGACGGTGTAGGTATCTTCCATTACCAGATCCGCGTCTTTAAAGCCTTTGGCCAGGTCGCCTTTGCGGGTTTTGCGCCAGTGGGCGATATTGGTGCCGGGTTTGGGAAAGAACCAGGGAACATGGCGGTAGTTTTTCAGATCCGGATGAACGAGGGGGGATTTTTTCTCCAGAGCTTTTACCGGGTCGAACACCGGGGCAAGCTCCTCGTATTCCACTTCCACCAGCGCCGCGCCGCGCAAGGCTATTTTGGGATCTGTAGCCACTACGGCGGCGACCTGTTCGCCTACGAAGCGGACGGTGTCGGTGGCGAAGACATAGCGGTCGGTCATGTAGAGGCCGAATTTATGGGTGAAGCTGCGGCCTGTGACGACTTTGACTACGCCGTGAAGCTTTTCGGCTTTGGAGGTATCTATGGATTTTATTCTGGCATGTGCGAAAGGGCTTTCCACTACGGCGGCAAAAAGGAGCCCGGGGCCGAACTCCAGGTCGTCGGTATACTTAGCCGCCCCTTTTATCTTCTCCCACCCGTCCACCCGCAAAACGCTCTTGCCGATAACGGTCAGATCGTCCTTCGGCCCTGGGGCTTTCACGCCTTTCTTAGGCTTTCGTACAAGTTTCTGAAGATCCATAAGTTACCTCGTATGGTTACCTTTAAAGGAAGCAGACGGATTTTTATCACCTTATCAATAACAAGGGGTGACAAGGCCCCCGTCAAAGATCAAAACAAAATAAAAATCCGCCTGTCTCCTTTTTCTACTTACCGCTGGTCGGGGCGCAGCTGGCCATATTGAAGCGCACCTGGGGAGGGGTCTTGGCGGCGTTCTGGCCGAAGATGCCGGTCTGCACGCACTGGCCGGACTCCACCGGGAACGCCTCCACCTTGACCGTGTCCAAAATCATGGGATAATTAGGATCTCCGCGCCACATCCTGCGCACGGTAACCCGCACCGGGGAATTTCCGTAGTTAGCGTTATTGACCATTATGCGGGCGCCAGGCGGTTCCGTGATGACCTCAAAGGTCTCGTCGACGGACGGCTGCGCCTGCTGCTGCGCGGATTCCTGTCCGATACCGTCGAAAAGCCCGCCTCTCCGCTTCTTCACCATCCCGCCCTGCGGCATAGCGCAGGCGGCCGAAAACACTAACGCAATACCCAGCAATATTATTTTGTCCATATTTTCACATTCCGCTCCTACCGGACTTTTTCGCCTCATTCGTCTTACTTGCGACCTGTGACTTGCGTCTTGCCGCCGGCCGCTTCCGCTATCGCCTCCACTATCGGTTCGTAGCCGGTGCAGCGGCAGAGGTTGCCGGCTATGGCTTCCTTGATCTCGTGCGCGGCGGGCCTGGGATTTTTCTCAAGCAGTTCCGTGGCGGAAAGTATCACGCCCGGCGCGCAGAACCCGCACTGGAATGAGTTCTTCTCGTGAAATTTTTTCTGGAGCTTCTTCGTCCATTTATTGGAGCCGGCGCCTTCCAGCGTCATGATCCCGGAACCGTGCGCCTCGACGGCCAGGATCAGACAGGATCGGACGGTCTTGCCATTCATGATCACCGTACAGGCGCCGCAGTCGCCGCGGTCGCAGCCCGCCTTCGGGCTTTTTATGCCGAGTTTGCCGCGCAGGACGTCCATAAGAACATCGCTGGGCTCGACCTCGATCGATATTTTTTCGTTATTTAAATCGAACTGGATATTGCGCTTTTTCATACTATATTCCTTTCCCCGTACTTGGGCCCCTTACCTGACAACCGCGCCGCCGCGTTTTCGAGCGCGCGGCCCAGCATCACCTGCGTCATGTGCAGGCGGTATTCCCTGGACGAGCGGATGTCGCTGATGGGGGAGATTTCCCGCAGTATGATTTCTTTCGCCCTGGAAAGAACTTTTGCGTTGAGCTTTGAGCCGTTGAGCGCCGCCTCGGTTTTGGGGCAGCGCGCGGGTTTAGGGCCCAGCGCGCAGACGGCCACGCGGTAAGTGTTATCGGGTAAAACCAGCGCCGCCACGCCGCCCTGCGCCAGATCCTCGCCCTCGTACCGTGAAAGCTTCATATAACAGCCGGCGTGTTTTACAGCGGGCGGTTTCAGCTCGATGGCGGCGACTATTTCATCTACGGCCAGGACTGTCTTTTTAGGACCGGCAAACCAGTCATGGATGGAAATGCGGCGTCCGCCCCTGATGCTTTTGACCAGAACTTCGGCGTCATAAACGGCCAGGACGGGGGCGGAATCGGCCGAGGGCACGGCGGAGCAGATGTTGCCGGCTATGGTGGCGCGGTTCCTGACGCCCGTTGAGGCCACGGTCAGAGCCGCCTCCCGGAGGAGGGGGAACCTGCTCTTTATGAGCGGGGAATCTATAAGATCGGAGAACGTTGCCAGCGCGCCGATGCGCAAAGTGTCACCCTTAAGCGAGAGGCCGGCGAGTTCCTCCAGCGCCTTTATATCAACCACGACCTCGGGGCGGACAAGATTCTCTTTAAGGCGTACCACAAGATCGGTGCCGCCCGCCAGCGCCATGGCGTTCTCTTTGTAAAGCGAAAAGACATGGAGGGCTTCGTCCATGTCCTTAGGTTTCACATACTCAAATTCTGTTACGATCGGCATAAAAACGCTCCTTACAAACCGCATACCAGCCCACCAGCGCAAATCGCCAATGGTAATTTGCTAAGCCGTCCACGCCACCACGCGGCCCATTGCCGACTCAAGCTCCATGCCCTTGAGAGGGAAGAACCCAAGCCAGCAGCGTTTATTGGAAAGTTTTTCTATCTCGCCGCCGATATTTTCGGCGTGGACCAGGCGCTTGGGGAACAGCTTCAGATGCATGACCTGGTAATATTCCTCATAAGGGAACATTTCATCCCATTTCTTTCCGTAGTTCTTTTCGAGCTTGTTTTCGGCTTCCGTAAAGAGTTTGGGATGCCAGTTGCGTATGATGGTGTTCATCGGGTGGTCGGCGGAGCCGCAGTCCACTCCTATCCACTTAAATTTCATGGCCAGGGCCCACTTGTGGAACCGGGGGCCGGGGCCGGGATGCTTGCAGAAATAACGCACCTCGTCGCAGGTGTTCTTTTCATACCAGGCGTATTTATGATAGCCGGTGTTGATGATCAGGATATCGCCTTTGCGGATATCGGCGCGTTTCATCAGAAGCTCCGGTTCGTAAAGGTCATAGTCACTCACGTCTTTGGAGATATCCACTACCACCGCCGGCCCGGTCCATTCCCGCATCGGAACCTGGCCTATCGTGCGGCCGGCGCTGTAAAAATGGATCTCTCCGTCCATGTGGGTGCCCACATGGTTGGAAGTTTTCATTATCTGGCCGTTGGCGCCCTGGCCCATATGCGCGCCGGCTATCCGCTTGAAATACTGAAGTTGGAGCGGCATATAGCTGGGCCACGGGGGAGTATGGATGCTGAGCGGCTGGGTAAGATCGTACATCTTCGCGCGCTCCATGAATTTTATGAAGTCATTGGGTTTCATATTTTTCCTCCGAAAAAACACCATGCCTTAGTAGGATTTGGACATCAAGACTCTCTGTTTTGAGGGCCGGCCGGTGAGAATGCAGTTCCCTTCGCCTTTGGCTTCGGGAGGGAGCTGGTCCTCGAACGGAATGCAGCGGATGCTGGTTTCAAAGCGCTTCGCCATTTCTTCTTCCTGACCGGCATTCCCTGCCCAATGCACCCAGGCAAAACCTCCGCCTTCTTCTTTGAAGAACTTTTCAAAATCCTCGATTTTATCCAGCACGCGGGTGCGGCCGGCCCTGACGGCCCTGGCCCGTTCCAGCAGTTCTTTCTGCATGGCCTCAAGCGTGGGCACGATCGACGCGATCGCCTCCGCCCTCGGCAGAAAAGATTTGCGCCGGCGGCGCTGCTCTTCGGGCTTTTCTCCTTGTATCTCCGGCACGAACCGGCGCGCAATGCAAAGCGAACCCTTTTCCAGGTCCTTCGGCCCCACTTCGATCCTCAAAGGAACGCCCTTACCCTCCCATTCGTAATACTTCGCGCCCGGCATGATGCCGTCCCTGTCGTCGACGCGGACGGCGACTCCCCGGCTTTTAAGTTCCGCGGCGACTTTTTTCGCCTCTTCCACGATTTTAAGGCGTTCTTCTTCGTTCTTGAAAATGGGGATCACTATCACCTGCACCGGAGCGAGTTTCGGAGGAAGCACGAGCCCGGTGTCGTCGGAATGGGTCATGATCAAAGCGCCTATAAGCCTGGTGCTGACGCCCCAGCTTGTCGCGTAAACGAACTCAAGCCGGCCGTCTTTATTCTGGAATTTAACATCGGCGCTTTTGGAAAAATTCTGCCCCAGATAATGACTGGTTCCCATTTGCAGACCCTTGCCGTCCTGCATCAGGCCTTCTATGGAAAGCGTTTCCAGCGCCCCGGCGAAGCGTTCTCCCTCCGTTTTGCGGCCTTTTATCACCGGCACGGCCATTACATTCTCGGCGAAATCGGCGTAGACGTCAAGCATGCGCCAGGTTTCCTCAAGAGCCTCTTTCTCGGTGGCATGCGCGGTATGGCCTTCCTGCCAGAGGAATTCCGCGGTGCGCAAAAACAGCCTTGTGCGCATTTCCCAGCGCACCACGTTGGCCCATTGGTTTATCAGGAGCGGCAGATCGCGGTAGCTTTGAATCCAGTTCTTGTACTGCTCCCAGATGATCGTTTCGCTGGTGGGGCGCACCACCAAAGGCTCCTCAAGTTTCGATTCGGGATCCGGAACGATCTCGCCGTTCACGGATTTAAGCCGGTGATGAGTGACCACGGCGCATTCTTTCGCGAAACCGGAAGCGTGTTTTTCCTCGCGCGTAAGAAGCGACAGCGGAATAAAAAGCGGGAAATAGGCGTTTTCATGCCCGGTAGCCTTGAAACGGTCGTCAAGCTCCCGCTGCATTTTTTCCCAAATGGCGTAACCATGCGGCCGTATGACCATGCAGCCGCGCACCGCGGAATGCTCGGCAAGGCAGGCTTTTTTTATAACATCCAGATACCACTGCGAGTAATCCTGCGCGCGGGGGGTAACGGCATTGGGCTCCGTTCTTGACTGATTATCGGGTTTATTCATAAAGGTTTTTTTATCTTTTCACTGACCACTATCCACTGAACACTATCTTAACGTCCGTATCTTCCTTATAACTTCATTGACCCAGTCGGATTCCTTGACGACCTTGATCTGCTTGCCGCGCTCTATCCAGATGCCCCGGCCTTTGCCGCCGGCGATGCCGAAATCCGCGTCGCGGGCCTCGCCCGGGCCGTTCACCACGCAACCCATGACGGCTATTTTCTTTCCGGTGGAGCGCCTCAACAACGTACTGTCGGAATAAACGCGCGCCTCTATCTCTTTTATCACTTTTTCCACGTTCACCTGGCAGCGGCCGCAGGTCGGACAGGAAATAAGGTTTGGTCCATATTGCCTGAGTCCCAGGGCCTTAAGTATCTCGTAAGCCGCCCGGACCTGCATGACAGGATCCTCGGTCAGGGAAACCCGGATGGTGTCGCCTACGCCTTTGGTCAAAAGCAGCCCTATGCCGAGGGAAGACTTAACCGTGCCGGCAAGGAAACTTCCGGCCTCGGTAACTCCGACGTGCAGAGGGATGTCCGACTTCGCCGCGAACAGGAGATTCGCCGCCACCGTGCGCTCGATATCGTCGGCTTTAAGCGAGACCACGATGTCCCCGAACCCCTCCCTCTCCAGGAGCCGGACCTCATCCAGCGCTTCCTTGACCATTATTCCGGCCCACTCCCGGGGCGTCCAACGCGGAGCGGGGGTCTTTTTTAAAGCTTTCAGCGAACCGGCGTTCACGCCTATCCGTATGGGGATGCGGGCCGCCTTGCACGCTTTCACCACTTCCCTGACCTTATCCTTCTCGCCGATATTGCCCGGATTAATGCGGATCTTATCCACGCCCTGCCGCGCGGCTTCCACGGCCAGACGCCAATCAAAATGAATATCGGCCACCAGCGGAATATCTATGGCTTTCCTGATGCGGCCCAGGTTCCTGGCGGCGGCCATATCCGGAACCGCCACACGGATAATTTCGCAGCCCGCGTGCTCAAGGCGCCGGATCTGGTCGATAGTGGCCCTGAGATCCCGTGTATCGGTGTTGCACATGGACTGCACCGAAACGGGATTAGTTCCGCCTATGGCGAATTTCCCGACTTTGACCACGCGGGATTTTCTGACACGCATTCTACTTCTTCCCCCGCGTAGATTGTTCAACCTGCGCCGGATCGGCGATCCCGAATTGCTTAGCCGTTTCATTCACTTCTAGCGGTCTGGCCTGAGCGGGCGCGGTATTTACACCCATAAGCCGTTTGATGTCGTTATATGTGGCGAATAACATAATGAACATCAGCGCCGCTATGCCGGCGGAATTGACCCAGCCCATGACCTTGGGCGTGATCCTGCGCCGGAAAAGGCCTTCCATGATAAAAAGCACGGCGTGCCCGCCGTCCAGAAGCGGGATGGGGAGGAGGTTAAAAAAGCCCACGGCCACGGAAATAAGCGCTATCAGGAAAAACAAGTCCGGCATACCGCTGTGGGCGGCCTTGCTGACGATATTTACTATGCCGATGGGCCCGGAGATCTCCGGTTTTTCTCCGCGCCTGATATTGGACGCCAGAGAAGTTACGGTATACTTCGTCCAGAACCAGCACTGGTATGCGCCCATGACGGCCGCTTTCCGGGGACCGACATAGGTGTAGCTTATTTCGCTCCCGGACGCCACCCCTATCACGCCCTGTCCGCCGGGGCCACTTTTTGCGACCATCTTCACTGTGTTTTTTGTGGAAGCGCGCTGGTATTCTATCAATACCGGAGTGTTTGCTTTTTTATGGATCAGATCGGCCATCTGAGGCCAATTAGCGACCGGAACTCCATCCACGCTTAAGATCCTGTCCCCGGTCTTGAGGCCGGCCGCCTCAGCCGGATAGCCCCGCGAAACGCCGCCGATTACAGTCGAGGGAACGGGCTCTCCCACTATCAGGATCACGCCGGTAAAAACCACGAAAGCCAGCAGGTAGTTCATGAACGGGCCGCCGAGAACCACGGCCAGGCGCGTATGCCACGGTTTGGAGAAATACTCATCGGGGTGGCCGGTGCCTTCTTCCATGTTTTCACCGGCCGGCTTCACATAGCCGCCCAGCGGGATCGCCCGTATGGAGTAACGGGTATCTCCGCTGGTGCGCCCGAATAGTTCGGGCCCGAAGCCGAAAGAGAAAGCCTCGACTTTTATTTTCGTCAGTTTGCAGACCAGAAAATGCCCTAGCTCGTGCAGAAATATGACCAGCCCGAAAGTGAACAATACGGCGGCGATAGATAGTATCATTATTTCCTCTTTTTCCTCAGTCGATCCGCCATCTCGGCGGCTTTTATTCTGCCCCACTGGTCAACTTCCACAACCTCGGCCAGCGTGGGGGGGCGGCGGCCTCGGGAATGATGCAGCGACAGCGTTTTTTCCACTATGACCGGAATATCGGTAAAGAGCGCCGTCCCGGCCAGGAACCTCTCCACGGCGACTTCGTTGGCGGCGTTAAGAACGGCGGGGTAAGTGCCGCCCAGCCGGCCCGCCTCGCACGCCAGCCTGAGGCACGGAAAACGCCTGAAATCAGGCTCAAAAAAATCAAGGGACTTCAGTTTGAAGAAGTTGATCGGTTTAACCAGGGACTTCTCGCGGCGCGGCCAGGTAAGCGCGTACTGGATAGGCAGCTTCATGTCCGGGTTTGAGAGCTGCGCCAGCACCGACCCGTCCCTGAACTCCACCGCGGAGTGCATTACCGACTGAGGGTGTATCACAACCTGGATCTTTGAAATGGGAAGCGAAAAAAAGTTCATTATCTCAATGACTTCCAGACCCTTGTTCATCAGCGTGGCGCAGTCCACCGTTATCTTGGGCCCCATGCTCCAGGTGGGGTGTTTGAGCGCGGCGGCCGGAGTTACGTTCGACAGACTGCCTTTATGGCGGTAAAACGCGCCGCCGGAGGCCGTCAGAAAGATGCGGGAAACCGCGGCGTCGTAATTTTTATTCTCCACGCCGGCAAGGCACTGAAAAATGGCCGAGGGCTCCGAATCAACGGGGATGATCCGCGCGGACCAGCGGGCCGCTTCTTTCATAAGCGTTTCGCCGGCCATCACCATGGGCTCTTTGTTGGCGAGGGCGATATGCTTGGAAGCGCGGATCGAGGCGGCCAGCGGGATGAATCCCACCGAGCCCGAAATGGAGTTCAGAACAACGTCGGCTTCTTTCAGGGAGGCGAGTTCCGTCAGACCTTCCACTCCGGGAGCGAGCAGCCTGGTGCCGCGCGGCAAAACGTCCTTAAGTCCGGCTTCGTGATCGAATACCGCGGCGTACCGCGGCCGATACCGGCGCACCTGCTCCAAAAAACCTCCGGCGCTGGATTTGGCAGCCAGCGCCACGACTTTCCAGCCGAGATTTTCCACGGTCTTCAGCGCGTTCCGGCCTATGGAGCCGGTGGAACCCAGGATAGCTATTTTTTTCATCTGGAATAAACCGTTAAGTAATAAATCACCGGAGCAAGGAAAATATAGGAATCGAAGCGGTCAAGCACGCCGCCATGTCCGGGAAGGAGACTGGAGGAGTCCTTGGCCCCGGCCGCGCGTTTGATCATTGACTCCGCGATATCCGAGAGCTGGCCGAAGACACCGATAAGAACGCCGGAGGTCGCTGCAAAGAGCACGCTGACAGGCTCTTTCATGAACGCGCGGAAAAGAAGCGCCGTTAAGATCGCGCTCGCGAAACCGGCCAGGGCGCCCTCCCAGGTCTTTTTGGGACTGATGGTGGACAACTGCTTTTTGCCGAAAAAACGACCGAAAGCATAAGCCGCCGTATCCATAACCCAGACGGTAACTATAAGCATGAACGTCAGGGCCTCCCCGTCCGGCCGGATATCGCGCAAGGCGATAAGGTGGAACAGGCACCAGGAGATCATGAACAGACCCAGCAGCGTGAAGCCCACCCGCTCAAGATATTTTTTCCGCGAGAAGATCTCATAGATCAGGGCGCTTATCACCGTCAGCGTGACGACCGAACCGGCGAAATTATCTCCTCCGGCCTGCGCGGAAGAGTAATGATCCAGAAAAAGCGCGGCCGGCAGAATAAGCCCCAGCGTAAAAAGCGTAGGCCCCTGCACGGGCTTCCCGCCCATTTTCATGAGGAGGTAATACTCGTACAGCGCAAGCACGATGATGGTGAACACGAACGCCGCGTAAGGCAGACCGCCGAGATGTATGAGGCTGAGCACGACAGGTATGCCGATGACAGCCGTCAGGACTCTGGGTAAAAGCATTAAGTTCCTCTCCTTCGTTCCCGGCCCTGGTAGTCCAGGAGGGCTTCGACCAATTCTTTCTCCCTGAAATCGGGCCAGAGGGTTCCGGTGATATAAAATTCGGAATAAGCCGTCTGCCACAGAAGAAAATTTGAAAGGCGCATCTCCCCCGAGGTCCGGATCAGAAGTTCCGGGTCGGGAAGCGGCCAGGTATAAAGGGCCCTGGAAAACGAATCCTCATCCGCTTTTTTTACGCCGCGCTCAAGCAGGGAATTCACCGCGTCCAGGATCTCCCTGCGGCCGCCGTAATTGAGGGCGATATTCAGGATCATCCCCTTGTTATCCTTAAGCTTCTCCACGGTGTCCCCGACCGCTTTCCGGGCGGAGGCCGGCATTTCGTCCAGACGGCCGCTGATCATGAGCCGCACACCGTTGCGATCCAGCTCCAACGCGTAGTCGGAGATGGCCTTTTTCAGGAGAAACATCAGGGCGTTAACTTCGAGTTTGCCGCGGTTCCAGTTCTCGGTGGAGAAAGCGTAAAGTGTAAGGGCCTTGATGCCCAGATCGCTGGCCGCCTTAACCACCGCGCGCACCGATTCCACGCCTTTGGCGTGCCCGACCGGAACCGGCAGCTTCCGCGCCCTGGCCCAGCGCCTGTTTCCGTCCATGATCACGGCCACGTGGGCGGGGATCCTGGCGCGGTCAAGTTTCTTTAAAAGGTGTTCCATGCTAAACGGTCAGAAGATCCTTTTCTTTGATAACGGCCGCGTCGTCGATATTTTTGACATAGAGATCGGTCAGTTTCTGAATGGCCGCCTCATGGCGCTCAGCGTCATCCTCGGCTATCTCTTTGCTCTTCTCGGCTTTTTTCACTTTCTCGATGGCCTCGCGGCGGACATTGCGCACTGAAACGCGGGCATCTTCTCCCATGCTGTGCACGACCTTGACCATCTTCCTGCGCTGATCTTCGGTCATGGCCGGGAGATTTACCCTGATGATATCGCCGTTCTTTACAGGCGACGCGCCGAGATCCAGTTTCCGGAGCTCGGCTTCTATGGCGTCCACGGCGGCCTTGTCCCAGGGCCGTATCTCCAGGGTCCGGCCCTCAGGAATGGAGATGGCGGCCACCTGTTTCAGCGGCACGCGCGCGCCGTAATATTCGACATAGACGTTGTCAAGCAGCTGCGGATTGGCGCGCCCGGTGCGGAGGGTCGAGAGTTCGCGCTTGAATTTTTCGACTTTCTCCATCATATCCAGCTCCGTCTGTTCCAGCATCGAATTTATATCTTCCGCCATAATAAAAAACTCCTTGTCCCTCCATCCTGAATCGGACGGCCAGAACCAAAAAAACGCCACAACTGATTATATTAAATTTACCCCGCGCTGTCAGAGGAGAACCCGTTCACAATGGAAAGACGGCGGCAGGCTGCAAGTTCGGGGTCCTGCCGGCGCCCGGCCTTTTCGCTTCCCTCGGAAACCTGCGGGACGAAAAGGCCGGGCGCCGTCACCCCAACTTATGTTCACTAAGGGAACGCCGGGGACAAAGACTTAACAAACGTGATACGCGTTAGCCAACTTGGGGTGGCGACGGGCAGCCTTTTTGTCCCGCAGGCCGCCGAGGGAAAAGGCTACCCGTCGACAGGACCCCTTTACTATCCTGCGGCTCCCAACCCCAAAGCCATTAGCCCCGCATTTTTTGCAAAGAGAGCCAGGCTCATTTTTCTGCTGAAAAATAAGCCTGGCACCTTTGCCCGGCGCTGCATTATCGGCGATTGAGGAATTATTTTAAGGCGAGGGAATCTTCTACGAGGCCGCAGATGATGTGGGCGGCAAGGATGTGCATTTCCTGGATACGGGCGGTATCGTCGTCTTTTATCACCAGGGCAAGATCGCAGACGGGCTTGATCGTCCCGCCGTCCCGGCCCAGGAGACCGATGGTGGTCATGCCTGTTTCCCGGGCCCTATTAACGGCGTTAAGAACATCGGGACTTGAGCCCGAAGTGGAGATGGCGATAAGAACATCGCCGTTGCGGCCGTGGGCTTCCACCTGACGGGAAAATACTTTATCAAAACCGTAGTCGTTGCCTAGAGCCGTGAGAATGGACGTATCGGTGGTAAGCGCGAGAGCGGCTACGGCGCGGCGTTCTTTCCTGAAACGCCCGACCAGTTCCGCCGCGATATGCTGGCTGTCCGCCGCCGACCCGCCGTTGCCGCAGATGAGCACTTTCCCGCCCTTCCTGACGGCCCCGCCGATCGCGGAAGCTATCTGGCCGATAAGACCCCACTGGGACGACAAAACGCCGGCGCAGGCGATATGGCTCTCTATGGCGGAACGGATCTTTTCTTCCATACTAGTGCAGTGCGTCGCAAACAGTTTTACTTTTGACTGGCCGATTTTGGGCTACACCGAAGTGGCATGAAGCGACATGTACTACACGTACTTTAGCGTAATGCCGCGAAGGTGTAGCCCAAAAGCGGCCAGCCCCCCGGGGGAGGCTCATCTTTGGGCGGCTGCTTCGTTGCTCCTCGCTCACAGACCCCCGGTATGCTCGTTCGTCGCGCCTCGCATCCACCTCAAATCTGAGCCTTCAAAAGTAAAGCTGTTTGCGACGCACTGCACCTACTTTATCAGCGTGCCTACGATCTCGCCGCCGACCGCTTTTTTTATATTGTTCGGAACATGAAGGTTGAAAACAAGTATGGGGAGATGATTTTCCATGCAGAGCGTAAGAGCGCTGGTATCCATAAACTTCAGGCCCTTGCGGATAGCTTCCATGTAGGTGATTTTTTTTATCATCCTGGCGTTCTTATTCAGTTTCGGATCGCCGGTATAAACGCCGTCCACCTGGGTGGCCTTGAAAATCACGTCCGCGCCGATCTCGGCGGCGCGCAGGGCCGCGGCGGAATCGGTAGTGAAATAAGGATTGCCCGTGCCGCCGGCGAAAATAACCACGCGGCCTTTTTCAAGATGACGGATGGCCCGGCGGCGGATAAAAGGCTCGGCGAGGCGGGAGATCTCTATGGCGGTCTGTACGCGGGTGTGAATGCCCTTATGCTCCAGGGCCGACTGGAGGGCCATGGCGTTGATGATCGTGGCCAGCATCCCCATGTTATCGGAGGTGACCCTGTCTATCATGCCGTGGCCGTCCCTGGCACCCCGCCAGATGTTGCCGCCGCCGACCACTACGGCGAGCTGGATCTCAGGACGCCAGGCTTTTCTTATCTCATCCGAGATGAAAGTGAGCGCGGCCGGGCTGATGGACCGTCCGTCCCCGCTCCTGGAGAGCGCTTCTCCCGAGATCTTGAGCAGTACCCGTTTATACATCTTACTCCACGCCCACGATGTAGCAATCGAATCTTTTCACCTGGATATTGCCCTTAAGGCTGTCGGAGCGGTTTTTTACCACCTGCGCGACCGACAATTTGGTCTCGCGTATGGAAACCTGCTCAAGAAGGCAGGATTCCTGGAAGAATTTATTGACGCGGCCTTCCAGCATTTTCTCCACGCCCTCCGGAGATTTTGCCTTGTAGGGCTTGCCTGTCTCGGCGGCCAGGGCCTTGGCGTCCGCCTCGTCTTTCTCCATCTTGGCGCGGTAAATCTCCCGTTCCTTCGCCACCAGATCCGCCGGGGCGTCTTCGCGGCGCAGCCACTTGGGGCTCATGGCCACGCTCTGCATGGCCAGATCCTTGGCCAGGGCCATAAGATCGTTCTTCGCGGCGTTCAGGTCTCCGTCGAAAGAAAGCTCCACCGCGGCGGCTTTCTTCAGATCGGAATGGATGTAATAATTAACGACCGTGTTGGCCGCGGTGCGGCAGATCGTGCCGCGGCGTATGGCCATGTTCTCTCCGGTCTTCATGGCGAGGGCCTGGATCTTTTCTTTGGCCTTTTCATTTTCGGCCGGATTCGTCAAAGAGGCGTCGGTGAGCATAAGGCCGGCGAGCTCTTCGGCCAGAGCGCGGACTTCCGGGTTCTTGGCGACGAAATCGGTTTCGCAGTTTATCTCCACCATTGAAAGGGTTCCGGCGTCGGGGGAAACCTTAACGGCGACCACGCCTTCTTTCATAAGACGGCCGGCCCTCTTTGCCAGGCCGGCAAGCCCCTTTTTCCTGAGCAGATCAACGGCCTTGCCCAGGTCTCCGGCGGATTCCTTGAGAGCGTTCTTACAGTCCATAACGCCCGCGCCGGTCTGGCTTCTTAACGACATCACCTGTTCGCTGGTTATCACGCTCATAAATTATTCCTCGCTTTTTACGGGTTCCGCGGCAGCTTCCGGCGCCGGGGGTGCGTCCATCATCGCCTGCTGATCGTCGGGCGCGATCTCCGCCGGCTGCATCGCGGCGGCCTTGGCCGCCTCGGCTTCGGCCCGGCCCTCAATTACCGCGTCGGCCATGGCCGCGCAGAAAAGCCTTATCGAGCGGGCGGCGTCATCATTCCCCGGGACGGCCCAGTCCAGCGCGTCGGGATCGCAATTGGTGTCGCAAACCGCCACCACCGGGATGCGCAGTCTCTTGGCTTCGCTCAGGGCGCCGCCCTCCTCGATGGGGTCGACAATGAACATGATCTGCGGAAGGGTCTTCATCTCGCGGATGCCGGACATAAGTTTCACCAGGCGGTTCTTTTCCTTGGTCAGGCGGGAAACCTCTTTCTTGGACATCACGCGGAACAGCCCGTCGTTCTCCAGCCGCTCAAGTTCTTCGAGCCGCTTCAGGGATTTTTTCAAAGTCTCGAAATTGGTGAGCGTGCCGCCCAGCCATTTCTCATAGACGCAGGGGACATTAGCTCTCTGGGCCTCTTCGCGTATGATGTCCTTGGCCTGCTTCTTGGTGCCGACAAAAAGGAATCTCTTGCCCTCTTTGGCGGAATCTTTCATGAAAGCATAGGTTTTCTTGAGTTCCTTTACCGTTTTCTGCAGGTCAAGGATGTGGATCCCGTTCCTCTCTCCGAAAATGTAACGGGCCATTTTAGGGTTCCATCTGTAGGTCTGGTGGCCGAAATGCACGCCGGCTTCCAGCATCGTCTTCATTGAGATGTTCAGCATACTTTTATTAGTCCTCTTGTCTTTCTCGTTTCTTTTCCCGCCCTCCAGGAGCAGGATTTCGTCGCTACTATGTTAGCATATACCGTTTCTTCCTTTCAAATCTCCGCCCATATTTTCTATACTTGAAGTACCGCATGAAGATAGCGATAGCCCAAATAAATCCGAAAGTCGGCGATATAGCCGCCAACGCGCTGAAGATAGAGTCTTTCGCCAGAAAAGCGGAAAAACTCGGCGCGGATCTCGCGGTATTTCCCGAGCTGGCTCTTACCGGCTATCCTCCGCTGGACCTGCTGGAAAAAAAAGATTTTATACTGGAAAATCTGGCCGCCCTCGAACGCCTGGCCGCGCTGCGGCTCAAAACCGCGCTGGCCGTGGGTTATGTGGATCTGAACCCGGGCAAAAAAGGCAAAGAGCTGCTTAATTCCATAGCGCTCCTCGGCGGGGGAAAAGTGCTGCGGAGACGGGCTAAATCGCTGCTCCCGGCCTATGACATCTTCGACGAGGCCCGTTACTTCGAGCCCGCGGCGGCCAACCGGCCTTTCAAATTCAAGGGCGCCGTCTTGGGCCTTACGATCTGCGAAGACATCTGGGCGGAAACCGCTCTCCTGCCGAAACGTCTTCTCTATAAAAACAATCCGGTAAAAGCGCTCCGCGCCGGAAAAGTTTCCGTAGTCATCAATATCTCGGCCTCGCCCTACTACCGGGGCAAAGGCGCCAGGCGGGCGGCCATTCTGTCCGGCCTGGCAAAAAAAATGCGGGCGTTCATAATCTACGCGAACCAGGCCGGAGCCAACGACGAGCTTATTTTCGACGGGAACAGCTTCGCGCTGGATCCTTTCGGACGCGTGATCGGCCGCGCCAAATCTTTTGAGGAAGACCTCCTGCTGGTGGACACCAGCGGTGCGCCGCCTCTTCCGGTCCCCCGGCGGCCCCGGGAACGGGACGAAATACTTTCGGCGCTGACCCTGGGCTTAAGGGATTATTTCCGTAAACTCGGTTTCAAACACGCGGTGCTGGGCCTGAGCGGGGGGATAGATTCCGCAGTGGTGGCCGCCCTGGCGGCCCGGGCGCTCGGCCCGGAGAACGTGACGGGAGTGCTCATGCCGTCCGCCTACACGGCGAAGCGGAGCGTTAATGACGCCCTGGCCCTGGCCGCCAATCTGGGAATAAAGACCGAGATCATCCCGATCAGAGACATTTACGCGCGGTTCCTGGAGGAACTGGGCGCCGGGAAACCGGACGGAGCCGTCTCTCTTACCATGCAGAACCTCCAGGCCAGGATACGCGGGACTATTTTAATGGCCCTCGCGAACAGGAACGGCTGGCTGACCCTTACCACCGGCAACAAATCGGAGATCGCCCTAGGCTACTGCACTCTTTACGGAGATACCGCGGGCGCCATCGCCCCGATAGCGGATCTGCTTAAAACGGAGGTTTACCGCCTTGCCTCCCGCATAAACGGGGAAAAGGAGATAATTCCGCGCGCGATCATAAAAAGGCCGCCGACCGCCGAACTTAAACCCGGCCAGAAAGACCAGGACGACCTGCCGCCATACGACGTACTCGACGCCATCATCCGCCTCTACATGGAAGAGAACCGGAGCGCCGGCGAGATAATCAAGAAAGGCCACAAGGCGGAACTGGTGCGTTCCATACTCCGGCGGATAGAAGCCAACGAATACAAACGAAAACAACTGCCGATCGGCCTGAAAGTCACGGAAAAATCGTTCGGCTGCGGCAGAAGAATGCCTATAGTAAAAGCTTAACCCTCCACCCTCTATTTATGTTTAAAAAAGCCTTTACTACACTGATCGTACTCCTGCTGGCGGCTCCCTGCCTTTACGCCCAGCCGCATAAAAAACGCAAACTGATCAAACCCGGCCCCAAGGCAAAGGAGGAAATAGTCAAGCGGGAGCCGAAGACCAGGGAAGAGATCTTAACGCAGCTGGAAACTTCCACCGCCGTCTACCGCAGGGAAAACATCATCGCCCGCGCGCTGGATAAGGTCACCATCAACACCCCTAACGGGCCGATCATCCCCTTTCCCATAATAGATTCAAGCAAAGACCTCGGCCCCAGTTTCGGGATCATGCCGATCCTCGCCGTAAAGGACAGGCGGACGAAAACCATCAGATCCGTAATCGTGCCGTCGGTGAACTACAACGAGAACCTGGGTATCACGCCCACCTACCGGCACTATATTTTCCCGGACGAAAAGCGCTATTTCATACTGCGCGCCTCGCGGTCACAGCGCGTGGAGCGGGAACTGATGTTCTACTACTATACGCCGCAATTCCGCGGCTCGGACGTGCGGGTCAGCCTGGAAGCCAAACACTGGGTCACCGGCAAACCTTCTTTTTACGGCTTCGGTCCCGGCTCTTCCAGCGAGGCAAAGGCGAACTACGCGCTCAGCATTACCGGCGAAGAACTTACCGCGGATTTTCCCATTATCAAAAACGTTTTTTTCAACTTCGATCATTCGTACTACGCAAAAAAGATAAGCGACGGCCCCGTTCACAACGGGCAGGTAAGCGAAAAGTTCCCGGCGGTCTACGACGACGCCTCGGAACTGCGCGCTTTTCATACAAACCGTTTTTCCATCGTATACGACGATACCGACCACCCTTTCCTGCCCAAGATCGGCAGCTACGCCAGCGCCTCGGCGCTTTATTCCAACAAGAAACTGGGCTCTGATTTCGAATACCGCACTTACGCTTTCCAGCTTAAAAACTACTATAACTATAAGGAAGAGGGGCACTTCGTGACGGCGGTCCATTATCTGCTTCAGTTCCAGAAAGGGGATCCGCTGCCCTTCTACGCCCAGCCGCAGCTGGGGGAAAGCACGGGGCTCAGGATGGCCGGGGACGGCCGCTTCACGGACAGGGGGAAGTTTGTGTTCAATATCGAAGAGCGCATCACTCTTTCGCGCTCGCCTTTCATGAAATTCATAAGCGAAACCGAGATCGCTCCTTTCCTGGACGTGGGCACGGTTTTCTCCAAACCGTCCGCTTTCAGGGCGCGGAAGCTTAAATACGGCCCCGGCATCTCCGCCAGGCTGGTGATCCGCCCCCAGCTTGTGGTAACAGTGGATTTCGCCTTCGGCTCCGAAGGCACCAACGCCATAATCAAAGTCGGCTATCCTTTTTAACCTTAAAAATCGCCATTACAACCCGACATAAGGGTGTCGGGGTCATCTGCTAGACTTTTCTCGGGTATAAAGCGCCTATCTTTTTCCAGGAGGGACATGCTATTGACAAAGATAGCATATGTGCTATAATATGAATAGACCAAAATACAGAATATGCTTTTACCGTACGGCGGGGGGAAGGTGTCAGGCCTGTGATTATGCGCGGGCAATGGATATCAATCACCAAGCCAAAGCAAAAAGATGGTTTCAAGCTCTGGCGGAAATGGGCCCCGAATTGCCGGGAGAGTATGGCAAACGTCTTCGCGACGGAATATGGGAACTGCGTATCATCGTATTACACCATCAGCACCGTTTCCTTTATTCGTTCTGGGGAAACATCGTACTCGTGACGAATGCCTTCTTAAAGAAATCCCAGGAGGTTCCGGAGGGGGAAATTGAAAAATCTATCAAAGCGATGGCGGACTGGCAAGCGCGGCGGGGTTGGGAGAATTTATGAAGAAAAAGAAAGCGTCAGTTTCTCTTGATGAGGTATTCGCGGGGTCGGAGAGAGATCCGCGGTGGAAAGCCGCTTACGAGAAAGCGGATATCGAAGTGCGCCTTGCCCTCCAGATTGCAAAAGCCAGGACAAGATCCCACATGACCCAGAGCCAATTGGCCAAAGCCGTCGGCACCACCCAATCCGTCATCTCCCGCATAGAGCGCGCCAACCAGAACCTGACTATAAAAACCCTCTCCAGAATAGCCGCCGCCCTGCACGCCACCCTGATACTCCAGTTCCGCGCAAGCCCGTAAAAGGAGGGTCGGCACCGACTAGCTGGAGGGGTGGCGGCCCGATGGGCCCCATGGCTGACAGGCCCCCGAACTTGCAGCGGTGCCGGAGACCCGACTGGGCTTCTCGCGGACTTGGCAAAGGAGCCAGGCACATTTTTCTGCTGAAAAATAAGCCTGGCACCTTTGCCCGGCGTTACTGCTGCAGCTGCGAGAGGTCAGCCACGTCCTCAAAAAGACCGACGAGAGAATGTATCAGCCGCAGCCGGTTCTCCTTCACCTTCGCATCCTCCACCATCACCATCACCTTGTCAAAAAAACCGTCAAGATTCCCTTTGATGGAAACCAGTTCCACCAGCCCCTTTTCATAATCGCGCTCCGCGAGAAAACCCTTCAGCTTCCCCGAAAGCGCCTTAATGTCCGCGTACAGACTGCGCTCCTCATCCTTCTCAAAAACAGCCTCATCCGGCCCCTCGCCCGGAACGTGTTTAGCCTGCTTCAGGATATTCTTCGCCCTCTTGAACGCCATGGCCAGCGCTTCAAAGTCCGGGTTTTTCCTCACCTCGTGCAGATCGCTTATCCGGCGCCGGCAATCCAGCAGGTCGCCGCTCCTCATAAAAAATTCCCGCGCCGCTTTGACCTCGTCGAACCTGAATCCGGAATCCCCGAATACAGCCTCGGCGCGCTGCCAGATGAATTCCATGACAGGAGCCGCGTCCCTGCGGGCGGCCGCGGCGGGCAGCTGGTCTAAAGCGAGCCTGACAGCTTCTTTAAGATTTATCCCCAATTCGTTTTCAAGCACGAGACGGACCACGCCCATCGTCTGGCGGCGGAGCGCGTGGGGATCCTCGCTCCCGGTCGGGATCTGGCCCGCCGCGAAATCCGAGGCCAGAGTATCCAGTTTCCCGGCCATGGAAACCACCGCCCCTTCCTTTGAGGAAGGGAGGGGGGATTTCGGCCCGACCGGCCAGTAAAATTCGCCCACCGCTCTGGAGACAACTTCATCCAGCCCCGCGTTTCTGGCGTAGTAATATCCCATCACGCCCTGCAGCTCGGTGAATTCGCGCACGACATTGCTGGAAAGATCGGAGTAAACCAGATGCGCGGCGCTTTTAACGGCCCCCGCGTCCAGGCCCGGAATGCCGGCAGCCAGACCCGCGGCCAGCCGCTCTACGCGGACGGTCTTATCGTACATGGAGCCCAGTTTTTCCTGAAAAGTGACGGTCTTAAGAACGTTCAGCATATTCTCCGGAGAATCGGACAGATCGCGGGTGTAGAAAAAGATCGCGTCGCGGAAGCGCGCCTCCAGCACGTTCCGGAAGCCTTCTTCAACGTTCTTCTGGCCTTTCGAAACGCCGTCCCGGATGCCCACGAAATAAGGCTGGAGCTTTTTTTTGCCGTCGCGGACGGTAAAGAACTTCAATTGTTTTTTCATCACCAGCTGCACCAGCTCCGCGGGCAGCTTGAGATATTCCTGGTCGTACGTCCCCACCACGCAGACCGGATACTCCACAAGGTACAGATTTTCCCCGACGAGTTCCGGGTCGGCGTCCACTTCCAGCTTCGTTCTTCTGGATACCTGCTCTATTTCTTTGGCAAGGGCCCGCGCCCTTTCCTCATCTTTCACCAGCACATTAACGTTCTCCAGGACCCTGAAATACTTTTCGGCGGAGGAGATGGAGATCTTCCGCGACCCTTTCGCGCTCAGCCCGACGGTAAAGCGCCCGGTTTTTATGCCGGCGAAAGAAAATGGTATAACCTTGTCGCCGTAGAGCGCCGCGAGGCTCCTTACAGGGCGGGCAAAACGCACGCGGGTCTCTTCCCAGACCATGGTCTTTGGAAACTGCAGCGCGCCGATAAGTTTCGGGAGGATCTCAGCCAGAGCTTTGACGGCCGGGCGGCCGGGGATCTTCCGGAGCGACACCAGCACCTCTCCCTTGGGGGCGGTCTCGACGGTAAGTTTGTCCGGCGTCGTTCCCTGCCCTTTAGCGAAACCCGCGCTCTGGGGCGTGAAATTTCCGTCGGCGTCTTTCCAGAATTTAGCAAGGGGGCCCAGGGCTTTGACGGTTTTTTCTTCCGTCCTGGCGGGGAGCCCTGTTATATGGAGAACCAGCCTTTTATAAGTGCCGTAGGCCTTAAGGCTTTCAAAAGGGAGATTGGCCGCCGCCAGGAGGCCACGGGCGCCGGCCTCCAGCTGGGCTTCCGCGGAAGTGACGAAGCGGGCGGGGATATTCTCGATGCGGATCTCAAGCAAAGCGTCTCGTTTGATCATATCGTCTCCGATTGTTCGACATACGCCGCGGCGCAGGCCCTGGCGATGTCCCTTATCCTCTTGATGACGCCCACGCGCTCTGAAACGGAGATGGCGCCGCGGGCATCCATGAGATTGAAAGCGTGCGAGCATTTCATGGCCAGATCATAGGCCGGCAGATAATGCCCGTCCTTGAGCAGCGCCGGGATCTCGCGCTCGTAGTCGTCGAAGTTGCGGCGGAGATTGGCCACGTCCGCGTATTCGAAATTATAATGCGAAAACTGTTTTTCCTGCGCCTTATGCATTTCCCCGTAGGTGACCCGGTCGTTCCACATAAGCTCGTAAACGCTGTTTTTTTTCTGGACAAACATGGCCAGCCGCTCCAGGCCGTACGTGATCTCCACGCTTACGGGGGCCAGCTCAAAAGAGGCCATCTGCTGGAAATAGGTGAACTGCGTCACCTCCATTCCGTCCAGCCACACCTCCCAGCCCACGCCGGAGGCTCCCAGGGTTGGGGATTCCCAGTCGTCCTCGATCCAGCGGAGATCATGCTCTTCCTGTTTAATGCCGATCGCCTTAAGCGAATTCAGATAGATCTGCTGGATGTCCTTCGACGGCGGTTTTATCACCACCTGGTACTGATAATACTTGCCCAGCCGGTTGGGATTGTCCCCGAAACGCCCGTCCCCCGGGCGCCGGCAGGGTTCCACATAAGCGACGCTGACCGGCTTTGAAGTGAGCGCGCCGAAAAAAGTTGACGGATTGAATGTGCCGGCGCCTTTTTCCAGGTCGTACGGCTGGATAACAGCGCAGCCCTGTTTAGCCCAGTATTGGCCGAACTTAAAAATAATATCCTGAAAATTCATATTAGCCTCCGCTCGCTCTCCTATTATACCTAAATAAATTCCAGCGTTTTAAGCTGCTGGTCCAGTTGTTCCGAAAAGAACTTCTTCAGGAGATCGTCCAGATAGCCCAGGGCGCGCGGCTCGGCGGCGAGCTCTCCGACCTCCGGCCAGAGGCCGTCGTGCAGCGTTTGCCAGAGCCCGGCATCCACGCCCACGGCGGTATGCTTGAAGCCGAAACCCGCGCTCTCCAGCGCGCGCAGGGCGAATGCGCGCCGCAGCCAGGGGGAAAGAGGCCGCCCCTTTTGTCCGCGCTCCGGACCGCGATAATTCTCCAGATGCTCCAGCGCCCCGAGTAGAAGCGCGTATTTCTCCGGGCTGGGCTGATGGGCGGGCGTCAGTTTATTTATCACTTCGCAGAAATAGAGAGCCGTGAACAGCCTCTCCGTTTCCAGACGGATGCGGGGGAAAACGGAAAGGGTTCCGCCCCCGGTGCAGACGGGGAAATTGGAGCCGCTCTTGAGGTAAAAGCGGTAATCGCCGGAACTGACGGGTTCCGAAAGGGCGCGCAGTTTACCCCTGGCGAGACGCACGCTTTTAAAGTTGACCTCAAATTTGCCGTGATTTTCGGTAAAGACCGTGACGATGCGGTCGTTTTCCCGCAGAGGCCGCCGCCACAGAACGATACCGCGATCGCAGAAGATCATATATGGTATGGCAAGGTCGCGGATCATTTTATCATTTGCGATTTTGTTTTCATATATAAATTTAATATAATTGGAACACTATGCTACCTACATACAGACCAAACGTACGAAGAAGAAAAAAGACTCTCGGCTTTCGCGCCAAGATGAAAACCGCGGGCGGAAGGAAAACTTTGGCGAGAAGGCGCGCAAAAGGGCGCTGGCATCTCATTCCCGAATAAGGCAGGAGAGACGGCGGCTGAATCATCGGGTATAGCGGGAGCCAGCCGCGGAAAGCCGGATTATTTTCCGGGGTTTTCCGCGCCTGTGCCCGGACTTTTCCGCCGTTGATGAATGAAAAAGTTTTCTTTTCCCGGAAGCGCGCGGCTGCGCGGACGGAAGATCTTTGAGTTTGTCTTTGACAAAGGGACGAAAGTTTCAACGCGCGACCTGGTGATGTGGTTCTGCCTGCCGGGTTCGGAAACGGCCGCGGATACGCGGCCGGCTTCTCGCGGATCCGGCGGCCGGACGGCCGAAATGGGACTTGTCGTAAGCAAAAAAACCGGCGGCGCCGTGCGCCGCAACAGGCTTAAAAGGCTTATGAGAGAGGCATTCAGACTGTCGAAAGCCGCTTTAACGGACGGGACGCGCATAATAGTATATCCGAAAGCCGGATGTGGAATTAAAAATCTTTCAGATGCCCGGAACGCGATGAACGCCGTCTGGGCCAGGGCTAAGATCAAGAAATGCTGAACGACGCCCCGGTAACGGCCGCCGCCGTGGAAAAAGGCGTAAACGCCGTGAGCGCGGTATACAGGTTTTTCAGGCCCCTGTTGGGGCCTCGCGCCTGCAGATTCCACCCGACCTGTTCGGAATACAGCTTCCAGTCCATCAAACGGCACGGAATATTAAGGGGCGCCCTGTTGAGCGCCTCAAGGATCGTCCGCTGCCATCCCTGGAATCCGGGCGGGCACGATCCCGTTCCCCCGTCCTCTCGCTAAAGATGAATCAACCAATCATGGAGATAAATTAATGCAGAAGAATCTGGTGCTTGCGGTGGCGTTATCCTCGGCGGTTTATATTCTCTGGTACTCTTTCGTTGAAAAAAAACCTGAGGCCCGTCCGGCGGCCTCATCCGCGCAGGTTCAGCGGCCTTTCCGTCCCGCGGACTCCGGCCGTGAGGAAACTCCGGCCCCTTCTTATCCCGCTGAGACTTCCGGCCCGGCCGTCTCCGACTGGCCCAGGAACAGCGTAACCCTTAACCTCGCCAAAGCCTCCTACTCTTTCCATCCCTCCGGCGCTTCAATAAAAAGCGTTGTTTACCAGGATCCGGTCGCACCGGTAGAGCTGATCGTTGAACCGGCGCCCGGTTTCCTCAGTTCTTTTGACAACCTGGTTTTCACTCTCAAGAACAAAACCGCCGGCAGCGTCACTTTCGCGGCCCGCGCGCCGAACGGGGTGGTCATAACCAAAAGATTCACGCTCAACGGCGAAGATAAAATAAATCTGCTGGAGATAACAGCGTCCAATCCCGCCCCTGCGCCGGCCGTGCTTGGGGCGTGGGATCTTAAACTGGGGCCTGGGCTCGGCACGGTCAGGAGCGAGGAGAAAGAAAACCCCGATCTCTGGAAAGCTCAATTCACTGTCCAGGAAGAGGGGAAAAAGTTCCCCACGATAAATACGCTGAAGGAAAGCGGGAACGCCGGACAATGGCAATGGGCGGGCTTGGACAACAGGTACTTTCTGGCCGCGGTGCTGGGGGGGGATCTCAAGCGCGGCGCCCTGAATTTATCGCAGCCGAAACTGAACGATAAGAAGGCGCCCCTCCTGGCCGTCCCCTTTGAGACCACCCTGCTCGCGCCCGGGGAAACCCGCGTCTGGCGCGTGGAGTTCTATATCGGCCCCAAGGACTATGAACTGCTCCGGATCCTGGGCCATGGTCTTGACCGCTCCGTGGATTTCGGCTTCTTCTCCCCGCTCGCCAAAGCGGCCAACTCCGCGCTGGGCTATTTTCACAAACTGACCGGCAACTACGGTTTCGCCATCGTGATCCTCAGCGTGATCCTGCAGATACTTATCTTCCCGCTCAGCTGGAAATCTTTTAAAGCCATGGCCGTAATGAAAAAGATCCAGCCCGAGATGCAGGCCATCCAGGCCCGCTACAAGAACGACCCCAAGCGCATGAACGCCGAGGTGATGGAACTTTACAAGAGGCACGGAACCAACCCGCTGGGCGGCTGCCTCCCGATGCTTCTCCAGATCCCGGTCTTTTTTTCGCTTTTTACCGCGCTCAGGAATTCCTGGCCGCTCCATGGCGCGCCTTTCATTTTCTGGATAAAGGATCTGTCGGCCAAGGATCCGTACTACGTCCTGCCGCTGATCATGGGCGCCGTAATGTTCCTGCAGCAGCTCCTGACCCCCCAGGCCGGAGGCGACAAATCACAGGCGGCCATAATGAAATGGATGCCCGTGGTTTTCACTTTCATGTTCCTGAACTTTCCCTCGGGGCTGGTGCTGTACTGGCTGATCAACAGCGTCTGGGGTTTCGCTCAGACCATGATCCTGCAGAAGAAAATGGCGTAATTTTGGAGGAACAACACATGAAAGAAACAAAAGTAGAAGCTAAGACCATCCAGGACGCGGTAGAGATAGGTCTCATGGAACTGGGACTGAGACGCGACCAGGTCGAAGTAGTGGTAGTGAGCGAGGGAACAAAGGGTTTCCTCGGTTTAGGGGCGAAGAAAGCCTGCGTAATGCTCCGCGAGAAAAAATGGACCGGCGGAGGCCATTACCAGCAGCAGGATTCGCGCCGGGAACGCTCCTCACCGGGCCGCGGAAGAGGGGAAAGTTCCCGCCGCGACGGCGCTCCCAGAAGGGACAGGTACGATTCAAACCGGCGGCCCGAGCGTACGCCCTACGCCAGAACGACCGATGACAGGCGTCCCGAAGCCGGTTACGAACGGCGCCCGGACGCGGTCTACCAGGAAGTCAGTTTAGCCATGGAGGCGGTTCAGACGCCCGAAGACGCGGTGGAACACGCGAAGCTAGCGTTCTCCACCACCCTGAAGCTGATGGGGCTCCAGGCTGAGATCACCGACGCCAGGCGGGAAGCGGAAGAGGGAGCCGTTTCGCTGAAATTCGACTGTCCGGATTCGGCCGCTTTCCTTTCCGACAACGCCCGCGGCCTTCAGTCCCTGCAGTTCCTGATCAATTCCATTGTCAACAGGAACCGCAAGAACCGCGTATCCGTGAGAATAGACACTTCCGATTACTGGACAAAAAAGGAAGAGGAACTGGCCGCGAAAGTGGAGTCCGTCGTGAAAGACGTGCTCGGCACGGCGCGCCCCTACCGCCTGGAACCCATGCCGGCCCCCCTGCGCAAATACGTACACAGCCTGATCAAAGCCAAATATCCGGAAGTGGAAACGCTTTCGGAGGGCGAAGGCAAGTGGCGCAAGGTGGTAATCCGCCCTGTTTCACAGAAGGAAGCCGCAAAATAGGATAAGGATAAAGGATTAAGGCTAAAGGATTAAGGAAAAATACGGAGAAGATGTAAAGATTTTTCCACCCTTTAGCCTTTATCCTTCATCCCTCATCCTTAACCTGAATCCTGCAGTTGGAAGCGGTTTCCATAGGAAAATCAGGCGGACAGAATTATTCTGCAGGATTCCCCGCAAAGCGGGCGTCGGGCCCAGCGCTATGCGCGCCTGGCCCGACGAGGTGTATGCCTCCCGGAGGGCGCCCGCTATGCGGGCGGAAAACTTCAACTGAAGTTTTCAGGTTAAGCCTTTCTGAAAACCTCAACTGAAGTTTTCAGGCCGATCCTATGCTTATCCCGGACCTCACCCAGACCATAGTGGCGCCGGCTTCGGCCCAGGGCGGCGGAGCTATAGCGGTGGTAAGGCTTTCAGGCCCGGAAGCCTTTAAAATCGCGTCGGCTTTCCTCAAACCCTCCTCGATCTTTAAAACTCCCAAAACCAGATTTTCGTATTTTCTCAGGGCCGAAGAAAACGGACGCCTCCTGGATAACACGGTCGTCACGCTCTACCGCGCGCCCAAAAGCTACACAGGGGACGACATGGCGGAGATCTCCTGCCACGGCTCCCCTTTCATAATCTCGCGCCTCCTGCGCCTCGCCATTTCAAACGGCGCCCGGGAAGCCCGGCCGGGAGAATTCACCCTGCGGGCTTTCATGAACGGCAAGCTGGATCTTGCGCAGGCTGAAGCCGTAAACGATCTGATAATCTCCGAAAACGAGTCCGCCCACCGCGCCGCTATCACGCAGGTGGCGGGCGGGATTTCCAACCGCATCGGAAAGCTGCGCGCCGGTCTCATCGCCCTGCTGGGCGAGCTGGAAGTACGGCTGGACGATTCCTACGAAGAGCTCCCGGAACTTGACCCCGGCACTTTCAGACGCCGCGCGGCGGCCGCGGCGGCGGGGATAAAGAACCTGGCGGACAGTTTCGGGCGGGGACGTTACCTGAAACACGGCATCCGCGTGACCATCGCCGGCGCGCCCAATTCGGGAAAATCTTCCCTGCTGAACCGCATAACGGAGACCAGGCGCGCGATAGTGTCGCCCAGAGCCGGCACCACCAGGGACACGCTGGAGGAGACGCTTACCCTCTCCGGACTTAAAGTCATTTTCACGGACACCGCCGGCATAGATCCCCGGACCGGCGGGCCCATAGAGCGGGAAGGCATGCGCCGCGCGCTTAAAGCGCTGAAAACCGCCGACGTGATACTCTGGGTGCAGGATCTGTCAAAAAAATCCTCCCCGGCGGACCGCCGGGTGGGGAAAGCCATCGCGCGCGGCGCGGCGCCCGGCTCGGATCTGATAAAAGTGTTCAACAAGAGCGATCTCCCGGCCGCCGGAAGGCCGGAGGACGAAACCGACGGAGGGATAATAGTTTCCTGCAAAACCGGGGCGGGGATCTCCGGACTGAAACGCCGCCTTGTCAGGGACGAGAAAAAGGCGTTTTCAGCCGGATCGGCCGCGGTAATAACCTCCGCCCGCCATTATTCGGCGCTGTTAAACGCGCACAGCGAACTCTCCAGCCTTGAGCGGCTGCGGATCCGGGCGGGAACGTTCCCATTCGAATTGGCCGCCGAGCACCTCAGGGGCGCCCTGAACGCCCTGGCCGACATCCTGGGGGAAACGACCCCGGAGGAGGTGCTGGCCAATATCTTCGCTAATTTCTGCGTTGGAAAGTAGGATAGCCGCAGGGCACAAGCAAGAAGTTTAAGAAAGATCTGTTATGAAGAAACTCAAAGATATTTTTTTGCTGGCGAGAAAGACGGTACTGGATCCTTCCGGCGCCGCCGCGGATCTCCTGGCGCCCGGAGCCGGCCTGGGAGGGCCGCTGGCCATCTACCTGGTTTATTGCGCGGCCTATGCCCTCTTTCTCTATATGAAGCCGGCAGATTTTCCCGCCGAGTTGGCGCAGGCGGGCCTGGAGTTTTCCGGGAGATCTTATGCCTGGTTCTTCTCCGTTCTTACGGCGTCCGAACTTGTTTTTACCGGCGTCTTTTGCGCCGTCTTTTCGGCCTTTTCGGGCTTGATGAAAGACGGACGGCTGGCATTCAGGTTTTTTCTCGGCTGTCTGATCTGCGGGAGCTGCGCCGCCGCCGCTTTCCACTTCAGGAGCGCGCCGCTGTTCTCGCTCCCGTTCCTGGCCGCCGTCATAGCCGCGGCGGGAGCGGGCGTCTACGCGCAAAAAGCCGCGGCCGCCGCTTTTTTCAGATTCTCGCTCAGCTGCAACGCCGTGGTTCTGATCTGCCTGCCGGTATCTTTTCTGGCGGCGGCCCTGCGTTCCGAAACCCTCTACCTCGCGGCTGAAGCCGCCGCCGGGCTCTGGCTGACGGTTCTGGTGATAAAGGCCGCAAAGATCCTTTTCGGCGGGACGATCGCGCGGATCGCTCCGGTACTGCTGTTCTCTTTCCTGACCTCCATCCTCTCTTTTTATGTTCTCCGGAACCTGGGAGTCATAACGCCGGAGATTTTCAAATTTATGCTGTTCATGTGACGCTCGCTTTATGCCTTACTTTAATTACCCGGTAATTTTCGATGTCCTAGTGGTCGGCGGCGGACACGCCGGCTGCGAGGCCGCCCTGGCCGCGGCGGGTCTCGGGATGAAAACCCTGCTGCTGACCCAGGATCTGGATACCATCGCGCAGATGTCCTGCAACCCGTCCATCGGCGGCGTAGGCAAGGGCCAGATCGTCAGGGAAATAGACGCGCTTGGCGGCCGCATGGCCGCTGTCGCAGACCTCTCCGCTTTGAGCGCGCATATGCTTAACACTTCCCGCGGAGCCGCTGTCCGCTCCCCAAGGGTTCAGTGCGATAAAAGAATGTATCAGTCCGCGATGAAACACTCCCTGGAACTGGCCGGCAATCTGGCGCTGGCGCAGGATGAGGCCGCGCAGATCTGGACCGAAGGCTCCGCGCTGAGAGGCGTTATCACGGCGCGGAACACCCGCTACCGGTCAAAAACCGTGATCCTCACCACCGGGACTTTCCTGAAAGGAGTGATCCACATAGGACTTTCTTCTTTCAGGGGGGGGCGCTACAATCACCCGCCGTCGGACGGCTTGTCGCCGTCGCTGGAAGCGCTGGGCTTTAAACTCGGCCGGCTGAAGACCGGCACGCCGATGCGCCTGAACGGCCGCTCTATCGATTTTTCAAAATGCGAGGAACAGAAACCGGATGAGCCGCCGCCGCCGCTCTCGCATTTCACCGGAAGACACGGGCGCAAACTCCTATCCTGCTGGATAACCCGCACCGGCGAGCGCTCCGCCGGGATAATCAGGGCCAATCTGCACAGGTCGCCGCTTTACTCCGGCCGCATAAAAGCCGCGGGGCCGCGTTACTGTCCTTCCATAGAGGACAAGATAGTCAAATTCCCTCACCATCCCACCCATATCCTTTTTCTGGAACCGGAAGGTTTCGACACCGGGGAATATTATGTCAACGGACTCTCGACCAGCCTGCCCGAGGAAGTGCAGCTGGAGCTGCTCCATTCCGTGAACGGCCTGGAACGCGCCGAACTGATACGCGCCGCCTACGCCATAGAATACGATTATTCCCTGCCCGTCCAGCTGGACTACAATCTGGAGGCGAAACTACTGCCCGGACTTTTCATGGCCGGGCAGATAAACGGCACTACCGGCTACGAAGAAGCCGCCGCGCAGGGCCTCATGGCCGGCATAAACGCCTCGTTGAAAGTCCGCGGCGGGGATCCGTTTATCCTCGGGAGGGACGAAGCTTATATAGGCGTGATGATAGACGATCTGATCTCAAAAGGCGTGGACGAACCCTACAGGATCTTCACCTCCAGGGCGGAGTTCCGCCTGCTCCTGCGCCAGGATAACGCGGATCTGCGCCTTATGCCCCACGGATTCCGGCTCGGCCTGATCCCGGGAAAATTTAAAAAAAACTTCGAACGGTATCAGAACGCCGTGGAACGGAGCGGATCGCGTCGCGAGCCGCAGAAACACGGCGCGGAGAAACGTCCGCAGCGAGCGGACGACGACATGGCCCCCTGGACCAGGGCGGGGGCGGAGGCCTGCGGCAGGATCACGAAAGAATACGGGGGATACATAACGCGCAACCTGCGCGAAGCCGAAAGGATGAAGCACTTCGAACACGTCAGGATTCCGGAGAAGCTGGATCTGTCCGCCGTAAAAGGCTTGTGCCTGGAATCCAGACAGCAATTCCTCAAGATCCGGCCCAGAACGCTCGCCCAGGCCGCGAGGATCCCGGGCGTAACCCCGGCCGATATACAGCTTTTGTGGGTGCATGTGACCCGGAAACTCCGCCCGCCTCAGGCGGACGGAGTTTCCAGGAGGGATGAGGGATGAGGGATGAAGGATTAAGGGATGAGTTGATCAGGGAAACTCTGGAAAAATGGGGGGTCGCGCTGACGGGGGAAGCCGCGGAAAAGCTTGAACTTTTCAGGGCTGAGCTGCTGGAGAAAAACTCTCGCTTTAATCTGGTCTCCCAGAGCGATACAGGAAACCTCTGGCCCCGCCACATTCTGGACGCCCTGGCCGGAGTTCCGCTCCTGGCAAGGCTGCTGAAGCCGGGAGGGACGGTGGCGGATGCCGGCGCGGGGGCGGGCTTTCCCGGGATCCCGCTGGCGGTGGCGCTGGAAACCCTCAGTTTCGATCTCTGGGACTCCAGCCTTAAACGCCAGATGTTCCTGACCTGGACGGCCTCCCGCCTCAAACTTAAAAACGTCAGAGCCCTGCATTTAAGGATAGGGCAGAACGGCCCCCTCGAAACCGGAAAATACGGAGCGGTCGTGGAGCGGGCTATGGGTAAACTTGAAAATATACTGCCTCAATGCTTAAATATGCTGGACGCCGGCGGAGTTTTCCTGGCCTGGCAAAGCGCGGCCCAGGCGGCCGAAGACCGCCCCGCCCTGCGGGAAGCCATGGCCAAAGCCCGGACGGAACTGGCTGAAACCGCGGCTTACAGACTGCCCGGAGAAAAGGAAGACAGACAGATACTGGTATTTAAAAAACTGGAGTAAGAAGCAAGAAGTCGGAAGCAAGAAACTGGAATTATTAAATACGGAGAACAAATATGCACGTACTTAACTATTATTTCACGCCTTTCGCCGTAATACTCATAGTCTTCGCGGTCTTTTTCTCCGAACCGGAAAGATATGTCACCTACGCCTCTTTCGCGATACTGGCCGCGTCTTTCGGCGCCAACTACTGGTTCACAAAAAACACTTACCGGTTCATGCGCTGGTCCCAGAATATCCGCGCTATAATGGTATGGCTGAACCTCGTCACGAGCGCCGTACTCTTTTATCTGCTGGGCCCTTACTGGGCCCCGATGTGGCTGTTGTTCATCCTGGCGCCCGCCACAGCCGCCATGTTCATGAAAAAATCGAGCGTTTTTTTCATCGCGTCCGTTTCCGGCGCCTCCCTGCTTGGGGTCTATTATCTGAAAAGCGTCCTCCTGGAGATGCCTTTCAGCCGCCAGCTCTGGGGCATGGCCTCGTGCCACGCCATGTTCGTGATCTTCTTCTCAATGTTCGTGGCGGCGATGGCGGAAATGATATTAAAAGTGCGGGACTCGCTCAGGTAAAGACAGTAACCAGTGCCGCATAGTAATCGGTAACCGGTTACTAGATTGCAGGCTACCGGATACGGGTCACTGGCTACCGGTCACTGCTTTATATGGATATTCTCGGTAAACTCAGGGCGGTCTTCTGGGGCCTTGTCATAGGGCTCTGGGGACTTTTCATGTACCAGTACATCAGCGAAGACCTGACCATGGTTCCCAAAATAAGGATCTCAAAAAACCCTTTCAACGGAAGACCGGCCGCCGAGCGGGTGACGCGAAAAACAGCGCTGCCACTGTCCTTTTTCCATCCGCCGCAGCCGGGCGCGTCCGTCCAGCCGGACTCCGGTATGCTCAGGCCCCTGACAGAGGGACTGGAGATAAAGGAAGTACCCTCCTCCTCGGAGCCGCTGTCCGAGCACTCCGCCCTGGAAAAAGCGGCGGCGGGCGCCGGCGCGGTCTCCAGGGAAGAGCCCGCGCCGAAATCCCCGCCGGGATTCGCTATGGAAGAGACCCGTCACTTCGTGATCTACGAGGAGGGCTCCAGCGTCTCCAGAGATCTTGCCGCCAGCGTTGAGAGCCTCCACGGCAATATCATGCTGGATCTGGTGGCCTTTTCACCCTGGACCAGGGACAGGAAAGTCTTCGTATTCTTCTCCAACACCCAGGACACGTATCAGCGGCTTACCGGACGCCCGGCCTGGTCCGGGGGAACGGCGTCCTTAAGCGAGCGGAAGATCTATCTTTTCAAGAGCGAAGAGGCGTTCGGGATACTGGCGCACGAGCTGACCCATATTTATTTCGACAGCTTTTTCCCGGCGGCGGTCTCCAGTCCGCTGTGGCTCAGCGAAGGCATGGCGACTTATATCCAGGCCGAACGGGGATATTCGACGCCGAAATGGCTGGGGAAAAATCTGGCCCTGCTCGCAAACGGGGGGGGATTCGATCTGGACGATCTGGTGCGTATCGAGACCATGCAGGGAGCGGACGAGGACAATGTGCGGCTGTGGTACGCCCAGGCCTACAGCGTGGTACGCTTCATGATCAAGATGAAAGCGGGGGAATCTTTTTACAAATTCTGCAAAGGACTGCGGGACGGGGCGCCGACGCACCAGGCGCTCTACCAGGCATACGGCATGCCCTACAATAAACTTTCCTCTCTCGAATACGCCTGGCGCTACGACCTCAAGACCGGCAAGATCTCCGGCACGACGCATTAAGGAAACGGCGGGGTGCAGGTTCGGGGGCCTGTCAGGGTCTCCTATATAATTATCCTCAAAAAGCGGGATGCGGCACGTATGCTTTGTGCCGCGCGTAATAAAAAGTCTATTGTTTGTCTACGCTTTTTAAAATCAGGCATTGACAAACATCAGGACATACACTATACTTTTGTTCTAGTGGTTTAAAGTGGTGGATAATGGTAGCAAGTGGTTTAAAATGTACCGCGGTAACCATAACATATGAGCGCCCTATACGGTGAATATTCTTACGTGATGGATCCTAAGAACCGGATGTTTATTCCCGCGCGGTTCAGAGAAGAACTTCACAAGGAAGATAAAAACTATTTCATGCTCTCCATCGGGCTTGACCGCTGCCTGTACCTCTTCCTGCCGTCCAAATGGGAAGAGCTCATCGCCAATAATATGGAGATCTTTAAATCCGAAAACAAAGAAGAGGAACGGGCTTTCAAAAGATTTTTTTTCGGCAACGCGGCCGACGCGCAGCTGGACGAACAGGGCAGGATCCTGGTGCCGCAGAACCAGAAAAGCTACGCCTCCCTTGGAAAAGACGTCATAATAAGGGGCGCGGGGAACAAAGCGGAAATCTGGGACGCGCGGAACTGGTCCAAATACAAAAAAACCGTAATGGAACCTTCTTTCAAAAAGTTCAGCAAAATTTTTGACCTATGACCGGAACCGCTTTAAAAACGTTAAGCAATTCAAGGCGCGCGGCGCGGACGGCGCTGTGCCGCGCCGCGAGAGGAAATGGCGCAATGGATCAAAATTACACGCACCAGCCGGTGCTTCTGGAAGAGGCGGCCGCGCTGCTTGTGACGGACAGATCCGGAACATACGTGGACGCGACACTGGGGCTGGCCGGCCATACCATCAAGCTGCTTTCGGTGCTGGACGAAAAGGCGAAGGTGCTCGGAGTGGACTGGGATCCGGAAATGGCCGCGCTGGCCGCCGGCAAGCTTGAGCCCTACGGCGCCAGGGCAAAAGTCGTGCAAGGTAATTTTGCCAACATAGACGAGATCCTCCGGCGGGAAAATCTTCCCGCGGTCACGGGGATACTCTTCGATCTTGGCATCTCCTCCCTGCATTTCGATAAACCGTCGCGGGGCTTCAGTCTCAAGCACGAGGGCCCGCTGGATATGCGGATCAATCCCGCTAATCCGCTTACGGCTTTCAGTATCATAAACCACTGGCCCTACGAGCAGATCGAGCATCTGATACGCATAGTCGGGGAGCGAAATTCCAACAGGATAGCGCGCGCGGTGGTGGATAAGCGCGCCGCCGGGCCGCTGGAAACGACGGCGGAACTGAGGGATCTTATCGAAAGAGTAATCCCTTTCAGAGGCGAAAAGATCCATCCGGCCACCAAGACTTTTCTGGCGCTGCGCGTGGCGGTCAACTATGAATTCGACAATCTCACGCGAGGCATACAAAAAGCCATGCCTTTCCTGGCCAGCGGCGGCAGGATGGGAATAATAACTTTCCATTCGCTGGAAGACCGGATAGTCAAGGAAACTTTCAAGATCATGGCGGACATCGGGGAATGGAAAATGGTAACCAGGAAACCGGTCGTCCCATCGGAAACGGAAGTGCTACTGAACAAGCGCGCGCGGAGCGCGAAACTGCGCGTGATAGAAAAAGCGTAGCAAAAAGGCGGATGCGCCTTTTTGTCATTAAGCCGGAGCGGGAAAGAGGAGGATAAAATATGAATCCGGAGAACATCCTTAAAGCCGGTTCTAAGCTGGGTAAATTCCTCGGCAGCCGGGAATCGCGGCACAGGATAGACCACCTCAAAGCGGCTGTCTGCCCGACCAAAATATTCTACCTCTGGGAGAAGCGCGGCATCAAAAGAATCGAGCTTTTCAGCATGGAATAACAGCATGAGAAAAACAAGGACTTACAGACTGGCGCTGCTGGCCGCGGCCGGGGCTGTTTTCTTCACTTACGCCTGGGAGAACGTACAGGCAACCCGGCTCGGCTACGGCATCGAGGGCCTCCGCAGGGAGATCACCGACCTGGAGAACGCCAACAACTACCTGAAAAAAGAGATCCAGGTCTCGCTGTCTCCCGAAAAACTCCAGGCCGACGCGGCCAGGATAGGGCTTGTCTATCCGGAACCGGACGCCTTAGTCCTGTTGGACGGCGATGCAGGCGCTAAACCCTCAAAAGGCTGGCTTGCCAGTGTAGTGTCTCGCAAATGGCTTTGCTTTTGAAGGCTCAGATTTGAGCTGGATGCGAGGCGCGACGAACGAGCATGCCAGCAGGCCTGTGAGTGAGGAGCAACGAAGCAGCCGGCCAAAGATGAGCCTCCCCCAGGGGGCTGGCCGCTTTTGGGCTACCCCTTCACGGCATTACGCTAATGTACATGTAGTACATGTCGCTTCATGCCACTTCGGTGTAGCCCAAAATCGGCCAGTCAAAAGTAAAGCCATTTGCGAGACACTACACTAGGATCTTACGATTCGGCAACCCCGAGATTTAAACTAAAAACTTTAGCCTTTAGCCCTCATCCTTTATCCTTACTAATTCTCCATGATCTCAAGAACCCTGAAAAGAAGGATCCGGATCTGCCTGCTTATAGCCGCCGTTCCGGTACCGCCGATCGCATTCCGCCTGTTTTACCTCCAGACCATCAGGCACGAAAATCTTTCAGCCGCCGCTTCCAGAGAATTCAACAGAACGGTTTCGGAGATCGGCCCCCGGGGCAGGATCTTCGATTCCCGGGGGAATCTCCTGGCGGAATCCATCGTCACCTGGAACTGCAGCCTGTTTAAAAAAGAGCTCCGGGATCCGGCGCGGGATCTGGACGCGCTGGCGTCCGCGCTCGCCCTTTCAAAAAAGGAACTCAAGGCCAGATACCGCAGAAGCAAAAATTTTGTAAGCGTAAAAAAAGACCTGGATCACGCCCAGGCCGAAGCGGTAAAGGCCCTGAAACTGAAAGGGGTGCTGCTGGAGGCCAGGCAGAACCGCTATTATCCCTCCGGCAGCATAGCCAGGAACATCCTGGGCCTTGTGGGCGCCGACAAAGGGCTCACCGGCGTGGAATTGCTTTACGAAAAAGTCCTCACCGGCCGGATCAGCCGCCGGGAAATAGTCCGGGATGCCGGCGGGAACGTTCTTTACCGGAACGGGGAAGACGGGGCGGCCGCGCCTATGGACATTCACCTGACCATAGACAAAAACATACAATTCTTCGCCCAGGAAGCCATCAAAAAGTACGCGGAAAAGAACCGCGCCGACCTCGCCATGGCGGTTATCCAGGATCCGGATACCGGCAGAATACTGGCCATGGCTACCTATCCCGAAGACCTGGAAAAGATCCAGCCCGTGGAATGGGTCTATGAACCGGGTTCGACGTTTAAAGCCGTAACCCTCGCCGCCGCCCTGGAAAAGAACATAGTCACGGAGAAAGACTCCTTTTACTGCGAAAACGGCGCCTGGGCGCTTAACAGCAAGGTCACGATCCACGACCATGAGCCGGAGAAAACCCTGACGCTCTCCGGAGTGATGGAACGCTCGTCAAATATCGGCGCGGCCAAAATAGGGCTCAAACTGGGTCTGGAAAATTTTTATCTTTACGTCAAAGCGTTCGGTTTCGGCACCAGAACCGGGCTGGGCTTTCCTGGAGAATCTCCGGGCATCCTGCGGCCTATGGAAAGATACAGAACCGTGGATCTTGCGGTCGGCGCTTACGGCCACGGTATAGCCGCCACCCCGATACAGGTGGCGAACGCTTATTCCGCGCTGGCTAACGGGGGGCAACTGCTTGAAACCCGCCTTGTAGACCGGATCACCGACGGCAGCGGCAAGGCAGTCTTCCGGAACGAGCCCGCGGTCATCCGGAGGGTAATTTCCGGAGCCACAGCCGCGGCTGTAAAGCGGATACTGTTAAACGTGGTTAACGCGGGAACCGGCAAGAACGCCGGAGTGCCCGGTTACCTCATAGCCGGTAAAACCGGCACTTCCAAAAAGATCGATCCCGCGACCGGAAAATATATCACCAATAAAAACGTCGCCTCTTTCTGCGGTTTTTTTCCGGCGGATAAGCCTCAATACACTATCCTGATCATTCTGGATAATCCGAAACTTTTTTATTACGGCGGCGAGACCGCCGCTCCGGCTTTCCAGGAAATAGCCAAAAAGATCATCACGCTCAACGGCATAAAGCCCGACAAAGTCCTGCTTGAAAGCAAACCGCCCCAGGCCGCTCCGGTGACGGACTAACGCCGCCGCGTGAGCATTTTCCAATCACTCTTAAATTTCCTATCATATAGTTAACATATGAGGCTTGAGGAAATTTTTGAGGGAATTCCGGGCGCCCGCATTACAGGGGACGTGAACCGCGAGATCTCCGGGATAGCCAACGACTCCCGCAAAGTCAAAAAAGGAGAGCTTTTTTTCGCCATAACCGGCCAGAAGACCGACGGCTCGCTCCATGTCCGCGAGGCCCTTGAAAAGGGCGCCGCGGCGGCGGCAACGGATAAACCGGTTCCCGCGGAACTGGCGGCGGCTTTCCCGGAAACCGCGTGGGTTTCCGTCCCGCGCGTCCTCGAAGCCTTTTCCGCGGCCTCCTCGGCCTTTTACGGGAATCCCTCACGACGTTTCACCCTCATCGGCATCACCGGCACTAACGGCAAGACCACCACCGCCTACCTGCTGGAAAGCATCTACGATCTGTTCGGGGCCCTGCCCGGAGTCATAGGAACCATAGACTACCGCGTGGGAGGCGAAGTCATCTCTAAAGCCTCAAACACCACCCCGCCGGCCCACGACCTCCACTCCCTTTTCAGAACCATGGCCGACGCCGGAGCCGCGGCCGTGATAATGGAAGTATCGTCGCACGCCCTGGCGCTGCAACGCGCCGACGCGGCGGCTTTCGACGTGGCCGTATTCACCAATCTCCAGCGCGACCACCTGGATTTCCACAAGAACCGGGAAACGTACTTTAAAGCCAAATTAAAGCTTTTCAGGCTCCTGGCGGACTCGCCCAAGAAGAACAGGAGCGCGGTGGTGAATGCCGATGAGGAAAAGACGGGCGAGATCCTTTCTTTCCTGGCCAAGGGCGTTACGCCCGTCACTTACGGCATAGACAAACCCGCTGATTTCAGGGCGGATAAGATAGAAATTCTCCAGGACCGGAGCGTCTTCGAATTGAACGCCCCCGGAACCCGGAGAAAGGTGACCCTGCGGCTCCTGGGCCGCCACAATATTTATAACGCCCTGGCCGCCACCGCCGCGGCCGTTTCCGCCGGAGTACCGCTTGAAACCGCCGTCAAAGGCGTGGAAGCCCTGAAAAACGTGCCGGGCCGTCTGGAGCGGGTCGCGCTCGGACAGCCTTTCAGCGTATTCGTGGATTACGCGCACACCGACGCGGCCCTTGAAAACGTTCTCTCCAACCTCGCCAAACTGCCGCACGGGAGAATCATCACCGTCTTCGGCTGCGGAGGCGACCGGGACCGGACCAAGCGCGCTCCCATGGGAAAGGCGGCGGCTTCCATGAGCGACTTAGCCATAGTAACCAGCGACAACCCGCGCGGCGAGGATCCCGCGCGGATCTTCTCGGACATAGAGGCGGGGCTGAAAGGCGCTTTTTCCAATTACAGCCTGATCCCGGACCGGAAAACGGCCATAACAAAAGCCGTGGAACTCGCGCGCGCCGGAGATATCGTGCTGATAGCCGGCAAAGGCCATGAAGACTACCAGATCCTCAACGACCGCACCATCCATTTCGACGACCGCGAAGCCGCCGCTGAAGCGATAAGAAAAAAGGTAGCGTCTACCTTTTATGGGGATATAAAATAAAAACGCTTGAACCCGTCATCCCGGCAATCTTTTGGCCGGGATCCATTGAGTAAAGATTTATGGATTTAAACACGGATATTGGAACTTTGGTAGAAGTTATTGATGGTCAACTCATAAAAGGGGATCCCCGCGCCCCTTTTTCCGGCTTTGAAACTGACACGCGCGGACTGAAGGGCGGGGAGTTCTTCTGGGCCCTGAAAGGCGTTACGCACGACGCTCATGATTTTCTGGCGGCGACCCCGCAAAAGGGCGTAAAAGGCTGGATAGCGGAAACGAACAGGATAGCCGGTCTCAAAAAGCTTCCGGATATCGTTATCGGCGTCCCCGACACTTTAAAAGCGCTGCACCGCCTGGCCGCCTGGCACCGCGGCCGGTTCAGGATCCCTCTCGCGGCCATCACCGGCTCCAACGGCAAAAGCACCACCAAGGAAATGCTTAAATCCATCTTTGGAAAGGCGGGGCCGGTCTGCTCCAACGCGGGCAACTTCAATAACCAGTTCGGCCTGCCCCTTTCGCTCCTGGAACTCCGCGAGGAACACAGATTCGGGGTATTCGAACTCGGCGCCTCCAAACGGGGAGATATTCTGGAGATAGGTTCGCTGGCCGGGCCGACGATCGCGGTAATCACCAACATCGGCCCCTCGCATCTCCAGTATTTCGGTGATCTGGAAACCGTTTTCAAAACCAAGAGCGAGCTGATTGACTGCCTGGAACCGGACGGGATCCTTGTCTACAACTCGGATGATAAATACCTGGAAGCTCTCAGGAATCGCGGGATCCGCAAGCTGAGTTTCGGATACCGCGCGGCCGACATAATCATTTCCGACGCCGGAGGTTCGCTTAAACTCAGCTATAAAAACGAGACCGTGGAAATCCGTATGCTTTCCAATGCCCGCCACAATCACGCCAACGCCGCCGCCGCGGCCGGCGCCGCCGTAGCGGGCGGCCTGGATCTGGCGGCGGTAAAGGCCGGCCTGGAGTCCTTTACTCCGCCCCCTATGAGGATGCAGACGCTAAACATTAACGGCGCGGTAATCGTTCTGGACGCCTACAACGCCAATCCGGCTTCCATGCGGGCCGCGCTGGACGCCGTTTTCAGCCCCTCTTTCAGGAAGCCGGTTTATCTGGCCCTCGGAGATATGAAAGAACTGGGCCGCCACTCGGAACATTACCACACCGAGCTGGGGGAATATGTGTCGGGACTGGACGCGGAAAAGATCTTCCTGGCCGGGCCGGAGATGAAAGCCGCCGCTGAAGCGCTCGAACAAAAAGGCCGCGGCGGAAAAGTCGTTTACTCCGGATCTTCCGAAGACTGGGCGGAGGAACTTCGCGCCGCCATACGCGCCGGAAACGGCACTTTTCTGCTTAAAGCCTCCCGGGCGATGAAGTTTGAAAAACTGATAGAAGGATTATAGGAGCCCCGCATGCTTTATTACGCCCATTATTTACGAGAGTTTTTCAGTCCGCTTAACGTCTTTCAGTACATCACTTTCAGGACAGGCGGCGCTATCATGACCTCTTTCCTGCTGAGCCTGGCCATGGGCCCCGCCATCATCGCCAAACTGCGCCACTTCAAAATAGGCCAGATCCAGCGGACCGACGGCCCCAGCACGCACATTTCAAAAGAAGGCACCACCACCATGGGCGGCCTGCTCATCTTCCTGACGCTGGTCATTACCACACTGCTCTGGGCCCGGCTGGATAACCGTTTCATCCTCCTGCTTCTTTTCACCACGGTCACGCTGGCTTTCACGGGCTGGATGGACGACTACACCAAACTGGTAAAAAAGAACCCGAAAGGCGCTTCTTCGCGGTTTAAGTTCCTGATGCAGACCTTCACCGCCATCGTGGTAATAGGCTATCTGGCCGTGGATCCGCCCAACGCCGCATACGCGACGCGGCTCTCTATCCCGTACACGAAAGAGCTCTACCTGAACCTCGGCTTCCTGTACGCGGCGCTGGCCATGCTGGTAATTATAGGCTCGTCAAACGCCGTCAACCTGACCGACGGTCTCGACGGTCTGGCCGCCGGCACCATAGTTTTTGCCGCGCTTACTTTCATCGTGCTCGCCTACTCTGCGGGCAACGTAAAGCTGGCGGCCTATTTCAAGATCATCCATGTTCCCGGGGCGGGGGAGATCTCCGTTTTCCTGGCCGCGCTCATCGGCTCCTGCCTGGGCTTTCTCTGGTTCAACGCGTACCCGGCCGAGGTCTTCATGGGAGACACAAGTTCTCTTTTTCTGGGAGGAGTGATCGGGGTTTCCGCCATCGTGGTCAAACAGGAGCTTATCCTCCCGGTAGCGGGCGGAATCTTTCTCCTTGAAACGCTTTCCGTCATACTGCAGATGAGCTCGTACAAACTGCGCGGCAAGAAACGGCTGTTTCTGATGGCGCCGCTGCACCACCACTACGAGCTGAAAGGCATCGCCGAATCTAAAGTGACCGTGCGTTTCTGGATAGCCGGAATAATGCTGATGCTGATAGCGCTGTCGTCGTTGAAAATCAGATAAAAGATTCAACCATGTTCATACCCGGAAAATTCAAAGGTAAAAAGGCCCTTGTGATAGGCGCCGGAAAATCGGGAGCGGCGGCCGCGAACCTCCTGGCCGCCAGGGGTTTTGAGGTCCTGCTGACCGACGCGAAACCGAAGCAGCGGCTTAAAGACCGGCTCAAAATCCTGAACAAAAAAATAGAAGTCGAAACCGGCGGACATACCAACAGGGTTCTGGCCTGCGGTTTTGCCGTCAAAAGCCCTGGGCTTTCCCGTTCCAGCCCGATTATCGCAAAGCTGAAAAAGAACCGGACACCGATTTTCAGCGAGATCGAAACGGCCCTTGCTTTTGCCGGAACCGGCGAATTGCTCGCCGTGACCGGCACCAACGGCAAAACCACCACCGCCGTTCTGCTTAATAAGATCATGGAACGCTCGCTCAGAGCCCGGGGCGCGAAGTCCCGCCTCTGCGGAAATGTGGGGATCCCGGCGGCGGAGATCGTGATGAAAACCGGCGCCCGCGACACGATAGTCATGGAAGTTTCCAGTTACCAGCTTGAGGACAGCTCGTTCCTGCGGCCCCGGACCGCCTGCGTTCTTAACGTCACGCCCGACCACCTGGAGCATCATGGAACGATGCGCGGTTACATAAAGGCGAAAGCCGCGATCTTCCGCTTCCAAAAAAAGGGGGATGCCTGCGTTTTTAACGCCGACGACGCGCGCTGCCGGAAAATGGCCGCCGCCTGCCCTTCCAAAGTCCTTTTCTTCTCCTCTTCCGGAACGGGCGGCGCGCTCAGCGCCTGGATAGAAAAAAGGACGAAGGCGGGAAAGCGCGGAAGTGGAAAGCTGGTCTTTAAATACAATGGCAAAACAACCGCTATCGAACCGCCCGGTCTGCCCGGCCTCCACAATCTGGAGAACGCCATGTGCGCCGGACTTATGGCCCTTACGCGCGGCGCCAGTCCCGCCGATCTACGAAAAACTTTTTCCGCTTTCAAAGGCGTGGAGCACCGTATCGAACCAGCCGGGAAAAAGGGCGGAATGACTTTTATAAACGATTCAAAGGCGACGAATGTGGATTCGACGCTGGTGGCTTTAAAAGCCCTGGCGGACGGCCGCAAAAATATCTGGCTGATCCTGGGCGGACTGGACAAAGGCAGCCCCTACGCCCCATTGATCCCGTATCTTAAAAACTCGGTAAGAACCGTGCTCGCCATCGGTGCGGCGGCGGAGAAAATAAAAAAGGAGCTGTGTTCCTCCGTCCGTGTGGTCGGCGCGGGAACAATGGCGAAAGCCCTGGCCGCGGCGCTCGCCGAAGGAGCGAAAGGCGATAGAGTCCTTCTCTCTCCCGCCTGCGCTTCGTTCGACCAGTTCAAAGATTTTGAGGATCGCGGCCGGAAATTCAAGGAACTGGTAAAACAACTGAGATTGAATCCCACTTATGGACTTCGCTAAACGAAAATCACGGCCCGCTTACAACATTATAAAGAACAGGAACCTTAAGTACATGGATTTCTCTCTTTTCTTCATTGTCCTTGGCCTGCTGGTGCTGGGACTTATCTCCCTTTTCTCGGCCAGTTCCATCTACGCCGCCAATAAAGGGCTGGACTCTCTCTTTTACGCCAAACGGCAGGCCCTGTGGATGCTCCTGGGCCTCGGCTTTACGGCGGTCATAGCCCGGATGGATCTGGAAAAAATGCGCGGCTTCATAAAACCGGCGGTGGTTCTGACCGTAGTTCTTTTGGCGGTAACGCTTGTTATGCCGCCGATCGCCCACGTACGCCGCTGGATACCCCTGGGTTTTATGAACTTTCAGATGAGCGAATTCGCCAAGATCGTCCTTATCCTCTATCTGGCCGATTTTTTCGACCGCAATATGAGCCATATCTCCGCGGATCCCAGGCAGCTGTTCAAACCACTGGGCACGATGAGCGTGATGCTCGCGCTCATCGCCCTGGAGCCGGATCTGGGCACGCCGACGCTGATGTTCGGAACCGCGCTCCTTGTATTTTTCGCGGCCGGCGTAAAGCCCCGGTTTATACTGATGCCTATCGCCGCCATGGTTCCGCTTTTTATCCTGGAACTTTTCCGCCATCCCTACCGCCTGATCCGCCTGAAAACTTTCCTGTCGCCCTGGCAGGACGCCTCCGGCGCCGGTTATCAGCTGGCCCAGTCGCTGCTGGCCGTGGGTTCCGGCGGCTGGTTCGGCAAAGGCCTGGGCGCCTCCCAGCTTAAGCTCCTGTATCTTCCGGAACCTCATACCGATTTTATTTTCTCCGTCATCGCCGAGGAACTGGGCTTTCTCGGAAGCCTGGCGATAGTCCTGCTTTTTCTGGCGCTGCTCATCAAAGGCGTCCGCATAGCCAGGAACGCTCCCAGTTTCTACACCACTCTGGCGGCGCTGGGACTGACGCTGATGATAGTCCTCCAGGCTTTTTTCAACGTGGCCATGACTACGGGGCTTATCCCCACCAAAGGCCTCCCGCTGCCGTTCTTCTCCTACGGCGGCTCCTCGATTCTGTCCACGCTGACGGCCGTGGGAATAATTCTCAACATTTCGGCCCACAGGAACCAGGGAATCTGATGAAAAAAACAAAACGCGTGCTGATAGCCTCCGGCGGCACCGGCGGGCATTTCTACCCCGGCCTGGCCCTGGCTAACGAACTCAGGGAGGCAGGCGGCTGGGAACCGCTGTTCCTCGTCAAAAAAGGGGACATCTCCCTCGACACGCTCCGGGACAGCTATTATCCGTACGCGGAACTGGACATGATCTCCCTGCCGCGCACGCTTAATCCGCTGGCCCATGCCGCGTTCTGCCGGAAGCTTTCCGGCTCGCTAATGACGTGCCTGCGCATAATCGCGGATTTCAAGCCCGTCTTCGTGGCGGGAACGGGCAGCTACGTATCCTTTCCCGCGGTTCTCGCGGCCGCGCTGAAAGGCATCCCGTCCATGATCCACGATTCTAACGCGGTATTCGGCCTCGCCAACCGGCTCTCCGGCATATTCGCCTCCAAAGCCGCGCTCGGCCTGCCGGTAAAGAACAATCCCTTTAAAACCAAATCGGAACTTACCGGCACACCTATACGGGATTTTTTTTCGAAAATGCCCCCGGCCGAGGAAGCGAAGCGGAAATTTTCGTTTAATCCGGACGTCCCGGTGACGTTAGTCTTCGGCGGCAGCCAGGGCGCGCGGAGAATAAACCAGGCCGTCCTTGAAACCGCGCGGAAATTGAAAGCGGCGGGCGCCGCTTTCCAGCTCCTCCATATTACCGGCAAACGGGGCCACGCGGAATTACTGGACAAATACAGGGCGGAAGGTCTGGCGGAACTTCCGGGCCTGAAAATACTGGACTACTGCGAAAGGATGGATGAAGCGTACGCGGCGGCCGATCTCGTGATCTCCCGCTCCGGCGGCAGCACAATAAGCGAACTGGCCCGCCTGGAAAAACCCGCGATCCTGATTCCGCTGCCCGGCTCCCCGGGGGATCATCAGAAAGCGAATGCCGAAATACTTTCCGGCGCGGGCGCGGCCATCCTGCTGGAGGAAACCCCCGGGTTTTCCGAAGAACTCTACGGCACCATAAAACCCCTCCTTGACGAGCCCGCGCGGATCGGCTCTATGAAACAACGCTTTAAAGGACTGGCATTGCCCGACCCCCTGCTTGCAGCCGGCGCGCTCCGGGCCATAATGGAAAAATATACCGGCGGGAATAAATAAAGGAGGAACTTATGGAAATTGAAAAAGGCTCGGTCTGGATCAAATTCGCTGCCATGGAAAAATTCATGCGCGACGTGTTTATCGGCCTCGGCGTGCCGAAGAAAGAGGCGGCCGTTTCCGCCGAAGTGCTCATAACGGCCGACAAGCTCGGCTTCGACTCGCACGGGATCTCGCGGCTGAAACCTATTTATTACGATCGGATCAAACAGGGGATCCAGCTCCCGACAACCGCGTTTAAAGTGGTAAAAGAAGCCCCGGCCTCCGCCGTGATAGACGGCGGCAACGGGATGGGGCACGTCGTGGCCCGCAGGGCCATGGAACTGGCGATAAGGAAAGCCCGGAAATACGGGATCGGGATGACCGCCGTCAGAAATTCCACGCATTACGGCATAGCCGGCTACTACCCGCTCATGGCGGTCAAGGCCGGCATGATCGGCATCACCGGCACCAATGCCAGGCCGTCGCTGGCCCCCACTTTCGGTATCGAGAATATGCTCGGCACCAACCCGCTGACCTTCGGAATGCCGACGGACGAAAAATTCCCTTTTCTGCTGGACTGCGCCACTTCCATCACCCAGAGGGGGAAAATCGAGGTCTATGCCAAGCTGGGGAAAAAGATGCCCGCCGGCTGGGTCATCGACAGGGATGGCCGCTCCAAGACCGACTCGCGCAAGGTGCTGGTGGATCTTACGCAGGGAACCGCGGCCCTCGTACCTTTGGGGGGGATCGGCGAGGAACTTGGCGGCTATAAAGGATACGGCTACGCTACGGCTATAGAAATACTTTGCGCCGCTCTTCAGCGGGGGGCGTACATGAAGATGCTTACCGGCGTAAAAGACGGAAAAAAGGTTCCGTATCCCCTGGGCCATTTCTTTATCGCCATCAATATCTCCGCTTTCACGGAACTTAAATCTTTCAAACGGATCGCCGGCTCCATTCTCAGGGAGCTGCGCGCGTCGAAGAAGATGCCGGGTGCCAGAAGGATCTTCACGGCGGGGGAAAAAGAGCACCTGACCTGGCTGGCGAGAAAGGACAAAGGCGTACCGGTGAACAAAGAGACCCAGCGGGAGATAATATTAATGCGCGACGAACTAGGCCTGAAACAATACAAGTTCCCGTTTTAGACTGAAGTTTGCGGAAGAATAGGTGGCGCCGGGGCAAAGGTGCCAGGCTTATTTTTCAGCAGAAAAATGTGCCTGGCTCTCTTTGCCAAAAGCCGGGCCAATGGACTTTGAGTTTAAGAGCCGCAAGATGCCCAGTCGGGTTTCCGGCGCCGCTGCCAGTTCGGGGGCCTGCGTCTCACCCCTCCAACTCGTCGGCGCCGACCCTCCAGTTTTGCTCTCGCGTATTACGTTAGTTCAGTCTATATTCTCCGTCGCTACCTTTAAATAACACATCAATGACCCCGCCCAAATTACTACTTGAATTACCCGCCTTAACATGGAAGATGGAATGATTGTTGGTAAATTCTATTTTTGTATTCCTCGGGTAAATTGCTAGATTATCAATATGGAAATAAAGTGCGTGCCCATAGCCATTCCCGATCCGCAGACATTGCCACTCCAGGCATTACCGACAAAAGACCGCATCGTCTCTCCTATAAACAGCCAATTGCCCAACCTACAGTTTTTAACCGATATCTTGGGGCAATTTTCAGCTGAAGGAGACGGTCTCCTTGCTGAGATATTTGGCGATTTTTTTATTGGACGCAGATTCATCATAAATTGTGTCGCGACTCAAGGGATAAGCGAGCCCTACGATGCGTGGTGCGCGGAGTATAACGGGCGGAGGTCTTTTTTCTTTAACCTCAGCCTCTGGACCGCAGAAGATTTGAAAAGATCCGGCTTGGCTGTGATAAAACATGAGATCACGCACATATTGCTATGCGAACTTCTTCCCGAAACCGATATTTCAAACCCGCTTAAAAAGCTGGAACGCATAATTATAGATGAGGGCCTCGCGCATTTTATAGGATTCCCCAAAAACCGCGAAACACTGCTTGTCAAGCACACGGACAAATGGATTGCCGCAGAAAAAGAATTGGCAGCTGCACAGGCACAATTATCAAACATGGGGTTGCCGCCGCATGAAACAGAACAGCTTATACAACGCGCGGACACGGAAAGTTACTGGAAGAAATATGCCGCTATCTCGGGAATGTTCAGAGCGGCCAAAACCTATCAAACGAGCGGCGCGGCTGGTTTACGTAATTGTATTAAAACCGGCGCTCTGCCAAAACAGATTTTCTCATGAGGGGTTAGGTGGCAAGTCTTGCGTATCGCTGTGGACGGGTGGAATAGGATCTATCTACGATTTGAGCGGGAACAATTATATTTTTTTTAAGGCTATCAGTCTAAGGAAACAGGGAAGGGGTGCCGGGGGTTAGCCTTTTTGATAATCATCTAGAGGTTCCCTCCCCGCAGGCGGCCGAGGGAACGCGCTCATTAGCGGTTCCCGTGTCAAGAGGCAAAGCGCCTCCGCCCACAAGGTTGTGGTTGTTCATAGATAAATCTGTTCCCTGCTGCCGTT
>MGTT01000015.1 GCA_001799575.1 Elusimicrobia bacterium GWA2_56_46
AAAGCCACAGGAGCAATACGCAGGATCACGGCAACAAAGCGGACATTTCTAAATGCCGCTACTACCGGACATTTCTATTTGCTTGCAACATAAAAACTTCACTTTTTGCCGCAGACCAGGATCTGTTTCCGGCTCTCCCCGGTGAAAGGCCGGCGGTCGAAATCTCCGTATTTCTTCAGGATCTTCAGACCGTTATAGTGCAATAAAGCGTCCAGCTCGGCCGGATAAAAGCAGCGCATATTCAGCTTCCTGGTTCCGGCGGCGCGGCGTCCGGCCTTGTAATGCCAGGTTATACGCGAGGTCTGGGCCGCCCTGTCATAGGAATAGCGCTCATTCACAAGAATATCTTTTCCGGTGCGCGGATCCTTGTAGCTGCCTATCGGAAGCAGCTCTTCGGTGTCGCGCACCAGGTAGCGGGGGTCGGGGTTAAAGACGTCGAACATGAACCGGCCGCCGGGGGCAAGATGTTTTTTAACCCCGGCGAATAATTTTTCAAGCGACACGCGGTCATGCAGGTGCTGCATGGAATTGAACGCGATAAAGATCAGTTTGAATCTGCCTTTCAGCCGAAGTTGTCGAGCGTCTGCACGGAGAAACTTCACTTTAACGTTTTCTTTGGCGGCTTTTTCCCGGGCCCGCGCCAGCATCGGGCCGGCTACGTCCAGCCCGGTTATCGCTATACCCGCCTTGGCCAGCGGGATGGTCAGGCGTCCTGTACCGCAAGCCAGTTCCAGCACAGGCCCGCGGGCCTTTTTGGCCGCGGCCAGATAAAAAGGCAGGTCTTCCGTCGGCACCATGCCGCTGTCCAGGTCATAATGCTCCCCGTCCCAGTAAACCTCCGACCCATCCGGTATTCGATGTTGTGCCATGTCGCGTAATTTCCTCCTCCAATGTAGTGCGTCGCAATATCCTAAAATTTGGAAAATGGCGGCAGGCTGCCCGTTCGGGGTCCTGCCAGCCATGGATACCCCCGGGCCTGCGGCCGGCCCGGCGACTTCGCGCCGGTTCCTCCTCGTCCCGAGGGTATCCATGGCTGTCACCCCTCCAACTATACCCCGCCGCCATCCTTCCTTAAAGGCCCAAAAGGAGGCTGGCTCCTTTTACGTACTACGATCGCAACCGCGGCTTTTCTTTATTTCTTTGGTTTTCACCGGCGTCTCACCAAGGCCAATCAGGTCAAGGCCATCTTTTCCCCGCCCGGTCGCGCGTTTATTCGCTATTAAACATTCTTTTGAAAGGAACGGCGCGGGTTGATCGCCAAATACGCTCTGTGCCCGGCTTGCCCAGGCTTTTTCCCACGCAACCCCGGTTATATTCGTCATAAGATGTAAAGCATTCGGTTTAACGCCTATTTCAATCATGGTTTTTTCTTTGATTTCCGCGGGATCGACTTCAATACCGCCAAAGTCTTTCAGCGCGGCCGCAACTTTCTTCGCGTTTTCGGGTTTGGGATTTATAAGCAGGTCTATGTCTTCGGTGGCACGAAGATACCCATAATGCCCGACGGCATATGCCCCGACGATTATATATTCAACATGGTGTTTATTGAAAACAGCGATAAGATCTTCGTAATCATCCATGTGTTCATTGTTAAACGGCGTCATGGGTTATCCTTATATGCCGGCAATCAACATGTTCCGATCGCGGATTGTCTGGGTTTAATAAAATCAGGCGCCGGGAAAGTTCCCGCATTCGATTAATCCGTTCTTTTGGAGACAACATCAGACACCCTGCCCGGTACTCCGCCGATTCTTCCGCTTCATTCGGGGGGAAAGGTTTGATCGTTGCAACGAAACCGGATTTACTTGTGTATACTTTCCTGCCGGCGGATAAGGTCGGTTGATAAAAACGCTGAAATCGTACGACCTCCGTTGGAGTAAATTCTTTTTCCTTTCCCCGGATATCCGCGGCAAAAATAGTAAACGCCTCCGCTAACGCTTCGCCTCGCGTTCCGATTCTATATTCAGACTGGCCTCCAACTTTGCCCCGCGGCGGGGATACTTTAATCCAAAGGTTTTTGCATAAAAATTTCAGCGCCCGATCCACCTGGGCGGGGTTCAGGTTCAGCAAAGTTTGAATCTCGCCGAAGCGAAGCCCCCCGCGCTGGTATAAGGTCAGCAGGATCCGTAAAGGATTTCTGCGATTTAGCAGTTCAATGATCATGTTTACAGTATACTTACAAAACGTAAGCGCGTCAAGGGTCATTCGGATCGAATCCGCAATTCCGCCAGCAGGGGCGCGTCCGAGCGAAAAGGTGCCAGGCACCTTTTTGCACGCCCCCTGAGCCCCCCCGATAACACGAGGTCACTTCTGTTTGAGAATATCTTTTAGCGCATATTGAAGGGCATCGCTGTTGGCGGGAACGCGGATTGTGGGCTCAATCCCGATTTTTTCAAGAAACCGGCCGTCCCTCCTTTTCCAATATTTTCGTCCCATGTTAACTTCGGTCTGGCTGTTGGGAAGAATAACCGAACCAGAATCCCCGAAAGTCATCATTCCGGCGGTATTGTCGCCGACACGCCTGACATATGGATGCGACTCAAAGAACTGCACCATAGACTCGCAAGCCGAAACACAGGATTTATCGGTCAGAAGATATATTGGCTTTTTCCATAAAAGAATTGGGTCAATCGGAGGCGGGGGTGGAAAGTTCCCGCCAACTCCGCTTCCCGGTTTGGAGGTTTCAAGATCCGCTATAGCCTGCCTGCACCTTTCCGCAACATAATCCGGCACGGGTTGGCCGTCCAGCAGTAATCGTTTCTCCTTAATTTTGTAGGAATTAGCGCTGATAGCGTGCGCTGCGGGGTCTTTATTGAATGCGAAAAAACCTACGGGATCGGGGAATTTTTGTCCATAAAACTGCTGCGCTATTTTTGCAGCGGTTCTGTCATCTCCACCGCCATTGCCGCGCAAATCAAAAATGACAGCCGGAGCCGTGTCTTTTATTTTTTGGAGTTCGGGCCAGAGCCCGGCCCATTTTTTATCCTCAGATGAGAGGAATGAAGTTATAGCAACGATCGGCACTTCCTGCTCACCGGCATTTGCATGGCTTATTTCCCAGGGGAGTTCCCGCTGGGTCGCGACGTTGCCGCCGACCGAGCCATATTGCGGTTTTAAAGAGTAGCTATTGCATCTGGCGGAGTAGTGGTACACGCTGAAATGGTAATCGGGGACTTCCCATGCTATCTTTGCAAGCTGGTTGCAAAGAATGGTGGATGAAGACGGGCCGGCATTGTCAGCCAGCGCGTCAATTTTCGCTATAAGCCCGGCAAATGCGCCCTTGGGCAGGAAACTGCGACCTATATATGCGTTGTTGAGCGCATACTTGAGAATCGCCAGATCTTCCAGGACCTGCTCCTTACTGATGCCGGATCGGTCCGAAAAATCGTCACTATTTCTGAGCAACAAATCACGCGGACCAAAATTAGTTCCGGATTCAGTTACCGAAGGGCCTGCGGGCGGCCGCCTTCCCGATATGTCCTTTGTTTTTACACTACTGGGGTTGTCGAGTGCGTAACCATTACCGAAGAACAATATGCTTACCGCGATTGCCGGCAAGGACTTCCACATATTCTCGCTCCTCACTTCTCCCCGGGCGAATGAGTATCCTGTCCTGTAAAGTATATCAAAAGACTGATATTCTCAGATCTCGGGGCGAATTCAATTCAGCGAAAAGTAAAGATTTATGGATTCCCGCTAAAGCACGCGAGCCTAAAAAGGAGCCAGCCTACTTTTTAGGCTAGTCATTCTTAAACGCTCCTTTGTAATGGCGGGAGAGAAATGTTCTGGTCTCATCGGGGGTGGATTTGAAGAACTCTGAAAATAAGGGAACTGCAAAAAGTGCCGGGGAAAGAACGAACATCGCAACCCCGATAGCCGCCAAAGTGGGGATCAGGCCGAATCGCGAAATCATGGGGCCCGCCAATGCAACTCCGAGGGGTGCGGCGATCATTCCTAAAAACTGGCGAATCGTCGTGATCCGCGAACGAAAATCATCCGGCACAGCCAGCGCCATGCTTGTACTCATCGGCACCTGGGCAATGGAGACTCCGAAGCCTATGATAAGCATCATGACTAACGGCAACGCCGCCGTTGGAACCCAACCCATGCCTCCAATTCCGATACCAACCAGGCAGAGACCGATGACCACTATTTTATCCGTGGCTATCCCTGAGCGCAACTTTCCGATCATCAGCGCTCCGATGATAGTGCCCAGACTGACACTGGACTCCAACGCCCCAAGGAACCAGGGCGGGAGATTCCTTTGCTGTTTAACCAGCACGGGCAGGATCACCCCGATGGGTGAGAGCACAAAATTCATCGCCATGGAAACGATACTCAACCAAAGCAGCAGCCGGAGCCGGGTCAGAGTTCGTATACCGGCAGCGAGTTGGGATGCCCAGGATTTCAACCAGGAGGAATCCGGCATTCCTGAACCGATTGTCGGCAGCGTATTTGCCCGGATAAACGCCGTAGCGATTGCCGCGGCAAGGAAAGACATTGCATCCAGCAGAAAGGCCCCCCCTACGCCAAACAGTGACACAATCAACCCACCTGCAATACCCCCGGCCACTCCGCCAGCGGCTGATATGGCCTGTGTTTGTTGCATCGCTTTTGGCAACTGATCAGGACTAACCAGCTGGGGGACGATGCTCGTGGAGACGGAGTTGAAGATGGCTCCACCAACGGCGAGAAAGACATAGAACACGATCAATAAAGGAAGATTGAAGTAGTCAAGGAATACCATTGAGGCAATGGCGAGGGTAAAAACTCCACGCCAAATATCGCTGACCAGGACCAGTTTTTTGCGAGGGAAGCGATCTCCGATCGGACCTGCCAGAGGCGTCAGAATGATCTGAATAAACATGGCCGGCGCCAAAACCGCCGACATCTTGGCGGCGGACCCGGTCTTATCCAGGATCCACCAAGCCAGCGCGATATTGCTGCACGCATCTCCGATTACTGAAATCAGCTGACCGAACCGGAATAACCAAAAATCTCTTCCCAAAGCCATGTATCCCTCGCGTGGTTTGTTTTAAGGTTTTCAGAGGTAGCTGATGACAAGTATAGCCCCATCATGTTGCCTAACCCTTTGGTTATTATGCAACAATAAGAGGCGAATGGTAAATTCCCTTTTCCCTGGAGCAAAAGGCGCCTGGCACCTTTTTGCACTATCTCGACGACATTACAAAGGAAAGCAGAAAAGCCAGGCTCACCAGATACATCAGCGGGTGGATCCGGCCGAACTTGCGCTTGGCCATTTTTATGGCCGTGTAGGTTATAAAGCCGAACCCGATGCCGTAGCTGATATTGTAGGTGAGCGGGATGCCTATCATCGTAAGGAAAGCCGGCAGCGCCTCGTCGAAATTATCCCAGTCGATGTCGCGCACTATCCTCATCATCAGCGAACCAACTATTATCAGCGCGCCCGCCGTAATGGGATAAACGAAATAATCGCCGGAACCCGGCGGGATCACGTCAGCCGGGGGCGTAAAGCCGCCGTTCACCAGCAGGGTGTAATGCGCGGAGTTCAGTACCCTGTGCCCGCCGCCTATCATCTGTATCACCGGCGCGAAAAAAGCGCAAAGGGCGAAGAGCAATCCCGTCACCACCGCCGTAAGCCCGGTGCGTCCGCCTTCCGCCACGCCCGCGGCGGATTCCACGTAAGTGGTGATGGAACTGGCGCCGAAAAGCCCGCCCACGGCGGCCGCGGCCGAGTCCACCATGAGTATTTTTTTGATATCCCTGACGCTGCCGTCCTTGTTGACAAAACCGGCCTGCTCGCCCACGGCCACCACGGTGCCCATGGTATCAAAGAAATCCGTCAGCATGATGGCGAAAACGGCGAACAGCAGCCCGGGCGCCAGCACCTGGGTTATGGCAAGCGACCCGTTAACGGTCTGGAACGGCGCCAGGAAAGTGGAAAAATCCGGCGCGCCGAAAAAGGACGCAGGCACCGCCGTGACGCCCAACAGGAAAGCCGCCCCGGCCGCCACCAGTATGCCCCACAGGATGTCGCCTTTGACCTTCCGGCCCATGAAGACGGCGGTGGAAAAGAAGCCAGCCAGCGTCACCCACACATAGCTCTGCGAAAAATCCCCGAGCGCCACCAGCGTGACCGGGGCGGGGCGGATAATGCCGCCTTCGTTAAGACCGATCAGGGTGATGAACAGCCCTATCCCCACGCCGATGGCCCGCTTCAGGTTAAGCGGGATGGAATCCATGACGGCCTGGCGGAACCCCGTAACCACCAGCAGCAGTATGAGCAGGCCTTCTATGAAAATTACGGACATGCCTACCTGCCACGGCACGTTGGCCTGCCGGAAACCGATAACGGAGAAAGTCAGCACCGCGTTTATCCCCATCCCGGAGGCCAGCGCCAGCGGGCGGTTGGCTATGAGCCCCATAGCCGCGCACATCAGGGCGGCGCCCAGGGCCGTGGCCGTAACGGCCCCGGCGAACGGCACCCCGGCGGCTGAAAGGATCCCGGGGTTGACGAAGATAACGTACGCCATCGTCAGGAACGTGGCGGTGCCGGAGAGGAGCTCCGTTTTTAAGCTGGTCTGCCGTTCTTCGAACTTAAAAAATTCTTTCATGCGGCCCTGGCTTCTGCGTCCCCGTAGTGGAAAAAGTAGCCAGCCTCCTTTTTGATGTTTAAAATTTGAAAAATGGCAGCCGCCGGCGTAAGGGACTCCACTTGATATTAAATTTTTATTCCGGTTTGGGCTGTGCGGCGGCGCAGGGCTTCCAGCTTTTCCAGGGTGCCGATATCGGTCCAGTAAGAGCCGTCCATACGGAAACCTTTTATCTTCGCGCCGGCCCCGGCCAGACGCAGGTAGACGTCCATTATCGAAAACACGCCGGTCTCGGTCATCAGAGGGAAGATCTCCGGCGAAATAACGTGTACGCCGCTGAAAGCCAGCCTGAGGGGCCCGTTCACCGGGGCGCCGGCCCATTCCAGGCCCTCTTTTGAAGCGTCGGATCGGCCCCTCAGATTCAGTTCCGGATCGAAAAGGAGCTGCCGGGACGAGGGCCGTTCTTTCACGGCCAGGGTCGCCAGAGCCCCGCTTTCCAGGTGCGCCTTATACATCGCCGCGAGATCCAGCTCCGTAAAAATATCGCAGTTGTGAAGAAAGAACGGCTTCCCGTCATCGAAGAACCAGGCCGCTTTTTTCAGACCCCCGCCGGTCTCAAGCGGAAAGAAAGTTTCCCTGGAGATCTCCACTTTAAGGCCTTCGCGCTTTTTGTCTTCCAGAAAATTAGTGATTTTGTCCGCAAGGTAATGGGTATTGACTACGACTTCGGTTACGCCGGCATGGGCCAGCCGTTCAAGCAGCACCTTAAGCAGAGGCACCCCCCCCACGTCCACAAGGGCCTTGGGGGTGGTATCGGTGAGCGGTCTAAGCCGCGCGCCGAGTCCCGCAGCCAGTATCATAGCTTTCATCGGTTCCTCAGGTCAGCGGTATTTCTTTGGGAGGGGTTTCCAGTTCCCGGTGACGAAGCTCCACTTTCACGGCGCCCGCGCGATATTTATCTTCGAGATGTTTTTTAAGGCGCTCGGCGCAATAGACCGAGCGGTGCCGCCCGCCCGTGCAGCCGAACGAGATCATCAGGTCGGTGAAATTCCGGGAAAGATAATTTTCCACCGCCGGATCCACGAGCCTGAACACATCCTCCAGGAACACGCCGGCTTGCGGCGTTCCGGCCAGGTATGCGGCGACTTCCGCGTCCCTGCCGGTCAGCGGAGCGTATCTCGCTTCCCGGCCGGGATTGGGGAGGAAGCGGCAGTCGAAGACAAAGCCGCCCCCGTGCCCTTTGTCGTCGGACGGGAAGCCGTTGCGGTAGGAAAAGCTTGAGACGCGCACCGTCAGCCCCAGTCTGGCGGCGCCGAACTGCCGCAGGTAAGAAGAGGCCGCCATGCTTTTAAAGATCCGGGTCAGTTCCGGCAGTTTCACCGGGACTTCCGCGTTCCTGAGCAGCCATTCTATATTTCTTACGGCATACGGCACGCTCTGCAGGAACTGCGTTTTGCCCTCATAAAAACCTCGCAGGCCGTAAGCGCCCAGCGCCTGCATGATCCTCACGTATACATAACCGTGAAAATATTTCATGAACCTGGCCCTGTCAGCCTTCCCCGACAGGGCGGCGGCGTCAAGATAATATCCCAGCAGTTCACTACGTATTTCGTACGGAATATCGGCCTTGGCGTCGTATAACAGAGACGCGACGTCATACTGCAGCGCCCCTTTGCGGCCGCCCTGGTAATCTATGAAATACGGCTCCCCGTCCCTCAGCATCACATTCCTGGACTGGAAATCCCGGTACATGAAATAAGAAATCTCGGCTTCCAGCAGAAACCCGGCAAGAACGTTGAAATCGTCCTCCAGTTTCTGCTCGTTGAACGGGATCTTCGAGAGCCGCAGAAAGTAATATTTGAAATAATTCAGATCCCACATTATAGACCGGCGGTCGAAGCTGTCGCGGGGATAGCAGTGTTTATAATCCAGCGTCTTTCCGGCCCCCAGCTGGAAGCGCGGCAGCCAGTCCAGGGTTTTTTTGTACGCCGCGAGCGCCGGGGCCGGAAAGCCGGGGCCGGAGCGTTCCCCGAGCAGAAACTGGAAAAGCGTCATGTCGCCCAGATCCTCTTCCAGGTAAATATTCCTTGAAAGATCGGAAGCGTAGATCTCCGGCACCGGCAGGCCTTCTTTCCTGAAATGTTTGGAGAACTCTATAAAAGCCGCGTTCTCCAGTTTATCCGGGCCCGCGGCGCCTATTACGGTGCGCCCCGCTCCGCCCAGGCGGAACAGCCTGCGCGCGGAGCCGTCGCCTTTAAGCGGCTCCATGGTCTCCGGCGCGGAACCGAAAGTTTTCTTAAAAAGGGCTTTAAGATTGCCCTCGGCCGTAACGGCCGCGGCGGGCGGCTGAAGTTCTGTTTTTTTGATCGGCATAATATATCCCCGGACCGACCGTCATTCCGGCGAAAGCCGGTGTGACGAACTGCTTTCAGGTTAACTGATTTTTCCCAGCGTTAAAATTATACAATACCTAAACGCACGTCAGCGCTAAGCAAGGAGACTCCATGGCCCTCATATTAAGCGAGTTGAAAGACCGGACAGGCATCCTCACTTTAAACAATCCCGAAAGACGCAACGCCCTCAGCCTTGAGTTGTGCGAGGAACTGCGCGCGGCGCTGGAAGATCTAAGGGATCGGAAAGTGCCGGTGGCGATAATCCGGGCGCCACGCGACGCGAAAGTCTGGTCGGCGGGACACGATATCAAACAGCTGCCGCAGGTCTGCCACGAGCCGCTGGCATATGACAGTCCCATGGAAAAGGCGCTGCGCGCCATCCAGGAATTCCCGGGCGCCGTCATAGCGATGGTGCAGGGCGGGGTATGGGGCGGGGCCTCGGATCTCATCATGACCTGCGACATCGCCGTAGGCGACGAGACCTCCACTTTCGCCATCACGCCGGTAAAGATCGGCCTGCCGTATAACGCTTCCGGCATCGTGCATTTCATCAACCGCGTGGGCTTAAGCATCGCAAAGGAGATGTTCTTCACCGGAGAACCGGTCAAGGCCGAGCGGGCCTATCACTTCGGGATACTAAACCATCTGGTCTCCTCAAAGGAGGTGGAACGCTTCACGCTGGAACTGGCCGCGTCCATAGCCGCCAATTCCCCTCTTGCCGTGGCGGTGATCAAGGAACAGTTCCGCCTGCTGGCGGAAGCCCATCCTCTTACGGCGGATGCGTTCGAGCGCATCCAGGCCCTGCGGCGCAAAGTCTACAACAGCCACGATTACGAAGAGGGCATAAAGGCTTTCTTCGAAAAACGCAAACCGGTTTTCAGGGGAGAGTAGGGCAGTCTAGGGCCATTTGTGTTTGGGGTAGCGGCGGGCGAGCTGGGGCCTCAGTCTGGGGTAGCTTTCCGCCCAGAAATTTTTGAGATCTTTTGTAACCTGCACGGGCCGCATGGACGGGGCGAGTATATGCACCACCAGCGGCGCCCGCCCGGCCGCGATGCGCGGCGTCTCGGTAAGGGAAAACAGATCCTGTATTTTGGCTTCCAGATAGGGCTCTCGCCCGCGCGGATAGCTGATCTTCGCTTTTCTCCCGCCCGGCATTTGCAGCCTCAGCGGGGCATACCGCTCTATAAGCCGGTTCTTCTCCCACCCGAACCAGTTCTGCAGCGAGGGCAGCACGGGCCGCTCCCTGGCGTCGGAGACGCTTTTCGCGCCGGCGCAGATCTCGGATATGATCAGCTTCAGATCCTCTTCGCCCAGCGGCTCAAGGCCGAGGTCGGGGCAGGTTTTCGCCAGGAACTCCACGCGCGACAGCCACTCCTCGACTTCCTCGTTCCAGGCGGTAAATTTACGCCGGCCGCTGATGAATTCCTCCGCTATAAGGCTGGAGGAAGATCCGCCGGCGGCGGCCGAAGTTATCTCGCTGAGGATGACCACGTCCCGGTAAAGCGTAAGCTTTTCGGTCACGGGACTTAGCATATCCTTGTCCAACGCGGGACGCGAAAGCGTTTTTATCTCCCCGGGGAAAGCCTCGCGGAGCCACTCTTCCCGGATCTCAGCCGCGAACGAAAGGGTAATGTCGGCGCCGGTACGCCCGGGGCTTTCAAGCGCCTCGCCCGCGCAGATCAGCGCGGAGCCGGCGGCCGCGCTTTTCGGGTTGAGCCGGGCGCGCTTGCCTCCCGGCAGCTGGTAGCGGGACGCATCCGCGGAAACCAGCGCGGCCACGCGGTCGGGGAAAGCGCGCAGAAAACATTGCGAAGCCAGGGTAAGCGCCTCGCCCCGCCCTTTTGGCTCGTCGACTTGGGGTTTAGATTTCCGTCCGGTTTCCAGATCTTTTGTTCCGGGGCCAAAAGGGCGGGGCCCGCCCGCCAGGCGTTTCGCGGCGCGCCATGTTTCCCTGGCGGCCGCGTGTTTCAGACCGGCTCGCCCGCAGGCGTAGGGCTCAAAATCCGATGCCGCGCAAAATTCCAGCGCCTCGATCACGGCGGCAAGGTCGGAACGCGTACCGGTACCGTAAAGTCCGGCCTCCCCTCCCCGCTCCAGCCGCAGGCCGCGCCCCTGGGCCGCGGCCGCTATAAGGGAACATTCATAAACGCAGCCCAGGCGCCCGGCCTCCGTCAGCATACGGGAATAGCGCGGGTGCAGCGGATACCGGGCCATGGAGCGCCCCTCGGCGGTGAGTTCCCCCCGCGCGTCGGCCGCCCCCAATTCCGCCAGGAGATTTTCCGCGCGGTCCGCGGCCTGTTTATCCGGGGGATCGAGCCAGTCGAGAGCGTCAAAGCCGCGGAAGCCGCAGGCTTTCAGCGTGAGCAGGGCTTCGCTCAGATCCAGGCGCAGCATCTCCGGCGCGAGCGAAACGGGGCGATGACGGTTTTCCCGCTCCGTCCATAACCGCGCGCAGAGCCCGGGGCCGGTCCGGCCCGCTCGCCCCGCGCGCTGCGCGGCCGACTGGGAGGAGATGCTCTCCGTGAACAGCGTGTTGATGCCGCGCGCGCCGTCAAAACGGGCCACCCGGGCCAGGCCGCTGTCTATCACCGCGGTAACGCCGTCTATGGTCAGCGAGGTTTCCGCCACGTTGGTGGCGATTATTATTTTGCGGCGAACCGAGGGCGCCAGCGCGGCGTCCTGTTCGCGCGGCGTCATTTCCCCGTGCAGCGGCATGACGGCGAAACCGGCGAGGGCCGGGCTCCCCGAAAGTTCGGCGGCCGTCCTGTTTATCTCGAACGCGCCGGGCATAAATATGAGAGCGTGCCCGCCGCCAATGGCGGGCAGCAGCCGGGCGGCCGCCCGCGCCGCACCCTCCCACGGCGGGAGCTTGGCGGCGGCTTCTCCGCAGTAGGAGATCTCCACGGGGTAGGCCCGTCCTTCGGCCAGCACGGTTTCGCACGGGGCCAGGTAAGCCGCCAGCGCTTTTTCGTCCAGCGTGGCCGACATAACCGCCACCAGCAGATCCGGCCTCGGCCCGCGCTGGAGCGCCAGGCAGGCCGCCAGGGTAAGGTCGCCGTGTATATGGCGCTCATGAAATTCGTCCAGGATTATCGCGGAATAGTTCTTAAGAAGCGGATCCGAAACCAGTTCGCGCAGCAGGATCCCCTCGGTCTCGAACACCAGGCGGGTATCGGGCCCGGTTCTGTCCTCAAAACGCACGCGGTAGCCCGTTTCTCCGCCCGGCACGCCGCCCCTTTCTCCGGCGACGCGCGCCGCCAGCATCCTGGCGGCCAGACGACGCGGTTCCAGGACCGCGATCCTGCCTTTAAACTTGCCGCTGTCCAGCAGCAGCTGCGGAACTTTTGTGGATTTACCGGAACCCGCGGGCGAGGAAATTACAAGCCGCCCGCCCGGAACGGCCGCGCGCAGGATCTTATCGGCGCTATGGATTATGGGGAGTTTCACCGGAAGTGGTCGCGCATCATTCTCACGAGGCCTTCCGTGGCCTTGCCAGGGATCTCTTCCCCCTCCCAGTTTATCGAGAAATGGGCGTTCCTCTGGGTCGGCTTGACATAGGTTTCGTACATGGGCATGACCGTGGCAAGGATCTGGTGCTTGGCGCCCTCTATATCGCGCCCCCTCTCCGTGATGTCGCGCTGCACCCTGCGGAGCGCCGCCGTGACCATGCCGGTGGAAACGAAGATCTTGTAATCGCACAACTGCAGCAGTTTCGGGAAATAAAGCGTATACAGCCCCTCCACCACTATCAGCCGGGTAGGGTCGCACGGGACGGTTTTTTTGGCGCGCGTATGAAGTTTGAAATTATAAACGGGATGCTGAATGGTTTTTCCGGCGCAGAGTTCGGTTAAATGCCTGACGGCCAGGGCGGAATCGATGGCATCCGGGTGGTCGAAATTATAGGTCTTCCTTTCGTCGAAACTCAGATGATCGAGCGGCTGGTAATAATTATCCAGCGAGAAAAGCCGCCCGTCCACGCCTATTTTACGGCATTCGTCTATAAGTTTTCGCGCGAGCGTCGTCTTGCCGGAACCTGAACCGCCCGCTATCCCCAGAATGAACCGCGATTTTTTATTATTGTCCATTTATCCTCACCTCATGAACGACTTGGCCAGAAAAACCGCCAGGACGGCGGAGTAGAGCATCCAGCCGGCCTGGACCAGTTTGTACGCCGACGCCAGCACCCGGAAATTGCTCCAGCTCTTGTCTCCGACCATTATCAGTTCAAGTTCCGGGTACCTGGCGAACAACAGCTTGGTGGTGCGGTGTTCGTTGGAATAAAGTTTCGCCAGAAGCAGATTGGTCAGCAAAACTACGGCCGAAGCCAGGATCAGCGGCGGCAGGCCGCAGCCACGATCCGCCGGAGACATCAAAACATATCCGACGGCGGAAAAATTCAGGATGACGCCCAGCAAAACCAACTGATCCTGGAAGCGGCTTATTCTGCGCAGGTAGCTGTCGGCCAGATTCACCGCGAACTTCCTGCTTTTCTCATCCCTCTCAAAAACTCTCCCGAGCAAATCAATGAAAATATCTATCATAAGTTTCTTCGTTAACCCGGTCCGACCGGACGCCTCATTCCCTTTCTTCCTTTATCCTTGATCCTTAAGCCTTTAGCCTTGTTTCTACTCCCACTCTATGGTCGCCGGCGGCTTGGAGGTGATATCGTACACCACCCTGTTCACGCCCCGAACCTCGCCGACTATCCTGGCGGAGACGCGGCGCATCAACTCATAAGGCAGCCTGGACCAGTCCGCCGTCATCCCGTCCGTGGAACCGACGCAGCGCACCGCGATGACGTTCTCATAAGAACGCTCATCGCCCATCACTCCCACGGTCCTGACCGGCAGCAGCACGCAAAAGGCCTGCCAGATCTTAGGATACCAGCCGAAAGCCAGGATCTCTTCGCGCAGGATCAGGTCGGCCTTGCCCAGGACGGCCAGCCGTTCTCCGGTCACGCAGCCCAGCACCCTGATGGCCAGGCCGGGGCCGGGAAAAGGATGCTGCATCAGTATGGCTTCGGGGATCCCGAGGCTCCGCCCCAGTTCCCGCGCCTCGTCCTTGAACAAGAAGCGCAGCGGCTCCACCAGCCCGAAACCCATCTTCTTCGGCAGGCCGCCGACATTGTGGTGGCTCTTGATCACGGCCGAAGGGCCTTTCACGGAAACGGATTCTATCACGTCGGGATAAAGCGTGCCCTGGACCAGGAACCCCGCGCCTTTTAATTTTTTGGCCTCGCTCTCAAAAACCTCGATAAAAGTGCGGCCTATGATTTTTCTTTTCCTTTCCGGCGAGACGACTCCCCTGAGCCGGCCCAGAAACAACTTCGAGGCGTCCACTATCTTCAGGTTGAAACGGAATTTTTTCCGGAAAATTTCCGTCATCCTTTCCCGGTCGCCGATCCTGAGCAGGCCCGTGTCCACGAAAATACAGTGCAGTTTCCTGCCGACGGCCCTGTGGGCCAGGACGGCCGCCACGGAGGAATCCACCCCGCCGGACAGGGCGCAGATGACGGCCTCTTTACCAACCCGCTTCTTTATACCGGCCACGGTTCCGGCCAGGAACGACGCGGGCGTCCAGCGCTCTTTGCAGCCGCAGACGCGGCGGGCGAAATTTTCGAGGATCCTGGCGCCGGAGGCAGTGTGCTGAACTTCCGGGTGGAACTGCACGGAGTAAAGGCCCCTGTCAACACACTCCATGGCCGCGATCGGAACATCATGAGTCCCCGCCGTCACCCTGAAGCCGTAAGGCGCGGCTTTGACCTCGTCGCCGTGGCTCATCCACACGTCAAGATTTTTCGGCACGCCCCTGAACAGAACGGAAGTCCCCCGAACCTTCAGTTTCGAAAGACCGTATTCGCGTTTCAGAGCCTTATGCACCCTGCCGCCCATTTCGCGCGCGATAAGCTGCATGCCGTAACAGATACCCAGCACCGGGATGCCGAGGCTGAGGACGGCCGGATCCGGAACGGGGGCGCCGGCGTCGCAGACGCTGGAGGGCCCGCCGGAAAGAATAATGCCTTTCGGGCTCCGGGAAAGGATCTCCTCCACCGGCGTGCGGAAAGGAAGGATCTCGCAATATACGCGCAGGCCGCGCAGGCGTCTGGCGATAAGCTGCGTATACTGGCTGCCGAAATCCAGGATCAATATTTGTTCCATGAAAAATGCCCGATTGAAGATTCCGGATTTACTTCGTTTTTCCCATTCCCACCGTCTGCGCCCGCTGCAACAGCTTGCCCTCGCTCTTGATTGACGGGGCGATAATGATCTGCGCCTGCTGCATCTCGCGGATGTTATGGCAGCCCAGGGCGCCCATGGAGGTCCGTAGCGCTCCGACCAGGTTCTGGCTTCCGTCGTCAACGCGCGCGGGGCCGAAAAGTATTTCCTCGATGGAGCCGGTGACGCCCACGTGCACGCGGGTGCCGCGCGGCAGGTTCGCGTGCGGAGTGGCCATGCCCCAATGATAACCCTTGCCGGGGGCCTCGGAGGCCTTGGCGAAAGGCGAACCGATCATCACGGCATCGGCGCCGGAGGCGATGGACTTACAGACGTCTCCGCCGTTATGCATGCCGCCGTCGGTAATGATGGGCACGTATCTGCCGGTCTTTCTGTAATGGAAATCCCGGGCCGCCGCGCAGTCCACGGTGGCGGTGACCTGCGGAACGCCGATGCCGATGACGCCGCGGGTGGTGCAGGCCGCGCCGGGCCCCACGCCCACCAGCAGGCCGGCCACGCCGGTGTCCATCAGTTCAAGCGCCACGCGGTAGGTGACGCAGTTGCCCGCGAGCACCGGGATTTTCATCTTTTTTACGAAGCCGGCTATATCCAGCGTCTTCTGCTTTCTGGATTCGTATTTAATGGTGATGACGGTGGCCTGCACCACGAAAATATCCGCGCCCGCTTCTTTGGCGAGGGGGCCGAATTCGCCGGCGTTCTGCGGAATACACGACACGGCGCACGGAACTTTGGCCTTTTTAATCTCCTCCACGCGCCGCGCGATGAGTTTTGTCCGGACGGGCTCCTTGTAGATCTTCTGGAAGACTTCGGTAGTCCTGCCGGGCTCGCAGTTCACTATCATGTCCACGGCTTCTTCGGGATTCTCGTAGCGGGTGCTTATTCCGTCGAGGTTCAGCACGGCCAGCCCGCCCAGCCTGTTCATGGCGGAGGCGAACCCGGTATTCACCACGCCGTCCATGGCGGAAGCGAGAAACGGTATTTTAAATTTTATGTCTCCGATCCTGAAAGAGATATCCGTATCGTCGGGGTCCACGCCGATACTGCCCGGCACAAGAGCGACTTCGTCGAAACCATAAGTTTGCCTGGCTTCCCTGTCGCGGCCGATAAAATGGGACATACTCCGCCTCCTTCCGAAAATCACCGTCCGGATCCGGATAGATTTTAACAAATTATAAGCCCGCTGCGTCCGGCCCGCGCCGCCCGCCGGAAAAGGCGCGCTTCGCACGGCATACGTCCTGTTTGCGTAATTGCCGGAATTGCCGGTTTAAAAGGCGGGCCATATATAATATAATTCCAGTTATGGCGAAATCCTTTCACGCGCTTGCGCTCACGGCGCTCCTTTGGCTGCCCTCCGTATCCCGGGCCGCCTGGTGGGCCGAGAACGACTATTCTTTCGGCTCGAACAAATTCCAGAGGGAATCACTGACGCTGTTCTCCAGGCTCTCCCCCGCCCTGGTGGGCGGCGCCAACGCGTCCTATTACAAGGACGGCGGCCTTTACCGCGACAAGGCCTGGGCTTTCCGCGCTCCGCTGATGTATTCCACCGGCAAACTGGTTCTCTCGCTGAAGCCTTTCGCCTACCCCGCTTCTTCCGCCATACGCTCCAGCGCTTCCGGCGCCAAATTCTCCGCCCTGTTCCCGCTCCTCGAAAGCGACGATGAGAGTTATATCCACCTTACGCTTTCAGGCGCGGCCGCCAGACAGAGAACCCTGCTCAATCTCAGAACCGGTCCCGACAGCGAGGCTTTTTCAGAAACCGCTTTTGAAGCGCAGATGGAAAAAAGCTTTTACAACCAGTTCTTCTTCCTGGCCTCGGCCGCCGGATTTTCCAGGCCGGAAAAAGCCCGCAACTCCAATCTCGTGAACCCAGTCATGGACCAGGGAGAACTGGCCTACCTGGGAACTTTCAGACAGGTGACGGCCCTCCCTCAATGGGCGGCGGCGGTGCAATTCGCCCGCAATATGGCCCCGGACTTCGACAGTTATCTCTACGCCGGGGCAAGCAGGATCTCGTTCAGGAATCTTGAAGACGCCAACTCTTTTCTTGGCGGCATGAAAATGAAGATCAGCGACAACGCCACGCTCGATTTCGCGTATAACTTTTACAAAACCAATGGCATAGCCGGCAAAAATTATTATAAACTTTTGATTCAGATGTTTTTTTAGGCGCGGAAAGGCCACTTATGATCATGCAGTCACAGGAAAGTCTTGAGATGCTGGTGATGGTTTCCCGGCTGCTGTCCTCCAAGCTGGACATTTCCGAACTTTTGCTGACCATCATGCGCCTGGCTTCGCGCGTGGTCGGCGCCGAAAGGGCGTCCCTGTACCTGCTGGATGAAAAGAACCAGGAGCTTTATTTCGACATAGCCCTGGGCCTGCCCGAAGACGTGCAGAAAATGCGCTTTAAACTGGGGGAAGGCATCGCCGGAACCTGCGCCAAGGAGGCCCGCTCTTTTATCACAAACGACGTGGCCGCCGACCCGCGCCACGCCCAGAAAGTGGACAACAAGAGCGGCTTCGTCACCCGCGCGCTCCTGACCTGCCCCATGGTGATCAAAGGCAAAGTGATCGGCGTGGTCCAGGCCATAAACAAAACGGACGGGGATTTCGTAGAGGCCGACAAGAACAATTTTGAGGCGTTCGCCTCGCAGGCGGCGATCGCCATAGAGAATTCCCGGCTCTTCTCCTCCGTAAAGGAAGAGAAACGCAAGCTGGAGATCGTTTTCAAGCGCATTAAAGAGGGCGCGGTGCTGACCGCGCCGGACGGACAGATCCTCCTCCTGAACAATTCCGCCAAACTTTACCTGGAATACGACAAATACAAGTTCGACAATATAAGTTCCGCCCTGGAGAATTTCTCGGTAAAACCGTCTTTCGACCAGATCATGAAAGCCGGCGAGCCCCTCGCGAAATTCGAGATCATGCGGGAAAAACCAAAGAAGTTCTACCTGGACGGCTCCGTCATCAAGCTCTACAAGGACACCGGGGAGGACGGCTCGGCGGTGGAAGGAAGGCTCTGGATCCTGTCGGACGTCACCGCCCAGCGGCTGGAAGAGTGCATGGCCAGGAATTTTCTGTCCCTCATTTCCCACAAATTCAAAACGCCCCTCGCGTCCATCAACGGCTATTCGCAGATCCTGAACGAAGAGGCCTCCTCCAAAAACCTCCCGGAGCTGGTGAAAAAATCCGCCGCCACCATCCTGGATCAGGGAGCCAAGCTCACCTCTCTGGTGGAAAGCCTGCTTGACTTCGTGACCATAGACAGCCTGGAAGAATCCGGCGTCAATAAAACCGCTCTGGACGCGGCGGGGATCTTCAACGAGACGATCGAATCGATGAAAGTCCGTTTCAGGGACACGCCGGGCCTGACATTCAAGGTAGTCGTGCCGGAACAGCTTAAGATCAGCGCCGACAGGTTCCTCCTCCAGAATGCCCTGAAAGCCCTGGTGGAGAACGCGGTAAAGTTCAACCAGGGCAAGGACAAACTTGTCATCCTCTCGGCCCAGGCCAGGGATGGGCACGCCCTGCTCTCGGTAGGAGACAACGGCCCCGGCATTCCCGGGGAAGAGATCGGCAATATTTTTAATAAATTTTACCAGGTTGAAGCCTCGTTCACCGGCCAGGTGGAAGGCTGGGGACTGGGTCTAGCCCTGGTGAAAAAAGCGGCCGAGCTGCACGGAGGCAGCGTCTACGCAAAATCACAGCTCCAGAAAGGCTCCGCTTTCACGATAGTCCTTCCGCTCTGAGTCAATTGGACAATTTAAGGGTTACTTTTCTCGGTCCTGTGCCGAACTTTGAAACCTTTAAACCGTTAAAGAACAGCTCAAAGGTATAGCGGGCGGTATCCACCGGTTTACCCATACGATAGGCGGGATTGGCTTCCGGGTCCGGAAAAGGATGCCCGAAAGTTACGGCGTCCTCCGTGGACGCCGTAAAATTATCCGACAGAAGAAAATTTTCCTCAAAGTCTTCAAAGACCCTCCGCAGTTCCGCCTCGGCGGGGGCTTTTGGAAGCGCCAGGAGCTGCTCCCTCACCCCGGTGTCCTCGTCGTAAAAATAGACGGCCCCGATCGGAATATTCACGGTGAAAGGGTTCCCGGAATACTCGAAGTGCATCCGGATAGCGTCCCTGACCGCCATGGTGTGGCAGCCCCTGGATCCGTCGTAACTGCCGAAGAAGCCGCCGGCGATGGTCACGGAATCGGCGCGCAGCGGCAGGTTGTTCTCGCCGCCGGCCGAAAAGATCTCATAGTCCGGAGAACGGTCGCCCGTGTACCACTCCGCGTAGCCCGGCCCGGTCTGGTCGTGCACCAGGTAAATTACGTCCCGGCCCTCCGCCTTGAAAGCCGCGACGACGGAGTCTATGCCGGCTCTGGCGGATTCCTTATCGTCGAAAATCCTGCTGGAGTGAACCACTATAAGGGGATTGTCGGGCAGCCGCGCCGGCAGGCGGTTTTTTTTGTGTTTAGGGGCCAGCGGCATTGCGGCCGGAGACGGAACGGGCGCGGCGGCAGGGGCCGTCATTTGCCTTACTTCAGCGGCGCTTATGCCGTCAAGTCCGGAGGCGCGCCCGTAACCGGGAACAGCCAGCAGACACAGGAAAGCCAGACCCGTCTTTCTCATGTAATAGTGTATCTGAAACACCGCGCCCCCGTAAGGGGCGCAGGGCCTATTCCAGGCCGGCCATCGGACCTACCCAGGGACGCCGCGGCTACTCCCCTATCACGTAGGTTCCCGCCGAATCGCCGGGGAGGGCGGCCGCGGCGGCTTTGCCTTTGTACTGTATGTTGAACGAGGCCGGGGCCGATTTTTCGTTCAGCACGATAAGAACTATTTTTCCGAACGGGGTTTTGAAAGCCACGTTGGGGAGCGACGGCGGGAGATTGGACTTTATACGCAAGGAACCGGGCCTTACGAACTTCGAAGCATGGGCCAGGACATAGTAAGCCACGTCGCGCTTAATATCCCGGCCTATCGTAAGCGCGCCCTGACAGCGGTCGCAGCCCCCTTCGGTATGAGGCCCATAGGCAGGATCCGAAGCCAGATTCCACCCCATCACGTTTTTGCTCCAATTCCTTACCGCGCCGATGACCAGCGTTTTAACGTGCCATTTAAAGTCGGCGGCGAAGTTGCTGGGCCCGCCGACCCACTGCTCGGTAAAATATATATTTTTGTCCGGATGGGCGTTATGCACGAGCGACATAGCGGCGACCTCTCCCCCGTACATATGGAAAGCGGAACCGTCCACATACCGGGCGGCCTCTTTGTCGGCCAGTATGGATAAGGGATATTCCGGCTTATCGCAATTGTGGTCATAGAGCACGATTTTGGTCTTTAAGCCGTACTTCTTAAACAACGGCCCCAGGTATTTTTTTATAAAAAGGCCCTGCTCCGCGGCCGTCATGACCATGCTTGGATTATTGTCCGGATTCAAAGGTTCGTTCTGAACCGTGAGCGCGTCTATGTTTATGCCCTCGGCCCGCATGGCCTTTATGTATGCCGCCAGATAGCGCGCATAAACTTCGTAATACTCCGGTTTCAGGGATCCGCCTTTGGACTTCCCGTTCGTTTTCATCCAGACGGGCGGAGACCAGGGTGAAGCAAGCAGCTTAAGCCCGGGGTTAATGGCCAGGATCTGTTTAAGCACGGGGATAACGGCCTTTTTATCCGGCCCAATGCTGAAATCGGCCAGTTCAACGTCCTGTTGCCCGGCGGAGAGATCATCATATGAAAAGACGCGTTCGTCCAGGTCGGAAGCGCCTATGCTGAGCCTGAGATAACTGAGTCCGATGGCGGCGCCGTCGGTCGCAAAAAGCTCCCGGAGCAGGGAGGCTCTTTCCGTCTCCGGCAGGCCCTGAATTAACAAGGCGCTTCCGCCTGTCAGCGTGCAGCCGAAACCGTCGATTTCCTGATACGTTACGCCAGGGTCTATCTCTATATCCTGGCGGGAGACGCCTGCCTGCGCTTCGAACTTAAGCGGCCCGGGCTGTCTCTGAAACAGAACGGAGCCGTCGGTTTTTGTCAACCAGAGTTCCGCCGTGTCCGCATGGAGTTCCGCGGCCGGCGCGTGGTTTTTCAAAGCGTCCTTTTCCAGGGCGCCGCATAAGGACGTAAGCAGAAGCGCGACCGCACATACACCGACCCGTTCAAATCCGGGGTTTCTCAATTTCATGATGTTCATAGCCGCTCCTTGATGCCGTCTTTACCGGCCGGACATATTTACCAGCGGCCTGCCGAGGGCGGCAGATACAGCCGGGCCGAAACGGGGAAATGATCCGAGGGATACCGTCCGCCCCTGCTGTCGCGCAGGATTTCGGATTCCGCCACGCTAATCTCCGGGCTGGTAAAGATGTAGTCTATTTTTTCTCCGTCGCTATTACCCTTAAATTCGTGAAAAGTCCCGGTTCCCCGCGCGTCCCCGTGCAGCGCGCGGAAAGTGTCCACCATCGGTATCGGATTGACGCGCAAATCCACGTCCGCCGCTTCAAGCGCGTCCCCGGCCGTAAGGTACCTGACCGCGGAATTATTCTCCGCGACGTTGAAGTCTCCCGTCACCACAACGGGATCCGGACGGCTCCGCCCCAGGATGCGTTTGACAAGCAGGATCACGCTCTTTTCCCTGGACGCCTGCGAGACATTGTCGAGATGGACATTAAAAACGTAAAAGGCCCCGCCCGTCTTTTTTTCCACGAATCTCGCCCAGGTGCAGATCCGGATGTAGGCGTTTCCCCAGTTACTCGACCCCGCCGTCTCCGGCGTGTCGGAGAACCAGAACGTGCCGGACTCGGCCGGGGTAAACCGGCTGCGACGGTACAGGATCGGGGAATATTCCCCTTCCGTCCCGCCGGCTTCGCGCCCGACCCCGAGTTCCCCGTACTCCGGAACCGCCCGGCGGATCTGATCCAGCTGGAAACGCAGGGGCTCCTGCAAACCGACGACATCCGGTTTATAGCGGCGCAGCACGTCAAAAACCATGTCCCGCCGGTTCTCCCAGTTGTCGGAGCCGTCGTTGGCCGAACCCAGACGGACGTTAAAGGTCATCGCCCGTATTTCCAGGCTCTCCCTTACGACGCCTACGCCGGCGGAGCGGCAGGCGGCGAAACCGGCGAATACGGCCAGACCAAAAGCCAACCCCGGCAGGAAGGCCCAGCCGCCTTTCGTGAAACTTTTTTCGTCGTTCATAATCCCCTCTCCCTCATAAATTTCAGCGCCGGCCTCATCAGGCGAGTTTATTGTCCGCCACCAGTTTTCTCAGTTCGCCCATGTCGGGATTAATTATAAAAGGCTTGCCCGCCGATTTCATCGCGCTGGCGACGTCTTTCAGCCCGTTCCCGCTTATCAGCAGCACGGCGGACTCGTTCTCTTTTATCTTTCCCTCCGCCGCCGCTTTCTTAAGCCCCGCGTAAGTGGCGGCCGCCGCTGGCTCGGCGAAGACATTGGAACCCCGGGCCACCGCCGGAATGGCGGCAAGGATCTCGGCGTCGGTGACTGACACGGCGAACCCGTGCGAATCCCGGATGGCCATGACCGCGGCCATGCCGTCGCGCGGCATACTGACCGAGATACTGTCGGCTACGGTCTCCCCGGAAACGGCCTGGAGCTCCCCGCCGGACTCAAAAGCCCTCTTGACGGCATCGGATTTTTCGGCCTGGACGGCGATCATCTGCGGCAGCTTCTCGATAATCCCCAGGCGGTGGAATTCCACGAAACCTTTCCACATACCGCTGATGATATTTCCGTCGCCCACGGACACGAAAACCTTGTCGGGGGTTTCCCATTTCATCTGCTCGCAGATCTCAAAGGCGCAGGTCTTCTTGCCTTCGCGGGTAAAGGGGTTCACTCCGGTGCTGCGGTTGTACCAGCCGTATTCCGCGGCGGCCTTTAGGCAGAGCTCGAAAGCGTCGTCATAAGTGCCCTTGACCATGATAACCGCGGCGCCGAATACCAGCAGCTGGGCCACCTTGGGGGCCGGCGCGGTTTCCGGCACGAAAATAACTGTTTTCAGATCCAGGCTGCCTGTCAGGCAGGCCAGGGAGGAGGCCGCGTTGCCGGTGGAGGCGCAGGTGACGACTTTTTCCTTCAGTTCCCTCGCACGGGCGATCACCACGGCGCTGGCCCTGTCTTTGAACGAGGCGCTGGGATTGCGGCCGTCGTCCTTGATGTAAAGGTTCGGCACGCCGGTCTCGGCGCCGAGCCGGTCAGCCTTGTAAAGCGGGGTCCAGCCGACCTGCACCGGCGGGATCATCTTGAAACCGGCCAGGGGCAGAATCTCCATATAGCGCCACAGGGTCCGATCCTGGTTGTCCTTGAGCACCTCGTAGTTAAGGCGCTTTTTTATCAGATTATAGTCGTAAATAACCTGGAGGTTCCCGCCGCAGGAGGCGCAGGTATATTTTACTTCGGCAAGTTTGTGATCCCTGCCGCAATTGATACATTGTAAAGTCTTGATCTTTTTCATAAATCCTTAGCGCACCACCGTAGTGCCGGCCAGGCCCTTAAGGGTCTCGTCGAAAAGGTCGGTTCTCGTGATGAAAGCGGTATGCCCTCCTCCCCTGAGGAACTCTATGACCGCCTTTACTTTGGGGCCCATGCTGCCGGCCGGGAACGGGCACGGTTTGCGGTTGTAGAGCTCTTCCAGTTCCGGGAGCGTCAGCCTGCGCAGATCCGTCTGATCCGGCTTCTGGTAATTCAGTTTGGCCCCGTCCTCCCCGGTAAAAATGGTCAGGCTGACTTCCACGTCCTCTCCGCGCGCTTTAGCCCGTCGTAAAAGCATCTTGCCCAGCAGCGCCGAGGCCAGATCCTTGTCGATGACGGCCTCCACGCCGGTGTACATCTTGAGGGGTTTGCCGGGTTTGTGCTTCCTGGAAAATTTCACGCCGTAATTGCAGGCATATTCTTCCATGCCGTCCCTGACCTCCGGCACGACCTCGCGCACCGGAATGCCGCCGCCGCCCACGGTTATCGGCACTATGCCTTTGGCCAGCAGCGCCTCTATGGCGTCTATCTCCACGATATCGGAAGGAACCGGGGAAGGCACCACGCGCCGCCAGATCTCCGCGCCCTTGGCGTCTTTCTTATAAAGTTTCATGACCCAGCCGTTCTCTCGCGTGCGGGCGTCAGCCTCCTCTCTCGAATAGGAGGGGCCTATATATTTGGAAGGATCCTTGAAATCCGGATCGTCTTTATCCACCACCACCTGGGTCACGATCCCGGTGACGATATTGTCCAGACCGCGGATATTGAGCTCATTGTTAAGCTCGGCCAGCATATAGGCCATGGCGCCCTGGGTGTCCGCCACGCAGACGTCCAGCGGCAGAGGGGGAAGGGTCTCGCGGCAGAGTTCCGCGCGCATCAGGACGTTGCCGACCTGCGGACCGTTACCGTGGGTCATGACGTAAAGGTCGCCGGGATATTTTTCAAAAATATCCGCCACAAGCTTGGCTGTTTCGGCGGTGCGCCGCCACTGCATGGCTATATCCGGATTTACGGCCTTTCCCGCGGCGTCCTTAAGACCCACAGGCGAAACCTCGTTGCCGCCGAAAGCGAAGATCCTTATTCTTTTCATATTTTTTTCAAGACCGCGAAGATGGATTTACGGACGCTGCCGGTGAATTTGGACAAATCCTCCCTGGAGTTTTCAAACCGCTCAAGCAATCCGGACGTGAGTTCCAGCTGGACGCCGCCTTTCTCCGGACGGTTCACAATGTTTCTCGGGCTGACCCCGGGCAGGCGCTTGCAGGGGTACTCGGTCTCGAAGCCGGCCGCAATCAGATCCGAAGCCGTCGCGCTGGCGGCCGCCGCGTTGGCGCCTCCCACGCAGACCCACTCCCCGCGGCCGGATTGGGCGTGGACGGAAACAGCCAACAGAACCGCGGTAGAGAGCGCCACGGCGGCCGGATCGTCGAAACGCACGGCGGAGATATGCAGTCTGCCGCTGTCTCCGCCAAGCCAGCCGCTGAAAATATAAAGGTTGAGATCGGAACCGGCTATGCCCCGCGCGACGCGGGCGGTTATGCGCTCAATATCCCCGCCGTGTATGGCGAAAACCGACGCCGCGGCCCCGCGGTCATATACTTCCCTTGAAAAATCGCGTCCTTCGACATTGGCCGCGCTGAGCGCCGCGTAATCCGGGTATATATCCGGCTTGGCGCGCGAGGCGGCGTAGTTCCCCCCGCAGCCGCTCAAAAGCGCCAGTGCCAGGGACAACGACAGGATCGGACTTCCAGACGGCATTGTGGTTATTATAATATAAAAGCCCCTCCCAGCTGTAGGCCGGCGGGACAAAACAAAACGGCATATCTGGCATAAATCTACTGCTGCACGGTATAAAGCCGGTCGGAGTTGAAAAGGGCCAATGGGGTCACTATCGGCTCGGCCATATTCAATTTTTTTCCGGCAGCTTTGTACCTTTTGGCGATAAGTTCCCGGGCAAGGGGGCCGTCCAGCTTCAGATCCGAAAACTTTTGCGGTTTGCAAAGAGCCGGACGCCCGGAAAGCGCGTTATAAAACGCTTTCCATACGTATTCGCTGCAATAAAATGTTTTGTCCGACCACTCGAAATAGATGTCATATTTTTTGCCCAGGCCGCCCAGCAGCCATTTTTTCAGGGAAAGCAATTCTTTCGCGGCGGGGCGCGAGCGCCATTCCTTAAGTCTTTTGACCGCAAACCCGCCGTCGCGGCTCTTCTTTATAAACTCCGGCAGCGACGTAAGGCTTGCGGTTCCGGCGGTTTCCGCTACGACCCACGAAGAATTACGCATTAAAGCCACCCCGACATGGGTCCAGCTCGAACCCATTACCTCTTCTATCGCGGGCGCCTGCGAACTCCCGCTATGGATAAAGATAATATCCCCTTCCCGCAAACTCATTTTACCGGCGCCAGGCGGCAATTCCATAGAAAACGCGGGGGGCGCCAGGAGCAGGGCGGCTATAAAAGCGCGGCCGAAATTTTTCATGTCGTTTTACTTAATCCGAAAACATCACTGTACCTACCATATCCATTTTTCTCTCTTCACTGCCTTCCGGAAGCAGCGTATTCACAAGATAGGCGGTGGGAGAGTAATTCGGTTTTACGCTGTTATTGAAATTATTCATTATCCGGACGGCCTCGGGGGCTCCGGCCTGAATACCCGCATAATATCCCTCAAGCGGGAGATAGTACGGAGCGAGGCTGTCCGCCACGGCCTGATGGCCGGGCGACATCCGGCGTTTGGTCTCGAACACTTTATGAATGAGGCGGCCCTTTTCTTCTTCCGGCAATCCCATAGAAGCGATCACGGCCAACGGCCCGTCCGAAAGGCCGAGGCGCGCGGAGGACGCTCTCTGGTTTAAAAAGTAATCCCCGACCATCGGCAGCGGCGCGAAAATCGGTTTAATGCAGGCGGGGGTTCCTTCCCCGGAAAAGGCTTCCGGACGGCCGGGGTCGCAATCCCTGAGCGAAAGCAGCGCCCACACGAACTCCGAACAGAAAAGATTAACCTTGTCGGTTTTATCCACTTGCAACGCTATCCGACCGAGCGTTTTCACGAAATTCATGTCGCCAGAATATTTAGGGGAAGTATAATCCTGGTTGAACGAGATCTGCGAAGGGTAGATTTTGGGCGCGAGCTTGGACAATCTCCCTACCCACCCGGTCAGATTCTTCTTCTGCTCCCCGCTCAAATTCCTGGGGCGTATCACATGGAGGGCATCGGACTCTTTGTAGTGCGCGGCATCCAGGCTGCCGAGATATTCGGCCGTAAGCGGATTGTCTATGTTCGAAACGACGCCGTTCTCCACGACCGCGAGAGCGGCATGGCTTATCCCCATCTGGATATTCGGATACGGCCCCATAAAGCCCCATTCGGGCCTGAACGTCAGGATGACGTCTCCCGTCTGTATAAAACCGGAGGCGGCAAGTCTTTTCGCGGCATCCTGATGCTGGGTGCGGTAAACGCGCAGTCCGACCGGCGACGCGGCCCCGGCCGAACCGGGATGGCGGAATTCCCATAACCCGGCGGCGGCGGTAATTCCATCCGCCGTCCGCGAATAGGCGCTTTCCGGCATCGCATAGAAGACCGGTATTTTCAGTTTGGCTCCGATCTGTTCATTGACCGACGGATCAAAAACGAACGGCCCCGCCGCCGCGGAAACGGCGGAAAACACCATTACCAGCAGAGAGAGTTTATATTTATTCATAGTTTTTTTGTTCCTCCACATATCCGTCCCGAGGCCGCGGGAATTTTTCCGTTTCCCGCGCCGGCCCCGGACGGCTTCGCCAGGTGTTTATATTGTAGTCCGCAAAAGCGGCGTCACCCAGTGCCTTTTAGCGGTTTTTCTTTGTTTTTAGACCTACTTCGGAATAGGCCATTCAGCCCAAAAAACCGCCCCGCGGGGATCCGCGGGGCGGTAACTCCTGCAACGATCCGCTGACTTTACGGCCTGCCGCCCATGATCAGCGCCAGAATGGCTTTGACCGTGTGCAGCCGGTTCTCGGCCTGGTCGAAAACTACGCTCTGCGGCCCGTCTATAACGGCGTCTTCTACTTCCGCGCCGCGATCGGCCGGGAGGGGGTGCATATAAACGGCGTCTTTATGCGCCATCTTCATGCGCTTTTCAGTGCAGACCCAGCTCTTATACCTGTTCAGGATCTTCATGCCGGTTTCTTTCTTGTCGGCCTCCGGCACATTGATGTCTTTCAGGTGCTGATGGCAGCCCCAGGATTTCGGATATACGATATGCGCGCCCTTGAAAGCTTCATCCATATTATGGGTAACCTTGAACTTGGCGCCGGTCTCTTTAGCGAACCTCCGCGCATCCTCCATGGTTTTAGGGATCAGGTTGAATTCCTTCGGATAAGCCAGCGTCACGTCCACTCCGAAGCGGGGAAGCAGGGTAATCAGGCCCTGCGGCACGGAAAGCGGACGGGCATAAGCCGGGGCGTAAGTCCAGGAGACCACGCATTTCATCCCCTTTAAATTCTGGCCGAACTTTTCCTGCATGGTCATCAGATCGGCTATCGACTGGCAGGGATGATCCACGTCGCACTGAAGATTGGTCACCGGGATCTCGGCTTCCCTGGCGACTTCACGGATATATTTGTTGCCGATCCCGTAAAAACAGTTGCGGATCGCCACACCGTGGCCGTATCTGGATAATACCTTGCCGGTGTCTTTGGGGGTTTCTCCGTGGGAGATCTGCATCTTGTCGGGCGTCAGGTCGTGCGCATGGCCGCCCAGCTGGGTCATGGCCGCCTCGGTAGAGTTGCGGGTGCGGGTGGACTGTTCGAAGAACATCATGAACAAGGTCTTGTCCTGCAGGATCCTGTGCGCTTCGCCCAGGGAAAATTTTATTTTCAGATACTTGGCCACTTCGAGCACGGTTTCCAGCTCTTCTTTGCTCCAGTCTACGGTTTCTATCCAGTCCTTGCCTCTCAACATGGATTTCATAAACGGTTACGCCTCCTCAATATGGTTCGTTACTTCATCTGCCCCCCTATTTTACCACTTTCGCGGGGAAAGTTCAGCCGCCTTTGGGGGGGTTCTGGATGGTCCGGCCGGTTTTTCTGATGACCTTTCTGAACTCTTTTCCCGTAGACGCCCAATCCACCGTCTCCACCCTGAACGGAAAGCCGGCCCCGGCGAACGCGAGGGAAAGCTTTTCCAGGCGGAGCGGGCCAAGCGGCTGGGAAGTCATCACGGCAAGATCCAGATAGGAAAATTTTTTCGCGGCGCCGACCGCTCTTAACCCGTAACACAACACTTCGTGTTCCGGCACATGCCCATTCAGAATGCGTTTTACTTTTTTAAGATAGTCCGGTTTCAGATCGATCATAATTGGAGTCCTAGTAGATACTATATTTACAGCAAATACCGGCTAACATAGCAATACCCCTGGTGGAGCGGGTGGCAGGCATGGGTTGGATCGGGCCTCGGCGGAACCGGCGCGTAGGCCGCCTGTTGGCCATAGGCCCTGTTGCGGCACGCCCATAGGTCAGTCGCCGGGCCGCCGAGGCCTGATGGGCCCCATGCCTGACAGGCCCCGCGAACCCTACACTGGGAAATTACACAGAAGTATTAATGTTCCCGGTGGGTCTTACAGGTACTGCGGGAGGGCGGCGTAGAACACGGCCGCCTTCAGCAGATCGGCCACCGGCATATTCTCCCTGACCGTATGCGCGTAGACCTCGTTCGAAGGCCCGAAACCGATGGTCGGGATCTTCAGCCGGCCCGCGGTGGCCACGCCGTTGGTGGAAAACACCCACTTGTCCACTATCGGATCTTTACCCAGCGCTATCCGGCCCGCGCTCACCCCCGCCCGCACCAGCTTGTGGTTTTCCGGCAGAACCCAGGTCGGGAAATATTTCTCCTGGCCCACTTTCAGCCCCGTCCAGGACACGGCGTCGTAGTAAAGCACTTCCACTTTCGCGCGCGCCTGTTTTACCGCGGGCAGGCGCTTTATCTCGTTCACGGAAGATTTCAGAGTCTCGCCCAGAGTGAGACGCCGGTCCAGGTAGATGGCGCATTCGTCGGGCACGGCGTTCAGGGACGGCGTCTTACAGTCCACGCAAGTCACGGCCACGGTTCCCTTGCCCAGGAATTTGTCCTTTTTGAGCTTCTTATTCAGATCCGTGATCTGCCGGATGACGGCGGCCATCTTCACAACGGCGTTATCGCCGCGCTCCGGGGCGGAGGCGTGGCATGACCGGCCTTTGGCCACCACCTTCATCTCCATGCGGCCGCGGTGTCCGCGGTAAACGGCCAGGTTGGTCGGTTCGGTAAGCACCACAAAATCGGGCCTGATCTTTTCCTTGTTGATGATATGGAGGAGAGGCAGGCCGTCGCAATCCTCTTCCATCACGGAGCCTACGGCCATATAGGTGTAATCGGCTTCCAGCTTCAGCTCTTTTATCAGCTTGCCCGCGTAGACCATGGAGACCATGGACAGTTTCTGGTCGGTGGCCCCGCGCCCGTAGATCGTGCCGTTCTTTAAAATCCCGCCGAAAGGGTCTATCTTCCAGGCGGTCCTGTCGCCGATGCCGACGGTGTCTATGTGGGCGTCCACCATTATCTTTTTTTTGCCCCTGCCGATGAAGCCGATAATGTTCCCCATGGCGTCTATCCTGACCCGGTCGAAGCCGGTCTTGATCATTTCTTTTTTAATACGTTCCACCAGCCTGCCTTCCTGCATGGAAAAGCTGGGGATGCGGATAAGATCCCTGGCAAAGGCGGTCATATCTTTTCTGTATTTTAAAACGGCGGCGTTAAGTTTATTGAGATCCATGTTTCCTCCGGGCCGCCCTCGGGCGGGTCTTTTGTACATTCTAAACAATAATTACCGGATTTCCAAACGGGCACAAGCGCGGAAAATCAAAAAAGATATAATAAAAACAGCTTATGACCAGGCCAGAATCGGAATATTTAATGCCTCCGGGATCGTTCGAGGAAAAATTCATCCGGGCCGGCGGGCGCGGCGGGCAGAATGTCAACAAGGTCGCCACCGCGGTGCAGCTTCGTTTTTTTCCCCGCTTGTCGGGCCTGACGCGGGAGGCGCAGGAGCGCCTGAAACTTCTGGCGGGCTCCAGACTGACCGCCGAAGGCGACATACTGATAACCGCCGGCGAACACAGAACCCAGGAGCAGAACCGCCGGGCCGCGCGGCTGAGGCTGCTCGCGCTGCTGGAGCGCGCGGCGCGCGCCCCCCGACACAGAACTCCGACAAGACCCTCTCATGGCGCCAAACAGCGCCGCCTTGAGAATAAAAAGCGCCTGTCCGGCATAAAGCGGATCCGGCAGAACTTAACGATGAAAGACGAAGATTAAAAGGCCTCTTCCCGCGAATCCGCCGCCCATAAATTAACAAAATCCAGCCGCCGGCGCCGCCATATGAAAAAGAAATCGCAGGTGCTGCTCATAAACCCGCCGAACCCGGATCCGGCTCCCAATTATTTCGGGCCTCCATACGGACTTTCGCTTATAGCCGCTTCCCTGCGCAGGGCCGGATTGGGCGTAGCCTGCCTCGACCTTGACGACTGCGCCCGGGATCCGGGCATTTCCTCGGCGATAAGCGCGGCCAGGAAATCCGGGGCGAAAATAGTCGGGATAGCCGCGCAAAGCTCCACCAGGGACGCCGTTTACAGAATGTCCAGGGAATTTAAAACGGCCCTGCCGGAAGTAAAAATAGTGGTCGGCGGGGCATTCTCCACCGCTATGCCGGAAACGCTGCTGCGCAACAGCGGAGCGGACGCGGCGGTGATAGGGGACGGAGAGGAAACCATGACCGAGCTGGCGCGGGCCTTTTTAAAGGGCGCCTCCATCTCCGGCATCCCCGGCGCGGCCACGCTTACAAAGGGGGCGTTTTTTTCCGCCCCCCCGCGCGCGCAGATAAAAAACATAGACTCGCTTCCCTACCCGTACTTTGAGGCCTTTGACTTTAGGAAAAAATTAGCCCCGGCGCTGTTACGGTCTCCGGATCTGCTGGGATTCGATCCGGCGTATAATTATGCGCGGGGCAGGCGCTGCTGCGCCATGCGCGCGTCCCTGATGCTTATTTCCTCCCGCGGCTGCGTTTACTCCTGCGCTTTTTGCCCCATGAGCGGAGAAAAAGGGATAAAAATAAGATTTCACAGCCCCGAGTATTTCGTATCCATGGCGGAAGACTTTCATCGCCGCCACGGCGTCAGGGATTTCGTGTTCGGGGATAATTTTTTCACCTGCGACCGGGCGCGCGCCCTGAAGATATGCGGGGAAATTACCCGCAGGAAACTGAATATCAGATGGATGTGCATGACACGCGCGGACGCGACAGACCCGGTTCTTTTGCGGGCGATGGCCGGGGCCGGCTGCGTTGAAATCTCCTACGGCGTAGAAAGTTTCGCCCCGGAAATCCAAAAAGCAACAGGGAAGTTTCTGGATCCCGCCCTGGTAACCCCGTGCCTGGAAAACACCAGGGCCGCCGGGATCCACGGCGTCCTGATGCTTATGAGCGGCAGCCCCGGCGAAAGCGAAGATACCATCCGCACAACTCTTACGTCCTGCCGGCGCCTGGCTCCCGACCGGGCAATGATCAAAAAAACAAGGGTCTATCCGGGTACCGCGATCCATTCGGCCGCGGTCAGAGCCGGGATCATCCCCCGGGGGTACTATGACGGCCCGGATCATAAAGCTCCTTACTATACCGCGGAGCTGCCCAGGGCCGAGTTCGACAGGCTTGGGGAATTTATACGGGAAAGAACCATCTATATAGACCTGCCGGAAAAACTTTCAAAAAAGGATCTTAGTCTGCGCCAGCTTATACTGCTGGCATACCACCGGGCCGAACGCGTTTCCCTTGGAGGAAAGAAAAAGGATCTTCTGCTGCTGCCGTTTCTGCCCGAGATCCTGCGCCTGGCTGGTGAAGTCGGGTTGCACGAGCTGGAACTGCGCACCGACGCTTCCGCCTTGCTCTGCGGCTCCACGCTCCGGACCCTTGAACCGCATATCCGCTCCGTGCGGCTGCTTGTAAATTTTGAATCCGCGGCGCGGCCGATTCACGACGGCGTTCGCGGGCGCGGTTCTTTCGCGGCAAGCCTGGCGGGAGCGGCCATCTGGCGCAGGCGCGGAGGAACGCTGGGCGCTGTCATACGCCTCACAAACAGCGGCCGGGAAGACCTCTCCGGCTTTTGCGCGCGCCTAGCGGGCCCGGGCTTTTCAGGGGCTGAATTCTCGCTGGAACCCCGCCCCGGACTCTCCGGCGTTTTTTCAACCGAGAGCGTTCCGAAATGGACAAACCTCCGGAGCGGGGTGCGGGCCGCAGCCGACTTCTGCGGGCGGAACGGAATAGCCGCCGCAGTAAGCGGAGTCCCCGAATGTATGCTGAGCGATATTCCGGCGGTCAGACCCGAGAACCGCGCGCCGTTCGACGAAAGGCTCTCTTTAAGCGGCGAGCCCGTCCCTCTTTCTTTTGAAAGAGAAACTCTGTTTAAAATGAAACCCCCCCGCTGCCGCGCCTGCCGCTGGCGCGGGCATTGCGAGGGCCTCTGGAAAAGTTACGCCGAACACTATGGAACAAGTGAATTACGGGTCAGGAAATAACCCCGATCCCCAGCCCGGGAAAGCCGACCTGTTGCTGGCCCTTACAAGGAGATGCAACCTTAACTGCCGTTACTGCTTTATTGACAGGCGGAGAAAACCGGCGGATCTGCCGCGGAAGACCTTGAAACTGGCGCTCAAGCTGTTGTTTTCCTCTTCTAAAAAAGCGCTTTCGCTCCAGTTGTTCGGAGGAGAACCCGCGCTGGCCCCGGCGCTGGTCTTCGATGCCGTCGCCATCTCCAGGCGTATGGAGGCGGAGACCGGCAAGCGCCTGGAAATTTCTCTTACCACCAATCTGCTTGGCTGGTCCGACGCCGCCCTGCGTTTCCTGGCAAAAGAGCGGGTCGGGATCCTCGCAAGCCTCGACGGAGATGAAGCGGCGCAAACATGGAGAAGCGGAATAAATCTGCCTAAAAGGGATTTCATCCGCATGCTGGCGGCAGCGCGGCGCCTCAAGCGGCTGGGCTGCCGGCTGCGCCTGAACATGGTAGTCGCCCCTGAAAAAGTCCGCCGCCTCCACAAAAATTTTATTTTCCTTAAAACCCTGGGCCTTGGGGAGATACAGGCCGCCTATGCCCTCGCCCCAGGCTGGACCGCAAACCGCCGGCTGCAGTTTTTAAAACAACTTTTAAAAGCAAAAGCCTCCGGACTCCGCCAGGATTGGGAAATAGAACCAGTGCTCACGCACCCACAGATATTCTGCGATTGCGACGGCGTCGTCTCGGTCGGTTGCGCGGCGGTGCTCGAAACATCCGCGCCGGCCCTGGCAGAATCTTTCAAGATGGGAAACCTCGGGAACTTTTCCTCGCTTGACGATCTGGCGGGCTCAAGAAGAGAACAGGAAACAAAGATCTCGCGCCTGGCCGCGCAACGGGCTCTCCCACGGTTTATCCCGGAAGTTATTGCGCTCGGCAACGCGGCAAAAAGCGTCCTTGGCAGGGGGAAAGTTTCATGACCGCCTCTACGCCTCCCAAAGTAAACACACGCCTTCTCGCGGCCGCACTTTTACGGAGCGGCGGCATGGCCCCGGATCCGCTGGAAAGTCTCCGCCTCGGCGAGATCTACATCATGATGCGGTTTGCCTGCGACCTGCGCTGCGCCGCCTGCTCCCTCTGGGGCGACACAGGAGCGCTGCACCAGGCGGGCGCGGCGGCCCGTGAGCCGGCTAAAGGCCGCGGCCCGGACTGGACGGAAGTCATCAGGCAAACGGCCCCCTTCAAACCCCGGATGGTAAACTTCTCCGGCGGAGAACCCCTGCTGCACGACGAATGGCTGGCGCCGGCAAAGGAAGCAATGCGGCTTGGAATAGAAACCTCCCTGACGACTAACGGAATACACCTGGAGAAACGCCTCTCCTCGCTTTGCGGCGCCATAAGCCAGGTAAACCTGTCATTGAACGCCACGCCCCTTATAAGCGGGCTGATCAGGAAAGGCCCGAAAGGCCACTATGAAAAGATGATGCGCGGCCTGCGTCTTTTTATGAGGGTCAAGAAAGCCCTGGGACAAAAAGCCCCGAGGCTGCGGCTAATGTGCACCGTATTCGACGGGAACGCCGGTCATCTTCTGGAACTTTTGTCCTATCTTAAAGCCAGCGGGATCGAGGCCGATCAGTACTATTTCCAGCACCTTATCTACAACACGGGCCCGGAACTCTCGGCGCAGGAACGGGAGCTTAAAAAGATGGGAATGAAGCCCTGGTTCATGCGGGGGTACAGCCTGCTCCCCAAAGGGCTGGATTCAAAGGCCCTGTCCCTGGAACTTGACGGAATAATCCGCTCGGATCGCCGGGTATCGCTGAGCGCCGGCCTTAAAGGGAAAACGCTGGACGACCACTACCTGGGAAAACACGGCTGGACAATGCCGGCTTATTGCGCCGCGCCCTGGCGCGACATAACAATGCTGCCGAACGGGGACGTCTGGATCTGCCCCGACTACCATATAGGCGGCATTATGGAAAAACCTTTTTCCGCGATCTGGAACGGGGCGGCCGCGAGGCGCCTGCGGGCCAGACTCCTTAAAAGGCTGCTGCCCGGCTGCAGGGGCTGTTTCCACTATTATTGCGATAAGGAAACCGGCAAAGAGCGGCTGTAATTAGCAGACTGTTAGTCCGCTTTCCGCGCCGGCGACAGTTCCGAATCCCCGTATATCTCGGTATACCGGCTGAACGTACCCATACAGGAAGGCGCCGCGGCGCAATTGCCGCATTTGGCGGGCTTGGTGTAATTCTGGTGCATCATATACAACTTAACGCCGTCCGCTATCTCCCCGGCCGGGACCTCGGCGTCCCCTTGTATCCGGCGCTGGACGCAAATCGGGAAACCCAGCAGCGAATCAACTCTGCCGGACAGCGCCTTTATCATTTCCGAATAAGATGGGACCAGTTCGGCGTAGGGGAGGCGCATTGCGCCCGGCCCTTTTGGCCTCAAAGAAAAAATACAGAACGGGGTTTTCAGCGTTTTGCGGGCAAAAGTCTCTATTTCCGGCAATTCCCGCAAATTCTGTTTAAGCGCGTTGGTATGCGTATAAACCTTTATCCCGGCCGCGGCGGCGGCCGCGATCCCGGCTATCGTATCGTCAAAACTGCCGGGGGTGGATGTAAGCGCGTCGTGAGCCCGCGCGGAACAGCCCATCAGCGGGATCGAAACCTCCGTAAGACCCGCCCCCGCCAGCCTGCGGCAGAATTCAGCGGACCGCAGAATGTTCCCCGATGTCATCATTTCAACGCGCCTGAACCCGCGTTCTCGGGCCCGCGCTATTATCTCAAGAATAGACGGCTCCAGCAGCGGTTCATTGCCTAAAATGCTTATTTTTGAATGCCCGACGAACCGGTTGGAGTCGAGGAAGCTGTTTATAGCCGCCAGATCATTCTCCTGGCCCGGCTTTTTCCGCTGACAAAAAACGCAGTCGTTAAGACAGCCCGACGCGATAAACATAAAAACGGAACCCATCCCGGGGAGATGGCGCCTGACAAACCGCCGCTGGGAGTAGATATCTCCATCCAGAAAGGATCTGGTTATCCAGGCGTTTTCGGACGGCTCCGTCCACTGCATGGCCGCCCCATGCATCAAAGAGGAGAATAAAGATCCGAATTTTAAAAAACTTTTTTCCCAGGCGGCATACTTGCCGCGAGGCTCGTTCTTCTCAAGCGCGGTCCGGAAAGACCCGCCCAACAGGTAACATAAAGGATAAATCTCCCCGCGGCTGAACAGCGGATCCCAGGGTCGCAGCCCGCCCTCGTCCCCGGCCAGGGTGTTTTCTATCTGAATGCGCGGCGGGTGGTCGCCGTCCCTTTTTTTATTCGCGAGGCCGACAGGCCCGGAGAGCGCTTTTAAGAACCCCGCCTCTTCTTTCCTTGAGAGCCCGCGGCCGGGATCCGGATTCAGCAGCGCGTAGCGCACCCCGCGGCGCGGGAGTTCCTCCAGCAGCGCCGTTAATCTCCCCGCGGTTCCGGGAGAAACCGAAATCAGGCCTCTCAGCCGATAGCCGTATCCGCACGCCGCCCCGGCGGCCCCGGCCAACGCCCTCAGGAAACCTCCGGTCAATTTCTCCCCCGCGCTGATCCGCGCATACGGGGAAAAATCCATCCCGGCCAGGGCCTTGAAAACTCCGGGGCGGGGAGGCTTCCCGAAAATCGCGGAAATATGCAGCCCGCGGTTACGGCCGAGCCCGCGGACGGCCCGTACGGCTGCGGGCGGCAGCGAGTCCCCGTCGCTGAAGCAGATAAAATGAATCTCCTTTTTACCGGACAACAAAAGCAGGCCGGCCGCGGCCTCATAATCCGTTCCAGGCCGGCAGAGAACCGCGAGAGATCCGGTTTTATCGGGCATTTCTCCTGCGAAACCGGCTCCTGCGTAAAAACCCATTATTTTTTCCGTTTCCCGTCCCATTCACCCGTCAACAAAAACCCGGCCCGCAAGGCTGTCAAAAAAACCGCTGAACGGATCCGCCGCAGCGCGCATCACTTTTTTTGCGAAGCCCGCCGGGAACCTGTTGTTATCGCAAAACAAATTCCGCCATTGACCGCCGAAGCCCACGACATCCCCCAGATTCCCTTTATAAGAACCTTCAAAATAAGCCCACAGCGTACGCTTTAAAGTTTCAGAATTGTTGGAGCGGAACGCCAGTTTTATTATATCGGCGCGATTCTTGCGCAGGTAATAATCGACATCCTCCGGCCTTATAAACGGCCGCCTGAGCAAATCGGAGCGCGTCGGTTTGGGAAAAACACATTTATTCGCGTCCAGCAGCGCCCCGAATGAATTTTTGTTGTTATTCAGCGGCGCGAGCGTCTCCAGCGCGTCATGCCATTTGTAGAAGGGGCAGGCGTGGTAACAAACCGAGTTCGCCAGCAGTTTTACCTTAAACCCGGGGTATGACTTTTTGAGCCGGAACAAGGCCTTGAGCGCCGCCTCATTGCGGTTCAGATCTATATGCAGATTGACGGTTCCCGCCCCAAGTTTTAATATGGTTCTTACTTTTTCAAACGAATCCAAAACCATGCTGACCGAACATTGGATATCTTTGCCTGGAAATTCCTTAACAAAGGCCGCCAGCGCGTATGGATCGGCCACTGTCACGGCGTCTAAATATTTAAGGCTCTTTATATACCGGAACGCCGCCGGACAATCGTCAAAAACCAGCGTCGGCTTATTGCATAAAAGGTTGCTCCTGATTTCATAATCCCTGCACAACGCGATAAGCTCCGAAATCGTCCTGGGCGAAAAATCGCCCCCGCCGCCGTACACGGGGTAACTCTGCGACAAATCGTTTCCGGCCGGCCCGGCAAAATATATTTCAGCCACTTTGCCTGTTTTAGCGGCCTCTTCCATCAGAGCGGTGTCCCCGTTGAAAGGTATTGAAAATATTTTATTCATAACTCACCCCCGGCTCGCCGGTCGACGGAACCCGGAAATTTCAGCGAACAAGCCGCGGGATAAGGCGCCCATGCGAAGATTCGAGTTTATTATCCGCCCTTTTCGGCTGCCCGCTGGGTAGGCGCCTGCCACCCGTCTTAAAGCCGTGTTGCGATCAACCTCCAGTTGGGACAACCGGGAGAAATCCCGCAACTCGCCGATTTTCGTCGCCGCCAGCGCCTTTGGAAAATTTTTCTCCAAAGCCGGAATTACGCTCCCAAAATATACCGCGCCATCGCAGTCCACGGAAGGGAGCGGGCAGCTCAGGCTCGGCTCGCTCCCGGAATCGACATTAAGCACAAACCGCCCGGCACCCTGTTTTTCCCTGGACAGGCGAAGTCGCAGTATTTTTTCAAAGTAGGCCCTGGAAGCGGAAAGAGGCCAGTCCACTCCCATCGCGTACGCAAAGTGGAAGTTTGTAACTCCAAGAGCCAGAAGATAATCCACATCATCTTCCAAGGAGCCCTCCCGCCCCGGCAGCGTCACAATATTTACGAAGTATTCCTGCTTGAGCCGGTTCAATTCTTTGATAGCCGCGCGCAGGCGCCAAAAAGGATATTTACCCGGGGCCGACCTGAACGGCCGCTGATAGCTCTGCTTCGGCAATGCGCCATCAATGCTCAGGATGTACTCCAGGGGCAGTTCCGCAAGACGCCGCACCCGGCCGGGAGTAAGCAGAAAACCGTTGGTGGCGATCACGAACTTCAGTTTTTTCCCCAGTTTGCCGGCCTTAAGCAAAGCCGCCCTGGATTGTCTGATTATCGTATCGTACCGGAGCAACGGCTCCCCCCCGAACCATTCCAACCGCACCTGTTCCTCGTCCGAGGCCAAAAGCAGGTCTACGCAGTCGGAGATCATGCCGTCCGGCATTGAAAGGTCTTGTTTGCTTTGTCGGCAATACCGGCAGGACAGCTGACAGGCGCGGGTGACCAGTACATGCAGACAGTTTATGCCCGTGGAACCCGTAGGCCGCCGTTTAAGGTTCATGGTTTTTAAATTATATCAGAATTACCGAAAGGGAATACGCGCATGGGGCGGAAGCGTTTGCTCATTTGCGCGATAAAACCTATAATTTTTTATCGGCGGGCGCAAATCATGAAAAAACCTGTTGCGTTTGATTTCACGCTCACCCTGGTTTGCAACAACAACTGTATTTTCTGCCCCCGGAACGCGTTGAAGCCTATTGTTACCACCCCCGCGCGGATGCTGGAAACTATCAGAACTGGGGGGTGCCTGGAAGCGGTGCTGACCGGCGGAGAACCGACCACTCTTAAGACCCTTCCGTCCATAGCCGCCGCCTGCAAAAAGAGCGGGGCGAGAAAAATAGGCATAGTGACCAACGGAAGAACCCTTTCGGACGCGGCTTATTTGGAAACTCTGGTTTCGGCCGGGATAACCTCTTTCGCTGTCTCCGTTTATTCCCACCTTCCGGAAATACACGACCATTTAACGCGCGCAAAAGGAAGCTGCGCCCAAACCTGGAAGGGCCTGGCCAACGCGGCGAGAGCCGCCCGCGGCGGGGCTATTGAAACCGGAGTCAATCTTGTCCTGTGCGCGGAGAATATCCGCGCCGCCGGTACGACGCTGAAGATGCTGAAAGCTTTGGGCGCCGACTCCGTTACTCTTATAAATCTCTCCGGTCCCTCCGCCGCCGCGAACATTTTCAATTACTCCATGATACCCCCCCTTCTGCGGGAACTGGGGCGCGGACGAGCCGCCTATCCCGGACGTATCGTATTCCGGGGGTTCCCGCTTTGTATTTTCCCGGAAGCGGTCTCCGCCGAAAACCAGGACATAGACGGGGCCGGAGGAGTGTCCCGCGGACGGCTGCTTAAATACGCCGGGAATTTCAGGCGGGAATTCGTGAAACCGGCTTCCTTGTGCCGCGGCTGCCGGAAAACTTCTTACTGCAACGGACTCGCCTCCGCCTACTTCGAACGCTACGCTCTTTCGGGGTTAATGAAATGACGTTCCTGTCCGATCTGCTCGCCGGCCCGGATCCGTTTGCGGAAAGGGTGTCCGTCTCCCTGATGACGACATACGCCTGCCAGCTCCGCTGCGCATACTGCCAGGTTCTCCGGCGCGGAGTTCATGCCACAAAAAAAGTCATAGACGACACGATTTCTTTCTTAGAGCGCAGCGATAGTAAAAAGCTGGAACTGAAATTTTTCGGAGGAGAACCGCTGCTCAAATTTAACCTTATGCGGTACGCGGTCCGGGAAGCGCAAAGGCGCCTGGGAAAAACAAGGGAGATCCAATACTGCCTTGTCACCAATGGGATCTCTTTAGATGCCGCAAAAATACGTTTTCTTGAGAAACTGCCGTTCCTTGTGGTATTCAGCTTTGACGGAGACTCTATAACGCACGCGGCCTTCCGCGCGGATGCGGCCGGCCGCGCGCGGCATAGAACCATCACCGGAAACCTGAAGCGGCTTATAAACTCCAAAACGGATTTTTTCGCGAATATCGTGGTTTCCCCGGAAAATCTTCCGGCGCTGCCGCGCAATCTGCGCTACATCTCCGGACTCGGAGTAAAGCGTATGCAGCTTTGCTATAACGGGGCCGTTCTCTGGAACGGGCCGGACATAATGCTGCTTGTAAAAACCATAGCCGGCTTTCTTGGCAGTCCCGCTGGAAAACATATTTCTTTCCTTAACGCCGCGGGGGAATCCGAACCTGTGGCGCTGAAAACCGACATGATAACGGACACGGACGGCCGCGTTTATATGGATGGCGCGATATTCATGGAAAGACGGTTTCCGGGAGCGAGAAAATGTTTTCTGATCGGAAAAATATATGAACTGGGAAAGCCGGAGGATGTCCGCTTCAGCCGCAGGGAACATCTGCGCCGCTGGCTTAACGCCTTTACCTGCGCGGAGGAGGAAAAGATCTTCATATCCACCCTGAAAGCCGGGGCGGCGCTCCGGCGCTTGTTCAGCGGGTCAGGGAAAGGGATGAACGCGCCCCGCACCAGCGCTCCATGATACGCCCGAACTTGATATTGTTAAGTATTATCCCGCGCAAACGCTGATTCTCGGCGGAGTAAGCTTTGGCCAGCAGCTCAAAATTCTGGAACTGCGTTGTAAAATAACGGTCAATAGGGCCCAGGGAACGGAGATCGCCCACGGCGAACCTCTCCCTCATCCTGAGAAAATCCCGTTCAAGGCACACGCCGGTTTCCCTCAGGACGAAACCGTCGCAGTCCACCGTGCATTCAGCGTTAAGCACCACCGGCTCGCGGCGCTCTTTTAAAAAATTAACGCAGGAGGCGCCTCCTGGAGCGAGACGCCGGATGCGCTCCAGTTGCCTGAGAAAAGACAGCATCTGTCTCCCTGTCCACTCAACTCCCAATGCATAGTTAACCTGAATCCGCCTGTGACCGGCGGCGGCGATATAGGAAAAATCCTCCAGAAGCCGTCCGACCCGCTCCGGCATGACCACCATTATCACACAGTAATCAAGTTTAAGTTTTTTTGCCGCGGCAAGCCCCTCCATGACTTTTAAAGAAGTTTTTCTGGCTCCGACGGAAACGCCGCGCGCCGCCATCTGGGAGGCCGCGGTGCCGTCACAGCTGATTTCCACGGTAAACCCGGCGCGCTTCAGAAACCCGGCCTTTTTCTCGTCCAGAAGCAGGCCGTTGGTGGTAAGTATAAGCCGCAGGCGTTTGCCCGTCTTTTTTGCGGCCGCGAGCGCGCGTTCAGCCCCCCGGCGCACCAGCTCGAAGCGGAGCAGGGGCTCCCCGCCGAAAAACTGCAATTGCACTTCGGGCCTGACCGAGGTAAACAGAAAATCCACCGACCGATCCAAAACTTCCGGGGACATCTCCGCCGGATATTTGCCGACACGGCAGTACGAGCAGGCCAGCTGGCATGAATGCGTGACAAGGCAGATCAGCCTGGCGGAGCCGGATTGGTTCAGCCACAGCCGTAGTTTTTCAGCTCCGGCAAACCCCTTAGCGCCCGCTATGCGCTCCCTGTACTTCCCATGCACGGCTATGATCCTGTCCCAGCCGGCATCCGGATCGCCGCCGCGCGACAAACAGAGTTCCCTCATATGCAGACAGTGCATCAGCGCCGTTTCCATAAAAGCCACTATTCCATCTGCTTTCAGCAGGCGGCCGCCGTTATTGAAAACACGGGCGAATTCCGGAACTTCCGCACACCAGGAAACGGAGGGGCCGGACGGAGAGCAAGCGGCGCCTGAAATGCAGCTGTCCGAAAGCCGCGTCATAAACTCAAGCAGCCTTCCCGCCGTGGAAGTTTTCATTCCACGCCTCCGGCCGCGTCCGGGAACAGACGCCTTTTCAACCCTGCCACGAATGTGGAAAAAGAAATGCCGGTCTTTATATTGTTCATGATTATGGATTTGATGCGCGCATTCCCGCGGGAAACGGAAAGCAGAGTATAATACGCGGTGGCCTTATTCATGGTTATCCCGTTAAGGGTTCCGCCTCCGTAAACTGTTCCAAGCTGGAAAGGCGGCGCGGCGCCGGCGCATGAACTTTCAAACATCCATTCGCTCATGGCGTGAAGGCTGCCGTCCACATCCACCATCACCTCGGAATTCAACAAAGCGGGTTCACGGCGTTTGCCAAAGTTGCCCAGACACAGTTCCCCGGAGCGCAGTTCCCCGGCGTGCGTGACGCAAATACGGGCGACCGCGCCTTTTAACCCTGTTAGCGCCTCCCGTTCCCACAGGCAGCCAAGGGCATAATTTATGTCGAAATTCCTTATTCCCAGCCTGTATATATGCTCAAAATCGGAGTCAAAGGAGCGTATATTTTCGGGAGTGGCCACCATAACCACAAAATGCTTCAGCCCGGCCTTACGCAGCGGCTCAATGGCCGCCGTGGTCCTAACATACGGATCGAGGCCGGGGGCCGCGGGACGCTTGAACCTGTTATGCCGGCGTCGACCGCCGTCCAGACTGAGTTCGAGAAGGATGTCCCTCGTTCTAAGGAAACAAATGAGTTCCCTTTTGAGAGCAATGGCGTTGGTAACGGCATAGAAAGATATTTTTTTTCCCGTTTTGGCGCTTAATTTCTCGGCCCTGATAACGGCCCGTCGCACCAGATCCGGGCGCAGAAAAGGCTCCCCCCCGGTAAAATCAAGCCGCAGCGACTCCGCCGAAGAAGTAAAAAGAAAATCCACCGCCCGATCCAAAGTCCTGGCGGACATATCTGCGGCGCGCTTAACTATAGGACAGTATACGCACCTGAGCTGGCAGCGCCTGGTCAGCATCAGCTGCAAATTTGAGATTTGCCTCATCTTCCCATCCCCCGTGCCCTCCGCCTGGCGTGAATTCCCGGATCAGCGGCGCGAATATACGCCGCCAGCGAGTCCCTGAGCGCGCGCTCAAAATCCCCCGCGTCAAGGGCGCCGGAAGCCGCTGAGGCCGCAACCGAAGCCAGCGCGTTTTCGGGGCGATCCTCCTCGACCAGCGGGAAATCGAATTCAGGAAAGCCGGGCAAAGCCAGGACGCCGGCGGTTTTAAGCCGGCATAGAAACCCCGCTTTCTCAACCGCCCTGTAAGTCCCGGTACCAAAAAAAGATTGAAGGTGGCGCTCCGCGGGCCGCAGGATATCGAAGTACGGGCCGGATTTGCTTCGCAGCCTGATGAGGCGTATAAGATTTTCAAACACGTTCTGCGGCCCGGTAAAAACGTTGGTAAGAATAAGATGATGGGCCTGCCTCAGGCGGGCTCCGGAAAGCGACGAAACGGCCCGTTCTATACCGGCGTAACCATATCCTTTCCCAAGCCTTATCAGCTCGTCTTCCGAAAAATTCTCGGTGCCGACATAAACATCTGTTTTCTCTCTGGTTGTTCCGTTCGGGCGCCTGCCGAAAGCTGCCGGGCCCAAAACCTTCGGGAGTTTTCCGGCGGCAATAACCGACTTTATCCCCGTCTGGATAAAATTAAGATAAAGGTCTCCGCGGCTTAAAAAACCGGCGATGGAAACGGCGCGTGGAAGATCGGATAAAAAATCGTCGTCATAAAAGGCCACTCCCCGCGCGGACTCCGGAATTGCGCCAAAACCGCCAAAAAGCTGCGCCAGGCGCTCACGATACATCTTAAGCAAATCCCTCACCCGCGCCGGACTTGCCGAATGAAAATGCCCCTTGTCGAACGATGTGCAGAAAGAACAGGAATTCAGACATCCCCTTGAGAGAGAAAACACCGCGCCGTGCCCGATATCCTCCTTTTCAAGAAGCCCCATATCCAGCGGCAGAGAGTCCATGGAGCCCACACGATTCACGCGCCCGGGCGCGCCCGCAAAAAACAAATCACCAGCCCTTCCCAGAACGCCGTCAGCCCGGCAAAGTCTTGCCGCCATCGCAGGGGTCATGCCGGCGGAAGGGCGCGAACCGCCGAGACATCGCAGCAAAAACGGAAACACCTCCTCCCCCGCGCCGCGCACTATAAAATCGGCCCCGGGCAAATGCGCCAGGCAGTGCCACGGATGGCTGGTTGGGAACATACCTCCCACGAAAATGAACGCGTCAACCCTGGACGACAAGAACGCTAACAGTCTCTTCACCGCTGGAAGATACGCTTCCAGAACCGAAATCCCGATGGCCGAGATATCGGGGTTCTTTTTTAAAAGCCTGCCCAATTCCTCCAGTCCGGACGGAGCCGCGCCGCTTCCAGGCTTGAGCGAGACATCGCTCCATACTACCTTTCCGCCGGCCGCTCCCAGGGAAGACGCCAGAAAAAAAGCGGACTGATGCAATTGCCCCTCCCCGCGGCCGCCGGGGCCCGACAGGAGATTTCTAAAAAGGAGAATCTTGGCATGGATCTTGCCGTCCGGAAAGACCGCCTGTGCGGCTCCCCGCGCGGAACCAGCCCTGAACCATCCGGACAATCTCCCGGACAAACAAGCCAGCGAAGCGGCGCGAAGCTCCGAGGCGCGGGGATTTAAGCGCAGCCAGCCTTTCAACTCCCCGCGGCCGGGACCGGGTTGGCCGGAGGCATCCACAAACGCCGAAGTTTCGGCCGCGCCGGCGGCGGCACAGAAAGCCATCAAGGCTCTTTCGCCGCCGCAGAAACCGCGGGGCAGGCGCAGAACCAAACGGGCCGTTCCGCCCGGCTCAATCGCCGTCATAAACGCCACCCTTCTTTCCCCGGGGAATAAACTCCCCCCAGCCGAACAGTTCCGGGTATTCGCGCCAGGGGCCTTCGCATTTATTAAAAAACAGGCAACCGGGGCATTTGGGGCCTTTTACTTTACCCTCGCTCAGGCGGTACCGGCCGAAATCCTCTATAACACGCCCGGCGTCGAATATTTTTGTTTCAGGTATGATGCGTTCCGCCACGAACTCTTCATAGCCTTTCATAAAACAATAAGGGATCGCCTCCGTCATTACCCGCAGCCCGGCCGCGGCGCCGACGTCCAAACCGCGCTTAACGTACGGCTCTATCACGGTTTTTTTTGGTATAAGCCATTTTGCGTTGGCGGCGGCGCTTCCGAGTATGTGCACAAAAGCGAACTGGAACTGATCCGCCCCGAGCGCGGCAAGCAGCCGGGCGAGGGCCGGAAGATCCCGGGTATTCGGTTTTGTTATAACGGTGTTGGAAATAACTTTGAACCCGGCTTTCTTAAGATTCGCTATCCCTCTTACCGTATCGCGGAAGGATCCGGCCGAACCGGTCAGGAAATCGTGGAGCTCCGCCCTTGAGCCGTGCAGCGCCGGCGACGCCTCTGTGGCCCCGGCCTCCGCCGCCGCCCGGCAGAAATCCAAATAACGGAACATGCGGCCGTTGCTCTGGATCTGGATATTACGATAGCCGGTTTTTTTGGCGGCCCGTATGATATCCAGAAAATCCCGGTGGAGCGTCGGTTCCCCTCCGGTCAGCACCAGCTCCCGCCCGCCTTCCGCGAATCCCCGCTCCATCTCCCTGCGGAGCAGGGCCAGATCCTTAGGCGGATGCTTTTCCCGCTTTTTTCCCTGCACGCAGAAAAGACACATATTGTTGCAGCCGAAAGCTATTTTCAGATCTATTCTTTTCATAGCAGGGGTCATATCGCGCCCAACAGCCGCCTGAACCATAGCTGCGCCGCCATTAAAACATGATTTCCGGACAGCGCGACCGTGAGCGCTCCTCCCATTCCTATCCAAAAAGCGAACGGTTTCACGCGAAATACCGGAACCCCGACCTCGTCCCTGGAATCCCTGCTTTTATTTTTCAAAAGGAGATGGAGCCGGCCCACCTGGCCGGCGGTCAATCCGTCACGATATTTGTCAAAGCCACATTCTTCCAGGAACCCGGGCTCCGCCCGTCTCAGCTGCTCCATGTATTCACCGGAAACCACCATCCCCGGGGCAAGCTGCTCCAAGCTGACCCTGTAGGTTCCGCACGAGGAAAGATGCCTGTCAGCCACCATGTATAACAGCCATCTGAACGCCATAAACTGCGCGCTTTTAACCAGCCCGTACATTACTATACGGGTCAGGCCCAAAAAACCGGGGAACAGCGCCGCGCAAACCGCTATCGCGCCGAAAGACAGCAGCATGATCCGTACGCCGGCTTTCTCCGCGTACTCTCCGGCGCGGCCGCCAAACGCGAGCAGCAGGACAAAGAAAAGCTTATCGTTTATCCTGAAAGCCCCGGTCTGCGCCGAATTCCAGGCTCCCACAAAACTGAAAACCAGCATCGTAAACAGAAACAAGACTATCCCCCCCGGGTTCGCCCAGAGCCCCGCCGCCGCCGCGGACAGGCCGTCAAAAATTTTTTTGCGCGCCAAACCCGCGCTTTCGGAAAAGATAAGTCCAAATTGTTCCCTGGACATCTGGATCAAATAAACCGCCGCGGCGGGGAGGAAAATATTCACGAGCAGCGACAGGAACAGAAACGCGGGCGACCACCCCGCGTACGGGATCATTATCGGCACCGCCGCGCAGACCAGGGCGTACAGTTTGGCGTCGCCGGCCGGCCATACTCCCGCTTTCCATAAAACAACCCCGGCCGCAAGACCGGCGGCCGCGTTTTCCAGCAGCGCCATATAGTACGGATAGCCAAAACAAGGCTCAAAATAAACTCCTTTCAGCCTGAATTCTATCGCGGCCACGCTGACCGCCAGAAAGCAGCAGACCGCGGCGAGCACGGCCTTCGCTCCGGAGATAAGCTCTTGATTTTTTATTTTCCCGCACAGGATATCCTCCCTGACTATTCCAGTCAAAAGGAAAGCGAGATATGCGAGCAGCAGGAGGCTGACAACGGGCAGATACATAATTATTGATCCGTAATTTTGGCGGCGATTTCGTCGGGATCGGAAAACATCGGGCACAACTCTTCGGATTTGTAATAAACGTCCTTTTTATACAGCCCGGCGCAGATCTTATCCAGGCGGCAGGCCCGGCAGCGGCGCCCCTTGTCATACCCCCAGTCGTCCTGCGCGATCAATTCTTTTTCGTCCAGGAAATAGGTCAGCCGATTCTCTTTTTTGACTATTTTACGGGTTTCCGTCGAGCAGTGCGCGTACTCCGCCATGAAACATAACGGCACGCGTTCAACCCTGAAAGTCCGGCCGCTTCCGTCCAGAAAACGCATGGCGGCCGCAAGCGAGGCCTCAAAGCCGGACAGGGAAGGAATAGTATCCGGGAACTCCACGACCCGCTCCATGCCGGGATCCATGTTATTATAGACAAAATGTGATATGAAAGGGTACTTCGCGCACAGGCGGCGCGCCGCCAGATGAAGATGTCCGGAATTATAACGGTTTATAACGGTGTTGACATTAACCTCTATACCCAGCCGCCCCGCATTTTTAAGGGTTTTGTGGATACGCCGCATGGAACCTTTGGTCCGCGACAGGTGATCCTGCAGGGCCGCCACATGGGAATGGATGGATACGTGCATAAGAGCCAGACCCGCCCGCCGCAGTTCCGTCAAATATTCCAGGCTCGCGGTACGCTGCCCGTTGGTCACTATCCGCGGTTCCATTTTGAGCGTTTTAGCGTAAGAGATAAAATCCGGCAGATTTTTATGAAGGGTGGGCTCCCCTCCGGTGAATACGATGCCGGAGGCCCCCAGCCCCGCATAACTCCTTATCATTGCTCCGGCCTTTCCCGCGCTTATGACGCTGCCGTTGGACGGGTTTGAACAAAACCGGCAATTCTGGTTGCACTCGCGCGTCAGTTGCAGATAATAAATATTGGCCATGTTTTTATACCGGTTTCAACCCACTCACGCCGTGGATATCCATATATTCCGGCCAGACTCCGCCGCAAACAGTCTTGACGGAACAGACCGAGCAAAAATCCGGATATATCTTCCCCACGTCACGGCGCCGATCCAGTTTTGAAAGGGAATATTCAACGCTTCTGTCGGCGCGCTCGTGCCAGCCTCCGACACAAAGCGGCAGGCCGCAGATCGGATTGTGAATTACCAGCCCCTCGGCGTCGGCGCGGCTCAGGGCGTCGGAAATATAAGGGGAAATAAGCGCGTAGTCCGGCACGATGCGGCCGTTTTTAAGAGCCCGGCCGCGGGGCTGAACCACGGACAGGGAAATATATTTTATCTCCGGAAAGCGTTTTGAGACAAAAGCCATATATTTAGCGGCCGCCCGGTAATTGCGCGAACAAATAACCGGGTTCAGAACGACCTCAAGCCCGCAGGACAGCAGGTTGTCTATGCCCTTGAGACTGCGCGCATATGAACCCTTTACTCCCGTAAGAAAGTCGTGCGTCCCGGGCGAATGACTGTGCAGCGAAACAAAAGCGCTTGTCGCTCCGGCCGAAGCCACCAAAGCGGCAAGGGAACGATCCGCGAAACACAGCGCGTTCGTCTGAACTTCTATCTTCGAAACTTTTTTTGACCTGAACAATCTTATCAGGGACGGGAGACCCCTGTATAAGCCCGGTTCCCCGCCGCTTATGGAGATTCTGCCGCCTGGTCTGGAACCCGAGATAAGAACGGCTTTCATAACGTCCCGCAAAATCCGGTCGTCCGACTTTCGTTCCTCCGGCAGACACTCCACATTGCAGAACAGGCAGCGCGCGTTGCACGCATATCCCAACCGCACAAGCTCGTAGGGGATATCTTCCTCCATATTATATGCGGCGGTTTTGTTAGAGCGCATGGAACTCCGACGCTCCATAGGTTTTAAGGTATCTGGAGTACACTCCGCCGCAAACCGAAAACCCGGAACATCCGCGGCATTGCGCCAACCCGGTTTTCCCCGACCGGATATCGGCGAAAGAACCGCCGGCGCCGATCATCTCGGTTTTATTCAGCGCGAATTCACAGGCCGTCTCCGGGATCCGCGGCGCAGCGACGCATAGCGGGACGTCCCAAACCCGGACGTTGACCGGCCACGGCCCGGAGTCCGTCACAAGCGCTGAAACCAGTTGGGAGTACCTTACGGACAAATGTCTCCAGTTTATACGGCCCCGGCCGGCGGGAAGCAGCCCATGGAATACGATGTTTTTCAGGCCCCGCAGCGAAAGAAAATAACTCTTTAAATCCGCCAAGTGGGCGAGATTCAGGGCATTTACAGTGGCGTTCACGGATATTTCCACCTTTGAGGCCGGGGATCTTAAGGCCAGAGCATTTGACAAACCGCCGACCGTCTGCGCCCAGCTTCCGGCCACCCCCGTAATGGAGTCATGGATCTGAGGTCTGGCGCCATGCAGGGAAACAATGATCTCGCTGACGCCGGAAGCCAAAAGCCGGGCGCAATAATCGCGGTACGCCAGCATTCTGCCGTTGGTAATAACCGCGATGGAGCCATAACCGAGCCTGACGGCTTCGTCGATCAGGGGAAATAGTTTTGGATTCAGCGTCGGCTCCGCCGCCGTAAACACTATCCTGCGGCCGCCGGGCCGCGAGTCCAGTTTCTCTACGGCGGAACGGTTGTCGCGCAGATCAGCGGAGGAAAAATCCGTACAGAAAACGCAGTTATTGTTGCAGCGGTCGGACGCGATCGCATACACCGCTTTTTTATCGGACGTTTTCATGCGCTCCTTAAGGCGTTAAAGAGCCTTCCCACCAGATTGACCGCTCCCCTGAATCCCGCGAACGGAGCCGGCAAAAGGGCATGATACCTGTATGAGGGAAAGCCAAGATCGAGGCCCGGCAGGCTGAGAAGCTCGGAGCGGCGTCCGATGCTGTTGGAAACAAGCAGATCGCAGCCTCCCCGGGAAAACAATTTCATCACGGCATCGGAATAAGTCCGGACACGGAAATCCCTCAGCACAAGGCGGCCGCTGAAAATATTTTCCGCCCCGGCCCATTGCCCGCCGGCGCAGGAAAGGCACACGCCCGCTATAATCATCCCCAGTTCTCCCGCGAACGCGCAAAACGCCTCTCCAAGATAAGGATCGCCGGTAAAACATACCCTTTTCCCGGCGAGACCGCCGCCCACAGCCAGGCGCGCGAGGCCGTGGGCCGAAGCCAATTCGCGCCCGAGGACAGCGGAAACGACTTTTCCCGAAACCCCCGCGGCCTCCGCTACCGCCCGCAGCCAGGCGGCGGAGCCTCCAAATCCGAGCGGGATTCCCAGGGGAAGCAGCGCGGCGCCAGTCTTGCGCGCAAGGATCTCCGCGGCCGCGCGCGCGTAAGGCAGAGAAACTATCACGGACGCCCCCTCTATTTTTCTCAATTCCGAATACTCTCCCCCGTCCGGCCATACGCAAACCAGTTCTATTCCCAGCAGCGACAGCATTCTTCTCAGTTCCGCCAGATTACCGGTATGATCCCCTTCGGTCCGGTCCATGAAATACCCCGCCAAAGCTATTTTCTTTGGTTTACCAAGGCCCTTTTTCAGCTCCATATCTTCCGCTATTTTTTCAAACGCAAGACTATATCCGTCCAGGAAATCGCGATCCATGGAATTACCGGAAACATCGACCACCCTGGCCCCGGTTTTCCCGTTAAGCATCCCGGCCAGTCTCTTATAGTCCCGGCCGGTCATGGACATTACCGGCAGCGAAGACACAAGAACGACTCCCGCGCGCCCGCGGAGCGCCCGCACTTCGGCCTCCATTACGGAACCGTCCCCGGCAAGTATTTCTTTCGCATGCGCGCGTGTATGAAGCACGCGGCTGGCGCCGCGGCAGTCCAGCAGGGTGGAGAACAGGTCGTGCGAAGCGTAAACGCATTCGGCCTTACGCACCACGCAGTCGGTGCCGTCAACCACGATATAAGCGTCGGAAACGGCGTTGACGGCGAGATAAACGCCGGTCAAAAAAGACGGCGCCGCTTTCTCGCCGTTATCCGCGGTTTTAAATTCTTTTTTTTCCATATCCGGCAAAGCCGGCCTCACATACCGCCAATATACTTTCCAATGTCCCGCAAGCTCCGGCAAAGCCGGGGCGGAACATATCCATGGAGATCTGCGCTTTTCCGGCATCGGAGATCCGGTAGTCGCACAAAAAATCGCTCCAGACGCAGGAGAACTTCCCGGAGGACAGCTTGCGCCGCAGATCCTTTTCCGTCTCAAAAAAGTCGACTCTGATCCCGCCTCCGGCCAAAGACCCTTTAAACCGCTCCAGACTCTTCTTTTCAGGGGCGAACATAAGCAGATCTATCCCGAACCCGGCCTCACCTATGAAACCCGTCAAAGGCACTCCCGCGGATTTGGACGGAATAAAAACCCTTTCAAGATCTCCGGCGCCGGCTACGAACGCCACCCTGTGCGACGCGGCCCTGGCCTTCAACCCTTTCCAGGCGCCGGCGTGGCCGGCCAAAAAGCCGCGGAGCGCTTTCCCAGCCGCTTTTTCCCGCCCGCAAAGGGACGCGGCCGCCATCACCCAGGCCGCGGTGGAGGCGAACCCGTACGGGGAGGGAGGGCGCTTGATCTTTTTTTTATAACTCCCGCTGAGAACGCCCTCAAGAAAATCGTATGCGAAAGCGTCGCTGAGAATGGCGCTCCCGACGCTCCTTAGAACGCCCAAAGAGTCCGTATCGTACTCCGGAAGCATCCAGTAAGCCCTGACTCCGGCCGCGGAAAGGATCCCGTCAAGTTCCTCCGCCGGCATCCCGCCGTAGCCCAACAGGAGAACGGAACCAGGCGCCGGACGCCTCTTAATCTTACCTGTCTGCAAGGCGAATGCCCTGAAAAAGCTTAATAGTTCTCCCGGCAGAGAACAACTGTTCAGACAGGTTGAACTCACCACCACGGGAACCCCGCTTGAATCTTGCGCGGCCCGCGCCAAGCTTGGGACATCCTCCCCCATGGCGTAAGGAACGCAGCCGCTGGTCATAAAAATATAATCCGGCGCGCCGGAACCACGGATGCCGCCCGCGAGTATTTTAATTTTGCCCCCGCTGCCGCTTATCACTTCCGCCGTTCCCAGGTTGGTCGAGATCCTGGAGGAAACTTCCTCCTCCCGCTGGCCGCTCCCCGGCAGGCTCGCGGCCGGCCGTCTGTGAAACGAAAGCTTTTCGCCCTCCTCCATCCGTTCCTGATTATACGCGCACTCCCTGTCTTCGTGGGCCAGAAAAGCCTGCCGCCCTGAATACCTGACCAGCCCGGTATTACTGAAAGTCTCGGGAGAAAAAAAACCGCGCCACAATGCGCCGGAGCCCGGCCCGCGCCTGGCCGGAGAAACTATGCCGGCCGGCCGGGCTTTAATCTTCCCCGCAGCCGCCGGACGGAAGGAGGCCGTGCGATTTCTCCCGGCAACACTGTTGCAGGACGGGCGGGGCCGGCCGGACAAAATGGAGAACAGCATACGGCCGTCGAGCGGCTTCGGAAGAGAGTTCCCCCCGGCGTCCCGGTCAACGGCGTCCTTTATTCCCGAAACAGCTCTGGAGAACGGTGAGGCCGGGCTGGCCCGGACGACGGTTACGCCCAAACCCTCAGCCTCCCTCACGGCCGGATCCGCGGGACAATACCCTATGGTCTTAACATTGACCAGTTTGGCGAACCTGTCTACCATGCCTCCGCCTCCGGCGCCGACTCCGTTGGCCACAAGTCCGAGCAGCCTGGCTCCGCCGTGGGAATATGTGCCCATGGCGCGCGCGATATTATTGGCGGCATAGAGCGACATAAGATCGTCCGAAACGACAATAAGGACTTTCCGCCCAAAACCTTTCCTGAGCGGCACGGCGAATCCGCCGCAGACTATATCGCCGAGCACGTCGAACAGCACCACATCGTATCCGGCATCGACTTTTTCTTTGTTGGCCTCAAGCAGCTCAAAAGTTTTAAGCAGGCCCAGCCCGGCGCAGCCCTCTCCCGGCGCCGGCCCTCCGGCTTCCAGGCAATCTATTCCCCTGCCGGTGCTAAACAGCAACTCCTCGAAAACCGGGGCGCCGGCGCGCAACGATTCCACCACGGTGGGGATACCCGCTCCGCCGGTCAATAAAAGGGCAGAGTCGCCTTTGGGGTCGCAGCCGATATGCAGCACCCTCCTGCCTCCGAGCGCGTATAATTCGCTCAGATTGGCCGCAATGGTGGATTTACCTATTCCGCCTTTACCCAGGACAACTATTCTCTCGGACATATGTTGTTTCCCTTAACAGTCTGCCCGCTGACCGCGCCGAAACAGGCTGTAGTTCGCTTACACCGTATTTTTTCAGATAGTCGGGGAACACCCCGGCGCAAACCTCAAAAAGCGCGCATGAGGCGCATTCCCGGGTCTTTATCCTGTTTAAAGGGGGAACCAGACTCTTTTTAAAAGAAAGAACTTCCTCCTCAGCGCCCACTTTACCCCGCTCCAGCACTACACGCGGGGAGAACCCAAGATCGTTAGAAAACCTGCCCCATCCGCCCAGAACGCAGAGCGGAATGCCCGATATCAACAGGCGCGCTCCATTAACATCAAGCAACCGCTTGACCGGCGGGAATACGCGAACGATATCCGTCATGCTCACGGTAAGGCTGTCGTAGGATGAACGGCCGCGGCCCCAGGGGATCAGCTGCGACAGCATAAGAACCCCGGGACGGGCCTTTGAAAAAACATATTCACAGATATCCGGAACGGCCGCCAGATTCAGGGAACAGATCACCGAATGGCACATAAACAACCTGAGCCGCCCAAACCGTTTGATGTTCTCAAAAGCCGCTTCCGTGTCCGAGAACGCGGAATCAAATCTTGTGACCTCGCGGGCCAGCGCCTCGTTGTGCCAGTGTACGGAAAGGCAAAGCTCATCGATATCGGCCAGCACGCCGGCGGCGCGGGAGGCGTCAGCCAGCCCCGTACCGTCCGTGGTAACCTGCACCGTATAGCCAAGCAGCCTGGCTGCGCGGGCGATGCGATGAAAATCCGGATGGATGGTCGGCTCCCCTCCTATAAAGGTGATATGCCCCACCCCTTTTGTCCTCAACCTGTCCATAATCGCAACGGCTTCTTTCAAAGGCATAAACCTGGCGCCTGAAAGCATTCCCCTGGCCTCGCAGCAGAATACGCACTTCCTGCGGCAGGCCTTTGAGATCCTCAACTCGGCGCGTCCGCCGGAGCAGACATTGAAAGATGGGTCAACAACGCGGCTCAATATATTTCTCCCGTACAGATATTATACCTGACGAATCCGCCGCTTTTTTTCATTCCGGAATCCACGAGCTCCTGCCGGCGCGGCGCGAAACCATCGGCCATCAGCGCCGGATAGTTCACCTGAGTATCCGTGACGTTTTTTATAAAGCCCCAGATTTCGCACTTTACTCCCAGCCTCCGCATACCGGAAACAATCTCCCCCAACATCTCCTGATTCGCTTTTAGGGGGATCGTGTGTAATTTTAACGACACGCCGGGCCGCGCCTTAATGTTTTTTATCGCCCGCAACAGCGCAGAATAACTCCCTTTTTTTTGGGTGACACCGTCATGAACCGCGGCCGTGGAACCGTAAACAGGCAAAGCGAAACCGTTGACGCCGGCCTTTACCAGGCGGGCCAGATACTTTCCGTCGCGCAACTTCAGTCCGTTACTCATCAGCTCCGTCTTTGTAAAACCTTCTTTTGCGGCCAAAGCGATAACGGCGTCCAGCAGCCACTCCGGGGCCACGGTCGGTTCATCGCCGCCAAGACCGAGGGTCGTTACGCCTCTTCCCCGCATAACGCGCATCAGCGCGCGAAGCCTGTCGAACAACCGGCGCCATTGCTTTTCGGAAAGATCAAAATCCGAACGATACGGATGCCTGTTCCTCAGGCAAAATACGCAGTCCATATTGCAGCCGAAAGGGAACGATACAAGCAATCTGTCCTCTGTTGACTTCATAAAGCCAAAGAAACCCCGGCCGCCCGGAAAACACCGGTTCGCCCTGGAAAGACCCGTAGATATTTTCTAAAAATCCCCCCGCAGCTTCCGCGGAGCCGGCAGGGCGAGCAGGCCTTGAGGTAAACACGCCGCCTGGTGGGACGGTACGACGCGGTTTCTTTCAAACCATACCTCCCCCGGGGCAACGCGGCGCGCTCCACGGTCAGACGCGGAGAGTAGTAGAAGTCGTTTGAAGCGGAGGCCTGCTCCCCCAGCGCGCAGGCCGGTACGCCAAAAAACCGCAGAGTAATTCCGGAACTCAGCGCCAGGACGGAAAGCCCGCGGACCTGGCCTCGAAACTCGTTCAAATCCACGGCTAGATCTCCGTAACCGGCGCAGGCCCCTCCCTCGGGAGCGGGATATGACACCAGGTAATGCTTAACGGCCCCGAACCCGGAGATCAGGCGCAGGATCCGCGGCAGCTGCAACACGTTTTTTTTTGTCACGACCGTGTTAACCATCAGATAAAGACGCTTTCCGCCCGCGCCGCTTAGATTGGCGAGCGCCGCGAGAAAGGCGGCAAAACTTCCCTTTTTACCGGTCAGCAGGTCGTGCGTCTTCGCGGACGCCCCGTGGCAGGAGAGAATGGCCTCGTCCAGGAACGGCGCGATCCGGCGCGCGAAAGCGCCGGAAGCAAAACCGGAGCCATTGGTTGTGACGCAGGTTTTATAGCCAAACGCTTTAGCCATCCCGAGAGCCGCCGGAAGCGTATCGTGCAGCGACGGTTCCCCCCCGGTAAACGTGACATGGGAGAATCCGGCCCGGCGCTTGGCGCGCAGGACGCGCGCGATCTCCGGCCCGGTCAGGTTTAGCGCCCTGAATTTTTTCAGACGGCTTTTTTCGCTGCAGAAAACGCAGCCGTTCCCGCAGGAATATGAGATATGTATTTCCAGTCTTTTGATCTCTTCGGCCATATGGCATCGGTCGTCAAACCCGCCCGACGGGAACCAGCGCGGAGAAGCCTTTTTGCATTACAGTTTTGACATGGGCGCCGCGGCAGCGGATGTTCTCCCGGCATTGCGCGCAGGCCGCGGCCTTGACCGTCATGCGTTCCCTGATATAGAATGCGGCAATTTCCATGACATCGGATCCGCCGGATACGCGCTTTCTTTCAAACGGTTTTCCCGGCAGACACCTGGGGACCGGCGCGGCGCGCAGAAAACCGGCGGCGCGCAGCTTTTCCAGATCCAGGCAGAATTGCTCCAGGACGCAAAATCGGCAGCGGCGGCCGCTGCAAAACATTTTTTTTCCGGAACGAATGAACTTATTGAACACGCTCCGCGCTCCGCGGACTTCGTCCAGAATCTTGTCCGGATGCTGCATATAGCGTTCCTCCCCCTCCAGCAGCGGCAATGGGAATCTGTTTGTCCACAGATGCGCGCCGGCAGCTTCGGCGAACCGGAACACCCGCCGAAAAATATTTTTTTTATCCAGGGGATTATAGGACAGTATTTTCCAGTTTTTCCAGGCGCGGCCGAACGGGATCAGGTGCAGCAGGTCATATTCGTTTATTTTCAGGCGATGAAGAAGCGACACTATCTCAAAGAGCGAATCCACATTCACCCCGTTGACCACGATATCGCTGCTCACGATAAGTCCGCGTATTTTTACGGCATTAGAAATGCCAAGCAGGGTTTGAGAAAAGGCCCCGGGAACGCCGGCCAGCCGGTCATGCTGCGCGGCGGAGGCCCCGTGCACGGAGAAGGTGACCTCGGACAGCCCGGCCTTCACCGCCTGCCGTAAAAACTCGCTATAGGAGAACATCCGGCCGTTGGTTATCACCTGTACGTGGGTATACCCCAGCTGCCTGGCCAGGCCGATTATCCGGATAAACTCCGGGTGAATAGCAGGCTCTCCCCCGCTCAATACCACCCGGCGGCAGCCTTCCTCCCGTCCCTCCCTTAAGGCGGAGGTGATCCCATCCAGCGATTCATGTCTCCCATCCAGGGCGTCGGCGTCCAGGCAGAACAGGCAGCGATTATTGCACGCCCGTGTAAGCCTTACCCATTTGCGTTTTTGCGGAGCGCTGATAGCTTTTTTCGTCACGATCTCATTCCCAAAGAACCCTGCCCGCCAATTTATCCGCGGCAAAACCGCCCGCCACGGCTTTAACCCCGAAGATTTTTACGGCAATAGCGGGATAATCCACCCGCGCGCGGCCGGCCAGGCTTATTTCCCGGAGATTAAGATCTCCGGCCAGCAAAGCTTTTGCCGGATCGTCGGTTTTAACCGCAAGGATCAGATTGCCGTAATAACATCTCCCGTCGGCATCCACCGTAAATCCGGAGTTAAAAAGCGGAACCGGACCGCGGCGCGCCGCGTTTTCCAGCCGTATTTCCCCGGCGTCGCTCATTTCTCTTATCCGCTTCAGCGTTTTCCCCAGCAAAACCAGACCGGCCGCGCCCCATGGGCGGTAATAAGCCGGCAACACGTTCACCCTGGGGGACGCTCCCCCCGAGACCGTCTTTATCCGGGCGAGAACACGCAAGGCTGAGAGAGGGTCGCCGGACGGGATCAAAAGATTCCAGACAAGATTAGGCAACGCGGAGAACCGGCGATTAACATTTACCGAGGAATTTAGGTTGATTTGCACTCGCGGGCGGCGGGAAAAATACCTTATTTTCGGAGCGTCAAGCAGAACTCCATTGGTGCCGACTTCTACCGCCCCGTCATACCCGTACGAAGCAAGCCATGAAAGTCCCGACTTGACAAGGTCAAAGCGCAGAAGCGGTTCGCCGCCGAAGAACTTCACCGCTCCGGTTCTGCGGCCGGCGGCGGTAAAAAGCGATATCGCTTTTTTAAGGATCGCAGGCGCCATGTCAACAGCGCGGACCGCCACGGGACACTCAGGGCAGCGCTTCTGGCAGCGCCGGGTCAGAATCAGCGTCAACCGGACGGCGCGCGTTTCCCCCGCTGAAACCAGCGGCATCAGTTTATCGACCCCGTCCCGCTTTTCCTCTCAACGCCCTTTTCATGTCAGCAATCCTCTTCTCGTCCGCGGCTTCAAATGCGCGGCGCTCGCTTACCACCTCCTGGCGAAGCTGGCTTTTGCAGTAACTGTCGGCCAGTTTTTCCGCGAGCGGGATACAAACCGACCGGTTGCGGGAGCGCATAATATTCGTAAGCCAGCCCTCCGGTGAAACTGTTTCACCGGAAGCCAGGGCGGCGCTCAGCAGGCATTCTTTCCTATTTCTCCCTGCGACCGCCCTGCAGGCATTGCGGCCTTTCAAAAACACAAAACTGGCCTCGCAATCCTCGATATCACCGAGTTTTTTACAACTCGGGGCCTTTCTTTTGGACAGCGCGGCGGCGGCGATCTGACAAAAATCGGGGCTGATCCGCGTATTAGCGAACGCATCTTTTACGAATCGCGCGCAGATCCCGTCTTCCGGGGTATTATTGAGAGATGAATTCAAAAACTCGTAGTATCCGGCCGTGATACAGATCGGGTTTAAATTTCCGGCGCATGGGAACCTGCCGCCGCCAAGAATCGAGCATACCGCATAGTCCGACAGCAACCCGAACATTTTTTCATCCTCGGGCTGACCGCCCCGCCGCACAAAGATGGAATCGAAGTTCTCGATAAAATGGGAAAGCAGCGAATCGGGGGAACGTTTGAATTCCCGCAGGCAGGCGCTCTCCGGAACATCCACCGGCACTTTCGCTATCCCCGCCGCCGGATCAGCCGGGACGGGTGTATCAACCGGCGCGGCGGCCGTATCGGGGAGCGGCTGTCCCTCCTCATCGGGCGCGGCCGGAACGGCGCTCCGCCGCGCATCCAATTTCGCGCTGTTTCTGTCCGACACGACTTTCAACGCGAGAAGCGCCGCCATCAGTAGGACGACTAAAGCGATAAGGGCGTTTAACGCGGTAAACCCGGATTTTAATCTCTTCATTGCTTCACCATTGTCCATGGCTGCCGTGACTGCCGTGGCTGCCATGGCTGCTGTGTGAGCCGTGCGAGGCATGACTCACATGGCTGGCGCCCCCCCCGCTGCTGTGAAAATAGTTGCCATGCGAGGGCGCGGCATTCGCCTGCTCCGGAGTCCCGCCAAGAGCCGAAGCGGCAAGGCCGATAACAACCGCGGCCTTTACCACATCGCTTTTGATGATCTTCCCCTCTTCGCTTGAGAGGAATCTTGCCAGATCATCCGTTAATTTGCGTTTTTGCTTTCCAGCCATATTTACCTCAGACGATACCTAGAGATGAACACCCGCGGCACTAGCCTCGCTGCCCGCCCAGGCCTCGAAGAGCTTCTTTGTTTTAGGATCGCGCAGTCTTTCAAACAGGCAATCCAAAATCCCGGAATAAATCTCACAGCGGTAATTCGGGTGGTGCAGATACAGATCGTTGTGCTCCGAATAATTAAAAACCGGGCAAACCCCGCAATAAGGCTTGTAAACGCAGGAGGAGCAGAGCGTCTGTATGTCGGTAATAGACGCCGTAGCAAGACACTTTACGACCGGACTGGAAACGATGTCCGCATAAGAGTCTTTTTTCAGATTTCCAAGGCAAAAAGAATCCACTCCCTCCACCGCCAGCATACGGCCTTCGTCGCAGGTAAACACCCGCCCGTCGTAATCGTACGCCAGCTGGCCGATCCCGGCGCCGCAGGGCGACCTGAGATCCATAAAATTCGGGTCGGAATCCGTCAATATTTTCCCGAGGAAGATCCTGGCGGCATGCTCGACTATCGAACTTTTTCCCTGCGCGTTGAGCTCGATTATGTAATCGAGGGCCTTTTTATAAAAATCCAGATACTCCGCGGCGGAGTAACCGATGCCCGGCCAGGCTTCTTTCGCGACCCCGAAAGGGTTAAGAAACCTGAGGAAAATACCCCTGGCTCCGGCGCGCGCGTATTCATCGACTATTTCCCTGTGACGCCCGAGCGATTGTTTTGTGACCGTCAGCAGAGCGTCCGGCCCATTTTTGGTTCTGGAACTTTTTTTCTTTATCCGCCCCCACCACTTCACGACGGCGCCGTAACTATCCGCCTCCGCGCAGACGCGGTTCCTGTTATGAAGATCCTCCGGACCGTCCAGGGACGTGCAGACCGCGACATTGTGCTTCAGTAAAAAATCAAGCCGTTCAGCCGTCATGGCCAGAAGATTGGTGACAAGGCTGAACCCCACTTTTTTGTCCGAACTCTTCAGGCGGGCCCCCGCTTCCTTTACCACAAATTCCAGAACCGGCCAGTTCAGCAAAGGCTCACCGCCCTGAAATTCTATGGTAAGGGCCCGGGCCGGGGAGGAGAAAATGGCGTCGAGAACCCTGCCGGCGGTTTCCCGGGTCATATCAAGCCCGGCCCCTGACTTTACCGACGAAGCCTGGCAGTACACGCACTTATGATTGCAGCGTTTGGTAAGCACGATGATATGCAGCGCCGGGCCGTTGAAGAGAAAATGGCTCTTTTTGCGCCAACGATCGCTTAACGAGTCAAAATCCATATAATCGCGGATCAGGCCTTTCTGCGCCAGATTTTTATAATCCGCCGACCCGCTGGGCACGGTACCGGAGGTGAACGCGGAAAAAACCGCGGGGGAAAGGAAAACGTGGTCCCCTATATCGTTGGTGACAAGATAATCGGCGCCAAGCTTTTTATACCGGAAAAACCCGGTTTTTTTAGCGTTGAAATCAATTTTTTCTTTTTGCTTTTTTAGCATGTTTGCTTTTTTCCCACGGCACGGCTATACCGAGAGGGTCATCTTTATAAGTCTCGTTTTCCGCCTCTTTGAGCAGCTTCTCTATCTCTTTTTCCAGTTCCGCGTCAAGAACAGGCGCGGCGCCCGGCAGTTCGGCGGTTTTGGGCTGGGCGGAAACCAGCGCCTGAAGGACTATCCTTTCACGCAAAACCTGGTTAACCGAAGCCACCTTAAGGCGTAAAGCGTGGTGAAGGAGCTCGTTGTGGAATTCTCCAAGCAGCTTCCTTTCATCCCGCAGTTTTTCGTTTTTAGCCTCCAGGCCGACCACAAGCGAGCCGCTCCCCTCTTTCCCCAGTTTTACGAAAGCATCTTTGGAAAATGTGTAAGCGGCCGCATAAACGCAATCCAGGGGATAAACGCTCAGATCAACTTTTATTTGTGTTTTCATATTTGTCAGCGCCAAAGACGGAGTCCACGGCCCGGTCATTCATCCACCGGCACGCGAGCGCGGAGAATTTGAGGCGGATTTATATTTTGCAACACAGCATGGTGCCGGACTGCGGAACCGACGTCTCCGGCCCAAGCGGGTACAGCCTCCCGGTGGCGTCCATAGCCGCCAGGATAACATTCGCCCCGCCGGTACAGGTCGTGACTCCGCCGCTGGAGTAGGATTCCGCCTTGCACTTCATGCCGCTGTCCGCCCAGGAGGCCAAACCGTTGGCGTCCGAAGTCAGGACTTTTCCAACTGCCTGCGTACCGTCCACCAGCCTGAACGTTCCCGCAACGTGCAACTTGGCGGTAGGAAGACCGCCTGGGCCCAGGCCTATCCCAACCCTGCCTCCGTCGCGCGCCAGCAGGGTCTGTCCGGTGGTCAGGAGACTGGCGTAACCGCCGTAAGGGGCCGGGTAATAAGTGGTAAGCGTCAATGTTTCAGAAGCGATAAACCCCGGCCGCCAGACGATAAAGAAAAATACCAGCGTAAAAAGAGAACCCCCGCGCATGAAATCGCGTTTAACCGTTGTCCCCTCAGTGTTTTCCATAAAACCTCCCCCGCCGGCAGCCAGGACAGCCCTCTGGTAAGATCTCCCTACACATCAGGTAGTTTAGCAGAAAATACCGCTATTTTCAAGCGTCCTTTTTCCCCGGGTTACCTCAATTTTCCGGTCCAGGCGAGGATATAATCCAGGAGTTCCGGCCGGGCCGCGGAAAGCATATTCGCGCCGTGGCCGCCGGGCCCGGCTTTGAAAACAGCGGGAAGATTCCGGGACTTCGCCTGCACGGTCAGATAGCCGGCGCTTTCCCAGGCGTAGGCGTCGTTCTCGGAAGCGGCCAGCAGCAGCGGAGCGGAACTTGCGTCCTTTAAAAAACCGGCGGCTTCTACCCCCGCATAAGAAAGCCCGGGGGACAGCAGCACTATCGCGGCAGGTTTCAGGCCCTCGGCGACGGCTTTAAGAGAGAGATTGGCTCCAATACTGGCGCCGCACAGCACCAGCCGGTTTTGCCGGATCTTTCTGCTCTTAAGGAAGTCCGCCGCGGCCCGGATATCAGCCGAAAGTCCGGCCCACCTGGCTGGGGAAAAGGTCTTATAGTCCGCCGGTTTGCCGGAACACCTGAGGCTCCGCCCGTGCCCCCTAAGATCCAGGGACAGGTAACCATAACCTTTTTTTTTCAGCCCGTCTTCCAGAACCCGCCATTCGTTCCTGTCGGACCCAAGGCCATGCGTATTCACAAAGACATAGGATCCGGAGGACGCGGCCTGGTAAGACGCTTCTATCGCGCAGCCATCGGCTGTTTTAAAACGAACCGTTTCACCGGCGGACGCCGCGGGATTCGACGCGGCGCAGGCGCCGAGCCCGACAACGGCCAGTAAAATTTTAAGGCGCTTCATAGCATTATCACCTTGAACGGAAGTTTATATTTGTCAAGAATGAATTCGGCGGCGGCCGCGGAGATCTCCCTGAAATCCGCAAGATCCGCCGGCGAGTCTTTCAGGAACAGCGCGGAACCGTCTATGACGACAGCGTAGCCGCGGGCCCGGAGATTATCCGGCAGGGAACGCAGGCAGTCCAGCAGGGCGTCCCAGTTATAACCGAAATAGGAAGGAAACCTGAACCCGGCGGCCAGCGCGGCAAGCAGATCCTGCTTGTTTTTGATTACGGCGCCGTCCAACCGGGCCGTAAAAAAACCAAGCGGAGAAAGCATTTTTTCCGCTTCCTCCGCTTTCAGATCTTTTCCCTCCGGCCTCACAAACAGTTCACTTCCGGCCATCAGGTCAGTCAGATCCCTCATCTCTCATCCCTTGTTTTCCGGGTTTCTACCTCACCACTGTCAATTCTATAAAGTGAGCGTAATGATCCGGCGTGTAGTACAACTTCTCCCCGCCGCCGATTATGATCCGTTCGGAACCGCGGGCGCTCAGGTCAGGAGCAACCTGATAAGTCGTCCCGTCTATAACGACTGTGTGCGGGGCGTTGCCTGTGAGAAGCGTATATTCCTTGTAAAAGCCGAGGGGCTGCTGAGGGAGTCTCTTTTCCTTGTTGGTGAATGTGGCGCCATCCTGGGAATAAGGCAGATGCACGTTATTATATACGTCGCTCACCAGTTTGAGAATGGCTTTTATTCGGGCGGGGTCTTCGACTTTGGGAGCGAGGTCGCGGCCGGGTTCTATAACCTTGTCGTCTTCAAAAACGAACGGAGCGGCTTTAAAGTCCAGGGGGACCATAGCCGTCAACTGATCCGGAGAGGACGCCAGAGCAAAGAGGGTTTCTACGGCCGAAACCCCGTTCGATCCGCTCCCGGCAACGGAAGCCGCCGTCCCGGCGCCGGCGTTGGAAACATTCGCAAAAAAGACCGACATTAAAACACTGAACAGCGCCGTTTTCGTTTTAGACATTTATTTTATCCTTGGAACCGCGCGATGTATGCCTTAATAACCGCTATATTCTATACGAACCGGAAATATCCGCCAGGGCCTTAAGGCCTATGGAGGGATGGGCCGCAAGGCCTACATCAGTTCGGCGACGAGGCCGGCCAGTTCGCTGCGCTCCGTTTTGGTGAACGTGAGGTGGCCGTAGAGTTTCTGTCCCTTGAACCGGTCCACTATGTACATCAGGCCGTTGGAAGCGATGTCAAGATAGGGGTTGTCTATCTGGTACGGATCGCCGGTCACCACTACTTTAGTCCCCTCTCCGGCGCGGGAAAGGATGGTTTTTATCTCGTGAGGGGTCAGGTTCTGCGCGTCGTCCACGATCATATACTGCTTCGGAAGCGAACGCCCGCGGATATGAGTGACGGACGCGATCTCGATCTTGCCGTTCTGCAGCAGGTACTCGAATTTCTGCATGGCGTCGTCCTGGTGGCGCCTGTCCATGATAAATTCCAGATTATCGTAGATGGCGCCCATCCAGGTGGACAGTTTTTCTTCCTTGGTGCCGGGAATGAAACCGATGTCCTTGCCCACCGGTACTATGGGGCGGCAGATGATGAGCCGCCGGTATACGCTCTCTTCCACCGCTTTCTGCAGACCGCAGGCCAGCGACATCAGGGTTTTGCCGGTTCCGGCGGAGCCGATCATGGTCACCAGCTTGACATTCTCGTCCAGGAGGAGATCCATGGCGCAGCGCTGCTCTTTGTTCAGCGGCCTGATGCCCCAGGGAGAGGATTCGGGGCTGAGCATTTTTATCACGGCGGTATCGGAGGGATCCACGCGGCCCATGGCGCTTTTTTTCGGATCTTCCTTGGCCTTAAAAACCACGAACTCATTGGCTACAAGGTCGGCGTCCGTATTTTTGGCCGTTTTGTCCTTGTAAAATTTGTCCACAAAGGCGGCGGTCTTTTCCACGGTTACCAGGCCGGGGTAGATCTCGTCCACCTTGACCTTGCCGGCCTCGTAATCTTCGGAGTTTACCCCTATGGCTTCGGCTTTCAGGCGCAGATTGATGTCCTTGGTCACCAGGATGGCGTTGTGCTTTTTCTTATTGTACCAGAGGGCGGCGTTCAGAATGCGGTTGTCCATCTCCAGGAGGAGGAATTCCTTGGGCAGCACCTGTTCGTGATCCAGATCCACGATGAGCGTGCCGCCGTTCTCCATCCTGACCCCGGCGTTAAGCTTGCCGGCCTTGCGCATTTCGTCCAGATGCCGGGAAACGATCCTTGCCGCCTTGCCGCGCTCGTCCCCCGCGGACTTGAAAGTGTCAAGTTCCTCTATTACCGAAATGGGGACGACTACGGTATTGTCCTCGAATTTGGTGAAAGACATCGGATCATGGATCAGGACGTTGGTGTCAAGGATATAGAACTTTTTCATTTTAAAAATCTCCGGTCCGCGTTAGCTGATGCGCAAACAGGATTTATTTTAGCATAAAATGCCGGAACAAAAAATTTGCGAATCTCCGTCCGAAAATTTGGTAATATTAAGGTGCGTATCCTTTGGAATTTACATACTTGCTTCTAAAATGAAAAAAATACCGCTGATTCTGCTCCTGTCCCGCATTCTCATTACTCCGGCCCTGGGCCAGTCTACCGCCCCGGCCGGCTCAACGGCCTCAGATCCGTTGAGCGGCCCGTCCTCTCCCGCCGCGGCCGTCCCGGCCGCGCCAGTTTCAACCGAAGTCGCGAAACTGCCCGGCCTGACCGATTCGGCCCTCTCCGCGAAAGCGGAAAGCGGCAAGGGGCCGTGGGAGGTGGGCGCCGTGGCGGTCAGGGGCAATATAAACGTGAAATCCAAGGTCGTGACCAAAACGGGGCACGCGAAAAAAGGCAAGCTTTACTACCAGGATTTCGTCAATTCCGACATCGAGGCCGTCCTCGGCCTGGGCAGCATGGAAAAGGTTTCCGTGGATATCGAAGAGCTGAAAGGCTCGCCCGTGGCGGAGAAGTTCCGCGACATCGCCAGTTCCTCCAACACCGTGACCGTCACCTATATCGTCGCCGAAAAATTCCTGATCAGGGAACTGAAGATCGCCGGAACGAAAGAGCTTTCCAAAGGCGCCGTCAAGGACGAGATGACGCTCAAGGAAAAGGATTATTTCGACGAGCTGAAGATCCGCGGGGATATCGTCAAGATCGTGGAAAAATACCATGAAAAAGGCTTCATCGAGGCCAGGGCCGCCTATGAGGTCGTTTACGATACCGCGGCCCACGCCTGCCGCCTCACCGTCAGCGTAGTTGAAGGCAAGAAAGCCAGAATAGCGGAGGTGCTCCTGGACGGCGTGAAAGGCTTTAAGACCAAAAAACTGGTCAAGAAGATGAAAAACCGCCCCAAGAAGATCTATCTGCCGCAGGATCTGGACAATGATCTCAAGGAGATGGAAACTTTCTATAAGAATAACGGCTACAGCGAGTTCAGGCTGGAGAGTTCTTCCGTCACTTTCAACGAAGACAAGAGCAAGGTTTATGTGAAAGCCGCGGTCGTTGAGGGGCCCCGCCAGCGTTTCGGCGCGGCCACATTCTCCGGAAATACCGTCTATTCCTCCAAGATCCTGGCGGAACTGGTGGAGTACCGGCGCGGCAAGCTGTTCAGCCAGGAGAAGCTGGAAGACACCATACGGGCGATGCAGGATAAATACGCGGACAAAGGCTACCTGAAAGCCCAGCTTAAACCGGAGAAAACCCCCAACGCCGCCACCGGCCAGCTGGATATAAATTTCAGCATCGTCGAAAACAGCCAGATCTACGTCGGCAATATAGACGTGGAGGGCAACAAGGCGACCAAAACCTACGTGCTCAAGCGCGAGATCGTCCAGAAAGAGGGGACGATCTTCAGTTCCGGGAAGATCCGGCGCAGCCAGGAAAAACTGTTCAATCTCGGATTTCTGGACGACGTGGGGATCGTCATAAACCCCACCCCCGACCCGGACAAGGTTGATCTCGTTTTCGACGTGGCGGAAGGCAAGCCCGGCATGCTCACCGCGGGGGCAGGCATCTCCTCGCGGGACGGCCTGGTGGGGACGCTTTCGCTGCAGCATCTGAACCTTTTCGGCCGGGCTTACCGCACCTCGCTCTCGTGGAACTTCGGAAAAAGGGTACAGGACTACTATTTAAGCTGGTCCACGCCCTGGGTAAACGGCCATCCGACCACGCTGGGTTTCGACGTTTTCAACACCCGCCGGTATAAACCGTTCCGCGACTCGATCTCGGCCTATACCGAACAGCGCACCGGCGGCAAGGTGACGGTGGCTCCGCGCTTCGAAGAGGACAAATACCACCTCACCACTTCCTACACCTACGAAAAGGTCAAGATCTCCGGGGTGGACGAAGCGTTCCTCGGCGAATTATCCCCCGGCACCAGCGTCACCTCCTCGGTCTACGTGGAACTGGCGCGCGACACCCGCGACAACGTGTGGGATCCCACCAGGGGTTCCAAGTCCTCCATCGGCGTGGATCTTACCGGCGGGCCGCTGCTCGGAGACGTGAATTATTACAAGCCCTCCGTCTCCCACAGTTACAACCTGAAACTTTTTTCCATAGACGACTATCCTTTCGTCCTCGCGTTCTCCAATAAGTTCGGCTACGGCGCCGGTTTCGGCAAAACGCCCAAACTGCCGATCTATGAAAGATATTTCCTGGGCGGCGCCGACACCATCCGCGGCTACAGCAATAACGGCCAGATAGGGCCGCTGAACGGCGGCAAAGTGTACGATATCCTGAACCTGGAGTTTCACTTCCCGCTGGCCAGGGAAAAGAAGCGCACCATCGTGCAATGGGCTTTTTTTCTGGACGTCGGCAACTCCTGGGAGCGCTTCAATAATTTCAGCACGCGCACCGGCACCGGCGTCAATGATCTGAAAGTGGGCGCGGGGTTCGGGATCCGGTTCACCACGCCGGCTTTCCCCATCAGGCTGGACTGGGGCTACGGCTTCAACCATAAACCCGGCGAGCAGCTCTCCGATATTTATTTCACGCTGGGTAACCTGTTTTAAGGAACCGGAGAGGCTGTCATCCCGGCGATCTGTCAGCCGGGATCCATTAGCAAAGATTTATGGATTCCCGCTAACAGCACGCGGGAATGACGAAACGGTGTCATCCCGGCGATCTGTCAGCCGGGATCCATTGAGGGCTTGGAGACATGAATAAAATACTTTTTCTGCTTTTCCTCGCGTCAGCAGCTCCGGCGGCGGCGCTTGAACTCTCGCTTGAAGAGAACAGAGGCGAATCGGGAACCGTCGGTTACGTGGACATAGACCGGGTCTTCAAAGAATATTCCGGCACCCTGAACGCCCGCGAAGAATTCCTGGGGGAGATCAGGAAGAAAGAGGAATCCGTCAACCAGCGCAGACACGCCGTTTACGCGCTGAAAGCCGATATAGCAAAACTCAGGCAGGAGCGGGAATTCGCCCTCACGCTGCCCGCTCTTCTGGCCACCCGGGAACAGCTCAATCCCGCCAACCCGCCGGCTGTTTCCACCGAAACCACTGTTCCCTCGGCGGCCGCTTCCACTGAAACCGCAGTCGCAGTTTCCACCACGGCTTCCGCAGACACGGTTGTAAGTTCAACCCCGGTTCCGACCCCCTCATCACTCATCTCCACGTCGCCGACTTCTTCATCCCTCATCCCTCATCCCTCATCCCTCCCTCTCCCGGGCCTCGGCATAGACATGCCGGGGGTAGCCAGGGTTCCGGCCAGCTACTTCAAATTCTCGGTCTCCACCGCGGTGCCGGAGATAGACGCCGTCTTATCCGCGAAAGAAGCGGAACTTAAGCAAAAGGAGGACGCTCTCAGGCTTTACCAGCGCCAGGTGGAGAAGGAACTGCTGGAATACGAAAGCCACAGGAGCGAGATCCTGCTGGGCCGCATCTATATAGCCCTGAAAGAACTGGCGATCAAGGAAGAGGTCAGCGTCATAGTGGACAAACGCAATATCCTTTTCGGCCACGCGGCGGTGGATCTGACCGGCAAGCTCCTGGAAAAACTGGAAGAGGAACAATGAGGATCACGCCCTCGGAAATAGCGGCGCTTGTCGGCGGGGAACTGCAGGGGCCGGCGGACTCGGTCATAACCGGAGTCATGCCGCTGGCCCAGGCCGGCGAAACCGATCTGGCTTATCTGGAAAAGGCCGCCAACGCCCCCTGGACCGTCAACCGTCCGGCAGGCTGCATCATCGCCCCCGTGGACGCCAAAGCCGCCCTGGCCTCGCGTACCCGGGCCGTGATCTACGCCGGGAATCCTAAGCAGGCTTTCGCCCAGGCTCTTTCAAAATTTGAAAAAGAGCTCAACCCCCTCCCCAAGCCCGGGGTGCATCCCTCGGCCGTGGTGGACGGGAGCGCTAAGGTAGGCGCCGGCGTGCATATCGGCCCGCACGCCGTGGTGGAAGCGGGAGCCGGGATAGGAGACAATGCCGTCGTCTCAGCCGGCTGCTTCATCGGCGCGGAGGCCGTTATAGGCGCGGGCTCAAGACTTTATCCCAATGTCACGGTGAGGGAACGCTGCGTAATAGGCAAGAACGTCATCCTTCATCCGGGCGTGGTCATCGGCTCCGACGGTTACGGCTACATAAATATTGACGGCAAACACCGGAAGATCCCCCAGGTGGGCCGCGTGATAATAGAGGACGACGTGGAGATAGGGGCGAACTCCGCCGTGGACCGCGCCGCCCTGGACGCGACCGTCGTCGGCGCCGGCTCCAAGATAGACAACCTTGTCCATCTCGCGCACAATGTGCGTATCGGCAGGAACTGCCTCATCCTCGCCCAGGCCGGAATAGCCGGCTCCACCGCGGTCGGCAATAACGCTATAATAGGCGGCCAGGCCGGCATCTCCGACCATATAACTATCGGCGACAACGCCGTGGTGATGTCCAGAACCGGGATAATGGCCGATGTCGCGGCCGGGGCGGTGCTGTTCGGCACCACCGGCCGGCCCCGCATCCAGGCCATGAAAATAGAGGCCATACTTTCCAAACTCCCCGACCTTTACGCCACGGTCAGGAAACTGAAGAAAAAATTCCTCATTCCGGATTGAAGATTGCGGTATGCGGCGAACACTCTCGAATAAAGCGGCGATGACCGGCATCGGCCTCCACAAAGGCCGTCCCGCGGTCGCCGCTTTCCTGCCGGCCGAAAATCCGACCGGCATCCGCTTCTTTAAACCCGGCCTTATCGGGCCGATAAAAGCCTCGCTCACCGCCATCGCCACCACGGCGCGCGGCACGAACCTTTCCGACGGCATCCGCATGGTTTACACGGTGGAGCATATCCTGTCGGCCTGCGCGGGTCTGGGAATAGACGATCTGGATATCGTCCTGGACGGGGAGGAGCCGCCCGCCGCCGACGGTTCCGCCCTGCCTTTCGCCAGGACGCTCAAAAGCGCCGGGGTCTCGGAAAAGCCCGGCCAGGAAAGGCCTCTCCTGCGGCTCGAAAAACCCGTGGAATATGCCTTTGAAAAAACTTTTTACAGGGCCGTTCCCGCGAAGAGCCCTTTTTTCAGAATTACTTTCTCCCACCCCCACCCGCTTATCGGAACCCGGACCGTTGAGTTCGCCCTGACGCCGGACAACTACTTAAATGAAATCGCCCCGGCGAGGACTTTCGGTTTTAAGAGCGAACTGGCGCGGTTGAAAGCCGCCGGCCTGGCGCTCGGCGGCTCGCTTGAGAACGCCGTCGTGGTGGACGACGACCCCCGGCCCCCCGGATCGTCCGCGCTCGCTAAAGAGTCGGATGTTTTTCTGAACGCCGAGGGCGCCCTGCGTTTCCCGGATGAGCTGGTCAGGCATAAGCTCCTGGATCTTATAGGCGACCTGGCGCTTACCGGCCTGGCGCTGGACAAAATAAGCGTAGAAGCCGCTTATACAGGCCACAGGAGCAACGTGATTTTTGCTAAACTGTTAGTGGAAAATAATAAATTATGAACGACACTATTCCGCCCGTCTACACTCCCGTAAGAGTCATTACCTGCGAAGAAATCCTCAAGATCATCCCCCACCGTTACCCTTTCCTGCTGGTGGACAAGGTTGAGATCATAGAGGAAAACCGGTTTTGCGCCGGCACCAAATGCGTGACCGCCAATGAACTCTATTTTCACGGCCACTTCCCGGCACGGCCCATCCTGCCCGGCGTCCTGATACTGGAAGCCATGGCGCAGACGGCGGCCTCGATGATGATGTCCCTGCCCGAAACCAGGGGGCATTTCGCCTATATCGCCGGCATAAACCGCGCCAAGTTCCGGCGGCTGGTGGTGCCGGGCGACGTCCTGAAGCTTTTCGTGAAAATAATCCGCTTTAAAGGCAAGATAGGCAAGCTGAGCGGCTCGGCCTTTGTGGGCCAGGAACTTGCCGCCGAAGCCGAATTCGTGGCGGCGGTCGACTGATTTTTTGGAGGAACCATGGCTACCAAGATACACTCTACGGCGATAATCCATAAGACGGCCCAGCTCGACAAGGACGTGGAGATAGGCCCCTATGCGGTGATAGGCGAGAATGTCAGGATAGGCGCCGGCACTTATGTGGGGCCGCACTCGCTGATAGAATTCTCCGAAATAGGCAAAAATAACCAGTTCACCGGCCACGCTTTCATCGGCATGCCGCCCCAGGACTATAAATACCACGGCGAACCGACCCGCCTGGTCATGGGAGATTCCAATATAGTGCGCGAGGGCGTATCCCTGCACCGGGGCTCGCCGCTGACCGGCATCACAACTATCGGCTCCGGCTGCATGTTCATGTGCAATTCGCATGTCGGCCACGACGGCCATATAGGCAGCAATATCATCATGGTCAACGCGGCGATGGCGGCCGGCCACGTCACCATCGAGGACAAGGCCATTATCTCCGGCCTGGTCGCCATCCACCAGTTCACGCGCGTGGGCTCGCTGGCCATGCTTTCCGGCGGCGCTATGGCCAACCAGGACATCGTCCCCTATTGCACGGCCAGGGGCGACCGGGCGCGGCCCGTATGCCTGAACCTTGTCGGTCTCAAACGCAACGGCGTCACGCTGGAAAGCATCAAATCCATCAAACACGCTTTCAAGACCCTTTTCTTCAGGGGCCTGCTGATGAAAGACGCCATTGCCCGCCTCAAGGCGGAAAGGCTCTCTCCCGAAGCCCTGCACATGGTGGAGTTCTGCGAAAAATCCAAACGCGGCGTCGCAAGGCCCCGCCGGAGCGGCGAAACAACGCCGCCAGCAGGCGAGTAGGCTGGTAAGCTGGCATGCAGCTTACCAGCGATGTTTTCACCATAAAACTTATGGATAAAAAAATAGGCCTGATCGCCGGAGGCGGGGACTTCCCGCTGATGTTCGCGAAAGAAGCCAAAAACCTCGGCTATTCCGTTTTTGTCGCCGGCCTTAAAGGCATCACCCCGAAAGAGATAGAACAATACGCCGCAGCCGTGGATTATTTCAGACTCGGCCAGATCTCGGCGCCCATAGATTTTTTTAAAAAAGCCGGCGTGGATAAGGCGCTGATGGCCGGCAAAGTGCCCCATGTCTCCATCTTCGGCGGTATCATGCCCGATCTGCGGGCCGCCAGACTTCTTTTCACCCTGAAAGACCGGAAAGCCAATTCCCTCCTGGGCGCCCTGGCGGGCGAACTTGGAAATGACGGCATAGAACTGGTAAACTCCGCCACCTTTCTTGAACATCTTCTGCCCGCGCCCGGCCTGTTGGCCGGCCCCAAACCCGGCAAGGACGCCGTGAAAAACATCGAGTTCGGCTGGAAAGCCGCCAAGGCCATAGCCGATCTTGACATCGGCCTCACCGTGGTGGTCAGGGACATGGTAGTCATCGCCGTGGAAGCGATGGAAGGCACCGACGAATGCGTCAAAAGGGCCGGGGCCGTGCTGCGCGGCGGCGGCATAGACACCGGGAAACTACTGCCCGGCATGGCGGTCGTAAAAGTGGCCCGCTCGGGCCAGGATATGCGCTTTGATCTGCCGGTGGTGGGCGTGACGACGCTCGAGAGCATGCGCGAAGCGGGCGCGGCGATCCTGGCCATAGAGGCCGGAAAGACGCTCATTCTTGACAAGGAACTTTTCCTGGCGAAAGCCGGGGAACTCGGCATAACGGTGACCGCCCTGGCGGCCGTTTAAAATATAGTAAAATATCAGTTAGCTGAAGCGCGGACATATCGGCGTTCAGCGGAAAACGATATTTTCAGGATTTATGGAACCAGAGGCATTTATGGCTGAAAAAACCAACGGCGGGAAAAAGAAAATGCGTTTCGGCGTCATCGGCGCCGGCAAGATCGGCACTTACCACATCCGCACCCTGGCAAAGATGCCCGAAGTGGAACTGATAGGCGTTTCCGACGCCAACCTACTCCAGGCCCAGGTACTGGCCTGGAAATACAACTCCCTGGCCTATAAAAACCTTTCCGACCTGCTTCCCCAGGTGGACGCCCTGGTCGTGGCCGTTCCGACCGAATACCATGCCGAAATAGCCCTCAAAGCCATGGAAGCCGGCGTGCATTGCATGGTGGAAAAACCCATCACCAACTCCGTGGAGGACGCCCGCAAGCTGCTGGATCTCGCCGAGGCCAAAAAGGTGGTGCTCCAGGTCGGACACGTTGAGCGCTTCAACCCGGCCGTCATAGAGACCCTTAAGCACGTCAAGAACCCCCGCTACGTGACCATAGAGCGCCTGGGCCCCTACGATCCCCGTATGTCGGCCATAGGCGTCACTCTGGATCTGATGATCCACGACCTGGACATCATCCTGACCATGATAGATTCCCCGATAGAGAGCTTCGAGGCCGTGGGCGCAAGCGTGCTGTCCGCCCACGAGGACATAACCAATGTCCGCATCAAGTTCAAGAACGGCTGCATAGCCGACATCACCGCCAGCCGCGTAACCATGGAGCGTTCCCGCCGTATGCGCATCTATCAGGAGGACTCGTACCTCTCCATAGACTATGTCAGCGCCCGGCTCAAGATCTACAGGAAAAAAGTGCCGGTGCTCAAATCCCTTAAGGACGTGGAGATCCTCTACCCGAAAATAGAAAAAAAAGAGCCCATAAAAGAGGAACTCTACCACTTTATAGACTGCATCGAGAACGCGAAGAAACCTGTGCCCAGCGGCGAGAAAGGCCTCAAGGCCCTGCGCCTGGCCCTGGAGATAACCGATTCCCTGAAGCGTTACGAACTTTCCGGCGCCAAGATGCCGGATTCCAGGCCTTCGCTGGCCCGGTCGCTGAGCGACATCGGCGGCGCCACCAGAATGATGGTGGAAGAAAGCCTGAAGAATTCCGGAATAGATAAATCTTGAATCCGGAATCTTGAATCTTAAATCCTCTTATATGGCCCACATAATACCTACGACCAAAAATATCCTTGTCGTGGCCGGCGACCCGTCGGGCGACGCCCACGCCGCCAACCTGATCAAGGCCCTGAAAGCCAAAGACCCGGAACTTTCGGTCACCTCCATCGGCGGGGTCCGGATGCAGGCGGTATCCACTCATTTCATCTACAACCTGGTCGCGGTGGGCGCGGTAGGCTTCGCCGAGCCTTTCAAGCGTTTCTTCCTCTGGCTCAAGCTTATCCGTCTGGTGCGCCGCTACCTGGAGGAAAAGCGCCCCGGCTGCGTCATCGCCGTGGATTTTTACGGCTTCAACCACCAGATCCTGGGCCTCGCCGCGCACAGGAGCATCCCGGCCTTTTATTACATCAGCCCCCAGGTGTGGGCCTCCAGGCCGGGCCGCGCCGTCAAGATCGCCCGTCTGGTGAAAGAAGTGCTGGTCATCTTCCCGTTCGAAGAGGAGATCTACAGGAAAGCCGGAGCGAACGTTTCTTTCGTCGGCCACCCCCTGCTGGATATCGTTCCCGCTCCGGCGGAAAAGATGGAACTGCCGGAGGGCTGCGCTTTCAAAATAGGCATCCTGCCCGGCTCCCGCAAGGCCGAGATCGCCCGTCATCTGCCCATCTTTATACAGGCTTTTTATAAGATAAAATCGGTCTATCCCAATGCCCGGGCCTACGTTTTCGCCGTGCCCGAATTTCCCGACGCAAAGCTGGTTCCGGCGCTGGAGAGCGCAAACACGTACTGGTCCAAGGACATTGAAATAGTCCGCGAGGCCGACTACAGCGTACGCTCCACCATGGATTTCGCTTTCACCTGCTCCGGAACGGCGACCCTGGAGAACGCCCTCATGGGCCTGCCCATGGCCGTGGCTTACAAAATGGCGGACTTCAGTTTCGCGATAGCCAAGCGTATCGTAAAAATACCGTATATCTCCCTGGCAAATATCCTCCTCAAAAAACCGGTGGTCAAGGAGCTGATCCAGGAGAAAGCTAACCCCGACGCCCTGGCGCAGGAGGCCCTGGCGCTCCTGAACAACCCGCCCAGGATGGCCGCCATGCGCGCGGAATTTCTGGGCCTGCGCAGCATGCTCGGGAACCCCGGCGCGGCGGACCGCGCCGCGGAAAAAATACTCAATCACTTAAAATAGTGGTCAGTGATTAGTGACCAGTGGTCAGTGACCTCTATCCTTATGTCCGACATTAAACACCCACGCGTGGAAAAAGACCGGTTCAAGATCCTCGCCAGGGCGCTCTTCGCCTACGTAAAGCCGTACAAACTGCGGTTTATCCAGGCCGCCGTTTCCATGCTGTGCCTCGCGGCCATCCGCGGCGGCGTAGTCTACGTACTGGGCCCGGTCATCCAGGGCATCTTCATAGATAAAAATCTCGCCATCCTGAAACTGGTTCTCATCGGACTGCCCGTGATGTTCATCTTCAGAATGGCCGCCGAGTACACCAACGCCTACCTTATGAGCTGGATAGGCCAGAAAGTGATCCAGCAGATACGCGACGACCTCTTCACCCATATCCACCGCCTGTCCATAGAGTTCTACTGGCGCAAGCGCTCCTCCGACGTCATGAGCCGCGTCATCAACGACCTGAACAACGTGCAGTCCACCATCCAGTTCATCCCGCTCTACGGCATCCGCGACGTCCTTACCGTCACCTCCCTGCTGGGCGTCCTGTTCTTTATCAACTGGCGCTTCGCCCTGATGTCCCTCCTCGTTCTGCCCGCCACCGGCGTTATCCTGGGCATACTGGGAAAGAAGATGCGCAAAGCCAGCTCCGAAAGCAACGTGATAGTCGGAGAAATCTCCCATAAATTCCAGGAAAGCCTGCAGGGCATCACGGTGGTGAAAGCTTTCAATTACGAGGACGAGGCCATCCGCAAGTTCCGCGTGACCAACGACTCCTATTTTTCCAAGATGATGCGGTATCTGCGCGCCACCGCCCTGGCCGGCCCGCTCATGGAATTCCTGGGCAGCATGATCCTTATCGCCATCATCTACCTGGGCGGCAAGGCCATCTTCGCCGGCACCATGACCACGGCGCATTTTTTCTCGTTCGTGGCCAGTTTTTTCACGGCCTATATGCCGCTGAAAAACATCGCCAACCTTAATTCCAAGCTCCAGATGGGCATGGCCTCCTGGGAACGCATCCACCAGATCCTGGACGAAAAACCCACCGTCGTCGTGACCTCCAGGCCTAAGAACATAGACATTCTGGAAGGGAAACTGGAATTCCGGAACGTCAACTACAAATACCCCTCGCGCGACACGCAGGTACTGAAGAATCTGTCCCTTGTCATAAACCCGGGAGAGGTGGCCGCTTTCGTGGGGCCGTCCGGCTCCGGCAAGACCACCATCATCCACCTGCTGCTCAGGTTCTTCGATCCCGTCGGCGGCAGGATAGACGTGGACGGGCACGATCTGCTGGATCTGGATACCACCGACCTGCGCGCGCACATAGGGCTCGTCACCCAGGACACCATACTCTTTGACGACACCGTCTACAGGAACATCACCATAGGCCGCAAGGACGCCCCTATGGAAGAGGTCATCGCGGCCGCCAAAGCCGCCGACGCGCACGATTTCATAACCGCCATGCCGCTGGGCTACGAAACCATCCTGGGCGAGCGGGGCATAAAACTTTCCGGCGGCCAGCGGCAGCGCCTGGCCATAGCCCGCGCCATCATCAAGAAGCCGAAGATCCTGCTTCTGGACGAAGCCACCTCCAATCTGGACACCGCAAGCGAGCAGGCCGTGCAGGCCGCAATAGAAAAAATCCTGGGCGGCCGCACCGTGGTGATGGTGGCCCACCGCCTTTCCACCGTTAAGAACGCGGACAGGATCTTCGTGCTGAAAAAGGGCGAACTCGCGGAAACCGGCACGCACGACCAGCTTCTGGCCAAAGGCGGACTCTACAAGGGCCTGTATGAGGCCCAAAGCTAAATGGAATTAAACGACCTTCTTAAAAAGTTCAGGGAATATTCCTCCGAGGACACCACCAAGCTGGAGTACGCCTGGCAATTCTCCCGCGACGCTCACACCGACCAGAAGCGCGCCTCCGGCGAGGTTTACTTCAGCCACTGCGAAGCCGTGGCCGAGATCCTGGTGGACTTCAAAATGGATCTGGAAACCATCGCCGCCGGCCTGCTGCACGACGTGCTGGAAGATACCACTGTCCCCCGGGACACTTTCAGCAAAGAATTCGGCGAGGAGATCTATACGCTGGTCATGGGCGTGACCAAGATAGAAACCCTGAAATTCTCCTCACGCGACGAGGCGCAGGCCGAAAACTGGCGCAAAATGATCCTGGCCACGGCCAAGGATATCCGCGTCATCGTTATAAAACTGGCCGACCGCCTGCACAACATGCGCACGCTGAATTTCCTGACCAGGGAAAAACAACTGGAAATAAGCCATGAAACCCTCTCCCTCTACGCCCCGCTGGCGCAGCGCCTGGGGATCTTCCATCTGAAATCGGAACTGGAAGATCTTTCGTTCAAATACCTCCATCCCGACGAATACCGGAGCCTCCTGGCGAAAGTCCAGGTCCGCTTCGCCATGCGGGAGAAGCTGCTGGAAGAGTTCAAGAGCGGGGTGGAAAAACATCTGGGCCCCACCCAGATCCCCCACCGGGTCGTCTCGCGGGCCAAAAATCTCTATTCCATCTACCGTAAAATGGAAAAGCAGGGCCTGCCATTCGAGGACATCCAGGACGCTCTGGGTATCCGCATCATCACCGACACCGTTATTAACTGCTACGCGCTGCTGGGCACGGTTCACTCTATCTTCAAGCCCGTCATCGGTTCCTTTACCGACTACATCGCCGTTCCCAAGATGAACCTTTACCAGAGCCTCCATACCAGCGTCATGGCGCCCTCCGGAGAGATAATCGAGATCCAGATCCGCACGGAGGAAATGCACCGCACCTCCGAATACGGCATCGCGGCGCACTGGCGCTACAAGCTGGGCGAGCAGGGCGCCGACCGCCATCTGGACGAAAAGCTGAACTGGCTGCGCCAGTGGATGGAGTGGCTTCAGGATCTTTCAAGCCCGCGGGAATTCATTGAAAGTTTCAAAACCGACCTGGAACTGGATCAGATCTTTATCTTTACTCCGAAAGGGGACGTCAAATCGCTGCCGGTCGGAGCCACGCCCATAGATTTCGCCTACGCCATCCACTCCGGCGTCGGGGACGCCTGCATCGGCGCCAGGGTCAACAATAAAATGGCGCGTCTTAACGACGAACTTAAAAGCGGGGATATCTGCGAGATCATCACCCGCAGGAATTCCGCCCCCAAGAACGACTGGCTCACCATCGTAAAGACGGCCGGCGCGCGCTCCCACATCCGCAAATACCTGAGGGAGCACGGAAAGCTGCAAGATTAAAATAGTTGTTTTCATGAACTTTACGGAATTTTCGGAAATTACTCAGCAGAAAGTGGACGCCCTCAAGGCGCGTATCGCGCGGCTGGGGATAGATCTGCGGCTTATAGAGGAGCAATTCGTAAAGGGCGGCGGGAAGGGCGGACAGAAGATAAACAAGACGGCCAACTCGGTGCTGCTGAAATATCCGCCGCTCTCGCTTATCGTGCGCTGCCAGCGCGAACGGAAGCGTTCGCTGAACCGTTTCATAGCCCTGAGAGAACTGGTTGACGAAATAGAACTAAAAATCTCCCCAGAAACCTCCGAAAAGCTGAAAGAGATCTCCCGCCTAAGAAAACGCAAATCCAACCACCGTCGGAAGAACCGGATAAGAGCTAGGGGACGTTGTTGACTTGTTGACTAACCTGAACCGCGAACGCTTATAGGGTACATTTTTAAATATGCCCTTTGCTAGCCAAAGCCCATTAGCCGGCGTTTCATTATTTCGGATTTACTTGTAGAACCTTTTGGCTTCTTTCTGGAAGTCTACCAGGTAGGGGGTGTAGGGGGCTATGGCGTTTTTGGCGGAAACCTTTTTATAACCGGGATCGTAAAGCGTGACGCCGCCCTTGTACGCCTCCAGCGGCAGCACAAGAGCGTAATCATTCCTGATAAGCGCCGAAGTGTCCCAGGAAAAAACCGGCAGGAACGGCCTTACTGTCCTGTCAAAAAGATCCTGCCCGCTGGAATAATCGGACGGCGGATTTTTTACGCCTAAGAGTTTCATCAGCGTGGGAACAATGTCCATATGGCTGGTCGGAGCCCGCACCACCGCCGGCGCGCGGCCGGGCAAATAGAACACCAGCGGCACCCTCACCTCTTCGGCGCTGTACGCGCGGTTATGCCCCTGATAACCTTTCTCAAAAAACGCCTCGCCGTGATCCCCCATGACCAGCACCGCCGTGTCCTTTAAACCGCCTCCGCGCTCCAAAGTTTTAAGGATCTCCCCCACCAGCGAATCCTCGTAAAGAATCGAGTTTTTGTACTTATTGAAAAGCGGCAGGATGTTTTCCCTGCTGAGGTTCAGGTAGTTCACGGAGTTGGACGCGGGTTTAAACTTGTCGAATCCGGAGGAGGGATAATCATAGCTGCCGTGCGAAGCGTCGTAAAAAATAAAGGCGAAATAAGGTCTGTCCCCTTTCCGATCCCTTACGAACTCCAGGAATTTGCCGTTTATCTCGCGATCCATCGCCTCCTGAGTCCCGCTCTCCGGCCGGTCGTAGATGTTTTCCCGCGGCACGTTCACGAAACAGGTCTTGTTGAATTCCGGGAAACTGAGTTCGGCGCTGGCAAAAAGACGGATGTCGTAACCCTCGTCTTTCAGGACGTCCAGCAGCGCCGGACTTCTGCGCTCGCCCAGCATCGAAAACCAGTAGTTGCCGTATAACCCGTAAAGAATGGAAAAGATGCCGAACCTGGTGCAGTTGCCGCCGCTGTAATGCCCGTCAAATCGGTGCGCTTTTTTTGAAAGAGCCCATAAATTCGGCGTAACATCCTTGTTCATGACGTCGTAGCGGAAAGAGTCCACGACCACGATCAGGAGATTCAGCGGTTTTTTTGGAGAAACGATCTCCAGCGGATGTTTGGGATAGTCCAGTTTGGAGTATTCCTTGCTTACCTGAACCGTCACTTTATCATCCAGTTTCACGCCCAGATATTTATTGGCGAAAGTCCGTATCCTGAGCGGCTGGTATAAAGGGAACAGCTTCGCGTTATCGGTGATGTATACGTTGTCGTACAGCGTACCCCAGGCGAAGAGCCCTTTATCCAGAACCGTAAGAAAAAGGAAACCGGCCAGCAGAAGCTTCCACTTGCGGGACAGCAGGCCGGCAAAACCTTTTTTTCCGGCGGCGGACCTGACGGCCGCCCGGTAAAGCCATATTTCCAGCGCCAGCAGCGCCGCCGCTATCGCAAAAAACAATATCTCCGTTCCCACGCCCTGATCCAGCGATTTAATCCCCCCCGGAGTAAACAGAATGTTCAGAACCATCGAGTTGATGTGAAACCGGAAGATCTTGTAAATGGCCACATCCAGCACCAGCGCCAGCTGCAGAAAGGCGAAAACCGGCGCGAAAACCGCCAGGCCGGCCCGCGCGAAATAAAGGACGAGGGCCGGGAGCAGCAGAGCGGCGTAGATCATGAAAGTGTTTGAGAGATAGGCCGTTATGGAAAACGCGATCTCCGCCGGATGGGCGCCGACGAACAGGAAATATCCCAGACCTATGACCAGCGATGTCAGGAAATTCAGGCCCCAAAAGGCCGCCAGGGAAAGAAAGCCGTGTTTTTTCATGATGCTAAAACCGCGACATACAATTATACTATGAAAACCGGCGCGCTTTTTACTCCAGGGCCGCTGCGCGTCTAAATTGCTATCATATACCGGTCATGGACATAAAAAAAATAGCCGCCTGGCTTGAGGAAACCGGCCAGCCTAAATTCCGCCTCAGGCAGATAACCGACGCCGTCTATAAGCGGGGCGCGGCGTCTTTTGAAGAGATCACCGCGCTTCCGGAGCCGCTCCGTAACGCGCTGAAAGAAAAATTCAGGGTACTGTCCATAGAACCGGAAACGATACTTGAATCCAGGACCGGAAACGCGGTTAAAGGTTTATTCCGTCTGAAAGACAAGCACAAGATGGAATCCGTCCTCCTGAACCTCTTTCCCGGCAAGTGGAGCGTATGCGTCTCCACCCAGGTGGGCTGTCCCGTACAGTGCGTGTTCTGCGCGACCGGCCGCAGGGGGCTCCAGCGCAATCTCTCGCCGGACGAGATCGTTTCCCAGTACGTATTCTGGGCCAATTATCTGAAAATTTACCGCCCGGGCGAAAAGATAGGCGGCCTGGTCTACATGGGCATGGGCGAGCCGTTCCTGAATTATGAATCCACGGCTGAAAGCCTTAGGACGCTGACCGACCCCGGGTTCATCGGCCTGGGCGACAGGCATATCTCGGTTTCCACCGTAGGCCACGTCCCCGGCATAAGGCGCTTTGCCAAGGATTTCCCGCAGATCAACCTGGCCGTCTCCCTCCACGCGGTGGAGGATGAACTGAGGTCGCGGCTGGTACCTTTGAACGATAAATATCCCCTGGCCCAGATCTCGAAAGCGCTACAGGACTACATCTACGCCACCAAGCGGAAAGTTTTTATCGAATATGTAATGCTGGGAGGGGTAAACGATTCGCAGTCTGCGGCCAGGCGGCTCAGCGAATGGCTTAGAGGAGTGGCCGCGCCGAAAAGCTTCACCGTGAACCTCATCCCCTATAACTCCACCGCCCACGATTTCAAGTCTCCGGGAAAGGAGCGCGTGGAGGCTTTCTCCAGCCTGCTGCTGACCCTGAATATTTCCTGCACGGTCCGCAAAAGCCTGGGAGCGGACATCATAGGCGCCTGCGGCCAGCTCGCCGGCAAATGATGGCCTGGGCCTAAATTGGGCCTTGACAAGTCAAGGTGAGTGTGCTACACTCACTATGCAGTGATGATCTCTATATCGGTTGCGTCGGTCCGGCGGCCTTTCGGCCCCGGTGTCGGTTCAGCGGGTGTTGAGCACCCCCGACGCGTGTGACCCGGTTTCGCGCCTTGCCCCCTCTAGGGCGGCGCACCCGGGCGGGTGGTTCGGCCGCCGTGTCCGCGCTTGAAGCGCGCGCCGGCCGCAGGATTCCACCCCTTACTGGCGAGCCGTGCCGCCTGGCGGCCCGGCGAGAAGACTGGTGACGAGCCCCTGCCCCGCGGCGGGGGCTCTCACTTTTTTGGGGGAACGGGAGAGCCGCGATCCGGCTGAAAAATATCAGGAGCCCCGGCTTTAAGCGGAATAAACAGGCCATCCATCATCCGGCATGCGGCCACGACAGGGCGGATGTCCCCGCTGATGCGCGTGAATTTTATCAATTTATCCAATGGGATCATCTCCGGCCTTTCAGGATCCGCCCAGGCATACAGCACGGCCAGATCAACCCCGAGCATTTCGGCCATCGTATGGGGCAGGATGCCGGCAGGCCGGCCGAGCAGCGCCTTTCTGAAAATCAATTTAAAATTTTCCAGCCACCTTCCCATAATACCCCCTCGCCGCACTTGTTTTGTCTTCCTTTTGTGAATATAATATTGTACCGGCTGAAAACGGGGGTGGGAGAACGCCCAGGTCAGGAAGGAACGCCCTCCCACCCGCAAACATAAAGCAAAGCAGAGAGATCTGCCGCGCGGCCTGATTGGCGTGTTGAATTTCCCCGGGAGTATTCCTTCCTTACGGCATTGTTTAATATAGTTTAAACAAATTCGCGCAAGTTGTCAAGGGTTTTTTCACCCATGATTTACGGATCTCCTTATGGTATTAAAGGAACTGCTGGCAAGATGGAATAAGGGTATTTTGCGGGGCGCTCAGAGAAAGTTCGCCGCCGCGATAGGCGTCAAAGAGGCTACTGTCTCGCACTGGGCCAAAGGCGATTTCACTCCGGACGAAAATCTGCGCGCGAAAATAGCCTCCGAACTGGGCGTCACCCCGGAAGAACTGATGCGGTGTTTTAAATCTAAAAACCGGCACTCGTATTCCGGGGAGGCCGGGGCCGAATGGCGCGCGCAAAACCAGAGCATTCCGGTCATCGGCGCGATAACAGGCGGGGCATTCAGTTTCCGGCCGGACGCGACCCCGGAAGAAATGTTGCCGCTGGCATACAACACCGCGCAGAAAGTGATAGCTTTAAAAATAACCGGAGAAACCCTCATCCCGGCCGCCAAAGGCATGGACTACGCGGTTATAAGCATGCAGAACTACGCTGAAAGCGGACAGCTGGCGCTTACGCCTAAAGACGGGAAGCACATATTGAAATACCTTTCCAAAAAAGACGCCGCGGAGATCATCGGCGTAGTCAGATATTTCTTCAAAAAACCCTGACGCGCGCCGGAGCAACAAGCAGTCCGCGGTCCAGCAAATACTCCGCTATCTCCACCGAATTAAGAGCCGCGCCTTTATACAGGTTATCGGACACTATCCAGAGCTGAAATTCTTTCGGCGAGGTCTCAGCCGCCCTCAGACGCCCTGCTTTCACCCCGGAAGTTTTCACGACGTCAAGCGGGGTGGGGTATTTATACGGGTTCCCGAAGAATTGAAGACCCGGGGTCGCGGCAAGCGCTGCGCGCAGGGAGGCCAGCGTCCAGGGCCTGGACGTCCTGGCCCAGACGCTCAGCGAATGCCCCCTCAGGACGGGCACCCGGACAGCCGTCGAACTGATCCTGAGACCGGGCGAAGTCCAGATCTTTTTGAGTTCCGCCGAAACCTTGGCTTCTTCCACGCTGGTCCCGTTCCCGTCGAAGCCGCCGACCTGAGGGAACAGGTTGAAAGCGATGGCGCGCGGGAACTTGCGCCCCTTGAGCTCCGGTACGCGGCCATGCTTGAAATAATACAGGAGTTCCGCCTCAAGCTGTTTCAGGGCGCCTTTCCCGGCGCCGGAAACCGCCTGGTAGGTGGCGATCCTTAATTCCAGTATTTTAAATTTTTTATGAATCCCGTGAAGGGCCACGGCGGCCCCGGTCAGAGTGCAGTTGGGGCCGGCTATAAGCCTCCCGCCGGATTCCAGCGCGGCGGCGTTTACTTCCGGAATGACCAGCGGCACGTTCTTGTCCAGGCGGAAGCGGGAGGAATCGTCTATGCACCACACGCCGGAGCCGGCAAGTTTTTTAGCGAACCTGCCGGACACCTCGTCGGTGGAGACGAAAAAAACAAGATCCGCTTTTTTAAGTTCGGAGAAAACCGGCTTCCGGCAAAGGTGTTTTTTGCCCTTAAAGGCCACAAAAGCGGCTGTCCGGCCGGAATTGAACGGCAGAAATCTGCCCACGGGAAATTTGCGCGCCTCAAGCAAGCCCAGCAGTTCCCCGCCCACCAGACCGGAAGCGCCCACGACGGCGACATCAATTTTTTTGGACATATTTAAATTGTCACTCGTCTTTATTCCCCTTTCTGCGCCGGGGGTATCGCTATTTCTTTGGAGTAGCCGGTGTTCTCAAGGCCGTCAACGGCCGCGGCACGCAGGTAGAACAGATCCTTTGAAAGATTTTCCCGCTTCAGGGAACAGGAGTAGGGCGGGCGGAACATATAGCGCCCGACCCGGGACCACTCGAATTTGTCATACGACATCTCCACCCAGGCCGCGCGGATATCCTCCCCTATGGCGGAAAAGAACACCACTATCTTTTCTGCGTCCACCTCTCCCATAAAACCCTTGATAAAAACTTTATAGTCGTTCGGCGGCACCAGTTTGAAAGCAAGAGCTGGCTTGAGGCCCGAAATGGGCGTCTCCAGCACGCCGTCTCCCGACGGAGGGTTGCCGCGTATTGAACGGTTGAGCCAGACATTCTCTTCTTCATCGTCGGAAAGCGCCGCCGCCACGATCGGGGAACTTGAACTCGCAGTGAAGAAGCGGGAGACCGACCAGAGGGCCAGATAATTGGGCTTTTCACTGGAGATACGGGAGAGCGGGACCTCGGCCCAGAACCACTGGGCTGAATCCACCCCCTCCAGGGAATCGTTTGACAAAGGCTCAAGCGGCAGATCCGCCGCGTCCGCCAGAAAATACATATTATCCGAGGTGAAACTGGGTTCCTGGCTGACCGCCATGTAGATCTTGCCCGGAACAGGCGTCTTGTCCCAGCCCTGCGGCCAAGACTTTATCTTGGCCCGGCCCAGCTTGGCTCCGAGATAGGCCTTGGCATACGCTCCGGCGGGCACCGGCGGAAGCTTGACTATCCAGGAATTGTTGTACCCCACATACCAGTCGGCGTTGAAACCGCCGTTGGCGTACATATAAAAGCGGCCGAGATCCCCGGCAAGGGAAAGGTAGGCCGGAACCGGAGATCTGGAGGCGTAGGCCGTCCCTTTCTCCCCCCCCGCGGCGGCGGGCTTGTCGGCCTCGGCGGGGAGGGCTGGCGCGGGCTGCGCGGCGGCCGGGCCGCCCAGCAGGAACAGCAGCGCTAAAAGTATTTTCATTTTTTTAGTATCCGGGTTATCCTGTCGAAATCGTCCAGTGAATAGTAATGTATGGTTATTTTACCATTCTCCGGAGAGGTTCCGGGAACTACGGAAACCTTGGTGCCGAGAAGTTTCTCCAGACGGGCCTCCATTTCCGCGATCTCGGGGCTCCTGCGCCTGCCGCCCGAAGAGATCCCGGCGCGGGGCCGGCGCGCGTGAAAATTCTGAGCATAGGCCTCTATCTCGCGCACGGAAATTTTTTCCGTGAGGATCCGGCCGTAGGCTTCTTTGCGTTTGGCCTTATCGGGGATGGAAATGAGCGCGCGGGCGTGCCCCTCGGTAATGGCTCCGGCCTGGATTCCTTTCTGGATTTCTTCCTCCAGCTCCAGAAGCCTTAAGGTGTTAGACACGGCGGATTTGGACTTTCCCAGCTTTTTGGCGATGTCGGTCTGGGAAATGGAAAACTCGTCCATAAGCTGCCTGTAGGCCAGGGCATGGTCTATAGCGTTAAGATCCTCCCGCTGGATGTTCTCGATAAGGGACAGGCCAAATTTCTGCTGGTCGGTCAGATCCTTTTTTATAATGGCCTCTACCTCTTTCAGGCCCGCGGCCTTGCAGGCGCGCCAGCGGCGCTCGCCCGCGATCAGCTCAAAAGAGCCGTCGGCGTCTTTCCAGACGCTTATAGGCTGCAAGAGGCCGTGCTCTTTTATTGACTGCACCAGTTCGGCCAGCGTGGTTTCGTCAAAAGCCTTCCTGGGCTGCCAGCGGTTGGGCCTGACGGAGTTTATCGGTATCTTCTGCACCATATCGTGCGAGATATCGTTGTTCTGCACTTTCGAGATCAAAGCGTCTATTCCCTTGCCTAATGCCTGCCTCATAAGTTTGGCCTCCTTTGGCTCTTTACCCCCCCATGTCGTAATCCATCTGGGATTCTTCCAACACATACAGATCCGATTCCTTATAATTATCGGTGTTTACGCCGCGGCGCCCCAGGAACTCTATGGCGAGATTCTTATAGGCCAGAGCCCCCCTGGAACTGGGGTCGTAGACGAAGATGGGCTGACCGAAGCTGGGGGCCTCCGCCAGGCGCACATTCCTGGGGATCACCGTCTTATAAAGCTTGTCTCCGTAGTATTTGGAGATCTCACGCTGCACCTGATTGGCGAGGTTTATGCGGGAATCATACATCGTGATAATGCCGCCGTCTATCTTAAGCCCGGGGTTAAGGGCCTGGCGTATCTTCTCCACCGTGTTCATGAAATAGGCAAGCCCCTCCATGGCGTAGTATTCGCACTGGACGGGTGTTATGACCGAGTCCGAGGCATTCAGGGCGTTTATCGTCAGCAGGCCCAGGGAAGGCGGACAGTCTATGATGATGAACTTATACATATCCCGGAGCTTATCAAGGGAACGCTTCAGCACCGACTCGCGGGAGAACTCGCTTACCAGCTCTATCTCGGCGCCGGCCAGGTTATGGCTGGTAGGGATTATGTCCAACCACTCCACCGAGGTCTGCCGCACGGCATCTTCTATTCCGGCCTTACCGCACAGGACATCATAGATATTGCTGTTTTTCTTGGTTATATCCACGCCCAGGCCGGAGGTGGAATTGCTTTGCGGGTCGAAATCTATCAGCAGCGTTTCATAGTCAAAAGCCGCCAGAGCCACCGCAAGGTTGATGGTGGTGGTAGTTTTCCCTACCCCCCCCTTCTGATTAGCTATCGCTATTATTTCAGCCATATTTTACCTGAAAATTGCCGGAATTTTCAGATCCTCGCTCGTTGTTTTAACAACCCCTACCACAATATCTTACACCATAACAAGGGATTTCGTCAAATAGCCGTCCTGCGATGCGAGTTTTCACGTGGAAACTCCACATACCCGGCCTTAAATCCTTTCATGGTGTTTTCGAACCAGGGCGTTGCGTTACAGAGTTTTCACGTGGGAACTATTTACTATCCATCTTTTTGGCGGCCTCTTCTGCGCTTATATTGCCTTTCTCAACCTCTTCGAGGATTTTCCTGGCATTGGCGGGAATGCGATTGTTGGCGCCGCATCCGCACTTCGCCGCCCACCAGTGCTTGCCGAAAATCGCCCTCCACACACTCATAAGTCCGCCCGCCACCACAAAAATGGGCCAGTCCCTGGAGAAGTTAAATGACATGACTATCAGCCCATAGTTATGGGCCCAGAACAGTAAGCCTACAATTATAATGAAAAGACCCCAGAAAAACTTCCTCATACTGAATGCGAACATGATTTCCTCCCTGCTGGGTAGCCGGAAAGCCGGTCCCGCTATTCTATTGAGATCTCCACCTTATTGCCGCCGTCGTTTATGTCCACGATTTTGCCGATCTCCCCCGCCTCAAGGGCCTCGCGTATCTTTTCCACGTCCATTTCACATCCCCGCTCTTTAAGTTTCTGCCCGATCTTCTGCTCAATGAACGGCGCCATAAATTTTGACCAGGCGATAGGGATGTTTACGTTGACTTTCGCCCCGGGGGCGCCATTCTCATAGACCCTTATTTTAAGGAAGCGGCCCCCTGTCCTGGCGGAATGGGTCTCTTTCCCCTCCAGTCTGGATAGCGCCTCCAGCAGCGCCATGGCGTCGGCCGAGGAGATCTTTTTTTCCTCCAGCATTTTAAGTATTTTCATCTTTTCTTCGTTCATGGTTTCCCCTCCATTCACTCCAGTTCCCTTAACAGCTTTATCGCCTCCGAGGCCTGGATCCCGCCCTGCTCCAGTTTCTCCACTATTTCAAGCCGCCGCCGCTTCGCTTCGCTCTGAAGCTGACCCAGACCGAGCCGCGCAAGCAAGGCCTCCAGCCGGGATTTAACCGTTGGGTACGAGATGCCCAGACACCGCTCCACTTCTTTTATGCTCCCGCGGGCCGACAGAAAAACTTTCAGGAACCTATCCTCCTCTTCATTCAGGCAGGCTAATTCCGGCAATTCAAAATTGCCTTTAACAAGAGTCTTGCACTCATCGCAACAAAGCTCCGTCACCATTATCTTCCCGCTGCACGAAGGGCATTTATTAGGAATATTCATATTATTTATCTAATCATTGATTTTATTGATATGTGAATCAACTTATCAAAATTATAGCACATATAATCAATATTGTCAATATTTAACCTGAATCCCGCAGTTGGAAGCGGTTTCCATAGGAAAATCAGGCGGACAGAATTATTCTGCAGGATTTGTCCACTAAATTGTATCCCTGGGTGGCGCAAAAGTGCGGCAAAGTCCACCCGCCCGCGAAGCAGGCGTCGCGCCCAGCGCTATGCGCGCCCGGCCCGACGAGGTGGCCGCCTGAAGCGCACAGCGCCCGATACGGCACCGCCACAGGCTTGTGCCTCCCGGAGGGCGCCCGCTATGCGGGCGGAAAACTTCAACTGAAGTTTTCAGGTTAAATTCCTACATATGTGCCGCGCCGGGAGGGGGGGGGAACAAAAAAGAGCCAGGCTGAACGCCTGGCTCTTTTGATATCGCTCAACCAAAGAATATAAAAAACGCTATTTTTTCTCTATGGAGATAAATGGGACGCCGGCGCCGACGTAACCGGGCAGGACGCCGTTCCATTTTTCTATGGCTTTAAGCTGGGCGTCCACTTTCCGCAGCTCGATAAGAGCCGGGGTGACCTGCTCGCGCTGCATACGCAGAGCCTCGGCCTCTCCACGCGATTTGGCGATCTGCTGCTCGGCGTCGCGTTTGGCTTTCTCGACGAGCTTTTCGGACATCTTGGCCTGCTGCTCGGCCACCTGCTTATCCTCCACGGCCTTAAGAAACTGATCGGTGAAGTCCAGATCCACGACGGAGATGTCCGTGACTACTATCTCCTGCTTCATCAGCTTCTCCTTGACGTCCCTGTTTATCTCCTCCACGAGCAGATTCCTGTCGGCGATGATCTTTTCGGCGGAAAACTTGGCCGCTATGGATTTAAAAATCTCCTGCACGGTCGGATCCACCACTGTGTTCACGTAGCGGGGGCCGAGATTCCTGTAAACGCTCACCACCGTGGCCTTTTGTATGCGGTGATTCACCACGACATGAGCGCTCATCGTCTGCAGATCCTTGGAGAAAGCCTGGGTTTTAATGTCGGCGCGCTGTATCTGAATGGAAAACTTGATAATGGACTCCATGAGGGGAATCTTAAAATGCAGCCCCTCTTCGTAAGAATCCACGATCTTCCCCAGGCGCGTCTTAATGGCCACTTCGCCGGGAGAAACGATAAAAAACGACCCCAGCATAACCACCGCCAACGCGAAAACCGAAAACGCCGCCGTAAGCTTGCCCGCGATATCTTTTTCCATGCGAATGCCTCCGGAATATTTATTTTTTATACTTTTAAGCAGATCGTCAAAATCCAACGGCTCATCATTCATACACAAGGATTATACCGTATCCGGGAGGGAAAACTCAACCGCACCAAATCCTCCGATAAGCGTCAACCCCTGCGACCGATCGCTTCCGCAATGTCCTGTATGGGAAAGATGGCGGCGGGGCATAACTGGAGGGGTGCCAGCCATGGGTCGGATCGGGGCGAGGGGAACCGGCGCGAAGTCGCCGGGCCCCGCAGGCCCGATGGGCCCCATGGCTGGCAGGCCCCCGCACTTGCAGCCCGCCGCCATTTTTCCAATATGGGGGACAGTTCCGCCCCAGGGCTACTCAGTCCCAGCCCATATCGTCCATGGGATCCGTTTGCGGGGGAGGGTTGTCCGGAACGGGGGCACGGGGAGGGGGGGAACCTTTCATATTCAACGCCGGGCGCGGCGGCGGAACCGGGGCCGGGGGGGCGGGGCGCTCCCGGTTTTCAAGCGCGGCGGCGGGGATGGCCCAATTGCGGCCGACACGAAAGGCCTCCAATTGCCCTTTTTTCACTTTTTTAAACACGGCTATGCGCGAAATACCCATAACCGCCGCCGCCTCGGGCACAGAAAAAAATTCTCTATTCTCAGCCATAGCTCAGACTTGCACGACCGATAAGCCATTAATGTTAACCCGTGTTAACCATTTTATTATACCATAAAATTTTCAAACCATAAGCGGCAACCCACAACCTATAATCCAGACAAACCGTACGCACATGGTTAACCAATGTTAACCACACCAAGATCAGCATTAACCTGAATCCTGCAGTTGGAAGCGGTTTCCATAGGAAAATCAGGCGGACAGAATTATTCTGCAGGATTCCCCGCGAAGCGGGCGGCGGGCCCAGCGCTATGCGCGCCTGGCCCGACGAGGTGTATGCCTCCCGGAGGGCGCCCGCTATGCGGGCGGAAAACTTCAACTGAAGTTTTCAGGTTAAAGACACTCAACTTTCAGCCAAAAACCAACAAAACGGAGCGGGGGAGGCTGAGGCTAGGGGAAAGAGCCCTCGCCCCTTAATTATAAGGAATAAAATTTATATACTATAATCTGACCTTATGAAGATCCTGATTTTGGGCGGAACCGGTTTTTTCGGCAAGGAAACGGCCAGACTGCTCCTGGAAAAGGGCAATGAGGTTACGGTGTTTTCGCGGCGCGCGCCGGTGGAGGATCTGCCGCTTGATATCGTCCAGAGCCGGGGGGATCGCACGGTGGAGATAGACCTGGCCCGGATGGCCACCCAAACCTGGGACGCGGTCATAGATAATATCTGCTATACGGCGGAAGACGCCCAAAAAGCCGTAAGGGTCTTCAGTGGCCGTGCCGGCCTCTATATTTTTACCAGCTCCGCCTCGGTCTACTCGCTGTTCCAGGGGGCCTCGTCTCCTTTCAGGGAAACTCAGACCGAACTTCTGCCGCTTAAGACGGGCCTGAAAGATAAACCCTACTACGCCTACGCGGGCGGCAAATACGCGGCTGAAAAAGTTTTTCTGGACGCTTTCAAGGAAAAGAAATTCCCGGCGCTTATCGTCCGGCCGCCGGTAGTCGTCGGCCCGGGCGACCCGACCCTGCGCGCCTATTCCTACTGGCTGCGGCTGAGCGACGGAGGCCCGCTGATCCTGCCGAACCCCGCGGTTTCGGCCCGCTATATATTTTCAAAAGACCTGGCCCGCGCTTTTGAGCTTATAGTCTCCGCCGGTACGCTCTGCGGGCAGGCTTTCAACTTCGGAGATGCCTGCGTTATAACCCTGGAGGATTTCATAAAACTTTCAGCCCGCATTCTTCACAAGGAACCGGAGCTGGTCGTTCCGGATCACGCCTGGCTGAAAGCCAACGGCTTTAATTCCGAGGCGTCGCCATTTTCAGGGGCTTCGGACTTTATAGTGGATATTTCCAGGGCGGAAAAAACTTTCGGCTGGCGTTCTTCCGAAATGTCTTCCTGGCTGGAGGAAACCATCAACTGGTTCTTTCTTAAATACCTGGGGCCCATGCCGGGGAACTACGCTTCCAGAAAACATGAATTTGAACTGGCCCGGCAGTGGAAAATGAAAGTATAATTTCACAAGGGGACTTTATGAACGCTAAAAACACGGCCGCACGCGCTAAGAAAATAAAGATCCTGCTCATGGACGTGGACGGCGTGCTTACCGACGGCAAGATGTACTACCTCCCCGGCCACACGGGCAAAATGGTGGAGTTCAAGGCTTTCCATGCCCTGGACGGCATCGGCCTGCGGCTTTTAAACCAGTTCGGCTTGCCGACCGGCGTTATCACCGGACGCGAATCGCCCGGCACCGAGGAACGCGCGCGGAACCTGGGCATGAGCTACGCCTACCAGGGCTTCCTCTCGAAACTGGCCCCTCTGCTGGAAATACTGAAACTCACCGGGCTGAAAGAGGAGAACGTGGGATATATAGGGGACGACTGGACCGACATTCCCGTGCTCAGACGAGCCGGGCTTGCCTGCGCGCCCAGCAATGCCATGCCGGAGGTAAAGCGCGTTTCCCATATTGTAACCAAAAAAGCGGGCGGCGAGGGGGCGGTGCGGGAAGTCTGCGATCTCATACTCAAGAGCCAGGGGCACTGGAAAAAAATGATGCAATATGTCGAGACATCGAGCTGGCCGTCCCCTGCGAAGCCGCCGATGAAAGTGGTGTTGAAGTCTAAAATCAAATACGCGCTTATGATCTGCGTTCTGGCGGCGGTCGCGGTACCGCAGGCCCGCGCCGTTCAGGACGACGACCTTAACGAACCGGCGCTGTCCACCGACGCCGCGAGAGCCGATTATGCTTCCGAAGAAGACGAAGCGCTGGGCTATATTCAGGAATCCGATGAAGACCTGGCGGGCTTCGTCCAGGATTATGTGCAGAAAGACACGGCGCTGAAAGGCGCTTTTTTTCTGGAAGACCCCGCTTCCGGCAGGATCCTGAAGCTGACCCTGGACGCGGCGCCGAAAAGATCGCCCGGCGGCTCCGACAATTCAAAAGTCCTGGAGGCGGCGTTCAACGGCCCCGGCGGGCAAAAATATCAGGTTCTTTTCCATATCCGGAGCGCCGGATTCGGCGGAATAGATATTTTTAAGATAGAACTCAGGAAACCGGTAAAAATTAAAAGCCCCGCCCAAACTAAATCGAAGAAAAAAACCTGAATATCACATGACCTTATATTTCACCGCTTTCGGCGCTGGAGTTATGTCGTTCTTCTCTCCCTGCGTGCTGCCGCTTCTGCCGGGCTACCTCTCCATGCTTTCCGGGGTTTCGGCCGGGGAACTGCTTAAAGGCGGCGACGGCGCGGCCGTAAAAAAAGTAGTTCTCAACGCCCTGGTCTTCGTGTCCGGATTCTCGCTGGCTTTTTCCCTGATGGGCGCGGCCGCCTCCGCCATGGGGGGATTGCTTGCGGCCCACAAAGGGACTTTGTTGAAAGTTTTCGGCGTGATGATGGCCCTTCTCGGCGTGCATATGACCGGCCTGGTCAATCTGAACCCGCTGAATTACGATAAGCGTTTTTCGATGCGGACGCTGGGCGGGAACTATCCCGGTTCTTTCCTTATGGGTTTCGCTTTCGCGCTGGGCTGGTCGCCGTGCATAGGGCCGATCCTGGCCTCGATCCTGGCCATGGCGGCTGTTTCCGGGGGGACTTATAAGGGGATCTCGCTGCTGCTGGCTTATTCGGCGGGCCTCGCGGCGCCCCTTATGCTGGCGGCGCTGCTCACGGCCCAGTTTTTCGCTTTTGTCGGCAGATTCAAAAAAGCTTTGCGCCTGGTGGAGGCGGCCGCCGGTGTTGTCCTGATCGCGGCGGGCATTCTGCTCTTTTTTAACCGGCTGATGTTCCTCGACTAAATTTCAGTCTTCACGCTTTACTACCGTCCTTGAGCCGGGTTTTACCAGCGGCAGGCCCTTCGCGCAGAGGGGGCAGTCGTCCGGACTGTAAACTTTCAGATCCAGCGTCAGGAGGCTGGCGGAGGGGAAATAGAAAGACCGGCCGCCCATGCGGTTGATCACGGAAAGTGCGCCCAGCACTTCGGCGCGGGCTTTTTTTACCGTCTCAAAAACCTCCATGGTGGATCTGCCGGTGGTGAAAACATCCTCCACGATCAGAACCTTTGCGCCGGCCGGCAGCGAAAAACCCCGGCGCAGCGCCATTATGTTATTGTCCCGTTCGGTGAACATAAAATCCACGCCGAAAGCGCGCGCGACCTCATGCCCTATAATAAGCCCGCCAAGCGCCGGAGAAAGAATGAGATCGGGCCTGGGGCCTTTCCATATTTTTTTGAGTTCAGCCCCCAGGGCCGCGGCTTTGGCGGGGTCTTTCAGCGACAAAGCGCACTGGACGTAATCCGGGCTGTGCAGCCCTGAAGAAAGCAGAAAATGCCCCTCCATAAGCGCCCCGCTCTTGCGCAGCTGCGAATAAATTTTTTTCTCACGAGCCGTCATTTCAGTTCCTCCAGTATTCCGCGGACCGCCGCGGCGGGATCCGGGGCCTTGAGCACCGGCCTGCCTGCCACTATAAAATCGGCTCCCGCAGCCCTGGCCCCGGCGGGGGTCAGTGTACGCTTCTGATCGTCGCCTCCGGCTTCGAACCTTATCCCTGGCGTGATCACTTTAAGCGCGGCGCCGAAACGCTTTTTCACCGCCGCAGCCTCCCGGGGGGAGCAGACAACGCCGTCGGCCCCGTTCTCCGCGCCCATGGCGGCCAGGACGGACACGGTCTTCGCTATCCCGCTCTTAAAACCGGCGCGGGCGAACGAGCTTTCGTCGAAACTGGTCAGCACCGTTATTCCCCAGAGACGCGGCCTTCTTTTAAGGGAGGCGGCGGCCTTAAGCATCTCCGGCCCGCCGGAGAGGTGCAGGGACACGGAATATACTCCCAGGCGCGCCGCGCTTTCTACGGCGTTCCTGACGGTGTTGGGAATATCGTTGAATTTGAGATCCAGAAAGACTTTGCCTCCGTATTTATGGACCAGCTCAACCGCCCGGGGGCCCGCGAGAGTGAAAAGACCGGAGCCGACTTTGTAGACGACCGGCAGACCCCTGAGTTTTTTGAGCAGGGCTTCGGCGGTTTTAAGATCAGGCGTGTCGAGCGCGACTATTAATCCGGTTTGGTTCATCTGAATTTATTCTTAGCGCGGTTTTGCGCGTTAAAGCCGGTCTTTTCCAGATACTTCAGGATCGCCCTTACCAGGAATGGCCCTTCGTAAATAAGGCCGGAATAGACCTGTACCAGATCCGCGCCTAGGCGGAGCTTCTCGGCGGCTGACGGCCCGTCGAAAATCCCGCCGGCGCCGATCAGCGGCGCCCGCCCAGCCGCCAGCGCGGAAACTTTTTCAAGCATCTCGTTCGCGATCCCGCGCAGCGGCCGTCCGCTGAGTCCTCCCTCGTAGGAATGCCACCGCGCCGGGAGATGCCCGCGCCTGACCGTGGTGTTGGCTACGATAAGCCCCAGGCCGCGCTCCACGGCGCTGCTTACCAGATCTTTAAGCTCAGCGTCTTCCAGTTCCGGGGAGATCTTCACGAAAACGGGTTTTTTTGCCGCCTGGCCGCTTACAAAATCCATAACCGGATCCAGCAGCCGCGCCAGGCGTTCTTTCTGGTGCAGCGCGCGCAGCTGTAAAGTGTTGGGGGAACTGATGTTCAGCGTGAAATAATCGCCGAAAGGATAGAGAACTTTGAGCGCCTCAACGTAGTTCTTCGGCGCGTCTTCCAGCGAACAGTCGGCGTTTTTGCCGATATTCAGCCCCAGCGGCACGCCGGCGGGCCCCAGCCGCTCAAGTCTGCGGGCGGCTTCGTAGGCGCCGACATTATTAAAACCCATGCGGTTTATGATGCCCTGGTGCTCTCCCAGGCGGAAGACCCGCGGCCGGGGGTTGCCGTTCTGGGCGCGCAGGGTCAAGGTGCCCAATTCCAGAAAACCGAATCCCAGTCTGGCCAGAATATGCGGCGCCTCGCAGTTCTTGTCGAAACCCGCCGCTAGTCCCACCGGATTTCTGAACCGGATACCGGCCACAGTAACAGGGATTTCCGTAGCTCTGGCCATCAGCTCTATGATCAGTTGCGCCGGCCCGATACTCTGCAGGGTTCTGGCGCTTTTAATAACGGCGTCATGAACCGTTTCCGGGTCGAAAGTAAAAAGTATTTTGCGCAAGATCTGTCTGTATAAGAAGCCCATAGAGATTGCCTGATAAGAGACCAGTTAGGTTAAGCTCCGGTTAATTTTACCTTTAAATACCGGCATTAGGAAACAGACATTATCTCCCCTAATCCTCCGCTAACAGGCCTGCGTCATTGATGAGAAGATTTCACCCATTGGGTGAAAGTGGAAAATGACGGCGGACTGCAAGTTCGGGATGGCCGTTGCGGCCAGGTCTGCGTCCTGTCAGCCATGGGGCCCATCGGGCCGGAAGGGGCCCGGCGACTGACCTATGGGCGTGCCGCAACAGGGCCTATGGCCAACAGGCGGCCTTCGCGCCGGTTCCCCTTTCGGCCCGATCCAACCCATGGCTGCCACCCCTCCAGGTATACCCCGCCGCCATCCTTCCAACACAACCTTAAAAACAAACCTCTATTTTGTCCGCGAGGCACCCAAACTGCAAGATGGGTACCGAATGAAGAAATAATGATTTTAAGGGGGGCCACGGACGGCGGGGGAAGCACCGGTGGTTTTATAAAATTTACTGTTCCCTATACCGGGCGGGTAATTCAAGTAGTAATTTGGGCGGGGTCAATATATTGTATTTTCAGATTGGAATGCCGAGCGACCATCAAGTGTGTAAATTTTACTAAGGGGTGCCGATGGACAGCCTTTTTGTCCCGCAGGCCGCCGAGTGGACTACACTGCCGTTAAGTTTTGCTACGGACACTGGGCTCGTGAAGCACAAAGGCTGTCCATCGGCAGGCCCCCGGTTTTACTATCCTGCGGTTCGTTAACCCAAAGCCGATAGGATTACCGCTTATCGGAGGATTTGGGATCTCCTGAAAACGAAACGCCCGGCGACCATCGTCGCGGCGGCGCGGCCTTTAAGACGCCGGCCTATAAAGGGGGAATTAGCGGATCTGGAATAAAAACGCGGCCCCACCCGGTATTCGACGAACGGCTCTATCAGCGTAAGATCCGCGTCCATCCCCGGCGCCAGCCCTCCCTTTTTCTTCAAGCCCAGGATCCGGGCCGGGTTGGCGCTCATAAGTTCCGCCAGCCGCAGCCTGGAGATAACGCCCTTATGCACCAGTTCGGTGAGCGCCAGCCCCAGCATTGTCTCAAGACCTGTTACGCCAAAGGGCGCCTTTATCATACCTTTGGTTTTCTCGGCGGCCGGATGCGGCGCGTGATCCGAAGCTATAACGTCTATAGTCCCGTCCGCCAGCCCTTTTATGAGGGCCGCGCGGTCGTCCCGCTCCCGCAGAGGCGGTTTCATTTTAAAAGCGGCGTTTCGGACGTCTTCGCAGGTCAGAGTGAAATAATGGGGACAGGTCTCGGCCGTTACCCTGATACCTCTCCTCCTGGCGGCGGCGGCCAGTTCGACGCTTTCAAGACAGCTCAGGTGCTGGAGATGGAGCGGCCCGCCGGTCGCGCCGGCGAGCAGCAGGTCGCGCAGCACCATATATGTTTCCGCTTCCCTCGGGATGCCGGGGACGCCAAGCCGGCGCGCCCGCGCGCATTCGTGCATCACTCCGGGGCCGGTCAAATGCGAAGCTTCCGCGTGCTCCAGCACCGGAGTTTTCAGTTTTTTAGCCAGCCTGAGAGCTTTCGTGAGAAGTTTAGAATTCTCCACACAGGCTCCATCGTCGGTGAAAGCGAGCGCGCCCGCCGCTTTAAGGGCTTTGAGGCCGGCCAGTTCCCGGCCGGCGCGGCCGCGGGTGACAGCGGCGGAAAAATAAATATTCACCGGCAGGGCGGCGGCCTTCTCCGAGAGCCGCCGGAGAAGCGCGGGGCTGTCGGCCGGGGGCTCGGTATTGGGCATGGCCAGAATGGAGGTGATCCCGCCGGCGGCGGCCGCGCGGGCCGCGCTTGCCAGGTTTTCGGCCCGCTCCATACCCGGCTCGCGGGTATGGACATGCATATCTATCAGCCCGGGCATGAGCCAGAGTCCGGAAGCGTCAAAGAGCTCAAAACTTCCGCGGGCCGTTCCCGGAAAGCCGGGCCCCAGGGACTTTATGCGGCCGTCCTCGATGAACAGGTTCAGTTTTTTTTCGAGTTTGCGCGCGGGGTCTATCACCAGCGCGTTTTGAATAAGAAGTCTCGGCATTACTTTTTCTTTTTGGATTCTTTCAGAAAGTAATACAGGCCGGCCAGGAGAGCGGCGGCTGCGAGCAGCCAGGCGGGATTGGAAATCGCCTTTTTGTTTTCCGGCGGCGCCGCTGAAACGGCAGGTTCTACGGCTGGAGCGGCCGGGATCAATTGCGCTTTGGGAGCTCCCTGTCTGAGGGCCGCGGTTTTGCTCTGTCCTTGTTGCAAAGAAGCGCCGTCTCCGCCGGAACGTTTAGGTTCGATCTTTATTTCCGCTTTTTTGAGTTCCGCCATAAAAGGCGTCACTTTTTTTATTTGGGGTTTGCAGGCGTCGGAAGCCTTGTCGCAGCCGTCATCGGCCCGGATGCCGGAGGCCAGGGCAAGGATCAGGGCGGGGAAAATGATTAAATTTTTCATATCAGCGGCCGTTAAAAGACGAGATTTCCTCCAGCGTTTTTCTCTTGCGGGGCGGCGGAGCTTCGTCGGCGTAACCCACACTCAACATGATCTCTACTTTGAGACCGGCGGGCAGGCCCAGGGCTTTAGCGGCGCCTTTGGCGTCAAACCAGCCTAGCCAGCAGGTACCGAGCCCCTGCTCTTCGGCGGCCAGGACGAAATGCTCGGCGGCGATGCCGATATCTATCAGGCGGAAATTTGTGTCCCGCACCTGGTTGCCCAGCCAGGCGGTGAGTTTACCTTTTTGGGAAACTACCGCCACGAGGGCTCCGGCCCGGGCGGCGAATCCGGTGGAGGAATAAAGGCCCGAAAAAGCGGCGGCGGCCAGCTTTTCTTTTAAGTCGGGGGCGTCCACGACTATGAATTTATAGGGCTGGGCGTTGCAGGCCGAAGGGGCCAGGCGCGCGGCCTCCAGGCAGGCGAGAAGTTTTTCTCTTTCCACGGGCACGGGGTTATATTTGCGCACGCTGCGCCGCTCAGAAACAAGTTTAAAAAAATGATTCTCCCGCATAACTGATATTGTATAAAAAAGAACGCAGCAAACCCTCCCCAAAGAATTATCCAATGCAAGATGAGCCTGAAAGCGGGACGCTGCTTAAATGCTCAAATGGGAATAATTCAACCCGGTTTTGACGGTGGCGACTGCGAAAACTATTCCTGAAATGTGAACAGGCTTATGAACACGTGGATGCGCTGCCGCCGGGTGCCCCGTGGCTGCGGACAATTTAATGGACGTGATGCTGGGTGTGGGAGGGCTTGAATGACATTTCCAGCCCCGAAGCGCTTAATATCCCCATAAATGTTTTTAATTCTGGGTTTCCTTTTTTCGAAAGCGTCTTATAAACACCCGCTCTTGAAAGGGAAATTTTTTTGGCCATTTTGGAGATGCCATGAGCCCTGACTACCTGGGCTAACACGGCAAGCATAAGCGCCGGATCATTTTCTTCTACGGCGGCATTCATATACAGCGCGGCTTCTTTGGGATCTTTAAGCGCTTTATTTAAATAGTCGTCATGGGTTCTGTAGTTTTTCATAAATTCCTCTTATAATCGTCCCAGTACTCAATCGCCTTTTTAATATCTTTTGCCTGACTGCTTTTGTCTCCGGCGCAAAGTAAAACGATTACTTCATTGCCATGGAGCCCGATATAAACCCTGTATCCCGGACCGTAATCAATTCTGAGTTCGATAATTCCATGAGCGATCTTTTTATGGTCGCCAAAATTCCCGAGCTCCGCGCGGGTAACCCGCACTCTGATTTTGGCGGCTCCGAGGCGGTTTTTGAGCGAATCAACGTATTTGGTATACGCTTCAATTCCCGCATTTGTCTTATAGATTATCGACTTTTTAATCATCGATAATAGTGTACACTATAGTTTACATCTAGTCAAGGGCTATTTCACAAAAGATAAATGCCGTAAAAACAATGCTTTGGACGGATAAGGTGACACACAACTTAATTCCCGCTTAATTAAGTTGTGTGTCACTTAATCTTCAGGCCGAAGGGGCCAGGCGCGCGGCCTCCAGGCAGGCGAGAAGTTTTTCTCTTTCCACGGGCACGGGGTTATATTTGCGCACGCTGCGCCGCTCAGAAACAAGTTTAAAAAAATGATTCTCCCGCATAACTGATATTGTATAAAAAAGAACGCAGCAAACCCTCCCCAAAGAATTATCCAATGCAAGATGAGCCTGAAAGCGGGACGCTGCTTAAATGCTCAAATGGGAATAATTCAACCCGGTTTTGACGGTGGCGACTGCGAAAACTATTCCTGAAATGTGAACAGGCTTATGAACACGTGGATGCGCTGCCGCCGGGTGCCCCGTGGCTGCGGACAATTTAATGGACGTGATGCTGGGTGTGGGAGGGCTTGAATGACATTTCCAGCCCCGAAGCGCTTAATATCCCCATAAATGTTTTTAATTCTGGGTTTCCTTTTTTCGAAAGCGTCTTATAAACACCCGCTCTTGAAAGGGAAATTTTTTTGGCCATTTTGGAGATGCCATGAGCCCTGACTACCTGGGCTAACACGGCAAGCATAAGCGCCGGATCATTTTCTTCTACGGCGGCATTCATATACAGCGCGGCTTCTTTGGGATCTTTAAGCGCTTTATTTAAATAGTCGTCATGGGTTCTGTAGTTTTTCATAAATTCCTCTTATAATCGTCCCAGTACTCAATCGCCTTTTTAATATCTTTTGCCTGACTGCTTTTGTCTCCGGCGCAAAGTAAAACGATTACTTCATTGCCATGGAGCCCGATATAAACCCTGTATCCCGGACCGTAATCAATTCTGAGTTCGATAATTCCATGAGCGATCTTTTTATGGTCGCCAAAATTCCCGAGCTCCGCGCGGGTAACCCGCACTCTGATTTTGGCGGCTCCGAGGCGGTTTTTGAGCGAATCAACGTATTTGGTATACGCTTCAATTCCCGCATTTGTCTTATAGATTATCGACTTTTTAATCATCGATAATAGTGTACACTATAGTTTACATCTAGTCAAGGGCTATTTCACAAAAGATAAATGCCGTAAAAACAATGCTTTGGACGGATAAGGTGACACACAACTTAATTCCCGCTTAATTAAGTTGTGTGTCACTTAATCTTCAGGCCGAAGGGGCCAGGCGCGCGGCCTCCAGGCAGGCGAGAAGTTTTTCTCTTTCCACGGGCACGGGGTTATATTTGCGCACGCTGCGCCGCTCAGAAACAAGTTTAAAAAAAGGAGTTTCCCTCATAATGAATATTGTATAAAAAAGAAGACACCACACCCGCCATGGAAAATTATCCAACGCATGATGAGCCTGAAAACAGGGTAACATCAAGACTTCTGTGTGATTTCCCGGTGCAGGGTTCGCGGGGCCTGTCAGGGGCCCGGAACGCGGAACCGGCGTCGCGCACACCGTGCGCGCGCCTCCGTTCCTCGGCCTCCGCGCTTCGTATGCTCAGCCTCCGGACGGTTCCGCTTATCCGGCTCCCCTGCCACCCGCTCCACCGACATCGCCAGAGGGCTTATCCTTCCAAATCATCCTCCAGACGCTCTACGGCTTCAGGCGTGATAGAACGCCATGTCCTTGCTTAGGTCTTAAACGCTTTTATTGCCAGACTATAATTCTCAGCATTATGATAAGGTTCTTCGGGGCCCGTAATTTTCAAATAAAGCCTGCGGCAGGCCCCGCGAACTTACAGCCTGCCGTTACCTCATACTATCAGAAAAGGGAGACCTAGTCACGGAATTCACGACGGAATCACTACGAGAGATTTCAGACTCATCCTTGGATTGGAAAATGCTCTGGCATGGCGGCGGGTAGCGATTAATACTCCCTATATGATGGCGTGCTTGTGATAAAAAGCCCCCGCAAACAAGCCGGGGGCTTTTTAACATTCCCGATTTTAACTTTTACAATGACAACTTCATGTTTTATTAAATGTCTAATTCACTGGTCACTGTGATGGCATTAGCGTCTTCCACAACATCCACTTTAAACCCACGCACTCTCCTTTCCTGGGCTTCCTCCAACACATCCGCGCGGGTAAACATTTTTTTAGGGAACATCTCTATCATGGTCAGTGTCCCAGCCTTTCCACCAGGAAACTTGGTGGTAAGCTCATAACCGTAATCGGTTGCCTTGTACTCCGCAAGTAAAGCCCCACTTTCCCTTCGCATATCACGTTCAACTATTACATTAACAAGGCCATAGTTCGCGGGGAATCTTTCTATTATGAACAGCGTGCCCTGATTCTTATCCGCGTCAGCGCTTTTCTTGACCTTAGCCGCGGCGGCGACTGGAAGTATGCCCGCATTCTCAAGCGTAGAAGACGGCGCCTCCAATTTGAGTTCTTTTATCGCGCTAGCCGCATAAGAATTCCCAAGAACTATTACGCCGAGAACTGCCGCAAAAAATACTTTTTTCATATTTCCCCATCCTCCTGTATATAATCTGCAAGTCCAACCTGCTCCTCTTGCAGTGCGGGCAAGTTGCCCATGCTCATCAAACTTCTACATCCACCCGATGGTTATAGTTTAATGGAAACCGTAACTTTTACCAAGGGCTGAAAGGGGCCAATTTTGCGGGTCTTTGGACCTATGAGTTGTTTTACCAACAGCGGAAGTAAAGTGCTGAGCGGATAATTTCCTGTGGGCGGGTAAATGTTTTTTTAAAAGTTTATGTATGTGCCGGGGACGTGGTCTGGAACGCTGGAGCGGGTGACGTCGGTTTCCCCGGCCGCCCATTTAGGGGCTTAAATCCGGCAGTCGGAGCGTATCCCTCCGGGACGGTGAGGATGTTCGAGCCCGAAAGCTTTGTCTTTCGGGCGAGTTCCGGAACCGGCGGAGACTGCCGGATTTCTTCCCTGTAAGCCCCGATCCCGGGCGGCCGGGGAAACCGGCGGCGCCCGCGAACCTCATTTTACCCGCAGGACACCCTAAACTCAAGCGGCTTCCGTAGAGAGCGTCTCAATTTTTTGGGGGGTTGCGAAAGTGCGGTTTTAGATCACGTTCGTGCGCTGGAACTTGCGGGCGATCTCTGAGGGGGAAATGTAGAAAAGCGTCGGGCGGCCGTGGGGGCAGTGGAAACTGTCTTTGGTTCCTTTCAGATCCTCTATAAGCCGCAGCGCTTCGGCGGGCTTGATGTAGTCGTGAGCCTTGACCGACTTCTTGCACGCCATCGTCGCCACCGTATTGCGCTTCAGATCCTCCGAGGCCTTTTCCGGCTCGCCCAGCACTTCCGCCAGATAGCCCAGGAACCCGCTCAGCGCCTCGGGGGTAAAATAGAACAGCGCCGGCGTGGAGTGCAGCCTGAGCGTCACAGCCCCGAACCTCTCTATCTCAAAACCCGCCTTGTCCAGCCATTCCTTCCACTTCAAAACCGTCTCGATCTGCGACCTGGGCAGTTCCACCGACACCGGCAGCATCAGCGGCTGGACCTTTATCGCGCCGCTGGAAAACTCCTCCAGGTACTTCTCGAACAGGATCCTCTCCTGCGCCGCGTGCTGGTCCATCACCAGCAGCCCTCCCCCGGACTCGAACAGAAGATAACTCTTAGCTATCTGACCCAGATAGGAAATGGGGGGCAGATACCAGTTGGGCGTTTCCCCGTTCTCACCGGAAACCGGTTCAAGGCGAAGTGTTTCCTGGCTGAACAACTCCGGCCCCTGCTCCGGGGCTCCGCCGCATTGCGCCGCCCCCGGTTCCGCGGCCCGCGAGGCCCCGCCGGCCGCCGGCCCGCTCAAAGCCACTGAGGCCGTCTGCTTTTTCAGGATCTCGTTATAAACGGTGCTGGAAAGTTTCTTGAACACTTCGTTCTCGGAAGCGAACTTCACGTCTTTTTTCTGCGGGTGGATGTTGACGTCGAAATCCGCCGGGTTCAGGTCCAGGAACAGGACGCAGGCCGGGTGCTTGTCGCCGCGCATGGAGTCATAGCCCCGGTACAGCGCCTGCTGTATGACGCGGGAAGCCACGGGCCGCTTGTTCACGAAGAAGTGCTGGTTGATCCGCGTAGCCGAGAGCGAATCCGGCTTCGAGATGAGGCCGTAGACGGAAAGGGCCGGGTTCCGGCCCTCTATTTTTATAAGCCCCTGGTGGATGTTTTTGCCGAAGATCACGCCGGCGCGGTCCTTCAGCGCGGCCCAGAAATCTTCTCCGCCCGGGGGCATGGAGAAGATCTCCGCCCCGTCCATATTCAGCGTGAAGCCGATGTCGAGATTAGCCAGGGCCGCTTCCTCCACGGTACGGATGAGGTGGGCGCGCTCGGACGGTTCGCTCCTCATGAACTTGGCGCGCGCCGGGGTGTTGAAAAAAAGATCGGAGACTTCCACCGTGGCGCCTTTCACCGGCGGGGTTTTGGCCTCGGAAAGCACGCGCCCGCCCTCGCCGGAAATGGAATTACCCGTTTCGGCGCCGGCCTTACAACTGGTGATCGCCAGTTTTGAAACCGCGAAAATGGAATAAAGAGCTTCGCCGCGAAAGCCGAAAGTGGCGATCTTGTCCAGGTCCTCGAAAGAGCGCAGCTTGCTGGTGGCGTGGCGGCCGACCGAAAGTTTCAGGTCCTCCAGGTCCATGCCCTTGCCGTCGTCATTCACCCGTATCAGACGCTTGCCGGCTTTTTTTATATCCACGGTTATCCGGGACGCGCCGGCGTCCACCGCGTTCTCCAGCAACTCCTTCAGAACGGAAGCGGGGCGCTCGATAACCTCGCCCGCGGCGATCTTGGCTATCACGTCTTCCGGCAGCGTTTGGATTTCGGACATTCGTTTTATTTAAGCCGTTTTTTCCATTCTATGATGGTATTCAGGGCCTGCAACGGGGACATACCGTCCGGTTCGCAGAGTTTTATTTCGTCCAGAACGGGATGTCCGGAAAAGATGGGAAGCAGCGGCGTGACATTTTCTTCCGAGTCCGCCACCTCTATATTGCCCTTGGTCTCAAGGACATGGAGGATCTCTTTTGCGCGCCTGATGGCCGCGTCCGGCAGGCCGGCCAGCTGGGCCACGTGGATGCCGTAGGATTTATCGGCCGGGCCGGGCGAGATCTTGTGCAGAAAAACCACTTCGGTCTTGCCGGCGGAGTTCGTCCACTCCTTTACCGATACGTTGCAGTTCTTTATGCCGGGGAATTTTTCCGCGAGCTCGGTCAGTTCGAAATAATGGGTGGCGAAGAGAACCTTGGGCCCGCCGGCCGCCTTGTAGAGATATTCGACCACCGCCCAGGCGATGGAAATACCGTCGAAAGTGGAAGTGCCGCGCCCCACTTCGTCCAGCAGGATCAGGCTTTTAGGCGTGGCCAGGCTTAAAATAGCGGCGGTCTCGCGCATTTCCACCATAAAGGTGGACTCGCCGCGGGACAGCCTGTCCTGCGCCCCTATCCGGGTCATGATGCGGTCGGTAACGCCGATGGCGGCCGAGCGGGCCGGCACAAAACCGCCCATCTGGGCCATGATGACGATCAGCGCGCTCTGGCGCAGGTAAACGCTCTTGCCGCTCATGTTGGGGCCGGTAAGAATTATGATCTGTGGATCCTTGTCTCCGAGATTCAGGTCGTTCGGCACGAAAGAGCCGGCCGGCAGATAACGCTCGGCCACGGGATGGCGGCCTTCTTCTATGACCAGTTCGGCCCCGGCGGACATGACGGGGCGCACAAAATCGTATTTAAGGGCGCTCTCGGCCAGCGCGTAGAAAACGTCCAGTTCCGCGGCGGCGAGGGCAAAAACCCGGAGCTCCTTTAAATTCGAGAGCAGCAGTTCCCTGACCTCTCCGAAGAGATGGGCCTCCAGCTTAAGGATCCTTTCTTCCGCGCCCAGGATCTTTGATTCCAGCGTCTTCAGTTCTTCGGTGATGAAGCGTTCCGCGTTGACCAGGGTCTGTTTGCGCGTGTAGTAATGCGGCACTTTGGGCAGGTGGGGCCTTGTGACTTCCAGATAATAACCGAAAACGGAATTATAGCCGACTTTGAGCGAAGGGATCTGGGTCTTTTCTCTTTCTCTCGCCTCTATGTCCGACAGCGTTTTCTGGCTGTTCTTGCGGAGCGCCCGGAGTTCGTCCAGTTCGGGGCTGTAATTCTCCCTGATGACCCCGCCGTCGGAAAGGCGGGCCGGCGGAACCTCGGCCACGGCCCGGTCCAGGACTTCGCGCAGACCGCCCAGGGGGAGGGAGACGGACTCCACCCGGCCGGCAAGCTCCGGAACGCATTCAAAAAACCGCGAGGAACTTAAAAGCAGCTTAAGCCGCGCCAGCTGCCCCAAAGCCTTGCGGACCGCGGCGGCGTCCCTGGGGCCCGCGCTCATATTCACAACGCGGCCCAGCACCCGTTCGATATCCGGTATCCGGGAGAGGAGGTCGGAAAGGCTTTCCCGGTCCTCGCGGTTCCGGGTAAGAAAAGCGGTGAACTGCTGGCGGGTATTGATCTCGTGCAGTTCCGTCAGCGGCTCAAGGATCCATTTTTTGAGCATTCTGGAGCCCATGGAAGTCCTGGCGCAATCCAGCACGCCCCAGAGAGTCCTGGAATCCTCCCCGTATTCGGCGTTCACAAGCTCCAGGGTTTTTATGGCCGATTCATCCAGCTGCATCCGGTTGGACGGTTCGAAAAAAACCGGGGAAAACGATTCTCTCAGGCCCGGCTGATTTTCTCTTATATAAGCCGCGGCTTTAAGCGCGGTCTTCAGCGCCAGCTTGTTGTTCTGCCAGACCGCTCCGCGCTGCCAGGCCGCCTCGCTCTCCGCCGCGCTGCGCGCTCCGCGCCCCAAATCCCCGTTCCATTCGCTCAGAACCGCGCCATCCGAGGCCAGCGCCCGCTTCCTGATCTCGGCGATGACTTTGGCGTCGCCGATGATCTCGGAAGGCGAAATACGGGAGAGCAGGGCCGAAAGCTGATAAAAATCCGGGTCATTCAGGTTCTGGGTGGAAAAAAACTCCCCGGTAGAGGCTTCGATATAAGAGAGGCCCCAGCCCACGATATCTATCGCCACGGCGGCGAGATAGCTGGAAGTACGGGTCTGAAGAAGCTCCTCCTCCACTATGGTGCCGGGGGTTATGAGCCGCACCACTTCGCGCTTGAAGAGTTTGCTTTTTTTTGTTTCCTCGGATGGGGGCGCCGTCTGCTCGCAAATAGCCACTTTGCGGCCGGCGGCCAGGAGTTTGGAGATATAGCCGGAAGAAGAGTGGTAAGGAATGCCGCACATCGGCACTCCGCCCCTGGAGGTAAGCACGACGCCCAGAATGGAACTCGCGGCCCTGGCGTCCTCCGCGAACATTTCGTAAAAGTCGCCAAGCCGGAAGAAAAGTATGGCGTGCGGATATGAACTTTTGAGCGCCGCGTACTGCTGCATCAAAGGCGTATCGGGAATTTCAATGGCTTCTTTCATAGATACTTCGCGTCTCTCATATATTGTAGCAAAAGAGCTTTGGCCTCATTAAGACCGGCGGTTTTCATGAAAGCGCCGCGCAGGGCGGAGGAATCGGGGAAACCTTTGAGCCAGTAGCCCACCAGTTTCCGGGCGCGCACCACGCCCTGGTCTCCTCCATAGAGGGCCGCGTTGAGTTCCAGAAAACGGATGAACAGTTTTATGCGCCGCGCGGGATCCGGCGCGGCCCCGCCGGCCGCGCCTTTCAGGCCCTCCGCTATCTCGCTGAAAACGGAGGGATTTTCCACGGCGGCCCGGCCGATAGCGACGCCGGCGCAGCCTGTCCCGAGTATTCTGGCGGCGTCCGCGGCGGTGCGCGCGCCTCCGTTGCCGAATATGGGGATCCTGACCGCGGCGGCGGTGGCGGCCAGGGCGTCAAAATCCACCGGCCCGGTGTGGAAACTGGAGGCCGGGCGCCCGTGCAGAGTGATGGCCGAGCCCCCGGCGCTTTCTATCACGAGGGCCAGGCGCGGGCTTATCACCTCGCCGGAAACGAGCCCGCAGCGGATCTTGACGGTAACCGGCACGCTCACGGCTTTGACGGTTTTTTTCACTATAGCGTCCAGGATAAGCGGCTCTTTCATCAGCGCCGCGCCGGCGCCGGAACGCAGCACTTTTTTTACCGGGCAGCCGGCGTTTATGTCTATGATGTCGGCGCCCAGTTCTTCGGCGAGTTTAGCGGCCCTGGCCATGCTCCCGGGATCCGCGCCGAAGAGCTGCATCGCGATCGGATGTTCGGAAGGATATATTTCAAGAAGTTTGAGCGATTTTTTGTTCCCGTACCTTATACTTTCCGCGGAAACCATCTCGCTCACCACGAGGCCCGCGCCGCCCTCTATGCAGAGCGAACGGAAAGCCGCGTTGGTGATACCGGCCATGGGGGCGAGCGCCAGGTTATTCCTGAGCTCCACGGATCCTATTTTTAATTTTCTTATCACGGTTTAGCGGCGTAATTGCCGTCGTGCCCGGTGGAAAAATCGCGCGGCCCGCGCTTTTCCACCTCCCTGACTTCGGAGCGGGAGGCCCCGGTCATTGACAGGACTTTGGCCTGGAATTCGGAAGCCTTCCGTTCCGCGTCCAGCATGGCGGCAAGGCCGGTGAACTCTAACGCCATCGGGTTAGCCTCCACCCGCAGCGGTTTTTCGGTCCCGGGCGGCGGCGGGGTGAAATTCTTTTTTTTCACGGAAGCGAATTTCAGGTATGAATGGAAAGCCTGATGGGCGATGATGCCGGCCAGCCAGGGGAGCGACCGCGAAGCGTGCGCGCCGGAAACGGCGGCTACAGGCTGGCCGACGTCCGGATAAAAGCCGGTTTTATCCTCGCTGCGGACGATATAAATATATTTTTTGATAAAAAGGAAAGTGTCCCGGTCGGCCATCCAGATAAGCTTCAAAGCGCCCGTAACCCGCCCCCTGAACTCCGGCGAACCCTGGATCTGAAGCGCGGAAACGGCTTCAGCCGCGTCCCGCGCCGGCGCGGCCTCCTCCGCGGCGGGGAAAACGGGCGCGTTCTCCGCCGGAAGCTCTTTTACCGCGTATTCTTCCGTCCCGCGCCCACGAACGTACCAGAAGACGCCGGCCGTCAGGGCCGCAAGCGGCAGGAGCGCGAGAAGCCTGCGGGTCCGGAAAAAATCAGGCTCCACTTTATTTGAACGCTTTGACGTAAGATTTGTAGAACGCCTGCAGTTCGCCGTCCGGATTCTGGAATTCAAGGAGATGTTTTTTGCAGCCGCGCCGGGAACAGATCTGCACCTGGCCGCCCTCTTTCAGATCAAAGGCGACCATCTGCGCTCCGCAGACGTCGCATTTCCTGGTGCTTTTAAGATCGGCCTTGCACTTGGGGCAGCGGAACCCCGCTATCTTGCCGATCGGCACGCCGACGGAGGTGTCTACCAGATAGCTGCCGTAGGCCGAACTCATATAGAGCGGCGCGTTCTTGCCGGCGTAGGAGAGATGGACCAGGATGGAGGCCGTATTATCCAGCTTCTTTTTTGGTTCCATCAAAGATTTACCGCAATGCGGGCATTTCACTGAAACGCTTATCATAATAGCCTCCAAACCCGGTATATATGCGGCCGGCAGCCGGCCGGCGGATATTGCAACCGGCATATATAATATCAAATTATCTTATGGTGATACGGCTCCCTGCTGTCATCACTTTTTCATCCCTCAGCCTTCATCCTTCATCCCTCCTAGTGCTCTGACCGGATAATACGCGGCGTTTTGAAGGCCCGAGTCTTGGGCGAGTGCGAGGCGCGACGAATGAGGATAGCGGGCGCCTATCTGAATGAGGAGCAACGAAGCAATCGGCCAAGAGCGGGCCTCCCCCGGGGGGCGCGGCGCTTTTGACTTCCGGCGTCGTTGCTCGTCGCTTACATGCCGCAAGGCATGCTCGCTCCTCGCGCCTAGCCGGAAGTCAAAATCGCCGCGTCATAAACGCCGCGTATTATCCGGTCAGAGCACTAGTTCCTCTTGAGGAATTAGGGTTATTCGTAGCGGAGGGCGTCTATGGGCGACAGCAGGGACGCTTTCTTCGCCGGCCAGAAGCCGAACACCACCCCCACCGTGGCTGAAAAACCGAACGCCAGGGCCACCGAGAAAGGCGAGATATAAACCGCCCAGCCGGAAATTCTGGACAGCAGGATGGAGGAACCCGCCCCCGCTATGATGCCCAGCAGGCCGCCGATGACCGAAATAATGACCGCCTCTATAAGGAACTGCAAAAGCACCGCCCGCCTGGTGGCGCCTATGGCTTTGCGCAGACCTATTTCTTTCGTGCGCTCGCTTACGCTCACCAGCATGATATTCATGATGCCGATGCCGCCGACCATAAGGGAAATGCCGGCGATGATGCCGAGGAGGGTGCTGAAAGTTTTTATAGTGCCGGTCAGCATGCTCTGGAGATCGGCCATGTTCATCAGCGAGACGTCGTCCTCTTTGTAGGCGGGGACGCCATGCCGCTTGCGCATCAGGGCCTTTATCTCATCCTGTACGGCGGGCATCAGCTTGTAATCCGAAACCTCCACCCAGATGGAGTCCACATACTGTTTGCCCAGCAGGATCTTCATGGCGGTATTCAGCGGCACGATAACGGTATCGTCCTGATCCTGAAAACCGGCCGCGCCCTTCATGGGCAGCACGCCGATGACGGTGAAATTCTTCCTGTTGATCTTGATGCTCTTGCCTACGGGATCTTCCGCGCCGAAAAGCTGCGTGACCACGGTCTGGCCGAGCAGCGCGACCTTTCTAAGCTGCGTGTTCTCGTCTTCCGAGAAAAACCGGCCGTAATACGGCTCGGCGGCCCGCATCGAAGGATAGACCGCGGTCACGCCGGTGACGCGGCTGCGGTAATTCCTGGGCCCGTAAACCAGCTGGGCGGAGCCCTGCACATTGGAATCGGTTCTGGTCACGTTCGAAACCGACCTGGCCAGGGCTTTGGCGTCAGCCAGCGTCAGCCGGCTGACGGCGCCGCGGCCCAGCGACATCCCGCCCTGGCTGCGGTTGCCGGGTATCACCGCCAGCAGATTGGTGCCGAGCGAGGACATCTGTTTCTCTATGGCCCGCTGCGCCCCGGTGCCGACCGCGAGCATGGCGATAAGGGCGCCCACGCCGATGATTATACCGAGCATGGTCAGGAACGACCGGGTCTTGTTGCTGATTATGGAATTTATGGAAGAAGCCATGTTCTCGGAGACCTCAAGCCAGCTCAGAAAAAAAGACCTGGGAATGCGCAGATGCCCGTCCGTTTCCTTTTTAAGCGGCGCCTTTTTGACGAGATCCTCCACAACCAGGCCGTCCTTTACTTTGATGACCCGGTCGGCCCAGGCGGCGATCTCCGGCTCATGCGTGACAATGATAACGGTAATGCCCTGGTCGTTCAGTTTGCGGAAAATGGCCATGATCTCGCTGGACTGATCGGAGGCCAGATTGCCGGTGGGCTCATCGGCGAAAATTATTTTGGGAGCGTTGACCAGGGAGCGGGCTATGGCCACGCGCTGCTGCTGGCCGCCGGAAAGCTGATTGGGCTTGTGGCCGGCGCGGTCTCCCAGACCCACCTGCGCCAGATATTTACCGGCTTCCGCCGGCCGGGCTTTTTCTCCGAGGTAGATCTGCGGCAGAGCGACGTTGTCGGCGGCCGTGATCCTGGGCAGCAGATTGAACTGCTGGAAAACGAAACCTATGATGCGGGCCCTCAGGTAGGAAAGTTCCACGTCGTCCAGCTCGGAGATCTCGCGCCCGAAAAGTTTGTAAGACCCGGAACTGGGCCTGTCCAGGAGGCCCAGAATGTGCATCAGCGTGGATTTGCCGGAACCGGAAGGCCCCATGATGGCGACGAACTCCCCTTCTTTCACGGAAAGATCCACGCCCCTGAGCACCTCAAGAGGCTCGCCGCCCATCTGGTAGATCTTTTTTATCCCCTTAAGTTCGATCATAGTTAATGCAGCGCCCTGGCGGCGCTGCGCATGCCCGCGGGCCTCTTGGGCATAAGCGGGTTGACGCCTCCGGAGGCTTGCTGGGCTTTATAGCCTTTGCCCTGGAACATTACAGTCTCTCCTTCCTCCAGCCCTTTCACAACCTCGATCATGTTCCCCTGATCCAGTCCGGTCTCGATCTTTTTGTAAATCGGCTTCTTATTTTTCACCTCCGTTATAACCGCCGTGCTCCCCGCTGGGTCTATGACCACCGCGGAGGCGGGGATGAGCAGGGCTTCCCGCTGCCTGACCACTTCTATCTTTATATTGGCCGTCATCTGCGATTTAAAAAAAGAGGGAACGGAATCGGGTTTTATCTTGACCGAGTAGGTGATGACATTGCTCTGGTTGGTGCCTTCGTCCAGGATCTGGAAAACCCTGCCTTTGACCGGTTTGTCGGGATAGGAGTCAAGGACGATGAAAGCCGTCTGGCCTTCTTTGACCTTGCCCACATCGGATTCATCCACATTGGCGGCAAGGATGAGTTTGTCGGACATGGCGAACAGAACGGTGGACTGGCCGACGGTCTGACCTTCTACGATGTTTTTAAGAATGATGGTGCCGTCCAGCGGGGCCACGATTTTTATAGGTTTATAGGCCTCCTGCCAGTATTTGTACTGCTCGTCGCCCATCGCGCGCGCGGCGTCCAGTATCGCCACCCGGTCGCTGGAGCTCATAAGCGCCAGCACCTGGCCCAGCTTTATTTTATCGCCTTCTTCAACCAGGATCTTCTCTATCCTGCCGCCCGCGGAAGGCTGGATCTCCACCCGGTTCAGGGGCGCCACCGCGCCTGTAGTCTCCACGAATTCCGAAATGCTTTTTGCAATGACCGCGGCGCTGGAATATTTGACTTCGGACAGGGCGGTCTTCTTCCTGTAAAAATACCCCCCGCCGCCCAGCAAGGCGAGGACCGCGATAACAAGAAAGACTTTTTTCATAATTTTTTCCGGCTTTTCTGCTCGTCATTCCCGCGTGCTTTTAGCGGGAATCCATAAATCTTTACTCAATGGATCCCGGCTAACAGATTGCCGGGATGACGGGGTTACTGAATGCGTACGGTCACTATTCCTGAAACTCTACCCTAACCCCTATACCCTAGTCCAGCCCCACGCCCAGCAGCTTCTCCAGGGCGATCTTCCTGGTGTTGACGTTCAGCAGGAACTGTAACTGGTTAAGCTGGTTGTCCACCATGCTCTGTTCCACATTCTCCAGGTCTATAAAGCTGATCTTTCCGGCCATGTATTTTATCTGCGATTCCTTGTAACGCTCCTCATTGGCTTTGAGAACATTTACATTGGAGGCCGCCGTGTCGCGCGCGTTCAAAAAATCGTCGTAAGCGCTTATAATATCGTTCTCCAGCGATATTTTAAGATCCCTGAGGGATTCTTCCGCGCTCTTGAGCGCGGCCCTGGCCGCGCCCGTATTATTGGGATAAAAAGTTATGCCGTTGGCGAGGAGCGGCAGGCTCAGGCTGAGCCCCATGGACCAGCTCCTGTCGGAAGGGAATTCGCCTGGACCGCTCCAGTTAAGCGACTGATTGGCGTTCAGAGTAGGGAACAGATCGTATCTGGCCGAGAGGAGCTTCTGCCTCGCGCTCTCCACGCTTTTTTCAAAAGATATGACCTGGGGGATGTTTTCCAGTTTCGCCCTGATCTCCCCGGTGTTCAGCTCATATTCCGGCGGCTGGAGTCCGGCTTTGACGGTCACCTTGCGGTGCCCGGCGGAACCCATATTGCTCAGCAGGCCGCGGCGGGCGATATTAAGCGCCCGTTCGGCCTTTTGCGCGTCGGCTTTGGACAGATCCGCCAGGGCGGAAGCGTACAGCATATTGCCGCGGGACTCCATACCGCTGTCATACTTGAGCCTGATAAGCCTGGCATTTTCCCCGCGGATGATCATGATCTTGTTCTGCACGCTTACCCGCTCCTGCGCGACCACCAGGCCCACAAAAGCGGCATAGAGCGCGGCGCGCAGGGAGGCTGACTCTCCCCGATAATCCGCCGCGGCCTTTTCATAACTTATCCTGGAACTCTTTATGGAAGAAACAGCCTTGAGGTTAAAGACGGGCTCCGACGCGGAAAGCCCGAAACTCCAGCGATTGGAGGGCGAAACGCCGGTGCCGCCGCTGCGGCTGACGGAATGGGAGACGTTAACGCTGGGCAGGTAGGCGTTGTAGCCCGCCAGATAGAGGTATCTGTATTGTTCTATGGCCAGTTTTTTGGCTTTCAGGGCGGAGTTGCCGGCCAGGGCTTCCCTGACGCAGTCGTCCCACGAAAGTTCCTGAGCAGCGTCCTGGGCCGCCAAAGGCGTAATTAAGATTACCGCAAGCAGCAGCGGCGAAAATATTTTTTTCATCATAAGGTGAACGCGGAAAGAGCGGCTTTATTGCATAAGGGCCGAAACTGTTTCCCCTATTTCAGCTTTTCCTGGCCGGAGAAATCGCGCTCCAGTCTGAAACCGGAAAGGATCTCAAGATCCTCGGCGTTCTTTTCGCCCGCTATGACGGAAGCGAGGGCCGAACCGAGGCCGGGGCCCAGCATGAAACCCTGTCCGCACATACCAACGGCCAGAACATAGCCGGGCACGGCTTTGGGGAAGTCCACTATCGGAAAACCGTCGGGCGTCATGGGATAAAGACCGCGCCAGGTGCGGCGCACTTTGATCTCCGCCAGCGCGGGCATGAGGCTTATCATCCGCCGGGAAACTTCGGGCAGGAATTCGGAAGTGGAGCGCCTGTCGTCGCCCCAGACGGGAGGATTCGGCGTGAGGCAGAACACGAGCTGTTCTTCGGAATTCTGGTAAAAATAATAATTTTTGGATTTATCTCCGGGCCGGATATCCACCACCATAGGCTCAAAGAATTTCCTCACCGGCTCGGTGACGCCCGCCTCATGGCAGTCCGGCCTCACCGGCACTTTGACCCCGGCCAGGATCGAGAGCCCGGCGGCCTGGGCGCCGGCGGCGTTTACTACGACGGCCGAACGGTACTCGCCCTTGGAGGTTCTGACCCCTTTAACGGCGCCGCCCTCTTTTATAAACCCGGTAACTTCCTCGTTAAAACGGAATCTGGCTTCGAGTTTCACCGCGCGGCGGTAAAAAGCGTTTATGGCCAACAGGGGAGAGGCGGAACCGTCGTCCGGGGAATAGGTTCCGCCGCGCAGATCCTTTTCCTCCACGCCCGGCACTCGCTTTTTTACCTCTTCGGCGCTTATCCAGTTTATATTCAGGCCGAACTTCCGCTGAACTTTAAGCATCTCCCTGAGCATCATTTCGTCGTTTTCGGTGTAAACGGGGAACAGGTAGCCGCCTTTCACCCAGCCGAGATCCTCTCCGTATTTATTATGCCAGGTGGAAAAGATCTCCAGGCTCCGCAGGCAGGCTTTGATCTTGGAACCGTCGGAATGGGTGGCCCGGATACCGCCTATGGCGCATTTGTTCTGCCCCTGCCCGACCGAAGGCAAAGCGTCTACGACCAGGATCCGGAGTTTTTTTTCGGCCAGAAACATCGCCAGCGGAGCGCCGACGCTGCCCGCGCCTATGACAATAACATCGTATGTTTCAACAGACATAAACTCTCCGGATAATATAGAGGGTTAGAACCCGCTCCAGGAAGTTTTCTCCCCGGCCCCGGTACGGCATTTGACGTTGCTGAAAACGCCCAGCGGCGCCTCCACGAAAAGCGGCCGCTTCGAGAAACCGGTAACCTCCTTCAGATCCACGCCCTCGCTCTTGAAAATAGAAAGTATAAGGCTTTCGCAGGTCTTGGCTCCGCAGGCGCCCATGCCGGCGCGGGTGACGGCCTTGAGCTGGTTCATGTCGCGCACGCCGCTCCGTATTACGCGGCGTATCTCTCCCAGGCTCACCCGCTCGCAGCGGCAGATGATGGCGGAATCGTCCTGTTCTTTGACCGCGTCCGGAGCTTCCAGGGCCGCCTCGCGGTCAAAAAGCCGCACGGAAACGATCCTGTCCGCCGTCTCCGGCGCGGCCCTGACGATAATTATCATCGTGTTTTCGGCCTTGAAATCCTTTACGTCCGTAACTTCGGCGCTGCCGAGATCCTCGCCCTCCCAGCCGGTCAGGGCCACCGTGTCGCCTTTCTTAACGCGGCCGCGCTCTATCTCGAACGGCACCGCCACCGAGGGGCGGCGCTCGTCTTTGCGATAATCCACCAGGGTTACCGCCAGGCCGGGGCAGATCAGCAGACATTTAAAGCACCCTATGCAGTCTCCCGAGAACTCGGGCACGGCCATGATGCTTTCTCCGGAAAGTTTTATGGCTTTTCTGGGGCAGACGGTGACGCAGGGATTGCAGGGGATCTCCTGGCGGCAATGCAGCACCGGGTAAACCTTGTGCTCATGCTTCTTCGCGGCCGGCGCGTACGTCCTGCCTGGGCGGGACTTGAGCGTTTCCAGCCGCTCGAACCAGAATTGCGGCACGTCTCCGGCCATGACGCCCAGGCTTTTAAGCACCTTATGGGAAACGATCTTGCCGCTGAACATGGCGGCTGAAGCCTCGGCTATCTCTTCGGCGTCGCCGCAGATGAAAGCGTTCATGCCGGCCTCAAGCGCCTGTTTATGGAATTCGTTGACGGAATTAAGGCCTACGGCGATGAGCAGGGTGTCGACCTCGAACATTTTTTCCGTGCCGCCGACAGCCTTGAAACCGGCGTCCACTTCGGATATCGTCACGGTCTCCAGCTCTTTTTCGCCTTCCGCGCGCACGATAGTATGGCTGGTGTAGACCGGCACGCCCAGGCGTCTCAGTTTATCGGCGTGCACTTTATAGCCGCCGCACTGCGGCAGCGCTTCTATCAGGCCCACCACCCGGATGCCGGCCTGGAGCGCGTGATAGGCCGCTATGATGCCGACATTGCCGCCGCCGACCACGAACAGTCTCTTGGACGGACGCACCAGATCGCGGTTGACCAGGGTCTGGAAAGCTCCGGCGCCGTAGACGCCGGGCAGGGTGTTGCCCGGAAAAGCGAGTGTCCTCTCCCTGGCCCCGGTGGCGCTCACCAGGGCTTTGGGGCGGATCAGATAATATCTGCCTCCGTACAACACTCCGACTTTTTTGTCCGAAAAAACGGCCAGGCAGACGGCGTTGAGCCATATTTTAACGGACGGGTATTCCTTAAGCTGTTCTTCCAGCTTATCGGCTATGTCTATACCGCGGGCGCCGGCGTAGCAGTCTTCCACCGAACCGAAAAATTTATGCGTCTGCAGTACAAGTTTGCCGCCCAGTTTATGCTTGTCGTCTATAATAAGCGTACCGACATTTAGTTTGCCGAGTTCCGCCGCCGCGGCCAGGCCGGACGGCCCGCCGCCGATTATCAGCGCGTCCACCTCCAGCTCCTCCACGCGGCCGGATTCCCGCGCGCAGGCGGTTTCGGGCAGCGCGGGGGAACCCTTGAGCGGCGCCAGCTTCATGCCTTCCCTGACCCTGGCCACGCAGGCCTTTACCGGCAGGCCGTCGGCGATGACGGTGCATTGCGCGCATTGCCCGTTGGCGCAGAAAATACCCTGAGGGCTGGAGTCTTTCTTGTGCTCGCTGAAGATCTTTATGCCGTTGGAGAACAGGGCGCTGGAGATTACCTCGTCCTCAAAAGCCTCCAGGCCGCGGCCCTCGAAAAAGAATTTTATTTTCTTTTTTTCCGCTATAGGCAGAATGACGTGCCGGGTTATTCTTTCCATGGGATATTCCTACTCAGTAACATCCACCATTATCGTATCGCCCTCTATCCTGACGGGATAGGTCCGCAGGCCGCGCGTGTCCAGCTCCGGCGCGGCGGGATCCGGGTATTTGCCGGCGGGCGCTTCCGGCACGGGGCCGCTCAGGGCTTCGCCGGTGAGGATATCGAACTGGGCATAATGCAGGGGGCAGGTGAGGATATACCCGGTAAGAGTCCCTCTTTCCAGATAGGCGCCGGCGTGGCCGCATTTCCGCGCCACGGCGTAGAACTTACCGTCGTAATTACAGACGACCAGTTCCGCGCCGTTCAGCTTAACACCCAGCATACCGCCGGGCGCGAGATCGGAAACTTTGGCGGCTTCTATGAACATAGTTAAGATTCACTCTTTACGCTTTACGAACTTGCTAGGCGGAATCTGCTTCAGCGCGGACGGATCGGTCACGTCCTTGTGGACGAACAGCCCGCACCAGCAGCGTTTCATCGCGTCATAATGCTCCCGGTGGAAAGGAATGCAGGGGCAGACTATTTTCATGTTCTCGGCCCGGTCCCGCGTACGCGCCTGACAGGGGCAGTAGGGTATGCCGTACTGCCGCTGGAAAGTGACCTCGGCTTCCAGCAGGAATTCCACATCCTCTTCGGCGGGATTGAATTTATAGCCCAGCTTGTCCACTATGGGAGCGAACTGGAACCGCAGGGCTTTTTTTCCGGCTTCCACGTTCATTTCTTTCCGCACCCCAGCAGGCGTTCGAATTCATCGGGGTCATAGCCCTGCACCACCTCTTCGCCTATACAGACATAGGGGAAAGAACCGCCGCCGCCTTTCCCGCGCATCTCGGCCATTATGCGTTCCTGCTCGGCCTCGTCCGCCTTGTCGTAATCCACGGCCTCAAAAGAGATCTTCCGATCCTCAAAGAATTTCTTGGTCCGCTTGCACCAGAGGCAGGTGCTTAAAGCGTATATTTTTATTTTTTTCATAATCAGACCTTTCAGACCTTTACCAGGATATGCCCATCGGAGATCTTCCATTCATGTACGCGCAGGGAGATCTCCGGGGCGTCGAGAAAAACGCCGGTCCTTATGTCGAAACGCCAGTCGTGGCAGGGACATTGCAGCGTATAGCCGTCCAGGCGCCCCCGGTACAGCGGGCAGCCCATATGGGGGCATTTATTGGCGACCGCGTAGAGCTCGTCCCCGGTTTTCCTTATCAGAAGCACCGGCAGGCCCTTGGGGAAAACGGCGGCCATGCCCTGCTCGCGCAGCGCCTCCGCTTTCAGAACCCGCACCCAGCCGCCGTCCGACATACGCGCTCCTTCCGAGCCTGTTGCACCCGTGGAATTATGTTAACTCAAATACCGCCCGTGAATCAACTTCCGGATATATTGTAGAATATAATCGTCCGGGTGGTTAGCTCAGCGGTAGAGCGCTGTCCTCACACGACAGATGTCACAGGTTCAAATCCTGTACCACCCACCAATTTTTATCGGGATATACCGGCGATGGGGTTCGCCATAAACCGCCTCAACGGCTGATGACTCCTATAATCGCGCATCAAAGGAGACTTTCAATATGTTGAGGCTTTTTTTATTGCTTGCGGGCGGGGGGGCGGGCACCGTCCTCCGTTACTGGCTCTCCACCATGACCTACCGCGCTTCCGGGGGGATCTTCCCCACCGGCACGCTGGCGGTGAACCTCGGCGGATCGCTGGCTGTCGGCTGCCTGTGGGCGCTGTTCGAGAAAGGCGCGCTCACGCCCAACGCGCGGCTCTTTCTGCTGACGGGGCTGCTGGGCGGGTTCACCACGTTTTCCACGTTCACTCTCGAAAACTTTTCGCTTCTGCGGGACGGAGAACTGAAGCTGGCCGCGGCCAATGTCCTCGTAAGCAATGTAGCCGGGATCTTCCTGGTCTTCGCCGGCTTCAAGGGCGTAAATCTTATACTGCGGAGGTAGCATGAAACTGCCTGAAAACGGAAAACTGCTCAGAATTTTTATAGGCGAATCCGACAAGCACGGCGACAAGGCGCTTTACGAGGCCATCACTCTCAAGGCTCGGGAACTGGGCCTGGCCGGCGCCACCGTAGTCAGGGGCGTAATGGGCTTCGGCGCCGACAGCCGTATGCACACCGCCAAACTGCTGGAGCTCTCCGAAGATCTGCCGATGATCATAGAACTTGTGGATACCGGGGAGAACCTGAACAAGCTGATGCCTTTTCTGGATGAAACCGTGACCGAGGGCCTGATAACGATAGAGGACGTTAAAGTGGTAAAATACCGGCACAGCACCGCGGAAAAATAAACGACTATGCTCTCATACCTTGTCTCCACGTTCTTAAAATTCGTTGACCTGTTCCTGCACCTGGATAAATACCTGGGCGAAGTCATCAAAAGCTACGGGAACTGGACTTACCTGATACTTTTCACGATAATCTTCTGCGAGACGGGGTTCGTGGTCACGCCCATTCTGCCGGGGGATTCGCTTTTGTTCGCGGTGGGAATGTTCGCGGCCGCCGGGGCGATAGACCTGTCCAGGATCTGGCCGCTGCTGATCTTCGCCGCCATCCTGGGAGACAATGTCAATTACGCGGTGGGGAATTTCATCGGCCCCAAGGTCTTTCATTACGAGAATTCCCGGATCTTCAGGAAGGAGTACCTCCAAAAAACCCACAATTTTTACGAAAAGCACGGCGGAATGACGATCATTCTGGCGAAATATGTCCCCATAGTGCGCACTTTCGCCCCTTTCGTGGCCGGCGTGGGAGCCATGACCTATCCGAAATTCCTGCTGTTCAACGTGGTGGGGGGATTTACCTGGGTGACGGTCATAATGCTGTCCGGTTACTATTTCGGCAATATCCCGGTCATAAAGAACAACTTCACCGCCGTAGTGCTTCTCATCGTCTTCCTCTCCATGCTCCCCGGCCTCATCGGCTACCTGAAACACCGGCGCAGCCCGTCGCCTTGACAAGTCAATTGCGTGTGCTATACTATCAATGCGCCGGGCGGGCCTAAAGGCCTATTGACTGCCGGGCCTAAAGACTATTGACCGGCGGTTTTTCAGGAGCGATAATATAGTAACTATATGAAACACGGCATATTACTGATGACACTGGCGGCCGCGATAACCGCGCTGATAATTAACGCGGAAGCGCAGGATCTCTCTTTCGACGGCCTCCAGGCCGGCCTGGCCCGCATTAAGTCCGCCGGCGCCGCGGAACCCGCTCCGGCCCCTGCCCCGGCGCTTAAAACACCAACCGCCGCACAGTCCCGGCCGGCCGCGGAAAGGGAGTGGCTGGTGCTGGTCTTCATGAACGGGCGCAATGAACTCTGGCAAAACGCCATCAAAGATGTGAACGAAATGGAGCTTATCGGCTCCACCGACAAAGTGGCCGTTACCGTGGAACTTGGCTTATCTCAGGATCGGGGCGATTCCTCCAGACTTTATATCCGGAAAGATACCACCGCCGAAGCGAATAATCTGGCGGGGAAAATCGTTTCACCCGCCGTTAAAGTGTCCGGCTCCGACATGGGAAACTGGAAGCATTTCGTAGATTTCGCCAGATGGTCATACCGTAATTACCCCGCCAAAAAAGTGCTGGCCGTTGTCTGGGGCCACGGTTCCGGACGCGTGGATATCGGCGGCGCCGACAACTCCGGTTCGGAATTCGGCATCTCCCCCGACAACTTGACCCGGAACTTCATACGCAACAGGCAGATGGCCAGGGCGCTAAGGGAAATAGAAAAATCCATTGGTAAAAAAGTGTCCGTCTACGCTTCGGACACCTGCCTTATGCAGATGGCAAGCGTGGCCTATGAGATAAAAGATGGAGCGGAATTGATAGTGGGATCCGAAGAGATTACGCCTTTTAATGGCTTCCCCTACAGCGCCATCCTGCGCGACCTTGCCGCCAACCCCGGTATGGGTCCCGGAGCCCTGAGCGCCATGATAGTGGACGATTTCTCCGCCTCTTACTCCGCCACCGGCGCCGGCACGACCATCTCCGCCATAAAGACCTCCGAACTGCCGGAATTCGTCCGCCTCCTGAATGACTGGCTGCGCGCGGCCGCCGTCCCCGCCCACAGGACCAATCTCCTGAACGCTGAACGGGAAACCCTGTCTTTTGAAAAAGGCTACAACGGGAACGACACCGCCGATCGTACCGGCTCAAAAGATCTCTACGATTTTGTGGATCTCGCCGGGAAAAAGGCCGGCAGGGCTTCCGGGCTCCACGCCAAAGGCGAAGTTCTGAAAAATTTTATAACCGGCAGGCTGGTAACGCGCAATAAAACCACGCCGCCAGGGGGCGATTATGACCGCGCGAAAGGTTTGGCAATATACTTTCCGAAAATGATCTACGACCAGAGCTACGATGAGACACTATTCTCGCGGGACTCGCTCTGGGACGACTTCCTGAAATGGAAGCTGGATCGTTCTTACAAGGTGAAATAGGGGATCGTTATGACGGCGCTGAGTTTAAAAATACGGGGTTTCAGGGGGCTGCTGGCCGCGGCCCTCTCCGGCTTTGCCGTGTCCTGCGCCTGCGCCGCGAGCCTCACCTGGGAAGAAGCGGCCCGGATCGCGGCCTACGACAAGGCGTTAAGCGCCGGCGACCCCGCGATAGCCGAAAAATTCCTCAAAGACACCTCCTTTTCCGACTGGCTTAAGCTGACCGACCCCGTAAAGGCGGCGCTGCTGCTTTCCAAAGCGCAGGCCGTGGACGATCTGGCGCGGCTCCTTGACAAACCCTGGCGGGACGAGCAGGAAGCGGAGCTCAGCAAAGCGCTTTCACTGAGGATAGATTCCGGCAAACCGCTGGTAAAAGCGGGCATCGGGCCCGTCCCGGAGACGCTACTGTCCTGGATGGCCGGATACAGGAGTTATTCCGAGCATAAGACCGGGCTTGTAAGGAAAGCTATACGGCAGTTTGAAACCGTATTCGCCGCCGACAAAACGGACGCCGACGCGCTTGAGAACAAACGATCATGGGAAAACAGAACCATACGGGAACGCAATATTTTCCTGGCTGAATTTGCCTCCGGCAAGCTTGAGAAACTCATCAAGTATGAAACCGAAACCGGCAAAGCTTTCCGGGAGTGGGTGCGCAACGATGATGTATTCAAATACCTGGACCAGGCGGGCCGCGCGCGCCAGGAGCGCTACCTGACCCAGCTGGCGGCTGCGGACGCGGCTAAGTCGAAATTAAGCGCCCCCCGGCTGGACAAAATAAACGACCAGCCCATAGAGCAGCAGATGTACCTGCTGGGCGGGCTTTTCGATAAAAGCAAAGGCGGGGGAGGGTCATTGCTTGAGCGCAAAGTGGACGGCGCCCGCCAGTCCAAACCTGGCGAAACGCTTTCATACCAGAACAACCGGCTCCTGGCCGATATGCTCCGTACCGCTATACCGGGCGAACTCAAAGGCTCCGCCGCGGGCGGCAGAATACTCCAATTCTACAACTCGGGCGCGGGGCCGGCCGTGGCCATAGAATCGTGCCAGGGCTGCTATGCCAAGTATGAACCGGCCGGCGCCAGGATCGTGCTGGACTCGGAAATGATACAGCAGTACTTACGGGTGAATAACCTTACCGCCGAAACGCTCTTAAGCGATAAAACCCGGGTCGCGGCCCTGGCCGGATACCTCGCGCCTATCTTCGTGCATGAAGCGACACACCAGATGCAGCACTCCTGGGCGGACAAGGCCGGGATCTATAAGCCCTACGTGCAGGAAGACGAGATAGAGGCCAACTCCATGGAAGCCCTCTACACGCTGGAGAAGCTGAAAAAGGATCCGAAGTTCCGGGGGCTGTTTTCAAAGATGCGCTCAAGCGCCTCTTACGCCGATCAGCGCCTGAAACTGGCCCAGCGTTTCAGCAGGAACCCGGACGACTTCAGTGAAAATGTGCGTCAGCTTTATTACTACGGCCTGCCCTCGTTTGAAGCCGCCTCCTCCCAGGTGCTCTGGGCCGTTTCCTCGGAACTTAAGCGCAGAAAGGGCCTGAAAGCGGACGCGCGGAACGAACTGGAAAAAACCGGGGCGGACATCAACGAGGCCATGGCAATGACCGCCTCCGAACTTATCAGCTCCGCGGCCGGGATAAAAACCCCGGCGCTGCTGAAAATCCAGGAAGACCTTCTGCACAACGCCGTATACACCGGCCGCTACGAGGACGCCTCGGATCGGGCCGTTGCTATGCTGGGCGCGGCGCGTGGTTCGGGAACGCCCAAAACAGGGGCTGTTCCCGCGCTGTGAGAACCTTATGATAAAGCTGTTGTTCTCGATCCTCCTTTTAAGCGGCTGCGGCGGCGCGAACGACGGCGCCAGAGAGGCGCCGGGCCGGGAGCGGCCTGCCGCCAAAACGGACGAAAAGCCGGGAGTCGCCGCGGAGCGCTTCGCCTGCGAAACGCCCTCCGGGTGGGAGATAAAGCGCGACAGGGAAAAGGAGAAAAAGACTAAAATACTGAAGTTGGAACTGGTCGGCCCCAGGGAGGGGAACGCCCCCGTGCTTATCTACGCCGCTTTCTACGGAACAGGCAACGCCTCTTTTTCGGATCACGCGGATTTCATCGAGCGAAACTCCAAAAATATCCTGGGCGAAACCCAAAGCGACACCGAAAAATTCAGCCCGGTCAAAGAGACCTCGCTGGCGGGGAAAAAAACTTTTGAATTCGACAGCGAAATAAAGGAATATCTTAACCCTGAAAGCAAATCCGCGGAAAGCGTGGTGATAAAAGAAAAGTTCTATGTCATTCCGGCAAAGGACGGCTTCTTCGTCCTACATTATTACGCCCCAGCCCCCGCCTATAATAAATATTTACCGGTCTTCAAAAAACTGACCGCCACATTCAAAATCCTGTAGCCTTTATGAACGATGTCCTGGCGCGGAACATACTGCTGCTGGGCGCGCTTGAGGAGATCCGCGCCGCAGCCGGAGGCAAAAACCTCAAATTCATACTCCTGAAAGGCGCGGCATTGCTGACCGAAGGGGTTTACGGGCCCGGGGAAAGGGAAATGACGGATCTGGACATCCTGATACGACCGGCGGATGAAAAAGCTTTTGACGATCTGCTGATGAACCTGGGATTCAGACCCATGGAGAACAGCTCGCAGGCTTATTACAGGCCGGCGCCAGGGGCCGCGCCGCCGGTAATAGCGGATCTGCATACCGGCCTGTGGCATGAAAAAGACGCAGAGATTCTCTGGCGCAGGGCGGTAAACGTTCCGGAAAGCGCAAATCTTACGGTTCCCGGGTTTGCAGACCAGCTGCTTCATCTGGCCTCCCACACCCTGCTTTATCACGGTCGTCTGGGATCCAGGACACTGGAAGACCTGGGCCGGCTTCTTGAATTTATCTATAGGAAAACTGAAAGAGCGGCTTTCTGGCGCGAGGCCTCCGGGATAGCGGACGGGGAAAACCTCAGACCGGCGCTTTACCCCGTTCTGACGCGGTTGGCGGCGGCCGCCCCGGCCCTGATCTCCGGAGAAGAACTTTCCGCTTTCGCGCCGCACGGCGCGGAGAAATTAAAGAGCCGCTTTTTTGAAAAAGCGGCTTCCGGCCACTCCCGCCCGCTGGAATATTTTCTGCCCGCCCTTTACCGCCCGGCGCTGTTCTTCAGATATCTGTTTCCCGAAAAAAGCTTCCTTGAGCGCCGCTACGGCAGGCGTTCCTGGACCAACCGCTTAATAAGACCCTTCCAACTGATCAAAGCAATATTTAAAGAAGAGGAATAACCAGCCCGAAAAACGCAGTTGGTTCGTCACACCGGCGAAAGCCGGTGTCCAGATGCCGAACACGGAACCTGGATTCCGGCTTTCGCCGGAATGACAAGCCTCTGGCAGTGCCGTATCAAGAGCTATGATCCTCAGGCCGATGGCTTACGGCCTATAGCAGGATTCACCAATGTTACCAGTTTCAGGATGTTCGCCAGGCGGTCGAGGGAGGGGGGTTTTATCACAAAATCGAAAGCCCCTTCTTTAAGGGCTCCGGCGGCGACGTCCACGTTGTCCGCGCCGGTAATGATTATGACGACCACTTCCTTGTTTTTCTCTTTGGCGTGATGGAGGAGTTCCAGACCCGAAACGCCCCGTATGTACATATCGGTTATGACAACGTCAAAAGCCCGGTTCGTAGCCAGCTCCCGGGCCTCTTCGCCGCTGTTGGCGCTGGTAATCTCAAATTGAGGAAACCCTTTAAGAATCTCCCTCACCCGGTCGATGACATAGCCTTCCTCTTCGATAAACAATAATTGTTTAGGGTCGGCCATAACTTACCAATCCACCCACCAGCGTTCCAGTTCCTGCCTGGCCGCGAACTTGGGATTGCGGGCGAGAAGCTCCTCCTCCTCCACTATCCTCTCGATCCCGGTCAGGGGATGCTCCAGAAGATCCGCCAGGCGCGGAAGCGCGGGAGAGAAATCGGGGTCAAGCAATACGGACACGACAGGCCTGGTCAGGGATCCCGGGTTGACCTGAACCACGCCCGCTATCTCCCCGGTGGACAAAGCGACCAGAGAGCCGGGGGGATAAATGGAAAAAACCTCGATAAGCGCTTTTACCACCCTTGAATTGAACCCGTGGCCTTCTTTATCTATAAGATGTTTCATCACGTTATGCGGATGGCCGGCCGGCCGCCAGGAACGGGGATGGGACATCGCCTCATACACGTCCGCGATGCCGATGATCTGGGCGGAAAAGCTGATTTCCTCGTTCGTCAGGCGGCCCGGGTAGCCGCCGGCGTCTATCCGCTCATGCACTTGTAAAATTATTTTCTTTGCCTGCTCCTTAAGCCGTCCGTCCATATCGAGGAAACGGTCTATTCTGGCCGCCCCGGCTTCGGGGTGAAGCATTATCTCGGAATATTCCGCGTCGGTCAGGCGGTTCTCCTGTTTCGCCAGTTTCGAGTGATCTATCATTCCCAGGTCGTGCGCCAGGGCGCAGAAACCGAGAAAATTCACGGCGCTCCTCTCCAGGCCCAGCGCCAGCCCCATGGCCTGGCTGATGACGGCGACGTTCGCGGAATGGGCGTACAGATAATCATCCGCCGTGGCGTAACGCGTATAACTCAGGAGCACCGGATTGGAGGAAAGCGCCTGCGAATTAAGTTCGGCCTGGCGCATAATGCTCCCGTATTTTTCCACATAACCCCTGTCTATCTGGCCGATAAGCTCTTTCGCGAGCGCGATATTGCGGGAATAGATCTCCCTGGCCTGGGCGTCCAGTTCCGGGAAAGGCCGCGCCGAGGCACGGACGGCCGCTTCGTCTTTCCTCTGCCGGTCTTTCCTTGATATGGATCTTTTTTCCGGAATCCCGGCGGGCGGGGCCTCCGGCGCGGCGGCCGGCGCGGCTTCCGGCACGGGCGGAAGCTTTCCGGGGATGTCCGGCAATGGAGCGTCAAGCGGGTTAGGTGGACCGGCGGCCGGTTCCGCCGAAGCCCGGAAGTAAGCTGTTTTCTTCTCCCGTACGCGGGGCTCCGGCGCCTCTTCTTTTTTAGCCCGGCCGTTGAGATCCGAAAATTTCATGGTTATATTGTAGGCTGCGGGGGTTAAAGAAACGTTGCAGAAAGGTTACAGCCCCTTATACCGCCCTTTCGTAAATGCGGAATTTTTTATAGACCTTCGCGCCGACGGCCAGAATGACATTATTTACCCTGTCATTGTCTTCGAGAGTCCAGGAAAGATCGCCGTACTCCCAACCCATTTTGGCGGCTGACGCCACGGCCTGTTTGATAAGAAGGAGTTCCAGCCCCCGGCCGCGGAATTCTTTTTTCACGCCCAGAGCCAGCAGGCGGCCGCGGTTGATGGGAGTGAACATCCTGTAAAGGAACGGCAGGATATTCAACGGGTTTAAGGAGCCGTGTACCGCCTTAAGGGGGGAGTTGAAATCGGGCAGAAGAAGGGCGAAGCCGGCGGAACGGCCGTCCACCTTTACGAAATACAGGTACTCCGGCTTCAGCAGGGGCCTGAGAGAACGGGTCAGTTCGTCCATTTCCTCGTTGGTCATGGGCACAAAGCCCCAGTTATTATCCCAGGCGGAGTTATAAATGTCCTTTAAATCGGCCAGGGCGCCGTCTATGCGCGCGATCTCCACCAGTTCCAGAGTGACGCGCCCGTCGCGGGTCATGCGCCGGATCACTTTCTCCAGCCTTTCCGGAAATCCGTCCCTGGTGAAAGCCTGGAAAGCGTAAAGATCCTTGACCTTGGTAAAACCGGACTCCATGATCAGGCCGGCGTAGTACGGGGGATTATACGGCATCATCACCATGGGAGGAGAGTCGAATCCATCTACAAGCAGGCCACAGGACTCGTTGGTTGAAGGATTTACCGGGCCGCGGATCTTGTCCATTCCTTTCGCTTTGCTCCATTTAAACGCCGCGTCAAACAGGAGCCGGGCGCTTTCAGGATCCTCGCGGCAGTCGAAAAAACCGAAAAAACCGCACTTTTCGTCGTGGAAAGAGTTGTGTTTGCTGTTGATGATGGCCGCGATCCGCCCGGCCGGCAGGCCATCCCTGAAAGCCATGAAAAGCTTTCGCTCTCCGTGGCGCCAAAACGGATGGCCCAGGCCCAGCAGACGCCTGACGTCTTTTTTAAGCTCCCCGACCCAATAAGGATGCTTCCTGAAAAGGTCGTACGGAAAATCCACGAAAGCGCCCAGGCCGCTCTCATCAAGCTCTGTTATTTCTAGTGGCATTTGAGGAAAAACACTGCGCGCCCGTCCCCTGACTCTATACTCCGGCTGAAACCTTTTTTTTGAGGACTTTTTTATAACAGGCCTCAAAAATATCCAGCGCGCGGTCCAGATGGGCGCGCGTGTGGGTCGCGGTCACTACCACGCGCAGAAGAGCGCGTTTCGGCGGCACGGCGGGGCTGACCACGGGATTGGTGAAGATCCCGTTGTCATAAAGCGCTTTCCAGAGCGAAAATGTTTTCAGGTTGTCGCCTATCACAACCGGAATGATCGGGGTCTGGGTTTCACCGGTGTTGCAGCCCATTTTTTTGAACTGTTCCAGGAGATAATTAGAGTTGTCCCAGAGTTTTTTTATGCGCTGCGGCTCGCTTTCGATGATATCTATCGCCTTGGAAATGGCGGCCACGGAGGCCGGCGGCAGGGCGGCCGAAAAGATCATGGAACGGGAAAGGTGCTGGATATAATGAAGGACGTCCGCGTCCCCGGCCACAAAGCCGCCGATCGAAGCGAAAGACTTGGAGCAGGTGCCCACTACGATGTCCACGTCCTTGCGGGTAAGGCCGAAATGCTCGCAGGTACCGCGTCCGCGCGGCCCCAGCACACCGGTGGCGTGAGCGTCGTCCACCATAAGCCGGGCGCCGTACTTCTTTGAGATCCTGACGATCTCCGGCAGGGGGGCGATGTCCCCCTCCATGGAGAACACCCCGTCCACTATCACCAGTTTCCCGGTTTTGGCCCCCACGCCTTTAAGCACCCTTTCAAGATCTTCCGTATCGTTGTGCTTATAGCGCCGGATCTCTCCGCCGGAAAGACGGCAGCCGTCCAGGATGCTGGCATGATCCAGCTTGTCCACTATGACCACGTCGCCCCGTCCGATAAGCGCGGAGATAACGCCCAGGTTCATCTGATAGCCGGTGGCGTATACCAGGGCGGCTTCGCGGCCTTTGAAAGCGGCCAGCTTACGCTCCAGTTCGGTATGCAGGACGGTATTGCCGTTCAAAAATCTGGAGCCCGCCACGCCTGTGCCGAACTTCTGCACCGCGTCAATGGCGGCCTTTTTCATTCTGGGATCATTGGCCAGGCCGAGGTAATTATTGGAGCCGAACATGATGAACTTCCTGCCCTGTATTACCACCTCCGGCGCCTGCTCCGAGGAAAGCTCCTTGAAATAAGGATAGATCCCGGCCTCCATAAGTTGTTTGGCGGTATGAAAGCCGCGGCACTTGTCAAATAGATCTTTCATAAATTACCTCGCAGCAAATTCGCATCTTCGCAGGCTCCCGCCCCATTCTCCCTATCTTATTAAATTTGAGAGGGGATTCATAGGAAAACCATCTTCTTTATAAGCCCGGTGGAGGAGCGTCCTCTCACCAGGGGAACCCGCACGGTCCGGCCGGCGAATTCCCGGCCTACGATCTTCCCGTTAATGTAATCCGCGCCCTTCACAAGAATGTCCGGCTTCAGAGCTTTCAGAAGTTCATGGGGCGTATCCTGGGAAAAAGAAACGACCAGATCCACGGCCGAGAGCGCCGCCAGAACCCGGGCCCTGTCACCAAGACGGTTCAGGGGCCTGGCCGGCCCCTTTAACCTGCGGACGGAGGCGTCCGAATTAAGACCCACTATCAGGATATCGCCCAGCGACCTGGACTTCTCCAGCAGGGCCACGTGGCCCGCGTGGAGGAGATCGAAACAGCCGTTGGTGAAAACCGTTTTTTTTCCGGATAAAGCGGCCCGCCGCCTGGCGGCGAGCGCCCTTTTGAGCGTCACTATCTTGTGTTTTGTGTCCATAATCAAGGCAGGGTATGGGATCACTGTCTGCTTTTCAGCAGCCTCTCCATAAATCCGGTATCTACGTCTCCGGTCTGGAATTCCGGAGAATCCACGATCATCTTATGAACATCTATCGTGGTGGACAAGCCGCCGACCCTGAATTCTCCCAGCGCGCGCCGGGAGCGGGCTATGGCGGCGGCGCGATCCGGGCCCCACACGATAAGCTTGGCAAGCATGCTGTCATAATAAATGGGCAGCGTATAGCCATGGTACATATGGGTGTCCAGCCTGATGCCGGGCCCGCCCGGGACGATCCATTCCTCTATGCGGCCGACCGAGGGGGCGAAATTCCTGGAAAAATCTTCGGCGTTGATACGGTGTTCTATGGCGTGGCCGTCAAAAGCGGACGCCCGGGCGCGGGACAGGCTGAGCTTCTCCCCCGCCGCGATAAGAACCTGTTCCCTGACCAGGTCGGTCCGGGTTATGGTTTCGGTCACGGGATGCTCCACCTGCAGGCGCGTGTTGACTTCCATGAAGTAGAAATTCTTTTCCCGGTCCATCAGGAATTCCACCGTTCCCACGCCCACATACCCGGCGGTATCGGCCAGGCTGATGGCGGCCTCCTCGAGCCTGCCCCGGAGCTTCTGATTTACCGCCGGGGAAGGGGATTCCTCCAGCAGCTTCTGGTGACGGCGCTGTATGGAACAGTCGCGCTCGGGGAATGCGATAGCGTTGCCCATGGAGTCGCGGGCGAATTGCACCTCGACATGGCGCGGACAGTCTATGTATTTTTCAAAGTACACGTCGCCGTTACTGAACGCGGCCTTGGCCTCGGAGGACGCCATCTCGAACTCATGATTAAGCTTTTCTTTCTCCCGCACGATCCTGATGCCCTTGCCGCCGCCGCCGGCCGCGGCTTTGATCATAATGGGAAAGCCGATCTTTTCGGCTTCTTTCAGATAATCTTTTGTGACACAGTCCCGGGTGCCCGGCGTGACCGGAATGCCGCCCTTTACGGCTATTTTGCGGGCGCTGGACTTATGGCCTAGCATCTCTATGGCCCTGGGACTGGGGCCTATAAAAACTATGCCGTTCTCTACGCAGGCGGCTGAAAAAACGGGGTTTTCCGACAGAAAGCCGTAGCCGGGGTGGATCGCTTCGGCGCCCGTCACTTTTGCCGCAGAGATCACGGCTGGGATATGAAGATAACTCTCCCTGGCCATGGCGGGGCCGATGCAGACGGCCTCGTCCGCTTCGCGCACGTGCAGACAGGCGCGGTCGGCCTCGGAATAAACGGCCACCGACCTTATCCCCATCTCTTTCAGCGTGCGGATAACCCTTATGGCGATCTCGCCGCGATTGGCGACTAAAATCTTTTTAAACATAAACACGTGCCTCCCGGAACGACTTTATTGAATCCGCTTCTACTTTCGCGGGCCAGCCCCATTCTGGGCGGGTAAAATGCCCCTTTCAAGCCTGACCTTCCCGGTCCAGAGGTTGACTACGAACACATATATGTCCTTTACCTCTTTCTGCCGGGCGCGCGGCTCTATGGTTTCCTGTCTGAGCACCACCCGGTACTCCGGCCCCGCGAGATGCGCCGCTATCCAGTTATCTTTCGGCGCGTAGCGCGCGTTTTTGGGGCCCCGCCCGGCCGCGGTTCCGCTGAGTTCGCGGCGCCTCAATTCTCCGAACGAGGGCAGGCCGGGGCCCGGCCTCGTCCCCTGGGCGAAAGAAATGGCGTCGGCCCGGGCGTCCCCGTTCATGAACCGCAGGCGTTTTACGACTTCCCCGCGGTTCGCGTCCCCCAGGCAGATCCCGTCGGCCCGGAGCATCACATCGAGAGCGGAATCATACATCTTTAACTGCACGAAAGCGTCCGCCTGGCTTAAAAAAATCGGGCATTGCTCTTTCAGGGGGAATCCTTCGGCCCCAAGCAGATCGCCGTATTCCTCCAGCGCAGATTTGAATTTACCCGTGAAACGCAGACTGTCCGCGTAATAGAATTTGTACCATAAAATTTCCTCCGGACTGAAGCCTACGGGGAAAGTCCCGGCCGAAAGAACGGTCTTCCTGCAGGAATCGGCGGATTTATCGTAAAGCCCCATAAAAAACTCCGCCACGCACAGGTAACCGGAGGTGCGGGGATCGAGCGGATCCGTAAGGTAAAGTTTCTGCGCCAGGAAAAGCGCCTGCGGATAATCCTGGCCGGCAAGGGCCTGGTCTATCGGCTCGAAAAGCATCCAGATATACGGCCGGGTCCACTTGCCATGTTCTTTCACGAAAGAGATATAGTCCGGATGCCAGGGCCCGGTACCCTCCCTGAGCTGGTATTTTACCATGGCGGCATCGGGCTCCATTGCGGACACTTCCACGTCCCTGAACTCCCAGGCCGGGATCTTTCCGTAATACTCCCTGCTGTAGCCGACATAATCTTTCATCGAACAAGCCGCCTTGGAATTGGTGGAAAGGAGCGCGTAGGCTTCCTCATACCGGCCGGCGGCAAGTTTCTTCAGGTAGCTGTCGGCGGCCATTTTGAGGGAAAACCTGGGGATGTAAGGCGCTGCGATGAGATAAAGGAAAAAAGCCAGTACGGCAAGCAGTCCGGCGACTAGAAGCGCGTTATAAATATTCCCGGTCTTGCGGCTGGCGGGTGCGCGCTCCGGCAGAGCCGGCGCCGAAGTTATTACCCTGGACCGAGGCTGGGGCGGCTCGTGAGGGATCTCGCCCGGAGGACGCTCCCTGAAAGAGGCTTCCTTTTCAGAAACCGTGTCCTGAATCGGCTGCATCTCGAACTGAAATCCGGGTTTTTCGGGCCGCTTCTCTTCTTTCGGTGAAGGCGGAACGGTTTTTTCCGGCTCCCGCGCGGCGCTTGCCGGCCCCGCGGCCGGCTGCGCCCTCAATGCCAGAAGGCCTCCGCACTGGTCGCAGTAATTCTTCTCCACCGCGTTGGCGAAACCGCACTCGCCGCAGATCTTCTCAAGCCTGGCTCCGCATTTGAAACAGGTGTCGCTGATGATATTGGAAATATATCCGCACTTCTGGCATTTTATTACGGAGGATTTCTGCGCCATAGTCAATAGTCGGTAACCAGTACCGCATAGTAACCGGTTACCGGTTACCGATTACCGGATACCTCAGTATATTCTTTACTTGGGTTCTATGAAAAACAACGGCTGGCCGTACTCCACGGCCTGGCCGTCTTCCACGGAGATTATCTTTATAACCCCGTCAACCGGGGCCGGCACCGGCTTCAATTCTTTCGCCGCGGCCACCACGCCGAGTTCCGCGCCTTTTTTCACGGTCATCCCCTCTTTAAGGACGGCCGCCTTGCCGGGATGGGCGAAGCGGAAAACACCGATGGAGGGGGAGCACACCGGGGTTATAGTGGAGGAAAACTTGTTATGCGATTCCGGGGAATTATTGACCTTAAGACTGATCTTGCTCTCGCCATTCCTCCAGGTTATCTCCTCCAGGTCGGTGGATTCCATCCACTTGGTTATCTTGCCGAGACTTTTGATATCCATAATTGCCTCCATAACTCTTTACAGGCCCGCTTCCGAGGGGTTGAAGGGCTTGGGCAGCAGCTGGGAAGCCCTTATATACGTCACCTTTTCTTTCTTTTCAAGCGGCTGCCAGTCCACAAGGATCATCTCCGCGTCCCTGAGCGCGAACTCCACGATGACCTGGCGGCAGGCCCCGCAGGGCCTGGCGGACTTGGCCGCCACGCAGACGGCGCGCAATTTTTTTTCTCCATGGCTCACGGCGTTGAAGACGGCTACCCGCTCGGCGCAGCAGGCCAGGCCGAACGAAGCGTTTTCCACGTTACAGCCGGTATAGATCCTGCCGGATTCGGCCAGCACGGCCGCGCCCACGGGATAGCGGGAATAAGGGGAATAAGAATTTTTCTGGGCGTTCCTGGCCGCCTGGATGAGTTTTTTCCTGATGGCGGAGGCCCAGGTCTTTCTGCTCGCCTTATGGCCCCTGGATTTTTTTTTCATATCATGAATTTCAGCGCCCGGTACGTTTTGGGCGGAAAATTTTCCCTGAGGGTCAGAATGGAGGTTTTTACGAATTCGGGGCAGGAATTGGCGCAGGGGGCGCCGGCCGCCATAGGAATGACTTTCACCAGCAGGCGGCGGATGTTTTCTACGTTTTTCTTCAGGGTCGCGGTCACTTGTTCCTGATCCACTTCCTCGCCCTCCTTCCAGCAGTCGTAATCGGTCACAAGCGAGACCGGCGCGTAATGGAAGCCGGCTTCGCGGGCCAGCTTGGCCTCCGTGGCCACGGTCATGCCTATGATGGAATAGCCCAGTTTTCTGTGATACAGGGATTCGGCCCTGGTGGAAAAACCAGGACCCTCCATACAGACATACACGCCGCCTAAATGGGACTTGATGCCCAGTTTTACGGCCTCCTTGTGCATTATCGAGGAAAGCGCCATGCAGAAAGGCTCGGCAAAAGGCACATGTCCCACTATGCCGGCGCCGAAAAAAGTGGAAACACGGCCCTTGGTCTCATCCACGAACTGATCGGGAAACACGAAGTGGGCCGGCGCAAGTTCCGCTTTCAGGGAACCAACGGCGCTGGCGGAAATTATGGTCTTAACTCCCAGGGATTTAAGGGCCCACATATTAGCCCGGTGATTTATCTCCCCGGGCAGAATGGCGTGTTTGCGGCCGTGGCGGGGCAGGAAAGCCACGGGCGTACCGGCAAGGGAACCCAGGATAATGCTGTCGGAAGGCCTGCCGAAAGGGGTTTTTATGCCTATCTCCCTGACCCCTTTCAACTCCTTCATCGCGTAAAGTCCGCTTCCGCCTATCACAGCCGTGCCGGCCACGGGTTTTTTAGTCATAATATCTCCTCAAAAGCCGCAAAATCCGCGTAAGAACGAAACCGGCCCCATAATATAGATTCTATAATAATTGAAAGCCGAAACGGAAGTGATTAGTGACTATCACTATCCACTAACCACTATTTTTCAAACCCCGGATATATGGGAAATCCGGAACAGAGGCCCCGAACCTTTTCGGCTATGCTTTTAAGGATCTTGTCGTCGCCTTTGTGTTTAATGGCTTCGTCCATCAAGCCGGCTATGAGGGTCATCTCCCGCTCTTTCATGCCGCGGGTGGTGACGGCCGGGGTGCCGACCCTTATGCCGCTCGTGACCATGGGCGGCTGAGGGTCGTAGGGAATGGTGTTCTTATTGACGGTTATGCCGGCCTTGTCCAGAGCGATCTCAGCCTCTTTGCCGGTAACGTTTTTAGCCCGCAGATCCACGCTCATAAGATGGCAATCGGTGCCGCCGGCCACTATCCGGTAACCGCGCGCCTGCAGTTCGCGGGCAAGCTTGCGGGCGTTCTTAATGACCTGTTTCTGATAGTCCCTGAACGAGGGGGCGAGCGCTTCCCTGAAGCAGACGGCCTTACCCGCTATGGCGTGCATCAGCGGGCCGCCCTGGTTGCCGGGGAAATTGGTGCGGTCTATGGCCCTGGCATACGGGGCCCTGGACAGGATCAGGCCGCCTCTCGGGCCGCGCAGAGTCTTATGGGTGGTGGTGGTTACCACATCGGCATATTCCACGGGGGAAGGATAAACCCCCGCCGCGATGAGGCCGGCATAATGGGCTATATCGGTGACCAGGAAAGCTTTCCAGTCGTCGGCCATCTTCTTAAGCCGCTTCCAGTCCCAGATCCTGGAATAATTGGAGGCCCCCGCCATGATGAGCTTGGGACGCTCTTTCTCTATGACCTTGGCGGCTTCGTCGTAATCCAGCAGTTCGGTGTCCTTGTGAACGTTCATGGTAACGATCTTGAAATAGCGGCCGGAGAAATTAAGGGGGTGGCCGTGAGAAAGATGTCCCCCGTGGGACAGGTTCAGGCCCAGGACGGTGTCGCCGGGATTTATGAGCGAGAGATACGCCGTGATATTTGCCTGGGTTCCGGAATGGGGCTGGACATTGGCGTGTTCGGCGCCGAACAGTTTTTTGGCGCGGTCTATGGCCAGCTTCTCGGCCAGATCCACGTATTCGCAGCCGCCATAATAGCGCTTGCCGGGGTAGCCTTCGGCGTATTTGTTGGTCAGAACCGAACCCAGGGCCTCCAGCACTGCCCTGGAAGCATAGTTTTCGGAAGCGATAAGCTCCAGATTGTTCTGCTGCCTGAGCACTTCGCCTTTAACGGCCTTATAAAGCTGCGGATCGCTCTTTTTTATCTCTTCGTACATAGATATCTCCTTAAACCCCTGCTATTTTACCTCTTTTTTCTCCAGCTTATCCAGGACGGCGTCCACCGCTTTCTTTATCAGGCGGAAAGTCTCAAAATAAAAGATCTCTTCCCTGCCGAAAGGGTCTGAAACTTCGCCGTTGCCGAACCCGGCATACTCCACCAGCGTATATGTTTTGTCGAAAGCGGCGGGGAATTTTTCCAGGATAGCCGCTTTGTGGGCGTGCGTCATGGCAAGTATCAGGCCGGCGTCTTCAACCAGTTCCGGGGTGATCTGGACAGGAATGTGGGTAAAGTCCGGCGCTCCCTCTTTTTTCAGCAGTTCTTTCACCGGCGGCGGGGTGGGAACGGCCCCCCCCGCGGACAGACCGCTTGACGTAAAAGTCAGGTCAAATTCCCGGTCGGCGGCCGCCTTGGCCGCGTAATAATGGGCCATCACGCTCCGGCAGGTGTTCCCGGTGCACACGAACATCACCGTCATGCCGCCCGGCCTCTGCGGCGCGTTCTCGTCCTCTCTAAAGGAGGGCCGGCGCAAAAGGATTACGATCTCGCCCTTGACCTCTTTGACCCCGGCCAGCCTGTCACGAAGCTCAGCGGCCGTCCCCTTAAACCATTCCTCGTATACCTTGGTGAGTTCGCGGGCCATGACGACCCGGGTATCGGGGCCAAACTTTTCGCAGACCAGTCCGGCAAATTTTTTTATCCTGAAAGGCGATTCGTAAAGTATGATGGTTTTTTCAAGCTCAAAAGCCCTTTCAAGCGCTTGCACTATCTTGCCGCGCGCCCTGGGCAGAAATCCCAGAAAAACGAAAGAATCCGCCGGAAAACCCGAACCGGCCGCCGCGGTCACCACGGCCGAGGGACCGGGCAGGGCCGTTACCGGAATGCCCTCCGCGCGGGCCAGCGCAACCAGCTTCCGGCCGGGATCCGAAACGCAGGGCATGCCGCCGTCGGAAACAAGCGCCACGTTCTTCCCCTGGCGTAAAAACCCGGCGGCCTCCGCAAGCGACCGCTCATCATGCTCGTTGTAGCGAACCAGCTTTTTGGCGATGGCGTACCGCGCCATCAGTTTGGCCGTGCGGCGGGTGTCTTCGCAGAGCACCAGATCCGCCGAGCGCAGCGCTTTGATCGCGCGCACAGTTATGTCTTCCAGATTGCCTAAAGGGGTGGGGACGATGGTAAGCATGGTTCTTCCCATTCCTTGCTCTCAAGTTTAAGGAAAGCCTCCACTACCTTGGGGTCGAACTGTTTGCCGGCGCCCTTGGTGAGTTCGGAGATGCCTATCTCCCGGGAAAGCGCTTTGCGGTAGGGGCGGTCGCTCATCATGGCGTCCCAGGCGTCTATCGTAGCCACTATCCTGGCGCCCAGCGGGATCTCTTCGCCTTTAAGGCCCTCGGGGTAGCCCATGCCGTTATACCACTCCTGGTGATAAAGAACCATCTGGGCGACGGGACCCAGGAAATGGATGGGGGAAAGGATCTGGTAGCCTATCGCCGGATGTTTTTTGATCTCTGAATACTCCGCGTCGGTCAGGCGGCCGGGTTTGGAAAGAATGGATCCGTCTATCCCTATCTTGCCGATGTCGTGGAGGAGGGCGGCATATTCCACGTATTTTATCATCTGCTCCGGCATATGGAGCTCTTCGGAAAGCGCGCGCGCCTTATGGCGGGCGCGGCCCGCATGATCTCCGGTGTAGGCGTCTTTCGCGTCGATCACGCGCGCCAGAGTCTGCACCATCTCCAGGTAAAAATTCTCGATGCTCTCGTAAAGCTTGATATTCTCCAGCGTGATGGCCGACTCGCCGGCCAGCAGAGTCAGGAACTTCAGGTCGTAATCGGTGAAGGACTCTTTCTCGCGCGGAAGGTGCAGATTAAGAACGCCGAACGGTTTGTCTTTTACTTTCAGCGGCAGCGCGATGAACGGCTCTTTCTGCTCCTCGCCGCCTATGAAATCCTTGTACTGGGTGTTCTGTTCCGGATCCGTGACAAAAATGGTCTCGCCGGTCTGGAACGCGCGCCCGCCTATGCCCTGTCCCGGCTTGATACAGGTGCTCTCTATCACTTCGCGCGAGATGTTCTTTGAAGCCACTATCTTAAGCTCTTTGGTCGCTTCGTCAAAGATCATCAACGAGCCGCGGGGGGAATGGATCAGGTCGCAGGCGCTTTCCACCACGGTCTGAAAAAACTCCTCTTTCTTTGTGGAACCCGCGTTGACTATGCCTATTTCATGGATGGTAAGAAGACTGGTCAGCAGCTCATCGAACTTGTTCCAGGTGTTCTTCAGGGAGGCGTCCCGCGCTTCCGTCTCCGAGCCTGTTTTTCCCAGCTTCAGGGCGTAGACCTTATTCAGCAGATAGCCGATAACGGCCAGGAGCAGCGCTGCCAGGGCGGCCAATGTGTAGATCATCGCCTCATAACAATAGCAAAAATATTTCCCAAGGGGCAACCAGGGGGAAAGGATGAGGGATTAAGGCTAAAGGCTAAAGGGCAGAAAAAACACTTATGTTTTATCTGTCTTCTCCTTCATCCCTCATCCTTTAGCCTTCATCCTTTAGCCTTTCCGCATTTGTCAGGCGGCGCTCAAATAAATATAATTAGGGGACATGAGCACTTCAAAAACCGCCATTATCGTGCTGGGAGCCGCCGGCAGGATGGGCGCCAGGGTGGTGGAAAAAGTCCAGGGCAGCCCCGCCTGTACGCTTGCCGGCGCTTTTGACCTGAAACCCGCGCGCGGGGCCGGGCCGCTGGGCGGACTGGAAACGGCGCTTGAGACCGCGGACGTGGTAATAGATTTTACGGCCCCGGCGGCCGGCGCCGCCCACGCCGCGCTGTGCGCGCGGTATAAAAAACCCCTGGTCACGGGAACCACCGGCTTTAACGCGGCTCAGTTGACGCGCCTCGGCAAATTTTCAAAAACCATCCCCATATTTCTCTCCCCCAACATGAGCCCCGCCGTCAACCTCGCTATCGCCGTGGCCCGCCTGATGGCCGCCAGGCTTCCCGGTTTTGACATCCATATCAGCGAGACCCATCACAAATTTAAAAAAGACGCCCCCTCCGGTACCGCCCTCAAATACCAGGCGCGCATCAGGGAAGTCTATCCCGGGAAAGTCCCGATAACAAGCGCGCGGGCCGGAGACATCGTGGGAGAACACACCGTTCTCTACGCCGGGCCGCACGAACGGATAGAACTCACCCACAGGGCCCATTCCAGGGACGTCTTCGCCGATGGAGCCGTGCGCGCCGCGCTCTGGCTTAAAGACCGGAAACCCGGCATATACGATTATTTCGATCTGCTGGACATCAAAAACCTATGAAAAAACAGGCCCTGGGGAAAACGATAGATTTATTTCCCCCTTACCTGTTCATGGATCTGGACAAAAGAAGAAAAACGGCCGTAAAGAACGGACAGGACGTTATCTCGCTGGCGGTTGGAGACCCCGATCTGCCCACGCCCGCATCCGTCGCCAGGTTCGCGGCTAAAGAGGTTCTTAAACCGTCCAACCACCGCTACCCGGAGGGCCGCGGCACCGCCCGCCTCCGGCAGGCTATCGCCGCCTGGCACAAAAAACGCCACGGCATAGACCTGGATCCCGAAACCGAGATCCTGGCGCTGATCGGATCCAAGGAGGGGCTTGCCCACCTGCCGTTCGCGCTGATCGACCGCGGCGCCACGGCGCTGCTGCCCGACCCCTGCTATCCCGCTTATAAGACCGGCCTCCTCTTATCCGGCGCCAGAATAAAAAGACTGCCCCTCTCCGAAAATCGCGGCTTCCTGCCCGACCTGGACTCCCTGCCGGGCTCTTTTTTTAAAGGCGCTAAATTGCTGTTCCTGAACTATCCGAATAATCCCACCGGCGCGGCCGCCGATCTGAAATTTTACGCCAAAGCCGTGGCCGCCGCGAAAAAACACGGGTTCTGGATAGCCCAGGACGCGGCCTATTCCGAGGTTTTTTTTGGCAAACCCAGCCCCAGCATACTGCAGGTACCGGGCGCGAAAGACGTGGCGGTCGAAGTTTACTCTCTCTCAAAGACCTACTGCATGACCGGCTGGCGCCTGGCCTGGATGATCGGAAACCCGGAGGCTGTGGCCGCGCTGGCCAAACTTAAGGAAAACCTGGACTCCGGCCAGTTCAACGCCATCCAGGAAACGGCCGTTTTCTGCCTTGAAAACCACGATCGGCTGGCCACCCCCATACGCGAAATTTTCCGGAAGCGGGCTGACTTTTTCACGGACGTTCTGGAAAAAGCGGGCTGGGACGTCTTCCGGCCTGGCGCCACATTTTTCGTATGGGCAAAACCGCCGGCGCGAATAGGGTCGCTGAACTGCGTCTACCGCGTACTGGAGGAGGCCTCCGTACTGATAACCCCAGGCTCCGGGTTCGGTCCGCGGGGAGAGGGATACGTACGCTTCTCACTGACAGCCCCGGAAAAAAGAATACGGGAAGCCGCGGCAAGGATCGCGCGGATGAAATGGAAAGTTTAGCGAATGACAGGAGTTTTATGAGCTCAATGGAAATAATAAACTGGTCAATCTTCTCGGTTTTCAGCCTGGCCGCGCTGGCCGTGGCGGCCGCTTATTTCAAAAGTTATTCCATCCTGCAGCCTCCCAGGAGGCGCACGCCGGTCAATTATCACCCGGATCAGTACAAACTTGTTTATGAGACCATAGACTTTTCCACCGCCGACGGGATCTCTCTGAAAGGCTGGTTCATCCCCGCCGAAGGCGGGGAGACCGGGAAGACCATCATCCTCTGCCACGGCTGGGGAACCAACCGCGGGGATCTGCTCCGCGACACCCACTTCCTGGCGGAAAAAGGCTTCAACCTTTTTTACTTCGACTTCCGCGGCTCCGGGGAAAGCGGCGGAACCGTCTCCAGCGTCGGCTACCTCGAAACGAGGGATTTCGACGCGGCCTATGAGTTCCTAAAAGCCCGCCGACCGCGCGCGATGGAGCACGCCGCCGTATTCGGCACTTCAATGGGCGGTTCCGTGGCAATTTTCGCGGCCGCGAAATACCCCGAACTTAAATGTCTGCTGGCCGAAAACACCTTCCGCTCGTACCGGCGGGTGATCGCCAACTGGAGCTGGCTGCGCACGAAAGTCCCCTATTATCCTCTGGTGCCCATGACGCTGGCCTTTGTGAAAATGAAGCTGGGCGCCGATCCCGAGCCTTTCAGCCCCATCCACAATATCGGCAGGGTAAAAATGCCCGTAATGCTCATAAACGGCGATAACGACGACATCGTTCCGCTCCCGGACGCGGAAAATCTCTTTGGAATGTGCAAGGCGGAAAAGAAACAGCTGTGGATCGTAACCGGGGCCTCGCACGGGAAATGCGCCGAGGTCGGAGGCGAGGTTTACAAGAACAAAGTCGCGCGGTTCTTTGCGGAAAACCTTTAGTTCCCTATTGCATTTCACGACGATATAGTGTAAGATTTCTTTATATCGACACTCTCAGGAGGGCTTCACAATGGGTGAAAAAGTACAGAAAGTGGGCGTTAAAAGAGAAGACGGCTTTCTCTATTACATAGACAAGGGCGGAGATGTTTCCCGCGCCAAGATGGCTCGCGGCGGCAAAAAGGGCGGCAAGCCCCAGAAAGTCACCAAAGTCGGCGTCACGAAGGAAGCCGGTTTCCTTTATTACCTCGACAAGGCCGGCGACGTCGCCCGCGCCAAAATGGTGAACGCCAAGAAAGGCAAGAAAAAAGCGAAATAAGCTTTTTCCTTTAAAGCAGCAAAAAAACCGTCCGCCCAAAGCGGACGGTTTTTTATTACCCGCACGGGAAATTTATTTGCGCTTTGCTCTTACCGTTTTACTTTTATACTATATACCGATGGAAAAAGTTCTTGAAGGGAAAACCCTCTCCCAGAAGATCCTGGCCTCCCTGCCGGAACGCATAGCCCGCGTTTCCGCCCGCGCCGGCCGCCCCCCGCTGCTAGCCATCATTAATTATTTCGACGATTCCCCTTCCGGCATTTATGTCAAAAGAAAAATAGCCGCCTGCGGCAAACTGGGAATACAAGTCCGTATGCTGAAGCCTGATCCAAGACAGGGCCTGGCAGGGCTCCTGTCCCTCCTGTCGCAGCTCAAGGCCGACACGGAGGTGGACGCCGTCATGATAGAACGCCCCCTGCCGGAGGGCTTTGAAGTCCCGGCCATGTGGGACGCCATACCCGCGGACAAAGACGTAGACGCTCTCTCTTCCGCGAACATGGGCCGGCTTTTCATCTCAAAGACCGCCGATTGGGAGCGCGCCGGTTTTTTTGTGCCCTGCACGGCGCTGGCGGCGGTGCGCCTTCTTAAATTTCACAACATCGAGATCAAAGGTAAAAGGATAGCGGTGGCGGGCCGCTCAGCCGTGGTCGGCCGGCCGCTGGCGCATATGCTGACGAACCTCGACGCCACCGTGACCGTCTGCCATACCAAAACCCGCGATATTCCCTCCATCTTCAAAGCCTCCGACATCGTGATCAGCGCGGTCGGCAAGGTTCGCTGGCTGAAAGCGGATATGCTGGCCCCCGAAGCCACGGTCATAGACGTCGGCACCAACATAGACGAAAACGGCAGAATGTGCGGAGACGCCGACTTTGACGGCTTGAAAGATATGGTAAAGGCCCTGACGCCGGTGCCGGGAGGGGTCGGCCCCGTGACCCTGGCCTGCCTCCTGGAAGCGAGCGTAAAAGCGGCGGAAAACAGAATGGGAGGGGTAAGTGATGAGGGACGAGAAGAAAAACATTTTGAAAAAGGAACTTTATTATGAAAGGATTTAAATACCCGTTTATTTTATTGGCGATATTCCTATCGGCGGCGCTGGCGCTCCAGGCCCAGGACGCCGCTGGCCCCTCCGGCGCCCGGGTTAAAACCGCGGCCCCGGCGAAAAAAAAAATAGTAAAGAAAAAAAAGAAACCAGGCGCGAAACCCGTTTCGGAATACAAATTTGACAGAATAGACCATGTGCCCGCCTATACTTTCGACAAACAGACCAACCCCATCATAAAAGGCGCCAAGCCAAAAAAGAAAAAGCCTTCCAAAAACAAAAAAAATCCGCCTAAAAAAACCTCCGCCCCGTCCGTCCGGGAAAAACTCAAGTCCCTGCCTCCGATAGAGGACGGCGGCGGCCGGCAGCCGCGGGACGACCGGCAGCCGGACACGGAAGGAGGCAACGCCAATGGCTGATCTTCTTGTAAAACTTTACGAACTCCCCGATCCGCGCGAGACCCTGGAACTGCTCCAGGCCGAGGGGATAGAGATAAAACGCGCCATCGCGCCGGAAAAACATTTTGTCACGGCCTGGGTAAGCGAAAAATTTTCAAAAGGCTGGGCCTCGGAATGCGAGGCGGCTTTCGCCAACGCGCCTTGCTCCTGTTTTGTAGCGGTAAGGGACTCAAGGATCATCGGTTTCGCCTGCTATGACGCCACCGCACGTGGTTTTTTCGGGCCCATCGGGGTGGATGGGGGCGAAAGAAAAGCCGGTCTGGGAAAAGGTCTGCTTTTAAGGACGCTGGCGGCGATGCGCGAGGCCGGCTACGGTTACGCCATTATAGGCTGGGCGGGCGCCGTGGAGTTTTTCAGGAAATCCGTGGGGGCGACGGTGATAGAGGGTTCGGAACCCGGCATCTACCGGAATATGCTGAAAGGATAGCTGACAGCGGGCCGGCAGGCCTGCCGGTTCGGGGTCCTGTCGGGGTCGGGCCTTTTCGCTTCCCTCATCCGACTGCGGGACGAAAAGGCCCGACCCCGCCACCCCTTGCCTGCCTCAACTTATCGCGACACGGACCACCCCTCATGGTATAAAACACTATAATACCACCTCCCACCCTTACCATGATAAAGCGGAATCACCCACCCATTTACAAAGGGGAGAATCTGAAACATGAAAATAAAATATGAATGGCATAGGGATTTTTTTAAAAATTCTTTTTACAATCCGGCTTCGCCCGCGGCTGCGGCACAGGCGCCTGTTGAGGTAAGGTTTATTCTGAAACAGCTTAAACTAAAAAAAGGGGGCCGGCTCCTTGATGTTTGCTGCGGGCCCGGGCGCCATGCGGTATTATTCGCTAAAAAGGGCCTGGCCGTGACCGGCTATGACTATTCCGCGGAATATCTGAAAGAAACCGCGACGAAAGCCAAAAAAGCCGGGGTGAAGCTTTCCCTCGTCCGGGGGGATATGCGCCGTTTAAAATTTAGCGGCGAGTTCGACGCGGCCGTAAACCTTTTCACCAGCTTCGGCTATTTCCAGCGGTTCTCGGACGATATAAAGACGCTGAAAGGCATCTCGCGGGCGCTGAAGCCGGGCGGGCTGTTCCTGATAGATATTGTCCACGGTGATTTTGTCCGTAAGAATTTCCGGGCGAAGAACTGGCTGCGGCTGGAAGACGGCTCATATCACCTGGAAGACGCAGTTCTGGGTAAGGATGGGGTCTTCAACACGTGGACGGTGATACGGAAAGGCAAGGCCCAGAGCAAAAGTTTCTTCAGCCGCCTGTATTCCAAAAGCCGCATGAGCGCCGCCATGCGGAAAGCAGGCCTGAAGCCCCTGAAAGCCTGGGGCAGTTTCACCGGCGCAAAACTGACCGGCAAAACCAACCGCCTGATCCTGCTGGCGGTAAAAACCAAATAAATCTTCACAAAATTTGCCCGCAAGGACTGCCGGGCGCGCAAGCTATACGGCGGGTGGGGCCCGCCTTTACTCTCCTGCGGTTCTGACGCCAAAGCCCACCAGTCGGCGTTTCCTCACGCGGCCAGTTCGAACATTTTTTCTATAGATTTTCTGGCGCGGGATGCGACCTCGGGGGGAACTGTCACTTCCAACTCCGCTCTCGGATTTTCCAGCGCGTCCAGGATGCTCTCAAGCGTTATCGACTTCATGTAGGGACACAGCCGGCACATCGCTATAAAATTCTTTTTGGGGAACCGTATCCTCGCCAGTTCTCCGAACCCGCATTCCGTCACCAGCAGATAACCCGCCGCGTTCGTTGCCTCTATATACCGCAGCATATCCCCCGTACCGCCCATAAAATCCACCGCGTCAATAATGGCCGACGGACACTCCGCGTGCGCCAGCACCGCCAGCCCGGGATAATTCCTCCGGTAAACGGCGATGCCGCCCGCGTCGAATTTTTCGTGAACCACGCAGGCCCCCTGCCAGAGGATCATCTCCCTGCCCGGCGTTTTCCCCAGCTCTTTGGCGAGATTCGCCCCCATGTAACGGTCCGGAATGAAAATAAGCTTCTCATTCTTCTGATAAAGCTTCTTCAGGATCTTTTCCGCGTTGGCGCTGGTCACGATGCAGTCCGCCTCGGCTTTCACTTCCGCCGAAGTATTTATGTAGGTAACTACGGGCAGGCCGGGATGCCGGGCCTTCAATTCCCTGACGTCCGAAGCGGTGATGCTTTCGCTTAAAGAGCAGCCGGCGTTTCCGGAGGGGACATATACTTTCCTGCCCGGATTAAGGATCTTCGCCGTCTCCCCCATAAAACGCACGCCGCAGAAAATTATAATCTCCGCCGCCGTCCCGCGGGAATCATCGGCCAGTTTATACGAATCCCCGATAAAGTCGCCGACGCCGTATATGATGTCCGGCGTCTGATAGACGTGCGCGCAGACCACGGCGTTCTTTTCTTTTTTAAGCCGGTTGATCCTGGCGGTCAGCGCGGCCACTTTCGCCAGCGGCCTGGCCAGACAATTCTCCCGAAGGCCGCTGGCCGCCAACCGTTCAATTTCTTCCTGTAATCCAGTTTCGGTAATCATACGCAAGCGGCATGAGGCAGGAGGTAAAGAAGCAAGTATTTTGCTTTTACTTCTGCAAAATGTCCGGATAGTTGGAAAAGATGCCGTCCACGCCTATTTTCTGCATGCGCAGGGCATCTTTTTTCTTGTTCACCGTGTAAACGAATACTTTCAGCCCCGCTTTATGGATCAAGGCCACGTTCAGCCCGAAAGCGATGCGCAGGGCGATATGAAAACTGGCCGCGCCGATCCTTCTGGCGTTTATGATGGCCGGAACCAGCAGGAGATTCCTGAGATGCCGGCCGAGATAGCCCAGTTTTATTTTGTTATCCAGCACGCGCAGACGCTTGAGCGTCCCGTAATCGAAACTTGAAATCAGGGAGATCCCGGCCAGGCCCGGCCGTGAGCGGACAAGTTCAAGCAGAGCCGCTTCTATGCCCGGATACACGTTCCCGTCATTTTTAACCTCAAAATTTATCCACTCGGCCTGGTGAGAGATAAGCTGCAGCACCTCCTCCAGCAGAGGCACCCGCTCCACTGGAAAACCGAACTTATTCCCCACATTTATCTTTTTCAGCTCGGCGTAATCCAGCGCGGAGATCTTCGCCGGGTTCCCGGCGGTGCGTTTCAGGTCGTAATCGTGATGTACGACCAGCTTTTTGTCCCTGGTAAGATGGACGTCGAATTCAAAGGACTTAGACCCCATCTTCACCGCCAGGGCAAAAGCGGAGAGCGTGTTTTCCGGCGCGTAGCCGGAGGCGCCGCGGTGAGCTATGATCTTCATAAAAACATTCCTTTCAGGGATCCGAAGAATTCTTCGTGATACTCAAAACCGAACATCTCGCCCCGGCCGGAGCCCGGCCCGTGGAAATCAGTGCCGGCGGTGACCAGAAGCCCGTGCTTTTTGGCCATTTCCAGAAACTCCCTGATAAGTACATTAGTATGGGCTGGATAAAAAGCCTCGATACCATCCAGCCCCATCTCCTTCCATTTGCCCAGCTCAAGCACATTGTAAACCACTCCGGGATGGGCCAGCACCGCTATGCCGCCGGCCTCCTTAATGGTTTTAATGGCCTCCTCCATGTCGGGGCCGCGCGGAGGGGAATAAGCCGGTTTGCCGTAGGCGATATATTTTTCGAACGCTTTCTGGCGGGTTTTGACAAAACCCTTTCTTTTCATCAGTTCGGCGATATGCGGCCGCCCGTAGGTTCTATCCGTAATGGTGTCAAGCTCCTCGAAAGAAACCTCGAAGCCCTGCCCCTTAAGCAGCCCGATTATGATCTTGATCCGCTCTAACCGGCGGCCGCGGAAATCTTCAAGCCGGGCCAGGAAAACCGGATCTTTCAGGTTCAGCCCGTAACCCAGAACATGCAGATTGTCGTGCAGGCGGGTGCTCAGTTCCAACCCGTAGAGATAATGGATCCGCAGTTCTTTCAGGCGCGGCTCCAGCTCGTCCCAGCCGCCGCAGATGTCGTGATCGGTAAGGGAGAAGTATTCTATCCGCGCCCTGGCCGCCGCGGCGGCCAGCTCCGCGGGCGGCAGCGTGCCGTCCGAATAGCTGGAATGGGAATGGAGGTTTATCAGCGCCGTAACGATCCCGTCAGCCGACCACCACTTCTTTTACTTCCGGCACTTCTTCCCTGATCATGCGTTCCACCACGTTCTTGAGCGTCATGGTGGAATGCGGGCAGCAGCCGCAGGCGCCGGTGAGCCGCACTTTCACGATACCGCTCTTTTCATCCACGTTTACCAGCTCTACGGAACCGCCGTCGGCCTCCAGCATGGGCTTGATCTTTTCAATGGTCTTCTGCACTTTGTCTTTCATTGGAACTCCCTATTGAGCGCTCGGAATTATAGCTGTTTAAATTATAGCATGAAGACCGCCGGTTCGGCGGAGGGGGCGATTATTTGTAAAATCTGATTATGGCCTTTAATTTTAAACCGCGGATGGGGTCCGGCGACGACGGTTTTACCGAACTATTCGGCGGCAAAAGAGTCAAAAAGACCTCTCTGCGCGTAGAGGCCAACGCTCTTATAGACGAGCTGAACGCCCTGCTGGGCGTTATCAAGGCGGGAGAAAGGTCCGGAAAAAATAAAAAAGAGCTGTCCGGCATTCAGAGCGCCCTGATCGCCGTCTCAGGGCTTATCGCCGGCGCCCAAACCGCGGATGGGGTCAAAACCGGAACCATCGCTATCGAGGCGCTTATCTCCGTCCGTTCAAAACGCCTGCCGCCCTTAAAACACTTCGCGATCCCCGGTAAAAACAAAAAGGACGCCCTCCTACACCTCGCCCGCTCCAGGGCGCGCCTGTGCGAGCTCCTAGCCTGGCGTCTTAAAGCCCCCCTCCCCGCCGTCTACTTAAATCGTCTCTCCGATTATCTCTTTCTTCTCGGCGCTTAAAGCCATTTTTTCATTAAAACTTTTATCTGGGTTTGATACGGCGTGCCGGCCTGCCTCGCTTTTTCCCTGAAAGCGGACAGCAGCGGCTCCGGGATCTTAATGCTGATAAGCCTGCTTTTAGGCTTTTGCCTGCGTGAATGCAGCAGACGGAACTCGTCCAAAAAAACCAGGATCTGTTCCGGTTTCATCCCGGAGCAGCGTTCGAGGTATTCTCTGGAAAAATATTGAACCGCCCTCATTCCAGGGCCTCCAGCGCTTTCACGTCCTCAAGATCCTGCTGCCTGCCGCTTTTACGCTTCATTCGTATAAGATCCGCGCGGGAGATTAACGGCAGTTCCAGGCCGCCGGCTTTAACAACCGTGGTCTTAAAATTCTTAAGGTTATCGGTAATGATGAGATCCACTGCTTCAGCCGGGTTGGCAGGGTTCCAGAAGCTCCAGGCTATAAGGTTTTTGTTTTTTATATATTCCCCGCGGAAAGCGAAAATCTGCTCCGCGTTCACCGGCAGCCTGGAGACCAGCCCCGCCCCGTTAAGAGCTTCTTCCGCTGATTTATAATTATCCCGGGAAATTTCAAGCACCAGATCAAGATCCACCGTGCCGCGCACGGCCCCGTACAGCGCCACCGCGTACCCCCCGGCTATGGCGAATTTAACCCGCCCAGCTTTCAACGCCTTTACAATTCTGTAAATAAACATAGTATATACTAAGTATATACCACAAATGATTAAAAGTCAACCTCTTCCCGAAAATAGTGAGATCTCCTTTCCTGACTTCCGTAACCCCTCCAAAAATTGAGACGCTCTCGACGAAAGCCTCTTGAGTTCAGGGTGTCTCTCGGGTAAAATGAGGTTCGCGGGCACCGCCGGTTTCCCCGGCCGCCCGGTCCCGGGGCGCATGGGGAGCCTGCCATCGCACCCCCCACCCATAAGCCAAGCTCGCACTGGCTATGCCACACCGCCGCATTCGGGTGTCCCGTTGCCGAAGTCAGGCGCTCCCCGTTGCATTTTTAGGATTACATTTGTTCGGGGGCGGAGACGCCAAGGAGGGACAGGCCCCGGGCGATGATGTGTTTTACGCTTTTTAAAAGGAACAGGCGGAAGGCCGTGGTTTCGGGCGCGGACGCGTCCAGAACCTTGTGCTTGCCGTAGAAAGAATGGAACATGGCGGAAAGTTCGCTCAGATAAGTGGTCAGATGGTGCGGAGACGAGTCCCTCACGCAGGCCTCAAGAACGGCGCCGAACCACATCATTTTCAGGATCATCCCTCGCTCTTCACCGTTCAAAACCACCCCGGCCGGGTCGAAAGTCCCCGCGGGATCCACGCCTTTATCCGCGGCGTTGGCGAAAATGGAACAGATCCTCGCGTGCACATACTGGACATAAAATACGGGGTTGTCATTCGACTGTTTCTTGGCCAGGTCTATATCGAAAGTCATGTGGGAATTGGGGCTGTGCATCGAGAAGAAGAACCGGCAGGCGTCGGGGCCGACTTCGTCCAGCAGTTCCTTAAGGGAAATGAAATCTCCCGCGCGCTTTGACATTTTCACCAGATCCGCGCCGCGCTTTAAAAGCACCTGCTGATGGATGAGGATCTTGAAAGCCTCTTTGCTATGTCCGAGAGCCGAAACGGCGGCTTCCATTCTGGGCACATGACCGTGATGATCAGCGCCCCAGATATCCACGATCTTCGTAAAGCCCCTTTCAAACTTGTCCAGGTGATAGGCTATATCGTTCAGGAAATAAGTGTTCTGCCCGTCCGACTTGACCAGCACGCGGTCCTTGTCGTCCGAATCCATCACTGAAGAGGTGCCTAGCCAGAGCGCCCCCTCTTTTTCATAGGTCATGCCGCGTTTCCGAAGTTCTTCCAGGGCCCTCTCAGGGCCTTTGGCCGTATGCAGTTCCGATTCCAGGAACCAGCGATCGAACTCCACACCGAAAGCTTTCATATCCGCCTTGTGAAGGACGAGCATCTCTTTCACGGCGTATTCCGAGAATTGCTTATCGGTCCACCCCGCGGAGTCCGTCGGCAGCGCGGCGGCCATCTCTTTAAGATATTCTCCCTGATAGCCGTCTTCGGGGGGGAGCTGCCCCAGGGATCTGGCTTTGAGGGACCGTCCCAGCAGCTCTACCTGTCTGCCGGCATTGTTAACGTAAAATTCTTCTTCCACCCGGTAACCCAGGAAGCGCATGATCCGCGCCAGCGAATCGCCCAGCGTGGCGCCGCGGCCGGAAGCCAGGTGCATCGGCCCGGTGGGATTGGCGGAAACGAATTCTATGTTTACTTTCTCTCCGGAGTAAGCCGGATTTACGAAATAGGAAGCGTCGGAAAGCGCCAGTCCGGCGGCGTCCACCAGGAGCCTGTCTTTCAGTTTGATGTTCACGAAACCGGGCGGGAGAACCTCCGCCTCGTATTTCCCGGCCAGGGCGGCCTTAAGCTCTTCGGCTATTTTCAACGGCGATTTCTTAAGCGTCTTCGCGGCGGAGATCGGCCAGGCCAGGGACAGATCGGCTTTGATATGCGGCGGAGGGGCGGAGAGGGCAAAATTTCCCAGCCGCGCTTCGTCAAGGCCGAAAGCGGCCATGACTTCCGCCTTTAGTGCCGTTTCAAGCGCTGAGAATTTCATTATTTTTTCTTTTTGGAAATGATCTTTTTCCTGGAAATCTTCTTCTTTTTCGGCGCGGCCTTTTTGCGGGCCGGGATTTTTCGGCCGCCTTTGACCGGTGTCTTGCGGCCAGTGACTTTCTTCGCCTTCCGGCTTGTGACCCGCGGCCTGTGACTTGCGGCTGCCGGGACTTCCCTCCACTTAACTTCGCTGTACCCCGCGAAGACCTTGTCGAAAGAATATGTTTCCCTGGTTTTGCTTTCAAAGATATGCACCAGGAAGCCTCCGTAATCCAGCACCCGCCAGCTCTTGGAGCGCACACCGTCCCGATAAAGGGGGTAGAGCCCCTCTTTCTTGAGATTGATGGAGATCTCGTCGTCCACGGCTTCCAGCTGCGCCGGATTATCCACCGTCACCACCACCACGTAATCGGCGAGCTCGGAGCGCCCGTCCATATCGTAAATGGAAACGGCCTCCGCTTTCTTGCCATCAGCCAGCCTCGCGGCCGTGATAGCCGTTCTTTTGAAGTTATTGTTCATATTATTTCTTTCTGCGCCTTAAGCTTCCGCAGAAGCGCGGCTTCCGTTCTGCTCTCTATGTTCTCTATCGCGGACCCCATAATGGACGATATTGTATTAAATATCGTGGTCAGGTTATTTTTTTCAAAATTTGGAACGCCGGAAGCTCTGGCAAAAACGACGTAGCCGGCCGCTTCTCCGTGCGCGCGGAAGACCATGAGATAGGAAGCGCCGTCCAGCCACCCGCTCTCCAGCCCGGCTTTCGCTTTTACGCTTTCGGGGTCCCGCGCGAACGCTTGCCTGGAAACGACTTCTTCAAATTCCTCATTGAACCGGTTGTAAGCGTAACCATGGAAATTCCAGGCGCCTTCGAAATAGATGCTTATCTCCTCCACGGTGCTCCGGATGAATTCCGCCGCGGACTTGTGTTCCCTCAGCACCAGGCCGCTCAGATCGAACAGCATGGTGAGTTCGCTGGAGGTGTGCTGCAGCCTCCTCGCGGTCACGCTTAAGATCTCCGTAAACACGGCGATGCCGTTCTCCGGGTGATCTTTGATAAACCTTAAAAAATCCGGGCGCTTTATTTCGTAAAGGGAGGAATCTTTTTCCGCGCGGGCCTGGGCGAACCGCACTCCGCCTTCCAATACCGACATCTCCCCGAAAAATTCCCCGTCCGAAAGAATTGCCAGCTGTTTAAAGTCCCTGCTGGCCTCATCAAGTCCTTTTTCTATTACGACCTGCCCTCCGACTATTACGAACAGCGTGTCGCCCTCGCTTTTTTCCCGGAAGATGATTTCTCCGGCCTTGTAGGAGACCCTTTTAAAAGCCGCTGAGAACTCTTCCAGCATCTGCGCGGAAAAATTCTTGAAGAGCGGCACGTTTTTCAGCTTTTCCATTTCCTTATCCATAAGCCCCCCGTTTTTACGCCCCGCAGAGTTTTTTAAACGACTCCCGGTCATGCGCCTTGGCCGAAGCCACGTCCAGGGCCACCAGGTTCTGCTTCACCAGGTCGGCCAGCGCCCTGTCCATGGAAACCATGCCGCTCCTGGCGCCGGTCTCTATGGCGCTGTAGATCATATGGGTCTTTCCCTCGCGGATGAGATTGGAAATGGCGGGGGTCATAATCATCACCTCGCGCGCGGCCACGCGCCCCTTGCCGTCCTTGCGGGGCAAAAGGATCTGCGAAACCACGGCCTGGAGAGAGCTGGCCAGCTGCACTCTCACCTGCGTCTGCTGGTGCGGCGGAAAAACGTCTATTATGCGGTCTACTGTGGACGGCGCGTCCTGCGTGTGCAGCGTGGCGAACGACAGATGTCCGGTTTCGGCCGCCGTTATGGTCAGCTGGATGGTTTCCAGGTCGCGCATCTCCCCCACCAGAATGACGTTGGGGTCTTCGCGCAGGGCGGCCCGCAGGGCGTTCCCGAAAGATTTGGTGTGCTGGCCTATCTCGCGCTGGCGGATAACGCAGCTTTTGGCCTCGTAGGTGAATTCTATGGGATCCTCGATGGTAAGCAGATGCCCGCGCTTTTTCTGGTTTATAAGATCCAGGATGGCGGCCAGCGTGGTGGATTTACCGGAGCCGGTCGGCCCGGTTACCAGGACCAGGCCTTTTGGAAGAGCCGCCAGTCCCACTATCGTGGGGCTCAGATTAAGCTGCTCGGGGGTGGGGATGACGGACGGGATCACGCGCATCACGGCCTCCACGCCGTTACGGGCGACCAGCGCGTTCAGGCGGAAACGGGAAACGCCCGTTATGGCGAAAGAGCAGTCCAGTTCCCAGTTGGCCTCGAATTTGGCCCGCTGCTCGTCGTAAAGAGTGGAGTAGATCAGCGCCTTGGTCTGTTCGGCGGTGAGCGGCGTCATCGTGGCGCTGACCGGCACGATCTCCCCGTTCAGACGCATCATGGGCGGCTTGTTGACGCAGAGATGAATGTCGCTGGCGCCGCTGCCCACGGCGGTTTTAAGCACGGTAACCAGATCTATCATTTCAGTCCCCCTGTTTCTTCAAAATCGCTTCCCAGTATGACCCTGACCTGCACGATGCCGCGCCTGTCGGCTTTGGAATAGATCTCCAGTCCGCCCAGTCCCAGGGCGTCCCTTACCAGGCGCGCCGCTTCTATACTGTCCGAACAGTTTACAATTTTTGTCTGCCTTTCCACACTCCCGTAGGTGCCGAAATTTATAACGTCAAAACCCCGTTTGCGCAAATATCTGGTGACCGACCCGGCCAGATCTTTTTTTCCGGAGGCGTTCAGAATTTCCAGGCGCGCGGCCGCGGGGGCCTGCGCGGCCCCCCCCGGAAGCGGACCCGGCCCGCTTTCCGCGGCAAAGGCTTCACGGGCCGGCGTCTTTTCAAAATCTTCTTTGATTAAATCGGAAGCCTTCAGCCGGATCAGTTCAAGGGCGAGGAGAGTCATCTCATAGGCCGAAAGATTGCTGGCCTCGCTCCTTTTGAGTTCGCAAAGATAGCGTCCCAGCCGCAGCAAACGTTCCGGGCGGGCGCGCCAGTTCCCGATCAGATCCTCAAAAGAATCCAGTTCCGACGTCTCCGCCTCGATATAAGCCGGATTTTCCGGAGAGCCCGTATCCGCCAAACCTCCGTTACGCGGAGCGGACCCGTCTTCCGGAAAGAGCTTCAGGACTTCGCCGGCCCTTTGGTACGCCGATCCTCCCCGCGCCGCTTTCCCGGGCATACGTATGGCGTTGACGGTTCTGGAAAAAGGATGATAAACAAAAAGCATGGGCCGTTCCCTGTTCAGGAGAACCAGTTTCACGTCTTCGCCGGCGGCCAGCCGCCTTGAAACGGGGGAAAAATAATGCGCCAAAACCAGGCTAAGCGTTACAAGCCCGCCCGCGGCCAGGATCATCCTCTGTTTTCCAATAAATTGTTCCATGTTTTTACGCTTTCCGGATGAATCCAGCCGCCGCTCTTCAGGATATAGACAAGTTTAACATAATTGGCGGCCGCGTAAGCCGCGTCCAGATCCCTGAAAGCCAGTTCCCTGATCCTATCCGCCTCCGGAAAATCCCGGCCGTCCGCCGCCAGATCGGAAACATATATTATTTTATCCAGGAGGCCGGGCGAGGAGGAGCCCAGAGTATGGGAACGGATGGCCTTAAGGACGACGGGATCTTTCACTCCGAATTTTTTCGCCGCCATGTCGGCCCCGGCGTACGCGTGCAAAATGATCGGGGCCTTACGGAGGGTTTCCCTAAAAGCGGGAACTTTCAGCCGGTTCCCGCGGGCGCGGGCTGACAGGCCGCGAGGGCCCAGGTCGCGGGCGGCGTCATGCAGAATACCGGCAAGCGCCGCCTTTTCAGGGTCGGCCCCGTATTTAACGGCCAGTTCCAGAGCGAGCAGGGTCACCGCCCTGGTATGATCAACCCGGGCCCGCGTCATCCCGCGCGCGGCTTCGCGGCGCAGGCCGGCCGCGTAAAGGCCGTGCGCGCTGATGTATTTTCTGGTGCTTTTAAAAAGCCCGGGCTGGTCAAAACCGGCGAAAAGGCCCATTTTCAAGCCGGTGGAGGCGGCGGGCGGAAACCGGCCTTTAAGCCGCGTGTAGGGGATTTTTTCAGGGTTTTTCAGTGGAAAACCTTCGCGCGCTCCCACGACCAGCCGGGCGGAGCCCAGGATGCGGCGGTAATTTTTCCAACGGTGAAAGGTCTCAAAACAATCGGAACCCATCAGAAACAACAGCTCCGCGCCGGGGAACTCTTTCCTGAAGAACGATACGGTCCGCCAGGTATAGGTCAGACGCCCGCGATCCGCTTCCAGGGGATGGATCTTCACGCGCTCATCGCGCCCGATGCCGGCGGACTTAAGCCCGTCCCGGAGCATCGCGGCGCGCTCGCTGAAAGAGGCGCAAGGAAGACCCTTGAACGGGGAACGGAAAGCCGGCACCACGTAAAGGCCGTCCGGCCGCAGCGTCTTCAGGGCGGATCGGATAAGGGCGAAATGCCCCTTGTGAGGCGGATCGAATGTCCCGCCGTAGATCACGATTCTCCGTTTGTTTTCCATACCTTCCGCGCCCTCTCCACCCTTTACCCCGCCCCCTATGCCCTCCGTAATATAGTATAATATACTTTATACCGGCCTCTCAAAACCCGGCGGACTTATGGCTCAAAAACGCGACAATTGTATTATACTACTGATAGATGCCCCCGTTCCGGAGCGCATAGCTCCCGAACTGATCTCCGCTTTCGGCGCGGAACGCGCCGAGCGCGTGAATCTCGACCTGCTTCAGAACGCCTATAAGCTGGCCAAAAAATTCAAAGACGCCATACTCCTCCTTTCTTTCGATAAATCCTCCCGGCATCCCGATCTGACCTGGCTGGACTCCGACGACCCCGGTTTTCTGGAAGCCAAAGGCAAAAACCCGGAGGAAAGGATAAACGAAGCCTTTCAGCTCGCTTTTAACACCGGAGCGAAAAAAGCCCTGCTTCTGAACCACCTCTCGCCGGAGGTGAAGCCCGAATGGCTGCACCAGACTTTCGACGCGGTGGCCGATAAGACCATTTCCCTGGGTGCAAACCGGGACGGCTCCCTCTATCTGGTGGGCCTGACTTTCAGCAGCCTCAAAATCCTGGAGGGGCTGTCTTTCCTCTCCGTAAAAGCCGCCGAAGAAATTTCCGAAAGAGCCAAAAAAAACAAACTTGGCGTCTTCTCCCTACCGGAAACCGACGCCGTAAAGACCGAGGACTCCCTTCTCAAATGGGCGGACTCAAAAGACTCGTCCCCGTCGCCTTTCATGAGAGCCGAGCCCTCGTTTGCGGCAGCCCCTCCGGAGGAAAAACGATCCGGCAGGCGCGCCCATAAAAACACCTCTCCGCCGGCGGCGGAAAAGCCTCCGCTACAGTAAGGAGGACAGGATCGGCCCTCTCCGCCCTATGACTTTCTTATTGACTTGTACCGCTAAAAAAACTACCATTATTAACGGTTCTAATGTATTTACCGGGCGGGCAATATTTATTTAACACCGAACTATGGCAGGTTGTTTATTTAAAATGTTTAAAATAGTTGTTAACAAAAAAAATCGTTGTTTTATAAGCATTTTTTGAAATTTGGGATAATTTACTAACACTTGTGGATAGGTTGTGGATAACTTGAACAATATAAAGGAAATCTGGCAGGACATATTAAAAAAACTTGAAGGCGAGATAGGCCTTGAAGCCGTGGATCTTTGGCTCAGGCCAATCATACCGCTCGTAATAGAAAACGACAGTCTGAAACTGGAAGTGCCGGATCCTATAATTTATAAAACGGTAAAGGAAAGATACGAAGACAGCATAGTGAAAACGGCTTTTCAGGTAACCGGCAGAAATTTCTCCGTAAATTACTCTTTATCCCTCGCGTCCAGCGAGCCCAAACCCGCTCCCAAGCCGGAGCCCGTCCGAGAAGAATACCATAACCGGGCGCCGGGCATGGGCCAGACCCCGGCTTTCGTGTTTAATCCGAATTATACTTTTGAAACTTTTATAGAAGGCGCCTCCAACAGGTTCGCCTACGCCTCCGCCGTGGCGCTTTCCCAGAACCCGGGGAAATCCAACCCCTTTTTTATCTACAGCGCTCCGGGCCTTGGCAAAACCCACCTCCTGCACGGCATCGCCAACGAAATGCTTAAAAGCAATCCCGGCGCGCGCATAATCTATACCGCCAGCGAAAATTTCGTGAACGAGTACATAGAGAACCTTCAGAACAAGACTCCGGAGGCGTTCAGGAACAAATACCGCAAACTGGACTGCATTCTCCTGGACGATATACAATTCCTGATAGGCAAAGACAAAAGCGAAGAGGAATTTTTCTACACCTTTAATTCCCTTTTTGAATCAAAAAAGCAGATCGTGGTAACCTCAGACAGACCTCCCAAAGAGCTGGCGCTGAGTCAGCGCCTGGTTTCCAGGTTCCTGTCCGGCCTGGCCGTCGATATCAAAATGCCGGATCTTGAAACCCGCATAGCGATACTGCGGCAAAAAAAAGAAATACATAAATTCGTTATCCCCGACGACGTTATAACTTTCATCGCCGAAAATGTCAAAAAAAACATCAGGGAGCTGGAAGGCTGCCTGATAACGGTGGGGAATTATTGTTCCAATATGCGCACACAGCCCACCATCGATATAGTCAAAGGGATAATAAAAGACCACATGGCCCCCGGCGAGCAGGATGAAAACCGCATCAATATAGAGGTGATCAAAACCACCGTGGCCGACAAATACGGCATGGACAGGAAAGATTTTAAGTCCCCGAGAAAGACCGAAGCCATAGCTTTTCCCCGCCAGATAGCGATGTTTCTGGCCTGCGATCTTACCGAAATGTCCCTGCCAGAGATAGGGGACGCTTTCAACAGGGATCACACCACGGTAATGTTCGCCAGGGATAAAATCAAGCAGTTGGTGCATACCGACCCTTATTTTAACGAGGTTATTAACCAGTTGATAGCTAAGATAAAATCTGTTAGTAACTCCTGAATACCCCGCTGAAAAAGATTTTTTTGGGGAGAGTATCAGTAAATTAAAAAAGGATGTTAACAATTTTCCGCCATAGAACTAACACTATTAACATCATACACAGCCTCTCTTATAGATGGAGACTACGATGAAAATAAATAGTAACAGAGAAAACCTTATAAAAGGCATTCAAACGATACAGGCTGGTGTTTCCGCCAAAACGGGCACCATACCGATACTTCAGAATTTTTTAATGGAAACGGACGACAAAGGCATTAAAGTCGTGTTCACCGACCTTGAGATGGCCATAAAACACCATATTAACGTGGATATAAAGACCGCCGGCAGCATAACGGTTCCCATGAAGAAATTCATGGAGATAATACAGAACCTGGGGAACGACTCCGATGTCAATATTTCGGTGGACGAGTCCAACAGGGTCGCCATAAACAGCGGTAAGTCGAAAATAAAACTAAGCGGCGCTCCCAAGAACGATTATCCGGTTATACCGGATCTGGATGAGACTAATTCTTTCAGGATCCCGGCCGGGCTTCTTTCTTCAATGGTGAGCGGCACAATCTTTTCCGCTTCCACCGAGGATGACAGGCATTTTTTAAACGGGCTTCTCTGGAAATACGAAAAAGGGATCTTTTATGTGGTGGCCACCGACGGCCGGAGGCTGGCGATGGCTTCCGCCGGAGAAATTAAAATAAAAAAAGATTTCAAAATAATAGTCCCCTCCAAAATATTGAACGAACTGGTTAAATTTATAAAAACCGCTGATTACGGGGATAATGACGAAGTTACAGTGGGCTTATCTTCAAATCAGATCGGTTTTAAGATAGGAAAGACGGTTTTTATATCCAGGCTTATAGAAGGTAATTTTCCGGCTTACGAGCAGATAATACCCAGGACCACCGAGATCTCGGTGGAGATAAACTCCCAGAAGCTGGCGGCTGTGACCAAAAGGGCGGCTGTTTGTTCCAACGAAAGGAACGGGGCCGTTAAATACACCTTTAAAAAAGGAATGCTTGTCGTTAATTCTTCCTCCCAGACAATGGATTTTGAGGATGAGTTAGAGGTGGATTATAAGGGGAGCGATCTTTGCGTAAGTTTTAACCCCAAGTTTGTGCTGGATATACTTAAAAACACCGGGGAAAAAAATCTTATTCTGGATTTTAACAGCCCGTCCACCCCGGTAAAAGCCCGCATAAAAGGCGATGACTCTTTTGTCTATATCGTAATGCCGCTTAGGACTCAGTAATGTTTCTGACCAGAAAATCCTCCAACTGGACAAATATCGGCTACGTTAAATCTTCCTGGAGATCTCTGGGCGGGATCGTGCCTGAGAGACTGGTAATTCTTGACGCCGTCTGGAAAAAGGAAATAGGCGGGCTTGGAAAATACTGCAAGCTTGTGGGGGTTAATAAGGGGTACGTGGTTATAAAAACCGAGTCTTCGGTCGCCTACAACGAAATTTTATTGCGCAGCGGGCCTATAATAAAAAGCCTTAACAAATATTTCGCCAAATCCTGGCTTAAAGGAATAAAAAATGAATAAGACCACCAACGCCAAATCAGAAAGCTACGATGCGTCGCAGATACAGGTGCTGGAAGGCCTTGAGGCGGTAAGAAAAAGGCCGGCCATGTATATAGGCTCCACGGGAGTACAGGGTCTTCACCATCTTGTTTATGAAGTCGTGGATAATTCCATAGACGAGATCCTGGCCGGAGGCTGCAATTCCATCGAAGTTATACTGAAAGAGGATAATATCTGTTCCGTGACCGACAACGGCCGCGGCATTCCCGTGGATCCCATGAAAGAAGTGAAAGATCCCAAGCTGAAGGGGAAGTCCGCGCTGGAAGTGGTTCTGACCGTTCTGCACGCGGGCGGAAAGTTCGACGGAGGAGGATACAAGGTTTCCGGCGGCCTTCACGGGGTCGGCGTTTCCGTTGTGAACGCTCTTTCCGAGTGGCTGGAGGTGGAGGTTTACCGCGAAGGCAAGGTCTGGTTCCAGGGCTATCAGCGCGGCAGGCCCAAGGCGGACGTAAAAGCCAGAGGAGAGACAAAAGAGCACGGCACCACCGTGACGTTTAAGCCGGATACGCAGGTTTTTGGAGATGTGATCTTCTCGTTCGACACCGTTTCCAACCGCCTCAGGGAACTGGCTTTTCTTAATCCCGGCGCGCGCATAACCATTATAGACGAGAGGGACGACAAAAAACACACTTTCTTTTTTGAAGGCGGGATAAAGCAGTTCGTGAAATTTTTAAACACGAATAAGACCGTTCTGCATGAAGAACCGATCTTCATCTCCAAAACCGAGGGAGACGTTATGCTGGATCTGGCCATCCAGTATAACGGCGACTACTCCGAAAATATTTATTCTTTCGTAAACAACATTAAAACCATAGAGGGGGGCACTCATGTGTCCGGCTTCAGATCCAGCCTTACCCGGGTTATAAACGATTACATAAAAAAATACGCCCTTCTCAAGGACAAGGAATACAACGTCACGGGCGACGATGTGAGAGAGGGGTTGACCACCGTCATTTCGGTGAAGATCCCGCACCCGCAGTTCGAAGGGCAGACCAAGACCAAGTTGGGCAATTCAGAGGTTGAGGGCATCGTCAAATCAATAGCCGGAGAGATGCTGAACGTTTTCTTCGAGGAACATCCCTCTATAGCCAAGGCGATCTGCCAGAAATCCATAGGCGCGGCCGACGCCCGCGAAGCGGCCAGGAAAGCGAAAGAACTGGCGCGGCGCAAAGGATCTCTTTGCGACTCAGGGCTTCCAGGAAAACTGGCCGACTGTCAGGAGCGCGATCCTAAGAAGGCCGAGATCTTCATCGTGGAGGGAGACTCCGCCGGCGGCTCGGCCAAACAGGGCCGCGACCGTGTTTTTCAGGCCATCCTGCCGTTGAGGGGCAAGATCCTGAACGTGGAAAAATCGCAGCTGGTGAAAATAATCTCAAATGAGCAGGTGCGGACCCTTATCTCCGCCATAGGCACGGGCGTGGGGGAAGGAGAAGACGGTTTCAACATCGAAAAGCTCCGTTATCATAAGATCGTCCTGATGGCCGACGCCGACGTGGACGGCCAGCATATCAGAACCCTGCTGCTCACTTTTTTCTACCGGCAGATGAGGCCTCTCATCGAGCAGGGCCATATTTATATCGCCCAGCCGCCGCTGTATAAGGTGAAAAAAGGAAAATTCGAAAGCTATTTCGACAATGAGGAAAAATTGCAGGCCTGGCTCATGAAAGAAGCCGTCGCCGGCGTCACGGTAAAGAACGATAAGGGCAAAAAGATCGAGACAAAGGAATTAAGCGAGCTTCTGGCGCTGTCTATCTCCCTTGACAACGTGATCAGGAAAATGGAGTCCAAGAATCTTTCGCTGGCCGATTATCTCAGGTTCTCCTCCGAGGGCAGGGTGCCGGTATACCGCATAGAGACCGGCCCGGAGACCTACAGGTATTTCTTCACCGAGAACGAATGGCTTAACTATTCCAGCGAATACGCCGCCAAACGCAAGGAAGCCCTTTCAAAGGAATTGAAAGAAGGGGAAGCGGGAATGGAAACGGAGAGCCTGGGCCCGGAATTCCAGTCGCTGGGGGAGTTCTCCCGCATCAGCAATATAAACCAGAAATTGAAAGCCCTGGGCTACTCGGTGGAGGATCATATCTGCGCCGAAGAGATGAAGAAAACCTTTGTCTTCGAGGTCTGCACGGAAAAATCCTCGGTCAAAACCGGGGATATCAGGGGTCTGCTCGAAACGGTTCTGAAGATAGGCGCCGGCGGCGCCAGCATCCAGCGCTACAAGGGTCTTGGCGAAATGAACCCGGAACAGTTGTGGGAAACCACCATGGATCCGTTTAAAAGGAGGCTTCTGCGCGTCTCGCTGCAGGATTTGCCGGAAGCGGAGGCTATTTTTACCACGCTGATGGGGGATAAAGTGGAGCCCAGAAGGGTGTTCATCGAGCAGAACGCCCTGGAAGCCAGGAATTTGGACATATAAGCTGATAATTCAGGATTGAAGATTCCGGATCAAGATTGTCGGAGAGGCGCTTTTCAATCTTAAATTCTCAATCTTGAATCCTCAATCTGGAATCTTGAATCGTATTACGGAGCATCTATGACAGAACCCAAGGAACCGAAGAACCAGCCGGCGGAAAATCTTTTTACCAATGTTGTGGAGAGAGATATCAGCGAGGAGATGAAATCCTCCTATATCGAATATTCCATGAGCGTGATCGTGGGCCGGGCGCTGCCGGACGTGCGCGACGGGTTGAAGCCGGTGCACAGGCGCGTGCTCTATACCATGGACGACATGGGGCTGCAGCACAATAAACCCTATAAAAAATCCGCCCGCGTGGTCGGAGACGTGATGGGTAAATACCACCCGCATGGCGACGTGGCCATCTACGACACCATGGTCCGCATGGCCCAGCCGTTTTCCCTGCGTTACACCCTTGTGGACGGCCAGGGTAATTTCGGTTCGGTGGACGGAGATCCAGCGGCCGCTATGCGTTACACCGAGGCGCGGCTGTCCGGCATCGCGGACGAATTGCTGGCTGACCTGGAAAAGGACACCGTAAAATTCGTTCCGAATTATGACGGATCCATGAAAGAGCCGTCGGTTCTGCCCGGAAAGCTTCCCAATCTGCTTGTGAACGGCTCCAGCGGCATAGCCGTCGGCATGGCCACCAATATTCCCACCCATAACCTCGGAGAGGTCTGCGACGCCACTATAGCCGTGATCGAGAATCCGGAGATAGAGATCAAGGATCTGATGAAGCTCATCAAGGGCCCGGATTTTCCGACAGGCGGCATTATCCGCGGCCGGAAAGGCATCAGGGACTATTTTGAAACCGGACGCGGCTCCATCAAGACGCAGGCCAGGGCTGAGATAGAGGAAATGAAAGGGAATCGGGAAGCTATTATTATCACCGAGATCCCATACCAGGTTAATAAATCCTCGCTTATAGAATCCATAGCCGAACTGGTCAAGGATAAAAAAATCCCCGATATCTCCGATATCAGGGACGAGTCGGACAGGCGCGGTATGCGCGTGGTCATCGAGATCAAGCGCGACGGAAACGCCCAGGTGGTGCTGAACCAGCTTTACAAACATACGCAGATGGAAACTTCTTTCGGCGTAATCATGCTGGCTATCGTGGACGGCCGTCCCAGGGTGCTTCCCATTAAGGAAGTGATGCAGCACTATGTGAAGCACCGCCGCATCATGGTAGTGAACCGCACCAAGTATGACCTAAACAAGGCGCTCGCCCGCGCGCACATTCTGGAAGGCTATCTCATAGCCCTGCAGAACATTGACGCGGTCGTGGAGATAATAAAGAAATCCAAGGACGCGGGGGAAGCCAAGCTTAAACTGATAAAACAGTTCGCTTTGAGCGACATCCAGGCCCAGGCCATACTCGATATGCGGCTGCACCAGCTTACCAGGCTTGAAGTCGGCGCGATAGAAGAAGAACACAAAGGTCTGATGAAGCTTATAGCGGAGCTGCGCGCCATCCTGGCAGACCCCAAAAGGGTGCTTAAGATCATCGTGGACGAACTTAAGGAACTCAAGGAAAAATACGGAGATAAACGGCGCAGCGAGTTGACCGGCGAAGCCGCGGAGCTGGATATCGAGGATCTCATCCCCGAGGAAAAAGTGATCATCACCATGTCCCACGGCGGTTATATCAAGAGGATCCCTTCCGATACCTACAAAGTGCAGGGCCGGGGCGGAAAAGGCATTATAGGCTCCGACGTCAAGGACGAGGATTTTATCGAAAAGCTCTTCGTGACGTCCAGCCACGCCACGATACTTCTCTTCACCACGCGCGGCAAGGTCTACGCGCTGAAAGGTTACGAGATACCGGAGGGCAACCGCACCTCCCGGGGCAAGGCCATAATAAACCTGCTGCCGGTCAAGGATGAGAAAGTGACCTCCGTTATAGCCATCGAATCTTTCGACGAGGCCAAGGGCAGGGAGTCTTACCTGGTGATGTGCACCCGCAAGGGAAACATCAAGAAAACCCCGATCAAGGACTTCGCCAATATCCGGCGCTCCGGGATAAACGCCATAACGCTTGAGGACGGCGATATCCTGACCAATGTCGGACATACCGACGGCAAATATGAGCTGATCATCGGCACCAAATGCGGTATGTCCATCAGGTTCAACGAATCGGACGTGCGCTCCATGGGCAGGAACGCCATGGGCGTGCGCGGCATCCGCCTGGATAAGGATGATCAGGTCATAGCCATGGAAGTGGCCGAGCCCAAGAGCAAGAAGACGCTTCTCACCGTCTGCGAGAACGGTTACGGCAAGCGCACCGATCTTGACGAGTACCGCAACCAGCATCGCGGCGGCTCGGGTGTTATTACCATCAAGGCCACCGACCGCAACGGCGCGGTGATCGCCATCCATCTGGTGGAGAACAAGGATCACCTGATGGTAATGACCGAAAAAGGAAAGATCATCCGTATGCCCTGCAAGGACATCCGCGCCATCTCGCGGAACACCCAGGGCGTAAGGCTCGTCCGTCTGGAAGAAGGCGACAGGATCGGTTCCGTGGAGCCGATCGTGGACGAGGACGAAGCCCCCGTCACGGAAGAAAAGAAATATTGAGCCCTGCGCAATAGCCGGGCCGGATAAGCCGGATTAAAGCGGGCGTCCGCCTTAGGCGGACGCCCGTTTAAATGCCATCCCGGCGGATATCGATGAAAAACAAAGAAAGTGTGGACATCAAAAAAAGCGGGCGCGACGCTTTCGCGCGCGTGGGGGGAGCCCTCCGCAGGCCGTTCAGTTACCTGGAGACATTTATCAGCGACGCAGGCGTGGCCGCCATCCACCCCAGCTCAAAATACCTGGTGGCGCGCGTGGTCCGCGCGGTGCTGGAATGCGGCCCCTGCGCGATCGTGGAATTCGGCGCCGCCGAGGGCAATATGACCAAAAAGATCTTAAAAGGCCTGCCCCAGAACGGCACGCTTGCGGCCATAGAGCGGAACGCGGATTTTTACAAAAGCCTGGTGGAGATACGGGACGCGCGGCTGCGCACGGCGTGTGGAGACGTGCGGGATATGAAGAACATTCTCGGAGCGATGGGAGTCGGCAAGGCGGACTGTTTTGTGTCCGGCATCCCGTTCAGCTTCCTTTCCCCGGCGGAGCGTTCGGCGCTGATCCATGAGGTATACTGCCGGCTGCCGCGCGGGGGGAGGTTCGTGGCGTATCAATGCACCACGCACCTGATCCCGCTGCTCCGCAGGCAGTTCCAGCAGCTGAAAGTGGAGCTGGAGCTCCGTAATATGCCTCCCCATTTCGTATTTACCGCCGTAAAGAAATAACAGTTAAAGGACACCGCATATGGCTGAAAATAAACCGGACAAAATCATTTATTCGATGGTGGGAGTAAGCAAATATTACGACAAGAAAGCCGTCCTGAAAGACATTTACCTTTCCTATTTTTACGGCGCCAAGATAGGCGTTCTGGGCCTCAACGGATCCGGCAAAAGCTCCCTGCTGCGCATCCTGGCCGGCACGGACACGGATTTTAAGGGCGAAACGGTGCTCTCGCCCGGCTATACCGTGGGGATGCTGGAGCAGGAACCCAGACTCGACGAGAATAAGACGGTCCGGCAGGTCGTTGAGGAAGGCGTTCCCGAAACCATCGCCGCGCTAAAAGAATACAACGAAATAAATGAGAAGATGGCCGAGCCTATGAGCGACGCCGCGATGAACGCGCTCATCGAAAGGCAGTCCAAGGTGCAGGAAAAAATAGACGCGCTCGACGCCTGGGATATAGATTCGCGCCTGGAAATGGCCATGGACGCCCTCGGCTGCCCCGACGCGGATACTCCGGTAAAAGTCATTTCGGGCGGAGAAAAAAGAAGAGTAGCCCTTTGCCGGCTGCTGCTGCGCAAACCCGACATCCTTCTTCTGGACGAGCCCACCAATCACCTGGACGCGGAATCCGTGGCCTGGCTGGAACATCACCTTAAGGAATATAAAGGCACCGTCATCGCCGTCACCCACGACCGCTATTTCCTGGACAACGTGGCCGGCTGGATCCTGGAGCTGGACCGCGGGCACGGCATCCCCTGGAAAGGGAACTATTCTTCGTGGCTGGCGCAGAAGCAGGACCGGCTGCGCGTTGAGGAGAAAGCCGAAACCGAAAGACAGAAGACCCTGGCGAGGGAACTGGAGTGGATACGGATGTCGCCCAAGGGCCGCCGCGTCAAATCCCAGGCCCGCATCACCGCTTATGAGAACCTGCTGGGGCAGGGGGGCGAAAAGCTGGCAAAAGATCTGGAGATCTATATCCCGGCCGGGCCGCGCCTCGGCAGCGTCGTCATCGAGGCTTCTCACGTGGCCAAGGCCTACGGCGATAAGATCCTGATGGAAGATCTCAGCTTTAAACTGCCTCCGGGCGGCATCGTCGGAGTCATCGGCCCCAACGGCGCCGGCAAGACCACGCTGTTTAAAATGATAACCGGTCAGGAAAAACCCGACTCCGGTTCGTTCAAGGTCGGCGAGACGGTTAAATTCTCGTATGTGGATCAGGCACGCTCCTCGCTTGATCCAGCCAAAAACGTCTGGGAAGCCATTTCCGGCGGGCTGGATGTGGTGAAACTGGGAAAGCAGGAAGTGAACTCCAGGGCTTACGTGGCGCGCTTCAATTTTATGGGCCCGGATCAGCAGAAAAAGGTTTCCGAACTTTCCGGCGGAGAACGCAACAGGGTGCACCTGGCGGTAATGTTAAAGGAGGGTTCCAACCTTATCCTCCTCGACGAGCCGACCAACGACCTGGATGTAAATACCATGCGCGCGCTGGAAGAGGCCCTGGAGAATTTCGGCGGCTGCGCCGTGGTTATCAGCCACGACCGCTGGTTCCTGGACAGGATAGCCACGCACATTCTGGCGTTTGAAAGCGACAGCAGGGTGTTCTGGTTCGAGGGGAACTTCTCGGAATACGAGGAGAACCGCCGCGAGCGCCTGGGCGAGGAAGCCGCCGTTCCCCACCGCATAAAATACAAAAAACTTGTCCGTTGATCTGTGACGCTTACCGGCCGGCGGAGAGGAGCTCCACGGCGCGGTCCGTGTCGGAGACGGCTATCAGGACGCGGGCGGTGTTGCCACCTAGGGCGGTGCCGTAGACGGTGGTGATATTTATGCCGTGGCCCGCCAGCGTCCCGGCCAGGTTGAGAAGTTCTCCTGGTTTATCGGCCAGCTCTATGGAAATGACGGGGGTTTCCACCGTGGTGAAGCCCGCGTTGGTCAGGATGTAGCTTATCTTGTTCCCGGTGTCCACGGTCACGCGGACCACGCCGGAATCGTCGCGGATCTCGGAGGCTATGCCTATGATGTTTATGCCTTCCTTGACGAAAAGCTCCACGAACCGGCTGAGCGCGCCCGGAACGTTGGGAAGGAACACCGTATATTGTTTTACCACTTTAACCAGCATGATCGCTCCGCGGCCGCCGGGATGACTATATACTAATGTAATAAATTTTGGGTGAAACTAGCAATATTTATATAATCAATACCATGGGAGCGAACAAGAAAAATATTCCAGGGCTGCATAATTTCCTTGCCGTAACACTAGTCGCCGGGATAGCGGCGCTCCTCGCGTTCCCCCCGATTTGCGCCGCCGCCGGCTTCAAGATGAACTGGGTGGAAAGCGAAGTTACGCTGGACAGGGACGGAAAAGCCCGGGTCTCTTACTCGGTCCGGTGGACGGCTTCCGGAGGGCCGCTGCACGGTTTCTATTTCGAAGGGTTGCAGGAATCCCCGGTCTTTGACAGGGCGGGCGCCTACGCTCTGGACGGGGCCGGCAACAGGTATCCCCTTGAGATCAATAAACTTTCCGATAAAAAATACGATATTGTTCTCGCGGACGGCCGGGCCTTTACGGACGGAAAGATCACTTACTTTTTCCGCTACACCGCGGATCTCGAAAGATCCGGGAGTCTGGCCCTGACCGACTTTCCGCCGTCTTCGGATCCGGAAGCGCCGGCCCAGGTCCGGCGGGCGGGCGGGGGGGCCGGGGATAAGCGGCTGGTGGTGTTCAATTGGGCTCCGGTTCAATGGCAGGATGCCATGGCGCATCAGGCCGTGACCGTGCGTTTCCCGGTGAGCGCAGAAAGCGGTAAATCCTGGGACGCATTTCCGGCTCAGGCTGGATTCAGAACCGATAAATTCGTCAACGAGCGGTATCTGGTAGATTATCCAGAAGTAAAGAACGCCGAAGGAGAACGAGTTTTCAGCGCGCGTTTTTTCCGGCGCGGCCTTGAGAGCCGCTATCATTTCCGGATACAAGTTTATCTGGATGCGCGGTACTTCGAACTTAAGACCGGCGCCCCCGGAGCTCTCCAGGAGGCCGCCGCGCAAAAGGAAAACCCCCAGCCCGCCGGAGAAAAACATTACCTCAACCGCTATTTCCCCGGCGGCATGCTCGCCGGCCTGCCGCTTGACCGCGGCGGAAAGGTTTTACTTGTGTCAGCGCTTGCCGCGGTCTTTTGTCTGCTGCCCTTTTTAATAATGACCGTTAAACACCGTTCCATGCTGACCGCGCAGGAAGGCCTGTCCGCGGTTAAATGGGACGGGACGGAATGGACGCCCCCCAAATTACAGATGGGCACTTTCCGCAAGCCCGGAAAGGTTTCCGCCAAATTGACGCCCATAGAGGCGGGGATGTTGCTGGGTATGCCAGTGGGAGAGCTGTTGTCGCTGAGCCTGGCCAACATGGAGCGTAAAGGCCTGCTGAAGATCAAAGCCGTGGAGCCGCTCTGCGTGGAAAGAAAAAATTACGCGGGCCCGGGCGGCGACCCTTATGAAAACGTTCTTCTGAATTCCGTCAAACCGGATGGAACGCTGGACCAGGGCGCGGTTAATGAAACGGTTAAGACTATCGCGGCCGGCCTTGAGCAGAAGCTCTGGGACTGCGATCTTGCGGCCTCCAGGACTTATTATAAAAAACAGCTTGACGCTTATCAGCCGGGCAAGGCCGACACGGACAAAGATTATTATTGGGGCGGCTATCGGCGCCGTTTTAACGGCTACATCAATCCCATTTACGCCCGTGTTGAAAGCGTGAATAAGGATCTGGGCGCCAAAGTGCCGGAACTTGCCTCGTCATTCGAAAATTTCAGGACCACGCAAGCCTGCTATGAAGGGGCTTTTAACCGGAACGTCTGCCATGACGCCTGCCATTCCGCGTGCCACTCGGCCTGCGTGAGCGCGGGACATTGAAGAAGTGGTTAGTGGTCAGTGATTAGTGGTTAGAGAGGAGTAAAGAATATTTCTAGTGACAATTGGAAAGCAGAGATGACCAAGATGGAGTGGGAAAAAAGGATCGGGTGGATAGACGGGTATGTCGCGCGCATCAAACCGTATGTGCGCGTGCGCCGGGCCGATTCGCTGCTGATAAAAATACCCAATCAGGCCTATAAACTGAACCCGCAGGGGCTTAAGATTCTCGAATATCTGCTGGGAGGCGGAAAGACGGCGGAGATAATGGCCGGGCACGGCGATAAAGAGAAGGTCTCGCTCGATCTCCACTTTTTCTTCAGGGACCTGGCGGCGCTTTTGAAAGGCTGTTATAACGAGAACGAGGAGCGGCGGGCGGTGGAGAAAAAACCGTTTTCCCTGCCTTACAACTCCCTGCCGGTTCTAAGCGAGATCGCCGTTACATATCGCTGCAACCTCTCCTGCCGGTTCTGTTACGCGGCCTGCGGCTGTAAAAAGGACGAAGCCCATCCCGATCTACCGGCGGCGCGTCTCAAGGAAGCGCTGGAGATCATAAACGGCGAGGCGCAGGTCCCGTCGGTGAGCTTTACCGGCGGCGAGCCGCTCCTGCGCCCGGAACTGCCGGAACTGGTCGCCCACGCCAAAAAACTTGGGATGTGGGCGAACCTTATAACCAACGGCACCCTGCTTACGCGCGAAAAAGTATCGGCGCTTAAAACGGCTGGCCTTGATTCCGCGCAGGTAAGCATCGAAAGCGGTTCGGCCTCGGATCACGACCGGATCGTGCGCGGATCCGGAGCGTTCGACGCGGCGGTGGAGGGGATAAAGAATCTGGTGAAAGCCGGCATCCGGGCGCATACCAACACCACTATTTCTGCGCTGAACAAGGATTCCCTGCCGGAGATAGTGGATCTGGTAAAGAGCCTCGGGCTCGGCAAGTTTTCCATGAATATGCTTATGCCCGTCGGCTCGGCCGGCGCCAATCTGGAAGAGACTTTTATCTCATACGGCGAAATAGGCCCGGTGATAGAAAAAGTCCGCGGGCTGGCGGAGCGCGCCGGGCTGGAGTTCATGTGGTATTCTCCCACGCCGATGTGCGTTTTTAATCCGGTGGCAAAAGGGCTGGGTAATAAAGGCTGCGCCGCCTGCGACGGACTTTTGAGCCTGGCCCCGAACGGGGACATCCTTCCCTGTTCCAGTTACCCTAAGCCTATGGGTAATATTCTTGAGCATAAGGGATCTTTCAGGGCTCTTTGGGAAAGCGGGCCATTCAGATTTTTTCAGGAAAAAGCTTTCGCGCATGAACTCTGCAAAAAATGCGAAGATCTCGCGGTCTGTAACGGCGGCTGTCCGCTTTACTGGGAGAAAGCCGGTTATAAAGAACTGCTGGAAGCGAATCCGGAAAAGTCAATTGACTTTTCCGGAAAGGATAAAGGCTTAAGGATAAAGGATGAAGGAAAAGATGGGACGGATAGGGAAGGCCTTTTTCGGGCCTTTAGCCTTTATCCCTAATCCTTCATCCTTTTTTGAATATGAATTTATTTCCACCGCCCGATAAGAGCGGGCAGATAAAATTTATCGTCGGTAAAAGCCTGCCGTATAAAACGCGCATGTGGCTGGTGGCCGCTTTGCTCCCGGCGGGTTTGGTGCTCCAGGCGGCGCTGTCTTTCTGGCCCGGTCTTGTCCTCCTGCTGGCGGCCTCGCTGCTGGGGATGGTCAAAGGTTACGACGCCAGGCCCAAGATCACCTCCGGCCTGCGATGGGAAAGGGTTACCCCCGACGAATACGCGAAAATAAAGCTCAGGGCCGGTCGGTTGGAGCGCTGGGACGAGGATCTTTTTGACATCACCGGCAGGAAAGGAAAACTGGCGTTCGCCGCCGCGTTCGTTTTAGTTCTGGCCGCCTGCCTGGATCTTGCGGCCAGGTTCGGTTTTTATGAAGGTTCCGGTGTTTTTATAGGTCTTGACGCGCTTATTCTCCTGGCGCCTCTCTGGTTTACCGGCATCAGGGAATATCTGCGCAAGGACAAGCTCATCATCAAAATAGATCTTCTGGGACGGGTGATGGAACTGCTGGCCGCGCCAAGCGAAGCGCAGGTCTTTCCGATGCTCGCGCTGGCAAAAACGGAGAAAGGCGGGACGGAGCCGGCAGACGCCAGGCTGCTGGTGAAGCTGGTGGGCGCCCCTGACGCTTTTTACGGGATACAGGTGCAGGTCTCCATCAACACGGTGCGGGGAAAAGATTATCCGTACCTGTATTGCGCGCTTATCGCCAAAGAGGGAAGCGGCTTTCTTAAAGATCATGCGCGGTTTGTTCCCAAGCCGGCCGTTTCTCCGGCCTTATCCATTCTTAAAAAAGTGTCGGCCGGGCTTGGTTTCTCCGGCCGGAAGCTTGTCTATGAAGAGCGGGAAAATCCGGATACTGACATTCTGATTATCAGGCAGGGTACGGAGACGAAATCCGGATATTACACCGGGTCGCGGGAGGCAGCCGCTATAGTGACGGCTTCGCTCGAAGTGGCGAAGAAACTGGCCGCCGCCAATTCCCCGGCGTTCCCCTCCGCGGCGTGCCGCTGATTTCCTGGTATAATCTAATCGGAGGCGTTTATGTGGAACTATACCGAAAAGGTCTACGAGCATTTTAAAAACCCGAGGAACGTGGGGGAAATTGAGAACCCCGACGCCGTGGGAGAGGTCGGCAGCCTTATCTGCGGCGACGCCCTGAAGCTGACTCTCAGGATAGACAAGGCCACTCAAAAGATCCTGGACGCCAAATTCAAGACTTTCGGCTGCGCTTCCGCCATAGCTTCCTCCTCGGCCCTGACCGAGATGGCGAAAGGCAAAACCCTGGACGAGGCTACCAGGATCACCAACGCGGAGATCGCCGAATACCTGGGGGGCCTGCCCAGCGAAAAGATGCATTGCTCCGTGATGGGTATGGAGGCGCTTGAGGCCGCTATCAAGAATTACCGCGGCGGCAAGGCGGAGAAAGTGATCGTGGGCATGGGCGAGCGCGTGGTCTGCAAATGTTTCAGCGTTACCGAGGGCAAGATCCTGCGGTCCATCAGGGACAACGGCCTGAAGACCGTGGAAGAAGTGACCAATTTCACCAAAGCCGGCGGCGGCTGCCGTCAGTGCGTAGGGGAGATAGAGAAGATCCTTAAGGATTACTGGGCCAGGGCCGAACACAAAACTTTCGCGAGGATGACCGTGGTTGAGAAAGTTAAGATGGTGGAGAAAGTGCTGGCCGAGGAAGTCAATCCTAAGCTGAAGCTGGACGGGGGCTGGATAGAACTGGTGGATCTGGAAGGCGATAAAGTTAAAGTCCGGTTCCTGGGTATGTGTTCCGGCTGCCCGTCTTCCGCTTCCACGCTCAAGAACGTGGTGGAGAAAGAGCTGAAAGAAAAGATAGATCCGGCGCTGATAATTGAGGCGCAATAAGGGGAAGTCGGGTTAAGGATTTTTTATGGAAAACGAAAGGGTTGTTTATCTGGATAACAATGCCACCACCAGGGTGGCGCCCGAGGTGGCGGAGGTGATGGGGCCTTTCTACACCGAATTGTACGGCAATCCCTCCAGTATGCATTTTTTCGGCGGCGGGGTGCAGAAGCATCTTGACGAAGCTCGCCGGAAAGTCGGGGAGCTTATCGGCGCGGCACCGGAGGAGATAATTTTCACCAGTTGCGGCACCGAAAGCGACTCCACGGCCATCTGGTCGGCCCTGCGCGCCTATCCCGATAAAAAACACATAGTCACCACCAGGGTAGAGCATCCGGGCGTGCTGAACGTATGCAAATTCCTGGAAACCCAGGGCTATCGCATTACCTATCTGCCGGTGGATCCGGAGGGCCGCCTTAACCTTGAGGATCTGAAGCTTGCCGTGACTCCGGAAACCGCCCTTGTTTCGATCATGTGGGCCAATAATGAAACCGGCGTCATTTTCCCGGTGGAAGAAGCCGCGCGGATCGTCCACGCCAAAGGAGCGCTGTTCCATACGGATGCCGTCCAGGCCGCCGGTAAAATCCCGATCAATCTTAGAGATGCCAAGATAGACATGCTTTCGCTCTCCGGCCACAAACTTCACGCCCCCAAGGGTATCGGCGTCCTATACGTTAAAAAAGGAGCGCGCTTTTCTCCGTTCCTTATGGGCGGGCATCAGGAGCGCGGCCGCCGCGCCGGCACCGAGAACGTTCCTTATATCGTAGGCCTGGGAAAAGCGGCGGAACTGGCGCTGAAAAATATGGAGAGAGAGAATGCCCAGGTGAAAGCCCTGCGCGACCGGCTTCAGGAGGGGCTGCTTAAAACCATACCGAATGTCCGCGTAAACGGCGGCGGGGCCGAACGCCTGCCCAATACGGCCAATATAAGTTTCGAGTACGTGGAGGGGGAGTCCATCCTTATCATGTTGAGCGAAAAGGGGATTTGCGCCTCGTCCGGTTCGGCCTGCACCTCGGGTTCGCTCGAACCCTCGCATGTCATGGCGGCCATGGCGGTGCCGCAGACTTACGCGCACGGCTCCATCCGGTTCTCTTTCAGTGTTTATAACACGGAGGCGGAAGTGGACTTCGTGCTGAAAGAAATGCCGCCCATTATAGAGCGCCTGCGCGCCATCTCGCCTTTCGCCGACGGCAAGCCCCTATTCGGTATGGACGCCTGCGAGACGCATAAACATTAAGGAGATGGCGGCGGGTTGCGGGTTCGGGGGCCTGTCGGGGTCGTGCCTTTTCGCGTTCCATCGGCGGCCTGCTGGGTCGAAAAGGCACGATCCCGCCACCCCTCCAGCTATACCCCGCCGCCAGTTCCTTAAACCAGCGTTGTTTTAGGGGGACAAAGTTTATAGAATAGTCTAACGGATTTAATGGGCCCGTAGCTCAGTTGGTTAGAGCAGACGACTCATAATCGTCGGGTCGTAGGTTCAAGTCCTACCGGGCCCAGTAATTTAAAAAGCCTCAGGCTTGTGCCTGAGGCTTTTTAGATTACAGTGGTCAGTGCCCAGTGAGTAGTGGTCAGAAATATAAGAAACTCCTTCACTGACCACTCACCACTGGTCACTGTTTTTTCGCCGCTTCGCCTTTTTTGTTGAAGGTGTATTCGTTTTTAAGGTTCCCGTTTTCGTTGTAGATCTTTAACGAAACGACCTCGTTCTTTGAGAAGAGGAACTCTTTTTCAAGTTTTCCGTCTTTGGTGTAGATCTTGACCGCGCCGTCCGGAGCCTTGCCGTCCTTTGAGATGAGGTTGAAGTCCCTGTCCAGGGTGATTCTGGCGATATATTTATTGTTCAGGTAGAAAGTGAAGCGCTCGCCCCGGGCCAGGCTGACCGCCTTGGCGGTTACCATGGAGTCGGGCGTTTCCGGGGCGGCGGCCGCTTCGGGCGTTTTAGCCTCGGCGGCTTTTGGCTTTTCCGCCGCGTGGCCGTCCGCGTAAAAAAGTTCCGACTTAAGTTCCCCGGTTTCATTGAATTCCCTGAACCAGCCGTTAGGGACGCCGCCCCGGAAGTTCTGTTCGAACAGAAGCCTGGCGTTCTCATTGTAGACGCGCACCGTTCCGTTCAGCGCGCCGTCCAGATAATAGGCTTCGCTCTGGAGAACGCCTCCGGGATAATAGGCCCTGAGCGGGCCTGAGGTTTTGGAGTTGATGACGGTTTTTTCGGTCTTGAGGTTGCCGTTGTCGTAATATTCCCGGTACGAGCCGTCCTTTACCAGGCCTTGCAGGCCAAGCAGCGTCCCCCTGGAATCATAGGTTTCGGTCGCGGTTACGACGCCGTTCTCAAAATAGACCTTTTCAAGGGCCGAGGTGCTTACGTTCACCGTTTTGAAAGTGTATCTGGGTTCCGGCGCGGGCCCGGCCGGGAGGTCGGCCGGAGCGGCGGCGGATGAGGCCGGGGTGTTGAAAGGTTCCTTTACCACGATCTCGGGTGCGCCGATGCTCAGAATGTCTTTTTTGGCGATGTTTAAACTGCCGTATTTGGTTCTTATAAGGTTCACGCCGTCCATTTCCCCTTCCACGGCGCCTTCGAGGCGCGTGCCGTCCTTAAGCGTTATGATCTCCGCGTAAGCGCAGGTCTGAACCAGCAGCGCGGAGATAAATATCAGTTTTTTCATAAAAGGCCTCCGGAGCGCCGGTATTCTTTCAGGGATGCCGGCGCTTCCGCTATTAGACAAATTTCCGCGCGCGCGTTCAAGTTGACAGAATGATACTTAACTGGATAGGATAACCCTAATATGAAAAAAAGGAAAATAATAAAAATAGACGAGAGTAAATGCGATGGCTGCGGGCTTTGCATCCCCAACTGCCCCGAAGGGGCTTTGCGGGTGATAGACGGCAAGGCCCGCCTGATAAGCGACCTGTTGTGCGACGGGCTGGGGGCTTGTCTGGGTGAGTGTCCGCGGGGAGCCATTGCCATAGAAGAGCGCGGGGCCGCGGCCTACGATGAAAAGCAAGTGATGGAGAACATGGTTAAGCAAGGCAGGAATACGGTCGAAGCGCATTTAAAACACCTTAAAGACCATGGTCAGGATGATTTTTTGAAGCAGGCGCTGGATTTCCTGAAAGAAAAAGGCGTCCCGGATCCGAGGGAGGAGAAAAGTCACAAGTCACAGGCTGCAAGTCACAGGCCGGAAGCGGGCGGGCATGCGCCCTGCGGCTGTCCTGGAGCGCGCGAGATGGATTTCCGTGGCAAAGCCGGGGAGAGCGGCGCGCCGGGAGCGGTCAGTTCCCAGCTCAGGCAGTGGCCGGTGCAGCTGCACCTGGTTTCCCCGCTGGCGCCGTATTTTAAAAATGCCGATGTCGTGCTGGCCGCCGACTGTGCGGCGTATGCTTACGGCGACTTCCACAATGGTTTTCTCAAAGGCAAAAGCCTTGCCATAGCCTGCCCCAAGCTGGACGACGGTCGGGAGATATATATCGGGAAGCTCAGGAGTCTTATTGATGACGCCCGGGTGAACACGCTGACCGTGGTCACTATGGAGGTTCCCTGCTGCTCCGGGCTGGCGGGAATGGTCCAGGAGGCGCTCGGCGGCGCCAAGAGGAAAGTTCCGGTGAAGCACACGGTAATCGGTCTCCAGGGCGAGATAAAAAGTTCGGACTGGCTGTAGTTCTGGTAAATCCTCCGATAAGCGGTAATCCTAGTGGCTTTGGGTTAACGAACCGCAGGATAGTAAAACCGGGGGCCTGCCGATGGACAGCCTTTGTGCTTCACGAGCCCAGTGTCCGTAGCAAAACTTAACGGCAGTGTAGTCCACTCGGCGGCCTGCGGGACAAAAAGGCTGTCCATCGGCACCCCTTAGTAAAATTTACACACTTGATGGTCGCTCGGCATTCCAATCTGAAAATACAATATATTGACCCCTCCCAAATTAATACTTGAATTACCCGCCCAGTATAGGAATCGGTAAGTTTTACAAAATCACCGGTGCTTTTCCCGACTTCCACAGTTCCCCTTAAAATCATCATCTCTTCATTGGCAACCATCTTGCAGTTTGGATGCCTCGTGGGCAAATATAGGTTCGTTTTTAAGTCTGTATTTAGGAGGATGGCGGCGGGGTATAACTGGAGGGGTGACGGGGCCAAGCCTTTTCGTCCCGCAGGCCGCCGAGGGAAGCGGAAAGGCTTGGCCCCGGCAGGCCCCCGAACTCGCAGCCCGCCGCCATTTTTCCATTTTTCACCCATTGGGTGAAATCTTCTCGTCAATGACGCAGGCCTGTGAGAGGAGAATTTGGGAGTTCCCCTCCATTGAGCCGTCCGGTAAAGTTTGATAAGATATTCCTATAACGGCGCGGTGGCCAAGTGGTAAGGCGGCAGTCTGCAAAACTGCTATTCGTGGGTTCGATTCCCACCCGCGCCTTTCAAAATTTGGTGGGAATCGAAGCCGACCCGAGCGCTCGCGGTGCGGGTGGAGCGAAGCGACACAATTCAGCGCTCAGAAAAGTGAGCGTAGCGAACGTCAGCGAGGGCGGCCGGCTTCGAGGGAGCGAGTGGGAACGAGCGGAAGGGTGGACTTTGCATTCTTGCTTTGCGGATGGACACAGATCAGTGAGCAGGAAGGATTCCCACCCGCGCCTTGAATTTGACAGCGAAGGTTGGAAGGTTCGAGGGTTGGATGGTTAGAGGTCGGGCATTCCTTCTTCAAACCTTCTAACCCTCCAATCCTCTAACCCTCATCCTTGGGGTTATCATGCATCTCAGTCGTCTGGCGATGTCCGTGGGCCAATCCGCCACCTTAAAGTTGAACGAGCTTGCCAACAGCCTTAAAGCCGAAGGCAGGCCCGTCATCCATCTCGGCGGCGGCGAGCCCGAAGAAAAGATCCCGCGGGGAGCCTATGATGCCGCGGTAAAGAAGCTGGACACCGGCTATATACACTATACCGCCGTAAGCGGCATCCCCGAACTCAAAAAAGAGATCGCCTCCTACACCGAGCATAACTACGGCCTGAAACCCGCCGCCAAAAATATCGTGGTCTCCGGCGGCGCCAAACAGGCGATCTACAATTTCCTAATGGCGGTGGTGGATCCCGGCTCGGAAGTGGTTTTCCCCGCGCCGTATTGGGTCAGCTACCCCGAAATGGTGAAGCTGGTTCACGGCGTCCCGATAATCGTGCGCCCGGGGCCCGGCGAGCTGATTCCCGGCATTGAGGAAATGGACCGGCATATCACCTCCAACACCCGCGCGGTGATGCTGAACAGCCCGAATAATCCTTCAGGCGCGCTCTACCCCGAAGCTTTCGTGCGTGAACTCGTGGAGATCTGCGAATACCGCGGCGTATATCTTATGATGGACGACATCTACGACCGTCTGGTATTCGACGGCGCTTCCGCGCCCCGCGCTTTTGCCATGTCCGGGCGGCCGCTGGACGATTCCATCATTGTTTCCATAAACGGCGTTTCCAAGGCTTATTCCATGACCGGTTTCCGCATCGGCTGGAGCGTGGCTGGAGAAGCTGTTTCCCTCGCCATGGCCAAAATCCAGGCCCAGGTCACTTCCTGCCCTTCGGGGCTGAGCCAGGCGGCCGCGGCCGGCGCCCTGGGCGGACACGGGGCGTTCGTGGAGGAGCTGCGCGTCCAGCTTGAAAAGAAACGGAACCTGATGGTTTCGGAACTTAAAAAAATAAAAAAAGTGAAACTTCACGTTCCGCAGGGAACTTTCTACAGTTTCCCCGATTTCAGCGCCTATGAAAAAGATTCCGAGAAACTTTCAAGGCTTTTGCTCGACAAGGCCATGGTGGTCACCGTTCCCGGCAGGGAATTCGGGCTGGACGGACATCTGCGCCTCAGTTATTGCGGATCGGAAAAAGATATCGTGGAAGGAGTTTCCAGGATCGAAAAAATTTTAGACTAACAGTCTGCTGAGGAGACTTTTATGGCCAACGCGACAGTGGCGGACTCAGGACGGGTGTCCGCGGAACTTGGGAATATAGGTATAAGAACCTCCGGCGCCGTTCATGTGAATCTTTGCGCGCCGGTGCTGTATGAACACATAATCTCCAGGGGGGAAGGCGTGATCGCCCAGAACGGCCCCGTTGTCGCGCGCACCGGCGCCCATACCGCCCGCGCGGCCCAGGACAAGTTCATCGTGAAACGGGAGCCCAGCGCCGCCCAGATCTGGTGGGGCGCCTATAACGTGCCGTTCGAAGCCGGGAAGTTCGACAGGCTCTACGGAAAAATAACCGCGTACTTCAAAGACAAGGATATATACGTGAGGGACTGCTGGGCGGGTTCCGACCTTCAGCATCGCCTGCCCGTGCGCATCATCACCGAGTACGCCTGGCATAACCTGTTCGCCGGCCATATGTTCCTCGGGCCCTCCTGCGAGGCCGCCCTGCAGAAACACGACCCGCAGTTCACCGTTATCTGCGCGCCCGGCTGCAAGGCCGAGCCCGCAGTGGACGGAACCAGGAGTTCCACTTTCATTCTGGTGGATTTTGAGAAGAAAACGGTCATAATAGGCGGAACGGCTTACGCGGGCGAGATAAAAAAATCTATCTTCACCGTGATGAACTATCTGCTGCCGCTCAAGGGCGTAATGCCGATGCACTGCTCGGCCAATATAGGAGGAGCCGGGGACACCGCGCTGTTCTTCGGTCTGTCCGGCACCGGCAAGACCACCCTTTCCTCGGATTCCGGCCGGCGGCTGATCGGCGACGATGAACACGGCTGGACGGACGACGGTATTTTTAACTTCGAGGGCGGCTGTTACGCCAAAGTAATCAACCTTTCCCCTGAGGCGGAGCCTAAGATCCACGCGGCCACGCGCCGCTTCGGCACGGTGCTGGAGAACGTGGTCTATGATCCCCGCACAAGAGAATTGGATCTCGGGGACGGTTCCATAACCGAGAACACGCGCGCCGGCTATCCGCTGGAATACATAGATAACGCCGTCAGGGGCGAATATTTTGCGCATCCGAAGAACATCATTATGCTGACCTACGACGCTTTCGGAGTGCTGCCCCCCATCTCTAAGCTTTCCTATGAGCAGGCTATGTACCACTTCATTTCCGGCTACACCGCCAAAGTGGCGAATACCGAGATGGGCGTCAGGGAGCCCAGGGCGACATTCAGCGCCTGTTTCGGCGCGCCTTTCATGAGCCATCATCCTTCGGTTTACGCCGGCCTCCTGGAAAAGAAGATGCGCGCGCACAAGGTCAACTGCTGGCTGATAAACACGGGTTTGGCTGGCGGCCCATACGGGACAGGCAGGCGGATAAGCATACAGCACACCCGCGCTCTTCTTAACGGCGCCCTGAGCGGAGAGCTGGCGAATGTGAAATTTGCGAAGGACGCGGTTTTCGGCTTTGAACTCCCGGTTTCCTGCCCCGGAGTGCCGCCGGAGATAATGGCCCCGCGCCTGGCCTGGAAGAGCGCCGCGGAGTATGACGCCAAGTGCGCCGAACTGGCCGGGCTCTTCGAGAAAAACTTCGGGCAGTTCAATGTTTCGGATAAGAGGATAACGGAAGCCGGTCCCGCGGTCCGGAATAGCTGAAAAACAATTTCATTGACAAACGCAATGGAAAATAAGGTAATATCTCTTTAGTCAGCAACAAACCCTATAGGAGGAAGTACAAATGCCCGCAGCTAAAACAAACTCGAAGTTCATGGCCCCCATCACCCCGGACGCCGTTCTGGCGGAAGTGGTCGGCTCCAAGCCCATTCCCAGGACCGAAATCGTAAAGAAACTCTGGGCCTACATCAAGAAGAACAACCTTCAGGACAAAAAGAACAGAAGGATGATCAACGGCGATGAGAAGCTCACCAAAGTGTTCAACGGCAAGAAACAGGTCAGCATGTTCGAAATTGCCAAACTGATCGGCAAACACGCGAAATAAGCGGCTTAACCGGCAGATATTAACGTCGTCCTCGAAAGGGGCCGGCGTTTTTATTTAAAAAGGTGCCTGGCACCTTTTGGGGGTCAGTCTTTGCGGCGGTCTACTATGTAGGCGCTTTTCTCGCGGCCTTTGGCGGCCTTTTTCAGCTCCGAGCCGATATTGCTGACCTGGGCGAACGAAGCCAGGGGGCGGATGGTGTTGTGGACTATGCCTATGGAGATGGAAAGGAAAGGAAACTGTTTAATATTGCCCTGGCGGTCGGTGGAGACTATATGGCCGCGTTCCCGGTCTTCCCTGGTGTAGAAAGAGGGAGAGATCTCGTCGAAAGCCGCCGCTATGCGACCAGCAAGCTCCTCGGCTTTCCCGAATTCGGTGATGATGATGAAGTCGTCGCCGCCGATATGTCCTATAAAGTCCCTGGAGTTTTCATTCCGGATAGTGAGCTTGACAAGCAGGTTGGCCGTGGCCTTGAGGACGCGGTCGCCGGCCTCGAACCCGTAAATATCGTTGAAGGCCTTGAAATTGTTCAGGTCCAGGTAAAGGACGGCAAAGGAGCTGCCCTGCCGGATCTCGCGCTCTACCCTGGCCTGGATGGAGGGGTTGCCGGGGAGTTTTGAAAGAGGGTTGGTGTCCAGAACCTGCTTGTTGCGCTTGAGGATCATGCGGATGCGGGCGACAAGCTCGTCCGTATCCACCGGTTTTATGAGGTAGTCGTCTATGCCCATGCTCAGGCCCTTGAGCTTGGTTTTTTTCTCGCCGTAGGCGGTGCAGATGATGATCGGTATATGGGCGAAAAGAGGGTTGTCTTTCAGATCCTGCGCGACCGTCAGACCGTCTTTAAGCGGCATATTATAGTCAAGCACCGCGATGTCGGGGTGCGTCTCAAAAATAACCCGCAGGGCCTCCCGCCCGTCGCTGGCGATAAAAACCTCGAAACCGGCGGCCTCCACCGTCTCTTTCATCAGAAGCAGCAGTTCCGTCTGGTCGTCCGCCAGCAGAACCCTGGGCCTGGACGGTTTTGACGCTTCCCCGTCCGCCGGTAACCCGTTTTCCCCGGTCTCTTTTTCTATAACGGAGAGAAGGAGGTCTCCGGGCAGCTCCCTGGCGATGAGTTCGGGCAGGCCGGTGAGCAGGCCGCGCTCCTGGAAATTGTTAAAGCGCAGGGCGCTGATCACGATAACGGGAATCGCCGCCGTGCCGGTTTCCCTGCGCAGTTCGTCCAGCAGCCGGAAGCCGTTTTGTTTGGGCATCAGGATGTCCAGCAGGATCACTCCCGGCCGCTCGTTTTTTGCCGCCGCCGCCGCCCGGAGGGGGTCGTTGATCACAACGGGCCTGTAATTGTTGGACTCCAGGAACATCCTGACCAGTTCCGAGAATTCCTCGTCGGAGTCGGCGATCAACACGGTCACCGGACGGTTTTTGTCCGGTTTGGGGGCCGCATTCAGGAGCGCGGCTTTCAGGGCCTCGAAGTCCAGGGGTTTGGTAAGATACGCCTTGACGCCCGGCGCGGGCCCGGTCAGGAGATCCGCTTCCGGCGTTATGGAGAAAACCACTATCTTCTGGTTTTCCGTCAGGATGTTTTTTTTCAACTCGGACAGGAGATCCAGGGGATCGAAAGTTCCGGACAGAATGTCCAGGAGAACCAGATCCGGTTTCCAGTCCCTGACGGAGTCCAGGATTTCCCGGCAGGCGTCGGCGCTCCTGACCGCCCAGGCTTTGCTTTCCAGAAAAACCCTGAGTTCGGCGGCATGTCCGGAGTACGCGCCGGCGAGAAGTATTTTCTTTCCCAGACCCTCTTCCATAAAACTGATTCTAACATTTATTTAGTAAACTTATGTAATGAAAGACGGGGACGAGACGGGCTACTATAAGTACGCCCAGATAGGGCTGGAACTGGCCGGCGGCGTGGGCCTTGGTTTCTGGGCCGGCTACCGGCTGGATCTCCGGTTCGGCTCTTCGCCGTGGCTGATGCTTGCCGGTTCCGCCGCGGGGCTGGCCGCCGGTTTTTTTCTGGTTCTCAGGGAACTTCCCGGGGAAAAGGATTTCAGCGCGGGGGCGGCCAGGGGCGGAAAAAAAGGCGGGGGAGCAAAACAATGATGGACTCGGCCTGGTCCGCGGCCGCCTGGGGGGCGGCGTTCGGGACGCTGAACGGCTGGACGGCGCGCCGGGCCCTGCGGAGCGCGCTGGATAAGCCGGACAAGGTTTTCTACGCCGTCTTTACCGCCGGGTTTTTATGGCGGCTGCTTTTTCTCGTCGGAGCGGTTTGGCTTCTCCGGGATAAAAAGTATATAATCTTACTCCCGTTCTCCGGGGTTCTTATTTTCACACAGTTCATGTTCGAGGCGGTTCCTTTAAGGAAACATGGAACTAAAGACAATACTTGAGCACCATATCGTGGACCGCATCTGGGCCTTTTTCAGCCTCGGTCCGCTGACGCTGCCTTTTTCAAAACACGTCCTGATGATGCTCCTCGCGGCTTTTATCCTGGCGGTATTTTTTCCGCCGCTTATCAGGAGCAGAAAACCCGCGCTGGCCCCTTTCCGGGCCATGATCGAGATCATCGTCCTTTTCCTGCGGGACGAGGTGGTCGGCCCGAATCTCGGATCGAAGACGGGCGCTTATCTGCCGTATTTCGCCACGCTGTTCTTCTTTATACTGCTGCTGAATCTGGGCGGGCTTGTGCCCTACGGCGCGACCGCCACCGGTAACCTGGCGGTCACCGGCGGTCTGGCTCTGACGACCTTCGTGCTGTTGAATTTCGCCGGAATGAGGGAGCAGGGTGTGCTCGCTTACTTCGGGCACCTCGTTCCCAGGGGCGTTCCGGGCTGGCTGTATCCCCTGCTGTTTCCGATAGAGCTGCTGGGCATGGTTACCAAAACTTTCGCGTTGTGCGTCCGTCTGTTCGCAAATATGATAGGCGGCCATATAGTCATTCTGGCGTTTATCGGGCTCATTTTTATATTCGGAGGACTGAACCCGGTTCTTGGCCTGGGGGTCACGGCCCCGGTCGCGGTGGCGCTGAGCCTTTTCGTAATGCTGCTGGAGCTGTTTGTGGCGTTCCTGCAGGCGTATATTTTCACTTTTCTGACGGCTATTTTTGTCGGCGCGGCGATGCATCCGCATTAACAGAAAGTGGTCAGTGAACAGTGGTCAGAGGACAGTTGCGGTGGAGGTTCTTGTTTATTACTGATCACTGGTCGTTGACTACTGATCACTATAGTTAAAACTGGAGGAATAAAATGAACGATATGACATTTATAGGACTGGGCTACATAGGCGCGGGTATAGGCGCGGGCCTGACTCTCGTCGGCGCGGGGCTCGGCATCGGCAAGCTGGCCGCCAGCGCCCTTGAAGGAACCGCCAGGCAGCCTGAAGCGGGCGGCGCTTTGAGAACCACGATGATCATCGCCGCGGCCCTCATAGAGGGGCTCGCTTTCTTCGCGCTGGTCATCTGCCTGCTGGCCGTGATGAACTTCGCCATGCCCAAGGCGGAAGTTCCCGCCGGAACGGCCGCGCAGACAGAAGCTCATCGGTAACCAGTGCTCAGTGTGCAGTGGTCAGTGGACAACGGGGACATCGTCTCCGCGGTTTCCACCCTGACCACTGATCACTGGCCACTACACACAGGAGTCTCCCATGGAAGCATTGATACGGCCGGAATTCGGGCTGATGTTCTGGACCATACTTATATTCGTCCTGCTGGTTATGATCCTTTCCAAAACCGCCTGGAAACCGCTTATGAAAGCGGTGGAGGAGCGGGAGCACGCCATACGCCGCGACCGTGAAAGCGCGGAAAAGGCCAGGGCCGAAGCCGAAAAAATAAAAGCGGAACTCGAACAGTCCATGGCTTCTTTCAAGGCCGGGGTGGAACGCCGTCTCGCTGAAGCCGGCGAAGAAGGGAACAGGGAACGGCTGCTCGTGATAGAGGACGCCCGCAAAAGCGCCGCTTTGCTTATCGAGTCCGCCAGGAAAGAACTGGAGACCAGCAGGAACGACCTGGCGAGAGAACTAAAAGAGAAAGTGGCGGAGATCGCTTTTATGGCGGCTGAAAAAGTCCTGCTTAAAACCATAGACCAGAAAGCCAATACGGAACTGGTGGGACGGTTCCTTAAAGAGCTGGAAAGCAAGGACGCGAAATATAAGCTATGAAATCCGCGGATAAAACATTGTCAAAGCGCTACGCCAGGGCCTACATGGATCTTGGACGCGTTTCCGACAAACCCGGCGAAGCCGCGGCCGGCGCGCGGATAGCGGAGCTGGAAAAAGTCCGCAACGCGGCAAGCCAGTTCAGGCGGATTTTCCTTCATCCGCTTGTCGGCTGCGACGACAAGAACGAAATCCTGGCCCGGCTTCTTTCCAAAGAACTTATGGTTTCGCGGGCCGCGGGCTTTGTACGGCTGCTGATAAGGGAAAACAGATTCTATCTGCTGGAGGCCATCCTTGAGGACTGCATGAGGTTGTATAACGAATACGCCGGGTTGGCGCGGGCGGACGTGGTTTCCCGTCATCCGCTCAGCGGGGAAGAACTGAGGCGTATAGGGGCGGCGTTATCCGCGTCCACCGGCAGGAAAGCCCATCTTACACAGATAGTGTCGGAAAGGGTGCTGGGCGGAGTTGAAATACGGCTGGGCGATCTGCTCATAGACGCCACGGTGAAAGGCAGGTTGGAAAGATTAAAGAACAGCATTATAATTTAGGAGTGGAGAGCGGTTCCGCCCACTAACCACGAGCCACTAATCACTTCCCCTGGAGAGGAACTATGATAAGACCTGAAGAGATAACCGATATCATCAAAAGCAGGATCCGGCAATTCGTTCCCGAGGCGGAACTGTCCGAGACCGGACAGGTTCTGCAGATGGGCGACGGGATCGCCAGGGTGTACGGCCTGAATAACGCGGTCATAGGCGAACTGGTGGAGTTTGAGGGCGGCGTCTCCGGTATGGTGCTCAATATCGAGCGCGAGAACGTGGGCGTGGTGGTCATGGGGCATGACGCGCTTATCCGCGAAGGCGACCGCGTGAAGCGGACCAATCGCGTTATGGAAGTGCCCGTGGGGCCTGAGCTTGTCGGCCGGGTTGTGGATCCCCTGGGCAGTCCCATTGACGGCAAGGGGCCTATTAACGCGAAAAAAAGACGCCCCGTGGAAATAATCGCGCCCGGTGTGCTGGAACGTGCTCCGGTAAAGGAAGCCCTTCAGACCGGCATCAAGGCCGTGGACGGCATGATCCCGATAGGCCGCGGCCAGAGAGAGCTCATAATCGGAGACCGGCAGACAGGCAAAACCGCCATAGCGATAGACGCCATAATAAACCAGAAGAACGAACCCGCGGAGAGGCGCCCCATCTGCATTTACGTGGTCATCGGCCAGAAAGAGTCCACCGTGGCCAGGGTGGCCAGGACTCTGGAAGAGCACGGGGCGATGGAATATTCCATTATTGTTTCGGCCACCGCCTCGCAGCCGGCCTCGCTCCTGTATCTCGCGCCCTATTCCGCCTGCGCCATGGCCGAGGGGTTCCTGTGGGAGGGAAAGCACGCCCTGATAATATACGACGATCTTTCCAAGCACGCGCAGGCTTACCGGCAGATGTCGCTGCTTCTCCGCCGGCCGCCCGGCCGGGAAGCGTATCCCGGAGACGTGTTTTATCTCCATTCCCGGCTTCTGGAGCGAGCCTGCAAGCTTTCGGACAAGAACGGCGGAGGATCCATCACGGCCCTGCCTATAATCGAGACTCAGGCCAATGACGTTACGGCTTATATCCCGACCAATGTGATCTCCATCACCGACGGACAGATCTATCTTGAGCCGTCCCTGTTCCACTCCGGGATCAGACCGGCGGTCAACGTGGGTATTTCCGTGTCCCGCGTGGGCGGCTCGGCCCAGATCAAAGCCATGCGCCAGGTGGCGGGGCGGCTCAGATCCGACCTTGCCCAGTATAACGAACTGGCGGCTTTCTCGCAGTTCGGTTCCGACCTGGATAAGGCCAGCATGGAGCAGCTTAAGCGCGGCGAACGGCTGGTGGAACTGCTCAAACAGGAACAATACAAACCCATGCCGGCGGCCGAGCAGGTGGTGGTTTTTTTCGCCGGCACGCGGGGGTATCTGGACGATGTGGATCTGCCCAGGATCAAGAAATTCGAGGCGGGCCTGCTCAAGTTCGTCAGGGAGAAATATTCCAACGTTCTTGAAGAGATCGTCCGGAAAAAACAGCTGGACGCTGAGCTTGAGAAGATGGTGTCCGGCGCGATAACGGAATTTAAAAAGAGTTTCGAATAAGTAATACGGGAGACAATGAAATGAGATACCTGGTCACCGGCGGGGCGGGTTTTATAGGATCCAATCTGGCTTTCGCGCTTTGCGGAGAGCGCAAGGCTAAAGTGACCGTGCTGGATAATTTTTCCTCGGGGAATTTTAAGAACCTTATCGGTTTCGAGGGCGAAATCATCTCCGACGATATTCAGAGCGACGCCTGGTTCCGGAAAGCCGGTCCGGTAGACGCCGTTTTCCACGAGGCCGCCGTCACCGACACCACGATCCACGACCAGAAAAAAATGATGGACGTGAATGTGGAAGGTTTCAGAAACGTGCTTCGTTTCGCGCTGGAGAACGGCGTCAAAAGGGTCGTTTACGCGTCTTCGGCCGGGGTTTACGGCAACGGAGAATGCCCCATGAAAGAGGGCCAGCCGCCCGTCCCCGAGAATGTCTACGGTTTTTCCAAAGCGATGATGGATAACGCGGCACGGGAGTTCGCGGCCGCGCACACGGACATGACCCTGGTGGGCCTGCGCTATTTTAACGTCTACGGCCCGCGGGAGTATTATAAAGGCAGCGCCGCCAGCATGATCTATCAGCTTTACCTGCAGATGAAGGCCGGCAAGCGGCCCAGGATCTTCAAGTTCGGGGAGCAGATGCGGGATTTTGTCTACGTGAAAGATATCGTGCGCGCCAATCTCAGCGCGCTGGACGCCGAAAAATCCTGCGTGGTCAACGCGGCCACCGGCACGCCGGAAAATTTCAACCGCGTCATAGACTGCCTCAATAAGGCCATGGGGACGGATCTTTCCCCGGAATATTTCGACAACCCTTACGGGTTTTTTCAGCTCAAGACCCAGGCCGATCTCAGGCACGCCAAGGCTTATCTGAATTACCGGCCCGAGTGGAACCTTGAGAACGGCATAGCGGATTATATCGGGGAACTGAAGAAGAGCGGGATATAAAACTGATCTATGGCCTCCTTAAGAGACATACGGAAGCACATAAAGTCCGTTAAGAACATAAAGCAGATAACTTACGCCATGAAGATGGTGTCCGCCGCGCGCATCAAAAAAGCGCAGACAGCCATCCTCTGCTCCAGGCCGTTCGCCATCAGGATGGAGGGGCTCATTTCCGATCTCTACGGCGAACTGGACGGAGAAGAGTTTAAGAAGTCCCGGGCGTACGCGCTGTTCGCCGAAAGGCCGCGGGCCGGGACGCGGGCTCTGGTGCTGGTCGCCGGAGACAAAGGCCTGTGCGGTTCTTTCAATTCAAATTTGCTGAAAGCGGCGGCGGTCTGGCTGAAAGAAAATCGCTGCGAAAAAATAAAGGTCGTCTGCGTGGGCCGGAAAAGCCGTGATTTTATTAAAAGGCTGAAAGGCCTGGATCTTGAGATAGCCTACGAGATGGTCGGCATCTTTCCCAAGGCGGGCTATGTCCACGCCGAACTCCTGACCGGGAAGATCCTGGAGCTTTTTTCCGGGCCCGAAGTGCGCGGCGTGAGCCTGATCTACAATGAGTTTAAATCCATGCTGTCCCAGCGGGTGGTTCAGACCGAACTGCTGCCGCTGCGGCACAACCTGCCCGCCGCGGCTGAAGGCGGGAAGCTGAAAGACTTCTCTTTTGAGCCGGAGAGAAGGCCGTTGCTCGAAGCCCTTCTCCCCAGATATGTCGGCGCCCAGGTCTACAGGGTGCTGCTGGAATCCCAGGCGGCGGAACTGGCCGCGCGCATGAACGCCATGGAGGCGGCTTCGAAGAACGCTTCGGAACTCATAGATGGTCTGACGTTGAGGCTTAATAAGATGCGCCAGACCATGATCACCACCGAACTTAGCGAGATAGTGAGCGGAGCGGAAGCGCTGGGGGGATAACCCGGAAATTGCGGGCGCAATTTCCGTAAGGATGAGGGATGAGGGCTGAAGGATGAGTGGGGACAGCCTGAATATTTTAATCCTTGGATTCAGGAGAATGTATGAATATCGGAAAAATCGTGCAGATCATCGGGCCGGTCATAGACGTGGAATTCAAACAGGGGGAATTACCCCGGATCTTTAATGCCGTCAAGGTCAAATACAAGGAAGACAATCAGGAAAAGCACCTTGTGGCCGAGGTCGCCCAGCATCTGGGAGACAATACGGTGCGCGCCATCACGCTCGGCGCCACTACCGGCCTGAGCAAGGGGCTTGAAGTTAAAGACACCGGCGGGCCGCTGAAAGTGCCCGTGGGGGAAGGCTGTCTGGGCCGGCTCGTGGACGTGCTGGGAGAGCCCAAAGATTCGCTTGGCCCCATCGCGGCTGTCGATTATCTGCCGATCCATCGCGATCCCCCTCCTTTGACCGAACAGCGGACCGAGCCCGAGATCTTCGAGACCGGAATCAAGGTCGTGGATCTGCTCGCGCCTTTTATGAAAGGCGGCAAGATCGGGTTGTTCGGAGGCGCCGGGGTGGGCAAGACGGTGCTGATCATGGAATTGATCAATAACGTCGCCCGTGAACACCACGGTTACTCGGTTTTCGGCGGAGTGGGGGAACGTTCCAGGGAGGGCAACGACCTCTGGCTGGACATGAACAGCTCTAAACTTTCGGACGGCAGCACCGTTCTTTCCAAGACCGCGCTGGTTTACGGCCAGATGAACGAGCCGCCCGGCGCCCGGGCGCGCGTGGCTCTCACCGCCCTGACCCAGGCGGAATATTTTCGCGACGCCAAAGGCCAGGATGTCCTGTTGTTCCTCGACAATGTTTTCAGATACGTGCTGGCGAACGCCGAGGTTTCGGCCCTGCTGGGCCGTATGCCTTCCGCCGTCGGTTATCAGCCGACGCTGACCACGGAGATCGGCTGGCTTGAGGAGCGCATAACCTCGACTAAAAAAGGCTCGATCACTTCCATCCAGGCCGTGTATGTCCCGGCCGACGACCTGACCGATCCGGGCGTGGCTAATGTCTTCACCCATCTGGACGCCACGGTGGTGCTGTCGCGCCAGATAGCCGAGATGGCTATCTATCCCGCCGTGGATCCGCTGGATTCCACCTCCCGGATCCTGGATCCCAATATTATCGGGGAGGAACATTACCAGACCGCCCGCGGCGTGCAGAAAGCGCTGCAGCGCTACAGGGAGCTCCAGGATATCATCGCCATTCTGGGCATAGACGAGCTTTCCGACGAGGACAAACTGGTGGTAGCCAGGGCCAGGAAGATCCAGAAGTTCCTGTCCCAGCCGCTTTTCGTCGCGGCGGATTTCAACGACCGGCCGGGCCGCTATGTTCCGTTAAAAGAGACTATCAGGGGCTTTAAAGAGATAATCCAGGGCAAACTTGATCATCTGCCCGAGCAGGTGTTTTACATGGCCGGAGGCATAGAGGAAGTAATAGAGAGGGGAAAGGAACAGAAACGGCAGGAGGATCCCGGAACCTGCCGGTAACCGACGTTCATTTATGGCTCACAAACTTTTATTGACCATTTTGACCCCGGAAAAATCGTTCCTGACCGATAAGGAGGTCGATTTTGTGACTCTTCCGGCTTTCGGCGGGGAAATGGGTATACTTCCGGGACATATTTCCCTTGTGACCCAGTTGAAAGAGGGGATCCTGACGTATAAGGACGGCCATAAAAAAGAGCTCTTCGCGGTTTTGAGCGGTTTTGCGGAAGTCAACAGGAACAGCGTCCTGGTTCTGGCCGAAGAGGCCGAACTAGCGAAAGAGATAAACGAAGAGAGCGCCCGCCAGGCTTATCAGAAAGCGAAAGACGCCCTTGCCATGCGCGGCAAAGACCTGGATCTCGACGCGGCCCAGGCCGCCTTGAGGCGCGCCGTGGTTCGCCTGAAAATTTCCGAACTCAAAAAGAAATATAAATCCTAAAAGAGCGCCCTACTTCTCCGCGGTATGTATGGCCGCGGCGCCGAAGAACAGGGGGAGGACTTTCACTTTTGAAAAACCGGCGGCCAGGAGGAGCTTTGAAAGTTCTTCCGGGGAATGGAAAGCCGTGATCGTTTCCGAGAGGAAAGAATAAGCCGCTTTCGTTCCGGGAAAGGCGAGATTTACCAGGCCGGTCATCAGTCTGACGTAAATGTGGAACAAAAACGGGATGAACCGGCCGGCGGGCCGGCTGGTTTCCAGGTTGACGAAGATCCCGCCGGGTTTGAGAACCCGGCGGAATTCTTCAAAATACTTCAGGAGTCCGTCCCCGTGCCCGAGATTGCGCGCCGCGAAAGAGATTGTCAGCGCGTCAAAGGCGTTATCCGGAAAAGGCAGGCGGCCGGCGTCGCCCCGGATGAATACCGCGCCGGGAACCTTGCGGACGGCTTTTGAAAGCATCGCTTCGTTGAAATCCAGGCCCGTGACGGCTGTGCCGCCTGAAGAGAGCCGGAACAGATCCGCGGAGAGATCCCCCGTGCCGCAGCAGACGTCCAGGACGCGTTCCGGCGCGGAGGCCAGCGCAAGGCGGGCGGCCTCGCGCCGCCAGAGCTTGTCCAGCCCAAGGGTGAGAAAGGAGTTTATGGTTTCGTAGTGACGGAAAATGCCGTCGTAAAACCCTGAAATGTAAATGGGGGTTTTATCCGGCATTTATAATATGACAGATCCGGGAAACGAGGCTATTTCTTCTCTTCGGTTTTGTTGTCGGCTTCGGCGACGAATTTTTTGATCTCTTCAAAGCCCTCGATGATCAGTCTGGCTTTTGAAAGACCGAAAGAAAACGGGTACTTGTCGTTTTCGTTCCTCTTGAGCACGATCACCGGCTGGCCTTTGAATTCAGTTCTTTCTACGTTCATATACTTCCTCCCGTGGCGGGCACCCGGGGGCGGCGCCCTGCTTCGTTTATCATAACACAAAAAACCGGCTTATTTCAACCCGCATGCCGTAAAGCGCGAAAGACGAATAGTGAAAATTTCCAAATGGACGGTCTAATGCGTTTCCGGCTTTAGAGCCGAACTGCCGGGGCTATTGACAAACGGCGCTTTACCTGTAATAATAATATAATATTAAACGGTGCCTGTTTCCGTGTTTCGGCGGGCCGCGGTTTTGCGGGGGAGAGATCCGGAGGGATTTAAAACTTGATGAGTCTGAGCCTTACAAAGTTAATGTTCCCGTCCAGGGAAATAGTGGGCATAGATATCGGAAGCTATGCGGTAAAGATCGTTTGTTTTACCGAAGAGAAAAAACAGCCCAGGCTCAAAGACTGGGGGCATATTCCGCTGGCCATAAAACCCGACACCCCCCCGGAAGAAAAAAAGGCCATCATCTCCCAGGAGATCAAGAACTACATCAAGAAGAAAGGCATTCAGGCCAAATATGCCGCCGCCTCCATCTCCGGGAACGCGGTCATCGTGCGGTATGTAAAGCTTCCCAAACTTACAAAAAAAGAACTCGCGCTGACGTTGAACGTGGAGGCCGAGCCTTTCATACCGTTCGATATCAAGGACGTCAACCTTACCTGCTATATTCTCAACGACATCACGGAAGACAACCAGCCCAAGATGGAGACGGTGCTGGTGGCGGCTAAAAAAGAAGCGGTAAAGGACAAACTGGACATCCTCAGCGACGCGGGCCTGGATCCGCTGGTTATAGACGTGGACTCTTTCGCCCTTGAGACTCTTTATTCCCACCTGGCCCCTCAGGCCGACAATAACGCCGTGCTCATTCTCAATATAGGCCACAAGGTGACCAATCTTTCTATTATTTCCCAGGGTACGACCCGGGTTGTCAGGGATATTTTCATCGCCGGCTCCACTTTTGACAAGGCCGTCCAGAAGATCCTGAAAATAGACGCCGCCGGGGCCGATGCGATCAAAAAAACCAAGGGGCTGCTGGTGTCCGACGAAGACAAAGCCGCCGCGATAGAGGCGTTCGATAAAGAAGGCATAGCGGTTTCCAAGGCCGCCGCCGGAGTGCTTAAGGATCTTTATACCGAAGTTTCCAGATCCATAGATTTTTACCTGTCCCAGGGCATGGATCACTCCATTTCAAAGATTATTTTGTCCGGCGGCGCGGTCAATCTGGGCAATATCGCCAAATTTATGACGAGCGAGTTCAAGGTTCCGGTCGAGATAGTCAACCCGTTCGCCTTTCTGCCGGAGCAGGGCAATAAAGTGCCTAAAGAAATCCGACCGGCTCTGGCGGTGGCGGCCGGCCTCGCTTTGAGAAAGCTTAAGGACTGGGATTAGGGTTCAGCCGCGATATGATCAAGATAAATCTTATCCCGCCGGAGTATGTCGAGAGGCTCAACCGCAGGGCCATTATCGCCAAAGCGGCGGCGGCCGGCCTGATCTCCGTGGCGGTGGTGGTGATGCTCTCGATCTGGCATTTCACCAGGGAAAAAACCAGCGAATTAAGGGTTAACCGTTTGCGGGTGGAACTGAAGAATCTCCAGGGGGATGTGGATCGGGTCAAGGCCATAGAGGCGCAGATAGCCGAGGTGCAGCGCTACCTGAATTCCATAAACAGCATTACGCAGGGAAGACTTATCTATACGCGGTTCATGCAGGACGTGACGGGGAATCTGCCGGGAACCATCTGGTTCGGCGGCATAAGCACCGTCCTTAACGGGCCCACGCTGACCGTTAGTTTTACCGTGAACTCCCGTTCCACTTATGATCTGGCCTGGTGGATAGACGCGCTGGAGAAGGACGCCAGGTATTCCGACGTAGTGGTCGGCGGAATTTCCGTGAGCGCGGCCGAGAGCGGACAGATTTTGAATACGACAGTGACTCTGAAGTATACCCCATGAACAAAATACAGCTTACAAACGAGCAACTGGGAAAAATAGCCGCGGCGGCGCTGTTCGGCGGCCTCTTTCTTTATGTCTATGCCGTGTACTTCTGGCTGCCCACCGCCAAAAAAATAGATGAGAATTCCAAGCAAGCGGCCTCCATGGAGAGCGATATTTCAAAAGCAAAAGTCCAGAAAGCCAAATACCGCGATCTGGAGTCCAAGCTGGTCTCGTTAAAAGAGGAAAAAGAAGCGGCCCAGAAAAGGCTGCCCAAGGAAAGGCAGCTTCCCGATCTTCTCAAAACGCTGGCCACCCTCAGCGCCAAGTACAAGATCAATATCCAGGGCATTAATCCGGGCGGAAGCACGAAAGGGGAATATTTCACGAAAGTCGCCTATCAGATCTCTTTAACGGGCGATTATCATTTCCTGGGCAAATTTCTGACGGCGCTGGGGCTTGAGGAAAGGATCCTGACTATGGAAAACCTTACCATCTCCGGCACCCCCGGAGCGCCCGCTTCCGTTTCCGCCACATTCACGCTGACAGCGTATCAGTATAACGGTTGAGGAGCATGAAGATCAAAAACACGATAGTTTTTCTATGCCTGGCTCTTATCGCTCCGGCGGCCGCGCGGGCGCAGGTTCCCGCCGCCGGCGTGGGCGTTTCCACCCCGGCGCTGACCGTGGAGCAGGTTTACCGCCCGGCTAATACGCGGGATCCGCTCAAGATCTCCACGGTGTTCGGGGATGAGCATTCGCCCAAGTCCAGGGCGTCCGTTTCCGACCTGTCCAGATCCACTTTCAGCGTCTACAATCTTTTTCTCACCGGCATTATGGAGGACAGCCGCTCCAAAGAGGCCATGCTCGCGGATAACGCTACCGGTCTGATTTATATTCTCAAAGGGGGAAAACTGCTGGATTCCAAGAGAAAACAGGTGCCCGGCGTCTCCGGAGTCATAAAGGGGAAACAGGTCGTCCTGATGACGGAAGATAAAAAAGTGCAGCAGCTGAATCTTCATGAAACTGAGAAGTAAGAAACAGGATATAACGATATGAAAAAAACGACGGCTTTGCTCATGACAATCCTTTTCCTGGCGCAGAACCCGCTTTTTATCTACGCCGCGGAAAACGCCCTGGTCCGCTCAGTAAGGGTCTCGGCTGAGAGCGTCTACATAACCACCGACAAACCGGTGAAATACAAGGCTTTCGCGATGAGCCAGCCGCCCAAACTGGTGGTGGAGCTGGAGGACGCGAGACTGAGGACGCTGGAGGAAATTCCCGTGAATAGCGTCTTTATAAAGAAAGTGCGGACAGGGCAGTTCAGAACCAGCCCCGTGAGCGTTTCAAGAGTTGTTCTGGAGCTTACCCAGAAAGCCGTGTACGATATAACCCAGAAAGGGAACGAACTGGTGGTGGTGTTGGGCGGTAAATTCGGTCCCGGAAAATCGGGTCTTAAAGATGCCCCGGCCGCCGCCGAGCCGGCCGCCGAGGGTGTAAAGGTGATAACGCCCAGTTCCCAGGACAATTCGCCTGAATTATCGACAATTTCCGTCAAAGCGGCGAACCCGAATCGCGAGAACATTCCAGTCATCGTTCCCCAGGCGCGGCCGCTTAAAACGGACAGGATTTCCAGAAGTATCATGGATAATCTGCCGACCGACCCCGTCAATCTGGATTACAGCGAGGCGAATGTCCGCGACATTATAGGTATGCTTGCCGCCAAAGCCGGCATAAATATCATCTACTCCGACGATGTCACCGGCACGACCAGTATAAATCTGAACAAGGTTCCGTTTGACGAGGCTTTCAGGACTATTTTAAACGTGAATGGTCTTGCCGCGCAGCAGGTCGGCGACAATATCCTCAGGATCGCCTCGCCCCAGACGTTTATGGCCGAACAGAAAAAAGCTTTCCTGCAGACCCGGGTGTTCTTCCTGAACTATTCCCGGGCCGCGGAAGTTAAGACTCAACTGACTGCCGTGGCCGCCGCGGAGGTCGGTCTGGGGAAATACGCCGTGGATGAGGGCAATAACGCCCTTATCGTGACCGATTCGGCCCTGGGCCTGGAAAACACCGCCAGACTTGTCAAAAGCCTGGACCGGGCGCCCAAGCAGGTTCTTATCGAAGCCAAACTCGTGGAGGTCTCGCTGGACAACTCGCTCGATTACGGCATCCAGTGGTCCGGCTACGGGGAAAAGGACGGTAATTACGTGGGCGGCGGAAATATAGCGAGTAATATCGGCCCCGCCAGTCTGCCCAGCCCCGGCCGGGTCCTGCCAGGTTATAGCGGCGCTCTCACCGGCGTTCCGGCGCCGCTGAGCGCGACCGGCGGCGGAACGGGCGTAAATCTGCCGGCCAATCTTGTTTACGGCGCTTTCCGCCTGGGCAAAGTGGCCTCCAACTATATGTTCGATACCGTCATCACGGCGGCGGCCAAAAAGGGTAAGGCAAAAGTCCTTTCCAACCCCAAGGTCGCCACTCTCAACAATAAGCAGGCGACTATCAACATCACCACGCAGATCCCGTACACGACCACCGAAACCACTCAAACCGTGCCGCCGGTTTCCACCACTAAAGTCGTTTACCTGACCACGGGAATCATTCTGAACGTTACCCCCACCATCAACTCCGACGGGCGCATCTCCATGAAGATAAATCCGCAGGTAAGCCAGCCTTCCCCGGCCTCCGTGGTGACTCCCGCCGCGGGCGGGGCCCCCGGCATAGATACCAGATCCGCCGACACCAACGTGATCGTGCACGACGGTGAAACTATCGTCATCGGCGGCCTGATACACGACACGCAGGCGGAAGCCGTCTACAAGGTGCCGATCCTCGGAGATATCCCGATTCTCGGCTACCTGTTCAAGAAGAAGTCCATGAGCAGAACCAGGATGGAGCTCCTGATATTCGTTACTCCCAGGATCATAGAGGGGTAAGCCAGCGCCGAATTCCTTAATTGGAATTCGGAGGTATGAGGGATGAAGGCTGAGGGATGAAGAAATAATTTTGGGTTTTGGAGTGTTGTTTTGCCTCATCCCTCATCCCTCATCCCTCATCTTTCCGAAAATCGCGGCCGCGATTTTCGTGTTAGCCTGCTGGTACTTACCCTCTTTCCGTTTCTGCTTCTCGCGCCGATCCTGCAGGGGATCTGGAGCCTCAGGACGCAGTTCCTGCTCGAAGCCGCCGTCTTTCTGACCGGCGGCTTCTGGTTTTTAAGGGAGATACGCGCGGGAAGGCTTCCCTCTTTCATCTCCGACCGCAGGAATATTCCGCTGTTGTTTGCCCTTATTTTTTCATTTTTAGCTTCCCGGCTGAGCCCGGTCGGCGCTTTGATCGCGCCCGAGTGGTGGAATTTCCTTACCGGCATCTTTATACTGGCGTTCGCTTCTTCGCTTACCACGGAGGAGCGCAAAAGCGCGGATCTGGCCCTGAGGCTTGCGGCCTGGTTCATAGTCCTGCTGAGTTTTTATCAGGGTTACATTCTTGCGGTCAAGGGCGCCGGCAGCCTCACGGCTTCCCTCACCAACGCCAACGCGCTGGCGCTTTTTGCGATCATGATCCTGCCCCTTGCCGTTCTGTGGCGGGATTTTTTCCTGTTGGCGGCCCTGTCCGTAGTTCTTATCCTGACGATGTCGGTGGCGGCGATCCTGGGGCTGCTGGTCGGCGCCTGTTTTTACGCGGCTGATAATATCAGGCGCGGCGATTTGAAAAAAAACTGGTGGGTCTTCGCCGCGCTGGGGGCCGTGGCCGCGGCCGCCGTTTCGCAGCTTGAGCTGCGTTCCGTGTCGGATCGGTTGTTGTGGTGGGGTTCGGCTCTCAGGATGTTCTCCGACAGGCCGCTGCTTGGTTTCGGACAGGGCGCTTTCACCTATGTTTATCCGGCTTTTCATCAGCCCGACGCGGCCAGACTGGCCTCCATCTACGCCCATAATTACTATCTGGAATTCCTGTCCGAGAACGGCCTGCCCGCTTTTATTTTCTGGGGCTGGGCGGTGCTGGCCCGGCTGAGAGGAATCAAAGGGCTGAAAAAATACGCCCTGATCGCCGTGTTGGCCCACTCTTTCGCCGATTTCGGCCTGGCTGTGCCCGCTAATTTTTTTATTTTCTGTTATCTGCTGGCGGAACCGGGAGAGGCGCCGGCGCCGGTGTCCGGCGCCGCTAGCCTGAAAACGCTGGCGGCCGCGGCGCTCGCAATCCTGATGGCCGCGCATCTGTCGGGGGTTGTGCTCAGGAAGGCGGCCCTAGATCGCGCCCAGGAGTCTGTGGTGAAAGCCTGCGCCGCCGGGGATTATTCAAAGGCGGAAGATCTTCTCAGGGAAGCCTCCGAGAAAGAGCCGGAGAACCCGCTGATCCCGCAGATGCTGGGACAGGTTCTTCTGCGGGCGGGCTTGGAGAAAAAGGATCGGCCGACGCTTTTCCGGGCGGCTGTTTCTTTGGAACGCGCTCTGAGCCTGAATCCGTATGACGCCGCGTCGTACCGCGACCTGGGAAAGCTTTATTCCGCGGCCGGAGAGCGGGGCATGGCTGAAAGTCTTTTGAAAAGGAAACGGGAGGTGTTCAGGTGGGAGCGCTGAAGACATCTTTTAACCTGAAAATTGCGGCAATGTTCGGATCAATGGCGGAGCCGCTCTCCCGGAAGAATGGAGCTGGTTACGCGGCGGCCATCCCGGCGCTGTTCCTGTGCCTGGCCGCGGCGCCGGGCGGCATGAGGAGCGCCGCCTCCTGGGGCGTGTTTTCGGCGGTTTTCCTTATATATCTCGCTTTTTTTGAAAAAGATTTTTCACTATCCGGCCTGGGGCCGTGGGCGCTGCTCGGGGCCTGGCTGCTGGCCGGAACCGCGTTTTCGGCCGAACCTTTGAACAGTTTCTGGTATTTTTCCCGGTACCTTATACTCCTGGCTTTTTTAAGTTTTACGCGAAAGGCGGGAGAAGCGGCCCGCACGCCGTGGATCGGCGCCGTTTTCCTGCTGGCAGGCGCCGCCTGCCTTACGGTCTTCTGGCAGGCGCTGACGGGCCGCGGAGTGAGCGGGATGATCGGGCCGAACGTCAATTACAGCACGGCTTTCATGGCGGCGGCTTTTGCCGGCCTCGCCGCGCTGCTTTTCCAGGCCGAAAAATCCGGAGCCAGGATTGCCTGCGCGCTTGGTTTGGCGCTTCTTGGCGCCGCTATAGCCGTCGTTAATTCCAGGGGAGCAGTTCTCGGCGCGCTGGCCGCGGTCTTTTTCATGTTTTGCCTGAAAGGCTCTTTCCGGGCGGCGGTTTATTTCGTGATAGCGGCGTTAGTAATAGTTGTTTGTCTTCCGGCCGGAGAGTTCAACTGGCTGCTGAAGCTTTATGATCCGCGCTCCCTCGGGCGCTTCGGCATCTGGGGCAGCGCGTTCGACGCGATGGCGGCCAGGCCTGTTTTCGGCTGGGGCCCCGGACTTTTTGAACGCGCCTTTGAAATGTTCAAATTCCCCTTCCACGACGGCATTTCCTATTACGGGCATTTCACTCTTCACGCGCACAGCGAACCGCTCAATCTGGCCGCCGAAGCCGGGATACCGGCTATGCTGGTCTTCGTCTGGGCCTGGGCGCGCGGGACGTTCCGGGCGCCGGGAAAGGATACCGGCAGCCTTATCCTTAAAGTCTTTGCCGTTTCCCTTTTCGCGCAGTCCTCGGTGGACATCATTTTTTATTCCGGGACGCCGCAGATATTGTTTTTCGGAACCATGGGCCTGCTCGCGGCCGGTGAAAGACATCCGGTGGAAGCGCCGCGGGTAACGCGGCCGTGGCTGTTGATCGCGTTGTCGCTCTGCTGCGGCGCGGCGTTCCTTTCCCGCTTTTCATTTGAGCGGGCCAGGGTCTGCGCCCTGGATCCGTCGGTTTCACCAGCCTTAAGAAGCGGCTGTCTTAAAAAGGCCCTGGCGTTCGCTCCCGGGGATGCCGGCCTGGCCGGGGCCGCCGTCCCTCTTTCCCTGGCTCTGGACGGGAATTACGTCCGCGCGGCGGCCCTGGCCGAAAACGCCATCCTGAGAACTCCGAAATCACCGCTTCCGTATTTTGACGCCGCGAATCTTTACCTTGCGGGAGGTGATTCCGCCTCGGCGGAGCGGCTGCTCAGAAAAGCGGCGGCGCTCGAACCTGATTTTCTAAGGGCCCGGCTTGCGCTGGCGGAAATCTCCCTGTCCCTGGGAGAACGCGGCGCCGCGGCCCGGGAAATAGCCGGGATAGAAGCGGTTCTGAACAGGAAACCGGATCTCTCCCGGGCTTCGGCTTATGACCGGGCGCTCCTCTCTCTGCCCGGGGCGGAGTATGATAAAATAAGGAAGAAATTGCGGTAACTCATAGCCTTAACCGTTATGCGGCAAAATACCAATTGGAGGGATTATTGTTTTAAACCGGAGAACACGCTGCCCGGCAACGCCGTGCGGCTGCTCAGGAACGGGGAGGAGGCCTTTGCCGAAACCCTGAAAACCCTGCGGTCGGCCAAGAAATACATCCTGCTGGAGTTCTACGCTTTTGCCGACGACGCTGTGGGCCGCATATTCAGCGATCTGCTGCGGGAAAAGGCCGGGGAGGGAGTGGCGGTTTACCTTATCTATGACGCCGTGGGATCCATCCTGACGGACAAGGATTTTTTTGCCGCGATGGCCGCCGGCGGAGTCAACGTGGGCGAATTCAGGCCGGTGGTGCTCTGGAAACCGTATTGGAACTGGATCAAGCGCGATCATCGCAAGCTCGTCTGCGTCGACGGCGAGGCCGCCCTCGTGGGCGGCTTCAATATTACCGTATACGACGCGCCCGTCCAATTGGGCGGCCGCGGCTGGAAAGACGCGCAGGTGAGGGTGGAGGGTCCGGTGGTGGGGGAAGTGGAAAGACTTTTTTTGGAATCCTGGGCGGCCGCCAAGGGCTCTTCCGGCCCGGCGCCGTTCTTAAAGCCGGGTGAAAAAAGTTTCGCCGGCGAGGTCTGCGCTTCGGTCGTCTCGGCGTCCGGTATGCGGAATTTCAGATCCATCAGGCGGAGCTACAGCTATGCCATAGACCGTGCCCGGCGGTATATTTATATCACCAACGCTTATTTTCTTCCGGACAGGTTCGTTTACCGGCGGCTCATCAGGGCCGTCAGACGCGGGGTGGACGTGCGCATCATCGGGCCCTATAAGACCGACCATCCCTATATACGCTGGGCCACCTGGTCCACCTATCCGCACATGATAAAAAACGGCATCAAAATATACGAATGGCAGGAAGAGATCCTGCACTCCAAGACCGCGGTCATAGACGGGATCTGGTCTTCGGTCGGCAGCCACAACCTGGATCACCGCAGCCTGCATTACAATCTTGAAGTAAACGTAAATGTTTATGACGGGGAGTTCGGAGCGGAGATGGCGCGCGTTTTCCGGGATGATCTTAAAAAATCAAAACCGGTCACGCTGGCCGAAACCCAGAGCCGTCCTTTGCTTTCGAAAGCGGCCAGCAAGCTGCTGTATCTGTTTCGGTCATGGCTGTAAAGGACAGTGGTTAGTGTGTTATGAAAAGTTCAATTGTTTTATTTATTTTGGCGCCGGTTGTTTTCTTTTCCTTTATGCCGGAAGCCCGGGCTTCGGACTTTGAGGTTCCGCCGGCCTCCGTCAACGCAGAAGAGCTGCGCGGGATCAGGGACAGGCTGGCGGTCAGCCTTTTCTTCCGGGGAGAGCTGGCGGACAAAATAATAGAGGCGGGTTTCCAGGATCGGCTTATAAAATTTACCGGCCGGGAAACCCATTCGGCCGTCAGGCTGGCCCTGCTGGACTGGATAAACAAAAACCAGGACGAGGCGTCCAGGCTGTACTTTTACCTCAGGGAGCGCCGGCCCGCGGACGCGCCGCCGCCGGAGACTATAGAGTACAAGCTGCCGTCCTGGCAGATAAATCCGGATTTCCTGGGGCTTGTGCAGGGGGTAAACAAGGCCGCCGGCGACGCCGCCGCCGGGGACGAAGAGCTGAGCCTTACCGCCCAGAGGCTTTTTGACAGTTCTCAGGCGCCGCCTGAGGACTACTCCCCCCGGCTTCCGGAGGGAGCCGGCGGAGCGCGGGGCGCGGGCCGCGCCGCAGACGCCGTCGGTTACGCCGATTATAATTTAAACACGGCGGGCGCGGATCGCGAGAGCCGGGCGCTCGGCGGCAGGCTGGAGAAAGCCAGGTCTTCTTTGGAGGCCGGGCCGGGGGGAGGGGAAAAGGGAGGCGTCCACGCCAGCCAGCGGCGGATTTTTGATGAAACTTTTTTTCTGTACAGGGAGTTCGTGGTGGCGCTGGCCGGATTGAAAGGGCGGGCGAAAATAACCAGGGAGGAGGCCGGGCGGCTGGAGGCCCTGCGGCGCTCCGTCAGGAAAAATCTCGGCGAACTGGAGGCGCTGTCCGTGATGCGGGAGATCAACAGGCGGGCGGGCGCGATACCCGGGGACGCGCCGGGCGCCAAAGCGCTGCTGGCCGACGCCAGGCTCATGGAAGAGGCGGTCAAAAATTTTATCTCCGGACTGGAGAAAGATCCGGAAAAAATAAAAGCCGCCGGGCCCCGTCTGGCCGAGCTGGGTAAAGCTTTTGAGTTCTGGACGCTGAAGTTTTCCGCTCATGAACGGTTAATGTGTTTGAAGAGCAGGATAGCGGGCCGAGGGTTTTCGTGCGTTTTCGATAAGCTGGTTTTTGGGTATCTGGCCCGGTTCCACCCTGCGGCGGATTATGTGAGGCTGTCCGCGGCGCTGGCCGGGAAAGCGAAAACCATAGATGGTTCCCTTGAGGGCGTGGCGGCCGGCGATTACGAGTCCGCCGCTCTTTTTTCCGGCGGGGGCGGAGGGACCCTTGCGGAAAAAATCGAGGAAGCAGAGGCCGAGGCGGCCCGGCTGGAATCGTATTCCAGGTTCAACCGTCTGCTGCAATTCGTTTTCTGGGACGCGTTCGTCAACCCGCTCTGCCTGGAACCCGCCCCCCGAGGCATAGCCGCGGACAACAGCTTTTTATTCCCGGGCATCGCGCGGTAAAATGAGGTTCGCGGGCGCCGCCGGTTCCAGCGTTCCCCAACAATTCCGGACTTTCGCAACGAGGCGCCCTAACCCAAATCCGTTAATAAACCTGCGTCATTGATGAGAAGATTTCACCCAAGGGGTGAAAAGTGGAGAAATGGCGGCGGGCTGCAAGTGCGGGGGCCTGCCAGCCATGGGGCCCATCGGGCCTGCGGGGCCCGGCGACTTCGCGCCGGTTCCCCTCGCCCCGATCCGACCCATGGCTGTCACCCCTCCAGCTATACCCCGCCGCCATTCTTCCAGTACAGAACATTGCGGAAGCAGCCGAGCCGGCGGGATTGCCGCTTATCGGAGGATTGGGGAAGTGAAGTGAATCCGGAAGTAGTTGTATCACTTTAGAATTTGGAGGGTAGCTGAACTTTAGAGGTAAGGAAGGATGGTGGCAGGGTAGAGTTGGAGGGGTGGGACACAGGCCCCCGAACCGGCAACCTGCCGCCATCTTACCTTAAAGGTTTAGTTGAATTTGATATACTAAAACAATGAGAAATATAAATTTTAGTTTTCCGATAATGTGTTTATTGGCGGTTCAATTTGGAACGTGTAATGTGTTAGCGGAACCCAAAAAAGACGTGCTTGCAAACAGAACGCCTGTCATTCCCGTGGAATTAGGCGGGATTAAGTTGGGTGCGGGCTTGGGCAACCGCGCTGGCAACCGCGAAGTTTCGCTGTTCGGCTGCCAGGGGACGCTTACCGCTGATGTGAAAAACGGCACGGTAAGTATAATTACGTTCAGATGCGCTTACGATGATGGCGAGGGGGAAAAGGTTGAGGCGGATTTACGCTCTAAACTAACAAAACTATGCGGCTCTCTGCCGGTAAAGGAATACTACAATGACGTGTGGCGCGGGTCTCATAGCGTGCTTAGACTGTCCCTGGGCAGAGAATTCGCTATTGTGCTGCAATCAAACGACCCGCGCGCGCCTGGAAATCCCGGGGATGGTTTTGATAAATTTATAATGGGCTTGAAAGCGGCTCTGGCGAAAGATAACGCCGAAGAAGCGGCAAAGTTCTTTAAATTCCCGTTCGTGGATTACTTTGGGAGAGCGTATCCGGCCGCCGCCCCGGCCATTGAATGCAAAAACCAAAAAGAATTTGTGAGTAAATACCACTCCATTTTTGATCAGAAAAGAAAAAAAGAGTTTATAGAAGCCGAAGGAGCTTTCGACGCTTCTTCCCAGTCATACGCGATCCGGAGCGACCCCTCGGAATTTATCATACGCCGGGATCAGGGACGCTGGCATATCACAGAGTTCGCATATCGGGAGTAATTCCCTCTCTCTAAGCGATTCGACAAAGGGCATTATAAGATGTCCGATGCGAAAGAGCGGGTCGTAACGGAAGTGACCCCGGAAGCAGCTGCATCACTCCAGAATGTGGAGGGCCCCCGAACCGGCAACCTGCCGCCATCTTTCCATATAGTAAAGGGAAACATAGCCGATGTTCCTTGTCGAAGATGCCATGATATTATAGGGGCGCGCAAAACTCTATTTAAGCAATTCCTTTATCGCGGCGTTGGCGGCGGCGGGGTTGGCGGTGCCTTTGGACTTTTTCATGATGACGCCGACCAGCGGGCCCAGCGCTTTCTCGTTTCCGTTCCTGAAATCTTCGGCGGCTTTCGGATTGGCCGCTATCGCTTCCCTGGCCCAGTCCTTTATCAGGCCCGCGTCGCTCACCTGGGCCAGACCCAGTTCTCCCATCAGCGTTTCCGGGTCTTTCCCGGTCTCCCAGGACTTCGCGAACACCGTCTTCGCCGCCGAGGCCGAGAGTTTGCCGGCGGCGGTCAGCGCGGCCGTTTTGGCCAGATTGGCCGGAGAAATAAGTTCCTTGTCTCCCGGATCCAGGGTCACCGAATCTTTTTTAAGGCCGTTCAGGCGCGCCAGGAATTCGCTGGCGATAAGATTGAGGACGTTTTTCGCCGGGACGGCCAGGCCGGATCTTTTTACTTCGGACATGCAGGCTTCGAAATAGGCGCTCAGGCCTTTTCCCCCGGTGACAACCCCGGCGTCGTAGGAGGACAGGCCGTACTCGGCCTTGAACCGGTCTTTCTTGGCTTTGGGCAGTTCCCCGATCTCTTTCTTCAGCTCTTCCTTAAAAGCGGCGCTTATTCTCAGGGGCGAGAGATCCGGCTCCGGGAAATAGCGGTAGTCATGCGCCAGTTCTTTTGAGCGCATGGAGACGGTTTTCTGCTCCTTTTCGTTCCAGAGCCGCGTGTCCTGATCGACTGCCCCGCCGCCGTTCAGGACGGCGGCCTGGCGCCCGATCTCGTGGGTTATGGCGTCCTTGACGGCTTTGAACGAGTTCAGATTTTTTATCTCCACTTTACGGCCCAGTTTGGTTTCGCCTTTGGGCCTCAGGGAAATATTGACGTCGCAGCGCAATTCCCCCTTTTCCATGTCGCAGTTCGACACTCCTACCCATTGCAGCAGTTTTTTGAGCTCCATCAGATAAGCGTAGGCTTCGTCGGCCGAGTTCAGGTCCGGTTCGGACACTATCTCCAGCAACGGAACTCCGCAGCGGTTGAAGTCCACCAGGGTGTGATCCAGCTGCCTGCTGCCTATGGCATGAAGCGATTTTCCGGCGTCCTCTTCCAGATGGGCGCGGTGCACCCTGACCGTCTTGGTGCGGACGCCTCCGGCGGCGTCCTTTAGATCCAGTTCCACAGCCCCGTTTTCGCAGAGCGGCTTATCGAACTGGGAGATCTGGTAGGCTTTGGGATTGTCTGGGTAAAAATAGTTTTTCCTGGCGAAAACGGAAACCTCGCTCACTTCGCAGCCCAGGGCCAGGCCCGCCGCCGCCCCCAGGCGCACGGCGCGCAGATTGGGCGTCGGCAGGGCGCCTGGCTGGCCGGTGCAGACCGGGCAGATAAACGCGTTGGCCGGCGCTTCCGAGGCGGACGTTTTGCAGGAGCAGAACATCTTGGTCTCGGTTTTCAGCTGGGTATGCACCTCAAGTCCTATAACAGGTTCAAATTCCGGCATGTTTCCAACCTCCGATAAATTTATTCCGCGCTGAGAAGTTCAAGCAGCCTGAGATCGCTGGGATAGAGCAGATATTTCCCGGCCTCTTTAAGAGGGCACCACTTCAAGCCGAAGATCTCTTCGGGAGTCTTTACCACGCCGTCCCCGCCCACGCGCTTCATGCGGTACCAATGTACCTCTTTATCCACGGGGCGGCCGTTCCTTACGAAAGAATACCCCGCTTTGTAAAGTTCTCCCGTTATTTCGCAGTTAAAACCCGTTTCTTCCGCGACTTCCCTGAGCGCCGCGGCCTGGGGCGTTTCATCGCGCTCTATGTGGCCCTTGGGGAAAGTCCATACCATTACGCCTTCCAGGTTCCGCATTTGTATCAAAAGCACCCGGCCGTCTTCCATGATCACGCCGCCGGCCGAACGTTCAAAGGCCTTTTCAACCGGCATGAGCCAGTTCCTCTCCGAGTTTGAACATGACCGCCTCATTGAATGGTTTTGCCAGGAACTGCGCGCCTATGGGCAGGCCTTTCCCGGACTTGCCGGCCGGTATGGACAGGCCGCAAAGTCCCGCCAGATTGCAGGGTATGGTAAAAATATCTGACAGATACATGGCGACGGGGTCGGAGACTTTTTCCCCGAATCTGAAAGCCGGGCTCGGCGTGGTGGGGGTGAAGATCACATCCACCTCCCCGAAAGCTTCGTCAAAATCCCGCTTTATGAGGGTGCGTGTTTTCTGGGCTTTCAGGTAGTAAGCGTCGTAATAGCCGGCGCTCAGGGAGTAGGTTCCCAGCATTATTCTCCGCTTGACCTCCGGGCCGAAGCCCTGGCCGCGGGTCTTTTTGTAGACATCGGCCAGAGTCCCGCCCTGCGCGCTCAGGCCGTAGCGTATGCCGTCGAAGCGGCCCAGGTTGGAGCTGGCCTCGCTTGAGGCTGCGATATAATAGGCCGGCAGGGCGTACCTGGTATGGGGGAGGGAAATTTCCGCGAACACGGCGCCCAGCTCTTTCAGTTTTTGCACGGTCTCGCCGAAAAGACGGGCCACTTCCGCGTCCATGGCGCCGGAACCGGCGGCATATTCTTTAGGCAGGCCTATTCTCAATCCTTTTACGCCGCCTGGTATTTTGTTCTCCGGATATTTCACCGAGGTGGCGTCTTTCGGATCATGGCTTGAGATCACGGAGAACGCCAGTTCCGTGTCCTCTATGGAATTGGCGAACACTCCTATCTGGTCCAGGCTTGAGGCGAAAGCCACCAGGCCGTAGCGCGAGACGGATCCGTAGGTGGGCTTGAGGCCGTAGGTGCCGCAGAAAGCGGCGGGCTGGCGGACGGATCCGCCGGTGTCCGAGCCGAGGGCCAGGGGGCACATGCCGGCGGCCACGGCAGCGGCCGAGCCGCCCGAGGAGCCGCCGGGCACGCGGCTGGTGTCAGCGGGGTTCCTGGTGGGCCTAAAAGCGGAATTTTCCGTGGAGGAGCCCATGGCGAACTCATCCATGTTCGTGCGGCCTATGATAACGGCGTCCGCGTCTATCAGATTTTGTACCGCCGTCGCCGTATAGGGCGAGATATAATTTTCCAGGATCTTTGAGGCGCAGGAGGCCTTATGCCCTTTGTAAAGCATATTGTCCTTTATCGCCACCGGCACTCCGGCCAGGCGTCCGAGCGGCAGGCCGGCGGCGGCTTTTTCGTCCACGGCCCGGGCCTGAGCCGCGGCGGACTCTGAAAAAACTTCCAGGAACGCGCGGATCTCCCCGTCCTTTTCTTTTATGGTTCTGAGATATCGGTTCAGAACCTCTACGGCCGTTATTTTTTTTCCTTTAATCTGGCTGACGATTTCCGTCGCTTTTTCCATAAAAATTCCTCTTTGTTATTCTATGACCTTTTTCACCTTGATGAAGTCATATTCCCGTCCAGGCGCGTTCTTTAAAATGGCTTCCCGATCCTCAAAATAAAACGGTTTATCCTCTCTCAGAGGGTTTGCCGCGCCCAGAACGTTGGAGGTGGGAGGGACGGAAGCCGTGTCCGCCTTGTTGAGCTCTTCCATCCAGCCAAAAATACTTTTGAGCTGCCCGGTGTAAAGTTTTTTTTCTTCGGCCGCCAGTTCAAGCCTTGCCAATTCCGCTATATGTTCAACGTCTTTCTCGGTTATTTCCATAAAAGAATTCCTTTTCTATCATCTGCTCTTCAAGCCCTCCAACCCTCCAATACTCTAACCATCGCTGTTCCCTATATCTGCTGCAGCGGGGCGTATTTCAGCATAAAAGTCTGCCGGACGCCGCTGTCGAAGACCACCGTCACCTTGGCGAACTCGCCGGAGCCTATCTGATCCACCACCCGGCCGGGGCCGTAGACGGGGTGGGCGACTTTGCGGCCCTTTCCTATCCGGGGCAAAGCCGTTGGGGCCGTCGGGGCGGCCGTTTCGCACACATCTTCTACGTCCCGGCGCGGGGCCCTTGCGGCGATTTTGCTCTCAAAAATAAATCTGGAAGCCATGTTGGGGTAAGTCGTGCCGAAGATCTTCCTGGTGCCGGCCCAGGTCAGATAAAGCTTGTCCTTGGCGCGGGTCATGCCCACGTAGGCCAGGCGCCGCTCCTCCTCCATGTGCTCATCCGAGGAGTTAGCGGAGTTGATGGGGAAAAGCCCCTCTTCCAGTCCGGTGAGGAAAGCCGCCGGGAATTCAAGACCTTTGGCCAGGTGCACGGTCATCAGGGTGACGGCGTGGGTATCGGTGTTCAGATTGTCCACCTGCGAAGCCAGCGTCACCTCTTCCAGATATTTATGCAGTGTGGGCGTGCCGCCCTCTTTTCTCACCTTGTCCTCGAATTCCTTGACGGCGTTGACTAGTTCCTGCAGATTTCCCAGGCGGTTCAGGGTGTCTTCTGGGTCTTTCTGCGAGCCGTCCTCTATGGACTGCCAGTAGCCGGACTTGCTGAGAATTTTTTCCAGCATTAAAGTGGGAGTGTTGGTGAATATGTCGGATTTTACATCGTCCAGCATGGCTATGAATTCCCGGACGCCGCGCCGGGCCGCCGGGGTAAGATCAGCTATCTGTTCTTCCGTAAGCATGGCGTCGTAGACGGAAATGTCTTTCAGGCGGGCGTAAGCCATAATCTTTTCCAGCGCCGTTTTGCCGATGCCGCGGGGCGGCGTGTTGATGACGCGCAGCAGGCTTACCGTGTCGGCCGGATTGACCAGGATCTTCAGATAGCTGAGGGTGTCCTTTATTTCCTTGCGGTCATAGAACCGGACCGAGCCGATAAGCCGGTAGGGGATCCGGCCTCGGCGGAATATTTCCTCGAAAGACCGGCTTTGCGCGTTGGTGCGGTAGAAGACGGCGATATCGTTATAACCGCAGCCCGCCCGGGCGGTCAGCCATTTGATTTTTTCCATTACGCCTTTGGCTTCTTCCATTTCGTTGGCGAATTCCAGCAGTTCCACCGGCTCGCCTTCCGGTTTTTCGGTCCAGAGATCCTTGGGCTTGCGGCCTTTGTTATGCTTGATAACTTCATTGGAAGCGTGCAGGATCCTGGGGGTGGAGCGGTAATTCTGCTCCAGGACGATGGTTTTAGCGTCGGTGAAATCCTTTTCGAACTCCAGTATATTCCTGATATCGGCGCCGCGCCACCCGTAAACCGAATTATGCACAATTACGCCGCCGGAGGAAAAATTGCGGTTACCGGGGACTGAAATATCAAAAACCGGCCCGTTATAGGGGCGGCTTCCGACCCGGGTGACCGTGTCCTCGATTACTTTTCCGTTTTCCAGCACGGGGATTTTCATGCCGGGATGGAGGTGCGAGGCCGGCATAAAGTGGAACGGTTTTTCAGAGGTCAATTTGGCCCTGGAAACCACGTCCAGATCGTCCAGATCCGAAATATCATTCGCCAGTTTCATTGCCTCATCGTACTCTTTTCTGGAGGTTTCTATGCGCCAGGTGTCTTTTTTATCGGGCCGGACATTAAATTTATTCGCGGCTTTTTCTTTCAGGGCCGCGCCCGAGGTCACAAGCTGGATCCGGTGATAGTGGGTCTTGTCTGAAATTTTTTCCCGGGAATCTCCGAATACGGTAAACCAGACGTATTTTCTGTTAAAGTTTCCGCGGGTGACGGCGTATGGCCTGTGGTGGGGGAAGTCCGGATTAAGCCCGAAATCTTCCATCAGTTTTTCAGCCGCTTTTCCGGTATCCAGCGCCTTGAAAAGGCGGTCGATCAGCTCCTGGCCCATAGCCATGCGGCGGCCTCTTACATGAAAAACCATGGTGGGCAGACCATAGGAGACCGACAGGAGCTGTTCGTAATATCTGGCTTCCCCGGTGGTTCCACAGGTCTTCAGTATCCACATCGCGTCGGCAATTTCCTGATTAGTGCGCACCATCAGGCCGTTCAAAAGAGCGTTGTCTTTCGAGGAACGCGCCCCGGAGGTTACGCCGATCCTGAACCCTTTATCGTTTCTCTTCATCAGATAAACATAGTGCGCGCCGGGAACCGGATCAAGCCTGGCGAAACAGATATGATTCGGAGTGCAGTTAAGGGTCTTTCCGCTTTTGGTTTTTATTTCAAGCAGCTCGCCTTTGAAGGGCCGTTTGATGATCTTGTTGACCGCGGCGGCGGCGGTCTTGCCCCAGCCGGAAGCGCCGATAACCTCGTCTCCGTTCTTGATGTCTTCTATCCGTCTGACGCCCGAGGCCGTGTTGATCTTTGAGCCGGGCGGCAGGCATTGGTCCGGGTCTCCGACGACGCAGAGATTGCGGTGCCTGGCGGAAAGGGTTTTTACCAGCACGTACTGGGCGTGGTTAGTGTCCTGGTACTCATCCACCAGGATGTACTGGAAATAGTTCTGGAAATATTCCCGTATTTCGTCGTTCGCTTTTAAAAGCTCGGCGGTCCTTACTATGAGGTCGCCGAAGTCCAGGGCGCCGGCCTCGTTCAGTTTTTTCTGGTAGCGCAGGTAGATCTGGGCGGTCTTAAGGCGGTTCGGTTCGCCGGAAGCCTGGGCGTTTATGGAATAAGACTGCGCGTCCAGCAGGTCGTCCTTGGCCCTGGAGATGAGGGTGACATAGACGGCGGCCTTGTTCTTTTCGCTCTCAAGGCCCAGCTCCTCCAGAGAGAGCTGGATCAGCTTCTTCTGGTCGTCTTCGTCATAAATGACGAAATCCGGCTTGATGTTTATCAGCCGGCCGTGAGCGCGCAGAACGCGCGCGCCGAAAGAATGGAAAGTGTGCATCCACATGCCGCCGGAATAGGGTACCAGCCTGCTTATCCGGTGCTGCATCTCCTGGGCGGCCTTGTTGGTGAAAGTGATGGCGAGGATGCGGGCGGGAGGGACGCCGGAGGCTATCAAAAGAGCCATCTTAGAGGTGAGCGTCTTGGTCTTGCCGGTGCCGGCCCCCGCCAGGATCAGCACCGGCCCACCGAAATACCGCACGGCCTCAAGCTGCTTGGGATTCAGCCCCAGCTTAGGAAGAATATCGGTATTCAACTGGACATCCAAAGTATTCACGCACATAGATTTTATAATTTTAAGGGGACAGACACACGGTTTTCTCAAAGTTTTAAACGCGGCGGGGTAGTGTAGGGGTGGCGGGGCCGTGCCTTTTCGACCCAGCAGGCCGCCGATGGAACGCGAAAAGGCACGGCCTCGACAGGCCCCCGAACTGGCAGCCCGCCGCTACATTAAAGTTTCTTGGGACAGCCGTGGCCGCGTGGACCCAGAGTCCGCATAGGGCCGCCGGCCCTTGCGTTCCCCGGCTTTTCAGCTAAACTATATAAACGAGAGACATTGAGGCGGCAAAATGAAAAACACTCTCTATAAGCACGCGCTGGCGGTTTGTTTGGCGGTTTTCCCTGCCGTCGCGCCGACCGGCCTGGGCGGATATTCCGCCTCAAGCGACGTCGGACAAGAGAAAACGCAGGATGGTTCTCCGCCGGCGCCGGGGATGTCCGTTTCGGCAAAACTTTCGCGCGCCCCATACCTACAGAACATCCGTCAGGACGGCGTGACTATACTCTGGCGCACGGCGGCGCCGGAAAAGGCCGCGGTATTCGTGGAAAGGGCGGACAGCGCCGGCCATGAAGGGCTGTTCACCGTGCCCGAGGCTGAGGCTTTCACCGAGCATGAAATAACCGTGCGGGGGCTGCTTCCCGGGACAAAATACCGCTATTGCGTGACGGCGCCCGACGGCGGCGTCCGCGGCGGAGGGACTTTCAGGACGGCTCCCGATCCCGGCGGCTCCGCGTTCAACTTCGTGGTTTGGGGCGACAACCAGAGTTCGCCGGACAAATTCTCGAAAATATCGGCGGAGATGGCGGCCTTGCAGCCGGCTTTCGCCGTAGGCGTCGGCGATTATACCGATAACGGGAGCGATCCCGCGCGGTGGGGAAGGGAGCTTTTTTCCCCCGGCGGAGAATTCCTGGGATCCGTGCCCTCATTCCTTGCCGCGGGGAATCACGATTACGGGTTAAAGGGCGGCGAATGGGATTTTTCGCCCTCCGGCCCGGGGGCGCGGGAATTCCGCGCGGCGTTCCGCAATCCGGGAGGAAACCGCTTCTATTATTCCTTTGACTACGGCAACAGCCATTTTATCGTGCTGGATCCCAACGAAAACCGTAGTTTTGCGTCCTTTGACGTGCCGCCGCAAAGCGCCCAGTATGACTGGCTGGTGCGCGACCTGGAGTCGGCGGATTCGCGCGGCGCCGGCTACATCTTCGTTTTCCTGCACCAACCTCCGTTCTCAACCTCCTGGGACGATACCTATTATGACGGAGAAGAGCTGCTGCGCAGGCACCTTGTGCCTTTGCTGGAGAAATACAAGGTCAGCCTCGTGTTCAGCGGACACGCCCACGTTTACGAAAGGGGCGCGCTGAACGGGGTCGCTTACGTCATTACCGGAGGAGCGGGAGGCGCGCTGGATTATGCCCAGCACAAACGCTGGGAGCACGTTTCAGTGGTTCTCCGCGAACACCATTTCATGCAGATCTCCGTGAACGGCGGCAGCCTGCTGGCGGAGGCCAGAGGCATAGACGGAAATATCCTGGACAGTTTCACGCTTAAAAAAAGGAACTCCGCTCCGGAGAGCCGGTAGAGGACTAATAGTCCGGATTACACGTTGAATTTGAAGAAGCAGACGTCGCCGTCCCGCATCACGTACTCTTTTCCTTCCGAGCGGATCAGGCCTTTTTCTTTCAGGGTTTTTTCGTCCCTGTACTTCATGATATCTTCGAAAGAGTAGACCTCGGCGCGGATGAAGCCTTTTTCAAAATCGGTATGAATGCGGCCGGCCGCCTGCGGCGCTTTAAGGCCCCGGCGCAGGCTCCAGGCGCGCACCTCGTCTTCGGAGCCGGCGGTAAAGAAGGAGATCAGATCCAGGAGTTTCTGCCCGGCCAGGATCATTTTTTCAAGGCCCGTGTATTCCTCGCCCAGATCTTTCAGGAACAGCGCTCTTTCCTCGTCGGGCAGTTCGATTATTTCAGACTCTATCTTCGCCGAAATTTCCACCAGGATGGCGCCGCGGGACTTCGCGAAATCGCGGAGTCTGGCCTGTACGGCGGCATTGGGGGTTTCGGAGGTGTTGGCAACGTAGAAAACAGGTTTGACGGTAAGCAGGTTGAAGTCCCTGACTTCCTCCGCGGTGTAGCCCGCTTCTTTCGCCGGTTTTCCCTCGGCCAGCAGTTTCCTGATGACTTCCAGCTTTTCCTGCCGGTCTTTGGCTTCCTTGGCGCCGGAACGCACGGCGCCGGTGTTCTTGTCTATCATCTTGTCCACCGCTTCAAGGTCGGCCAGCATCAGTTCGGTCTCTATCACCTCGATGTCGCGGATCGGATCCACTTCGCCCAGCACGTGCACCACGTCCGGGTTGTCGAATACGCGCACCACCTGCACTATGGCGTCCACCTCGCGGATGTTCGCCAGGAACTTGTTGCCGAGCCCTTCGCCTTTCGAGGCGCCCTTCACCAGACCGGCGATATCCACGAACTTTATATAGGACGGGACTTTCTTCGGCGGCTTGAAAATTTCAAAAAGCGCGTCCAGCCGCTTGTCGGGGATCGGCACCACTCCCACATTCGGATCGATGGTGGTAAAAGGGTAGTTGGAGGAAGCCGCGCCCGCTTTGGTCAGAGCGTTGAACAGTGTGGACTTTCCGACGTTGGGTAATCCCACGATGCCTATTTCCATAGTTTTAAATCCGTACCTTTAGACAATGATATCAATTTCCCGGCCGCGAAAGTAATACCGGCGGATCCGGGGTTTGATATTGACCGGGAGATTTCCCAAATTATATATTGCATTTAACAGGCGGTTATGCCCGCCCGGTACGCTGCCGATGGAGGTATTGCCAATGAAAAAAACATTATTCATATCCCTCTCGCTGGTTTTCTGCGCCCCCGCCGGAGCGCAGAACGAGGCTTTCAATATCCAGCGGGTTTTTAACGCGGTCGCGGACAAGGCGAAGCCGGCCGTGGTCAGCCTCAAGGTCGTGCGGGAGGAAGAAGAAACCCTGGTGGAACCGGAGTTCTACTTCGGCTACGTAGTTCCCAGAGAGCGGACTTACCGGTATGATATCCAGGGTCTGGGATCCGGATTTATCATAGATCCGGAAGGCAGCGTCCTTACGAATTATCATGTGGTTGAGGGAGCTTCCCGCATCCGGGTCTCCCTGCTGGACTCCGGCGGAAAGGAGAGAACCTATATGGCGTCCGTAGCCGGGGGCGATCCCGCGCTTGACCTTGCCGTCCTCAAAATAAAGTCGCGCGATAAGTTTCCGTACTTGGAACTGGACTACTCCGGCAAAGTCAAGGTCGGAGATTTTGCGATAGCCGTCGGATATCCGTTCGGATTCGGGCAGACGGTCACCTCGGGTATCATTTCCGCGCTGAACGCGGGCATTAAGCTGGAGGGGCGTAAATATTCGAAACTTATACAGACCGACGCCGCGATCAACCAGGGGAATTCGGGCGGGCCGCTGCTCAGTCTGGACGGAAAGGTTATAGGAGTGAATGCCGCTATTTTTTCCCCATCCGGAGCTTTTGCCGGCATAGGTTTCGCCATCCCCTCCACGGAAGTGAGGAGGGTGCTGGCCGATATTACCGCCGGCCGGCGGGTCAGGCGGGGCTGGCTGGGCGTTTCTATCGCGGCCCTCGACCCTCTGATGGCGTCAAGGCTGGGGCTGAAAGTGACCGCGGGCGGGATCGTGAACGCGGTGGCCGAAGGTTCGCCCGCTTACGAGGCCGGCATTGTCAGGGGCGACGTCATAACGGCATGCGACGGGGAGGCGGTGGAGACGGAGGAGGATCTTTTTTATAAGACCTATACCCGCCGCCCGGGCGACCAGGTGGAATTGACTTATATAAGCAAAGGAACGGAGAAAAAAGAAAAGATAACGCTGGCCGAGCGTCCCGCGCGCGACGCGGGCGTGGTCTACACTTCGGGCAGGGAGCCGAAAGCCGGCGGGGCGCGGAAGGCGGAGGGTTACTCCTGGGAGGGGCTGAGCCTGCGGTTTGCGGAAAGAGGCGCCGTGGTCGATCGGATCGATCCCGCCTCAAAACTGTTCGGATATCTGCGCCGCGGAGATCTGATCCGGGCGGTGAACAAAGCCGCGGTCTCTTCGGCCGCCGATCTGCCGGACGTTTTCGGCGCGGCGAAAGTGTCCGAGGGCGTAGTGTTCGATCTGGAGCGCGGCGGGGAAGGAATGTTCCTCAGCGTCCAGGCGAAGTATGTCCCGGACGCCCGCTGATGGAAATAAAAAGCCGGTCACTCATTGAGAAACCGGCTTTCCGCCCGGAAATTGTGGCGGCCTGTACGGGATTTGAACCCGTGATCTCTGCCTTGAGAGGGCAGCGTCCTAGGCCGCTAGACGAACAGGCCGTATAATGAGATTCTACAAAATTAAGCGCCGCCGGACAATAAAATCAGCCGATGGCCGGGATTGAACCGGCGACCTACCGCTTACAAGGCGGTTGCTCTACCGCTGAGCTACATCGGCGCGTTTCATCGACAATTCTACAATATTTGAGGGAGGGGGACGCTGCTTCCAAACTTCCTAATTTAGTTTGGAAGTTTGGAAGCAGCGTCCCCTGATTGACCGCAAAAACCTAATCGAATATAATCTTATATAGTTGAAATATAGGGTTCGCATATGACTACAAATAGGCGGTTTGAACAAAGAATTAAGAATATCCCGGCTGACATCTGGAGCAAATTTTCGCGGATCGACGAATTAAAGGGCCAATGGATCGCGGGGGCGAGATTAAGTCCGCAAGTCTTGGGCCGCCTTAAACGGTCGGTTTTGATCACCTCGACCGGCGCTTCCACCCGCATTGAAGGCGCCAAGCTGTCTGATGAGGATGTGGAAAAGCTTATGCGCGGGCTTTCAGTTCAAAGATTCTCGGACCGCGACAAACAGGAAGTATCCGGCTACTATGAACTACTGGAAAACGTTTTTGATTCATGGAAACGGATCAGTTTCAGCGAAAGCACTATAAAACATTTCCATAAGGAACTTTTAAAGTACGCCGAAAAAGACGAACAGCACCGGGGGGAATACAAGAAAAAGGAAAATGTGGTTAAGATGGTCGATTCTGTCGGAAAGCCGATAGCCACGCTTTTTGAAACAACGTCGGCTTACCTGACCCCGAAAGAAATGCAGGAACTCACGGAGTGGACCAGGGACGCGCTTGTTGAACGAAAATATCACCCGCTTCTTATTGTCGGCAATTTTATAGTGGAGTTTTTGAATATTCATCCGTTTGAAGACGGCAATGGCCGGGTTTCCCGTATCCTTACCAATCTTTTATTGCTTAAAGAGGGATATTTGTATATGCCGTATGTCTCGCATGAAAAGCTGGTAGAGGATAATAAGTCGGACTATTATCTCGCTCTGCGCAAGAGTCAGAAGACGGTAAAAACCGGGCAAGAGGATATTACCCCCTGGATGGAATTCTTTTTGTCTGTTTTTCTTAAGCAGTCTGAAATGGCGATCGAACTTCTTTCCAGGGAGAATGTTGAGAAGATCTTGTCTCCGAAGCAGCTTGCGATCTGGCACTATTTACAAACGGTGAAAGAAGCCGCTCCCAAAGATATCGCCCGGAACACAAAGGTTGCCCGCCCTACCGTAAATCAGGCGATAGACAGACTGCTCCGGCTTAAAAGGATCGAGCGTCTCGGTCTCGGCAGAAGTACGCGCTATAAGAAAACATAAGCAAGGATGGGGACGCTGCTTCCTATCTTCCTAATTTAGTCTGGAAGTTTGGAAGCAGCGTCCCCTGAATACCGAATATGAAACAGCGCCACGTCTTTATAGTGCTTGTTCTGTGCCTTGTTTTTGATTCTTCCCGCGCCGGCGCGGAGAGCGCGCGGATAAACAAGATCTCATTCAGCGGTAACCGTGTTTCCGAAAACGTCCTGCGCTCCGCCATTCCGATTAAAGGGGGGAGCGAACTGACCCAGCGGGCGCTGGAAGACACCTACGCCGCCCTTTATTCCATGAAGCTTTTTAAATCGGTGGAGATTTCCACTGTTTCCGCCGGGGAGGGGCTGGCGGATGTGCGTATCACCGCTGAAGACGGCTGGTATCTGCTGCCTTTTCCTTTCGCCTTTTCCGGCCCGGCCGGGGCCTCGGCCGGGCTTTTCCTGGTTTCCAGGAACATCTTCAGGCGGGCGGAGACGATCTCCGTGTCGGGCGCGACGGCCGGAACGGGAGGGAGCGCGTCCGTTTTTTTTGAGAAAAACGAGCATTTCGTCAGGTTCTTTCATTCGGAGCTGGATGCCGGAGAATGCCGTTACGCGGATGGCGCCTACAGCCCGGAGCGTGGCACGCGCAAGCCGGGCGACGCCGGGGAATTCCTGAAATACGGCGCGATAGCCGCCCTGTACGGGCGGCGCAGACAAACCAACTCCCTTTCCGTGGGTTTTCCCTTATGGCGCCGCGGAGGCAGAACCGCGCTCAGCGCCGCGTTGGGTTATACCGGGGAGAAAAATACATACGATGATGGACTGCGGGCCTTTCATGGCGGTGGCCGGACCGGCAGCGTTTCATTGGGGCTCAAGGCCGGCGGCGCCGGGGAAAAAAGGGACGACCTGGGGGTGATCTTCGGGCTGGGGCTGGCGGATCTGGATAAACGTCTTCAGCGGCGGACAAAAGCCGAAAACAGGTGGGGGGCGGGCCTGACCGTGTCGAACGGCGGCGCCTGGACCGGAGCGGATTACGCTTTTTCCAAAGCCGCGCTGTCGCTGGAAAATTCCACCGTCTGGGGCAGGGGGAGCAGATTTTCGCTGCGCTGCGCAGCGGCGTTTTCGGCCAACGCCCCCGAAAGCCAGTTGTTCGCCACCGGCAGGGAAATGGGTCTTATGGGTCAATATGCCAGGGAATTCCGGGCCCAAAGAATGACGAGCTTAGGCGCCTTATTTTCAAAACCTATTTACGCCTCGCGCCGGGGAATTTTGCAGGCTTCGGTTTTCGCCGAAGCCGCTTTCGACCCGGCCGACTATCCGGCGACAGCCCAGAAAGGCGCGGGGATTTCACTGTATTACAGGTTCTGGCGCTTTCCGCTGCCGCTGGGACTGAGCCAGACCTACAGCTTCAGGGACAGGAACGCGCAGCTCTCAGCCGCCATAGGCGGTCGTTTCTGAGGAGGGGGACGCTGCTTCCAAACTTCCTAATTTAATTTGGAAGTTTGGAAGCAGCGTCCCCTACGACATGCGCAGCCCGGGGGGGGCGTGCGGGCAGTTAGGAGAAGGGGCATGGAAAGATTTGTAGGTCGCCAGGGCGTCCCTGAAGCATCGTCCGTAAATTTCATGGCACTCGGTAAACTCTTTGCATTCCCCGCAGGCAACGCCGCGGAATTGTTCCTGCGGCGGAGATAGAAAATTTTTCATTTCGTCCGATCCCCAGATCTCCATAATGGAGCGCTCTTTCACTGAACCTATCACATACGGCGCCGTTTGGGGGACTTGCTCGCATAAAACCACATCCCCGTTCGGGGTAATGGTCATGGAAGTAGTTCCACCCGAACAATGAGCTCTTTCTTTCCATCTCCCGAGCTTCTGTTCCGTAGTCATTGAGGAGTAGTCAAGGATGTCCGCGCCGCAGGACAGCCCGTTCCAGTTCAGTTCATTTTTTAAAGCTTCGATCTTCTGTTTCAGCCGATCGATCTGGGCGGGAGACAAAAACTTGGAATCTTCGTGGCGATACATGGAACGTCCGTAGCCGGTGATATGGGATTTTTTGACGCCCAGAAGAAAAAGCCGCTTCATTAAAGCGGGAACCTCTTCCACATTTATGGGGAGGCAGACGGTATTTGTCCTTACCGATAAGCCCCGCTCAAGCAGGTTTTCTATCGAGCGCAGAGCTTTTTCCCCGTAACCGGGGCGGTTCACCATCCTGTCGGCGCCGGCGGTGACGCCGTCAACGCTGATCTGGATCTCCGCGAAGCCGCGCATCCCTATCTCCGCGAGCGTTTTCGCCTTTTTTTTGGAGATGTAACTTTTAGTCGGGATAAGGAATTTTATTCCCCGGAGGATCATTCTTTCCAATAACAGTTCGATCCCAGGATAGGTAAGAGGATCTCCCCCGCTGAACATTACTATATCAATGCCCGACTCGTACGCCTCGTCGATAAGATCTAGCCACCGCCGCGCGGTCAGGCGCTCGGCCGCAGGGATGGGTTTTCTCTCCGCGTAGCAATACAGGCAGTCCACGCGGCAGGCGTGGGAGGGCATAATGATCAGGCTCAACGGCGCCGCGAGACGGCTTGATTCCGATTTTTTCAGCGCCTGATCTGTGTTTAATTTCCGGATGAACTTTTCCGGCGGATATAGCGTAAAATCACCGCCGCCGCCGTTCCCCGGCCTTTTCTCCAGGAAAGCTTTGCCGGGTTCCGCGTTGGACAGTTTTATCAGACAATCCAGAATGTTTTTTGCGGTTCCCGGCTTTAGGCTGAACAGCTCTTCAAGCGCCGCCTCCGCTTCCCTCAGGGTGCGCCTGCCGTCAAGCAGCGTGAGGGCCGCTCCGTGAGGGGCCGGCAGCGTTCTCCAGGAAGAAACCTCGTCCGTGCTGAAAGGATAGAGGATGCAGCGATCCTTGTCCGGCCGTATGTGATATTTATCCGAGACGACGACAATATCATCCTGGTCATATTCCCCGGCTTTCAGCATATGATACTCCGGCCTGAGCGGGCCCCGTTCGCATTGCGCGCAGTTGTACCGTCAGCGGGCTGAAATCCAGTCCGCTTTCTCTGGGACAGGCTCTGCGATCAGCTGCCGGTAACCGCGCTGGTGCAGAAAGAGCAGCCGCTTGTGCAGCGCGAGATGCATTCGGAATCGCAGCCGGTCACGCAGGTAGTGCATGAGGGGCGCATGCAGAACTCCAGGCCCTGGTTCGCAAAGATGTTTTTCACTTTCGCTTTCAAATCTTTGCTGTCGACGAGAGCTTTGATCTTTGCCGTGTCCAGGGCTGCGCCGTCTTTCTCCTGCCCGAGCAGAAGATCTATTTTCAGTATTTGATTTTCCTTGTGCAGCGCTTCCGCCAGAATAGCGCTTTTCTTGGCCTCGGCATCCGGGACTTTCTGGCGGTGCAGCTCAAGATCCTGGATGGATTTCTCCAGCAAAGCCATCTCCCCCGCCAATTCCGTCCGCCGGGCCGTAAGTGTGTTTTTTTCTTCCTGATTCAGTCGGTTCATTTTAACCCCCCTGATATTCTCAACCTTATAGTAAAAGTATTAAAAATCGCGGCGCCGCGTCAAGCGAACGAATGGGGTTTGCTTCCGGGACATTAATTGGTACCATGGCGGAGTGGGGCTTACGCTGAGGGGGCGGGAGTCCCCAGATCCGCATAAAAGGGGGATATTTATGGATAGAATCGCTCAAAACACGTTAACGGCCGGGGACATAATTCTGTATCACGGCGACGGCTGGATCTCGAAAGCCATACAATTTTTTGACGGCACGGAAATGAATCACGCCGCCATATTTCTCGGCGACGGCCAGGTCGGGGAAGCCAAAGCCAAAGGACTGGATAAGAGCGGTTTTCAGGACAGTCTCGCCGGCGCAAAATACGCCGTCAGCCGCCGGCTCGTCTCGCATCCGGGTTCCATGCGGCCCGTGCTGGCCAAGGCGGAAACCTATTTGGCCGGCAGGAACAGATACGCTTACGAGCAGATAGTGCTTCTGGCCTTGCTCGGTCTGACGCGCAACGTTCCGGTCAATGTCTATCTCAAATGGCTCCTGCGTAAAATCCTGGATGACGCGGGCGAGTTCCTGATGCTGGCCGGGAAGCGGCAGCCGATGATCTGTTCCGAATTCGTATATCGCTGTTACGCCGAAGCGCGCCGCCCGCCCGGGAATCCCTATGCGTTGGACATAAATCCGTTCCCGGTGCGGCCGCTGGCGCGCGCCGCGGCCTTGCGGAGCCTTGCCGAAAGGAGGCCCCATTATTCCGGGGTGCATCCCGGCAGTCCGCTTGCCTGGGCCCTGGAGGTTATGGCGAACCAGGTAAAACCCGCATCAAAAGCGTTGGCGAAGTCTTTTGAGAGGTATCCTGAAATGCCGGGGGCGGCGTCCGGACCGGCGAAGGAAGAAAAGAAAATGGCGGCCATGCGGCTCAACGAACTTATTGAAAAGTACCTGTCGGAGGCGAAAAATCCCCCTCCGGCATTATTTACCGGGCCGTCTTTCAAAAGCCCTGAAATGTTGTCCAGTATCAGAAAGTTCGCGGAAGCGTACGCCGGTGCGGCAGGCAAGCCCGCCACAGAAAAGACCCGGCTGTGGTCGGAGAGCGCTATGGCCGGGGAGATCCCGGCGGTTCTGGACAACCTGCTCCAAACAGTCGCGGATTTCGTGACTCCCGGGGATCTATATAACTGTAAAAATCTTTACAGCGTCGGAGAAATACGTCCGTGAATTTCAGGACTAAGGCCTGAGAAAGTTCACTTGGGACGTTTTTCGGGCGGCGCTCGGCATTATTGCAAATGTTGCGAAATCAATAAAATTAGGGGTATAATAATACCGGGGGCGTCTTCGGAAGGATCCTTTGGATCCTTACGCCGGCAAATGTAAAGGCGCGTCGGCGCGGGGTTCAGGACGTGTAATACGGAGAGATAATGAACCGATACAGGGCGGTGTTTATTCGCTTCAAAATGAAATTTGTCCGCCTGCCTGGCGGCTCACGGGCGTTTGCCGGCGATCCGTCGGCAGCGGAGGCCGTATGATGGCGGGCCCGGAACGGCATATTCTCATCGTGGACGATGAACAGGGTTTCCACGACCTGTTCAGATTTATCCTGGAGCCCCTGGGGTTCACAGTCAGTTCCGCCTACAACGGCCTGGAAGGATTGGCGCGGCTCAAGGAACGGGATTATGACATAGTGTTCCTGGACGTGCATATGCCTAAGATGACGGGGCCGGAGCTTTTGAAGCTGATCAAGGGAATAAAACCTTTGCAACTGGTGGTGATAATGAGCAGCGGGTCGGATCCCCGCCAGGCGTTTGAAAAAACCGCTAAAGAGCTCGGGGCCGTTGCCTGCATGTTCAAGCCCTTTGAACTGGATCAGATTATGGAAAATCTTAAAAAATTTACGGCATAGCGGAAGCGGTTCTTGTGGATGGGGGGAAAATGAAAAAAGCGGCTATGTTCATAGCGTTCCAGGGTTTCAGAGACGAGGAGTACACCGAGCCTAAAAAAATACTGGAGGCCGCCGGAATCAAAGTCGTCACGGTTTCTACGGCCAGGGGAGTAGCGCGCGGCAAATTCCGGGTTACGGCCGAGGTAGATAAGACCGTAGACGAGATAAACCCCGCCGATTACGATGCCCTGACGCTGGTGGGAGGCCCCGGCGCTTTGGAGCAGCTGGACAATGAAAAAGTCCATGGAATTTTCCGGGAGGCGTCGGCGCTCGGCAAGGTTCTCGGGGCCATCTGTATTTCTCCCGTTGTGCTGGCCCACGCAGGACTGCTTAAAGGGCGCCGGGCCGCCTGCTGGCCCGACGGCGCGCACGAGATCGAAAAGGGCGGGGGGAAGTGCACAGGCGCGGACGTGGAAACGGACGGGAAGCTCATAACGGCCAGCGGCCCGCTGCCGGCCAAACGATACGGCCAGGCGCTGGCCGAAGCTTTAAAGGAGAAAAAATGAAAACAATTTTTACGGTTATCATGTTGGCATTGTGTTCGGGCGGCGTTTCCGCCCAGGACGGCAGGCGGTCGTCCGATGCCTGGAAGAGCCGTGTTTTTACGGTTGAGGAACTGAAAAAATACAACGGCAGGAGCGGTATGCCGGTTTACGTGGCCGCCGACGGCATAGTCTACGACCTGTCCCGGTCCGCGCACTGGAAGACGGGCGGCCACATGAAGCAGCACCAGGCGGGGGCCGATCTCAGCGAGGCCCTGCACAAGAAAGCGCCCCAGGGAATACACAAAGACGGCAAGATCCTGGAGAAAATGCCTAAAGCGGGCGTGCTGGCCGGCGCCGGCAAACCGCAGTCCGGCGCGGCGGCCGGGGCGGAGGAGAAAAAACCGCTGGTAGCCGTGCATAAGGTGACTAAAGAGGAATTGGGAAAAGAAACCTCGTGTCCGGTCAGCGGCGAGAAAATAACGGTGGCGGAGAACACTCCGGCGCTGGATTTCAAAGGCAAGACGTATTATTTTTCAAAAGAAGCGGCCATGGAAATTTTCCGCAGGGCGCCCGATAAATTCCCCGGCGGCCTCATGGACAAAGCCAAAGGCCTGTTCAAAAAAAAGAAAAGCTCATAAAAAAACTTTAAATATTCAGCAAAATCTGTCATTCCCGCGTGCTTTTAGCGGGAATCCATAAATCTTTACTCAATGGATCCCGGCCAACAGATTGCCGGGATGACGGGCTTGCTGAATGCCTAAAAAACTTTTTTAAAATCTTTGAAGAAATCCGGGTATGATTTTTTTACGCAGCCCGGATTTTTTATTTTTACGGGTTTTTCCGCGAACAGTCCTCCGACGGCGCCGGCCATGGCTATGCGGTGGTCGTTGAACGTTTCCGCCGTCCCTCCGCCAAAAATTCCCTGCCGGCCTTTTATGGTAAGGCGGCCTTGCCCGGCTTCCGCGCGGAGTCCCAGGGTTTTGAACAGCGCCAGGGTGGCTTTCAGGCGGTCGGATTCCTTGTGCCTCAGTTCCCCGATGCCGCTGATGACGGTGGAGCCCTGCGCGCGGGAGGCCGCGAGCGCCAGCAGCGGCAGTTCGTCTATCATGGCCGGGATCTCGTCGGGCCGCACCCTTATGCCCTGGAGTTTTGAGCCGTAGACGATCAGCTCCCCCTGCGGTTCCGGCGCGGCGGCCGCCGGTTTTACGGTTATCCGGGCGCCCATGGCTTTAAGGGCGGTTATCAGGCCCGTGCGCCCGGGGTTCAGCCCGATCCCTTTTATCGTCAGTTTAAATCCGGGCAGCAGGCAGGCCGCCGTGATGAAAGGCGCGGCCGAAGAAAAGTCGCCCGGCACTTTGATATTCCTGGCGTTGAGGCGTCCCGGCCTTAAATAAAAATTCAGTCCGCCGGAGGAGATGCGCGCGCCCAGATATTTCAGCAGCCGCTCGGTATGGTCGCGGGTGGCCAGCCGCTCGGTGATTGAGGTGGGGCCTTCCGCGTAAAGTGCGGCCAGCAGTATGGCGGATTTCACCTGCGCGCTGGGTATCAGGAGCTTATGGTTCGCGCCGGACAGTCGGGAACCATGTATCCTGAGCGGCGCCCGTCCGCCCGCGGAGCTTATTCCGGCGCCCATGGCCGCAAGGGGGGCCGTGACGCGATCCATCGGCCTTTTCAGGAGAGAACCCTTTCCGGTCAGGACCGAGTCGAACTCCTGGCCGGCCAGCAGACCGGCCAGCAGGCGCATGGTCGTGCCCGACTCGCCCGCGTTAAGGGGACCGGAGGGCTTTCTCAGGCCGCGCAGCCCCGCGCCTTTGACCATCAGCCGGCCGCGCGAGGACGAGATCTTTACGCCCAGTTTTTTCAGACAGGCGGCGGTGGCGGCGGTGTCTTCACATACGGCCGGGCCGGAGATGACGGTGGAGCCGTCGGAGATCGCGGCCAGGAGCAGGGCGCGGTGGGTCACGGCCTTGTCGGGCGGGGGAAAGAAGATCTTATACAGGTGTTTGTGTTTTTTTCGCATTTTTTAAAAGGCAGAAATCTATGGCCGCCAGATATGACCCCGCGCCCAGGCCCTTTATCTGTTTTACGCAGACGGGTTTGACGACGGAGGTTTTTCGGAAAGGTTCGCGCTTTGAGATGTCGGAAAGGTGGACTTCCACCGCGGGCAGGCCGGACGCTTTTATCGCGTCGCGGATGGCGTAACTGTAATGGGTGTAGGCGGCGGGGTTTATGATCAGGCGGTCGGCCCAGGCCGCGTTGGCGGCGATCAGGTCTATGATGCGGCCTTCGCAGTTGGACTGGAAGACGCGGACGCGCGCTTTTTTGGCGGCGGCGTGTTTTTTTATTGCGGAGTTGAGTTCCCGGAGGGTCAGCCTGCCGTATATTCCGGGCTCCCTTTTGCCGAGAAAACCGAGATTGGGTCCGTGTATGATAAGGAGGTTCATTCCAGTTCCTTCAGGCACTGTTTTAATATGCCGGCCGGGATGTCGTTGACGGCTTTAAGCGCCCCGGGCCTGACTATCAGGATGAACCTGTTGGCGCGCCCGCCGGATTTTTTGTCCCGGCGGACAAACCCGCTGAAACGGTCGAAATCCAGACAGGCCGGCGGCAGCGCGTGGGGCTCCGTCAGACAGAGCGCGGTTTCTATGACGCGGGCGTATTTCCGGTCCAGGATCTTCAGCTTATAAGAGAGCGCCGCCGCATAACGCAGCCCCCAGAGCACGGCTTCTCCGTGCGACAGGCGCGTTCTGGAAAGCGCTTCAAAAGCGTGTCCGGCGGTATGCCCCAGGTTCAGAAGTTCCCTGAGCCCGGTTTCCTCGCGCTCGTCTTTTGAGACCAGTTCAAATTTGAAAGCGGCGCAGGCGGAAACCACGGCCGACAGATCTTTCTTTTCCCCGTTCAGGGCGCCGGGGAGGGATTTTGAAATGATCCGGCCGGGTGTCCCCGGAGCGATAAGCGCGTACTTTATCAGTTCGCCGGCGGCGGCCCGCAGTTCTTTTCCGCCCAGGGTGTCCAGGAACGAGGTGTCGCAGACGGTCAGCGCCGGCTGGTGAAAAACGCCGGCTATGTTTTTCACCCCGCGCAGATCCACGGCCGTTTTGCCGCCTATTCCGGCGTCCGCCTGCCCCAGCAGGGTGGTGGGGACGCTTATCCAGTCCACGCCGCGCATATAGAGCGCCGCGGCCAGGCCGGCCAGATCCGTGACGGAGCCGCCGCCGGCCGCTATGACCAGCGAGCGGCGCGAAAGCCCGTTCTCCAGCATGAATGCCAGCAGCCGCTCAAGGGTTTTGAAATTCTTGGCGTTCCCCGCGGAAGGGGTTTCGAAGACCACCGTTCTGCCGGCGAGGCCGCCCAGCATTCCGTCAAACCCGCGTTTTAAGGCCCTGAAGCAGCGGCGATCCGTGACCAGGCATATTTTATCGGCGGCCCCGCAAATCCCGGGCGCCAGTCTGGATAGCGGTGGCAGGCCGCGTCCGCAAACGAGCCGGACGGGCTTTGAGCGGCGGAAAATTTTGTCGAGGGAGACGCTTTTCATAATTTCAAGAGTTTTTTAATTTTTTCCGCGGTCTTTTCCGGGCGCAAGTCCGAAGTATTCACCGTCAGATCCGCTCTCCTGTAATAAGGACGCCGTTTTTTGAGCAGGCGTTTTATCGTGCGCCTGGCCTGTTCCGGGCCGCAGCCGAGAAGAGGGCGGCGGGAGAGATTTTTTTTCAGTCTTTTAAAAAGTACGGTTTCTCCGCATTCCAGGCAGACCGTGATCCCGCTTTTTTTAAACAGCGGCCTGAGCGGTTCGATCGGCATCAGGCCGCCGCCGAGGGCGATAACGCGGCCGCCGGAGCGGGCGGCCGCCCTGAAGACCGACCGTTCGGCCCTGCGGAAAGACCTCAGCCCCCGTTTTTTTATAAAGGCGGCGGGCCCCAGGCCTGAAAGTTTCCGTATGAGCAGATCAGTATCGGCGAAAGGGACTCCCAGTTTTTTGGCGAGAGCCCGGCCCGCGGCGGTTTTGCCGGAGCCCATGAAACCTATGAGGTAGACGTTCAGCCCCGCAGGAGTTTTTTTGTCTGTTTGCGCCACGCTTCCACCCGTGCCCGTATTTCTTTCATCGAATCGCCGCCGAACTTTTCCAGTACGGCGCCGGCGAGTTCGAAAGCCAGGAGATGCTCGGCTATAACCGCCGAGGCGAAGACCGCGGTGACGTCGGAGCGTCCGGGCGCGGCGGAGACGGTTTTACCCGTTTTCAGGTCTATGGAGCGGACCGCGATCCGCTGGCCTGGCACCGGCCTGACGGCCGCCCGCAGCACCAGCGGCATGCCGTTGGTCATGCCGCCCTCCAGGCCGCCGGCCAGATTTGTAAGGCGCCTGAGCGGGCTGCCTTTCCTGAAAAAATCCAGGGCTTCTTCGCCTTTCATAGCCGACAGCTCGAAGCCGGAGCCGAATTCCAGGCCTTTCACGCCGTTGAGCCCCATGAGCTGCGCGGCGAGGCGCGAGGGCAGCCGTCTGTCCCACTGCGCATGGGAACCCAGCCCCACCGGCAGGTTTTCGGCCCTGATCTCGAACACTCCGCCGAGGGAGCGGCCGGCCCGGGCGGCGGCTTCCAGTTCGCGCATGATTGTTTTGGCGTCTTCGCTCCTGAGATGGCCGAGTTTTACCACGCGGCTGAAGATTTTTATTTCCAGAAGCTCCAGGAGCCGCAGGCAGAAAGCGCCGAGCGCGGTTCTTACCGCCGTCTCCCTCGCGCTGGCCCTTTCCCGGATCACGGCCGCGGCGGAGATCCCGTACTTCAGCATCCCCGCCAGGTCGGCGTGTCCCGGCCGCGGGATCGCGGACGGATCCAGGACGGCGAACTGGCTGACATTTTTCAGCATCACCGCCACCGGCGCGCCCGTCGTGGTGTTTTTGTATACGCCGCAGGAGATATAAAAAGAATCGGTTTCCCGGGCCTGTCGCCGGCTTCTGCCCGCGGCGGTCCTGCGGCGCGCGAGGCTGCGGGCGACGTATTCCCTGTCTATCGGCACACCGGCGGGGAAACCGTCCAGGATCCCGATAAGGGCGGGTCCGTGGGCTTCCCCGGCGGTAAGATATCTGAGCATAGAGTCTCCTGAAAAGCTTAAGGCTGAAGGATAAAGGCTAAAGGTCGGATCCACGCCCCAGGTATTTTGCGCGACTTTCCACTTACCCTTTACGCAATCGCGACTTTATCTGATCCTTTAATTTTACCATGTCGCCGGCAGTTATGGGGCGTCCGCTGTAAAGTTCGGAGCTCTTCAGGGCCTGGTAGATCAACAGGTCGATTCCTGAAATGGTTTTACCGGCCCTGTTTTGTAAAAACGGCGTAAGACTGCGGGCACAGGCGTCATAAGTAAAGTCCAGGTAGAGCGAGCCGTGGGGGCCGTTAAACCTTAGATTGTCGGCCAGGGAACCGTACATCCCCAGCGGGGTGGCGTTAATAAAAACCGTGGAAGCCGCCGCGGGCGGATCCGTAAATTTCCGTATCGCGAATTTCGTGCGCGGAAACATCCTGGAAAAACCTTTCATCAATCCGTCGGCCCTCAGAACCGAGCGGTTATGGATGTGCACCGTTTCGGCCCCGCCGGAGGCCAGTATCCAGGCGGCGGCCCTGGCGGCGCCTCCGGCGCCCCAGATGACGCATTCCCGGCCGCGGGGCCGGCAGCCGGCTTCTTGGAGGGCCAAGCTCATGGCTTTGGTATCCGTGTTGTGCCCCTCCAGCTTCCCGTCTTTTATCCGGACGGCGTTGACCGCGCCGACAGCTTCGGATCCGGGGCTCAAAGCGTCCAGAAAGGGAATAATTTTTTCTTTCAGCGGCAGCGTGACATTAAACCCGGCCCAGCCCTCGCGTTCTATTTTTTTCAGGGTCTGTCCAAGCCCGGCTCCGTCGGTTTCCAGGAGGGCGTAAGAATATTTTTCCCCGGACAGCGGGGAAAGCGCTTTGAAGATCCTTGGCGAGAGAGACTTTTTTAAAGGGCTGCCGATCAATCCGGCTTTTATCCGCGAGTTGTTCATATAGTTCCTCAATCTTATCCCGTCATTACAGGAGCTTTCTTATCCGTTTTACCAGAGTGGCGAATTCCGGGATGCTCAGGGTCTGGCGCCCGTCCATGAGGGCCGTTCCCGGATCCAGAGCCGCTTCTATCATAAGTCCGTCCGCGCCCGCTCTGACCGCGGCCAGGGCCTGGGCCGGCACCAGCGCGCGGTCACCGGCGGCGTGGCATGGGTCGGCTATTACCGGCAGGGCTGTGGAGTTAAGCGCGGCGCGCAGTATGTTCAGGTTCAGGCCGCGGAGTCCGCTCCTGGAAAATGAGTCTCCGCGCTCGCAGAGGAGCACCTCTCCGTTGCCGTGCTTCAGCAGATATTCCGCCGAGAGGAGCCACTCTTTGAGCGTGGCTCCGGGGGCGCGTTTCAGCAGAACCGGCAGTCCGGCCCGGGCGGCTGCTTTCAACAGCTCATAATTGCGCATATTTCGGGCGCCAATCTGCGCGATGCCTCCGGCGTTTTTGATGGCGGACAGCTGTTGTTCCGAAGTCGCTTCTATTACCGCGGCCAATCCCGTGGCCCGCGCGGCTTTTTTGACAATGCCGAAGCCTTTGGTTCCAAGGCCCTGGAAAGCGTAGGGGGAAGTGCGCGGTTTAAAAAGGCCGGCGCGAAGTGCGCCGGCTCCGGCCGCTTTAAGTTTTTTTGCCGCGGCCAGATAAGAAGCCTCATCCTCCACGGCGCAGGGACCGGCTATGAGTATGAAATTCTTGCGCAGTCCTTTTCCGTACAGGGCGTCCAGCTCCGGCGGCGGGGCCGTTACCGCGAGGGGGCAGGCTTCGCGGAGGGATAATTCCACGGAAGCGATCCCCGGGAGGTTCTCTATCTCGGCGAGCCGGCGTCCAAGGAGCTCGGGAGCGGGCGTGTTGACCGCGATGGAGCCGCGGCCTCCTGAAAATCCGGCGCCGGGCAGCAACCCGGAGAGTCCGCGTCTGAGCGCGGCCAGCTTTCCGGCCTTTATCCCGGGTTTGAGTCTGATTATCATGATTTCCCCGCTTCGCTGTCCGCTTTCTGCAGCAGGCGGCTCCGTTTCATGATCTCGCGGTATACCGCCAGCACGGCGGGACGCAGGCGTCCGTCGTTTACCAGGTTCGCGGCGTGTTTGAGTACGGCGGCTTCCCGTAAGGGATCGCGGACTTTTTTCTTTAATCCGGCCAGCGAGGCGGCCAGGGAGAATCTTGCGGCCAGCAGCACGGCCAGGCGCGCGTCTATGGCGTCTATTTTCTTCCTTTTTTCTTCCAGCGTATCCGCCATATACTGTAATTCTATTAAATTTACCTCATGAAATTTATAAATTGCTAAAATATAAAAATGGCAGAAACGCTGGAGTTTAAGGATATCGCCAATAAACTGGAACGCCTGGACAAATTCCTGGAAGACGTGACGGGCCTCTATGGCCTTGAAAAGAAGCGCGAAGAGCTCAATAAAAAAGAGGCGGCCGCGGCCTCCTCCGATTTCTGGGCCGATACGGGCAAAGCCCAGGGCCAGCTGAAAGAATTGAACGATCTTAAAAAAGACATCGCCCTCATAGACGGCATCAAAACGGAACTGGAAGATTTTAAAGTGCATTTCGAGCTGGCGCGCGATTCCAACGACGGGGCCGAGCTGGCCCTGGTCATGGCCGGCCTCAACGAGACCGAAAAAAAACTTTCCGGCCTGGATTTCGAGCTGAAGCTCTCAGAGCCGCTGGACAAGGACGACGCCATAATCAGCATCCATTCCGGCGCGGGCGGCACCGAGGCCTGCGACTGGGCGCAGATGCTGCTCCGGATGTACACGCGCTGGGCGCAGAACAGGGGGTTCGCTTTCAGCATCACCGATATCCTGCAGGGCGAAGAAGCGGGCGTCAAAAGCGTCACAGCTTTCGTCAAGGGGAAGTACGCCTATGGTTACCTTAAAAGCGAGATCGGCGTGCACCGCCTGGTGCGTATTTCTCCGTTCGATGCCAATAAGCGGCGGCACACCTCATTCGCTTCCATAGACGTGCTGGCCGACATAGGCGAAGAGATAGAGATAAAGATCGAGGACAAGGACGTGAAACTGGACACTTTCCGGTCGGGCGGGGCCGGCGGCCAGAACGTCAATAAGGTGGAGACCGCGGTGCGGCTCACCCATATTCCCAGCGGCATAGTGGTGGCCTGCCAGATAGAGCGCTCCCAGCATCAGAACCGCGAGACCGCCATGAAGATGTTAAAGGCCAAACTCTACGAACTGGAAATGGATAAGAAACGTTCCGAGGCCGAGCGCCACTATGACGCGAAAGGCGATATAGGCTGGGGCCACCAGATCAGATCCTACGTTTTCATGCCCTACCAGCTGGTGAAGGATATGCGCACTAATTTCGAGACCTCCCAGATAGACGCCGTCATGGACGGCAATCTGGACGGCTTCATGCATTCCTACCTCACCTGGCGCGCCTCGGCGAAGAAATAAATTCGGATTGTCTAGAACGTGTGAGGTAGGTCCAAAGACCGCCGGTTTGTAGGCCTTTGGTTGCATGTTCACACATGAAAAAAGAGTCATAATAAATATGGCAGGAAAATGTTGCGATGCCGTGTGTAATTCCTGCAAAGCGCAATTAAGGGAGAAAAAACATGAAAAAAACTGTATTCACAGTGGTTCTTGCAGTGCTGGCTGGCGGGGTGAATGCCGCTGAGCGGAGTGGGGTGTCACAATTCAGCGAATTAGAGGTGAAAGCTTCGGATATTGCGGCCAAGGCCGCAATGGAGCCGGCAGATGTGAAACCAGTCGCTTTTCAAGTTAGAGCGGTTGCTTTCGAAAATACGCTTGGAGCGTCTAAAAAACGTGCTGCCCAACACGAAACCTGTGCCGAGCCTGTAATCCAGGTGCTCCGTTACTGTGTTGTCGCACCCCCCAAGTGTGTAAAGATGCAGACCTACGTTAACGACGACGCGCAGGGCTATAGCGCATGGTACGTACTGCGCGCCTATAAGCTGGCCATTTTCCCGAACGGCCAAACCAAAGAGTTTGTAAGTGAGGAAAGCGATAGGATATTGGCGGGTAATGTCCCGTCAGAAAACTATCCTGATACTCCGGAGTCGTGGACGCTGCTTAAGACGCGGTGTGAGCAAGGAGTAGGCGTACTGTTAGCGCAGATTTCGACCTGTAGATAAAAAGTTGAAAGTTGTGTCTATTAAACACCCCGCAGTTTAAAAACTGCGGGGCGTCTTTCCTGTATTTAAACCATCATAACCCAGTGCGAGCGTCGGATCATTTTTTTGCCGCTGCGGATATCACTACAGAGCCGCGCATCTCAAAAGTTCAGGTAAGCCCAGGTAGTCATTCCGGCGGCCTGTCCTGCGTAGCCCTGTGAAGCAGGGAAGCCGGAATCCAGAGATCTTGACGGCACTGGCTCCTGGCCCCCGTATTAAGTACGGGGCAAGCTTCGCCGGGGTGACGGCAAGGGTTTCACCAGAACCAAAAAAATGTCCCGACGAGACTTCCGCCTTATGTGAGCCGTTGTGGGATATTTCTCCGGGCCCTGCGGAAATGGTTTAATGTAGCTATGCGTTTTATCGAGACCCATGCCCATCTTAATGATGAGGTTTTTGACGCCGACCGGGCGGACGTGATAGACCGGGCTTTTAAAAGCGGCGTGGCCAATATTATAGAAATAGCCTGTTCCGCCAAAGAATGGAAACCGGCGGAGGAACTTTGCGCCGCCTATAAAGGCAGAATAACGGCCGCTTTCGGCATCCACCCGCAATACACCGAAGAGCTGACTCCTGAAAATCTTGAAACGCTCGCCGGCTTCCTGAAAAAAGATATTTGTTCCGCTCTCGGGGAAATAGGCCTGGATTATTACCGGGATAATTCCAAGAAAGACGCCCAATTCAAGCTGCTGGAGGCCCAGCTCCGGCTTTCTAATTCGTCCGGCAGGAGCTGCGTTTTTCACGCCCGTAACGGGCTGGACGCGCGTGCCGACAACGCCTACCGGGAGCTGGCTTTTGAATTAAAAAAAACATGGACATTGAACAATAAAAAAAGGGCGCGCGGCGTCCTGCATTGCTTTTCCGGGAACTGGGAAGACGCCAGGGCGGGCCTGGATCTGGGGCTGTTCCTGGGCGTCAACGGCACGTTCACTTATAAAAAGAACGATGAGCTGCGCGAAACCGTAAAAAAAGCCGGGCTGGCCAATATAGTTCTGGAGACGGACTGCCCCTATCTTCCGATCCAGCGCCTGCGCGGCAAAAGGAACGACCCGTCTTTCATCCCCGAGATAGGCCTGGCCGTGGCGGAATACCTCGGCGTGAAGCCGGAAGGGCTGGCGGAAGCCGTCCGCATAAACGCCTCTGAACTATTTTATATACTTTAAAAATGAATACCGGAGAAAAGTTTAATAAGATTTTAACGGAGAAGATCCTGATCTTCGACGGGGCCATGGGAACGTATCTTGGAAAGTTCGGGCTAACGCCGGAAGATTTCAAGGGTCATGACGGGTTAAACGAGTATCTTTCCCTTTCAAGGCCGGACGTCGTCAAACAGGTGCACCTGGATTATCTCGCCGCCGGAGCCGACGTGGTGGAGACCAACACTTTCGGCGCCAACCGTTTTGTGCTCGCCGAGTACGGACTTCAGGACAAGGTTAAGGAACTGAACCTGGCCGCCGTGAAACTGGCCAGGGAGGCCGCGCTCGCCGCTTCCACGCCGGAGAAGCCGCGTTATGTCGCTGGTTCCGTGGGTCCTACCAATAAGGCCCTGTTCGTGACGGGCGGTGTCACGTTCGACGAATTTGCGGACGCCTATTACGAGCAGATTTCGGCCCTGATGGACGGAGGGGTGGATCTCCTGCTGGTGGAGACCGCGCATGATATCTCCAATATCAAGGCCGCGCTGGCGGCCGCTTCGAAAGCTTTTGCAAAATACGGCCGCAGGCTGCCGGTGATAGTTTCCGTGACCATGGACCGGAAGAACGCCATGCTGAGCGGACAGGACACCGAAGCCGTCTGCGTGGCGCTGGAACATTTCCCGCTGCTCGCCCTTGGCTTCAATTGCTCTACCGGGCCCGAAGACCTGGCGCTCCGTCTGGAAACTCTTTCAAAAATCTCGCGTTTCCCGATCTTCGCCATGCCCAACGCGGGCCTGCCGGATGAGAACGGCAAATACAACGAGACTCCGGAAGAATTCGCCGCCGTGATGAAAAAATATGCCCTGGCCGGACTGCTTAACGCCGCCGGCGGCTGCTGCGGCACCGGCCCCGGCCACATTAGGGCCCTGGCCGCCGCTCTTGCCGGAGTGCGGCCCCGCAGGACGGCCGCGCCGGGAGAGTGGGCGGTCTCCGGCATAGAAGCGCTTTTCTACTCCGAGATAGAGCCCCCGCTCCTGGTGGGTGAAAGAAATAATTCCATCGGCTCAAAAAAATTCCGCGATATCGCGGCTGCCGGGAAGTGGGACGAGGCCGTGGATATGGCCAAGGCCCAGGTTCGGGCCGGGGCGCATGTGCTGGATGTCTGTCTTTCAAACCCGGAAAGAAAAGAACTGGAAGACGCGAAGGTCTTCCTGCCCAAATTGTTCCATGCCGTGCGGGCGCCGGTAATGATAGACACCACCGATCTCGGAGTGATGGAGGAGGCGCTGAAGCTGGCGCCCGGCCAGTGCATCCTTAATTCCGTGAATTTTGAATTCGGGGAGGAAAAGCCGCGCGCCGCCGCCGGGCTCGTGAAACTTTACGGCGGCAAGCTGGTTTTCGGCCTTATAGACGAAGACAAAGAAAAGGGCATTCCGATAACCGCCGTACGGAAACTGGAGATCGCCAGGCGCGGGTATGAATTTTTTACCAAAAAATGCGGATTGACCGCGGAACACCTGATCTTTGACGCGCTGGTCTTCCCGGTGGGCGTCGGCGGAGAATACGCTGGGAGCGCCCATGAGACGTTGAAAGCTCTGGAACAACTGAAAAGCGAATTCCCGCTTTCAAAGACCGTGCTGGGCGTGAGCAATGTTTCCTTCGGCCTTCCGCCGGAGGGGCGCGAAGTCCTGAACGCGGTTTTTCTGCACCACGCCATCAAGGCGGGCCTCGGCCTGGCCATCGTCAATATAGAGAAACTCAGGCGTTACGCCCAGATCCCGGCTAATGAGCTGAAGCTGTCCGAAGACCTGCTCCTGGCGCGCACTCCGGATCCGGCCGGGGCTTTCGCCGCTTATTTCAGGGACAAAAAAAAGGGCGGGGCGCCGGCCGCCGCGCGGGCCGCCGCGGCTTCGCCGGAGGAAAGGCTTTACGGAATGATCCTGGACGGTTCGAAAGCGGGGGCGCGGGACGCGGTGAAAGAACTTCTGGCGGGCGGCATGGAGCCGCTGGCCGTGATCAACGGCCCGGTCCTGAAAGCCATGGGTGAGGTCGGGCGGCTTTTCTCAAAAGGCGACCTTATCGTCACCGAAGTGCTGCAGAGCGCGGAAGTGACCAAAGAGGCGGTCTCGGTTCTGGAACCGGCGCTCAAAGCCGGAAATATCCCTAAACGCGGCAAGTTTCTCCTGGCGACGGTTAAAGGCGATGTGCACGACATCGGCAAAAATCTCGTCAATATCATTTTTGAGGCCAACGGCTTTGAAGTCGTGGACATGGGCGTGAAGGTGCCTCCCGAGGACATCGTGGCCGCCGCGCTTAAGGAAAAACCGGATTTTATAGGCCTTTCCGGCCTGCTGGTCCGTTCCACCGAGCAGATGACCATTACCGCCACGGAACTGGCCCGGGCCGGGGTGACGGCGCCGCTGCTGGCGGGCGGCGCGGCTTTGACCGGGAAATTCGTGGAGACCAACATGAAACCGGTCTACAAAGGGCCGGTTTTCTACTCCCCCGACGCTATGGACGGCCTCAACAGCGCGCTCAATTATTTAGTGGCTAGTGATCAGTGTTCAGTGGTCAGTGGTCGGAGGACGGAACCGGCGGAAATTGCTCCCCGAGCGACGAGCGACGAGTCACGAGCCACGAACCACGAGCCCCGAGCCACCAGTCACGGCTCCCGCGCCCCGCAGCCCGCGTCCCGCGATAAGTGGCGGCCGGACGAGATCCCGGCGCCGAAAGACTTCGACAGGCATTTCCTGGGGGACTGCGAGCCGGGAGAATTATTCGCCGAGATGGACGAAGATCTGTTCAATCTGCGGTTTCTGAAGCTTAAAAAGACCGATGCCGCCAAAACGGAAGATACGAAAAAAATAGTGGACGGCATAAAGGCGGAAGTCGTGCGCGAAAGGCTTATCAGGCCGCGCGGCGTATACCGGTTCTTCAAAGCGTCAGCCGACGGGGACAGTCTGCTTCTGTACGGCGCTGACGGCAAAGCCCTGGAAACGATAAATTTTCCGCGCCAGCACGATGCGGAGCGGCTCTGCATAGCCGATTTCTTCGCGCCCCACGGCGGCAAAAGCGATTATACAGCCCTCCTGGCCGCCACCTGCGGCGAGGGAGTGGCTGAGTTCGCGCGCCGCGAGCGGGAAAAAGGCAATTACCTCCGCTCCTACATAGTGGAAGCGCTGGCTTTAAGCCTGGCCGAAGCGTTCGCCGAAGTTATGCATTACAGGATACGGCAGGATTGGGGGATCGCAGAAGTCCGGGCCTCAACGCCTTTGCGCCGGATCCACTACAGCGGGCGCCGTTATTCTTTCGGCTATCCGCCATGCCCGGATCTGTCCAACCAGAAAAAGCTTTTTAATCTGCTGAAACCGGAGGGCGATGTCGGGGTAAAACTCACGGACGGTTTCATGATGGATCCGGAGGCGTCGGTGTCCGCTTTTGTCCTGCATAATCCCAAGGCCAAATACTTTACCATTTGACGCATGGATAATTTTTTTGAATGGCGGCATAAAGTCGCGCCGGACGAGATAGACGGGCTGGGACACGTCAATAATCTGGTTTACCTCGGCTGGTTTATGGAAGCGGCAACAGGGCATACCGAAGCCGGCGGCCTGTCGGTGGAAAAAATGCTGGAAGAGGGCGAGGGCTGGGTGGTGCGCCGCCACGAGATAGATTACCTGGCGCAGGTGATGCCGGAAGATACGGTCGTAGTCAGGACCTGGATCGAGACCGCCGAGAAAGTCTCCTCGGTCCGGAAATACGAGATCGTGAACGCCGCCGGCGGCAGGCTTGTCTGCCGGGGCCTCACGGTGTGGGTCTGGATCAACTATAAGACGGGAAAGCCGGCGCGTATCCCTGAAAAAGTCTACGCGGCTTACGGCGTGGAGCCCGGCGATAAAACAACGATAAAGGATAACGGATGAAAGGCGGGGGAAAAAAGCGAAAATTTTTCTCCCGCTTGTTCTTAAACCTTTGGAAAGGAGCGATATGAACGACGAGATGCCGCCGGATGAGACCGGAAACGGAGAGAGTTTCGCGGAGATGTTCGACAAGAGCTATAAGGAGCCGGCAAGGCTTGAGCCGGGCCAGAGAATAGAGGCTGTTATCGTAAAGATCACTCCGGACTGGACGTTCCTGGAGGTGGGAGGCAAGGGCGAGGGCTGTCTGGACACGAAAGAGCTTATGGACGCGAAAGGGGTTCTGACCGCCAAAGAGGGCGGCAAGGTCCGCGCCTGGTTCCTGTCCACCGAAAACGGCGAGATGCGTTTTACGACTAAGATAGGCTCCGGGCCGGCCGCGTACGCCCAGCTTGCGGACGCCATGCGCAACGGCATTCCGGTGGAGGGGACGGTGTCCAAAGAGCAGAATGGCGGCTTCGAGATCACGATAAGCGGCGGCGCGCGCGCTTTCTGCCCTTTTTCGCAGATGGGCCTCCGGAGGGAAGAGAACAAGGAAAATTATCTCGGCAGGGTCATGATGTTCGAGATCATCGAATGCGGGCAGAGGAACGTGATTCTTTCCAGGAAAGGGATCCTTGAGAAAGAGCGGCGGGCCGCGGCGCTGGCGTTGAAAAATACGCTTAAAGAGGGGGATAAGGTAAAGGGGACGGTGACCTCCATACAGAAGTTCGGCGCTTTTGTCGATATCGGCGGGGTGGAAGGCTTGCTGCCCGTTTCCGAAATAGCCTGGAACCGGACGGAAAACACCGGCGACGCTCTTTCCGTCGGCCAGAGGGTGGAAGTTATAGTCAAAAAGCTGGACTGGGAAAATGACCGGTTGTCTTTCAGCCTAAAGGATACGCTGCCGGATCCCTGGGATCGGGCGGCGGAAACCTGGCCCCCCGGCTCCTATCATACCGGAACCGTCTCCCGGCTTGCCCCGTTCGGCGCTTTCGTCACGCTTGGCGAAGGCGTTGACGGTCTTATCCATATTTCCAGGCTGGGGGGGGACAAAAGGATCCAGAGCCCGGCTGAAGTCGTAAAAGCCGGCCAGGCCATCGAGGTGAAAGTGGAAGCGGTGGATCCGAAGAACAGAAAGATTTCCCTTATTCCGGCGGAGCTCGGCCGCGAAGAGGAAGAGGACGCCGCCGCGCTGAAGAACTATCAGCAGCAGGCGCCGTCGGAGCCCGAGGGCCTGGGCACGCTGGGCGAGATCCTTAAAAAACAGCTGGAAAACAAAGAAAAAATCCGTTAACCATAAGCCCAAAAGGTGCCTGGCACCTTTTGGGCTTATCCTTTTTAAAATTTTAAGATTAATCGTCCGTGGTGAGGCCGTTGAAGAAGCCGCGGTTCAGCACGGTCTCTCCGGTCGTCCCCAGATCCGCAACAGGTATGATATGTGTCCAGAATTCAGGGCTTAACATCGTGCCCGTGGTGAGCATCTTCTGATCGGTGGAATAGATAACGTCACAGTCCCGCTTGTAGGGCATTTCCGGGCAGCCGAACTTGCTGAATACGGCGTAACGGTAGTCAAAGCCGCCCTGGCCGGCTTCGAGCCGGCCCTGCGATGAAAAATATTTGAAACCGACAACCTCGGGGCCGTATTTCGGCAGGATCTTGCCGGTCTTGCCGATATAGGCGATAAAGGTCACGGCGTGTCCGGTGCGGTTGGTGCGGTTTATATTGACAAAATCGCCCGGACGGAGGTTGTCGAACGGCACGCGCTCGCCCATGCCGAAGTTGATCAGCGCGTCGGCGGTGCCGTAGGCGTTGAACTTGGGGTTGACCCAGATGTGGCCTTTCAGGTCGGTGACGCTTAAGCCTTCGAAACTTCTTTTCGGGAGATAGGCGTAGACGGAGTAATCGCCGGTTTCCCGGGCGTAGATCTCGTAGGCGGTGAGCAGGATCTCCATCTGGGCGGCCACGCACATGGTGAGCGGCGCGCGGCGGGCCTTAATGACGCCGGAAGTGTGGTACTCGATGTCGTGCGTCAATATGGAATTGATATCGTAGCCGAGCAGGCCGTATCTGGCGTAGAGGTTGTCTATGGCTTTCAGGATGTAAGCGTTGAAATATTTTTTTTCTGGCTTAGGAGTCTTATGCGGAGCCGCGGCCGGGAGCGCGCTGGAAAGCTCTCCAAGCGAGCTCAGTGTGACGGAATCAAGGGTGAAACGCGATCCGGCCGCGCCGGCGTTCGTGGAGAAAAAAAAGAGCAGAGGGGCGATAAGTTTAAGCATGGATTATCCTTGGCCGCGTGTCTCCCAGATTATACAACTTATAACGGCAAAAGAAGCCGGCCTCTTTTTTGCATGTAGAAATTTTTTTAAAATGTCCTGTTTGCGGCAAATAGAAATGTCCGGTTAAATGCTAAAACCTCCTTTTCCTTTTAAAAGGAGGC
>MGTT01000016.1 GCA_001799575.1 Elusimicrobia bacterium GWA2_56_46
ATGTTTGCAGAAAAGGAGGCTGAAAAGTTAAACTGAAAATGGTGGGTCCGGATTAGTGAGACAATACTGGGTCCCGATTGGTGAGACGCGACACTGAATGCTTCGAACTTGGCAAGCGGTACAGTGGCGGACAGCAGGTTGTCTGCGAATGTCAATCTTTTGAATGCGACCCATACAGTTACAGGTGCCAACATTTTTACTAGTTCGGTTACAATTGGTAACCAATCTAGCAAGGTTTGGCCGTTTTCAAGAGTAATCGTTTATTCCACGCCTGGGAGCAATACATGGACTGTTCCATCTGGCGTGGGGATGTTTAAGGTCACTTGTATAGGTGGCGGAGGAGGTGGTGGCGCACATCCGTATTATGGAGGCGGAGGGGGAGGCGGAGGGGCTTCAATAAAATGGGTTTACAATGTTTCTGCAGGCAGTGCAATTGCGTATACTGTAGGTGCTGGCGGGACGGCTGGTAATACTGGGGGAACAACCTCATTCGGGTCATATTGCAATGCAACAGGTGGAACAAGTAATAGCGTTTTGGGCGGTGTTGGTGGCATGGGAACATTAGGTGACTTGAATTTCGCCGGACAAGTTGGGCTCCACGGTAAAACTATACCAGGTTGTGGTGATTTTCATGGACAAGGCGGTGGTAGTTATATGGGTGGTGGTGGAGATGCGAACGCAGTGGGACGAGCTTATGGCGGTGGCGGAGGAGGTGGTCCAACTGGCAAAGCGGGAGCAGATGGTGTAGTGATAATCGAATATTAACGCAGGGAACGTTGCAGTGTGCCAGGATTAAGCTGTCGTTAATTCAGCCGTAAAATATGGGCAAAGGGGTTAGGTCTTGATTCTTGACATTTGGTAGGTTGGGCTGAGGTTTTGGTACCTGATTATGAGAAATAATTTGGTTTGGGGATTTTTGGTGGTTGGTTGCTTATCCGGGATTTCTGGCGGGGGTGTTGCCGGGGGGAATGGGGTTATCTCGGCCGGTGCGGTGCGGCCGACTTCCGGGCCAGTTAAGTCCGCCGGCGTCGGGGTGGCGGCGGTAAGCCAAAAGAAAGATAAAAAGCAATTGTCGGCTTCGGTAAATCCCGCGACGATTCCATTAAGCTCCGAGTTCCGCCTGGGCGCGGTTTATGTTTCTCCTAATCCGGCTAAAGGCGGCGCGGTGCCGGTGTTCCATATAGAGACCGGCATAGCCGATAACGTGAATATAAAAATTTACACCGTGTCCGGCCTCCCGGTGCATGAGCATGCCATAACCGGCCTGCCTCAGACTTTGGAAAAAGCCGGGAACCTCGTTTACGTCTACGAATACGCCTGGGAGGGGACTATCGCCCCCGGCCTCTATTATTACAACATAGAAGTCGAAAAGGCCGGCCAAAAATTAAAAACCTCCGGTATGGTCGCTGTAGTGCGGTAAAATCGTAAAACGTAATCCGTAAAGCGTAAAGAGTAAAAAGGTGAGAATATTCCCTTTACGATTTACGGCTCGATGATCTTTTGTTGATTTCTGTCTGCCTACCCGCAAAAATAATACAATAAAGGTGTTAATCATTCAGGCTACGGTAGGCCGTATGGCTATGGGCGATTTTTCTTATGACTTTTTACGATATTAAAAACAGGATTGTTCCTGGGCATAGAAAATGAAAGGATAAATTTTTAAAGCTGTGTCCTGAGCAGAGATTCGGTTGTGGAAACATTATGACGGAGTCGGGGAAAAAGCGGTTTTCATTGAAGGATTTGAGTCTGTTCCGTTTGGGCGCTTTTATCTGGCTGATCGGGACGCTATTGGGCTATTATTTTTACAGAACCGGCGGCAAAGAATTTTACAAGGAAGGCTATTCTCTGCCCCTGATGCTCCCAATGGGGATCGATTTCAATGCCGTTTACTCTTACGGGATCGCATTGCGCGAAAGCATTTCCGCATATCTTAACGCTTCAAGCATCTATCCTCCTTTTGTTACCGTGGCGCTTCTTCCTTTGACCCTGTTTCCGCCGGCCGCGGCGTACCATATTTATGTAGTATTTCTGACGATAGCGTTGTTTTGCATGATTTATGCCTGCCTTGCTGAAAACGAGAGTCTGAGCGCCGTTGATCTGGTGTTCCAGGCGCTTGTGATCACCCTGTTTCTGTCTTTTTCTTATCCGGTTAACTTTGCCCTTGAGCGGGGGAACAGCGACTTGCTCGCGGGGGCTTTCGCCGCTCTATCCCTGTTCGCCATGACCCGGGGGTGGTTCTTTTTCAGCATTATAACGCTGACGGCCGGCACACAGTTCAAGATCTATCCTGTCATACTCTGCGCCCTGCTTTTTAAGCGTTTCGGGTATCGCTCCATTATCTGGTTTCTGGCGGCTAACGCCGCCGCTTTCCTGATTCTGGGCGTACCGGCTTTTCTTCAGTTCGCGGCTTCGCTCAGTGCGCTGGCCGGTGTTCCGTCCTTATGGGAGGGAAATCATTCCTTATATGCCTATGTGGCCAGGCTGGAGAAAGAGGGCTTTATCCCCGCCGGGAATCTTGGGCCGGCGCGGAATTTTTCTTATCTTATTTTTTTCGGGATGTTCTGCTTCGCCTGGTTAAAGTCCTGGCTGACCGACAAGGAGCGGTCTTTGACCATGGGCGGCGGCCCGCGGTATTTCAGCGGCTCGGAGATCGGGCTCATAGGGATGGGCTTTTGCCTGATGAGCCTTATCCCGTCGGTAAGCTACGATTACAAATTGGCAATTCAGGTGGTCCCTTTTTTGATTTTGCTGGCGCGTTCGGAAAGCCAGCTTTTTGATTCCGCAGTCCGCGCGCGGGTAGTCGCCGCTCTGGCGGCGGCCCTGATGGCTTTGACTTTGCTTCCGCGCAATCTTGTGGCCCGGGTGAAGACTCCCTGGCTGATCCTGCTTTTTCTGCTTTACTTCTATCTGGCCCTGAGTGGGAAAGCTGTGTGTCCGGATAAGTCCGCCGGGAAGAACGGCGGCTGACAGATCACCGGGATGACGGGTTGAATGTATAACGGGCGCGTATATTTCAGACCTGGAAGCGGGCCTCTGCGATGGTCGGGCCATAAATGGAGTTAGCATTTCCACCTTTGTCTGATTGCGGTCTTTCTCACAATAAAAGAGCTGTTTTTCATCAAAATGTTATACAATTATTGCAGTTCAATAATTGTAGTGCAATAATAGACAGGTTTACCGAATATTCACCATTCCCCCGCCTAATATTTAATAAAATAGACGATAGACTGAGTTTTTGCTTTCGCCGGCCAAATACCCCGGCGGATTAAGGAAAGTATATCGTGAAAATCATGCTTACCGGCGGGGCCGGGATGGTGGGGCATAATGTCCTGGAGCATCCGGCCGCTTCAAAATTTGAAATTTTCGCACCCGGCAGCCGGGAATTGAATCTGTTCGACTATGAGGCCGTCAGGGCCTATATCGCGAAAGTCAGGCCGGACTTCATTATCCACGCCGCCGGCCGGGTGGGGGGGATACAGGCCAACATGAAAGCGCCGGTGGCTTTTCTGCTGGAAAACCTGGACATGGGCCGCAATCTCGTCTGGGCGGCCAGGAACTGCGGCGTTAAGAGGCTGATAAATCTCGGCAGTTCCTGCATGTATCCCAGGAACGCGCCGAACCCCCTCAAAGAGGAGATGATCCTTCAGGGCGAACTGGAGCCCACCAACGAGGGCTATGCCCTGGCAAAAACCGTCGTCTCGCGCCTGGCCGCCTATATCTCCCGGGAAAATCCGGAGTTCAGCTATAAAACGCTTATTCCCTGCAACCTGTACGGGCGCTGGGATAAGTTCGCACCGGAACATTCGCACATGATCCCGGCCGTGATACGGAAGCTGCACCTGGCCAAGGTTAACGGGGATAAGACGGTGGAGATCTGGGGCGGCGGCACGGCGCGGCGCGAGTTCCTGTACGCCGGAGATATAGCCGACTGCATACACCGGGCGATAGCGGAGTTCGATACGCTGCCGGACGTCATGAACGTCGGTCTTGGGCGGGACTATACCATTAACGAATATTACGAGGTTGTGGCGGAGACCGTCGGTTATAAAGGCGGCTTTACCCACGATCTTTCAAAGCCCGCCGGTATGGCCCAGAAACTCGTGGAGATCTCCCGCCAGACCGCCTGGGGCTGGAAGCCGAAAACGGCTCTTAAAGACGGTATAGCCAAAACATACGAATTTTTCCTGAAGCACGCAGGTTGATGGTCGGGGGGTGGGCGGCATTTTTCTTGTTTCCGAAAGTAATCGTTTTCTGTATATTATCGGAAATGACATTTTGATGGCGTTTTTTCCGGAGGAAAAAACTTATGATCCCCTTGATGAAGAACACGTTTCTTAACGAGTACGAAACCAAAAAAGAGCTGGTGGATTTTATACTCAAGGCCAAAATCCTCAGCATGGGCGAGAAATGCGCGGAATTCGAGAAAGCCTTCGCCAAGGCCCAGGGCAGGAAACATTGCGTCCTCTTCAACAGCGGCGGCAGCGCCAACCTGGCGCTTTTGCAGGCGCTTAAGAATATGGGCTTGTTGAAAAACGGAAGCAAAGTCGGTTTCTCGGCGCTTACCTGGTCCACCAATATCATGCCGATACTTCAGCTTGGCATGAAGCCCGTGCCGGTGGATTGCGAAGCGCGGACCCTTAACTGCATGGCCGCCAATCTCGCGCACACGCTGAAGAAAACCAGGCTGGACGCTTTTTTCATCACCAATGCCCTCGGTTTTACCGGGGATCTCGGCGCGATAAGGGAACTGTGCAAAAAGTACGGCGTCATCCTTCTGGAAGATAATTGCGAATCCCTCTCCACGACCCTGCCGGAGGGGAAAGCCGGCAATTTCGGCCTGGCCGCCACGTTCTCTTTTTTTGTGGCGCACCATATGTCCACCATCGAAGGCGGGTGCGTCTGCACCGACGACGACGGCCTGGACGAGATGCTGCGCATCGTCAGGGCTAACGGCTGGGACAGGAATCTCGGTTTCGCGGCCCAGCGCCGCCTTAGGGAAAAGCACGGCGTCAAAAGCGAATTCGAAGCCAAATATACTTTCTATGACCTTGGTTTTAATCTCCGGCCTACGGAAATAACGGGTTTTTTAGGGCTGATCCAGCTCAAATACCTGGACGAGAACTGCGCCGTCCGGCAGGAAAATTATCTCGCCCTGGAAAAAGAAGTCGCCGCCAATCCTGACCTGATCCCCCTGGAGAGGGGGCACCTCTCTTTTGTTTCCAGTTTCGCTTTCTGCGTAATCTGCAAGACCAGGGAGCTGCGCGGCAGATACATAGAGCAGTTCTCGGGGGCCGGCGTGGAGATACGCCCCATTATAGCCGGCAATATGCAGAACCAGCCGTTTTACGCCAAGTATGTGCCGGAGAAATATCCCCTGAAAGGCGCCGAGTTTCTGCATGAGTGCGGTTTTTACTTCGGCAACTACCCGGAACTGACCGGTTCGGATCTGGATATCCTGAAGAGCTGCCTGAGGAAATACTGACCCGCGGGAATTATCAGGCGTTCCGGCCTAAATGTTATAATGACGATGTTCATGACCAACAAAGAAGCTGAAAAATGGGCTATAGAAGAAGCCAGACGGATCACCCGTTCTATTCTGAAAGGGCGGGATGTGAGGACATGGCTTTTTGGTTCAAGGGCGGCGGGTAACGCCAGGAGTTTTTCCGACATAGATATAGCGCTGGACGCCGGCGCAAAGCCGGTTACGCGCGAGTTGCTGGTGCGCCTATCATGCGCGCTTGAAGAAAGCAATATACCTTTCCGGGTTGATATTGTCGATATTCACAACGTAAGTCCCGCCGTCCGGGAAAATATTGAAAAGGATGGGCAGTTATGGACAGATTGAAAATACGCCTGGAAGAATCCAAAAAAGCATGTAAAACGTTCCTGGACGCATTAAACGTGAAAGATCCTACCACGCTTGAAAGGGACGGCACCATACAAAGATTTGAGTATACTTTCGAAACCGTGTGGAAAACAGTTCAGTTATATCTGACAGAGGTGGAAAGCCTCCCCGCCAATTCCCCCAAAGGCGTCTTCCGCGCGTTGGGAGAGTCCGGGATCCTTTCCGCAAGTGAAACCATCCAGGCGCTGGCAATGGCAGATGACAGGAACAGGACAGTCCACACCTATATCGAAGCGGTGGCGGCGCAGATCTACAGCCAGCTTAAAGAGTATTCGGTTTTGCTGTCTGAAATAATCCGCCGGATCAGTAAGAAATCCAGCAAAGTCTGAGACCGGCAAGCTCCCTTATGGCTTAACCGTGCCAATGCTTCCGCGGGGGGGACTATCCGTCCATCCCGCGGAACTTTCAAATCCCAATGAACATGGAAACAAAAAATAAGCGGGATAAAAAAATACTGGCGGTCTTCATGGAATGGGATTACTGCGACCCTAAGCGGGGGCCCTCCATGGATAAGGTGTATTTCTACAATAATCTGGCAAAGCTGGCGGCCAAGGTGGAGCCTTTCTGGTACGACGCTTATATCAACGACCTCCCCAAGCTCCAGGAACTGCTGATAAACAAGGCCAAAGTTTATAATCCGGATCTTATATTTTTCGTGCCTTATATAGACCAGTTCACCCCCGCGACCCTGGATTTCCTTAAAGAACACTGGCCCACCCTGGCCTGGTTCGGCGATGATACCTGGCGCTTTGAAAGTTATGCCGCGAAGATGGCGCCGCACTTTACGCACGCGGTTACCACCGATGTTTTCAGCGTTCCCAAATATAAGAAACTGGGTCTCACCCCTATAATCAGCCAGTGGGCCGCCCAGCTTAACAGCGCCGACCCAGGCCCGGTTCCGCCGGAGTCTTACGAGTACGAGGTTTCGTTCGTGGGCGGATATAACAGGTTCCGGGCCTGGTACATAGAGCGCCTGGCCAGGGAGGGCATAAAAGTCCATTGTTTCGGCGCCGGCTGGCCCGCGGGCAAGATTTCTTTTGAAGAAATGGACCGTATCTTTTACAAAACCATAATAAATCTCAACCTCTCCAACAGCGTCAGCCACGACATAAGGTTCATCTTGAGCGGTTTCCGTTCGGTCGTGAATTATCTTCGCTCTCCCAAAAGGGCCGAACAGATCAAGGCCCGGAATTTTGAGATCCCCCTGGCCGGGGGATTCCAGTTGACCAACTACGCTCCCGGGCTTGAAAAATACCTGAAAATAGGCGAAGAAGTCGCGGTATTTTCCTCCCCGGAAGAATGCGCCCTCCAGATACGCTATTACCTGGAAAATGAGGCCGAGCGGCTAAAAATTGTTTTAGCCGGGCGCAAGAGAGCTATGGCGGAGCATACATATTTCGCACGTTTAGAAAAGATCCTGAAGGAACTCTGGGGCTAAATCCCGCCCCGCAACGCTGATGAAAATAATATTGGCAACGCTTGCGATCGAACCGGAAAGCCGGAATGAAAACAATAGAAATGCGGCCTATTCATTGGGGCTGGGCTACTTGCATTCCACGCTAGAAGCCGCCGGGCACCAGGTCAAGACCCTGTTCCTTAACAATGTTGATTACTCTTTTTCCGATGCCGGTTTTTTCTCCGCCGTGGAAGAAATGAAGCCTCAGGCCGCCGGCTTTCAGATCTTCAGCATGAACCGTGTGGCGACTTTCGCCGCGATAGAAAAACTTCATTCGCTTTATCCCGAGATCCGTATTGTTGTCGGCGGCGTTCACGCTTCCATAATGTACGAGCAGATCCTGATCAGGTTCCCCTATGTCGTGGCCGTTATAGGGGAGGGGGAGCTGACTTTGGCGGAACTGCTTGAATATTTTTCAGGCACGAGGACGCTTGAAAGTGTTAATGGTTTGGCTTTCTTTCATGATGGGCAAGTCAAGCTTACTTCCGAAAGGGCTCTGATAGAGGATCTGGACACTCTGCCCGAACCGAAGCACGATGTTTTCTTTGAAAGCGAACTCGGCCGCAATGTGGCCCATATCATCTCGTCAAGAGGCTGTCCCTTTGACTGCACTTTCTGCTGTCTTAAGGCTATAAGCAGGCGGCGCTATCGGGCGCGAAGCCCCGAAAATGTGGCCGCGGAGATCGAAAAACTAAAAGCAAAATATCCGCGTCTCACGGAAATACAGTTTCACGACGATACACTGCTTTTGGATAACGCGCGCGTTATAGCGTTGTGCAAATTGCTGGTAAAAAAAGACCTGAAACTTGATTTCGCATGCAGCGCCAGGGTTAAACCGGTTTCTGAGGAGATGTTTTACTGGATGCAGAAAGCCGGATTCACTAAGGTGATGTTCGGTCTGGAAACCGGGTCGGAGAAGCTCCTGCGCTCCATACACAAAGGGATAACAAAGGATGATGTTCTAAACCTTTTCAAGATCCTTAAACCCTACGATTTTAATGTCACGACTTTCCTTATGTGCGGCTTTCCCGGTGAAACCGATGAAACGGTCAGGGAAACCATAGAGCTGGTGCGCGCCACGCAGAAAATAAAATACAACCTGGTGGCCGGCGTAGGGAAATTATGGGTATACCCGGGCACCGAAGTCTACCGCATCATGAAAGACGCAGGGAAGATCAACGATGAATTCTGGATGGGAGCGCTGCCGGTTCCCTATTTTACGGTCGAACATGACCTGGAGACTTTGAAGAAATTTGAGAAAACTATGGTGGAGACTCTTTCTTTCCTTAGTATATTCAGTTTCCGTGGTTTTTTTCTTCATTTTTTGAGAATGCCCTTTGTTGTTCTCAAATTTTTCATAAAACCTCGGAATAAGAAAATATTGCTCAGCGTGCTGGCGGCGTCCGCGCAGAGAAATTTCCCGAAGGTGTATAAACGAATATATGGAGCGTATCGGAACGCGGTTGCCGGCTGATTTTATGAAAACAACAAATCTGGCGATATGGGTCGGGAAACCCTATGACAACGACACGCTGTTCGACAGTTCCAGCCCTATAGATCCGGATAAACGCTGGGCGCCATTTCAGCAGCTCAAACGCGACATCGAACTCAACGGCGGTACCTGCCATACGCAGGATGTATGCTTTCGCGACGGCATTACCCCCGATGCCGTGCTTTTTCTGGATATGCCCGCCGGCCCGGTTGACCGTCTGCTGGGGAACTGGGCGGGGAAAGTCCGAAAATTGCTATTTTTGCAGGAGCCGCCCATCATTATGCCTCGCAACTGGGAGACCTCCGGGCACCGCCAGTTCGATAAGATATTCACCTGGAACGATACCCTGGCGGATGGCGGACGGTACATAAAGACCAACTGCCCCTATCCCGTTCCAGCTTCAATACCCAAAGGCCTGTCCCGGAAAAAACATTTCTGCGCCGTTATCGCCGGCCATCATAAATTCACATATCCGTTCGAGCTTTATTCGAAACGCGAAGAGCTTGTCCGCTGGTTCGAGCGAAACCATCCGGAGGACTTCGATCTTTACGGCCGGGGCTGGGACGAGTATGTTTTTCACGGCATAAAACCCGTGAGGGCCCTTAACCGTCTCAAATTCCTGAAAAAGCTCCTTGCGCCGTCATTTCCGTCTTACCGGGGGCCGGTGGGGCGCAAGCGCCCGGTTCTTGAGGAACATAAATTCTGCGTCTGCTACGAAAACTCGTCCGATATGCCGGGCTATATAACCGAGAAGATCTTTGACGCGTTCGCGGCGGGCTGCGTGCCGGTATATTGGGGCGCCCCGAATATCGCGGACCATATCCCCGCTGATTGTTTTATTGATAAGCGTAATTTCAACGACTACGAAACGCTGTATTCGCATATGAAAAACATGACGGACGAGGCCTATCTGCGGCATCTGGACGCCATCGAGGATTTTTTAAAAAGCGAAAAAGGCCATAGATTCTCGATCCCCTGCTTCTGTGAAATCGTCTTAAAGGAACTATCATGAAAAAAGCGCTTTTATTCAGCCCCGCCTTGCAGAAAGACGCCCAGGCGCATTCCAAGGACAATTCCTACGGGCTTGGCCTCGCTTATCTGCACGCGGTCATAGAAAAGGCCGGCTATGAGATAATTACCAAAAGCTTCAATAACAGCGATCTGGCCGCTTCCGAAGCGGAAATGGTCGCGGACCTGCGAAGTTTCCGCCCCGATTTCCTCCTTGTCCAGATCTTCACCATGAACCGGGTCGCAAGTTACAGGCTTATAAAGCTGGCGCGGCAGGTTCTTCCGGACGTTAAAATAATTATAGGCGGGGTTCACGCCTCCATCTATTACGAGCAACTGCTGAAAAATTTCGAGGTTGACTGTGCCGTTATCGGCGAGGGGGAAGAGACCGTTGTGGAGCTGCTTGGCGCGCTCGCCTCCGGTCTATCCGCTGCCGGGATAAGGGGCGCGGCCTATAAGGAAAACGGCGCGGTAGTCAAAAATCCCGACAGGCCGCTCATAGAGGATCTGGACGCGCTTCCGTTCCCGCGGCACGACCTCTTTATCCAGCCTGACCGGGAGATGGCCTGTATCCTTACCACCAGGGGCTGTCCGTTCAGATGCAGCTTCTGCTGCCTGCATACTATTTCCAGGAGAAAATTCCGTAAGAGATCGGTGAAGAACGTGGCGGACGAGGTGGAGTATATTCTCAAGACCTTTAAAAACATAAATACCATCCAGCTCGCGGACGATACTTTCACCCTTGACCAGCCGCGGGCCATAGAATTCTGCAAAGAAGTGATCAGACGTAACATTAAAGTAAAGTTTTTATGCTCGGCGCGGATAAAACCGGCCAGCGTCGAACTGTTCAAATTGATGGAGCAGGCTGGCTTCACCGGCATAGGTTTCGGTCTCGAAACCGGCAGCGCCAAACTGCTGCGCTCCATACACAAGAATATAACCAGGGAAGATGTGCTTGAGACATTCAGGATGCTGAAAGATGTCGACATAAAGATAGTCACCTATCTTATGGTCGGTTTTCCCGGGGAGAACCGGGACACGTTGGCCGAAACCATCGACCTGATAAACAAACTCCGGCAGATCAAATACTTTGAGTTCGCCGGCGTGGCCCGGTTGTGGGTGTATCCCAATACCGAGGTCTACGATATCATGAAAGCCGCCGGCCGCATCGACGACAATTTCTGGCTCACCGATCAGGATGTGCCGTTCTTCACGGTCGAGCACAGCGCCGAAGAGCTGGATAAGATGGTCACGGAGATAACTCTTGGCTGTACGTCGCTGCGGCAGGGGATAAAAAGGGCGGCTGCGGAGCTTCTGCACCCCCGTGCGACCGCGAAAAAGATCATCCCGCGGCTCCGCCGGCTTAAAAAATACTTTTACAGATGAACACGCAATATCTTATCGTCGGCGCCGGAAGAATACTTCAGATCCTTATAGCGCTGGCCGGCATGCGGTTGATGACGCATCTGCTTTCCGGGGCCGAGGTCGGTAATTTTTACCTTATTCTTTCCCTGGTGGCTTATTTTTCGCTGGTGTTCCTGAGCCCCGTGGGCCTTTACATGAACCGGCGTCTTCACAAATGGCACCAGGAGGGGAATCTCCTTAATTATTTCGCCTGTTACAACGTCTATGTCGCTCTTGTCAGCCTTGCCGCGGCCCTGTTTTTATTCCTGGGCAGAAAGTTTTTCGGGATCGGTTCGGGCATAAGCCCCGCGGCGCTGTGTTTCCTGGCCGCCGCTTATATATATTTCGGGACCTGGAACTCGACGTTGATCCCGGCCCTGAATATGCTGAATTACCGAAAGAGTTTCACGGCTCTTTCTACGGGCACCCTCCTCCTGGGCCTTGCCTCTGCCGTGGCGCTGGCTAAATTATATGCGCCTTCGGCCGTTTTATGGCTGTCCGGGCAGATCGCGGCCTTGTTCGCGTTGTCGGCGGCGGCGCTCGCATACCTGCTTCTGAAAATAAAAGACAAGCCGGATATGGGCTATGTTTGGGCGCGCATCAAAACGCCTGAACTCAGCGGCGTGCTCAAGTTTTCTCTGCCGCTTCTGGTTTCCGCCTTTTTTATGTGGCTCCAGAATCAGTCTTACCGGCTTATAGTCGAGAAATACCTGGGCCTGGATTTTCTGGGTTCTATCGCCGTCGGGCTGGGCATCGCGGCGGCCATCGCGGCGGCGGCGGAATCCCTGGTTCAGCAGATCTACTACCCGCTTTATTACAGCGAGATCAATACGCCCGACGCCGGAAAAAGAAAGTTCGCCTGGGACAAAATGGCCGGCGTGATGATACCGCTCTATCTCCTGCTCACTATATTTGTCTCGTTTCTTTCCTGGCATCTCGTGAACCTCCTTGTGGACGCCAAATTCCGTTCGGCGTGGATTTTCACGGTTTTCGGCGCCTGGGTGGAATTTGCCCGGATCACCACCAATATCCTCTCGACCGTGGCCCATTCCGAGATGCGCACCGAATCCATTACGAAGCCGTATATGTACGGCGGCCTTTTCACGGCGGCCGGAGTTTTTATGGCTTCCAGATCCTCCGCCTATACTTATCTCGTTCCCGCCGCGCTTGTCCTTGGCGGGTTTATCACGCTTTTTCTGATGTTCAAAAGCATGAGGAGCGTCATGCGTTTCAGTCTGGCCGTTGGCCCGCTCAAGCTGGCTTTGCTCCTGGCCCTGCCGTTCCCGCTGGCACTGCTGGTGAAAAATCCACAGGGTTCCATACCGGTTTCCATCCTGATCCTGGCCCTTTTCGGCGCTTATATGGCCGCCGGCCAGTATCTGCTCTACAAAAAACAAAACGCCGGAGGGCTTAACGGATGAATTCTCCAGCTTGCGCCGGGTTTCTGTAGGAAACTACAGTTTACTGTTTAATGCATATATAGTAAACCAGACTTTACGATTCACCGCTTTATCTTTTTGGTTTCCTCTACTAAAAGTTATAGGAAAGTCCGGAGAACGGCACAATCTGTCGCGATGTTTGAAAATATGAAAACCCCCCTGGTCTGTATCTGCGTTCCCGCTTATAATGCCGGGCTTACCCTGGCCGAAACCCTGGATTCCATCCTTGGCCAGACTTACGGGAACCTGAAGATTTTCATAGTGGACAACGCCTCCACGGACAATACCCTTGAGATCGCCGACGCTTACGCCAAAAAAGACCCCCGGATCACGGTGGTTCGTAACGATGTTAATGTCGGCGGAGAGGGTAATTTCACACGCTGCCTCCAATTGGCGACCGGGGAATATACCGCTATTTACCATTCCGACGATATCTACACGCCGCGCATGGTGGAGGAGGAAGTCCTGTTTCTGGAGGCGCACCGGGAAGCCGGCGCCGTTTTTTCCATGGCGGTGGCAATTGACGGAAAGGGCAGGGAGGGCCGTCTTTATAAGCTCCCGGCCTGGCTCCGGGCGCAAAACAAAGACGAATACGGTTTTGACGATCTCTTCCGGGCGATGCTGAAGTACGGCAATTTCCTGTTTTGCCCCGCCGCGATGGCAAGGACCGAAGTATACCGCGACCGTATAAAGGTTTGGGACGCCGGGAATTACGGCAGTTCCGCCGACGGGAATGTTTGGCTGAGAATAGCGCAAAATTTCCCCATAGGCATTATAGACAAACCCCTGCTTAAATACCGCATAAGCGTCAGCAGTTTCAGCTATCACGCCGCGCGCGGAAAAACCGGGCCGCATAATATGTTCCGCGTGTTCAATGATTACATAAAAGGCCCCGCGGCCGCCCTCATGGGCGCTGATGAGCGAAAAGATTACGAAGTGCTGGTATTAAAGGACAATATAAACAGGGCTTTTAACCTGCTGCTTTCCGGCAAAAAAAAAGAGGCGGCCGCGCTTTTGCCGGGTGTTTTCCGGCCGGGGCTTATTCTGTATGGCCTCAGGAGCCCCGAACATTTCAGAGTCCTTGTTTCCGGATATTTTGTATTTTTATGCCTGGCTTTGCCGGTAAACGAAACAATAAAAAAGCTCCTCTGGAAAGTCAAATTCAGCGACGCCTGACGGCGCTGTTTTTTAATCGATCAGGATTCCCCGACTTATTGCCAGGACATATTGCTTTTAGTGTGACTATATGCTATATTTAAAATCATATGGTTGAGCGAAAATACTGGCGGAATCTGATCAATCAAGCTCTTTCCCGGCGGCCCATAGTCTGGCTGTCAGGCATAAGGCGCTCAGGCAAGACCGTACTTTCCTCCGGCTTTCCCGGCGCTGAATACTTCGACTGTGAACTCCCCAGAGTGCGGGCCATGATGTCGGATCCCGAAATGTTTTTAGCGTCAAAGGCCGGCAAGCTGCTGGTGCTGGACGAAATCCATAAACTGGACAACCCTTCCGAAATACTTAAAATATCCCACGACCATTACCCGTCGGTCAAAATAATAGCGACCGGCTCCTCCACGTTGTGGGCTTCGGCTAAATTCAAGGATACGCTTACCGGCAGGAAAACGGAGATCCGGCTTACACCGATGAATGTCCGGGATCTGGAAGATTTTAAGATCGCAGATTTTAATCTCCGTCTTCACCGCGGCGGGCTCCCGCCTTTTATACTTGCCGGGGTATACCCGGAAAAGGACTACCAGGAGTGGCTTGATTCATATTGGGCCAGGGACGTGCAGGACCTGTTTAAGCTTGAAAAAAGGTCGGCTTTCCTGAAATTCGTAGAACTTGTTTTCGCGCAGAGCGGGGGGATTTTTGAGGCCTCAAAATTCGCCGCCCCCTGCGAAGTCGGCCGCGCCACGATTGCCAATTATCTTTCAGTTCTGGAAGCCACCGGAGTGGCATACCCCGTGCGCCCGTTTTCAACCCGCCTCTCCAACGAAATAGTGGCGGCGCCCAAAGTATACGGTTTTGACACCGGTTTCCTATGTTTTTTCCGGGGCTGGGACACGCTGCGTGAGGATGATAAAGGAATTTTATGGGAGCACCTGGTTCTGAACGAAATGCTTAGCGTGCTTCAAGGCGCGGACATCAACTACTGGCGCGACAAAGCCGGTCACGAGATTGATTTTGTGCTTAAGAGGCGCGGCCGCCCGCCCGTTGCCATAGAGTGCAAGTGGAAAGCCGCCAAATTCGACACAGCGGCCCTGCGCGTTTTCAGGCGGCGCTATCCGCAAGGCGGCAATCTCGTAATATCAAGCGACATAGACAGGCCCTATGAAAAAAATATCGGGGGCTTCAGTATCCACTTCACCGGCATCGGCAATTTAGAAGCCGCGCTGGCTGCCTAGGAGCCTGTCGGACAGGCTCCTAGCGCTGATACTGCCGTTTTTTTATCTTCAGACGCTTATTTTCTTGTTTCGTTTGAATAGGGGAAACGACCAATGGCTCTGCCCGAAGAAAAATATACCGGCGATGACTATCTGCTCCGGAACCCGTCCTGGGACATGGAGGATTCGCCCTGGAAAGCGGCTGTCGTGTCGGAATTTCTGAAAGCTGCCGGCCTTAACCCCGGATCCGTCTGCGAGATCGGCTACGGCGCGGCTTTCCATACCCCGCAGAGTACCTGGAAAACGAAGCTTATCTCCATCCCAAGGGCCATCGCCCGCTTTCTGGACAAAGATTGGGGCGTGCGCATAATGGGCGGGGAAACCCTCCTGGTCCTGGCCCGCGCCCCAGGTGGAGTTTCCGAAAAATAGAGTTGTTTAGTTTATTGCGCCCGTTTTTATTGCACTATACTGCACTATGTAGTATACTTAATGCATTATGGTTAACAGTGCCAAGATTAAAGAAGTTTTACTCGACCAGTTGGGCGATATCCTCAGCATTTTGGATAAATGCCGCGTTGAGCGCCTTGTTGAGCCGGAATTACGCGGCGCCCTTGCGGACAACCTTGTTAAGGTGATAAGCGGAGTGCGCCGGTGCGGCAAGTCCGTCCTGGCCCACCGCGTACTAAGAGATTTGCCGTACGCCTACGTTAATTTTGACGACGAACGGCTGGCGGACATTGCCACCGCCGACTTAAACCTTGTGCTGGAAGTCCTTTTGGAGCTTAAACCGGGTTTTAAGTATATCCTGCTTGACGAAATACAGAATATAGAGAAATGGGAACTTTTTGTCACCCGGCTGCAGCGCGGCGGCTATAAAGTGATCATCACCGGGAGCAACGCTCATCTGCTGGGCCGCGATCTGGCGACCCATTTGACCGGACGGCATAAAGTTTTTGAGATTTACCCGTTTTCTTTCCTGGAATATCTTCGCTCGCGCGGCATGGATTTTCCGCCCGGCAAAGCTTTGAGCACCCGGTCACGGGCCGACATCAGCGCCGCTTTCCATGATTATTTTTCCGCCGGAGGGTTCCCGGAGCTCCCCGGCATTGTAGACAAGAAATCGTATCTGCGTGATCTGTACGATAAAATCCTCACGCAGGACATAGCGTTCCGGCACGGAGTAAGGCATATTAAAACCCTTAAGGATATCGCGCTTTATACCGCGAACAATTACGCTTCCAGGCTTTCCTACAAGAATATCAAAGACGCCTATTCGATTGGGAGTATACACACGGTTAAGAACTACCTGGCCTATATGCAGGAGGCTTATCTTTTTTTTGCCGTGGAGGCGTTTTCGCATAAAGCGCGGGAGCGCGTGCGTCTGCCCAGAAAAATGTACGGTATTGACGCGGCTTTGCTGCGCTCAATCTCCGTATCGGGCCAGAAAAATGAGGGCAGGCTGCTTGAAAATCTGGTGTATCTGGAACTGCTGCGGAGAAAAAAGCATGTTTTGTATTATAGCGACCCCCAGCGCAAGTACGAGGTGGATTTTGTGTGCCGTCAGGAAACCGGGGGGGCGGTGGAGCTTATCCAGGTTTGCCTGGATACCAATATGGCGGAAGTTAAGCAGCGTGAGTTGAGGGGCCTGCAAAGCGCGTTAAACGCTTTTAAGGGTGTTTCAGCGGATGGCCTGACAGTGATTACGCTTGACACCGGCGGCACTGCACGTATAGCCGGCCGCCAGGTAAAATTTGTTCCGGCCTGGGAGTGGCTGCTGCAATAACCCAACCATGCGAATAGCGATCCTGAATCTGACCGGGGGCGGCGTGAGCGGGGGGTACAAGCGTTACCTCTCCACCATGCTCCCGCGCCTCGCCGCGTCCCCTCAAATTTCGGAGATACTCTGCGCCTCGCCGTCTTCTTTCGGCGTAGAAAAATGGGCGCCCGCCACGGCCAAAGTAAAGTTTACCGCCTGTGAACCGTTCCGCTTCATGCGCCACGCCCCGGATCCCGGTTTAAAGCGGGCGCTTGATGAATTCAGGCCGGATCTTATTTTTGTTCCGATAGAAAGGCATCTCCGCTACCGTAATGTCCCCGTAGTTACCATGGTCCAGAATATGGGCCCGCTGAGCGGGGTGAAAGTTGTCAGTGGCATCGTTGAAAAAGCCAAATGCCTGGCCCAGGTTTTTGAAACGCGGCTGGCGCTGAAAAGATCGGCGGCCGTGATCGCGCCTACCGAGTATGTCAAAAACTTCCTGGTACGGAACCTGGGCCTCCCGGCGGCGAAAGTCCAGATCATTAATTACGGCTCTTCTTCCGTGCCGCGCAATGTCAGGCCTCCGGCCGGACTGGCTCCGATGCCCGGCAGCTTTGTTTTTGCCGCTGGCTCCCTGGAGATTTACAGGGGGCTGGAAGACCTGATAAAAGCCATGGTTCCGCTTAAAACCGCTTTCCCCGGCCTGAAGCTTCTGCTGGCCGGAACCGCCCGCCAGGCCACGCAGCCGTATTTTCAGGAACTTAAAGACCTTTCCTCTAGGTCGGGCGTGGCGGACGATGTTTTATGGCTGGGCGACCTGCCGGATGAAGAGCTTTCATGGTGCTACCAGAACTGCTCCGCTTTCGCCATGACCAGCAGGGTGGAATCTTTCGGCTTCGTTGCCCTTGAAGCGCTGGCCCACGGCTGCAACTGCGTTTCCTCCGACAGCCCCTGCCTGCCCGAGATCTTTAAAGACACCGCCCTCTACTACCGCCCCGGCGACAGTGAAGCCCTGGCAAAATCGACAGGCGAAATCCTCGCCCGCGATCCCGAAGAGCGCGAAAAATACAAAGTCAAAGCTTTTAAGCGAGCCTGGCAATTCTCCTGGGAAGAAGCCGCCGAAAAAACCATCCGCCTGTTTACGGATGTATCCGGTTCCTGACTTTCAAATGTTGTAAAATAAGAACTGTCAAAGTAATAGGCCATTATGTCGATCAGATCAAGATGCTCGGGCGCAAAGCCCCTGAAAATGACGACCGCTGACGCGGTAGAGGCCGTGTTGCCGGTTTTGAAATCCGATAAAAACATCATCGGCGTTTACTTGTTCGGTTCTCGCGCGGCCAACCCCGCCAATAACGACTCGGATCTGGACATCGCTTTTTGCGCCGGAAAAGGATTCACCTGGGACGCCTATTACAAACTTTACGGCGAGGTCACCTTAAAGCTCAAGTCCGACATGGTCGACCTGATCTGGCTGGACGCCGCGGATCAGCTCCTGGCGTTTCAGGCGATAAAATACGGCAGACTTTTATACTGCGCCGATGCCCGGGCCCTGAACGCATTCGAACTAAAGCGGAAAAAATCATTTTACGACTACGCGCTCTATCTGAACGCCCACACGGGCAAATATGCGGCCAGGGGGGACAATGGTCTACAACAAGGAAAGCCTTGCTAAAAGGCTGGAAAAACTGCGGGAATATGCCGCCGATATAGGTGAATACGGAGGCGTCCCCTTTGAGGTCTATGTAAAGGACAAAAAAACAAAATACTCGATCGAACGCCTTTTGCTTCTTATCTCTGAAAATGTACTTGATTTTCTTGATCACATTCTTTCCTCAAAGCACGGAGTGGTAAGCGACAGTTATGAGGATATCATACTGAACGCGTACAAAAAGGCGCTGCTGGATGACGATTTGTACGGGAAACTCAAGGGGTTAGGCGGTTTCAGAAATATAATTGCCCACGAATACCTGGAACTGAATGACGAGGAAGTCCACAGGAACTGCCAAAAAGTCAAAAACACGCTGGCTCAGGTGATATCCGCCTTCGAAAAACTGATATAACCGAAAATTCGCCCCTAATTCTTTTGCCTGAAAGCAAATATTTTCATGTATTTATTTGCTTACAGGCAAATATTTATATGAAACGCGCAATTTTGTTCGATAGTTCTGTTCGATATTGACAAATGTTCACGTTTCGTGTACAATATTAAATATTGAACAGACTTGCGGGAGCAAGTGGGATATTATGAACGCTAAAGGGCATTATAACAATCCGAAAGAACGCCTCCTGGGCGCTGCGCTAAAAGCCGCGGCTCTCACGGCTGGTTTGCGGGGCGAAATCGTCCAGGGCGATAATGGCGGGCGGGATTGTGGCCCGGATGCCACTGTAGTTTTTACGTACGGGCAAAAAAAATATCGCTATGCTGTGGAGGTAAAAGCGATTGACAGGGTTGTGGGCCTGGAATTTGTTAAGGCTAAATTTGAAAAATGTGAGCTTCCCGTGCTGCTGGCGGCTCCGTATATTACCGCTGAAATGGCGGAGCATTGCCGGGGCCTGGGGATACAGTTTATCGATACTGCGGGGAATGCTTACATAAAAGCGGAAGGGTTGCATATTTTTATCACCGGCAATAAACGAATTCGGAAAGATATGGCTGTCGCAAAATACCGGGCAAGCACCGCCGCCGGGATGCGGGTTGTTTTCGCCCTCCTATGCAAGCCGGAACTGATCGATGCTCCATATCGTGATGTCGCCGCCGCCGCCGGGGTCGCTTTGGGAACCGTCGGCTGGGTGTTTTTTGCCTTACAGAACAGAGGGCATTTGCTGATTGATAAGCGAAAGAAACGGCAATTTGTGGACCTTAAGCGCGTAGTGGAGGAGTGGGTTGTTAATTATCCGGCAAAATTACGGCCGAAATTGGGGGCGCAGCGGTTTCACGCCCCGGAGGCCGATTGGTGGAAAAAGACCCGTCTTAAAAAATATGCGGCGTTGTTTGGCGGGGAGGCCGCCGGAGATATCCTTACCAAATACAGACATCCGGGAGAAGTGCTGATCTATCTAAAGGGCGATCCGGCTGGAATTATCCTCGATAACCATTTAAAGGCCGATCCTGAAGGAGAGGTTGAAATACTGGAAAAATTCTGGAACTTCGATTTGGAAACAAAAGAAGATCGGGTCGTTCCGCCCGTGCTGATATACGCGGATTTGATGGCGACGCGGGATCCGCGCAACCATGAAATCGCGAAACTTGTTTATGACCGCTACATAACGAATGCTTACCGTTAAACCGGATAGACCGATAGAGCCCAATGTCCTGGCGGTGCTTAAGCATCTCCTCGCGGTTACGAAAGCGCTTGGGGTTCAATATCTGATGATCGGAGCTAAGGCGCTGGATATACAGTTGCACAATGTATATGGCTTGCCGACATATCGTCCGACTAATGATACCGATTTCGCTGTCGCGCTTGAAAACTGGGGGCAGTTTGAGACGCTGAAAGACAGTCTGGTTAAGACCGGGCATTTCACGCCGGATAATCATAAGACCCAGCGGGTGTGGTATGACAGGGGGGTTCCTGTTGATCTGGTTCCTTTTGGCGGATTGGAGGAACCATACGGAACTATTTCATGGCCGCCGGATTCTTCTCAGATAATGACGGTGCGGGGCTTTGCCGAAATAAATTCGGCGGCGGAGGAAATCCCAATACCGGAGAGCGGTTCTGCTTTGCGTATCGCGCCATTGCCGGGGCTTGCCGTACTGAAAATTTTTGCCTGGAATGACCGGCTGGAAACAAGGGATGTATGGGATATAGCCGCATTGACGCAGAATTATAATTTAATTGTTGCCGAACCGAGGATATTCCAGGATGAACAGCTCAGTAAGTCCGTAGGGTATGACGCGGTAAAGGCCGGAGCTGTGTTGCTGGGGAAAGACGCGGCTGCAATTGTAAATCCGTCAACTTTAAGCGCGGCTCAAAAGATCCTTGCCGTCCAAATTCGCCGGGGTAATTTTGTCGCTCAGTTCGCCTCCGGGCTGAAATCCGTTGACCCGGACAAGCAGCTTTCAACCGCGGAAGAACTTTTGCGGGCGTTCCTCATTGGTTTCTCAAAGTGAGCGCCCGGCCCGGCGATCCGGCCGTCTGAGAAGCATAGCCCTTGAAGCGGCGCCTACACAGGTATTGTCTAAAGTGGCCGGGATCCAGGCCAAGCGAACCCTCCGGCTGTTCAAAATTGATATAATCTCTCTACCAATGAAACGTTCACGAAATGTCTATATTGTGGCTGGACCAAACGGCTCCGGCAAGACTTTGTAAATGCGGAACTTTATCGGAAGATAACCGGGGGAAATAGATCATGAAAAAAAGGTTATCAATGCAGGATAAGGCCGGATTAGCGATGAAAGCCGCCGTCCGGAAAGTGGTGGCGGAGCATAAAAAGACCGGCCGACCCCTTTCCATCTGGAAGAACGGCCGCGCAGTGCACGTCCCGATCAGTAACTTTTAGCGTCCCCCGCGCGGATTTCCCTATTCTGCTATCAGCTCCTGCGCAAGTCCGGCGTGGACAAAATTGCCGGCGGAGTCCGCATTGTATCCGCGGACAAATTCCTGGCGGCCCTGGTTTAAAAACATCCTGGCGCTTTCGGACCCGCTCAAAGCAAAAATGACTTATAATAAAAAACTTGAAAATATTTCCGCCGGTGTGTTACTGGTGTACCTGGCCGCCTATTTTTTTGTTCCGTATAAACCCTGGCAGTCGCCCATAAGCCTCCATACGCCGTTCCTAGGCCTCGGTCTGATCCTTTATTTCTTGAGGATTTTCCCGGACATACTCCGCGGCGGTTTTTATTTTCCGCGCGACCTTGTTTTTTTTACCCTTGCCGCGGTGTTTTTCATGATTTCATCCGGAATAGTGCATTGTAAGGAGTTTTCACGGCAGGGCGTGCAGGCTTATACTATTTCGTTCCTTTGCTTTATCTTTGTCAGAGGCGCAGTCCGGAACCTGAATCTCAATGCCTTATTTTTTGGGATGAAAGTATACCTCATTGTTTCCGGTATCCTTATCTTGCTGCAGATAAAATTTGCGGGGCCGTTTTTTGTGGCGGGTTTTGGAGGACAGATGAATTCCGGAAAGGGGGTTCCGGGCTGGGGATTCGGCAACACCCTTATTTGGGCAGGGGGGGCGATGGCCTGGATGCTGAGTATAATCCTGACCAGATACGCATTGTCGTGCAACGAAAAGTCAGGCATACGCGCCAGGCTTTTTGATCTGAGTGCCCTGGGCTTGGGCGCTATCGGCCTTTTTTACACTCTGAACAGGGGAGCCTGGGTGGGAATGGCTTTGGCCATGCTGCTCCTTTCAGGGATTCTCATACGGGCAGGCTTATTTCAAAAAAGTTTTTTAAAGGGTTTGGCCGTGCTGCTCTTTTTTGTGTCCGTATCCGCGGTAGTCCTGCGCCCCAACATATATAAAATGCACGAAAAGCTTTCCTTTATAAAAAGTTTCATGCACGCCGACGCATATGAGATATCGACAAAAGTTCCTGTTGCGGATAAAGGTTCTATCGCGGAAAAGGTCTCTTTTATGGAGGGGTTTCCCGAAAAACCGAGACAGCTGCTGGCTAATGATGCCTCCACCTTAACGCGGCTAAGGGCATGGGGCGTTGCGTTAGACGGGATAAAAACACATCCATTCTGGGGGCTGGGCATCGGACAATTCCCCGGATTTTACGAAAAAGCCTTCCCGCGCCTGTTTCCAGGCCTGGAGTGGTGGGAGTTCGATCCGAACACAAAACAGATACCGCACAACTCCTATTTATATTATTCTGTTGAGGCGGGTTTATTGCCGGCAGCTTTTCTTTTTCTCTTCATCATCATCCTTCTGGTTAACGCTTTCCGGCTTGGCGTCCGCGCTCCGGTATTCCCGTTTTTCATCGGCGCTGTCACGCTATGCGTCTGGATACTCACTTGTGATTACATAATCGAACGTATTTTTTGGATAGCCCTGGGCCTGGCGGCGGGCTTCCCGCCGACAGCCCGGCAGAACGGCCAAAAGACGCCCGGATTCATCGAACATCCATAAATATAGCGGCATCCCATCAGTTTGACTTTTCACTATACATCCCCCTGCCCCTCTCAATTTAATATAATATAGATATCGAAAGGCGGCAGCGCCCGGTTCCCAATGTCGTCATTCCGGCCGCCGCCGGAATCCAGGTTCCATCGGAATCCGGAAGCCGGCTTCCCTGCTTCGCCAGGGCCGCGAAAGACAGACCGCCGGTGTGGCGAACCGACAAACTTTCGGCCTGACGCAACTTCTGTGACGACCACATGAAAACCAAATTACTCTACGCCGCCGCAGCCCTCTGGCTGTCCGCCTTCGCGGCAGGAATAACCCTATACCCCGGCTCAAAACTGATTTATACGATTTTCTCACTGGCTTTCCTGGCTTTGCTCGTTTCAGGGTTCTACCGCCAGGTCACATATGGCTATACGCTTTTGGCGGTCTTTTTGTGGCTTGGTTTCTGGCTGAAAAAGACCATCCACCTGATTTATCCCTCCCCGTACATGGACGCAGGTTTATTTGACGGAAGCCCCGGTTCCTGGAACAAGGTTTTACTGATCTCCACGGTGGGGGCTTTGGGCGCTCTTGCCGCCCGGGCCATCTATTCGTGGTTCAAAGGTGTCTCCACCATGGAACTTCGGCGCGACAGAACCCTGGTTCCGGACTGGTACCCCCCGGTGCGGGGCTGGATCTGGGGCTCTCTCATTGTTTTCGTAACCGGACTTTCTGTTTTTAACGCTTATTGGGGTATTCACCAGATAGGGATGGTTCCCATGACAATATTTCCATGGCCTGTTAACGCCATGGTCGCGTGGACTTTAAATATCGGGGTAGCGATAGCTATCGCAATATTGCTCTATTGGGACGTATGTGCCGGCTATGGGCTGATCGCACCTCTGTTGGCGGTAGTTTATGAGGCGATTATTACGAGTGTTTCTATCTTAAGCCGCGGGACGTTCGTTTACCACGCAGTCCCCGCGGTTTTCGCCGTTATTAAAAATAGAATGCTGGAAATACGCGGTTTCCGATGGTCGGTGGTTTTTTATCTGGGTTTGTTTACCTTGGCGCTTCTGCTCACTTTTTTTATGGTGACCGGCTCCAGGGACTATTACCATTTTGGCAGAAGAGCAATAGATGCTGATAAATCCGCGACGGAGATTGTAACAATGGCTTATTCGGTTTATCCGTCATTCGACGAGTTTTCCCAAAAAATAATAGTGGTAGCTTTATATCGCTGGATCGGACTCGACGGCGTTATGAGTGTTTATGCGTATCCCAAAAAAGGCATGTCTTTATTGGCTAAGGCTGCGATGGAAAAAAGGACAATTTCAGCAATTCCACTATTTGAGCGTGTTTCTGGTTCCCGTAGTCAATATATGGACACGCGGCAGTTTCAATTTGGTGGCATACCGGGCAGCGTAGGATTTTTTTATTATTCCGGACGGGTTTGGACAGTTTTTTTAGGATTATGTTTGCTTACTCTGGTTGTTTTGGTGCTTGAGCGGCTCGTCTGGCAGGCGTCAAGAAATCCGTTCCTGTGCTCGATCATCGGGATGACGGTGGCCAATACGGTGGCACAGTTCGGCACCGCGCCGCGCCAGATGTTTCCGCACTTCGGTATAATCTTAGTCGTCGCAGGCCTGGTACGGCTTTTTCAAAAAAGAGCACAATCCCTTACTAATACGCGATAAAACCACAGGGAGTTCACCGCAATATTGTAAAATAGGAGTTGCCCCCCCAAAATTAAACGGAGAATGCTATGCCTGTAAAATCGGAAGAAAATGGTTCGGATTGTGACGAAATAGATCTGCTTGAAGTATTGAGCAAGTTTAAAACTAGTTTTGCTAAATATAAATATTGGATGCTTGGAGCTCCTGTTGCTTTTGCGTTTCTGGGGTTCGGCCTGTCAAATATTCAGAATCCTCAATGGTCGGGGACGGCGGTCCTAAAGTTCGGCAGAGTTTCTTCTTCCGAGTTCGTTGAACCTTTAGACATTTTTATGTGGCGTTTGGGAACTGCTGGGTTCCGGGAATCTGTTTTAAAAAAATCCGGGATTCCGTTAGGATCACCTGAAGCTATTCTGTTTCAAAACTCTTTAAGTGCAAGGCAAATTAGAGATTTTGGATTGATAGAGATAAAAGTTAGGGGATTCTCCAGAGAGTCAGCCCTGAAATTGGTGTCTGCCACCGGCAGTGAAATTTGTGATATTCATGCTTCTATGATCACTCAGACGCTGGCCAGACCAAAGCGGCATTTGGCCGCGATTGAGAAATTAAATCAGGATATTGCTGTGACATTAGGAACCTCTAAGCAACTTCCATCTGAAAACAAGTCACTTCTCGGTATCGCGGCGGCTTATCTCGCATACGAAACCGTTCAGATCAAATTTTCTTTGCTTGATCAAATCGACTTTCTGGAGTTTCACCCCACAATTTTATTGGAGGAAAGTGCGGTGAATGCTCCCATATCTCCAAGAAAATCGCTTTGGATCGGATGTTCGGCGATATTAGGCTTATTTTTGGCGATCATGGTTTCATTAGCGCTGAACTCCATCGGGGCATCAAATCGCTCCAACTAACAGGTATGCTTTTTTGCTGCGTGTTTCGCTGATGTTCTTACCGCAAACCCTTATATTCATATCTCCCGTGTCGCAGTTTTTCGCAGCCGATTATTTCCTATCAGAAGCTATCATCGAGAGGGGCTCAGTGCGGCTAAATTACCGTATAGATCTCCATGCCTCAATAACCGTCTCCTTAATTTGGTAAAATATATAGGATAAAAGGGGTAGATTGGGCAAAAAAACAGGAAAATCTATGAATTTAAGGGCAAAAAAAGTTTTGGTTACCGGCGCTGACGGTTTTATAAGCAGCCACCTAGTTGAGTCGCTTTTGGAGGAGGGGTGCCGGGTAAAAGCCTTTGTTTACTACAATTCCTTAAATTCCTGGGGTTGGCTGGATACGCTCCCTAAAAGCAAATTAAAAAACATAGAGATTTTTTCTGGAGATGTTCGGGATCCGAACGGGGTTCGCACCGCTATGAAAGGAATGGATGCTGTTTTCCACCTTGCTGCCCTCATTGGTATACCCTTTTCCTATCATTCACCGGATTCGTATATTGATACCAACATAAAAGGTACGCTGAATGTTCTTCAGGCCGCCCGGGACTTGGGTACCAGCCGGGTAGTAGTTACCTCCACTTCCGAAGTCTACGGCACGGCACGATACGCTCCCATAGACGAAAGACACCCTCTCCAGGGCCAGTCTCCCTATTCCGCCAGCAAGATCGGGGCCGACAAGATCGCGGAGTCTTTTCACCTATCATTCAAGCTTCCGGTCATAACTGCCAGACCTTTTAATACCTATGGCCCCAGGCAGTCGGCCAGGGCCATTATCCCCACTATCATTACCCAACTGCTGAAAGGCGTTAATAAGATCAAGCTGGGCGCCCTGCATCCCACCAGAGACCTGAACTATGTGTCCGATACCTGCGCCGGGTTTATCGCGCTTGCAAAATGCGACGCGGCGGTGGGGAAAACGGTCAATATAGGTTCCGGCAGGGAAATAACCATAAAGTCTTTAGCGGAACAAATTATCACCGCGACCGGTAAAAAAGCCGTCATTGTCTCAGATGCTTCGCGGAAGCGACCGAAAGACAGCGAGGTCGAAAGACTTCTGTGCGATAATACGCAAATAAAAGAACTTACCGGCTGGCAGCCTAAAGTATCCCTGGAAAAGGGACTTTCCAGAACAATAAACTGGTTCAAAGATCCCCAAAACATTAAAAGCTACAAATGGGATATTTATAATGTCTAAGCAAGCTTTTATCCCCTTGTCCGTGCCTTGCATTGAGGGGAATGCCTGGAAGTATGTGAAGGAATGCCTGGATACGGGTTGGGTTTCTTCTGCCGGCAAATATGTAGAAATCTTTGAGCAAAAGATATGCGGCTATACTAAAGCCAAATATGCGGTAGCGGTTTCCAATGGTACAGTCGGTTTGTATATCAGCCTGAAATTATCGGGCGTGGAGCCGGGGGATGAGGTGCTGGTCCCCACTTTAACATTTATCGCCCCTGTTAATGCCATCCGGTATTTGGGTGCTGAGCCGGTTTTTATGGATTGCGATGATTTCATGAATCTGGACCCTGTGAACATGGCGGAGTTCGTGCAGTCAGGGTGCAGGTTGACTAAAAGAGGCCTTATCAATAAGAAAACAGGCCGGCGCGTGAAAGCGATATTGCCTGTGCACATCTTCGGCAATCCCTGCGATATGCAGGCGATAATGGGGCTCGCCCGTAAATATGGCTTGAAGGTTATTGAAGATGCGACTGAAAGCCTCGGTTCTTCATATACGTCAGGGGTCTATGAAAACAAATTTACCGGTACTATAGGGGATCTTGGTGTTTATTCCTTTAACGGCAATAAAATAGTCACCACTGGCAGCGGGGGGATGATAGTAACGAATGATAAAAGCATTGCGGAGAAGGCTAAGTATCTGACGACCCAGGCAAAGGATGACGCCATCCGTTATGTCCATAACGAGGTCGGTTATAATTTCAGGCTTACTAACCTGCTGGCCGCTTTGGGTGTGGCCCAAATTGAAAAGCTTCCAGGCTATATAAAAATAAAGAAAGCCAATTATCTGGAATATAAAAAACGCCTAGCCGGCATTAAAGGCGTGACTTTATTGGGGACTCCCGCAGGGACTTCCCCGAATTACTGGTTTTACTCAATCATAATAGACAAAGACGCGTATGGGGCGGATCGGGAGCGCTTAATGGCGAAACTGGAGAGCTCCGGCATCCAGACCAGACCGATATGGTTCTTAAATCATTTACAGAAACCGTATTCTAAAAACCAGGCTTTTAAAATCGAAAAAGCTACATGGTTCTGGGAAAGAGTTTTAAATGTGCCATGCAGTTCGGGGCTTACGAAGCGCCAGGTAGCGTATGTCGCGGCAAAGATAAAAAGTTCCAACTGAATATATGGAAAAAATTAAAAATTTGATGATAGCTTCTGAGATAACCGTCAAACAGGCTTTAAAGAAGATGGATGAGGCGGGGGCAAAGATTCTTTTTGTCGCTGACGATGCGAAACGTCTTATCGGGACCGTTACCGATGGCGATATCAGGCGGCATATCCTCAAAGAAGGTCTTTTAGGTGTTCCGGTGGCGCGTATTATGAATTCGGAGCCTGTTTCTCTTCTAGAAGGGTATTCGAAAGAGGAAGCCAAAGGGATAATGGTTTCCAAGGCTATAGACTATTTGCCTGTGGTGGATAAGGTGGGGAAGGTGATTTCGGCCATAAGATGGCTCGATTTGTTCGAAAAGAATATTTCAAATAATGAACTGCACGGTGTTATGGCGATAATAATGGCCGGCGGGACCGGGAGCCGCTTGGCCCCGGTTACCAGTTTTCTACCCAAGCCATTAATCCCCATAGGCGATAAGCCGATAGCGGAAATGATAATGGAGAAGTTCTTAAGCTTTGGATGCAGGGATTTTTACTTTTCAATTAACTTTAAGGGCAACTTGCTGAAAGCCTATTTCAATGAATTTAAACATTTATTCAATATCAGTTATCTACAGGAAGACAAACCCCTGGGAACTATCGGCAGTTTGCACATGCTTAAGGGTAAAATAAAACGGCCCTTCTTCGTCAGCAACTGCGATATCCTGATAGAAGCCGATTATTCCGATATATACAAGTTCCACCGGGAAAATAAAAACAAGATAACCATGATCGTTTCCATGAAGCATTACACTATCCCTTACGGAGTTTGTGAGATCAGCAACGGAGGCGCGTTGAAGGGAATAAAGGAAAAACCGGAGTATGATTACTTGGTGAATACCGGCCTTTACGTTATGGATCCCGATGTCATTAATGACATCCCCAAAAATAAGTTTTACCATGTTACCGATCTAATCGCCGATTACACAAAAAGAAAGAAAAAAATAGGGGTGTATCCTATTTCCGAGAAATCCTGGTTTGACATGGGTGAATGGCAGGAATTTCAGAAGATGTTCAAAAAGTTCGGCAAGGAATAGAATGGAAAAGATAATCGTCCTGGGCGGCGGTGGGCATGCCAAGGTGGTAATAGATGCCATCAACGCCATCGGGAAATATAAGATAGCCGCTCTTTTAGATCCCTCTTTGCAAAAAGGCTCGGAAGTTCTGGGCGAAAAAGTAACAGGCGGGGATGCTGAACTGGCCCGCCTTTTCACCCGCGGAATAAAAAATTGCGTCATAGCTGTCGGGAGTGTAGGTAATATTGACGCACGTAAAAAACTTTACGCGAAAGCCGAAAGATCAGGTTTGAGTTTCCCGGTTCTGGTCCATCCGCGGGCGGTCGTTTCAAAGTATGCCCGCCTCGGCGGAGGGACATTCGTCGCCGCGGGGGCGATCGTAAACCCAGGAGTTATCTCCGGGGTCTGCTGTATTATCAATACCGGCGCGGTGGTGGAACATGATTGCAGGCTTGGGGATTTTGCGCATATTTCTCCAAACGCCGCTCTTTGCGGCAATGTTTCCGTGGGAGACGGTGCCCATGTCGGGGCCAGCGCTACGGTCATAGAGGGGCTTGCGATAGGCAAAAACACCCTGATAGGGGCGGGGAGCCTGGTCTGCGGGGATGTAGGCAACGGCTGGCTGTGCTACGGTGTGCCCGCTAGGAAAAAAGGTAAAAGATGAAGCGCGGTATTTTTATAATAGCGGAAGCCGGCGTCAATCATAACGGTTCTTTGGCGCTGGCCAAAAAGCTGGCTTTGGCGGCTAAGAAAGCCGGTGCCGACGCAGTAAAATTCCAAACCTTTAAAGCTGAACTGCTGTCCGCTCCGTCTGCCCCCAAGGCCGGTTACCAGGCCAAGGCCACTGGAGCCGCCGATTCACAGCTGGCCATGCTGAAGAAACTTGAGCTCACCCGAACCGCGCATTTTCAGCTTAAGAATTATTGTGGCAAAATAGGGTTAGATTTCCTCTCGTCTCCGTTCGACTTGGACAGCGTCGAGTTCCTGCTTAAAATGGGGCTCAAAACGATAAAGATTCCTTCAGGAGAGATAACTAACCTGCCGCTGTTGCGCAGGATAGGGATCTCCGGCAGAAAAGTAATAATCTCCACCGGTATGGCGCAGCTTTCAGAAGTGGCCGCCGCGCTCAAGGTGCTTTATGCCGCCGGCGTGGCTAAGCGGGACATAACACTGCTACACTGCAATACCGAGTATCCCACGCCGATGCGCGACGTTAATTTAAAGGCGATGGCCGCCATGGGCAGGAAATTCGGGCTGAGTTTCGGCTACTCCGACCATACCGAAGGTATAACCGTACCCGTGGCCGCTGCGGCGCTGGGCGCGGAGATTATCGAAAAGCACCTTACGCTGGATAAAAAAATGAATGGCCCGGACCACAAGGCCAGTCTGGAGCTGTCTGAGTTTAAGGCCATGGTTGAAGCTGTGCGCGCCGTGGAACTGGCACTGGGTACCGGGGTAAAAAAACCGTCGCCATCTGAAATTAAAAACATGCCGGTGGCGCGCAAAAGCATAACGGCGGTCTTCTCCATAGCCAAGGGTGCAAGATTTACCGCGGACAATATCGCGGCTATGCGGCCCGGAGGCGGGCTCTCTCCCATGCTCTGGGATAGGGTAATTGGCAAAAGGGCTCGCCGGGCTTTCAACTCCGGGGAGAAAATACGCCTATGAAGAAGATTTGCGTAATCACCGGCTCCCGCGCTGAGTACGGGCTTTTCTATCCGTTGCTGAAGTTGCTATCCATGGAGCGCGGAGTGAAACTTCAGATAGTGGCCACGTCTATGCATATGTCCCAGAAGTTCGGTCTGACCTACAGGGCGATAGAGGCCGATGGCTTTAAGATCTCAGCCAAAATAAAATTCCCGTTGCCGGATGACTGTGGTACACCTGTTTCTATAGGCAGGGCAATTGCCGCCATAGCACCTGTCCTGGAGAAGCTTAAGCCGGATGTGGTGGTGCTGTTGGGTGACCGGTTCGAGACCTTTGCCGCGGCAACGGCGGCCTATGCCCTTAAAATACCCGTAGCCCACCTCCATGGGGGGGAAATTACCGCAGGCGTGTTCGACGAGGCTTTCAGGCATTCGGTCACAAAAATGAGTTCGCTGCACTTTACCTCCACGGAGGAGTACAGGCGCAGGGTGATACAACTGGGCGAGAGCCCAGGCTCGGTTTATAATGTCGGTGCTATAGGTCTGGATAATGTACGCCGGGCGGAGTTCTTTAGCCGCGAAGAGCTGGGCGCGCAGTTGGGCGTAACACTCTCGGAGAACCTGGCCTGCATTACCTTTCATCCCGCCATGTTTGAAATGGCCGCGCCTGCGGCGCAACTGAAAGAGCTTTTCAAGGCGTTGGACAGGTTTCCGGATCTGCAAGTTGTTTTTACGCTGCCTAATGCGGACAGGGGCGCTGCCGAACTAATAAAGGCCATGCACACCTATGTGAAAAAGAATTCAGCCAGGGCTTCGGCGTTCACTTCACTGGGTCAGAAACGCTACCTCTCGCTTTTAAACCTTTCAAAGATAGTAATAGGGAATTCTTCCAGCGGGATAATAGAGGCCCCTTCGCTTGAAACCCCGACGGTAAATATCGGAACCAGGCAGGAGGGGCGGACTCGTCCGGCCAGCGTTATCGATTGCCCCGCCGAAACGAACGCCATCGCCAGGGCGATAAAATTGGGTCTTTCCCCGTTTTTTGCTGTCAAACTGCGCAAGCCCAATCCTTATGGTGACGGCTTGACCGCGCCGAGGATCGCCCGCATACTGCTTAGGAAAGCCGGAAGGCTTGGGGTGAAAAAGAGTTTTTTTGACTTAAAGTATGGCAAAGCCTGAAAAAACACTGATAGTGGGACTGGGCTCTATGGGGCGGCGTTACGCGAGGCTGCTGCCTGGAGTTGGGGATTTCGAAATTTACGGCCTGCGCTCTGGCAAAGGGGGACCATGCCCCGGAGTGAAGGACCTTTATTCCTGGGCCGAGGTCGAGCGGGTTGCCCCCAAGGTGGCGTTTATAACCAACCCGACTTCTTTGCATATATGTACCGCTGTTAAATGCGCAGGGCTGGGGATGCACCTTTTTATAGAGAAACCGCTTAATATGCGGCTGTCCGGGCTGGCCAAGTTGAAGAAGGTCATTAAAGCCCGCAGATTGTCTTCGTATGTGGCTTATAACCTGCGCTTTCACCCGGGCGTGGCAGAAATGCGCGAAATAGTACGCCGTGAAGGCTTCTGGCATGCCAGCGTGAGGTGTTCTTCCTGGCTGCCGGACTGGCGCCCGGACACCAATCATAAAAGATCATATAGCGCCAATGCAAAGATGGGCGGGGGAGTGGTACTGGATCTTTCGCACGATGCCGACTACGCCCACTTCATCTTCGGTGAGATCTCTTCTATTGAGGGGTTGGCTAGGCGGTCGTCCAATGTGACAGTGGACGCTGAAGACGTGGCCGACATGAACCTGCGGCTTAAAAAAGGCGGTTATGTTCCGGTTCATCTGGATTTCTGCAGCCGGTTTAATGAGCGTACAGTAAAGTTTACGACCCGGGAAGCCTCCTATGAGCTTGACCTTATAAAAGGGATTTTGCTGACAAGCAGGGGTGGGCGCGTTACGCGGAAAAAATATATGGTCGACAGGGATTTTACTTACAAGGCTGAAATACGCTACTTTTTCAGCAGGCTGGGCGGCAAAATGATGAACGACATCGACGAGGCATCCTCCCTGTTGGGGAAACTTGTTAAATTCAAACGCGGGAGCAGCTTGGCATGAAAATACTGGTTACCATAGCGGCTCGCGGCGGATCGAAGGGAGTAAAAAACAAAAATATACGCGAACTTTGCGGCAAGCCGCTTATCGCTTACACCATCGAACAGTCCCTGAAATGGGGGAAGGCGTCAAAGGTCCTGGTTTCTACGGATTCCCGTGAGATAGCCGAAACGGCAAAGCGGTTCGGCGCGGAAACGCCTTTCCTGAGGCCGCCGGAACTTTCTACCGATACCGCGCCGAAGGTGCCGGTTATCCGCCACGCCTGGCGCGAGGCGGAAAACCTGTACGGGGAAACTTACGATTTTGTCGTTGACTTGGACGCCACCGCGCCGCTGCGCAGAATAGCCGACATCGAAGCCGCGCTGAAGACGGCCATGGAAAAGAAGTCGAGCACGCTTTTCAGCGTGGTGCCGGCTCATAAGAACCCTTATTTTAATATGGTTGAGCTGGATAGAGACGGTTACGCGCGGCTTTGCAAGAAACTTTCCGAAAGTGTTAAACGCAGGCAGGATGCGCCAAAGGTCTACGACCTGAACGCTTCAATTTACGTGTACAGCAGGAAATTCCTGCTGGGAGACTCACTGACGGTCTTCACGGAGAAGAGCGCGGTGCACGTGATGGATGAGCTGTCCGGCGTCGACATAGACAGTGAGCTGGACTTTAAATTTGTGGAGTTTGTAATTAAAGAGCGGCTTTGGAAATTCGACTATGACTGAATATCTGAAAAAAATAGATCTGCGCGGCAGGACCGCTTTCGTGACCGGGGGACTTGGGCTTATAGGCTTTGAGGTTTCACGGGCGCTTTGCGAAGCCGGAGCCAGAACCGTGGTTTGCGACATAGTCCCGGTGAATGCGGCGCTGAAAAAGTTAAAGCCCCTTTCCAGCCTTGGGGATATACGCTACGAAAAATTCGATATAACCGACCTGCACTCCGTCGAGAACAGACTGAAAGCCTTGGCTAAAAAACACGGCGGGATTCACATCTTTGTGAACAACGCCTATCCCCGTACCAAGGACTGGGGGGCGCACCTTCCCGAAGTGAAGCTGGCCTCCTGGCGCAAGAATATCGAAATGCATTTAAACTCATACGCCTGGCTTTCCAGGGCCGCCTGCCTTCTGATGAGCGGTAAAGGGGGGAACCTTATTAACTTCGGGTCTATTTATGGCGTGATGGGGCCGGATTTTACTGTTTATGAAGGTACAACGCTGGACAATCCGCCGGCTTATGCGGCAATAAAGGGCGGGATCATAAATTTTAGCCGCTACCTGGCTTCCTACTTCGGGCCGCGGGGGGTGCGGGTTAATAATATCTGCCCTGGCGGGGTTTTTGATAAACAGAACCAGAAGTTTGTGGCCAATTATTCAAAGAAAGTTCCGATGAAGCGCATGGCCCGACCGGACGAAATAGCGTCAGCGGTACTTTTCCTGGCCAGCGACATGTCTTCTTATGTGACGGGTCAGACCCTGATGGTGGACGGCGGCTGGTCTATAGTTTAACTAAATATTCCATGAAAAACGTTCGCATCATTCCGAGGCTTGATATAAAAGGCCCCAACCTGGTGAAAGGCATACACATGGAGGGCCTGCGCGTGTTGGGCCAGCCATGGGAGTTCGCGCGCCACTATTATGAGAATGGGGCCGACGAGCTCATTTTTGTGGACGTGGTGGCAAGCCTATACCAGCGCAACAGCTTGAAAGATATAATTTCAAAAACCGCCCGGGAGACCTTTATTCCGCTTACCGTGGCCGGCGGCATCAGGACGATAGAAAACATGAAAGATATTTTGCGTGCAGGCGCGGACAAGGTTGCAATAAACACAGCCGCCATACAGAACCCGGAGTTCATCAGGACCGCATCGAGACTTTTCGGCTCTTCGACCATAGTGGTTTCTATAGAGGCCATGCTCGAAAACGGCAAATACCTGGTTTACACAGACAATGGTAGGGAATATACCGGTGTGGAGGCGCTGGCCTGGGCTAAAAAAGCGGAAGAACTTGGCGCTGGAGAGATACTGCTGACCTCCATAGACCGGGAGGGCACCGGTGAGGGTTTTGACGAAGAGCTGACCATAATGGTTTCAAAGGCTGTTTCCATACCCGTCATAGCCTGCGGTGGTTGCGGCACCCTCGAACACGTGGCAGGGGTAATACTGGACGGCGGAGCGGAGGCTGTTTCTATGGCGTCGGTGCTGCATTACGCCATGGCGGGGCGGAGCGATGCGGCCAGGATAACCGGCGAGGGGAATACCGAGTTTCTGCGCAGCGGCAGGAGTCTTTCGACCATAACCCCCTTGGGAATAGGCGACATCAAAAAATATTTAAGGTCACACGCCATACCCTGCAGGCATGAACTGGACGGGATAAATGCAAAGTAAAAAAACCGTCATAGTCGATTATGGTATGGGGAACATGTTCAGCGTCCTGCGGGCCTGCGCCAATGCCGGGCTTGACGCCGTTTTGACCGCGGACAGGAAAGAGGTGGAGGCGGCCGACGCCGTGATACTCCCCGGTGTGGGGGCGTTCGGTGCCGCCATGGAAAATATCAACAGATTGGACTTGGCCAAACCCCTAAAGGATTTTTGCGCCTCCGGCAGACCTCTCCTGGGTGTTTGCCTGGGTTTCCAGCTTTTAATGACCGAGAGTGAAGAGTTTGGTATGAACCGCGGCCTGGATGTTATAAAAGGGGTGGTGCGTAAGTTTCCGGTCCCCAATAATGAGGGTGCGAAAGTGCCTCAGATAGGTTGGAACGCCATAAAACAATGCCGCTCCTGGGAAGGTACGGTATTGGAGGGGTTGGTTGACGGGGAGTATATGTACTTCGTGCATTCGTTTTACGTGGCGCTGGACTCGACTGAGGCGGCCTGCTCCAACACCTCTTACGCTGGCATAGAATACACGTCCAGCATAAGCCGCGGCAACGTGTTCGCCTGTCAGTTCCACCCCGAGAAAAGTGCCTGGAACGGCCTGAAGATCTATACGAATTTTAAAAAGCGCGTCACCGGAGAATGACTTATGACTCTTGAAGCTAAATACGGGCTGCCCGAAAAAGTGGTTTTCTGCAAAAAGTGCGTGATGTCAAACCAGAGGCCGGCTTCTGCCACTGAGTTCAAGCACACCATAAACAGCAAAAAGCGGACCTTGGCCATAGACGCCGAGGGTGTCTGTGACGCCTGCCGCGTGGCCGAGGGTAAGGAGAGCATAGACTGGAAAAAGCGGGAGGATGAACTGCTTAAGTTGTTGGACAAGCACCGCAGGAACGATGGCGGCTACGACTGCATTGTCCCTGGCAGCGGCGGCAAGGATAGCGCCTATCAGTCGCATGTGCTTAAGTATAAGTACGGTATGCACCCGCTTACTATAACCTGGCCGCCCATACTTTACACGGACTACGGTTACCGGAACTGGAAAAATTGGATAGAGGTGGGAGGGTTCGATAACCTGACCTTTAAACAGAATGGCCGGGCCATGAAGCTTTTGACTAAACTTTCAATAGAAAACTTGTTGCATCCATTTCAGACCTTTATCCTGGGGCAGAAGAACCTGGCCCCCAAGATCTCTCTGAAGTACAATATTCCGCTGGTGTTCTACGGTGAAAACGAGGCGGAGTACGGCAACCCCATAGCTGACACAACTACCTCCCTGAGAGACAAGTCTTATTACACCATGAACAACCTCGACGAGATATACCTCGGCGGGGTAAGCATAAAGGAATTGCAGGAGAAGTACGGCCTGCACCTGAGCGACCTGATGGCCTTCTTACCGCCTGCCGCTGACGAGATGAAGGATAAGTCGGTTGAGGTTCATTACCTCGGTTATTATCTTAAGTGGGTGCCGCAGGAGGTTTATTACTACGCAGTGGAGAATACTGGCTTCAAGGCCAGGCCCTTTAGGACTCAGGGGACTTACAGCAAATATAACAGCATAGACGACAAGATAGACGACCTGCACTACTACACCACCTTTATAAAGTTCGGCATAGGCCGCGCTACCTACGACGCCTCGCAGGAGATACGCAACAAGCACATAACACGGGAGGAAGCCCAGGCACTGGTGAAGCGCTTCGACGGCGAGTTCCCGGATAAGTACTTCGCGGAGATAATGGAGTATTTGGATATAAAGCCCGAACACTTTATGGCGCTTTGCGATAAGTTCCGTTCGCCGCATCTTTGGGGCAAGAAAGACGGGGAATGGAAACTCCGCCATACTGTGAATAACGATGGAACAGGCGACGTCCCCGCGAAATAAGCGCGGGACACAAAAAACCGCGGCACTACAGAGAGTTTTACGGAAAATAATGAGTAAGAGCGAAATAACCAAGCGTACTATCCAGGACAAGGTAATCTCTTGGCTTAACAGTGTCAGGTATTCGGTAACGGAGCCGCTGCTGCTGGGTGTGGCGCGCGCCCGCTATGAGAGCCTTTATTTCGACCCGACGGAATCGCCCCTGGTGACGATCGCTATCCCGACTTATAACAGAGGGGAATTGCTGGTGAAGCGTACCCTTCCCTCGATTTTCGCCCAGACATACAGGAACATCGAAGTGCTCGTAGTTGGTGATTGCTGCCCGGACGATACGCCGGAACTGCTTAAGAAAGTTGATGACCCGAGGCTGCGTTTCATCAACTTGCCCGTGCGGACGAAATATCCCGAGGATCCGGCCTGCCGCTGGTTCATTTCCGGCTTAGGGCCGCTTAATAAGGGAATGGACCTGGCGCGCGGGAAGTGGATAGCTTATTTCGACGACGACGACATTATGACACCCGATCATGTTGAGAGCCTGCTTCGATTCGCTCAGCATGGGGATTACGAATTTGTGGCCGGTCTATATGAAGAAGAGCGTGACGGGCATAAACGCGTTGTGGGACATAAAACCCCGGAGTATCCCGAGTTCGGGGGGCATGGCACTTCGTTATATCGCAGCTACCTGCGGTGTTTTAAGTACAACAGGAACAGCTGGCGTAAAGCCTACAATAGGCCGCAGGATATTGACCGCCAGTTGCGGCTGCGGCAAGCCGGGGTTAGGATGGAACTACTTGAGACGGTCGTGAGCTATGTGGTTCCGCGTCCGGGTTTAAGCACTGTCGGCCTGGCCGCCAGGATGATGCAGCCGGAATAGCAGGTAAAGGATTAGTGATTATGATCGTAGTTAGGCTATACGGAGGTCTAGGCAACCAGTGTTTTCAATATGCTGTCGGCCGTCACCTGGCTGAAATCCACCATTCTGAATTAAAGATTGATATATCGGAATTTGAGGTGTACAAATTGCATGCCTACTCCCTTTGTCACCTCAACATTATTGAGAACATCGTTTCCCCGGCGGAAGTGGCAGGGCTGGAACGCGTGAAAGAAAAACATTTTCATTTTGACCCGGAAACATTTAACCATCCTGATGATGTCTACTTGCATGGGTATTGGCAAAGCGAAAAATATTTTGCGGGAATCGCCGAAATCGTTCATCGGGAGTTAGCCGTAAAGGTGCCATTGGCAGGCAAAAATAAAGAAATAGCCGAGCAAATCTCTTCATGCTCTTCGGTTAGCGTACATGTGCGCAGGGCCGACTATGTTCCTAATACGTATTCGGAGCAATTGTTTGAGCCTTGCAGTCTCGATTATTATATGCACGCCGGTAAGCACATTGCCAATGTGGCGGGTAAGCCGCATTTTTTTGTATTTACCGATGACAAGGCATGGGTGAGGGAGAATTTCAAACTGCCATATCCCGTTACCTTTGTGGATCACAATGGCCCTGAGAAGAATTATGAGGATATGCGCTTGATGAGTTTGTGCAAGCATAATATCATCGCCAACAGCTCTTTCAGCTGGTGGGGGGCCTGGCTTAACCAAGACCCAGAGAAAATTGTGTTTGCCCCGAAGAAATGGTTCACCGATAAGGCCCGGAGCAGCCCGAAGGACATTGTCCCGGAAACGTGGCTAAGGGTGTAGGGTTCCGTGAAGTTTTTTGTGCATTGGACTGGATATGGCTAAAGATAAACTGCGCTGGGGAATTCTTGGTACCGGCAATATCGCCAGAGTCTTCGCAAAAGGGCTGGCCGGCTGTGCTACGGGCGAGCTTTTTGCCGTCGCCAGCCGTACACTGGATAAGGCCCAGACCTTCGGGAAGGAATTCAATGTCCCGGTTCAATATGGCAGTTACGAGGCCCTCCTTTCCGATCCTAAGGTGCAGGCGGTTTATGTCGCGCTTCCCCACGCTTTCCACGCCAAATGGTCTATCCGCGCCGCCGACGCCGGCAAACATATCCTTTGCGAAAAACCTATCGCTATAAACCATGCCGAGGCCTGTGCGATGGTGGATGCCGCCCGGCGCAACGACGTCTTCCTGATGGAAGCCTTTATGTACCGTTGTCATCCGCAGACAGCCAAGCTGATAGAACTGCTACGCGCCAAAATTATCGGCGAGGTACGGGTAATCCAGGGGACATTCAGTTTCCAGGCGGAGTACGATCCCGCCAACGGTGCTTTCACAAACGAACTGGGGGGGGGCGGTATTCTTGACGTGGGCTGCTACCCGGTTTCCATGGCCCGCCTGATAGTCGGGACCGCACTTGGGATAGCTTATGCCGAACCCCTTGAAGTTTCCGGCGCCGCCCATATAGGCGAGCGGAGCGGTATCGACGAGTGGGCGGTCTGCTGTTTGAAATTCCCGGGCGGCATTCTCGCCCAGGTTTCAACGGGCGTGTTTCTTGCCCAGGAAAATGTCGTCCGTATCTTCGGTTCGGAGGGAGACATTATGATCCCCTCGCCTTGGGTCCCGGGCGGGCGTGACCCTGGAATTACCAGGATATTCGTGCGCAAGCGCGGCGAAAAGCATCCGCAGGAAATAATTACCGAGACCAGGACGGGCTTGTGCTCGATGCAGGCGGACACAGTCGCGGCCGGGATCGACAAGCGCCAGTCACCGATTATGGACTGGGATGACAGTCTGGGGAATATGCGGGCGCTGGACCTTTGGCGGAAAGCCGCAGGGATAACCTACCCGGCGGATACGAAGAGGATAATATGAACAAAACTGAAACGAACGGTGCCGCCCTGGTGGACGAGCTGAAAAAGACCGTTGCGGGGATCGTAGGAAGCGGTTCGCATAAAGCAGGAGTCGACGGGGCGTGGCTTTCGAACAGCGCCCGTCTTTGCCAGCGCATCCTGACCTCCGATCCAGCTGATTTCCTTAAATGGGACGTAATCTCAAGGACTATGGTGGTCGGAAACGCCGAGTTTGTCCCGGGGGAATTGGCTTTCCTGCAGGCCCTTCCGGATTGGAAAAGCAGGTGGGCGAACGCGATAAAAGAGTCTTCGGTGGGTAGCCCCGACATGTTCGGCGGCTTTCCTTCCAGCAGCGGCAATTTGATCCACTTGGCTTACCACTTGGCTAACTTCGAGCAAAAAACGGGAGCCAGAATCAGCGAGTCGGGTTTTGTCCTGGAGTTTGGCGGGGGTTATGGAAGCATGTGCCGGCTGGTACATAACCTGGGCTTTAAGGGCAGGTATGTCATTTTCGACCTGCCCCCTTTGTCGGCCCTGCAGCGGTTTTTTCTTAAGATGAACGGGATTTCCGCGGTTCATCCTGCTAAGCCTTTTAAGGCAGCCCCCAAGGATGTGATTTGTGTGTCGGAATTAGAACAATTACCGGAGATCTTCTCTGACCATGTAAACCTCGTCGACGCTGCTTTTATTGCAACCTGGTCGCTTAGTGAGGCGCCTGTCGGTTTGCGACAGTCCATATTACCTTTAGTGAAACAATTCAAGGCTTTCCTTGTCGCATACCAGGGGCTTTTTGGTGAAGTGGATAATGCCGAATTCTTTAAAGAATGGGCTAATGCCATGAAAGATGTTGAATGGCATCGGTGGAAAATTGCCCATCTGCCGAATCAACGCTACAAAGACAACTATTACCTGATGGGCAAGAAAAGATGCTCACTAATATCATGACTATAATTTGGGATACCACAAAGCCTGATGGTGTGCTGCGAAAATGTATGGATGTTTCACGGCTAAATGCCTTGGGCTACCTACTCCCAAATGTTATTGCGAGACGGAATGAGACAACGATAGAAGAATATAGGACGCTAACTTCATCCCGAAGGCTTATCCAGTGAGCAATCGATTCCATATCATAAAAGATGTCTTCCATTACAGTGCTAGTGCGTATATATCGCAGGCTATAGGTCTCGTCTCGGGTTTTTGGGTCGCCCGGTTGCTGGGGCCTCATGATTATGGAGTTTTGAATGCGGTTTTATTAGTTTTAGCATATGGAGCTTATGCGGAGTTTGGTGTGCTTTCTGCAATGGGACGTGATCTCCCTTTATGTTTAGGACAAGGTGATTTACAAAAAGCTGCGGCTGTTGATAGTGCTGCTCGGTACACCACAATCTGTGGATCTATTGTCGCATCCATGGTTGTGTTTGCATTTTCCTTTTTACCGGGCCATACATTAATGATGGTTTTTGGATTACGGGCCATGGCGGTAGTCCTAATCCTGCAGCAAGTTTATACTTATCACCGAGTTGTACTGCGTTCCCGTAATCATTTCAAGGAGCTAAGCCAGCAGCAAGTTTTGTTTGCCATAACTAGCGGAGGGCTAGCAGTATTGTTTGTGGTTTTTGGGGGTTTAGAGGGACGACTGATTGCCGCAATTCTGGCTCAAGCAGTAATTGTAATATACGCTTTATATCGTAATCCTTGGCAGCCAGTGCCGAAATTTAATCTATCTTTTTCATGGTCGTTAACGCGCGTAGGCGTCCCCATCTTAGTTTCCGGTTTTATAATAACAATGTTAATGTCCATTGACCGCCTTATGGTCATCACTTTTCTAGACGCGACACAATTAGGATATCTGGGGCTGGCGCTTCTGTTGGTAGGTGTAATATCTCTGATACCGGCAACGGCAAGCCAGGTTTTATATCCTCGGATCAACTATCACTTCGGCAATACAGGAAGGAATATCGAAGCGCTACGATCGTATGTCCTCGTGCCACCCGTGATTCTAAGTGCCTTATTACCCTTGGTAATAGGACCGTTGTATCTAATCCTGCCATTTGTTGTTAAGACTTTTCTTCCGGCTTACGCTCCCGGCATTGCTGCTGCCAGGATTGTTGCGGTAGGGATTTTTTTTTACGGCATTCTGGGCTTAACCGATTACTTTTTAGTGACTACCGGCAAATTGAAACAATATGCCCTTTTCGGCTGTATTGCGCTTGTTTTCGATATAGCTCTGGATTTTTTATTTATACGTATGGGTTATGGAATCAAAGGCGTAGCGCTTGGTGGGACGCTACTTACCTATTTCCTTTATTCATGTATTGTAATCGGGTATGCCTTATCCCATTATGTAAGGGAATTTCGGGATTGGATTCGGTTTTTCTCTCGACTATGGGCGCCATTTGTCTATATGTTAGTATTGTTGTGGTCTGCTGAAAAGTTGGTGGATTATCTGACTTCTTCTGCTCCGTACGCTGACACGCTATTAACCGCAGGAGCCAAAGTTATTGTGTATTTACTCGGGTGTCTACCACTCATTTATATCGTTGCTAAAAAACTAAAACTGGATTTTTCTCGAGCAAGTCTCGCACATCTCGGTATTGTGTGATGAATTGCTGTCGTAAGCTTTTATGAAACGACTGACTGACGAGAAAGTGTTTAAATCAGTATGGACTTCTCTGAGGCTGCAAAATGGATAGTAAACAACTAGTTGATATTCTCCGTGAGTCTTCTGACCTAGTATCGAAGTTGGGTGATATCCGATTGTCGGATAATCGTAAGCTCTCTTCGGTTCTTGATATCGATGGTATTCAGTTTTGGGATGCCATAGCGGTTGAGGTAGCCCTATATCATTTGCCAAGGGTGTTGGATCCTACAAAAAAGAACTGGTTGTTCGCGCGGAAGGCGCTGTCGATGTTTAGAACAGCAGTTTCCGGGATGCGCAGCCGCTTATTATTGCGTGGAACGTTAAGTGATCATAAAAATTGGCCGAAGCGGCCGATAGTGTTTTTGGGATTCACCGATTACATCTACAGGGATGTCCTAAAACCTGTAGTTGAAAGGATGAAGACCAGAGGCGATATTCGAATATGCGCCATACATTCGGATCGTGGGCGCAAAAAGAGCGATGGGAGAATGTCGATATGGGATTATTTAGATGATGGCGTAAAACTTCGCGCGGATACTGTGCGTAGGCAACTATGTTCGATTAAGAAACTTCTGACGGCTGACGATGTTTCACGTGCTTTATCATCGACTCAGTATGGGCATGAGGCTAAACGGATATATGGTTTACTAGAATGGATTCTTGGAGATCGGTTGCCGGCGCTCGTTGAGGAAGCTTTAATAGCAAAGAACGTTGTTGTCGATTTAAGGCCGCAACTGATCGTATCTCCGGATGTCGCGGATTTCCGCACCCGGGTGTATCTTCTTTTTGGTAAGAGGCGCGGGATACCATTGCTTGATGTCCAGTTCGGTGCATATGCCGATGAGGCCGTGGAATGGAGATTTTTCTTGGCGGATCGGGTTGCCGTGTGGGGGAAGGAGTCAATGCGGGTCCTTGCAACCCATGGTGTTCCATATGGACAAATGTCTATTACCGGTTCCCCAAAACATGATGGACTTTTTAGATATTCAACTGATGATATTCAAAGGACGCGTGTGAGATTGGGTGTTCGGAAAGATCAGACAATGGTTGTGTTTGCTTCTACGCACTTTGGCAACGAAAAGGAAGAACAAGATATTTATAATTCTTTGGAAAAGTCGATATTTAAGGCGGCAAGTCAGACTCCGGGGATGTATCTTGTTGTGAAACCTCACCCTCTCTTAAGCATGAACAAAACAAGAAATCTTGAGAAGGGAGGCAAGAGCATTGTGTTTGTTGACCCAAAAGAAAATATTACCGACCTGATCGCGGCTTCTGATGCCGTCGTGCTTGTCGGTTCGACTGCAACGTTTGATTCTTTGATCGCAAATAAGTTAACGATCTGTCCTGCTTTTTTGGGTTGGACATGGAATAAAGCGTATGAAGATACTGGCGCTGTCCTGGTCCCGCGCACCGAAGATGAGCTTGTGAAGGTGTTCAAAGCGGTATGCAGCGCCGAAAGCAGAGATATCTTGAACGATTTAGCGCCTGCGAGGCAAAGTTTACTCGACAAACACATATATATGCCGGATGGCCAGGCTGCGGCAAGAATTGAGTCAATTGCGCTTCAAATGGCTGGAAATCACTTGAATCAATAATCATTACAGTAGGAGGCGACCGTCGTGACGTACAACATAGATGAAATGAAATCTTTAGAGGCCGAATTCTTTGATAGGAGCGCACATAAGCGCACTGTCTTTGGCCAGATCCCATATGAAGCCGATATACGCCGCGCAACACGGTTTATCCCTTCATCCCCTGATCAGGAGGCGATCGATCCTAAAATGACAAATTTGCTTGAAGGAAAGTTTCGTGATCGTCTGATTGATCATGTTGCGCATCGTTTTGGTGGAAAAGTGCTGGATATCTGCTGCGGCCCGGGCTGGCTGGCGCTTGAACTTGGCAGACACGGTCAGGTAGTCGATGCCTACGACTTATCACCTAAGGCGATCGAGTTGGCAAAACGTATGCTGGAGGAAAATCCTTACAAAGATGGCTTTGGCAGCGTGACCTATCATCTTGAAGATGTGACTTCTTTGGATCTGGGCACAGAAACGATCGATTCCATATCCGGCTGGTCGGCCTTTCATCATTTGCCGGACTTGACATCATTTATGGATCGAGTTCATCAGGCTCTCAAACCGGGCGGTATTGTGGCCACATACGATGACTTGCCGGTGCAGCGTTTGAGTATATGGCTTGGACGTTTTTTTAGGTTACTTTTGCCGACCTGTGATCGTACTTATCGGCAGAAAATTAGCGATTCAATCCGTCGTATCCTGGGAATCACCAAAGAGAACCCGGAATACTTTACCCCCATGGAAGAGGTCGCTGCTAAAGATAAATCCGTGTTCGATTTCGCAAATCACTTGTATGATGAATATGATATTCTATACGACGTTCGTTTTAATGCCTTTGCGTGTGGTCCAGCTATGACAATCAAAGGGCCCGATTGGTTTCGTTATCTTATGGCGCAAATGATAATCGGGCTCGACCGCGCTTTATGCCGTGTCGGAATTTGCAAAGGTATTTTGCGTATAATAATCGCCCGGAAGCGCGGTAAAGATAAAAGGTAGTCTTTTTTATGTTTCAGAATTTTTACAAATGCGGAATATTAAGGGCTAAAGGTGAAAGATATGTATACAGAAGCTGAAAAATGCCGGATTTGCGACCAGACTAATTTCATTACGGTTCTTTCTATGGGGGAACAGTTTCTTACAGGTGTATTCCCTAAATCTTGTGATGAAAAGATAACTAAAGGGCCGTTGGACCTTGTTTGGTGCTCTAATTGCGGTCTTTTACAGATGAAGCACTCCTATAATCTTGAGGAGATGTATGGCGAAAACTATGGCTACCGTTCGGGGCTGAACAGCTCAATGGTGCGGCATTTAGAGCAAAAAATACATGGGTTAGAGAGATTAGTTAAATTAACGGATAGTGACCTGGTTGTAGATATAGGCAGCAATGACGCCACCTCCCTGAAAGCGTACACCGGCCAGCACCGCAAAGTGGGAATAGATCCTACCGGCAAGAAGTTTAAGGAGTACTACACAAAGGGTATTTCGTTAATCCCCGATTTCTTTTCCGCCGCCGCTTTCCGGAAACTATTCCCGAATGAAAAAGCTAAAATTGTCACTTCAATAGCCATGTTCTACGATTTAGACCGCCCGAAAGATTTTGTAAGAGATATTGAATCGGTCCTTGCTGACGATGGGGTTTGGCATTTTGAACAGAGCTATATGCCAAGTATGCTTCGCACTAACTCCTACGATACTATCTGCCATGAGCATCTGGAGTTTTACTCGTTTAAGGTCGTAAAAAACCTGCTTGAGAGCTGCGGCCTCCGTGTCATTGACGTGCAGATGAACGCTGTTAACGGCGGAAGTTTTGCCGTTACGGCCTGTAAGAAAGCCGCTTTTTATAGATCAAATACCGCTATTTTGCAATGGATGATAAAACAGGAAGATGATATGGGGTTGGATACCCCAAAACCATATCGAGAATTAGAGGAAAGGGTGTTCAGGCACAGAAAGAACCTCATGGACTTGGTGGAATCCCTTGTGGCGGACGGTAAAAAGATTATTGGCTATGGCGCCAGTACTAAGGGGAATGTACTACTTCAGTTCTGCGGGTTTACTACCAAACATATAAGTTGTATCGCGGAGGTAAATAAAGAGAAGTTCGGCGCCTACACTCCGGGGACCAATATCCCGATCGTTTCAGAAAAAGAAGCGCGCGATATGCGGCCGGATTATTTTTTGGTTTTGCCCTGGCATTTTAAGCATGGAATCTTGGAGCGGGAAAAGGAATACATGATGCAGGGCGGCAAATTTATATTCCCTTTGCCCGAAATCGAGATAGTCTAACAGTTCACGTTCTTTCAGGGATGCTCCCCAATAGATGTCGGTGAATTGCAATGTCTAAATACTTAAACTATTTAAAATACGTAATTCTAGCGGTCGGCATATCGATGTCGTTATATTATCTTTGCTCATATGCTAATTCAGTTAAGCTTGAGCCGGGAATTCCAAAAACTATATGGGTGAGATCGCAAAACGGGAATGACGACACCGCGCGGCTTAATGTCGGCAGCGCTGATGCCGGACACTCCGAACTCAAATATACGGTTGAAAAATATGCGCAGATCGGCATTGTTTCTTTGCCGGATGTTAACACTTTATTCTCTTCCATACATGATGGGAGAAAGATCCCGGAAATCCGCACTGCAGATGCTTTCGGCGGGCTGACAATAATCGACCACAATAAAATCTGTGATATAGACGGCCTCATAAAATCATGGGAAGTGGTGTCGCGCAATGATGAAAACGAAGTCCGGATAGCGGTATTCAAGCATAGCGCTTCAACAAATAAATATACGCTTGTAAAACGATCGGTGCCCCGCATTGCTAAAAAGGGTTTAAACACATTTTATGAAGAGTCACCTATAAGTATCAGGCAAAATGAAGTTCTTGCTTTACTGGTAATGAAGCCCATTGCTGCTAATAAAGTGTTTTACAATGAGATGGCAGAAGTCGTAACTTATCCGGGTTTCCCAAAGAGCTTTGATAAACCAGTGGCTTCGATAGAAATGAGTCGTGGCAGCTTTTCGTATTCTGCCCGGATCTATATCGGTAGCGAGTCCGGCAAGATATCAAATCCGATCAAGAATCCTATCTCAATAAAACTTCCTCCGGTCGTTGTGTATGACCATTTGTCCTGGTATAAATTTACCTTTATCTCGGATGCAGGGGCGTTTTCTTTGCTGCCAAGTATGGCGGCTATGTTGCTGAATGCAAACCCCTTTATTGGTTTGGCAGCGGGCGTCGGAAACCCTTGGACGCCTGCAGCATTTTCATGGATTCCTACGATTCTGATGCTTCTGTTGTTCACCTCCGTTTCAAGCCTGCTTTTCGTTAAGGCGCAAGAGCGATATCCGTTGGTTATTGCAACAGCAGGCTTGCTTGCACTTTTTGCTTTGGCCAGATATCTGGGGCACAGTTTCCCCGGAGCACAGTTTGTCGCTATCTTCGCGGCTTTTATTATGGTTTTGCTTCTTCCCGGCAGAATTCTAGCCAGGTATTATCCCACATATGCCAGTGAATCTGTTCCCGGACGTATCGTATTGGCTTTTGTTTGTAGTTTGATTTACTGGGTGGTGCCGGCATTCGGTCTGTTTATGGTTAAGACCAGCTATTGGCCTGCTATTGTCAGCGCGATCCTTTTGAGTATGACGCTTTTTTTACGGGCCCCGGTTTTGCCGCAAGTGGAAGTCGTGCGAGATGACCTCTCTATCTACTGGCAAATCTTCCAGTTTGCCTTATGGAGCATAGTAGGGTTATTAGTGGGCCATACGCTTTTTTCAGCCAGATTCCAGGCAGACAGTTTTGACACTTTTCACCATATTTCGCTTGCGGCAAAATATTCCCATCTTCCTATCTCCGGCGATATCCAGGCCAACATATCAGACGTGACGATGCGGACAATGGCTCCATACGCTTATAATATCTGGGGGCTTTTGGTTGCAATGGTCGTTAAGATCAGTGGTTTTGATATAGGAACCGTTTATTGTGCAGGGAGCGCCCTTCTGGTTCTGCTGATGTTTATCAGCCACTGGTGGTTGCTCGGCCTGTTCGTAAGCGAGAGGAAGGTACAAATATCCGCTTTCGCAATCATGATATTAATATATATAACGCGAACATTAGCTACTTTTACTGTTATTTTTCAAAGAACTGAATTTAACTTTATCATGTATGGGCCCTCTGTGCAGGAATTCTGTTTGTATGCGGTTTATATTGCTTTGGGGATTCGCGCCATCCAGTTCAGGCGGTTATCAGATTTGTGTGTGTTTTGCGGATTATGCTTGGCAATAGCTTTTTTCCATATGGAATTTATATTCCTAAATACGCTCGTGATATTTTTGCTTATCCTGCTATCCTTGCGTGAGCAAGGCCGGTTCCGGTTTCGCCTGGAGCATGTCTATTTGCTGATTGTAATTGCGTTAATGGGCGCTGCCGGTTTCGCCGTGACGTCACACCTGGCTTTAGGTAAGATCGCCGATGCTTCGAACGGCTGGAATAACGTTTTTTACTCTTTGCGCTATGGAAATCTGCCTGTTCTTCAAAGATTTTATCCTTTGCTTAGGGATCTTTTGAAGTTTACAAATTCGTATATATGGAATTTTTTTGCGGTCTGGGGAGGGCTGCTGCTGATAATGTTTCCGAGCAAGGAAGTGTCCGGTCGATTGTTCAACACCGCTTATTTGATCATGGTGTTAATGCTTCTTTTTAGCTATAACCCGATTTCGGACATGGTTTTTACTCCGCTTATGACAAGCTGGCCGATACAGCGTATTGAGATATATCTAAGAACTATTACGTTCATCTTTGCGGCACTGAGTATCTCGATCTGTATATTTCGAGTTGGATCCTGGGCCGGAAAATATATTAAAAACTTCAACAGGATGATATCTTTCGCTTCCCTTGTTTTGCTGGTGACGATGCTGTTAACGCGTGCGAGATGGCTGCCTCAAATGGCTTCTACGATATACGCTGCCACATATAACCAGGGAGACTACCTGGACATCACACAGTTGGCAAATTTGCCGGAACTCAAGTTCCTTGATAAGTATTCAAAAGGCAGGTCTGTGACTATTCTAATGGAGCATCCCTACAATTATGTCATTCCGTCTCTTTCCAGGACATATTCTTACTTCCATAGCCATTATCCGCCATTTGATGCGACTATAGTGAAAAGAGAGGCTACTTGGGAAAAATGTTTAAGGGGCGAGGTGAATTGTCGGACTGAATTGCCAAAAGAGAGCGTTATGATGGTGCGCAATGCTGTGGCTGCTAAATTTGTTAAAATTGGATATAAAGAGCTCTATGTCGGAGAGATGTTCACAGTTCTTGAGATATAACCGGGTTGTTTGAAATCCGGCCAAATCCCCTTCGATCACATTTCCTTGATGCTAGTGAGGCAGATTATCGGTTCTGTAAGGCAGAGGGCATATGGGACCGGTGTTTGCAGGAATTTTTAAGTTGGTCGGATTATATGAAGAATAAGATTATAATGGTTTACCCCACACAGGGTTTTTCCGGGACATTTGTCCGGCATGCTCCGCTAAGTTTGCTTTATGCGTCCATTGAATTGGTTAAACATGGGATTGAAGTCGAAGTTCTGGACAATCGGCTTTATCCTACATCATGGATGTCGCGCTTGCGCGAATTGTTAACGCCCGACGTCCTTGCTGTTGGGGTAAGCGTTATGTCGGGGAAGCCGATTCTGAATGCGGTCGAAATAGGGCGGTTGGTGAAAACCGTGGATCCTAATATTGCTGTCGTATGGGGGGGGCCTCATGCTACCTTTTTTTCGGAAAGTGTTTTAGAACAGGAATGGTCCTGTGATTTTGTTGTTAGCGGTTATGCTGTGCAATCTTTTTATGAATTGATAGTCTGCCTTCAGAACCACAGGGAGCCCGCCGCCATAGCGGGAGCCACGTATAGAAAAGGTAAAGATATTGTCCATGTTCCCCGCGATGACACAAAATTCGAACACATTGATTATCGGGACATACCCTATAACCTTATTAGTGATTATTCACTATACGGGCAGCTGGAGCAAAAGAAAATAATCTTTTCGATGTATAGCGCTTTGGGCTGCCCTTATAAATGCGCGTTTTGCAGCGCCCCCGCGGAATATACGAATATCCAGGGCAAGCTGTGGGTTCCGCTCAATATTGTCGAAGTCGTTGACCATATCGAATATGTTATGGGCAGATACGGCGCGTCTTATATTTATTTCATCGACGACGATTCTTTCGTGGATCTGAAGCATGTCGAAAGTATTATCGACGAGATAAATCGGCGCGACATAAAGGTTGAACTTGGTTTCCGGGGCGCGCGGATCAACGAAATAAAGCATATGACTAGTGATTTTCTGGATAAGCTGGCCCATGCCGGAACGGATATTTTGCATATAGGCGCGGAGAGCGGGAGTGACAGGCTCTTACAGCTTGTTCATAAGAATTGCACGGTCGCCGACATTATTGAGTGCAACCGGAAACTCGCTAAGCACCCCGCTATCCTAGCGGCGTATAATTTTATAGTCGGACTGCCAACCGAGACAATGGATGATCTGAAAGCGACGCGGGATTTGATGCTTCGCTTGGTAGACGATAATCCGCGGTGTATTATTTTCCAGCCGAATAAGTTCAGACCTATCCCCGGAACGGAACTTTTTAATCTGGCTCAAAAGACTTGGCATTATGTATCGCCAAAAACCATGGCCGAATGGGGGAATATCGAGGCGGAGGGTGATTTGTCCTCGCCGTGGTACCCGCAAGGCATGAAAGAGTTCTGTGATCTAATGCTGGTAACATCGTACTTTATCGACAATAAAGTGAACAAAATCTCTTCCGGCGACACGGTGTTCTATAAATTGCTCCGCGTGGCGAGCGTTTTGTATGGCCCGGTAGCCAGATTTCGCTTAAAACACGGTCTCTATCAGTGTCTGTTGGAGTATTGGATCTATAAAGTCGTTACCCGCGTGTTAAGGGAGAAGCCTTCGGATTTAACCCCGACAGGGGTTGCACGCTGACAAATGAGCGCAAAAGGGGAAGCCATGAGCACTACTGCTAATTACGGGATTTCATATATTGTGCCGGTTTATAATGAAGAGTTCAGTATTGTCGATACAGTTCACCGGTTGCATTCTGTCCTTGGGACATTGGGTATCCCTTACGAAGTGATAATCGTCAATGATGGGTCACAAGACAAAACAAAGGAACGGGCTAAGCAGTGCCAGGATGCAGTGCTCATCAATCACCCGATAAATATCGGGTATGGCAACTCGCTGAAATCAGGCATACAAAATGCTCAGTATGACTGGATCGGGATTGTGGACGCCGATGGAAGTTATCCTATAGAAGATATTCCAAAACTTGTTGATGAAATGAAGAATGGCTTTGACATGGTTGTCGGTGTGCGCAATAATGCCGGACAAATAGACAGGCCGGTGAAAAAAGTTTTTAGATGGATTTACCGGACAATCCTGCGACTTGTGGTCAAAGACAGTATTGAAGACGCTAACAGTGGGTTGCGTATCTTTAAACGAACCATGGTGTTGGAGCTGCTGCCGTTTTTATGCGGTACGTTTTCCTTCACGACAAGTTTGACGATATTGGCTTTGGGAAAACATTGTTTTTTGAAGTATATACCCATACAATATCACCCGAGGAAAGGCGATAGCAAGGTGCGGCATATACGCGATTCTATGCGAACGCTTCAATATATTATGCAGGGCGTGACTTTTTTTAATCCTATTAAGTTTTTTGCACTGCTCTCATTTTGTATGGTCGTGATTGTTTGTATTCCTGCAATGGTGTTCGCGGTTTTCAGGATGCATACATTGTCGCTTTACTATATGATCTTTGGGACAACTGGTACGATCCTGATCGCCATGGGCGTTCTTGGCGATATCATCCGGATATCATTTACACAAATGACTCACAATAATGCGCCGAAGCGGGATCTTTTATGATCCATGTTCGGTTTTGTCGCTAAAGCTTACGAAAAGCAATCGTGAAGAGTAATAATGTCCATTACAACACAAAATGATATTGCAGGTTTACGGCTGCCTATAAATACTGTTGTAGACAATAAAAAATTATACGGTTCATTTGTTCTTTCATATATCCTTTCTTTTGCATTCATAACGTTTGAACTCTTTTATTCATCATATTTTTCAAGTCACCTCTTGTCAATTTATCTCTATATCTCTTTATGCGCAGTACTCTGTATGGCTATGGGGTGTGTCTCAAACGAAAAGACCAGAGTCATTGTTTTATGTTTCGTAATCGCCATTTGTGGCCTTGGTTATATGATTTACAATGTTATGCACTCGATATGGGATATTATGAGGCTTGTTCTCGTTTTGATAATTTATTTTGGAATTGGCTGGTATCCGGCTTATAGATGGATAAACAGCAAGTATGGCCTTGCTATACGAATATTGTCCGCTATAGCTGTAGGGAATATCGTTTTCATAGCGATTTCTACATTGTGCCTTATATTTTGGGGGCTTCACGCTGGCGGTATCTTTGTAATGTTCGCAGCTTTGACTTTGTGCTTTAATGGACTCCGGTTGTTCTGCAAGGAGCAGAGGAGTTCCAGTAAAAAGCTTTCTTTTACTGCTGAAGATGCTCAAATTGTCGGTTCGATAATTTTGGTCATAATTGTAAATTCTGTTTTTATGAATCAGCAGTATCCTCACGGCGCGCCCAATGGCTATTTGACCTTCATGCAGGATGTTTTGACATCTGCCAAGTTCCCTCCTCCGGTAATGACCGGTAGTTTCTCTCAAAACGCGCATTTTGCGGTATTGTCCGTCCCACCGTTACTTGCCTATGTTTTTCACACTCAACTGCTTTGGATAACATATTTTGAGCTTATCGTCGGGCTTGGCTCTTTACTCGTTTCCGCATACATCTTCTCAAGGCTTGTGATCTCTGATAAACATGCCACTGCGCTTTTTTCAATGATATTTGTGGCATTGCTAGGTGAGATGCATTTGTATCGGTTGATGATTTCTCTCCTGTTTCAGGGGAAGTGGGATGGCGACTGGTTAACAACCACAATTACATACCTACATTGTATACGTTCTCGAACAGCACCGATGTTTCAGCCATGGGGATTAGCTTGCTATATAGATAATGGAACAAGTTGGGCAACAATGCTTTTTACTTATTATTTCATTCTTGTCGGCAATAGAAACAGGTTTTTGTTGTTTTTTACTGGTTTAGTGTTCATGGTGATCGTAGGTGGGGGACAAGAAGAGGTTATGTTCGGATTCGCACTTGCGGGGATTTTTATTCTGGCATCGAATTATCGACATTATTCCCGGCATCGCTGGGATTATTTATTTTTAATTTTAGGCGGCTTGTCGGGAGCGGCTGTGTGGGTTTACTTGTCAATGCAAAAAGGTTCTCTGCAAATACTGAACGGTCATTCGTCAATTTTCATTCGTCCTATATCGGATTGGGGGTTATATATCTATCACGGAGAAGGCCCTCGAAGCACGAATCTTTTAGATATTCCTCTTGCTAACTATCATGTTTTATTTTCTAGACATGCTGTGTTTTATGTGTTGTCCGAATGGTCGATGCTGGCGGTGTTTTGCATTTTTGCCTTTCGTGCAACGAGAAACTATGGTTTTGAACGCGTTCGCGTGGCTATTACACCCGCTTTGATACTTACTGCTTTATTGCCGCTTTTTCTTGGTACAAATCTTTTAAGCATGACATGGGATTTAAACAGGTTCCTGCAACCTTTGCTATTCTGGTTGTATCTCTGGGCTGGTGTGGGATTCGTTTTTATAGTTACTAAATTAAGAAAGGTTAGTGTTATTATGGCGGGAACGATTATGCTTTTATTCTCTTTTTATCCAACTATCCAATTCGCTAATACACAGCTTATTCTCACTATAAGCCGCATTTTCCCCTGAGACGGTATATCGACAAGTAATATGAGGTATAACGGAAAGAAAACAGAGTCCCCGCCCTCGGCAACCAGACTGCCGGAGAGCTCTCAGGCTTTTTATAATGGTGCCTGGGAGCAGTGGGACAGTATGATCAGGCATTCTCCGGCGCCGCGTATACGGCGGAATAAAATTGTCTCATGGCTTTCTGTCTTGTCGCCAAAAACTGTCCTTGATGTTGGCTGCGGCAACGGGGAGTTCCTTCTAGATGTCCACCAATCAATGCCTGATGTGAAACTGACCGGGGCTGATATCTCTTCGGCTATTATAGATTCAAACCGTATCAGAACATCTGCTGCTGAGTTTTTTAAGGTCGACCTTAACGCGGAGAATCCCCCTGGCCGGTATGATGCTGTGGTTTGTATGGAAGTGATAGAGCATTGCGCCGATTATAAAGCCGCTCTACAACGGCTGGCCGCTATGACTGAAAAGTGGCTTATTGTCACCGTTCCTTGCGGGCCTGTGTTCGAAATAGATCGCCGAGTCGGACATATTAGACATTTCAAGCCGAAAGAAATAGCGGAGGTTTTAGCCAAGGAGGGGCTGCATGTAGTTAAGCTGGAGTCCTGGGGTTTCCCATTCTATAATTTGTATAAACATTTAATTAATTTGTGGCCGGATAAAATATGCGAGTCTTTTCTTTCGGAGCGAAAATACGGGTTCGTGCAGAAAGTCATAGCATATGTCGCTTATGCGGCATTTAATCTATGTCTGCCAAAATGGGGGTATCAATTGTTCGTGATTGCTGCCAGGTAGTCTGTCCGTTTCCCTGGAGAATGGATCCACGGGATCTATGGGCGGTCAGCGGAAAGAATGTGTGTCTCGCATTTAAAATCGAGACTCAAAAGGTCCCTTATAAATGAAAAAAGCGCTTATTACGGGTGTGGCCGGCCAAGACGGGTATTATCTCTCCGAGTTGCTTCTGCGGAATGGGTATCAGGTTCACGGTGTCACACTGCCTGGTATTCCTCTTCCCGCGGATCTGCGTGGACGGATTGCTATCCACGAAATGGATTTACGGACCCCCGAACCGCTGGCGCGGCTTGTGCGGGAGATAGCTCCGGATGAAGTTTATTATCTGGCCGCCCATCATTTCTCTTCTCAGGGAGAAGAGAACCGGAATGGCTTAGCGGCCCCTTTCCTGGCTGTTAACTTGGTTGCGGTTAATATTATCCTTGAGACCATTAAGCTGAATCTGCCCCAAACCCGGTTTTTTTACGCGGCCAGTGCTCATATTTTCGGAACCCCGGATTCTTTTCCACAGACAGAGCTGACCCCGCATCGGCCGGTAACTCCGTACGCGATCAGTAAAAGCGCGGGAGTAATGTTGTGCCGGTATTACAGGGAAACGCACGGTCTGCATGCCTCAGTCGGGATACTGTACAATCACGAGTCGTCTCGCAGAGCCGCTGATTTTGTGACAACTCGCATTGCCAAGGCCGCGGCCTTGGCATCTCTGGGGAAAGGCACCCCCGTGTATTTCAGGAATATCCATGCGGTAGTGGATTGGGGCGCTGCAAAGGATTATGTTGAGGCTATGTGGCGTCTTCTTCAACAGCCTTCAGGAAACGAATGCGTGATTTCGTCCGGAGTGGCAAGAACTGTCTGGGAATTCGCTGAAGTTGCCTTCAAGTGCGGCGGGCTTAAGCCTGATGGAGTAATCCTCCAGGAAAATTCTTCAACCCCGATCGAAAGTGTTCCGTATGTGGGCGACAGCTCAAAAATACGTAAGTTGTGCGGCTGGTTCCCTGCTGTATCTTTCGAAGATCTTGTTCGGGAAATGGTAATGAACCAATTGGCACTTTTACGAAATCAGTCTGAATCCTGAATAGAGTCCCTTAAATCATGGATCCAATTAAATTATCAATCTGCATCGCTACCTATAACAGGGCGGAGTATATCGGTGAAACTCTGGAAAGCATTCTGCCTCAATTGACGGATGCTGTTGAGGTGGTGATTGTGGATGGGGCGTCAACAGATAATACTGAGACTGTTGTTCGGCGCTATACTGAAAGGTGCGGCAATGTGCGGTATGTGCGCTTGCCTGCAAAAGGGGGGGTGGATAAGGATTATGATCTTGCGGTCGAGTATGCAAAAGGAGAGTATTGCTGGCTTTTCACTGATGATGATGTTTTCAATCCCGGGGCAGTACAAGCGGTTTTGGACCAATTGGGTAATAATTACCCGCTTATTATTGTAAATGCAAGTGTTAAAGACTCAACGCTTGATGTCCTTTTGGAGGCTAGAAAACTGGATGTTTCTGAAAATATTGTGTATTCTCCTGACGATTTCGAAAGATTCTTTGTAAACACTGCGGATTGTATGACTTTTATCGGGTGTGTAGTAATACGGCGCAGTATTTGGCAGGAGCGTGAGCGGGCTAAATATTATGGGACTGAATTTATTCATGTAGGGGTTGTGTTTCAACAACCATTACCAGGCCCGGTTTTAGTTGTAGCCGAACCGTATATTTCTATAAGACTTGGCAATGCGCAATGGACCGGAAGAAGCTTTAAAATCTGGATGTTCCAGTGGCCAGACTTAATTTGGTCATTTAGCGATTATTCTAAGGCAAGCAAACAGCTGGTATGCCACCAAAATCCATGGCGGCGTTTGCATACACTCATTTATTATCGCGCGTTAGGTGGATATTCGCTAAATGAATATAACAAATTACTCTCTCAGCGCTTAGATTGTGCTTGGAAGCGTATCATTGCCAGGGCGATCGCGGTGATGCCTGGCAGAATTGCGAATACCTTTATGATGCTTTATGCTGGATTAGGGCACAATAATCAATTAATATATAATTTGCAAAACAGCGTTTTTAATGCCCGTCAACATACGGGAAATGAGAGGTAGCGCCGATGGAAGGCGGTCAGTTGGTTGCTTTTTACGGCAAAAGAGGCGACATTGTTCAATTTTAACTGGATTATTTATTTTGGAGTGATTTTAGCGGGCTTAATTGTGTTTTGGCGCTTTCTGAACCGGCCCGGCTGGATCCTCTGTGCTTTGGCGTTGGCTGTTTCCTTCATCTCGGTTAATATCCATATTGGTTTTACCTTCTATGTGTCGCGCATTTTAATGGCATGCCTGCTGATTGTTGCATTGGTGCGTGCGAAGTGTGATCTGCGAGGAGGAATTAATTGGAAGATTAATCGGAATTATTTATTTCTCTTTGCCGGAACGATATTTTTTCAGATAATTAGCTCGCTTTCAGCTCCGAGCGTTAGCGACTCGTTACGACAGATGTTTATTTATTTAAGCATGATGGCCGTTTTTCTTTCGGTTTTGTTCCTCGGGGTCGATGTCTCAGGCATTATCAGGGCCGTTTATTTTTACCTGGCATTTTCCATCCTGCAGGGGTTAGTGGGTGTTTATCAGGTAATCGGGGGCCTTTTAGGGTGGCCCATGTATAACGACTTTCTGGGGCAGATTCCAGTGGGCAATCCTCGTAATGCCCAGGGAATATATTGGTTCCCCGGAGAAATGGTGCCGCGGGCTTTCGGTTTTTTATCAGATGTTAATCACTATGCCGGATATATGGTAGGTGTTATCGTGCTGGCTATGGCGTTAATTGCCTGGAACCGGAAGCGTATCTTCCCTTATTTGGTTCTGGTCAGTGGATTCGCCGGATTGATGCTCTCACTTTCTCGCAGCGGGATGCTTACTCTTGGCCTGTTTGGTATTCCGGCTTTGCTTCTGGTCCTGCATCGAGTCCGGTTCTCCCTGCGAAACCTCATCCGTCCGACATTGTTGACAGGTGGCATGTTAATTCTACTGCTGGTGGTGGGGGGGATGCGTTCAGGCGGATCAAGTATAGGGAATATTATTAAAGGGCGTTTCGGATCGTTGACTCATCCCGGTGCTGGGGAACGATATCACTTATTATCGCGCCTAATGGCATTGGATGCGCTGGCTACAAACCCATTAATAGGTGTCGGTATGGGTGTGAACAGTACGCCTTGGTATTCGGAGCGGTATGACGCATATTGGGCAGGAGCCCACTCACACCATTTTGATGCCTTGGGCCAGACAGGACTATTGGGCGCGGGCTTGCAATGGTTATTCATGTTTTTAGTCGGATTCCGTATGTGGCAAGGACTGCTAGTCGGCCGGAGGGGCAGCCAGGAGAGCGCCATATTGGCCGGGGTCCTGGCCGCATTTATAGCCATTATCTTCGGTAATTTCTTCTACTATTACTATTTGAATGACTTTGTATGGTTCCTTATGGGATGTGGTGTGGCGCTCAGTAATAAAATTATCTTTGAAGCCAGAAATAATAGTGCCGGCTTAAAACAGTCGGAAGAGCTATCCCAGAGCCATTTATAGGATTTCGGAGAATGCATCATGGGACAACAACCAATCGTTTTCATCGTTTTGCTGAACTGGAATCGACCGCAGGATACTCTGGATTGCATCGCATCCTTGCGCAAACGTCCATACCACAACAGCCGTATTGTTGTTGTCGATAACGGATCCATCGATGATTCCGTAGAACGAATTCGAAATGCAGGCGGGAATCTTGTTTTGCTGGAGTCCGGGACAAATCTGGGATTCACAGGCGGAAATAATTTAGGCATGCAGTATGCATTGGATAACGGCGCAGATTACATCTTTGTGCTTAATAACGACACATTGGTCGTCGACGATGTTATCGAAACTATGGTGGGGGCGGCAGAAAGTGACTCCCACATCGGGATTGTTACTCCCAAGATTTGTTTTCATCCTCAGTGTAACCTTATATGGTTTGGCGGCGCGGAGTTTAACTCGTGTTCTATGACTGGGCGTTGCGTGGGGTATACACAGGAGGACTATGGGCAGTTCGATGCTGCCCAGGATGTCCCTTGGGCTACAGGATGCGCCATGTTAATACGACGATCGGTTATAGAATCTGTTGGTTATTTCTGCGATGATTATTTTGCGGTATTTGAGGATCTAGACTATTGTTTTCGAGTGGTAAATAGGGGATATCGTATCGTTTATTCTCCGTCCGCTGTTGTTTGGCATAAAGAATCAAAGTCAGCTGGCGGGCGTGACGCTCCATCGTATGTATATTACCAGACGCGTAACCTGCTAGTGTTTCAGCAACGGTGGTCGAGGAATATGGTTCATTTAATAGCCTCTCATTGTTATGCTTTTTTATACTTTGTTAAAAGGGCAGTATGGTTCGTTTTGCAAAATAAATGGCGGAGTGTGGCGGGATTATGTTATGGCATCCGCGACGGGTTGGCTGGAAAAGTGGGCCGCCGGGAATATGCTTTTCTCTCTGTAATTAGGAAATGATCTATTTACTGGAGGCATCTAGTGCGCGTTCTTAATGTGATAATGTGTCTGGACCCAATCGGCGGCGGCGGGTCAGTGGAGAGAATTTATCAGCTCAGTAGGCACTTATCTTTAATGGGAGAGGATTGTACGATCCTGACAACAAAACAGGGGTGGAACGAAGACCATATTCGCGGCCTTGGCAATGTTAAAGTGGTTGCACTGCCGTATCTCTCCGAGCGGTTTAAAATACCTATCGGCCTTTTTAGCTGGCTTAACCGACATATACGTGACTATGAGGTCGTCCATCTTGCGATGAATTGGACGGCAATCACCGCTGTAACCTATCTCTACTTGAGATATTATAAACGGCCATATGTATATTCGGCAATGGGCTGGATAGCAGTGGATGGACGCTCCCGAATTTTCAAGCGGGTCTATAGAGAGCTATTTACAAAACCCATGGTTCGACATGCTGAAACTTGCGTGGCTATTACAAAGAGGGAGGCTGCTGACTACGAGAGTATGGGTGCAGGTAGGGCGAATATTTCATTAATCCCGAACGGCATTAATGTTGAATCTTTCCTTGCTCCCCAAAGTGACGAGGTTTTTCGCGCCCGCTATGGCATAGATTCGCGTCCAGTGATACTTTTTATTGGCAGGCTCAATGCTATTAAGGGCCCTGATTTGTTAATCAAAGCCTTTTCCTCAATTTCCGGCGAGTTCCCGAATTACCAGTTAGTGATTGCCGGGAATAACTATGGGTTTCTTGAAGAACTTCAAAGACTTGTTGAACTTTACAAAATTAACGGCAAGGTAACTTTTTTAGACCCGATTTTTGGTGTTGAAAAGAATGCGGCCTACCAATCAGCAGAACTGTTCGTTATCCCGTCCCGATTTGACACAATGACAATTGTTGCGCTTGAAGCCGCGGCATCAGGGACGCCTGTGCTGTTAACAAAACAATGTGATTTTAATGAGCTTCAGCAGGCAGGCGGCGGGCTTGCGGTGGAGGCAAATGTAGAAGGTTTAGCTGACGGGTTAAGGGTATTACTCTCAAAACAGGAAAGGTTAAGTGAAATGGGGAGGCTGGGCAAAGAGTATGTAGCAAAAACATATAATTGGCCGCAGATTTGCAAACAATTTATCGAGATTTTTCGGAATGCTATGTCTACGCCGATGTCACAGCATAGAAACTGACGGGTGAGTTAAAATTTAACGGTAAATAATCATGGAGTACAAGATAACCATATCCTTAATCTCTCTGAATCAGCGTGGAGATATAGAAAGACTGTTGCCCACTCTTATGTCTGCTGCTGAAAAGATCGGGGCCGAGGTGTTGCTGGTGGATAACTGCTCAACGGACAGCACAAGGGACTTTGTGACCGCCAATTACCCGGGTGTTAAAGTCGTGGATAATCCTAATGTCGCGGGCTACGGAGAGAACCATAACATAAACCTTAAGCGTGCGTCCGGGAGCTACTTTGTAATAATGAATTCGGACATGATGGTTAGTCCGGATACGTTTGTCGCGCTTAAAGACTACATGGATTCCCACCCTGATGTGGGTGCGGTCTGCCCTAAAATACTAAACCCCGATGGCTCAATACAGGGGCTTAATAAACTTAATCCCACCGTTTGGGATCTCTTCCTGCGGCGTTTTATGCCAAAGGTATTTATAAAATATTTTAAACGGCGTATGGACGCACATGAGATGCGGGATAGGGATCCTAACAGTACCTATGACGTGCCGTCCATGAGCGGCTGCTTTATGTTCTGCCGCACCGATTTGCTTAAGAAGTTAGGGGGATTTGATGAGGGGTATTTTTTATACTTTGAAGATTTCGATTTGTCGCGCAGAATACAGCGTACGCACCGCACTGTGTATTATCCGGGCGCCGAAGTAACACATTTTTGGGCCCGATCGGCACACCTTAAATTTCGCTATATGCTGTATTTTTTTCGCAGCGCCTTCCGCTACTTCAATAAATGGGGATATAAACTGTTTTAAAGTGGCACTTAAAATATCCCACGACACTTCTCATGCAAAATATATTGATAACAGGCGCGACCGGTTTTATAGGTAGGGCGCTTTGCGATAAACTATTGGCAGACGGCATTCACATACGCGCCGCAGTATGGCGTGAAGAGCTTTCCGGTAACATTCAGGAGGGGCTTAGTATTGTCCCTATAGATTCTATTGGGCCGGATACTGACTGGGCTGAAGCGTTGGCGGGGGTGGATACCGTCATTCACCTGGCCGCCAGGGTGCATGTGATGGATGAGAAAGCGGAAGAACCGCTGGCTGCGTATCGCCGTGTAAATGTTGCCGGGACGGAAAGGCTGGCCCGGATGGCGGCCGCTAACGGGGTAAAACGCTTGGTCTTTATCAGTTCGGTCAAAGTTCACGGTGAGGAAGCCGCAAAGTCCTATACTGAGGATGACCCGCCCGCGCCTTTGGATCCGTACGGCATCAGCAAATTGGAGGCGGAAGAGGTTTTAAAGAAGATTTCCGGGGAAACAGGACTTGAGGTGGTGATTGTCAGGCCGCCGCTGGTATATGGCGCCGGAGTAAAGGCCAATTTCTACCGGTTGATGGGCATTGTAGCGCGCGGAATTCCTTTGCCTCTGGCCAGTATAGTGAACGTGAGGAGTTTTATATATCTTGGTAATTTGATAGATGCGATAACGGTCTGTGCGGCACATCCGCGTGCGGCGGGGCAGACATTCCTCGTCAGTGACGGGGAAGATGTTTCTACACCGGAGTTGATACGAAGACTGGCAGGCTGCATGGGGCGTCCGGCGCGGATGTTTCCGTTCCCCGCTTTCCTGATACGGCTGGCCGGGAAACTGACCGGTAAGACAGCCGCTGTAGAACGATTATTGGGCTCCCTGGTGGTCGATAACGGCAGGATTCGGCGGGAGCTGGGTTGGAAGCCGCCGTTTACTATGACGGAGGGACTAAGGGAAACTACTGACTGGTATAAGAAGCGTGAAGAGCGGGGATTGATGGATCCCGGCTAACGGATTGCCGGGATGACGGTGTTTTATGGATCCCCGCTTACGAATTGCGGGGATGACAGGGGGGGCAGCACTAGGGGGGGTAGGATAGGTTTTTATGAAACGCATGTTTGACATTGCTTTATCTTTTGTTGCGTTGGTGTTATTGGGCCTACCGATGCTGATGGTCGCTGTGCTGGTCAGGTTGACCTCGCGGGGGGCGGCGCTGTATTGGTCTGACCGGGTCGGGCGGGACAATGTCATATTCAGGATGCCTAAATTCCGCACTATGCGGGTGGACGCGCCGATTGTGGCTACTCACCTGTTGACGGATCCGGATCGGTTTTTGACCCCGGTGGGCAAATTCCTGCGCAAAGCCAGCTTGGACGAGTTGCCGCAATTATTCAGTATCCTTAAGGGCGACATGAGTTTTGTGGGGCCCCGGCCCGCTCTTTTTAATCAGGAGGACTTGATAGGGCTTAGGACCGCCAAAGGGGTGCAGCGCATGGCGCCGGGGCTTACCGGGTGGGCGCAGGTTAATGGAAGGGATGATTTATCAATCTCTGCCAAAGTAGATTTTGACGAATATTATATGAGGCATCGTTCTTTTGTTTTTGATTTGAAAATACTTCTGATGACGGCGTTTCAGGCGATGGCGGGGAAAGGGGTGAGGCATTAGGGGAGCGTAAAGCGGGAAGCGTGGGGATTGATGGATCCCGGCTAACAGATTGCCGGGATGACAGTGTTTTATGGATCCCCGCTTACGGATGACGGAGCCTGAAAGGAGAAACGGGGGATTTGCGGGGGGCGGGGATTTGGTATAATGGTATGAATGAAAGCCGCATTGAAGAAGCACCGGAACTGGTTTGTTTTTTCGGCTGACGCAGTGGCGGTTGCGGTTTCGTTCTGGCTGGCTTTCCAGCTCAGATTTGATTTTCACCCGCCTGAACTCCAATTTTCCAATTTCCTCCAGACGGTGCTGATCGTGATCGCGGCCCGCCTGGCGGCGTTTTACTATTTTGGCCTTTATAAAGGGATATGGCGTTATGCCAGTATTAATGATCTGACCTCTGTTTTTAAGGCGATTGCCGTAAGTCAGGTCTTTATCCTGGCGGCTATCCTTTTCCTGAAACACGCCAATTTTTCGCGCGCGGTGATTTTGATCGATCCTATATTGACCATAGTCCTGGTCGGGGGGATACGGTTCTTTATCCGGGCTACCAGGGAAATGCGGTATAAGGGTAATACCGCGGAACTGCCGAAAGTGCTTATTTTCGGCGCCGGGGATCTTGGCGAGAGCATTTTGAGGGGTATTAAAAGGGACAGGGGCAACAAATACTATGTTGTCGGTTTCCTTGACGACAACCATGAAAAGTGGGGTCATAATATTCACGGCACTCCTATTTTGGGGGGGCGGAGCGCGCTGGCCAGGGTGATCGCCAAATATTCGGTGGATGAAGTGATCATAGCCGTGAATCATTCCAGAGGGAAGCTGATCGGCGATCTGATAGCCCTCTACAAAGACAGTCTGTTGCTTAAAAAGGTTCAGTTTAAGACCGTTCCGACGCTGTCGGAGTCTCTGGCCTATTCCTCACGTTCCGGGAAAGGTTTGAGGAAGATAGAATTGAGCGATCTTCTGAACCGGAAGCCGGTTCAGACCGATATGGCCGCGGTTACGCGGCTGGTGGCGGGAAAAACCGTGCTTGTTACCGGCGCCGGCGGTACGATAGGCGCGGAGCTTTGCCGGCAGATCCTGAAATTCCGGCCCAAGACGCTGTTGCTGCTTGAAAATCACAATACAGCGCTGTTCTATATCGAGAAAGAGCTGCTGGAACTGTCGGAGAGCACCGAGATAGTGCCTTTGGCCGGGGATATTAAGGACCGCAGCCTGCTGGGTAATATTTTCAAAACATATAAGCCCGCGCTGGTGTTTCACGCGGCGGCCCATAAGCATGTGCCGCTGATGGAGACTAACCCGCAGGAAGCGGTGAAGAACAACACTCTGGCGACGCAGCTGCTGGCGGAAACGGCCGCGGCTTACGGCGCGGAAAGGGTGCTTTTCATTTCCACCGATAAGGCTGTGCGGCCTTCGAGCGTGATGGGGGCCACGAAGCGGCTGGGGGAGATGATCCTTACGGCGATGTCCGCTTCTTCTACGGCGACAAAATTTATGGCCGTGCGCTTCGGCAATGTGCTGGGCAGTTCCGGCAGCGTGGTTAATATTTTTAAGGAGCAGATAGCCAACGGCGGGCCTGTTACGGTCACGCATCCCGAGGCGACCCGGTACTTTATGACCACTCAGGAGGCCGTTCAGCTTATCCTGCAGGCCTGCACTATGGCGGCCGGCGGCGAGATCTTTGTATTGAATATGGGTGAGCCGGTCAAGGTGCTGGATCTTGTCAAAAATATGATCCTGCTGGGCGGGTTGGAGCCGGACAGGGATATCGCTATCCGATTTACCGGTCTGCGGCCCGGCGAAAAGATGCACGAGGAGCTTTTCCGGCCTGAGGACGTGCGCAAGGATACGGGGCACCCCGATATCTTCATGGCTGTTCCGGAGGGGCAGGGTTCGGCCCTGACAAAGGAACAGGTGGTGGAGATGGGCCATTTGTGCGAGGCGGCCGATCCCGCGCCTCTGCTGCGGAAAATCAAAGAACTTATCCCCGCCTATACCAGTCTCCCTAACGATAAGAAAACTCTGTCTCAGATCCCCGATTCGATAGGATGATGGAAAAATATGAAAGAGCCCGCTGTGACGCTGGTGGTGCCGTTTTATAACGAGAAGGACTGCGCGGAAAGGGCGGTGGGCGAGCTTGCCTCGGCGCTGGACGCTGTGGAGCCCGGCTTCGAGCTTTTGCTGGTGGAGAACGCCTCTACGGACGGCACCAGGGAGATCCTGCGGCGGGCGGCGGCCGGGGATCCGCGTATCAGGGTGGTGGAACTGGACGTCAATATCGGGTACGGAGGAGCGGTTCTTAAGGGCCTTTCTCTCGGGCGCGGCGAGTGGGTGGGGTTTACATGCGGCGACGGCGAGATCTCGGCTTCGGACACCGCCTGGATGTGCTCTTTTACGCGGGTGTCGGGGCTGGATTTTTGCAAGGCGAAGCGGCTGAACAGGCGGGACGGGGCCTGGCGCAAGTTCCTTTCCCTCGGCTACCACTTTCTGGTCGGTTCGTGTTTCAGCATCCATGTCACCGATATAAACGGTTATCCGGTGCTTATGCGGAGAGCGGTTTATTCCAGGCTCCGGCTCTCCAGGACCGATTGGGTATTTAATGTGGAAATGCTTTTAAGACTGCGCCAGGAGGGGCTGCGGATGGCGGAAGTGGATGTGACGCACAGGCCGCGCCTGGGAGGGCGGTCGCATGTTAGTCTCCGGACCCCGGTGGAGTTCTTTTTCCAGCTAGTCTCTCTCTGGAGGCGGAACCGGCTGCGGCGGGAGACGGCTGTCTGAAAGGCGGAGGGGAATTGTGAAAAAAGTTCTGGTTACTGGGGCTATGGGGACGATCGGTAATCACGTGATCTCCGAGCTTCTGAAATACGACGTGCGGATCATCGCTTCCTCGATCGAGGGGAGCGTGCCTTCCGGCGCCCGCGCCTGGGCGGATAGTCCGAAGGTCAGGTACATCGGCCACGATATCTCAAGGCGGGAAAATCAGATTTTCCGTAAACTGGACAAGCCGGACATTATGATCCACCTCGCGTGGGGGGGGCTGCCTGATTACGGCAATATGGTCCATCTTGAAAAGGGCCTTTTTGACAGTTACTATTTTGCGAAGCAGATGATCGAGGAAGGCCTGGGGGAGCTGACCGTCGCCGGGACCTGCTTCGAGTACGGTCTTAAGAACGGCCCCCTTTCGGAAGAAATGGAGACGTCCCCCGTCATGCCGTACGCCCTCGCAAAGGATACTCTGCGGAAATTCATGGAAGAACTGCGCAAGAAGCGGGAGTTCGGGTTTAAATGGCTCAGGATCTTCTACCTCACGGGGAAGGGGCTCAGGAAAGAATCCCTGCTTTCCAAGCTGGACGAGGCCATCGCAAAGGGGGATAAAGTTTTCAAGATGTCGCCCGGCGATCAGCTGCGGGATTTCCTTCCTGTGGAGACGCTTTCCGAATATATCTGCAAGATCGCCCTCAGCGGCTATTTCTCGGGCGTGGTGAACTGCGGAAGCGGCAAGCCGGTTTCGGTCAGGAGGCTTGTCGAAGACCATCTGAAAGCCCAAAAAAAGAGCGTCGAATTGCGGCTGGGCTATTATCCCTATTCCGCGTACGAGCCGATGGCTTTTTGGGCGGACACCCGCAGGCTTGAGAGTATCCTGGGCAAATTCAAACGGTAATACGATGAACTTTATAAAGAAAACCACTTCCATTCCCGGCTGTTTTGAAATAATCCCGACGATACGCAAGGATCCGCGGGGGATGTTCATAAAGATCTTTCACGCCCCGGAGTTTAAGGCGCTGGGGCTGGACTCGGATTTCCGGGAGGAATATTACTCCGTTTCCAAAAAAGGCGTGCTGCGCGGGCTGCATTTTCAGAAGCCGCCGGCCGCGATCTCTAAACTGGTTTTTTGCGTGGAGGGAGACATCCTGGACGCGGTGGTGGATCTGCGCAAAAGGTCAAAGAGTTACGGTAAGGCGTTTACGGTGAAGCTCAGTACCCGGAAAGCGAATATGCTTTATATTCCCGAAGGCTGCGCGCATGGTTTCTACGCTTTGTCCGAAAAAGTGGTGATGCTTTATAAAACTTCCGGGGTGTATTCGCCGGAGAATGACGCTGGGGTACTCTGGAGTTCGGCCGGCATCAAGTGGCCCTGTAAAAGGCCGATAATTTCTGGGCGGGACTCCTCTTTCCCCGCTTTTAACGAATTCAAGACGCCTTTTTAATGCCGTTTCCTTGCCGCCTCTGTCCTCCAAAATATACCAAAGTGTAAAAATGTGTAGTGAAATATATATAGTGGTATAAAAAGGGGGATATAGTGTTCGGATATGTCGCCGGATGTTTACCTGCCTGCTGCGAGCAGCCGCGCTTTTCCGTTTTTGACTGTCACTTTAAAGAAATACTCTTTGCGGGCTTCCGGCTGGTTCTCGAAGAGGCCGCCGTATCTGTCCCAGAAGATTTTATCCGCGCCGCCTAGCAGGACATAATCGTAATCTTTCAGTGTCTTTTGCCAGGCGTCCGGCGTGAGGTCGGCGGTCCAGACGTCGCCGGGGGAATATGGTTTGCCCAGGGACCAGGCGGCTCCCAGGGGCAGGCTGGTCGGGTTAGGGGCCAGCTCGTAAGCCAGTACCTGGGGGCCGTAGCCGTTATCATTCTGCCACACTAAATATGTCCTTGCCCCGGCCGGCATCAGCGAGAGCGCGCGGGCCGCTTTTTCATTTATAATTTTCCGGAATTCTGTTTTTTTGGCCGGCGGCTGATGTATGGCCCCGTTGAGAATCAGGCCCGTCCCCACGAGGATGATCAGCGCTTTGGCCCAGGCGGGTAGAAGGCGGGAGTCTCCCGCGGCGGGGCCGCGCAGGAAGAAAACCGCGGCGAGAAGCGCCCAGGCCATGAAAAAAATACTCATATATCTGCCGAAAGAGGCGAGCCTGGGGCCTTCATAACCGGTGAAAGAATACAGGTATAAAAAAAGAATGCCGGCGGAATATGCGATAAATCCCGCGAGCGTCAGCAGCGTGGATGTCCGGATCCAGGCGTTTTCCCCGGGGTGTTTTCCTTTCTTTGCCAGGAGGATGCCGAGCGCCGTCAGGAGCAGCGCCATGAAAAAAGGCGGCAGGGAATTTTTGGCCCGCTTTGAAAAAAAGGCGTTTTCGAAATTCAATAAAGTTGTTTTGTCCCTTTCCGTTGCGGCGGCCGAGAACGGCCGTTTTATATCGGCAAGTCCCGCTTTTAGCGGCAAGGTTATGGATATTCCCATTTTGTCCACGTGCCGGCTCCAGGTTTTGGCTGAAACTACCGGGGCAAGAAGTATAAGCGCGCAAAGGCCGAGGCGGACCGGGAGCCGGCTCCCGGCCGGGTTTGGCTGCCGCGCGCCCGGGCCGCGCAGTTGGTCCGCGGTGATGATGGCCGCGGCCGTCAGCGCGAAGATAATTCCCGCGGCTTTGATAAGCGGAAGGATAAATAACGCGGGAAGCAGCCGTAAAACGGCGGCGGGGCCGCGGTCATCCGAGATGAAATAGGAGGCGAGGAGCGCCCCGAAAAAAAAGCCCAGGATGTGGTCTACGTATACGCTTGGCAGGCTGAAGCCGAATATCACCATCAGGAGATGCAGGACGATGAGGATGGCGGCCATTTTCAGCCATTGGCGCCAGGGCAGGCCGGTAAGGAAAGTCACGGCGGCGGATAGGGTTATGGCCGCCTGGGCGAAACAGGTCATTCCTTCCGACCAGCCGGTGGAAATGAGCGTGTAATACTGGAAGAGCGCGGTGGCGGGAGGATAATCCTTGCAGATCAGGACGCTGTCTTTCGGGATAAGGGAATTGCGGGCGAAGATCTCCTTTATTGTCAGCCCCCAGTGCGAAAATTCGTCAAAAAAAGAATATTGGGCTCCCTTGAAAGCGAGCCAGAGCAGGAACGATAAGAGGAGAAAAACGGCCGTGCCCGGTTCGAGGAGGCGCGCTAAATATTCTTTTGGCCGGGAAAGAGGGCTGGATTCCGGCTTTCCCGCTTCGCCAGGGCTGCGCAGGACAGGTCTCCGGAATGACGGAATAGGAAAATACGCGCCGGTGATTCCGGCAATAAGGCCGAGTGCGGTAAGGCAGCGGGCCGCCGGGAGCAGCAGGCCGGCCATGGCCGCGGCGTAGAGTAGGCACATGAGGGTGGAGACGGTGAAAAAGGGGAGGAAAGCGCCGGGCCAGGAGGTAAATCTCAGCAGGAAAAGGAAATAGCCGGCCAGCGAGGCAAAGGGCAGGATGGGGGCGCTCATGCTTCTCCCGGTTCCAGCGCGGCGGCGGCGCTTCCGGCGGCGGAGGCTCGCGCGGCTATGAAGCCCTGCGTGAGGATGATCTTCCAATTGATCCCGCTGCTCAGGATCTCGCCGTAGCGGGCCATTTCTTTTTCCACGGCGGCCAGGGCGAGGGGGCGTTCGTCGAAGAAGATCCACAGGCCCAGGAGCTCGGCGGCTTTTCTTACGGCGGTGTAAAGCCAGGTGGGCGTGGGGAAAGAGATTATCACCAGGCCGCCCGGTCTGGCGCAGGCGAAATGGGCCTGTATGGCCCGCGCGGTCTGCTTTGGGGAGAAGTGTTCTATAAGGCCGGCGCTGAAGACTATGTCGGCGTTAAGAGCCGGCGGCGGGGAGGCGAGGATGTCGTCCCGGCGAAGCTCCAGTTTCTCCGGGACTTTGCATCTTTCCCTGAGAAGTTCCAGGCCGCGCCGGTTGTTGTCTATGACGGTGTAAAGCGCGCCGGGGTAAGTTTCCGAAATGGCCGAGTAAAAGCAGCTGTTGGCCCCGCCCAGTTCGCAGAAGCGGGTTATCGGGCGGGCGGCGTATTTGTCAATAGCGGTTAAAAACAGCCGCTCGGTTATCTTGCGGGTGAAGCGGGCGGGTGAGGCGGGCGCCGCGTAGTAGCGGTCCCAGTCGGTGGGCCTGGGCGCGGCCGTTCCGCCTTCGTCTTCGTGATGGGGGAAAACCAGGATGTCCTGGGCCGCGAAGCTGGCCAGGAACAGGCCTGTTTCGGCTATCAGTTTGGCCAGGTAGACGTTTATACCCAGGAAAATCACGATGCTTGTGACCAGTCCGTAGGAGACGGACATCAGGAAAGCGACCAGGGCGGCATATTTGACAAGTTCCGGCAGCAATTCTCTTCTGGATCTGAAGACAAGATTTTTGCCCAGCGTGAAGTTCAGCGCTCCGGCCAGCAGGCGGGCCGCGGCGATGCTCAGGAATATTTTTGAGGAAAACAGGTATACCGCGGAGAAGACGGCGTAATCAACTATGGCGCTGAGGATGGAGGACGCCGCGAACCGCAGGAAAACGAAATAGACGCGCAGCGAATCCCACAGGGGGTTGAAGTGGGAGTGTTCGTTATTGCCGAGATAGACGGTCTTTATCGGAATTTCTTTTATCTCCAGGCGCGAACGGACGGCGAGCAGGAGCATTTCCAGTTCGAACTCGTAGCCCTGCGGCGGGACTTTAAGCAGTTCTTTCATGAAGTCCCTGGGGATGGCGCGCAGGCCGGTCTGGGTGTCGCGCAGCGGGCGGCCGGAGAAGACGCGGAAGACCAGGCGCGTGAGAGAGTTGCCCAGGAGGCTGCGGGCCGGGATCGGCCCTTTGAAGGCGCGTATGCCCAGGCTGAGGGCGCTGGGTTTTTTCAGGAGCGCCTGGCCGACCTTTTCTATGTCTTCGGGGAGGTGCTGGCCGTCGGAGTCGGCGGTGACGACGCCGGGATATTCGGGGGACATACTGGTCAGGAAATAATTGAAAGCTGTTTTAAGGGCCTGGCCCTTGCCGAGGTTGGCGGCGTGGCGCAGGAGGTGGACGTTGGGGAGCGCGGCCAGGGCGGCGAAGACGGCGGCGGAGTCGCCGGTGGAGCCGTCGTCCACGATTATGAGTTCGCGGCCGGGGTCGGAGCGCAGCGCCCGGACGAGTTTTTCAAGTTCCGGACCGGGCTGGTAGGCGGGTATTATTACTGGAGGTTTCATTTCAGGCCGAAGATTCGCGGGCGCATAATTTGTTAATATTCAATTATATTATCAAATTTTGAGGCGTCGCTTGCGGGCCCGCAGGGCCGCCTAAAATGCTAAAATATAAAAAAGGCCTGCAAGGAAAAATCTGAAAACAGACGCCATGGGCGGGGTTGTCCGGCAGGCGAAAACCGGGATTATTTATGGACCAAACCGACAAGGATATTAAACAATGGGTTTCATGCTGGGCGGGGGCTGAACCTCAGCTTAAAAGTCTGCGTTACCGGGAAATAAGGAACACAAATACGGCCCGGGGAATCGGAATTCTTAACGATGCGTTCGAGTCGGCGATGCTGAACTCTTCTCCTCGTTTAACCTCGGGCCTGGTTAGCCAGCAAATGTATTTTAAACGGATGGCGAAATGACAGGGCTGTTCCAGACAGCCAAAGAATTACAGGGCGTCTTCACGGAGAAGGCGTGGAAGTTCTGTTTTATAGGCGGGGTGGCTCTTCAAAGGTGGGGGGAAATGCGGCTGACCCGGGATGTCGATGCCACCCTTTTTACCGGGTTCGGGGCGGAAGAACCGGTCGTTGACGAACTGTTGGCGCGATACAAACCGCGCGTGGAAAACGCGAAAGAATTCGCTCTTGCCAACAGAGTGCTTCTGATCGAATCCAAAGACGGTATCGGGCTGGATGTGGCCCTTGGGGGGATTCCTTTTGAAGAAGAAATGACGCGCCGCGCCACCTGGTTTGAATTTATCCCCGGGCTGTCCCTCCTTACATGCTCAGCGGAAGATCTGATAGTGCTTAAGGCGTTCGCCGACCGCGAACAGGATTGGGCGGACATCAGAGGCGTGCTCATCAGGCAACAGGACGGAATTATGTGGGATTACGTGCGCAAGCAGCTTGAACCCTTATGCCTGGCGAAAGAAGCTCCTGAAATTATGCGGCATTTGGATAAAATACGGCGCGATGTGGCGTGATCGGAACTTAAGGCCGCCTCCCGCAAACAGCCGGCCACCGGACAAGAGGGATGCTAAGATGATCTGTCTTATAAATCCGTTCATAACGAGCGCTGAGCGGTATGGGAAAGAGATAGGCGATATCGGCGGGCATCAGATGCCTCTTGGTATCTATTACCTGGCCGCCGTGCTTTTGAGGGACGGGGAGCGGGTGGAAGTGATAGACGCTGAGGCCATGAAGCTGGTGCATGAGGAGCTGGTTAAAAAGCTGAAAGCCGCGCCGCCCGCTCTCATCGGCATTACTTCCACCACCGTCGCTTTCCGCAACGCCAGGTCGCTCGCCGAATTGCTGCGCCGCGAACTGCCCGGCGTGCCCATAGTCATAGGCGGGCCTCATATGACGGCCATGCCCGAACCGACCATGCGCACGGGGGCGTTCGATTACGGGATAGTCCGGGAGGGGGAAGAGGCCTTTTCAAGGCTTGTCCGCCTGCTTATTCACGGCGAGGGCGTCCCGGCGGAGATCCCCAATCTGTGGCGGGCCGCCGCCGGCGTGGTGACGCCTCCGGCCAAAGTTGAGTATCTCGCCGACATAGACACCATTCCTTTTCCCGCGCGGCAGCTTTGCGGGGATCTTTCCATGTACAGGCCGCCCGTGGGGGCTTTCAAGCGGGAGCCGGTGATGAGCCTTATCACCAGCCGGGGCTGCCCGTACCAGTGTATGTTCTGCGACAATAACACTTTCGGCAGGAAGACGCGCTTTTTTTCCGCCGAATACGTGGTGCGGGAGATAAAGGAGCTGGTGGGCCGCTACGGGGCGCGCGAGATCGCTTTCCTGGACGACACTTTCGTCTTGGACAAGAAACGGCTGCATAAGATCTTCGAACTGCTGGAAAAGGAAGATATAAAATTCTCCTGGACATGCATGACCCGGGCCAATAATCTGGATTTTGAAACGCTAAAGTTCATGGCCGACAAGGGCTGCTGGCAGTTGCGCGTGGGCGTGGAAAGCGGCAATCAGAAAGTGCTGGATTTTATAAAAAAGGGGATAACGCTGGAACAGGTGCGCAATGCGGCCGCCTGGTGCAAAGAGCTGAAGATCCAGACCACCGGCTTTTTTATGATCGGGCATCACATAGACACGCCGGAGACCATACAGCAGACCATTGAATTTGCCCTGTCTCTGCCGTTTACGGACGTTACCGCCACGATAAATACGCCCATGCCGGGCACGGAATCGTACGAGAAGGCCAGGCAGTACGGTTCCTACGACGAAAGCGACTGGACCTCTTTGAATTACTGGACCCCGGTATTCGTTCCCAAAGGCCTGACGCGCGAATTTATGCTGGAGAAGCAGTCGGAATTCTACCGCAGATTTTATATGCGCCCCGGAGTGCTGCTGCGCCAGCTGGGAAAGATCCGCTCCCCGCGGGCCGCGGTCCTGGCCGCGAAGAACGCCGTCCTCGGTTTAAGCTTCATCAAAAGAAAGAAGTGATATGTATTGAAATTTAGTTATAACTAAATTCCAATACATATCACCGGAGCCGGATTTTTCCGAAACTTTCAGTTTTAAAAAGGCCGCCGTAAATAAGGGGGCGATCTTTCTAAGTGCATGAAATTTTATAAAAAATACTTGCATTTTAGGGGGAATTGGTGTATACTGTAATAGGGAGCTATTATGAGGAACGCGGAAAAACTCAGAAATTTTATGCAGCCGGGCCGGATCTACAGGCGCCAGGATCTGGAGGCGCACTCAACTGCCGTGGATCGGGATTTGAATACCTTGGTTGAAAGCGGAGCAGTGAGGAAACTGTCCGGGGGGATCTATTATCGCCCCCGCAAAAACGCGTTTGGCTTTACGCCGCCCGGGGAGCGGGAGCTTCTGCGCGCTTTCCTTAAAACCGATGATTTTCTTCTTACTTCATATAACTATTTTAATCAATTCGGACTGGGGCTTACGCAGGTCTACAGCGCCGGGTTGGTTTATAACCATAAAAGAGCGGGGGAATATTCACTGGGGGGGAAAAGATTCGAGTTCCGCCTGGTGCCCGCGTACCCGGATAAACTAAGCCGGGAATTTCTTCTGGTTGATCTGTTGAACAATCTTAGGCGTCTGCCTGATAATACCGCCGGAGTTCTTGAAAATTTAAAAACACGCTTAAACGAATTTGACCGCGCCGGGCTGACGGCTTGCCTGGAACGATATGGAAACCCCGGCGCTAAAAAAGCTTTCCGCGAGATCTATGCTTGATTTTTTCCACGCCAGGCCCGACGCCAAAGAACTTTTTGAAACGCTGGCGGCCCAGAAAGGCCTGCCGCCTGCCGTGGTCGAAAAAGATTACTGGATAATGCACTGCTTATGGGGGCTGAAGCGATCGGGTTTGAGTTTTGAGATGAAGGGCGGAACCTCGCTGTCCAAAGGCTGGCGCGTTATCGAACGGTTTTCGGAGGATATTGATATCCGCTTTGAGCCTCCGCCCGAATTGAATGTGAAGGGAGACAAACCGGCGCAGATCAAGGCCAGGTTCGAGTTTTATGACGCGCTTGCCGCGAAGATAAAGATTCCGGGGATTACGGCGGCCAGGAATCGGGTCTACGATGCCGACAAAGCGCAAAACGGCGGTATAAGCCTGAAGTACGATTCTTTCTTTGCGCCTGATCCCGGGCTCGGCTTAAATCCGGATGTTCTGCTGGAAGCGGGCTTTGCCCGGACCGCGCCTAACGAACCCAGGGATTTCAGCAGCTGGGCGCTGGACAAGGCGCTGTCCGCCGGACTTGAGGTCGCGGATAACCGCGCCGCTGGAATTAAATGTTTTAATCCCGAATATACGTTCGTAGACAAACTTCAGACGATCTGCAGACGTTTCCGGCAATGGCGGGATCGCAATGACCAGCAGAAAGACAGGCCAAGGCAGTTCAGCCGCCATTATTATGACCTTTATATGCTTCTGGCTGTTGACCGGGTTAAGAAGTTTATAGGCACTCCTGATTATGAAAAGTACAAGAAGGAAAAGTTGAAAGGGGCGGACGCAAGAGAGTTCGCCTCGCGCGCCGCTTTTACATTGCCGGATGCCGGGGCATACGGCTTGTTTGAAAAAGAATTTAAAGCGCTGAACAGCCTGTTATTGTCCCCCGGCCCGTCGTTCAAAGAGGTTATTGAAAGAATCCGGGCATACTCCCCCGGATTTTAATTTGTTATATTATTCTCAAACCATATGCCGGAGCGAATCTTAATACTGGGCGGGAGCGGGATGCTGGGGCACAAGCTTTGGCAGTATCTGCCCGCCAGATTTCAGAATACTTTTGTTTCTATCCGCAAATCCAGGGAGTATTATCATAAGTGCGGGCTTTTTACCGGCCCTAACGTGATGGACGGGCTGGATCTGCGCGATCTCGCGCGGCTGGAAAAAACATTGGACGGCCTGAAGCCTTCCGTGGTGGTAAATTGCGCCGGCGTGACCCTCCGGAGCAAGGAGCTCCTGGACAAGGCCTCCTGCATAGCCGTCAACGCCCTGCTGCCTCATAAGCTCGCGGACTGGTGCGCCAGGAACGATTCCCGCCTCATCCACTTCAGCACGGTCTGCGTTTTCGACGGCAGGACCGGCGGCTATTCCGAGGACGACCTGCCCGACGCCCGCGATCTTTACGGCATGACCAAGGCCCTCGGGGACGTTTCCGCTCCGCGCGCGCTGACGCTGCGGTCCTCTTTTATCGGGCGGGAACTCTTCGCCGGGGCCGAGCTCCTGGAATGGTTCCTGGCCCAGCGCGGCAAAAAGATAAAAGGATTCAGGAAAGCGATTTTTACCGGCCTCACCACCAACCGGCTGGCGGAACTGGCGGGGGAACTGATCGCCAAATTCCCGGCCCTGAACGGCCTGTATCATGTTTCCAGCGAAGCGGTCACCAAGTTCGAACTGCTTAATTTGCTCAAAGAAGCTTACAACCTGGACGTTGAAATAGAGCCGGACGATAAATTCGAATGCAGGCGCGATCTGGACGGCGCCAGGTTCGCGGAAGCCGCGGGGTTCGAGTGCCCGCCCTGGAAAGAGATGGCGCGGGCCATGGCAGCCGACCCGACGCCCTACGCGGAATGGAGAAATTGAAATGACGAACCTTAAGAACAAGACCATTCTTATAACCGGCGGGACGGGCTCGTTCGGGCATGAGCTGCTGAAAACCATAATCGACAAGGATTTTAAAGAGGTCCGCATCTTCAGCCGGGACGAACTCAAGCAGGAGCTGATGCGTATCCGGCTTAATAACCCCAGGATAAAGTTCTATATCGGCGACGTGCGGGACCGGGACAGCGTGGATCAGGCCATGAATGGCGTGGACCTGGTGTTTCACGCGGCGGCCCTGAAGCAGGTGCCTTCCTGCGAGTTCTTCCCCATGCAGGCGGTGATGACGAACATCCTCGGCAGCAGTAACGTCGTCGAATCCGCGATCCGGCATAAGGCGGAAAGCGTGGTCTGTCTGGGCACGGACAAAGCGGTTTATCCGATAAACGCTATGGGTATGACCAAGGCCCTTATGGAAAAAGTCAGCCAGGCCGCCTGCCGCGGTCTGACCGAAAAGGACACGCGGATCTGCTGCGTGCGGTACGGGAACGTTATGTGCTCGCGCGGGTCGGTCATCCCGCTGTTCATCAGGCAGATAAAGGAGAAAAAGCCTATAACCGTGACCGACGCCGGCATGACCCGCTTTCTCCTGCCTCTTAACGAGGCGATAAAGCTCGTGCTTTTCGCTTTCTCGAACGCCAGGCAGGGCAATATCTTCATCAAGAAATCTCCCGCCTGCACCGTCGGGGATCTTGCGGCGGCCTTAAAGGAACTTTTCAATTCCGACGTGCCGGTCAAAAGCATCGGGATACGCCACGGCGAAAAGATCTACGAGACCCTCGCCACCATCGAGGAACTGCGCAGGGCCGACGACATGGGGGATTATTTCCGGGTGGCGATGGACGACCGCGACCTGAACTACAATAAGTATTTTACCGAAGGGGATAAAAAAGAGGCCCTGCTGTCGGATTACACCTCGCACAATACGCGCCGTCTGAATGTCAAAGAGGTCAAAGAGCTGCTGAGGAAACTGCCGGAAGTGGCGGCGGAACTGGGGTAGCGCGGGAATGACGGGAAAGACAAGGAGAATTTAGATGCCTTTAAAAGTAATGACCATTGTGGGGACGCGGCCGGAGATAATAAAGCTGAGCCGCGTCATGTACGAACTGGAGAAGCACGTGAAGCACGTTCTCGTCCACACCGGCCAGAATTACGATTACGAACTTAACGAAATATTTTTCAGGGAAATGGAGCTCCGCAAGCCGGATCATTTTCTGGATTCGGTCGGGGATACCCTGGCCCGGACCATCGGCAATATTATCGCCAGAGCCGACGAAGTGATGGAGAAAGAAAAGCCGGACGCCGTCCTGCTTTACGGCGACACCAACAGCTGCCTTTCGGTGATGCCGGCGAAACGGCGCAAGATCCCGGTTTTCCACATGGAGGCCGGCAACCGCTGTTTCGACCAGCGCGTGCCCGAGGAGCTTAACCGCAAGGTCGTGGATCATCTGAGCGATATAAACATGACCCTGACCGAGCACGCCCGCCGCTATCTTCTCAGCGAGGGACTGCGCCCCGAGACGGTCATAAAGACCGGCTCCCCGATGAAGGAAGTCCTGGCCCATTATATGCCCGCTATAGAGAAGTCAAAGGCTCTTTCGCGGCTTAAACTTCACGAAGGGAAATATTTTATTCTCAGCGCTCACAGGGAAGAGAACGTGGACAGCGAAGAGAATTTCAGGAATCTGCTTGATTCCATGAACGCCCTGGCGAAAAAATATAAATTCCCCGTCATCGTCTCCACCCACCCCAGAACCAGAAAACGTCTGGAAGAACTGAAACTTAAACATTTGGATTCACGGATAAGTTTCCTGAAGCCCCTCGGCTTTTACGACTATGTGAAGCTTCAGCAGAAAGCTTTTTGCGTGGTTTCGGACAGCGGCACTATAACCGAGGAATCCACCATCCTTAATGTCCCGGCCGTGACCGTGCGCCAGGCCCATGAGCGCCCGGAGGGGATGGACGAGGGGACGCTTATCATGTGCGGCCTTAAGACGGAAAGGGTTCTGGAGTCCGTGGAGATAGTCGTCAGGCAACATTCCGCGAAAAAGCGCCAGTTCCGCCTGGTGCCGGACTACGATACGGACAATGTTTCAAAGAAAGTCCTGCGCATCATCATGAGCTACACGGACTATATAAACCGCACCGTCTGGCATAAGCCGTCCTGAAGGACGACTTGCCATAAGCTTTAAGCCATAGGCCTGTCATCCCGGCAATCTGGCCGTTTGAGGGGCATAGCCCCTGATACGGCACCTACGCAGGTATTGTTAGCCGGGATCCACAAAAAAAGATTTATGGATTCCTGCTAACGGCATGCAGGAATGACAGATTGTGCGCCTACGGAAAACCCGGGTTTCTGCGTATGGCATATGGCGTACAGCTTATGGCAATAATTCTATGCCCCTTAAAATCCTGATCGTCAGCGAGCGCTTTTATCCCGAAGAGTTCATCATCAACGACCTCGCCTCCCAGTGGGCGGAGCGCGGCTTTGAAGTGGACGTCCTGACCCAGATCCCCAGCTACCCTTTCGGAAAGGTCTTCCAGGGCTATTCCAACCGCCTTTTCTCGGAAGAGTGCTGGAAAAAGATCCGCATACTGCGCTTTTTCACCGTTACAGGCTACCGGGAATCCCTGTTTTTTAAACTTCTGAATTATCTGAGTTTCGCGATCACGGGCAGCCTTGCGGCCCTGTGGATAGGCCGGAAATACGACCGGATCTTCGTATACAATACGGGCCCGCTGACCGCCGCCCTGCCCGCCGTATTTTTGCATAAGTTTTACAAGAAACACGTTACTATCTGGACCCAGGATATCTGGCCGGACATGGTTTACGCCTACGGGTTCAGGAAGACAAAAACGCTTTCGTTTTTCCTGGACAGGCTGGTGGCGTTCATTTACAGGAACTGCGACACGATCTTTATTTCGTGCGCCGGTTTCCGCAAAAGTATAGAGCCGTACGCTCCCGGCAGAACCATGCATCACTTCCCGAACTGGCCAACGGTCGCTCCCTCGGCCGGCGCCGCCGGAGGAGCTCTTAAACTTCCGGACGGTTTCAACTTTACTTTCGCCGGGAACATAGGTAAATTCCAGAATCTGGACAATATAATACGGGGATTCGCGCTGGCGGGCGCGTCAGGTTCCGGTCTGCGGTTGAATATCGTCGGGGACGGGTCGGAACTGGAACGGCTCAAGGAACTGGTGGAGGCGGAACATATCGGAGGAGTTGTGTTCTGGGGGCGGAAAAGCCAGTCCGAGATGCCCGCCTTTTTTAACGCCAGCGACGTTATGATAGTCTCGCTTAAAGACGCCCCGGTTTTTGAGCTTACCGTTCCGGCCAAATTCCAGGCCTATCTGGCTTTTTCAAAACCCATTTTCTGCGTCATGAACGGCGAAGTCCGCCGCATAGTTGAGGAATATAAGACCGGCCTCTGCGCCGCCCCCGGCGACCTGAACGGGATCCGGGATGGCTTCCTAAAATTCCATGGATTAAGGGATGGGGGGTTGAAGAGCTTCGCCGAAAACTCAAAAATCCTCCTTGAAACCGTCTACGACAGGGACAAGATCACGGCCGCCATGACGGACCTGGTCGTGGCGGGAAAATAGTATAATTGTGGGCGAGGTGGACGTTGAATGTTCATGTTCAGATGGCGGAGGCTGCTGCTTTTTCTCGGCGATATCGTCCTTTTTTACCTGTCGCTTGCGCTGGCCCTGACGGTCCGCCGGTGGGGGCTGCCCCCTTTTGAGTTTTTCGCGCAGCACGCCAGGATCTTTTCCCTGTTCATTCCCGTCTGGGCCGGCGTTTTTTATGTCGTGGGCTTTTACGACCTGCGGCGTATAAACAAACTGGTCAACCTGATCAACTATACCCTGCTGGCGTTCGCGGTCAACTTCGGCGCGGCGACGGCGTTCTTCTACATCTTTACCGTGCAGCTGGAGATAACGCCGAAGACCCACCTTCTGCTGACGCTGCTTTTTCTGCATGTTTTCGCCACGCTCTGCCGGCGCGTGTGGACCCGGTTCTTCCTTTTCAAGCTGCTGGCCCAGCGGGTGGCTTTCCTCGGCAGCAACCCGCTGGTAGAAGAAATAAAGCGCGATCTGGCCAGGAATCCGCACCTGGGATTCACGGTGGTTCCCCTGCCGGAGCCGGACGGACAGCGGAAAATGCGGGACGAATACTGGCTCCCGCGCGGCGGCAACGCCGGCGGCGAGTTCTCCGCGCGCGTGGATCTCCTGGTGGTGGACGCGGAGGACGCGGAGAAAAACCCGTTCCAGGAAAGCGCCGCGATCTCTTCCGCGGTGATGGAAGAGGTCCCTATTATCACGCATCTGGACTTTTATGAGGACCTTTACGACAAAATACCGCCGGAGCACGCCGCCAAGCCCAGTTGGCTTTTCAGCAATGTCCTCCACAAGCGCAACAGCTTTTATATCGTGATCAAGCGGGGGCTGGATGTGCTGGCGGCGGCGCTTGGGTTGCTGGTTCTGGCGCCGTTCCTGGCGGCGGCCTATCTGGCGCTGAAGGTTTTGGATGGCTGGGACAAGCCGGTCTTTTTCTTTCAGAAAAGGGTGGGGTACCTGGGCAGGAAATTCATAATCTGGAAGCTCAGGACCATGGTGCCCGGGGCCGACAAGGCCGGGCCGCTTTACCAGGCTTCGGACGGGGACGGCAGGATAACCGGCGTAGGCCGGCTTTTGAGGCTGACCCGCTTCGACGAGATCCCGCAGCTGTGGAACGTGCTGAAAGGGGACATGTCGCTGGTGGGGCCGCGGCCTGAGTGGACGAAAGAGGTGCGTATCCTGGAGAGGAGCATTCCGCATTATCATCTGCGCCATCTGGTGAAGCCCGGCATGAGCGGCTGGGCCCAGATAAATTTCCGCGCCACCGCCAGCGCGCGGGATTCCATCGAGAAACTGCACTTCGATCTTTATTACGTCAAGAATATGACGCTGGCGCTGGATATAGGCATCCTGCTGAGGACCGTCCGCCGCGTCTTCCAGCGGGACGAGTCCTTCGCCGCCTGAACGGGGTCAGGTCCGGATCTGACCCCGACCCGCAACCCGACAGTACGCTGACGGGGTCGTGTGGTAGACTATTTTCAAGAAATAGATAACGTCGGTATCATAAGGAGGAGTTTATGGCAAACCTGAACAGGGTCATGCTTATCGGTCGTCTGACCCGCGACCCCGAGGTCAAGGAATTCAGCAACGGCGGCAAGGTCGCCAATATCGGTTTTGCGGTCAATAATCGCCGCAAGAACCAGCAAAGCGGGCAGTGGGAGGACGTGCCGGTGTGGGTGGACCTGAAAGCGTTCAACCGCGACTCCGGGCGGAAGCTGGCCGATCTGGCCGAGAAGAGTCTGCGCAAAGGCCATCAGGTCTATGTCGAGGGGCATCTTGTCCTGGAAGAGTGGACCGGGAAAGAGGACGGCAGGAAGCAGTCCAAGATGGTGGTCTACGTGGACGAAATTGAATTCCTGGAAAAGCGCGAGGGCGGGGCGGCCGGCGTTCCGGAGACGGCGGCGCGCTCTTCGGCCAAGGCGTCGAAGACCGGCGGGGACGGGATAGAGGATGTCCCGTTCTGAATCCGGCCGGGAGCCGGTTATAAAGTCGATAGTTCGACAGCGTTGTGTGGGACGGGAATTCTGGGCGGACCGCTAATTTGTTATAATACTTATGACAGATTCGGTCGCGTCTTGGAGTTTGCGGTGTTCAGTAGAGACGAAACATAACTTCCAGGAGGAAAAACATGGCAACTAAGATAGGTATAAACGGTTTCGGCAGGATAGGACGCCTTGTGGCGCGGGCTATTCTTGAAAGCCCGGAGAAAGACCTTGAACTTGTGGCTATCAACGATCTTACGGACGCGAAAACCAACGCCCACCTTTTGAAATATGATTCGATCCACGGCCAGCTCCACGGAGAAGTGAAGGCTGTCGGGGAAGAACAGATAACCGCCTGCGGCAAAACCATAAAAGTCCTGAAGAAGAAAGACCCCGCCGAACTGCCCTGGAAAGAGCTGGGCGTCGAGATAGTGGTGGACGCCACCGGCCTTTTTACCGTCAAGAAAGACGGCGTGAACAAGAAAGGCAAGGAAGTGAGGGGCGCCGAGAACCATATCACCAAGGGGGGAGCCAAAAAAGTCATCATTTCCGCTCCAGCCGAAGGCGAGGATCTTACCGTGGTCATGGGGGTCAATGAAAACAAATACGACCCAAAAAACCACCACGTGCTGTCCAACGCCTCCTGCACCACCAACTGCCTCGCGCCTTTCGCCAAGGTAGTGAACGACAAATGGGGTATTGAAAAGGGCCTGATGACCACCATTCACGCCTACACCAACGACCAGAAAGTGCACGATATGGCCCATTCCGACCTGCGCCGCGCCCGCGCCGCCGCGCTGTCCATGATCCCGACTTCCACCGGCGCCGCCAAGGCCATAGCTCTGGTCATACCGGAGCTTAAGGGCAAAATGGACGGTTTCGCCATCCGCGTTCCGACCCCGAACGTGTCGGTCGTGGATCTGACGGTACTGCTGGCCAAGCCCGCCACGGCCGAAGAGATCAACGCCGCCATCAAGGCCGCCGCGGAAGGCCCGCTCAAGGGCATCCTGGGTTACAGCGACGAGCCGCTGGTTTCAATAGACTTTAACCACTGCGCCCTGAGTTCCATAGTGGACGGGAAGAGTACCAAGGTCATCGGCGGGAACTTTGTGAAGATCCTGGCCTGGTACGACAATGAATGGGGCTATTCCAACCGCATCCTGGATCTGGCGCGGTACATGGTTAAAAAAGGACTGTAGGGAGTTTCGAAAGTTAGGGAGTTTGGAGAGCTGGACTTGGGCCGGAGATTTGCCTGGGTGTCGGGTTTTGTGCGGCGTTCCGGCGCGCGAACCCTAAGACGCCCGGCTTGGTGTGTTGGAGGGTGATGATCATGGCGAAAAAAAGAGTTTTGATAATGGGCGCGGCGGGAAGGGACTTCCACAATTTCAACGTTTGCTACCGCGACAACGCGGACTACGAGGTTGTGGCTTTTACCGCTTACCAGATACCCAATATCGCCGGGCGCAAGTATCCGGCGGAGCTGGCCGGCGGGCTTTATCCGAACGGCATAGCCATTTATGAGGAAAAAGAGCTGCAGGATCTGATCAAAAAACTTAAGGTGGACGAAGTTGTGTTCGCCTATTCGGACGTGTCGTTCAATACCGTCATGACCAAAGGTTCCATGGCCCTGGCCTGCGGCGCGGACTTTACGATGCTTTCCGGCGAACACACCTACATCAAGTCCAAAAAGCCCGTTATCGCCGTCTGCGCCGTGCGCACCGGCTGCGGCAAAAGCCAGACCACTCGCTTTATAGCCTCGCTGCTCAAGAGCATGGGCAAAAAAGTGGTGGCCATACGCCACCCCATGCCTTACGGCGATCTGGTGGCGCAGACCTGCCAGCGCTTCGCTTCCCTCGAAGACCTTAAGAAGCACAAGTGCACCATCGAGGAGATGGAAGAGTATGAGCCGCATATAGCCGCCGGCGTCATAGTTTACGCCGGAGTGGACTACGGCAGGATCCTAGCCGAAGCGGAAAAAGAAGCCGACGTCATTCTGTGGGACGGCGGCAATAACGATCTGCCTTTTTACAAGCCGGATCTGCATATCGTGGTTACCGACCCCCTGCGCCCCGGCCACGAGGGGATCTATCATCCAGGCGCCGCCAATCTGCGCATGGCCGACGTCGTCATCATCAACAAAGTGGACACCGCCGAGCCGGACGCCGTCGAGGACGTCAAGGACAACGTAAAGCTGATGAATCCGAAAGCGAAGATCATCGAGGCCGAATCGCCGGTCGCCATAGAGGGCGAAAACGGCAGGGTGAAGAACAAGAAAGTGCTGGTGGTGGAGGACGGCCCCACGCTTACGCATGGCGAGATGGATTACGGAGCCGCGTACGTGGCCGCCAAACAGTACGGCGCGAAAGAGATCGTGGATCCGAGGCCTTACGCCATAGGCACCATCAAAAAAGTTTACGAGAACTTCAAGCAGCTTGAGGACATTCTGCCGGCCATGGGTTACGGCGACGAGCAGATGAAAGAGCTGAAAGACACCATCAATGCCGTGCCGGCCGATCTGGTGCTGGTGGGCACGCCCATAGACCTGGCCGAGCACCTTCATTTCAACAAGCCCTCGCTGCGGGTCACCTACGCGCTGAAAGAAAGGACCGCGCCGGGCCTGAAAGAGATACTGACGAAACTGTTGAAGAAATAAAACGGGAGACTGAAATGACCACAGAAAACAAAACCATGCTCAGACTGGCCAAGGTTCAGGACTCGCATTTGAAAGACAAGAGCGTCGTAGTCAGGGTGGACTATAACGTTCCCATGAAAGACGGCGTGATCAAGGACGACACCCGCATCCGCGAAACGCTCAAGACCGTGAAATATTTGCTGGACGCCAACTGTAAAGTGGTTCTTATGGCGCATCTTGGGCGGCCCAAGGGGAAAGCGGATCCCAAGTATACCCTCGCCCCCGTGGCGCCGCATCTGGAAAAACTGGCGGGCGTAAAAGTCCATTTTGCGTCCGACTGCGTGGGCCCGGAGGCCGCCAAGGCGGTAAAAGCCGCCAAGAACGGCGAGATCGTGCTACTGGAAAATTTGCGCTACCACGCGGAAGAGGAGAAGAACGACGAGGCTTTCGCCAGGGGCCTCGCCGCGCACGGCGAATTTTTCGTGCAGGAAGCTTTCGGCGCGCTGCACCGCGCCCATTCGTCCACTGCCGCGATAGCCAAATTCCTGCCCGGCGCCATAGGGTTCCTGGTGCAGAAAGAACTGGAATATCTGGACAAGGCCATGGTCAGTCCCGTGCGGCCGTTCGTCGCCATAATCGGCGGCGCCAAGGTTTCCGATAAGATCGACGTGCTTTACAGTCTGATAGACAAGGTGGACACCGTTATTATAGGCGGAGGCATGGCCTACACTTTCCTGGCCGCCCAGCAGACCAATATCGGGAAATCGCTGCTGGAGGCGGACAAAGTGGAAGAAGCGCGGAAGATCATCATGAAAGCTTTCAAGAAGAACGTGGAGATGCTTCTGCCCGCCGATCATGTAGTGGTGAAAGAAATAAAGCCCGACGCGGCGAAAGAAGTGACCCAGTCCATGGCCATCGGCGACGGCTGGATAGGCGTGGACATCGGCCCCAGGACAGAGATGCTGTTCGTGGATAAGATAAAAGCCGCCAAGACCGTTTTCTGGAACGGGCCCGTGGGTATTTTCGAAACCCCGGCTTTCGCCGGCGGCTCAATAGCCGTGGCCAAGGCTATGGCGGAAGCTACACGGAACGGCGCCACGACCATACTCGGCGGCGGCGATACGCTGTCGGTGCTGAAGACCGCGGGCGTGAAAACCGCGCAGATTTCGCATTGCTCCACCGGCGGAGGCGCGAGCCTTGAATTTATAGAAGGCAAGATGCTGCCCGGCCTGGTGGCGCTGTCGCAGAAATAACAACAGTGGTGAGTGGGCAGTAAGCAGTAACTGACCACCGACTACTGTACACTGACTACTGTATTTTAAATTGGAGGAATAAGAAATGTACCATTTTATGATAGCGATCCATGTGATGACGGCGTTCGCGCTTATCATCGCGATAGTGCTGTTTCAGACCAGCAAGGGCTCGGCCCTGTCCATGTTCGGGGGGGGAGGGGACGCTCTTTTTAACGCCGCCAGCGGCACTTCTTTCATAAAGAAGTTCACCGCCGGGGCCGCGATAGTTTTCGCGGTCACTTCGCTGCTGCTGACCGTGATGTCCTCCGGTAACAGGATGCGTTCGGTCGTCCAGCAGTACCCGCTGGGCGCTCCGCCCCAGGCCGCCCCGGCCCAGCCGGCTCCGGCGCAGCAGCCCGCCGCGCCCGCTCCCGTGAAAAAAGGCAAATAACCGGTTTAGAATAAAAAAACGGTGATTAAGGATCTTTCCTCATCACCGTTTTTTATTTCATCACCTTGTTTTCGAAAGTGCGGGCTATGTCCATGAGGTCTTCCGGCGTTTTGGCCGAGAAGAGACGCTTGCGGAGAGTGAGATTGGAGATGAGGCCGGAGAGGTGGGAAAGGAGGTTCAACTGCGAGGTGGGGTCGTTGAACGGAGTGAGGATGAGGAAAATGACTTTGACGGGCTGGTTGTCGGGCGCGGGGAAATCGATACCTTTCCGGCTCATGCCTACGACTATCAGGGGCGAGGCCAGTTCCGGAAGCCTGGCGTGGGGGAAAGCGGTCTGATGGCCGAGGGCGGTGGAGAAATTCATTTCTCTTTTCATTACGGCTTTAAGCGTCAGTTCTTTGTCGAAGACGGGCCTGGCAGCGTGAAGGCTGTCCAGCATTTCCCGGATGGCCTCCGCCCGGCCGGCCGCTTTCAGTTCCGGGAGGAAAGCCTTTCCGACCAGAACCCGGCTGAGCGTCAGCGTGGGTAGCGGCTCGAATTCATCGCGTATCTCCCCGGTCAGTTCCTCCACTATATCTTCCATGGTCAGCAGGCCCGAAACTGCGCCCTGCTGGTTTTTTACCAGAGCCAGTTGGACGCGCCTTTCCTGGAACTCCCTCAGCGCTTTCTCCACGGTTATATTTTCGGAGATGAAATGAAGCGGCCGTTTTAATTTGAGGAGTTCGGGGTTCCCGCAGCGTCCGGAGGAGTCCAGGAAATCCAGGGCCAGATCCTTGAAATGGACGAAGTATGCGGCGTTCTCCAGGCCGGCGTCGGTCAGCGGGTAGCGCGAATACTTTTTATCCTTGATGACGGCCAGGTTCTCGCCCCAGGGGCGGGAGAGGGAGATGTAGGCTATGGAATTTCTGGGGGTCATGACCTCTTTTACTCCGGTCTTGCCGAAATCAAAAAGGTGTTCGAACATCATCAGCCTGCCCAGGGAGAGCCTGCCGTGTTCCTGCGACTGGCCCAGGATCATGCGCAACTCCTCGTCGGAGTGCAGCATCTCCTTTTCACTAGGTTTGATCCGCAGCAGCTTGAGAACGGAGTTCGCGGTTTCGTTAAGCAGCCACATGGGCGCGAACATGATCGTGTGAAAAATCTTGAAAGGAACGGCCACGAAAAGCGCTGAAGTTTCCGGCAGACGTATGGCCATATTCTTGGGAACCAGTTCGCCGAGCACGACATGCGAGCAGGTTATTAAGATAAAGGCCGCGGCCAGGGCCGCGCTATGGGAGAATGCGCTGGAAAACGGCGCGTTGAAATAGTCGAATACGGGCTTTATGAGATGGGCGAGGGCGGGCTCTCCGACCCAGCCCAGGCCGAGGCTGGCTATAGTAATGCCCAGTTGGGCGGTGGACAGATAGGCCTCTAGCTGGCTGACCTGCTCTTTTGCCACCGCCGCGACGGCATTCCCCTTGGCGGCAAGTTCTTCAAGGCGCGTAAAACGGACTTTTACGACGGCGAATTCAGCGAGAACAAAAAAGGCGTTCAAAAACAGAAAAAAAACGGCGGCTAATATGGCGATAAGGTCCAGCATGCGGATATTCTACCATTTTGCCTTTCGGCCTGGATATTTACTACAATTGGATAATCGCCCCGCACATCCAGTGCGGGATGCAACACGCGAAGCGTGTGTTGCAGGTCAGTGTGCGACAGACGGAGAATCTGATTCCACAGTATTCAGGAGATTCCCGCATCGGGGGGTTCAGTGCAGCGACTGAGCCTTGTGGCGAAGGAAGCAAACGCGGAAGGGGGGCAGCGCCCCCCTCCGGGAGCACCGGCCCGAGTTCCTCTAGAGGGCCGGCGGTAATCCGCCCCGCGCATTCAGCGCGGGATGCAACACGCGAAGCGTGTGTTGCAGGTCAGTGTGCGACAGGAGCGCGGGTGGCGAAACTGGTAGACGCGCACGTTTGAGGGGCGTGTGCCTAACGGCTTGGGGGTTCAAATCCCCCCCCGCGCAAATTTTTTGTTTATGAACTTCCCGGCCGGCCTGGTAAAGCGGATAGTTGAAAAGACCGGCACCCCGGTCTATATTTATTCCGCGCAAAAGATCCTGGATAATCTGGGGGCGTATAAAAAACAGTTCGCCTCTCTCCAACCTCTGTTCTGCTATGCCATGAAGGCCAATTCCAACGGCGCCGTGGCCCGGCTGCTGGCCCGGAACGGCGCTGGCGCGGACGTGGTCAGCGGGGGGGAATTATACCGGGCGCTGCGGGCCGGTTTCGATCCGCGGAAAATAATATTTTCAGGAGTGGGGAAGACGGCCGAAGAGCTCGCTTACGCTCTGCGTTCCGGCATTTTATTCATAAACGTGGAGTCGTTCGAGGAACTGGAGGCGCTTGAGCGCGCCGCGGCCGGGCTGAAGCTCAAGGCCCCGGTTTCGGTCAGGATAAATCCGGATGTGGATCCTCATACCCATAAATTCATTACCACGGGAAAGATCGGGAGCAAGTTCGGCGTGGCGTTCAAAGAGGCGGGACGGCTTTATTCTTTCGCCAAGGCCTCGCGCCACCTGGAGCCCGTAGGCCTCCATTTCCACCTCGGTTCGCAGATAGATTCTCCTGAACCGTACGCGAAAGCGCTCGCGGCCGCCGCTAACTTTATCCGCCGGCTTGAGAAAGACGGCGTAAAGCTGAAGTATCTGGATATCGGCGGCGGCTGGGGGGTAAAGGAAGGATCCGAGATGCTGCCGCCCGGCATCCTGGCGCGGACGGTAGGGCCCGCGGTCAAAGAACTGGGCCTTGCGCTCATTCTGGAACCGGGCCGCAGCCTGGTCGCGGCCGCCGGCGCGCTGGCCGTGCGGACACTTTACAGGAAGAAAAGCGGGCCGAAAAACTATGTTATAACCGATGGCGCCATGAATGATCTTATACGGCCGGCCTTTTACGGCGCCAGGCATCCGGTAATACCGCTGGTCAGGAGGCGCGGCAAGTCCGTCCGTTTCGATATAGCCGGGCCGGTGTGCGAAAGCGGGGATTTTCTGGCCCAGGATGTCGGCCTGCCCGTTCCTTTGCGGGGCGATATTCTGCTGGTCCTGTCGGCGGGGGCCTATGGATTTTCTATGAGTTCGCAGTACAATTCCCGGCCGAGGGCGGCCGAGGTTCTTATAACCGGCAAGAATTCCTGGCGCGTAGTAAGGAAGCGCGAAACCTACAAAGACCTGGTCGCCGGGGAAATAAACGTCTAAATTCCCCGATCCTCCGCTAACAAGCCTGCGTCATTGATGAAAAGATTTCACCCATTGGGTGAAAGTGGAAAATGACGGCGGGCTGCTGGTTCGGGGGCCTGTCAGCCATGGGGCCCATCGGGCCGAAAGGGGCCCGGCGACTGACCTATGGGCGTGCCGCAACAGGGCCTATGGCCAACAGGCGGCCTTCGCGCCGGTTCCCCTTTCGGTCCGATCCAACCCATGGCTGCCACCCCTCCAGTTTATACCCCGCCGCCATCCTCCTAAATACAGCCTTAAAAACGAACCTATATTTGCCCACGAGGCATCCACACTGCAAGATGGTTGCCAATGAAGAGATGATAATTTTAAGGGGGGCCGTGGAAGTCTGGAAAAGCACCGGTGATTTTGTAAAACTTACTGATTCCTATACTGGGCGGGTAATTCAAGTATTAATTTGGGCGGGGTCAATATATTGTATTTTCAAATTGGAATGCCGAGCGACCATCAAGTGTGTAAATTTTACTAAGGGGTGACGATGGACAGCCTTTTTGTCCCGCAGGCCGCCGAGGGAAGCATAAAAGGCTGTCCATCGGCAGGCCCCCGGTTTTACTATCCTGCGGTTCGTTAACCCAAAGCTGCTAGGATTACCGCTTATCGGAGGATTTGGATAAATTTATTCGGCGGACTGGAGCAGTTGGCGGAGGGACGGGCGGTTCATTGGGGGGATGGCAACTGAGAGGGGGAGCACCGGGCCGGGTAGGGGGGCGGCGGGGGCGAAGATCAGGCTTTTCAGTTCCGGCATCAGGGCGTGGAGTTCGTCCCCGGGGCAATCGGTATTGCCGATGTCCCGGTGGGCGTAAAAACTGCTTATGTCGATATTGTAGGCGGTTTTGAGATATTTTCCCATTTCGACAAAAGTGTAGAGAGTTTCTTTCGTGGGCTTCTGGCTGACCGGGGGATGATAGTTGCCCATGACGGAGATGCCGATATTTCCGTCGTTCCGGCCTCTCACGTGCGCGCCCACCACATTCACCGGCCGGCCCTCAAAAATATCTCCCTGGGGATCTATGACAAAATGGTAGCCGAGGTCTATCCAGCCGCGGCCGTTCTGGTGATAGTCCTGCAGGAACTGCATTTCCCGGACGGCTTCGTCGTAGTTCTTAGGATAATGTCCAGCGGTGTTGTGGAGCGTGAATATTTTCGGGGCGTGAGGGGTATAAGGCTCGCTTGGGGGCGCGGCCTGCCAGGCGCCGCGCCTGACGACGGTAAATGGCATTTCCGCGGGCAGATAGAATCCGGGGTCGGGCTTGTAGGCCGCGGGCGCCGGGGCCGAAATAATTTCCTTTACTAAGGTCTCGCGGAAAGCCTCCGCGCCGTAGATGGTGAACGTGTGGCGCAGGGAAACGCCGGCGTTGAGAAGAGCGAGTTTTACCGGCTCCCCGGTCCGGCGTCCCATTTTGTATTTGGCCCAGAATCTGCCGCCCGGAAACCGGTGAATGGCGGTTTTGTCATAGGTTTTGAAAGCCGCGCCGTTCTTTATTCTGACCTGGAGCTGCACGCCGGGATCCGGCATCTCGCCCTGGATCAGGATCGTGTCGTAATCCTGAGAGGGGATTTCGCTGAACGGCGTTTCATACAGTACGGCGCCGGGCGCGGTTTCGGGGGAGACGGAAATTTCCAGGGGATACGCGGCGCTCCCGAAGATGAGCGAGTTGTCCCCGCTCCCGGCGGCCGCGCCGGCCGCCGCCAGGAAAATAATCAAAGCCGCGAACTTGAACGATCTCATAAGCATATTAAATTATAGGACAAAGACGCTGTCGTTTAAAGGGCAAAAGGCCCGGCGGCGCGTAGGCCGTAAGGGACGGGGCCGGGCTGGAGGGGCCGCTATTTTTTGGCGGCCGCTGTTTTTTCCCTGAACCTGAGAATAGAGACGAAAATGACCAGGAAATCCAGCAGGGCGGTCTTCAGGCCCGCGGCGCCGTCCAGGAAACCGAGTTTCAGCAGGTAGGCTGAGATGAAGCGTGTGAAAGGCCGCGTGAAGATGAACCTCGGATCCCTGCCGCTTCTGATATAGTTCTCGGAAAGGGCTTCGGCGTAGAAGCCCAGTTTGCGCGGAATATCCAGGGCGGAGCGGTAGGGATAATGGAGCAGGGGATTAAGCAGCAGCCCCGTAGCGCCCGCCGCCTCCAGCTTTTCATGCACGGGGAGGGGGAGGAACTTGGCTTTGCCCTTGCGGAAAAGGCGGAGCTGGGTGTCGGGATATTTGCCCCCGTGCCGGAGCCAGCGTCCGAAGTAGAAATTCTTTCTGGGCATTTCATAGGCGTCGTTCCTCTCCGACGCCGCGCTGCCGAGGATTTCATCCCTGAGCGCGGGGGAGATCTCCTCGTCCGCGTCAAGAATAAAGATCCAGTCTCCTGAGGCCTGATCCGCCGCAAACTGCTTGTTGATGTATACGGCGAGGCTGTTTTCCCGGCTGAAAAGACGGACTTTCGGATGGGCCGCGGCCAGGGCCGCGGTGCGGTCGGTGGAGCCGCAGTCCACGAAAATTATCTCGTCGGCCCAGGCCGCGCTTTCCAGCGCCCGGGAGGCCGTGTCTTCCTCGTTGTGGGCTATAATGGCGATGGAAATGCGGGGATTCATAAGGAACTCCTGTCGGGAGAAACGGAATTAGTAGAGGCCGCCAGGGCCATGAAGACCGCGAAAGAAGTGTGGATATGCTGGAACGAGATCTCGGTCAGGTTCATGATGAAATAAGGCGGCAGTATCGTCAGCGCCCAGAGAGTGTAGGCGTTCCGCTCCGCGCGGAAGTTTCTCATGGCCAGCGCAAGCATGGCGCCGAAAAGAGTTAAAAGGGCCGCCAGGCCTATGAGGCCGCGTTCCGCCATATGGTGCAGATACAGGTTATGGATGCTGCCCCAGGTTTCCTGGTAGGCTATCGGGGCGGGATGGTATCGTTTGAAAGCGCTTTTAACGTTGGCCGGGCCCACGCCCAGGATGGGGCGGTCACTGAACATTCTGAAGCCCAGCCGCCAGAGTTCCAGGCGGATGTTTATGCCGACGGAAGAATCGCCGTAATTTACCGCTCCGGCGGGCTGAACGCCGGGCGTCCCGGTAAGCCTGTCCCTGAAAGCCGGGTTCAGCAGGGAGATGAAACCGCCGATGAGCAGAAAAGCCAGGCTCCACCTGGCGACTTTTTTACGGGAAGGGATGCCGAACCAGAACATCAGGCCCACCATTACCGCGAAGCCGAGGTAGGGGCCGCGCGACTGGCTCAGAACGATGGCCGAGAAGATGAGCACCAGCGCCGGAACGTGGGTTTTCCAGATAGCGCGCGTTTCCGTATCTCCGGAGGCGAGAAGGCGGCTGAAAACGAAAGTGGCCGCTATGACCATGATCTCTCCGAAACGGACCGGGTTCGAGAACGCTCCGGCCCGCAGATCGAAATTGCCGTTAATGTGAAAGCCCCAGAGCGCCTCCGCGATGCCGGCGGCGGCCACGAACGCGGCGCCCGCCGCGTAGAACCTGGACATTACCGCCAGACCGTCCTTTTTAAGGCCGGCAAAAAGTACCGCGAAGCAGGCGTACTTTATAAGATCCGAAGGCAGATAGCGCAGGGCCTTCCCCGTGTCCAGCGCGAATAGCGCCGATAAGAGCCCGGCCGCCAGATAGAACATCCAGGGCCGGAAGAGGGGCTGTCCTTTTATCCGCGCGAACAGCGAAAGCGGATCGTTTTCCCTGTAATACCCTAAGACCAGGACGCCGGCGAGCAGGAGCATGGACGCTTCCGCCAGGGTCACGGAACAAAGTATGCTGAAAGCGAAAAGCGCGATAGCAAAAGTTTTGACTTTATTTGTATTTTCCGAAGCCCGTTCTAAATTTATCATAAGTTCCCGCTGCTCACTGAGCACTGTTCACTGCTTTTCTGAATGCCGTTTCCGTCCGTTCCGCGAAAGCGGCGGGGCTGAAATCCCTGAGGATTTTTGCTCTGCCGTCGGCGCCGGCCGCCAGCCTCTTTTCAGGCGATTCCAGCAGGGCCAGAATCTTTTCGGCCAGCATGGCGGGGTCTTGGGGCGGAACCAGCCACTCCGCCGCCGCGAATTCCGGCAGGCCGCCTACGGAGGACGCCACCAGCGGTTTTCCCGACGCGAGCCATTCAAGCGCCGCGCGCGAAACGGCTTCGCTGGATAAAGAAGTTATCGCGCCTATATCGCAGGAGCGGATAAAGGCGAACTTGTCCGGCACATGGCCGAGGTATTTCACCTTGCCGGCTATGCCCAGTTTTTTGGCCAGGGTTTCAAGCGCCGCGTATTTTACGTTTTCTTCCCTGCCGGCTATGAGAAATTCCGTGTCAGGGGCTTTTTTGAGGATCAGCGCGGCGGCGGCTATGAAGCAGGTATGGCCTTTGACGGGATCCAGTCTGCCGAGAATGCCGACGGTGAGCGGCTTGTGGCTTGTGGCTCGTGGTTGGTCAGGCGGGGGGATAATCCCCTGGTAAATCACTTCTATCTGATCGTCGTTTACGCCGGCGATGGTGCACATTTTCTTTATATGTCCGGAGCCGGCGATCACCAGCGCGGCTTTGCCAAGCGCGAAGCCGTTACGGGGCCGCCTGGCGTCCGCCTTGGTGCGGATCAGCGCGAAAGGCCTGGAACTTATGAGGGACAGAAGCCGGGCCATGGATTGGGCTTTGCCGGTGTGGGTGTTGACTACGTCTATGCTTTCGGTTTCTACGAGTTTTTTCAGCCGCAGCAGCGCTCCCAGGAGCAGATAATTATTGCGGGAAGGGATCAGGGTCAGAGGGAAACCGTTAGTCCGCGCGAAAGCGGCGGCGGCGCTGTTTTCCGGAGCGGCGAAAAAGACGCCGTGCCCCCGCCCCGCCAGGGCGGCGCTCTGGTCGAAAGCGTAAGCGGCCAGAGCGCTATGCCAGGGAATATCTATGATGTTTAAAATTTTCAAGTTCCTGCTCATATATTTTAAGGATCGATTCGGCCATTCTGGGACTGGAGAAGTCCGATCCTCGCCGGCGGCCCTCTTCGGCCAGGCGGCGTTTTAAGGACGGATTCTCAAGCAATTCTATCTGGGCCGCGGCCAGTCCCGCCGGATCTTTTATCTCCGCCAGGAGGCCGTTGACTCGGTCTTCGATGACGTCGGTTATCCCGCCGGCCCTGGTGGCCGCTATCGGGACGCGGGAGTTCATGGCTTCTATGAGGACGCTGCCCATGCCTTCTTCGGACGAGGGCAGTACGAAGATATCCAGCGCGGAGAGCAGTTCGTAGGAATCGCCGTAGTGGCCCAGCAGGTGGAATTTTCCGGCAAGATCGAGGGTTTCGGCCAGACGCCGCACTTTTTCGGCCAGGCAGCCCGCGCCGGCCAGCAGGAAGCGGGCTTCGGGATGTTTTTCCGCCACCAGCGCCGCCGCCTTGACGAAATTCTCCGGATCCTTGTGGGGAACCAGGGCTATAAGCGAACCTATCCACGGGGCCCCGGCGGGGATGCCGAACCTTCCGGCTATGGTCCGCCGCGCGGCTTCCCTGTATTTTTCAAAATCCCCGTTCTTCCAGGGAATCTCGTCAAGATCCGCGGTGCTGTTGACTACGGCGACCTTGCTTTCCGGCAGGCCCAGCGAGAGCATGATCTTTTTTACGGGGTTGGAAATGGCGATCACGCGGTGGGCTGTTCCGTATTTTAATCTGGAGGAGAATCCCCCGCCGGGGACGAAATCCACGCGGCGGTGGGCGATGCGCACGCACGGCGTATTCAGGGACGCAAGATAGGAAACCGCCGCGGTATGAGAGGTGTGGGAGTGCAGGATGGGCCGGCCGCGATGCGCGCCGGCGGCGGCTATGGTTCCGACCCTGCCGCTCAGCAGCAGCGCCGAAACGGGATCCCATTCAAAAAAATAAGGCAGGGTCGTCACGCTGAAGCCTTTTTTCCGCGCGGCGAGGAAGAGGGGGGAATTTTTCCGGCACACGATATGGTTCAGGTGGCCCAGCTTGTTGAGTTCTTTTACCAGGTACAGGAGCTGGCGCTGTCCGCCGCGCAGTTCTTTCCCGTCGTCAAGATGGAAGATCAGCAGTTTGTCAGGTTCCATAGCTCGTAAACAAAGAAGCCCCGATAACGGGGCTTGCTCTAAAATCTGGTGGACGTGACAGGGATCGAACCTGCGACCTCCTGCATGCCATGCAGGCGCTCTCCCAACTGAGCTACACGCCCCTTGAAACATCGCGATTACTGCACCCATATTCTACAACAAAAAATCCGGGTTTTCAAGCCCTATTTTTCGCGCAATTTTAAATCTTTCAGGGGCTTTTTCTGGCTTCTTCGCCGGATTATTTTGTAAAATTTCGTATCGATATCGTGCGTCTCGTCTAAGGAGCGTGTAATGAAAATCAGATCTTTTAACGTCATGCCCAATCTGCCGGAGAACCTTAAGGCCCTGGAAGAGCTGTCCACCAATATGTGGTTCACCTGGAACTGGGATGCCATTATGATGTTCGTGGGGATAGACGAAGATCTCTGGCACCGCTCCCACCGCAATCCGAAGTGGATGCTGGGCACGGTGTCTCCCGAGAGGCTGGACGCGCTCAGCCGGGACGGGGCTTTCCTCGGCCGCGTCCAGGAGATCAAGAACAAATACGAAGCCTACATGCGCTACCAGGACACCTGGTTCAACAAAACTCATGATCAGCAGGAGAACGACATGCTGGTCGCGTACTTCTCCATGGAGTACGGGATAGGAGAAGGCCTGCCCATCTATTCCGGCGGCCTCGGCATGCTGTCCGGCGACCATTTAAAATCGGCCTCTGACCTCGGAGTGCCGCTGGTGGGAGTGGGGCTGCTTTACCGCAAGGGCTATGTTCAGCAGGTTCTGAACCGGGACAACTGGCAGGTGGAACGGTATCCCGAGAACGACTGGTACAATATGCCGGTGGAGATAGTTAAGGCCGCGGGCGGCGGGCCCCTGCGGATAGAGGTGCAGCTCGACGGCGAGACCGTGAAAGTCGGGATCTGGAAAGCGCCGGTGGGCCGCAACTCGCTCATTTTGCTGGACACAAACCTTCCGGAGAATTCGCCACAGTCCCGGGCCATTACGGAACAGCTTTATGGCGGCGACCGGGAAAACCGCATACGCCAGGAGATAGTTCTGGGTGTGGGCGGCGCGCGCGCGCTTGAGGCCATGGGGCTGAAACCCACTGTTTACCACGTCAACGAGGGACATTCCGCGTTCCTGCTGTTCGAGCGTATACGCCACCTGATGGCGGACAGGAAGCTCTCTTTCAAAGAGGCCAGGGAGGCCGTCTGGGCGTCCTCGGCTTTCACCACCCATACGCCTGTCATGGCGGGAAACGAGTATTTCGATTTTGAACTGGTGCGCAAATACATGGAGCCCTACTGCAGGCAGATGGGGCTTACCATGGCGGAGTTCCTGGAGATAGGAAAAGAAGAGCCTACCTCTATGGGGTTCTGCATGACGGTCGTGGCCCTGCGGTTGTGCGCTTTCCTGAACGCCGTCAGCCTCCTGCACCGGGACACTTCCCGTGATATGTGGCATAAGATCTGGCCGCAGCTTCCGCGCTACGAGATCCCAATCGAGGGCATAACCAACGGCGTGCATATCAGTTCCTGGATCAGCCAGGAACAGCAGAAACTTTACCGTAAATATCTCTCCGGGGACAGGCAGTGCGTGGATAACGGCCCGGACAGCTGTGATTGGAGCAAGATGGCGGAGGTGGATGACCGGGAGCTCTGGGAAACCCACTTAATAAGGAAGCAAAAACTGGTAAAGCTGGTGCGCGACCGGCTTAAGAGGCAGTGCCAGCGGATGGGATCCGACCATACCGTGCTGGAAGAGGCCGGGCAGGTCCTCAACCCGGAGTATCTCACCATCGGTTTCGCGCGGCGCTTCGCCACTTACAAGCGCGCCACGCTTTTTATGCGCAATATCGAGCGCCTGCTTGAGGTCGTGACCAGCGAGAAGCTGCCGGTGCAGTTCGTGGTGGCCGGGAAGGCCCACCAGGCCGACACCCACGGCAAGGAGTATATCAAGGCGGTGGCCCGTCTCAGCATGGACAAGCGGTTCAAGAACCGCATCATTTTCGTAGAGGACTACAATATGAACGTGGCCCGCTACATGGTGCAGGGCGTAGACGTCTGGCTTAATAACCCCATAAGGCCCCTTGAAGCCTCCGGTACCAGCGGAATGAAAGCCGCCGCGAACGGCGTGCTGAATCTGTCGGTGCTGGACGGCTGGTGGGCGGAGGGGTATTCCCGGGACGTGGGCTGGTCTATCGGCAGCACCGAGACCTATAACAGCGAGGAGGAGCGCGATTACGTGGAATCGGAGGCTATTTACAACCTTCTGCAGAAAGTTATCGCCCCTCTTTACTACGATCGCGGGCCCGACGGCCTCCCTCATAACTGGATAAAGATGATGAAGGCCTCTATCCGCAAGCTGGCCCCGCAGTTCAACACCAACCGTATGGTCCGCGAATACTACGAAAAATTCTATATGCCCGCCCACCGGGCCACGAAAAGGCTGCTGGATAACGGCAGGCTGGTGGAACTGGCGCGCTGGCGGAAGAAAGTGGAAAACAGCTGGTCGCGCGTCCGCATAGTTACGGATAACTTCAAGCCTGAGATGGAGATCTATTCCGGAACCAGGGTGCCGATCCGCGCCATCGTCTGGCTGGGGGATCTGGCGCCGGAAGATGTGGACGTGCAGCTGCACGTCGGTTCGGCGGGCGGCGAAACCGCTTTCACGGAAGGAAAGTCGGTGTCCATGACGCTGGATTCGAAAATGGGGGAGGCGTATATCTTTAAGGGAGAGGCCGAGGCCTTCCGGAGCGGCCGGCACGACTTCGCGGTGCGGGTCATCCCGAGGCATCCGGATCTTGTGAATCCGTTCATGCCGTTCTTTGTGAGGTGGAACGAGGAGTGACGGCAAGTGGTGAGTGGGTAGTGGTAAGTGAACAGCGGGGAGCGGTTCTGGTGTTATGTTTTTGAGCGGGAATTTATATATAATATTTCCAAGGCCGAAGGCGGTTCGGAAGATAGCAATTAAAGAGAGGTATACAGACAAATGGCAAAAGGCAAAGTGAAGTGGTTTAACGACAAGAAAGGTTTCGGTTTTATAATTCCCGAAGATGGCTCAAAGGATCTCTTTGTCCATCATTCCTCGATCATGGGCGAAGGCTTTAAAACCCTTGCCGAAAATCAGGAAGTGGATTTTGACACCGAAAACACCGACAAAGGCCCCAAGGCCGTCAATGTGAAGAAGGCCCAGGTTCCCAAAAAAGCGTAACTTGGCCGTCTGAGGGGCATGGCTCCTGATACGGCGCTTACGCGAGTATTGTTTTTAAAATTTACCGGCTCTGTCGAGTAAGATGACAGGGCCGGTTTTTTTACGCCTAATAATATATTATTTCCCTTTTGGTTATCTGGGGGGCGACTCTGGGGTCTTCAAAACGTTTGTCTTCGTAAAGGTTCAGTTTCACTTTCCGTTTTTCAGTCCAGTTGCCTTTGACGTCGGATTTATAAGAATAACGGTATTCATGATCCTGTTTTTCAAGGTCGCCCTGGAAAACAAGTTCCGTTTCCCTGCCGCCTTTCGCGCCGTAGAGGAACACGGTCTTTGCCAGCGCCTGCTCGCCGGCGTCGTAGGACGTGGCTGTTTCCCGCCGCAGCGCGCCGTCCTCTCGGTATTCGTAAACGGTTTTTTTCACGAGTTGATCGTTGGCGCCGAAAAGGGAGATCGTCCGCGAAGCGGTCAGCTTATCGGAAGCGTAGGTTTCGCGCCGCAACTGGTCATCCTGGGGCCCGTAATCGGTTTTCTCCAGCAGATTGTTTTTGGAGTCGTACCTGTAGAGCGTCCTGGTCTCAAGCTCCGCCGACGGATCGAACGCGTATTCTTCGGAGGGGAATCCCTTGGAATTATACAGCCGGAAGATCTGCCGTATGGGCTTTTGGGGGTCGGCGGGGGCCGTTCCCGGAGAAGCGTCGTAGACCAGTACCGCGTCGAAGTCTTTCTTACGGTTATTCCGGCAGAAATCGTCCAGGGAGGAGCGGGCCTCCTCGCTGAAAGTGCTGGTAAGCTTTTCCTCGGATTTCAGCGCGTCGCAGATCAGTTTGGAATCTTCCCGGGATTTATGGACGAACCTGGTTTTGAGAACCAGGTTCTTCTGCTGATATTCTGCCTCCTCGGTTTTCAGGCCTCGGGGATCGCAGGCGGTATAAAAAATGGTTTTCGGAGCGCCTTCCAGCCAGGCCTTTCCGCGCCGGCGCGGCTCCATGGTCATCACTTTAAGACTTTTGACGGCCGGCCTGAGCTCCGCGCATTTCAGTTCCCCGGCCCCCGCGGCCGCCGCCGGCGGAACCGCCGCCAGCAGGATCGGCAGAACGGTTGTCAGTGTCGCGATAAGGTAATTCATAGCGCCTCCAAATATATTATACTTTACTAGGCAGTATCGACAGCGGGAGGATTTATGGCGGAAAATAAACCGGAAAGCGGCAAGGCCGTGCAGCTGCAGGTGGAGATGGATGACGCCACGGCCCAGGGGTTGTACGCCAACCTGGCGGGCGTGACGCACAGCGAAACTGAATTTATCCTTGATTTTCTGTTCCTGCAGCCTAACCAGCCGAAAGCCAAACTGCGCTCGCGTATCATCTCAAGCCCCGTTCACACAAAGCGGCTCCTCTCGGCGCTCGTCGAGAATGTCAAAAGGTACGAGGAGCGTTTCGGCGTCATCCCCGAAAGGGCGGTGACCGTCGCTCATGGACACAGTTAGCAGTCTGCTGAAAAACCCCCTTTCGGGGTCTTTTGGCCGATTTTTGCCTGCGCCTTTGCGCTGCTCAACTTACAGTCTTATCGATACCGCGAATTGTGTCCATGGGAAACGCAGGACTGCGGTAAAGTCCACTCTAGTCGAGAATGCTCGTTTCGCATCGCTTCGGCTCGGCTTCAAAATCGGCTCAAAATCCCTCCGAGTGGGGTTTTTCAGCGGACTGTTAGCCGGCGCCCTGCAGCAGAAAGCTTTTTCCTTCCGTGCCCAGATGGCAGTTCAGGGAATAACCCCTGGTCTGTATGCGCGCCTGGGCGGAGCGGAGCATTTCGTCCAACTCCTCATCCGTGTACCCGGGATTAAGGTGGGCCAGGACCACGTCGCGGACTTTGGCCTTTTCGGCGGCGAAGTCCACCACGATGGACATGGCTGAATGGCCTTCGCGCGCGTGAGCGGCGTAATCAGCGTCGGTAAACATGCAGTCGTGGATAAAAAGATCCGCGTCTTTCGCGAAAACCGCAAGCCTTTCGTCATAATCCTGGAAAGCCGTGGCGTCGCCCCAGATCTCGCTGTCGGGGGCGTAAACTATCTTTTTGCCCAGATGCTCCAGACCGTAGATCATGGTGCTGGTCGGGTGGTTGGCGTACATACTTGAAAGTTTCACTCCGGGCAGCACTTCGTAGTTGTCTTCCAGGACTTCGTAAATATCGATCTTGGCCTTTGGAGGCTGGCGCGTCATGGCGAAAGAACTGTAGAGGGCGGCCTGCGCCACGTCTTTCAGGCTTTTTTCCGGGTCGTTAGCGCCGATGATATGAATCGAAAAATCAGGGTCGTACATCGGACGGAAACCGCCCAGCCCTATTATGCCGCCCGCGTGAAAATGGGTGAGGAAGATCCAGATATCCTTGTAATAGTTTTTTGCCGCCATTATTTCTTCGCCCAGCGGAACCAGGCCGGTGCCCGCGTCCAGGATGAAGAGGCTGGACTGCGTTTCCACGGAAACGCAGGCGGTCTGGCGGCCGTGGCGCGAAAGGGAGTTGGGTATCGTGGAGGGAAAACCCCTGGCGCCCCACACGGTCACGCGAAGCTGGCCCGGCGCGAGATCGGTGGTTTGAACGGGGGCGGAGTTTACGGGAGCGGGGACGGGCGCCTGCGCCACGGGCTCCGTCCGGGCGGTAATGGTTGAGCCGTCCAGGATGTTTTTTATCGTTTTTGAGAAAGTCTCCACGTTATAGGGTTTCTGGAGGAAAAAATCCGCTCCGAACTGCGCCGCGCGTTGTTTCTCCACCTGGTAGGCCTTGCCGGAAACCACGATGATCTTTATGTGCCTGAGCGCGGGATCGGCCTTTATGGATTTGCAGATGTCCATGCCCGTAATGCCGGGCATCATGATGTCAGTTACCACCAGCCTGGGCATATTGGCTCTTATGGTTTTGACGGCTTCAAGGGAGTCCTGCACCAGCATTACATTGTAGCCGGCGTCCGTAAGCAGGTCGCGGGAAAGTTCTCCCACCATCAGGTCGTCGTCAATTATGATAATGTCCGGTTGCGGCATAGGGTTCCCTATTTATTCTATAATACATTATATCCCTTTTTGAATTGCCGATTTGTTGCGTAAAGATTGTACACTAGCCTTGGATCGAATTTATGAGAATAATAGCCGGTTCGATGAGGGGGCGGCGCATACTTTCCGTCTCCAAAGATAAGAACGTGAAGCCTATTTCCGCGCGCATCCGGCAGTCCGTCTTCGACATTCTGCGCCCTTACGTCACAGGGGCGGTTTTCCTTGACCTTTACGCCGGAGTGGGCACGGTGGGCCTGGAGGCTCTTTCGAGAGGCGCGGGCCCGGTCGTGTTCGTGGAGAAAGCCGGCGTCTGTATAAAAACGATCGAGAAGAACGTCGAGAACCTCGGAGTTAAAGAAAAGGCCAAAGTCCTGAAAGCCGATGTCCTGAGCGGCCTGAAATGGCTTGAGCATTATGCCGATTACAAAGGGTATGACCTTATTTTTTTAAGCCCGCCCTACCGGGACACGGAGAACCTTCCGCTGTCTTATACGTCTAAAACGCTGGCTTTGATAGCCGAAGGCGGGATTATGGGGCCGGATTGCCTTATAGTCGCCCAGCACCACAAAAACGAAAAGGTGGAGATCCCGGCCGGCCTGAAAAAGACCAGGCAGGAAAAATACGGAGACACCCTCGTTGAATTTTTTCGCAAATCTTTATGCACTCCGATCCCTTTGAGCTGAATTATTCCAAAGTAAAAGCCTATCTCGACTGTCCGTATCTGTACAAATACATTTACCTGGATCGCAATTATCCGCCCCATACCCCGTTTTCGTCGCTGGGCATTTCGGTTCACCGCGCCCTGGACCGCTACCACTCCGGGGGGGGCGGCCTGGACGAGCTGATGCTGTGTTACGACGAGAACTGGCACCACCATGGTTTCGAGAGTCCGCAGCAGACCCTGGAATTCTACAGGCAGGGACGCAGGATACTGGAAAATTACCGGCGGGCGGAACAGGCCGGATCCCGCGCGGAGATAATTTTCACGGAAAAAGAATTTGAATTCGAGTTCGAACGGTGGCGCGTGCGCGGAACCATAGACAGGGTGGACCGGCTTTCCCCGGCCGGAGGCTGCGAGATTATCGATTATAAGATGGGATTTGAGACGAAAACGCGGGAAGAGCTGGAAAAAGATCTGCAGCTTTCCATATACGCGCTCGCCCTGAAAAAGACCTTTAATATGGACGTGCGGATCATTTCCTGGCTTCTCCTTCTCAAGGGGGAAAAGGTTTCGATCCCGTATGATCCCTCCCGTGAAGCGGCGATCCTGTCCGTGCTGCGCGACACGGGCGAAAAGATCCTGGCCCTCGACCTCTCCCGCAAAGGAAAATGTTCTTCCTGCCCGATAAGAAAATTGTGCGCTGTTTCGGAAGCGAAGTGAACTATGCGTGTTATTCCGCTTTCTGCAGATTTTTTGTTTCCCTGTAGATCTGGAGGAACACTATCAGGCAGGAGATAAGGAGCGGGCCCATAAAGATGCCGATGGGGCCGTAAATCCGCAGGCCGCCGAAAATGCCCAGGAACAGCAGGAATACGGGGAGTTTAGCCCGCTGGCCTATCAGGACGGGCCGCAGGACGTTATCGAGAAGACCCACAACGATCATGCCCCATAAAATTACGAACAGGCCGGTGGAAAGGCTTTTTACAAATATCAAAGCGGTGCCGAGCGGCAGCCAGATAAGGCTGGTTCCCACGAAAGGGATCAGCGCGGCGAACGAGGTCAGCAGGCCGAAGAGAACCGGCGCCGGGGCGCCGGCCAGGGCGTAGCCTATGGCGCCGGTCACTCCCTGCACCGCCGCCGTCAGAAGAATGCCTCTTACAATGGCGATCGTGGTGTTGTAAAGCTGATTCGCTATGCGGTATTTATGCTCCGTATCCATCGGCATAAGATCTATCATCCAGTGGAGCAGACGCTCCCCGTCCCTGAAAAAAACGAACAGCATGGCTATTACGACCATGAAACTGACAAGAAAAAAGAAAATATTCTTGAGTATGGTGCCGGCGGATTTTATGATGTTTTCCTGGAGATTTTTGATATTGCCCAGAACAATATCTCCGGCGTCCAGGTTCCAGACCGAACGGAGCCCCTCGGGAATCTGAAAGTCCAGCGCGGACTGGGAAAAGCGCGCCAGTAATTGGTTGGTCTTGGGATATATTTCCTTTGATTCCTTGAAAAGCAGCCAGCCGAAGATCAGCAGCGGCAGAACCACGGTAAGCAGTACGGCGCCCGTAGAAACCGCGGCGGCAAGGTTGTTGCGGGGGGCGAAGCGGCGCGCGAGCCAGAGGTGCGCGGGGTAGAAGATCAGGGCCAGGGTGCCGGCGACAAGTATGGCGCCCAGAAAAGGCGAAAGTATCCTTAACAACTGGTAAAGAAGGAACAGAAGTATTCCGAAAAAGAAAAAATTAAAGACCTGGAGCTTGTCGAATTTAAGGAATTTCACGGTCTGCGGCGGGTTTTCCATGGGGTAATTATATCACAAATTTCCACCGCAGAAAATAAATGCTATATTGTAGCGGAGATGAGCAATTTACCTGGAACTTTTGACAGGGGGAGCGTCACCAATTTTTCCCGGAACTCGTATGAAGCCGTTTTTTCCGTCTTTATGGTGGCGATCGCCTATTTTTACCGGGATAATCCGCAAATTGTCTACCCCGCCGTCCTTTATTTTTTTCTGCTGTTGATGGTCTCCAATTTTGTCTTCAACCAGCTGCTGCGCGAACGGTCTTCGGTCAGCCTCTGGGTCGTGGACCTGATTTTGCTGTTCAACCTGTGGGTCATTACCGGGGTTCTTTATTATTCGGGCGGAAAGGAATCTTATTTCTGGGTGCTCTATCTGCTGCCGATCTTCGCCTCCGCGCTGCTGGTCAGCCGCACGGACGTGGTCGGCGTCGTCTTTCTGGCCGCGTTGGCGTCGTCGCTGTTCGCCCTGCCGCTGCGTTCCTCCGACCTGGCCGGGGTCATGAGCCTGCTGGTAAAGTTGTCGGTATTCATTCTTTCGGCCGCGGTAGTCTACCGCACCGCGGAAGCGAAGAAAAAGACGGAGGCCGTTCTGGTGTCCAAGAGGCGGGAGGTGGAAGCGATAGCCCGTGAACTCATGAACAGGGACACGGAGCTTGTGAAGACGGCCTCCGCCGGGGAAATGGGCCAGCTGGTAAGCGGCGTAATGCACGACCTCGGCAACTCGGTTTCGGTCATACTTCTGAGCGCCCAGATAGCCAGCGAGGACGAGCAGGTGGATAAGAAAGATATAGAGCGCATAATAAAAGCGGCCAAATTCTCCAAAAGCGTGGTGGCCAGCGCTCTCAGTATCGCGCGCGGACAGGAATACGTCTTTGAACCGGGCGGGATAGGGGAGCCGCTGGGCAATGCCGTCCAATTGGTCGAATACGCTGCGAGGGAAAAGGGCGCGTCCATAAAAGTGGAGCTGCCGGCGGATCTGCCCCGGGTGAACATGAGCAAAGTGCATATAGAGCGTCTGTTCATAAACGCTCTCTCAAATGCCCTGTCCTTTGTGCCGGAAAAAGGGGAGGTGGCGGTCAAGCTGGCGGCTGCCGGCGGGAATCTGGAGATAGAGATCGCCGATAACGGCCCCGGTTTCCCGGAGTCGCTGCTTAAGGACGGTATCAGACCGTTCAGCACCACCAGAAAGGCGGCCGGCGGCACCGGTCTCGGCCTTTATGTATGCGAGCAGATAGCCGGGAAACACGGCGGGAAACTCACGCTCTCCAACCGCCCGGGTGGCGGCGCGCTGCTGAAAATAAATTTGCCGGCAATAAAGGGGGAAAGGCTTAAGGATGAGGGATAAAGGCTAAAGGGCGGAAAGAACTTTATATATTCTCTATGGTTTCCCTTAATCCTTTAGCCTTAAGCCTTTATCCTTCTGAAAGTTGCATGGAATAATTGTATCCCCGTTGTTTATCCATTAAAACCGATCTCAACTGCAACTTTCAGATTAGTTGATATAGACTTTCCACAATATAAATATCCCCAGCATTACCCGATAGACTATGAAAGGCCTTAGGTTGTTGCTTTTCAGGTAGGCAAGGAGGAATTTTATTGAGAGCAGTCCCGCGATGAAAGAGGCGGCGAGTCCCGCCGCGAACGCGGCGTTCAGATCCGCCGGACCTATCTTGCGTGCCTCCAGCAGGCCCGCGCCGAATATCACGGGCGTCGCCAGCAGAAAAGAAAGTCTCGCGGCGTCGTAGCGCGCATATCCCAGAAAGAGCGCCGCCATGATGGTCATGCCCGCGCGCGAAGCGCCCGGCATGAGGGCCACGGACTGCGCCAGGCCGATAAGAAAGATGTCTTTGACGCTTATGTCTCCGGCGGTCTTTTTCTGGGACGGGGATCTGTCCGCCAGATAGATCAATCCCGAGAAAAAAATGAGGTTAAAAGCTATCCACCGGGGATCCCGGAAGGCGTGTTCGGCCAGGTCGTTCAGAAGCAGGCCTGCGGCGGCGGCCGGCACGCTTCCGGCGGCCAGCAGCCAGAGCAGCTTCCCGCCGGGCTCTTTCGGCCTGGTAAGCCCGGCCTTTATAATGACAAACCAATCTTTCGCGAAGTAGACTGAGATGGCCAGGAGCGTTCCCAGATGCAGCATGACGTCGTAGGCCAGGCCCTGATACCGCCAGCCGAAGACATAAGGCGCCAGCGCCAGGTGCGCCGAGCTGGAGATAGGCAGAAATTCTCCCACGCCCTGGAGAATACCGAGCGCGACCGCGTGAAGTTCAGTCATAAGAGATCTCCGTCCCCGGATAATAATGCTTGAGGATGTCGCGGTATTTGAAGCCCAGCCGCGCCATCCCTTCGGCGCCCCATTGGCACATGCCGACGCCGTGGCCGTTGCCGACGCCTTCGAATATCACATAGTCCTTGCCAGAATACAGGTAAAAAAGAGTGCTTCGTATTACGTTCCAGCCCGCCCGGCGGCCGATGCCGTGATAAAATTTTGTCGCGGACAGGGTTGCCCGCCTGTTTTCGGTAGAGAGGATCAGCGTCACCGCCCGTTTTGAGATGCCGCGATCCATGACTTCCATCTTCCTTATGTTTTCCTGCGGCAGGATCCACTTCTGCGAGCGGGCCATGCCGGTCAGCGCTTTCAGGGAGACGCGGGTTTTCCAGGAGAAGCCCGGCGCGACGGAGCAATAAGGCTTGTTTGCGGGGCCGTCTTTCACGGAGACCAGGTAGGGTTTATGTTCGAACGGCCAGACATAGATCATGGCTTCCGTCCTGCCGCCGCAGATGGAATGGTAGAAGGTGGCGGCCAGCTTGCCGTGGTAGGTTACGACTTCGCCGCGCGTGAAATCCGCGGCGGCCTGGGCGCTGGCTTTTACGGCGCCGAATCCCCCAAAGAACTGGCAGTGGGTGGAATCGCACATATTGTACCCATCCCTGGTGTGGTTGCCCATGTGTTTCAGTACGTACGTGCGGGCGGCGACGGCCTGCGCCTTGAAAGCCTCGGTCTGGGAGAGATCTCCCGCCTCGGCTGAGACCACGCTGGCGATGTAGGCTTCCAGGGGAACGGTATTGATGATCTTCAGACGGCCTTTTTCGGCGGTGATCTCGATCAGACCTTTGTAAAGACGCCGCGGGCTCTTCCCTCCGGAAAACCATATCCCCCTGCCGGCGGCGTCCACGCGGATACGTTTACCGGGGGGGGCGAAGCCCCTGGCCGCCGCCAATTGCCCTTTTGCTTCTATCACGACCGGAGTCCTGAGTACCTTGTCGTTCAGGAAAACGTTTCCCTGTTCCGGGGTGAGGGTTATGGCGGCCGGTTTGTTCACCGAATAGAGCAGGATGCGCACTTTCCTTTCTTTGGCGGAGAGGGGGAGGGCCGTTAAAAGGCAGGCCGCCGCAAAAAAGATGATCTTGTTCAAAAGGGCTCCGGGGTGAAAAATTCCGTCAGTTCGGCCTTGCCGGAGCCGGGGTCTGCGGGAAGCTTTAAGTCGTATGAGAGCTTGAGATAAATGAAAGAGCCGGCGCCGAGGAACAGGCCGTCGGTCTTGAGAAGAAGTCCGCCCAGCGCGCCCAGAACCGGCTGGTGGCCGATGACCAGTACGGAGTATTCCCCCGCCGCGCGTTCGGAGACGGTCTTAAGCAGGCCGGGAAGAGAAGACTGGGAGACCAGGGCCGTTTCTTCGACGCGCCTGGCGCCGGGGAAGAGGGAGGCCGCGATCGCGGCTGTTTCGGCGGCTCTGAGAAAAGGGCTGGAGATTATAACTCCGGGGGAAAAGCCCAGTTCTTTAAGGCGCTTTGACGACGCCAGGATCTGCGCTTTCCCGTCCGGAGAAAGTTTCCTGCCGGCGTCGCCGCCGGCTCCGGACTCCTGAACCGAAAGCGCCAGGCCGTGGCGCATTAAAACCAGTTCTGTCATGAAACTATTTTACCAGTTACTGAGCCTGTTGCACAAACCCCGATTCTACTGCAATCGCGGCTTTTTGCCTGCGCCTTTGCGCCGCTCAAGGCTATGCCAGTGCCGTATCAGGAGCTATGCTCATTGAACGGCCAACTTACAGGCTCTAGTCGAGCCTGCTCGTTTCGCGTCGCTTCGGCTCGGCTTCAAAACCCGCGATTTCGCGACGAAAGCGGTTTATGCAACAGGCTCTAACTGAGGCCCGCGTAAATCCGATATTATTTTTTCTTATCGTCCGCGTCGCGCCCCAGGCCCCGGGGGACATGGAGCGGACAAGGGGGGAGGGCGCTTTCCGGCGCCGTAATTATTAGCCGGCCTTATAACCGCCGGAGTTCCACGGCGCGCCCCGTCCCCGGTTAGCGGACAAAAGCGGCGCAATTTAGAATATAATATACCTGTTCTCCGCTGTAATATGCGACTCTGCTTGATGGAGGTCTAAACGGGTGAATTACCATATACTCAAAAAAGACGAACTGGACGGCTTCATAAAGAAGCTTTCCGGAAAAATGAAAGTTGTCGCTCCCGTAGCCAGGGGCGCCGGCAATTTCGCTTTCCAGGAGGTCTCCGGGGCCTCCGAGATAGCGCTTAAATATATTCCGACCATACTTCCGCCCAAAAAATATTTCATGCCCCAGCGCGAAACGATGCTGGAATTCGATATTTCCGGCGCCAAGCCCTCTGATACCGCGGTGGTGGATGCCGGGGAGACGGCGGTGTTCGGCGTACACACCTGCGACCTGGCCGGCATCCAGTGCCTGAACATGGTTTTCTCGGAGCGTCCGAGGGATTATAACTACCTGCGCAGGAAAGATAAGATTCTCCTTATAGGTCTTGAATGCGGCGATTACTGCGACGAGTACGCCAGCTGCGCCCTGGTCAACTCCCATATGCCGAGCGGCGGCTACGACCTGTTCTTTACGGATCTGGGCGACAGATTCATTATCCACGTGCACACCCAGAAAGCCGAGGAGCTCGTGGAGGAAATGGGGCTGGCCAAGGCCGTGCCCGCCGACATGACGGCCCTCGAAAAGGTCCGCGCCCACAAACGCTCCGTTTTCAAGAAAGAGGTAAACGTGGATCCCCGCAAACTTCCGGCGATCTTCGCCGCGGGAGCGGACAGCAAGGTCTGGAAAGACGTCGGCGCACGTTGCGTTTCCTGCGGCAACTGCACGAATGTCTGCCCCAGCTGCTACTGCTTCGACATGGCCGACACCATGAACCTGGACCTGAAGACCGGCGTCCGGACCAGAACCTGGGATTCCTGCCAGCTGGAGCCATTTGCACAGGTGGCGGGCGGAGAGAATTTCCGCAAGGAGCGCTCGGAGCGGCAGCGCCACAGATATTTCCGGAAATTCAAATATTCGGTGGATAAATTCTACCGGTTCTTCTGCACCGGCTGCGGGCGCTGCACCAGGACCTGCATGGCCGATATCAGCCTTAAGGAAACTCTAACGTCTCTCGTGAAGGAAAACGTATGAAAGAGGAAATCAAGAATTCGAACTGGAAATTAAGGAAAGGGACGATCATCGCGGCGAAGCAGATGACCGACGCCGAGAAATGGTTCGACATAAGGCTGGAGGACGGCGAGCTGGATCATGAGCCCGGCCAGTTCGTCCAGGTGGAACTGTACGGCGTCGGCGAGGCCCCCATCTCGGTCTGCTCAAGCCCCACCAAGAGGGGGTCTTTCGAGCTGACCGTAAGGGCGACCGGACGCCTGACCAACGCTATGCATAAGCTGGACGCCGGGGACCAGCTCGGCATCCGCGGACCGTTCGGGAAACCTTTCCCGGTCAAGGTCATGGCCGGCAACGATCTGCTTTTTGTCGCCGGCGGCCTGGGCATCGCCCCGCTCCGCTCGCTCATTAACTACGTGTTCGACAACCGCAGGGACTTCGGAAAAGTGGACATCCTGCTCGGCTGCCGCACGCCGCACGATATGCTTTTCGGCTCGGAGATAGGCACGTGGCAGAAACGCCTTGACCTGAATTTCCTGTGCACCGTAGACCGCGGGGCGCCGGACTGGAAAGGCAACGTGGGCCTGATCACAACCCTGATCCCCGGAGTCACCATACAGCCGGAGAGGACTTTCGCCGTGGTGGTGGGCCCGCCTGTCATGTATAAGTTCGTGATCGCCGAGCTGATAAAAAAGAAGGTTCCGGAAAGGCAGATCGTGCTGTCGCTGGAACGGCATATGAAGTGCGGCATGGGAAAGTGCGGCCACTGCCAGATCGACCATCCGAAGAACTATTACTGCTGCAAGGATGGCCCCACCTTCACTTACGACGAAGTGAAAGAATCGAAGAAACTGTGACCCAAGAGGATTTAATATGACTAACGCATCAAAAACCGCAACCAAACCTAAAGTGGCTTTCTTTGACTTCGCGTGCTGCGAGGGCTGCCAGCTCCAGGTGGCGAATCTCGGGGAATCGCTGCTGGATATCCTGGGCGCCATAGACGTGGTGGAATTCCGCGAGGTCATGAGCGAGAAGTGGGACAAGGATTATGACGTGGCGATCATCGAGGGCTCCATAACGGATCACCACGCCGAGGAGCGCATCAAAAAGATACGCGCGCGCTCCAGGGTTCTCATCGCCTACGGCGCCTGCGCCTGCATCGGCGGCGTAAACGGCATGAAGAATTCTTTCGAACTGGACGAGATCCGCCGCTGCGTCTACGGCAAGGATTTTAAACTGTTCGACAGCGTCAAAACCAGGCCCGTCCACCAGGTGGTGAAAGTGGATTACTTCGTGAACGGCTGTCCGATATATCCGCCGGAACTGGTGGAAGTGCTTAAGTGCGCCCTGCGCGGCCTCCCTTATACCGTGCCCGACAATCCGGTCTGCGTGGAATGCAAGCTGAACGAGAACGTCTGCATGTACGACCGCGGCGTTTCGTGCCTCGGCCCCTGGACCAAAGCGGGCTGCAATTCCTGGTGCGTCAATAACGGCAATATCTGCTACGGCTGCCGCGGCGAGGTGAAGAATCCGGCGAAGAACGCCGCCTCGGACGTCATCGGCAAATACAAGCTCAGCGCCGGCCTGATAAAGAACAAATTCGAGATGTACAACAAGTGCAAGGAAGGTGACATCAATGGCGGTAAATAAGGATCTTGATATAAAAGTGGAGTACGTGACCCGCGTCGAAGGCCACGGCAACATCGTGGTTAACGTCAAGAACGGCAAAATAGAGAAGTCGGAGTTCCACGTGGTGGAGTCGCCCCGCCTTTTCGAAGGGATGCTCCGCGGCCGGTCCGTTTTCGAGGCGCAGCATATCACCTCCCGCATCTGCGGCATCTGCTCCTGCGGGCATTCCCTGGCCTCCATAGAGGCGGCCGAGGACGCGCTGGGCGTCACGCCGAGCGCGCAGACCATAAAACTGAGGAAGCTGCTGCTGGATTACGAGTTCCTGGACAGCCATATTTTGCACGTCTACCTGCTGGCCGCTCCCGATATCCTGGGCGTGCCCTCCTTTGTGCCGCTTATCAAGACGCATAACGCAGTGGTCAGGCGCGCGCTGCGCATGAAAAAGGCGTGCAACGACGTCTGCGACATCCTGGTCGGGCGCCATGTGCATCCCATCAGCGCCATCGCGGGCGGGTTCACCAAGCTGCCCAGGCCCAAAGATCTCGACGCGCAGATAAAGTTGCTGGAAGATCTGGGCGAAGATATGGCCGAGACGCTTAAGCTCGCGGCGACCCTCAAGTTCCCCGATTTTCACCGGGAGACCGAGTACGTGGCGCTGGTGTCCGACGACGGAGACTACCCGCTGCTGACGGGCGAGATCGGCTCCACGGACGGAAAGCGCTTCAAGAAGAAGGATTACAGGAAAGCCACCAACGAGTTCGTGGATCCGCGCTCTTCTGCCAAGTTCACCAAACTCTCCCGCGAGTCCTATTTTGTGGGCGCGCTGGCGCGGTTCAACCTCAACTACGACAAGCTTCACCCCGAGGCGAAGAAGGTCGCCGTTGCCCTGGGTTTTAAGCCCGTCTGCCACAATCCGTATCTGAACACCGTGGCGCAGGTCATTGAGATAGTGCACTGTTACCACCACGCTTTGGAAATTCTCAGGGATCTCAAAAAGAACGGGGTGGATTACAGCCAGGAACTGGTCGTGGGCGTAAACGAAAAGGGCGCTATCCCCGTCCGGGCCGGCGACGGCGTGGGCGCCGTGGAGGTGCCGCGGGGGATCCTGTTCCATAACTACGAGACCGACGCCAAGGGGCTGATCAAGCAGGCCAACTGCATAATCCCGACCAACCAGAACATCAATAACATCGAGCACGACTTCGCGAAGCTGCTGCCGGAGATCATCACCAGGTCCAAGGAAGAGATCACTCTGGCGCTGGAGATGCTGGTGCGGGCCTACGACCCCTGCATCTCGTGCTCCACGCATTACCTGAATGTCACTTTCGTTGATTGACGGATAATATAACTTCGGGGCAAAGGGCCAGGCTTCAGGGCAAAGGTGCCAGCCTTCTTTTTCAGCAGAAAAAGTAGGCTGGCTCTCTTTGCCAGGCGCGGGGTTGGATGGCTTTGGGCTAAGAGCCGCACGATAGCCCAGTCGGGTCGGCGGCGGCTGCAAGTTCGGGGTCCTGTCGACGGGCAGTCTTTTCGCTTCCCTCGGAAGCCTGCGGGACGAAAAGGCTGCCCATCGCCACCCCTCCAACTATACCCGCCGCCGCCCCTCCGCCAAAACTTACGCGTATTATGTTCCCCAGGCTTATGTGCGAAAAGGCAAAATGCTTTTTCGTATTGTGAAAAATATCGAACTTTTACCATTAAGGATTATGGATAGGAAAGAGAGTTATCTGTCGGTAATTGGGGCGCACTATGTGCCAGATATCGTTTTGGACTTTTTACCCAGAATATTTGAAGCGTATAAAATTCGTGATTACAAAAGTAAGAACTTTCAAGTAAGTGCTTGTGAAAATACCCTTTCAACGGCAGGATTACTATTATCTGTAGCAAGTATTGAATCGTACGCTAACCGCATTTTCCGGTTTGAAGAGAAGCGGGGGCCAGTTCCGGAGAAGATTTCGGAAATATTCTGGAGCAAAAATAATAATTTCCCAAAAGAGGATTTTGAAAGATTATTGTGCGAAGTATACATACTCAGAGATGTTATTGTCCATAACCATATTTACGACATTTCTACTGCGGTTGACAGGGAATCTTGGGAAATTAAGCATCTGGATGAGACTTTGGTGATTGGAAAGGGCGAGAAAGATAAAAAATTCAAGGAGTGTGTTGATTGCGCTGCTAAAAAAACCAAATTGTTGAAACTGCATGTGCAACCTCTTAAAATAGGTTTTGAGGATTTGTTTACAGTGCTTTTTGTCTTTGACACTTTCGTGCGCTTATCGCAATCGATGCTCAGCGATTCCCATGTCCCGTTTCGGCTTTACTGTAAAATTGGGAAAACAACCGAGTCCAGCCTTTCACGTCTTCTGGCCTCTTACTATCGGCAAATCACGAACGAAGAGTATCTTAAAGCATTAGAATCTCTTTTAACGGAATTGCGGGGAAAATATGCGCACTTTCTCGTGTCTCCATACGATGATGCCTTTATAAATAATATTTGTCCGCGTCCTAATTGTGGAAAGATTGGATTTCATACAATTCTTCGGGGGAACACTTGTGCAGCTTGTGGGTTATCAATTGGGAGGCCACTTGCTCAGAATGCTTAGATGAAAATGTGGAGGGTCGGGTAATTAGGCCGATGGATCATCAAGTGTGTAAGTTTTACAAGGGGTGACGGGGCAAGGCTTTTTCGACCCCGCAGGTTGCCGAGGGAACGCGAAAAAGCCTTGCCCCGGCAGGCCCCCGGTTTTACTATCCTGCGGTGCTAAAGCCCAAAGTTGACCAGCCCCGCTTTTTGGCAAAGAGAGCCAGCCTACTTTTTCTGCTGAAAAAGAAGGCTGGCACCTTTGCCCCGGAAAAATAAGCCTGGCACCTTTGCCCTGATAAATATGAGTGATTATTTGACGGACGAGATTAAGGCGGCTATCGCGCCTAAGGGGAGGACGCTGCTGATCACCATAGGCAACTCTCTGAGGGGCGACGACGGGGTTGGCCCCTTTGTGGGGGAACGTGTGAAATTCAAATCTCCGGAATGCCGGGTCATCAACGCCTGCACCACACCCGAGAATATCGCCCAGACCGCCATAGATTTTAAACCCGGAAAAATAATGCTCCTGGACGCCGCCCATTTCGGCGGCCGGCCGGGCGAACTTAAAATCATCCCGCTTGAGCTTATAAACCGGCAGACGGTCATCTCCACCCATAGCTTCCCGCTCAGCGTCACTTTTTCCATAGTAAAGGAAGACACCGGCGCGGAGCTGGTGGTGATCGGCGTGGAACCCGCCTCCATGGAATACGCCGAAGGCCTTACGCCCGAGGTAAAAGAATCGGCGCTGAGTTTGATAGAGCATTTTAATAATATAAAATGATTGTTCGTGGAAGTAAAGCCAGGAAGCGTTGAAAAACAGGAGTGTTAATGTCCATTTTCCAGGTTAAATCCGTAGACGAGATAATGGCCGAGTCTCACGAACGCGGCCATAAACTCCCCAGAGTCCTGGGTTCCTTCGACGTGACCATGATAGGCATAGGCGCCATCATCGGCGCGGGCATCTTCGCGATGCTCGGAGAGGCCGCGGTCAAAGGCGGCGCCGGACCTTCTCTTATAATCTCCATTATATTGACGGCTGTCGCCTGCGGTTTCTCCGCTCTGTGCTACGCGGAACTGGCCGCCATGGTCCCGATTTCCGGCAGCGCCTATACTTATGCCTACGCCACCATGGGCGAGCTGGCGGCCTGGATAATCGGCTGGGATCTCATTCTTGAGTACGCTATAGGCAACGTCGCCGTGGCCATAAGCTGGTCCGGTTATTTCAACGATTTTCTGCGAAGCGTTTTCGGTTTCGGAGTGCCGCTCTGGCTGAGGACGGACTATCATACTTTTCTGAAGTCGGGCGCCGATGTCGCTTCCGTGCCGCATCTCTTCGGAATGCCGGTGATCTGCAATCTGCTCGCGGCGTCCGTGGTCGCTTCTCTTACCTGGCTGCTGGTGCTGGGCATAAAAGAGAGCACCAGGTTCAACTCCCTTATGGTCGGCATTAAGCTGCTTGTGCTGGCTGTTTTCGCCGGAGTGGGTATTTATTACTTCAACCCAGACAACTGGGTTCCTTTCGCGCCGGGCGGGTGGAAGGGCATTCAGGTCGGCGCGGCGTATATCTTTTTCGCCTATATAGGTTTTGACGCCGTTTCCACCGTGGCCGAGGAAACCCGCGAGCCGCAGAAGAATATGCCGATAGGCATAATAGGCTCCCTTCTGATCTGCACCGTAATATATGTGCTGGTCACCGTGGCCCTGACGGGCATGATGCCGTTCACCGAGATGAAAGACAAGATAGCCGAACCTCTGGTGGCCGGGCTCCAGTATAATCACGCGGCCCAATGGCTGGTCGGCCTGGTTTCGCTGGGCGCGGTCGTGGCCACCACGGCCGTCCTGCTTGTCTTCCAGATGGGGCAGCCCAGGATTTTCTTTTCCATGAGCCGCGACGGCCTGCTGCCGCGGTATTTTTCGAAAGTGCATCCGAAATACAAAACCCCGCATATAACCACCGTCTGGACCGGCATAGTCGTGGCGGGCTTCGCGTCGCTTTTCAGCCTGGACGTCATGGCCGAGCTTTGCAATATCGGCACGCTTTTCGCTTTTGTGGTGGTTTGCGCCGGAGTTATAATCCTCCGGGTGAAAGATCCGGACCGCCCCCGGCCTTTCAGGGCGCCTGGCGGATATGCGACGCCCGTCCTCGGTATAGGCTTCTGCCTGTTCCTGATGCTGGGGCTCGGCTTTATGACCTGGATCAGGTTTTTCGGCTGGCTCGCGGCGGGTCTGGCGGTTTATTATTTTTACGGTTATCGGAATTCCAGGCTCAGAACCGGGGAGCTGGCTATCAAAGGGCCGGTTTAAAAGGAGAAATATGTTTGATAAAATGAAAGAACTTATGGAGATGAAACGGAAGATGGAGGAGATAAAGAAAGAGCTGGATTCCATCACGCTTGAGAGCGAAGACAATTATGTGAAAGTCGGGATATCGGCTTCTCAGAATGTGACCGGCGTGACCGTGAAAGTGGATCTGGCAACGGCCGACAAAGCCAGGCTTGAAGCCTCGCTTACCGAGACCATAAACCGCGCCATCAGGCAGTCACAGAAGACCGCGGCCGAAAAGATGAGCAAGCTGAGCCTGCCGGGTATGGGGTAATTATGCACGAATGGGCGCTTGCCGAATCTGTCATTAAGACATCCGCTGAGCACGCGGCGCGCGAAAAGCTGCGCTGCGTCTCCGAGGTCGGAGTGGCGCTGGGCGAACTTCAGTCCATAGACAGGGAGATCTTCGCTTTCGCCCTGGCGGAGCTTGTGAAAAGCTCTTTTAAAGACCTGGCGGCGTGTAAATTCAGTCTCCTGGACGATCCGGCGGCGTTTAAATGCCGGGCCTGCTCCGCGGAGTTCACCCTCAAGGCCCTGAAGAGGACCGGGGAAGAAGCCGAGAACATCCATTTCATCCCCGAGATGGCTCACACCTTTCTTAAATGTCCCGAATGCGCCAGCCCGGACTTTGATATTACGGCCGGCCGGGGCGTTACTATAAAACATATCCGGGGCGAGCAATGACTCCGGCGCCGGGCAAGTCGCCGATTCAGCGCTCCGCGCCCCGCATTTCCGGCGGCCTGCGCCTGGATCCCAGGCCCGCCGTTATCGGCGCGCGGTTTTCCAAAATAAAAAAGGTGATCGCGGTCACCGGCTGGAAAGGCGGCATAGGCAAGAGCGTGACGGCTTCCACTCTGGCCCTCCTGCTGGCTGAAAAAGGCTTTAAGACCGGCCTGCTGGATCTGGATCTCGCGGGGGCGTCCGCCCATATCGTCCTGGGGGCGTCCGGATTGTTTCCGAAAGAGGAAATGGGCCTTGAGCCTCCGTCGGTCGCGGGTGTAAAATTCATGTCCGTGTCTTTTTTTTCCAGTAATAAAGCGGTTCCTTTAAGAGGCGCGGGCGTTTCGGACGCCATCATGGAAATGCTGGCTATAACGCGGTGGGGGGAGCTGGATTATCTTGTAATAGATATGCCGCCCGGCATCAATGACACGGCGCTGGACATTATCAGGCTGCTGCCCGGGACCCGGGTGCTGGCCGTGACCACTCCTTCCATCATGGCTCACTCCGTGCTGGAACGTTCGCTGCGGCTTTATAAGAGCCTGAAGGTTCCGGTTCTGGGCGTCATCGAGAATATGACCCGGGGCGCGCACGCTCTTTCAAAAGCCGCCGCCGGACGCGTGCGCTATGACGCGCGCCTTGAAAAAGCCCTGGGCAGTCCGGCCAGGATCCTGAAGACGGATTTTGCGAAAGATCTTGCGAAGATCGCCGGCAGAATCGTAAACTGAGAGCAGCCGGTGAGCGGTAAGGGGGGCGGTATGATCCCGGTCACGTTCACCGGTTTCTGTTATATTGATATTGGAGGGCGGGATTTAATAAAATTAACACATTTAATATACCTAATGCCAGAGTTGTCCATGTTGGGAATAGTTTTGCCGCTACCGGGGGATTTAGGCCGCTTTGATTATGCCTGTTTACTTTATAACTTACGTCGTTCTTTTCTGGCTTCCCGCGCTTTTCCTCGGCATCTTTGTTTTTAAGGCACTCTCCCCTTCCCTGAAGAGATCTATTTTGGCCACCTTGTTTTTGATAGCCCTGATTACCACGGTCATGGAATACGTTTATCTCTGGTTCGATGTGTGGACTTTTTCGCAGAAAACGGATAAACTGCTGGGTGTCTGGCTGGGGCCCGCGCCCATTGAGGAATTTGTGTTCTGGTTCGGAGGGCCGCTTTTTTGTCTGGCGGTCTATTTTACATACAAGAGATTGTTTGAGATACTTCATGCTGGAAGATAACCCGCTCTTGAGCGAAGAGGACAAGAAGAAAAGGGTGTTACAGGAGAAATGGCCGGCCACCGTTATACTGGCGGCGCCGTTCGTGTTTCTGTTGCTGCCGCTCTGGACAGCGGCAAGGGAACGCGTGGATCGGCGCGCGGCCGCCGCCATGATCTTAACTTTCGAGGCGGTCATGCTCGGGGCGGAATATTTTTCCATTTCCAGGGGACACTGGGTCTGGAACCCGAACCGGACACTGGGGCCCACGATCTTCGGCATTCCGATAGAAGAGCCGCTTTTGTATTACTGGTTTCCGCCGCTTTTCGTGGTTGTCCTGATGCACACGCTGGATAAATACATATTTGAAAAAAGGGGGAACAGGGAAGGGTGACCTTTTCCCGTTATTAGATATATTTCCGGAAGCGGTTTTTTGTGTATTTATGCCTAAAGCGGCAGATGAACCTATCAATATCATCGGCAAAAATTATCTCCGAAGACAGACGCTGTTCGTCGGATTTGCGGATCTGCTCGCCGCATTGTTTTTTTACCTGGTTCCCGAATCGCCTTTCGACAGGAGGCTGGCTCCGGTTCTTGCCGCCGCCTCGGCGATGTATTTTTGTTTCTTTGTCTGGTTTGAGTGCTGTGTCAAATATTTGCACGCTATTGTTATCGCCCTGAGTCTTGCCGGTCTTTGCGTGGTTGCCTTTGTGGTGCATATGAGCGGCGGCATAGCCTCTCCGCTGGTCTGTTTTTATTTCGCCCTGCTGGTGTCGGAGGCCGGCTATGGCGTTACCTCTCCGATCACCGTTTACGCCGCCGTCATCAGCTACCTCTGCGTCGTGCTGGGAGAAGCTTTCGGTTTTCTCAGCGTGAACAACGCGCTGTCTAAAGCTATTTATGAAAACCATGTGGTTTTTGTTTTTATAATCCTGACAATCGCCATGCATATGATCATAGCCAGCTATATCTCCAAGCAAATACTGAGAAAGCTGCGGAGCGATTTTGCCGAAGAACAACAGCAGACGCAGGCGCTCCTTAAAAGGTTCAGCGAGCTTGACGCGCATTCCCATATCGGCATGCTGGCGCACAGAATGGTGCACGATCTCCGCAACCCGCTGGCCTCCATCTCCGGTTACGTGGAACTTGAACGTCTCGCTCCCGGCAAAGACAGCGCGCAGCAGGCCATGCTTGCGGATCTTTCGGAAACGGTTACGCAGATCTCCAACACTTTGACCAATATCACCCGCTTCGGCCGCGCCACGGAAAGCAAAAAACAGAGGCTCTTCGTAAAAGACTTTTTCAACAACCTTATCTCTATCGTGAGTTTTTCCAAGGACGCGGCCAAGGTTCGGTTCCGCCGGAATTATCCGCAGAACCGGGATTTCTGCGTCCTGGCCGTCCGCCAGGATCTTCAGCAGGCCTACTTCAACATTCTGAAAAACGCGCTCGAAACGGTAAAGGAAAATGCCGGCGATAAAACGGTGGAAATTTCAATGCGCTCTTCGGCCGGTATGCTGGAAGTGGAGATCGCGAACAACGGCAAGCCGATCCCGGAAGAGATACTCGGAAAGATTTTTAAGAAAGCGGTGACCGGAAAGAGCGGCGGCACCGGAGTGGGGCTGCTTATCACCCGCGACCTGCTGGCGAAAAACGATATCAGTATAGAAATTAAGAACATGGAGGTTGAAGGTGTCAAAGTTATCACTAAGCTGCCGTTGTGCGGCAATGAAAGACAAGGGGGAGAAAACGGTTAACGCTTTCTCCTGCGCGTTGGCGCTGGCGTTCTTCGCGGCAAGCCCTTCCGGGCTTTTCGCTTCGGGTTATGAGTTCGACGGCATAGGCGCGCGCGCCATCGCCCGCGGCGGCGCGGTCATAGCCGACGCGGCCGACTGGACCGCCATATACTGGAACCCGGCGAACCTGGTTTCAGTGGCGAAAAAGGAAGCGGGTCTCGAACTGAAATCAGGCTATATGTACACGAAAGATGGAAACTCTTTCAACACGGGCCTGGCCGGCGATACTTTCCGCAAAACGCATGCCGCTTCTTCTTTCCTGTTCGGCTCCCTGGGCGCCGCGCTTCCCCTTAACGCAGATTCGGCGCTTGGAGCCGGTTTTTATATGCCTCTGATGCAGGGCTCGGAATTTAAGGACAACGGCGTTCCCGGCAATGCCCTCTACACCAGCCTGGATTATGACGGTTTTGCCACTATCATGGTGGGCAATATCTCTTATTCCCGGAAAGTGTCCGATAAGACGGCGGTGGGCGTTGGAGTGGATCTGATCCGCGGCGATCTGAGCAACGACGCCAAGGCGGGCCTTACGATGTATCCGGCTCTGGTCGGAGTGCTGGGCCCAGTGCCCGGTACGCTTAAGAGCGAGACTGACGCGGCCGGCTACGGCCTGGAAGGCCTTTTCGGAGTACGCTACCAGATCAGCGACGCGGTTACGTTGGGCGCGGTTTTAAGAACCGGAAGCAAAGTCAAATTAAAGGGGGATTCCGAAGCTTCTTTTCTCACTGTCACGGAAAAGTCGGATATGGAGTTCACGCTTAAGCAGCCTCCCACCTCTGGCATAGGCGCGGCCTGGCAGGCAAAGAAAAACCTGAAGCTCACCTGCGACCTGGCTCAGACCTGGTGGCGTGGATTTTCCAATGAGCTGAACTATGACGCCCCAGGCGCGCTGCTTGTCGACCGGCCTAACAGTTTCAACTGGAAAACCTCATATAAATTCAGGGCGGGCGCCCTTTGGGCCTACAGTGAAAGAACCGACCTGATGTTCGGCTACGCTTTCGATACCCCGGCCATAGACAAGGACAATCTGGACTTTTCAACGGCGGTGGACGTGCCCATGCACCGCATTTCGGCCGGAGTTTCAAGGCGTTGGGGCGACTTACTGGGTTCCCTTTCCGCTCTGGCCGGCAGCGGGTCGCGGAGGACGGGCGCGGTGAGCTACCGGCTCTCCGGCTGGTATCTTATCAGCGAACTGAAATACAGTTTCTAACAGTTTGCTAACCGGACTCCGCGAACGCGCCCCGGCTTTACAACGAATGGAGGCCTGATCATATGAGCGACACCCTGATATTGATAGAGATATTCGGCTGGATAGAGGTTCCGCTAGTCTGGTTCCTTTTTAAGCGTTACGCCAAGCGTAACGTGCTGGGGGAAATGGCGGCCAGCTGCGTCTTCGGGATTTTTTTCGAAGTGGTCAGTGAACCTTTGTGGGATTATCATATGGCGGTAACCTTTTACCGGGACACTCCGGTTGTCGCTATTACGGGCTGGATGGTGATGTTCACGCTGGTGGTGGTTATGTCGGAAAAACTTTATCGTTTCGCGCTGCGCGAAGAACGGATCATACCCTATGACAAACGGATAGTTCTTTCCGACATCCTGGCCGGCATTATTGTATGTCTGCCGCTGGAGACGTTCGGCGCCAGGACGGGTGTCTGGACTTACCGCACCGAACTGCTGAAATGGAACTGGGACAGTCTTATCCCGGTTTTTAAAGTGCCTTACGAGGTAGTTTGGTGTTATGCCCTGCTTATGCTTATAGCCCCCACGTTCGTGCGGTATTGGGCGAAAAGTTTCGAGCGGGTATCACCGGAGTAAGCTGGCGTTGTCCCAATTTTGTAAGATATAATCATTCCGCAGAGGAACCCGGTGCGACTCCGGGGCTGCCCCGCAACGGTAATACCGAAAGGTTAAGCCCGGTCTACTGCCAGCCTGTCCCCGGTTCCGGGCGATAGGAATTCCGAGGGGGAAAATCGCGCCTTGAAAGCCCGGCCCCGACGGAGCCGGGCTTTTTGCCGCCCGGGTGGGGCCAAAAAGGAGACGCTTTATATGCGAAAAAACAAATCAAAGAGGGTTGAAAAAATATTCCTGTTCTCTTGTTTTATCATGATTTTTTGCTTTTTGCCCGCCGGGGCCGCGCGCGTGATTTCTTTGCTGCCCTCCTATACGGAAATAATTTTTGAGCTGGGCGCCGGCGCCGAGCTGGCTGGCGTATCCACTTTCTGCGACTGGCCTCCCGCCGCCGCGCAAAAGGAGAAGATCGGGGATTATCTGCGCCCGAATCTGGAAAAAATCTACTCTCTCAAACCGGATCTCGTATTCGCCGGGATCTGGCAGGGTTCTCCGGTGGCCCAGGAGTTGCGCAACGCGGGTATAAAAGTCGTGGAACTGCCGGAAGAGCGGAAAATTGAGGATATCTTCCGTACCGTAGAGCTTATCGCCGCCGGACTGGGACGAAAAAAAGAAGCCGCCGCGCTGGTCAAAAAGATGAAAACGGGTTTGAAAAGCGCGCTTGCCGCCTCCCGCCGGCCCGCGGTATACCTGGAGGTGGATGAGGGCGGCTGGACGGCGGGAAAGCGTTCCTTTCTTTCCGACGCGATAGAGAAAGCCGGCGGGAAAAATATTTTCGCGGGCGAGGATAAAAGCTATTTTCAGGCGTCCTGGGAGGCCGTGGTGAAGAGAGACCCGGACGCCGTTGTGCTGCTTTCAGGGTCGGCCGGAGATTTCGCCCGCCGGCCCCTGGCCCAGGGACTTAAAGCCGTAAAGGGCGGCCGGGTTTTCACCGGCCTGGACCGGGACGCGTTCTCCAGGCCCGGCCCGCGCATCGCGGCGGAAATAAGGAAACTCAGGGCCTGGCTGGACGGGAGGGAGTGATCAGGATTTAATCTTGAATCCGGAATCTTGAATCTTAAATCGTGAACGTATATGGATAAAGAGCGGAGAAAGGTGGTGTGGCTGGTTCCGGCGGTCATTGCGGCCGCGGTACTGGCGCTCTTTTCAGGCGCGGTGGACGGCGCGGGCCCCGATATTATTTTTGGCCTGAGGCTGCCCCGGATCCTGGCGGCGGCGGTGGTAGGCGCCGGTCTGGGCTTTTCGGGGGCCGTGTTCCAGGGTCTGCTTAAAAATCCGCTCAGCGACCCTTATATCCTCGGCACTTCGGCGGGCGCCATGGCGGGGGCGGTGCTCTGTTCCGCTTCCGGCATCGGCCGCGCCTCGCCTCTGTTTTATCTGGCGGTTTTTGCCGGCGCATTTGCCGCCACTTTTTTAACCTATTCCCTGGCAAGGATAAAAAAATACCCGTCGGTTTCCCATCTGGTGCTGGCCGGAGTAGCGGTCAGCACTTTTCTCACCGCGCTTATAATGCTTTTTATCACGCTTTACCGGGAACATTCGCTTTCACTGGTTTATTTCCTGCTGGGCGGTTTTTTCCCGGCGGATAATTATCTGCTGGCGGTTTCGTGCTGTCTTGTGGCGGCCTCTGTCTGCGGCGGGGCGCTGTTGTGGAGATACCTGGATATTTTCTCGCTCGGAGAGGAAAAAGCCTCCTGTCTGGGCGCGGATCCGGACAAGATCCGGCTGGCGTTCTTCGCGCTGGCCTCGCTGGCCACTTCGGCGGCTGTGGCGCTGGCCGGAACGGTGGGTTTCGTCGGACTTATAGTGCCTCATATCTTACGGCTGATTTTCGGCGCCTCGCACAGGCGGCTGCTCGTTTCCTCAGCGCTGGGCGGGGCGTTATTCCTGATTTTGGCCGATACTGCGGCGAGAACCGCGGCGGCCCCGGCCGAAATCCCGGTGGGGGTGGTGACGGCGCTGTTCGGCGCGCCGTTCTTTATCTGGCTGCTGCGCAGGATGAGGGATGAAGGCTAAAGGCTAAAGGCTAAAGGCTAAAGGCAGATATGGCACTGATACGAGCTAAAAATTTGAAGTTTTCTTATAATGGGGTTCCGGCGGTGGCCGGCGTGGATTTTGAACTTCTGGAGAAAGATTTTCTGGCGGTCATAGGCCCTAACGGATCCGGTAAATCCACTCTTCTGCGGCTCATAAGCGGCGTCCTGGAGCCGTCGGAAGGCCTGGTCGAACTGCTCGGCCGCGACGTCCGTTCCTACCCGAAAACGGAGCTGGCGCGCCTTGTCGCGTACGTGCCCAGCGAATTTTATCTGCCGTACGATTTTTCGGTCTTTGAAATAATCATGATGGGGCGCAGTCCTTATGTGGCCTGGTGGCGCAATTATTCAGCCGCCGATGCCGCCCGCGTGGGGGAAGTCCTGAGCGAAGTCGGTATCGATAAGCTAAGGGATCGGGGCATTAATTCCCTTTCAAGCGGCGAACGGCAGCTGGCTTTTATCGCGCAGGCGCTGGCCCAGGATCCGAAAGTCCTCCTGCTGGACGAGCCTACTTCCCATCTGGACATAAATTATAAGCTCCAGGTCTTTGATCTGCTCTCCCGCCTGGCCGGAGCGGGGGGGCTGGGTGTGGCCGTGGTCTCCCATGATCTGGCGCTCATGGCCGCTTACGCCGGCAAGTCGCTTGTGCTTAAAAAAGGCGGCGGGCTCTTTTATGGGCCGGCGAAAGAGGGGCTGTCCGGCGCCAATATCGCGGCCGCTTACGGCATCAGCGATCCGGCCTCCGTTACCCGGCTGCTCAAAATCCTCTGAGGATTCCGGATTGAAGATTCCGGTTCCTCTTCCACTCCGGAATCTTGAATTTTGAATAGTTTTTTGATTGCCTGTCTGCCCGGAAATTTGTTACACTTTTTGTGGTATGGGGGTTATGGGGGATATAGCCAGTTCTTGCGCTTTTTATCGGGCCTTGCCGGAAGATTGATATAGTCCGCGGCAACGGTTTTCATCACGGATACGACCTCCCTGCGCCACGAAAGCTAAGGAGAAAAAAATGACTTCATCAGGGCAATTGGATAATAAGGACAAACAGCCGGATTCCGACTATAAATCCTTGCCGGAATCCTATGGCAGCACTGAGGCGGCTTTGCTGCCGCGCGATCCCAACTGGATGTTCATTTATTGGGAAATAACCGACAACGCAAAAGCCAAAATATCCCGCGAATACGGCCACGATGTTTTTGAAAAGTCGCGCCACGTGCTGCGTGTTTACGACGCCGCCGCGACCGACGGGCGGGGACACGCCTATTTCGACATCCCCGTGATGATAGACGCCAAAAACTGGTATATAAATGTGCAGGAGGGCGGAAAGGCTTATTATTGCGAGGTCGGTCTTATACTGCCGAACGGACGCTTTATAGCCCTGGTCAGGACAAATACCGTACATCTGCCGGTTGGCCGGGTTTCCGATGTCACGGACGAGAAGTGGATGTCCGTTTCCTCTGACTTCGACAAGCTTCTGCAGATCTCCGGCGTGGAGTATATCGGCAAAGGTTCGGGCGAGGTGGCCAAATCGCTCGCCCAGCGCTGGGAGATGCTGCGTTCCGTGTTCTCCAGGGCCGCGTCCTGGGGGGTCAGTTCGCTTTCTTCCCATTCCCTGCAAAAGCCCGCGGCGGGGAAGAAATTCTGGCTGGTGGCCGATTGCGAACTTATCCTGTACGGAGCCACGGAACCCGACGCCGCCGTTACCGTGGCCGGGCGCAAAGTGACTTTAAATCCGGACGGCACTTTCTCCATGCGCTTCGCGCTTCCGGACGGCAATATGGAACTGCCGATCAAGGCGGTATCCGGGGACGGAACTGATTCCCGTCAGATCGAGATCAAAGTGACAAGAGCGACAAGGAACGATGGAAAATAAAGAAAAAGGCTACTTCGCGCTGGTTCTGCACGCGCATCTGCCCTTCATCCGGCATCCCGAGCACGAGGATTTTCTGGAAGAAGACTGGTATTTTGAGGCGATGTGCGAAACGTATCTCCCGCTTCTGGACATCTATGAGCGGCTTACCGGTGAGAACACGGATTTCCGCGTCACCATGTCGCTGACTCCGCCTTTGTGCAACATGATGTCCGACGACCTCCTGCGCGAGCGCTTCCGCCGTTATTACGGCAAGCGCCTGGAGCTGGCGGAAAAGGAAGTGTTCCGCAACCGCAATACCCCGTTCGAGAAAGTGGCCAAAATGTACGAGCGGAAGTTCCGCCGCATCCGCGAGCTCTACGAGGATTATTACCACGGCAATATCCTGGAAGGTTTCAAAAAATTCCAGGACATGGGCAAGCTTGAGATCATTACCTGCGGCGCCACGCACGGCTTCCTGCCGCTGGAAATAAGAAAAGAGGCGGTTTACGCCCAGATAAAAACGGCGGCCGACGATTACCGGTTCCGTTTCGGCCGCAGCCCAAGGGGCATCTGGCTGGCGGAATGCGCTTATAATCCGGGGGACGAAGTTTATCTGAAAGCCAACGGCATCAGGTATTTTTTCCTCGAAACCCACGGCATAATTTACGGCAGTCCCCGGCCCCGCTACGGCGTTTATGCCCCGGTCTACTGCCCCTCCGGCGTCGCCGCGTTCAGCCGCGACATGGAATCCGCGCACCAGGTGTGGAGCGCGGAGATCGGCTATCCGGGCGACCACCGCTACCGCGAGTTTTACCGCGACCTCGGTTACGACCTGGAATACGATTACGTAAAGCCCTACCTTCACCAGGACGGCGTCCGCCGAAACGTCGGCATGAAATATTACAAGATCACCGGAAAAGTGGGGTTGAACGAGAAAGCCCCATACGATCCGGACGAGGCGCGTGAAGTGGCCGCCGGCCACGCCGGCAATTTCCTGTTCAACCGCGAGCGCCAGATAGAGCATCTGCACGGTTTTCTGGGGAGAAAACCCATCGTGGTTTCAATGTACGACGCCGAGCTTTACGGCCACTGGTGGTACGAGGGTCCCGATTTCCTGGAATACCTGTTCAAAAAACTGCATTACGACCAGAAGACGGTCAGTATGATCACGCCCAGCGAATACCTGGCCAAACATCCCGACAATCAGATGATCCAGCCTTCCATGTCCTCATGGGGCGACAAGGGGTATAACGAGGTCTGGCTCAACGCTTCCAACGACTGGATGTACCGGCACCTGCATAAGGCGGTGGAGCGTATGGTGGATATGGCCAATCGCTTTCCCGACGCGGACGGTCTGCTCAAAAGGGCGCTCAATCAGTGCGCCAGGGAACTGCTGCTGGGGATGTCGTCCGACTGGGCGTTCCTGATGACGGTGGGCACCGCCAAGACCTATTCTACCAAGCGCTTCATAGAGCACACGAACCGCTTTATCGGGCTTTATGAGCAGATCATGGGCAATCGCATCGAGGAAAAGTATCTAGCCGATCTGGAATGGCGCGATAATATCTTCAGCCGCGTGGATTACAAAGTGTTCTCCACCGCCGCCCAGGAACGAGCCGCCCGCGGCTAGAAAACGGCGGGCAGTAAAGCGTAAAGAGTGTAAAATTAAAAACGGTGATAGGGAAAAAGTCCTATCACCGTTTTTAATTTTATTCGCGAACTCTTCACACTTTATATTTTACCCTTTACGGCTTGCCGTGGCGGCAAGCTGGTCGAGTTTCAGGGAAAAGCGCTCTATTATAATGTCGGAGTGGTCGTAGAGAACCTTTATTTGAGCGGCGTACGGCGCCCAGCGCGCGGGTTCGGTTCCGACCTGTTCGAACAGCTCGTGCAGGCCGTTCTGAAGATGAAAGAACGCGTCCTGTAGATTCAGATAACGCGCCGCCTTGAGCAGTTTCAGAAGATCCGAGAGATTTTCGTAGGACGGGGCGGACAAGGCTTTCTGCACCGCGGCCAGCGCGCAGTCGGCGGCCTTTAGCGGGGGGACGGGGAAGCGCACCGTCAGCCGGCGGCGTCTGAGCGTTTCGGCCTGGGTGTAGATCAGATCCAGCAGTTCCGGATCGCGCGATAGGGAAAGTTCGTCGAAAAGTATCTCAAAAACCTCCGCGGCGTAAATTTCTATCTCATACTTTATATCGCTGAACGCCGAGAGATCTATCTTGGGGTTTTTTTCGAAGATATAGAGGTAGTCGCGCATTATTTTCAAAAGCTGGCCGCGGTTCTTATGGCGAACCGAGCGGATGAAGCCTTTTATGACCGCCGATTTCCCTTCGGGAGAAAGATCCTCGAAAGTAACGCAGACCGCGCCCATGGCCGAGGCGCCGGCGCGCAGCGCGGGCATATCCGGAGCCCGGGCCGCCCGTCTGAATCCTTCCAGGTTTTCCCGCGTCGAGAGCCAGATGACCGGCAATTCCGAATCCTGCCGCGCGTAGAGGAACGAAAACGATCTGGTTTCAAGGTTCAGACGGTTCTCCGTCAGCAGTTCGCCTACGGCGGTTTCCAGCCCGTCCCGGGCGGCGGTTTCCTCTCCGGACAGCGTGTAGCTGATGCAGGCATGACCGGAGAGCGAAAGATCCCTCGCCGTTTCCGCTGAGACCGCGGCCAAAGGGCGCCGCAGGCCGAAAAGGAATTTCTCAATAAGGCGGAAAGCCGCCAGAGTTTCCGTGGTCTGAGCCGAAAGGCGTGCGGAATCTTCGTAAACTTTGCGGCCGTTCCCAAGAGCCGCGTGATTGGAATGAGCAAGTTCCAGGGTGTCCAGGAAGCTTTTTTCTATATCCTTATTAAACCCCAGTTCACCCAGAAGCGAGATAGCTTTGGCCGCGTATTTAAGGTTCTGCACCGGCTCGATCCTGGAGATATCCGAGAAGAACCAGCCGCAGCTGGTGAACATGAAGTTTACATGCTTCTGGAGCTCCAGGAGTTTCAGCGCTCTGGTCTTTTCCGCGGGGGAAAGGGTTCTGGAGGCGTGCTCCGCCAGGAAAGCCTCGACTTCCGGCCCGGAGGCGGCGGAAAAAAGGTCCGCATATTCGTTCCTGGCCAGCCAGATATCTTTCAGCAGGCTCCGGGCTTCCGTTTCGTAAACCTCGGCCGCCGTATCCCGGAGCTGGTTCAGCGCGGCCCTGAACGGCAGCCTCCAGACCGTCCGGCCTCCGCTTTCGCTGCCGCAGTCGCAGCCTCCTTTCCAGCGGCGTACGCCGTGGGAGCAGCTCCAGGCGGTGCCGTCCCCGTCCGGGCCTTTTTTTATCTCCGCCTCGTACGCCGGCGGGTGCGAGTCCAGATAGGAGGAAAAATTAATGGTTTCTATGCCGTGATTTTTCAATTCATGGCGGAAAGCGTGGGCCAGCGTCATATCCGCGAATTTGTGATGGTGGCCGAAAGTCTCGCCGTCCACCGCCAGGCTCAGGAGCTGGTCGTGCGCCGCGCCGTGCTCGAAGCCCGCGGCCAGGCGCGCGGCCAGATTCTCGGAATTCTTAAGCGCGCCCTCGAAGGCCAGGGCCTTGGAGAGCGGTCCGTCGTAGAAGAAAAGGGCTAGGCTGCGCCCTTTTATGGGTTCGCCGGCGGGGGTGCGGTCTAACCAGACATACGGCCGCCTGGTCTCGAAATGTCCTGTGGAAACGTCTGTCCACTTTTCCGAATCCAGCGGCCGTATCTTTTCCGCCTGGTAGGGCGACAGAATGGCGTAGCGCAGCCCCTGATCCACCAGCACGCGCAGGGTGTTTTCATCGGCCGCGGTTTCCGGCAGCCACATGGCCTCGGCCCGGAACCCGAACCGGCGCTCGAAATCGGCCAGGCCCCATAGCACCTGGGTCAGGCGGTCGTTGAACGAGGCCAGCGGCAGGATGGTGTGGTTATAGGCCTGGGCTATGGCGTTGGAGTGACCGTGTTCCGCCCTGGTTTCGGCCGCGGTTCCGATGATCTTGGCGTAATAGGCGGGATAGCGTTTTTCCAGCCAGGAAAGAAGCGTGGGGCCGAAGTTGAAATTCAGGTATTTGTAATTGTTAACCAGCTCCACGGCGCGGCCCATCTGGTCGTTTATCCGGGCGTAGGCGTTGGGGATATAGCATTCCCGGGCGATACGCTCATTCCAGTCATTATAGGGGAAAGCCGAATCCTGGGGGGCGATCTCGCCCGTCCAGGGGTTCTCCCTGGGCGGCTGGTAAAAATGGGCGTGAATGGCCAGGTATTTCCGCCCAGGATGTTTTTTTTCCATAAAGGTACCTGTTACCTTTGGGGGGGCTTTTTTAGCCAGGCTTTTTTACTTTGTAGCCCAGGCTTTTGAGTTCGATTTCCACCTGATCCAGATGATCGCCCTGGAGCTCCAGCGCTCCCATCTTGACCGTGCCGCCCACGCCCAGCCTTTTCTTGAATTTTTTCAGCAGCTCTTCTTTTCCGGCCGGGTGCAGCCGCAGCTTTTCGATTATAGTCATGCCGCTGCCCTTATGGCCCCGGCGGAAAGAGACGCGCACGGGTTCCGCTTGTTTCGGCTTGGCTCCCGCCGGAGCGCAGACGCATGGACTTCCGCCGCACGCCGGGCACGGCGGTTTCCAGGCGGGGTCGGTGGAGTAGACGATCCGGTCGGGCATCTAAGACCAATTATAGCAAAAAGGAGCCAGCCTCCTTTTGGGGGTCAAAAGGAGGCTGGCTCCTTTTTGATTGTGAGCAGCCAGACGAGTTCCTTTTCGTAGGCTTCGGGCGAGGGGGATTTGAGTAATGTGAGCGGCTCGTTTTTCAGCAGGGCTTCCAGGAAGCGGTTTTTTGCGGTTCCGAAAGCGCGGGCGGACAGTTCGTCCAGCAGGACGCGGAAGTTTTCAAGGCTGGATAAGGTTTTCAGCGGGCCCAGACCGGAATAATCCTGTCCGTCGCAGTCGAGACTTAAACGGAGCGGCGCCGGTCCGCCGATAATGATATCGGCGGTGAAGACGGTTTCTTTCGCGGAGGGGGGCGTCGGCAGAGGCGGGATGGACGGGAAATAGCGGGCCCGCAGGGAATTTATGAGTCCGGCTTCCAGCGCGGACGTGTCTTTAGGCGGTATTTCTACGTCATAGGCGCGGGCGGTGAGCGCGCGGACGGTTTTGGCGGGTATATGGTCTTTTAAGACGCCCGAGGTAAAATAAAAACCTTCCGTCTTAGGTTCTATTTTAGATACGGGCAGCGGCGGGGGCGGGTTTCTGAGATCCTTGTGCGACAGAAGCAGGGTTTCGAAGCCATAAGCCGAGGCCCGGAGATTGAAAGCCGAAGCTTTGGCGAGCGACGCGTTCTCCAGCAGGAATCCGGGGCTTCTCCGGAACGCCGCGGCCGCTTCATCGCGGCTTATACAGCGCTCCTGGGCCAGGAAGCCGAACGTTTTTTCCCTGGAATAAGCCGGATCTTTATGGAGGACGCAGTAAAGTTCAACCATGACCCTTAGCCGCCATGATGTCCAGGATGATCCTGTCCACTTTGTCCATGCCGAATTTTGAAATGCGGGCGATATTCTTTATGGTCTCCTCTCCGGTGGCGCCTATGAAGCCTTCCAGTTCGGTTATCCCTTCCCCGTTCACCGCCATATAAGCCGCCCGGATGGCGGAGTCGGCCGAGGAGGCGACTTTAAGGGCGCAGCCGCTCTTGGCGCCGTCGCAGAGCATGCCGCCGATGTCGCTGATCACGGTGTTTACGGCGCGTCCGGCGGCTTTCAGATCCACGCCTTTCAACTGATAGACGATGGCCACGGAGGCGCCGACGCCCGCGGCTACCGCGCAGCCGCAGATGGGGGCCAGTTCGCCGGTAAAAACTTTTATATAGGAGTTCACGAGATGGGAAAGGGCGATGCTCTTTAAAACCCTGGGTTCCCTGATCCTGAACGCTTTGCCGACGAGGTAGGGCACCAATATGGCCACCACTCCCTGATTCCCGGAGCCGCCGCTGGACATCACTTTCACCGCGGCGCCGGCCATGCGCGCGTCGGTGGCGGCGGAAGTGGTCAGTTTGGCCGTGGAGAGAATGTCCTTTTTCAGGTATCCTTTTTTGATCAGATCCTGGATATAATAGCCGACTTTCTTCAGTTTAAGGCCTTCGCGCGAGGCCTTGAGATTGAATTCTATGCCTTGTTTTATGTAGGCCAGGTCGGCCGCGTCGGCTTTTTCAGCCTCCTTGAAAAGCCGCGAGAAATCGGCTTTCCTGAGGAGATTTTTGTAAGCGTCACGGCCGCTCTTCGCGCCGGCGCCTGAGGCGCCCGCGCGGGCGGCGACCGGCACCCCTCTGAACACGGTTTTGCCGTCCTTTTTAAGCAAAACTATATTGCCGTGTCCGCCGGAGAGAACGCAGACCGCCTTGTGACCGGCGGTTTTGAGACTAGCCTTTACATAAATACCCCGCCGCGAGTGATCCACGCTCAGTTTGATCCGGCCGCTCTTTATGAGCGCTTTGGCCGCCCTGAGCGTTTCTGGAGTGACTTTCCGGAAGATTTCGGTTTTGAGGCCCGGCTCCCTTATCAGCGTTCCGAGCGCGGCCGCCAGGAGATTTCCTTTTTCGCCTTTGGTGTTGGGGAGGGCCACGGCGAGACCATTCTTGTAGATGCCCGGGTCGGTGCTTATTTCCGCTTTCAGGATCCGGCCGCGTCCCAGCAGCTCCGCCGCTGAGGCGGCGCAGAACGCGACGGCGACCGGCTCGGTGCAGCCCATGGCCGGGTTGACTTCGTATTTCAGGACTTCTTTTAGTAAGGACATAGGGGGGGATTGAAGATTCAGGATTTAAGATTTAAAATTCAGAATGCCAATTGTTTTTTTCTGGTCCAGATCGTCAGAGCGCCGGCTGAGATAAAGGCGCACGCGGCGCCGACCACGAAAGGCGCGGCCGGGGAGACCTTTGTCCACAGAAGGCCGGCCAGGGCGCTGGCCGCGAAAGTCAGAAAGCCCATGGTTCCCTGGAAGTAGCCCATGCCGGTGGCGCGGTTATCGGCGGCGCTCAGATTGGAAATTACGGCCTTGGCGATGCCTTCGTTGAACGCGCCGTAGAAGCCGTAAAGGGCGAACAGCGCCCAGATCATCCAGCCTTTGTCCGCCGCGGCGAAGCCGAGATAGACCGCGGAGAAAACCAGAAAACCGAAGATCATGCTCTTTATTTTTCCCAGCCTGTCGGACAGCCAGCCGGCGGGCGCGGCCAGAAAAGCGTAGACCAGATTATAGCCGGTGTACGCCAGGATGACGTGCGTGGTGGTGAAACCGGCGTTCTTGGCTTTCATTATCAGAAAAACGTCGCTGGAATTGCCTATCGCGAAAATGGCATAGAGGGAGACAAAGGTCTTGAAATCGGAAGTCATGGGGGTGCGGGGGGGAGTGGTCAGTGCAGAGTGATCAGTGGTTAGTGATGAGGTTCCGGATCCGCCGCTTTGGCCGGCGGCTTCTTTGACGAAATAGATCAGGACGAAAACACCCAGTATGGCGGGGATAAAAGCGGCTTTGAAAATAAAACGGTAATCAGGGGCGTCGGCCGGCATACTGCTCAGCATCAGGAGGGCGACCAGCGGGCCGAGGGCCGCGCCCAGGGTATCCATGGCCCGATGAAAACCGAAAGCCTTGCCCCAGTGCTGTTTCTCTATGGAATCGGCGATAAGCGCGTCGCGGGCGGAAGTGCGCAGGCCTTTGCCCACGCGGTCTATAAAACGGGAGAACAGGACGAAATGCCAGGTAACGGCGAACGCGAGCACGGGCTTCGCTATGGCCGAGAGGCTATAGCCGGCCACGATGAATGGCTTGCGCCTGGAAACCTTGTCCGACCACAGGCCTCCGAGGATCTTTAAAAAGCTGGCGGTGGATTCGGCCACGCCTTCTATGAGGCCCACCACGCTCATCGGGGCGCCCAGCACGGAGGTGAGAAAAATGGGCACTATGGGATATAGCATCTCGCTTGAAATATCGGTGAGGCCGCTTACAATGCCCAGGAAAGTCACGTTCCTGGTCAAACCTGTTCTCATGTCCTTGAAGAAACCCATTAAACCTCCGGAAAAAAATAGGGTAGAGGGTATAGAGGTTAGGGTAGAGGATGCAGAAATAAGGAATTTCCCACTCTAAACCCTGGACCCTATACCCTAACCCCTACCGTGATTATACCAATAGAGCCAGAGCCGCCGCCACTAATACGGCGGCGCAGAAATTGAGGAGGAATACGCCCAGCGCGTCCTTAAGCCCCAGTTCCCTTATCGTGACGGCGAAAGCGCCGATGCAGGGCAGATAGAGCGTAAGAAATACCGAGGCGACCACCAGCTGGCCGGGCCCGAGTCCGAATGGGATCAGCATGGCGATGGAGATGTCCTTGCGCAGGAAGCCGAGCGTCATCACCGAGACGGTGTCGGCCGGCAGGCCCAGAAGATGCGTGACGGGGTATTTAAAGAGCCCGGTCAGGGCGTGCAGGATGCCGGTCATATTGAGGATATTTATTGTCAGCACCCCGGCCAGGATCATGGGCACCGCTTCGACCAGGAAATCTTTCAGGCGCAGCCAGGTCTTGGACCACAAGACCGGGAGGGAGGGGAGCTGGTAAGGAGGGATCTCTATGAAGAGTTCCGGCGTTTCGCCTTTCAGGACGCGGTTAAGCGCCAGGCCCGCCGCCGCTCCCGCGCCCGCCAAAGCCAGGAACACGGCGATAGTGTATTTTACCGGATAAGGCGCCAGCACGCTTAAGATCATGGCGCTCTGCGGCATGCAGGGGGCGGCGGCCAGGGTCAGCGCCGTGGCTATAACGCGCTCGCGTCTGTTCTCAAGAACCCGCACCGCCAGGATGGCCGGCACTTTGCAGCCGAGCCCCAGCATAAGCGGGATGGTGCCGTAGCCGTGGAGGCCCAGCTTATGCATCGTGCTGTCCAGCAAAACCGAAAGTCTGGGCAGATAGCCGAGATCCTCCAGCACGCCCAGCACCAGATAGAAAGCTATGAGATAGGGGAGGACGACGATAAATGGAATGTAAAGTCCGGTGACGAGCAGGCCGAAGTCTTCCATGGGTTTCATGGAGGCGCCCACAAGCAGGGTCTTCAGCGCGCCGCTCAAATGGAGGAACACTGAGGCTTTTTCCAGCGCGGGTATGTACACGCCGTTGAAAAGAGGATCCAGAACCTGAGTGATGAGTGTTTCTCCGGCCGTCCTTACGGCCGCGAACACGGCCGCCATGGCCGCGAAAGCGAAAGGGATGCCGGTGGAGGGCCTGGAGGTGAGGTCTTCCAGTTTCTCCAGCAAGCTGGGGTGTTTGTGGGCCAGGGTCTGGCATTGGGCCGTCAGTTTGCCTACGAGGAGCCATTTTTCGTCGGTGGAAGCGGGGGGCGCGTCGTGCCTCGGCAGACCTCCGGCCCGGAACGACCGCACTGCGTCGTTAAGGAGCGTGAGCCCTTCTCCGGTGGTCGCCACGAAAGGGATCACTTTTATTTTCAGCGCGGCTTCAAGTTTGGCGGAGTCTATGCTGATGCCGCGGCGTTTGGCGATATCCGACTTGTTCAGCAGGATTATCATGGGGGTTCCGAGGCCCATAAGTTCCAGCGCGAAAAAAAGGTTTCTTTCCAGGTTGGTGGCGTCCAGCACGTGGATCAGCAGTTCTTTGCCGTCTTCAAGTATCATCCTGCCGGCGGCTTCCTCGGCTTTATTCGCCGGGCTCAGGCTGTAGGCGCCCGGCACGTCTATGACGGCGAAATGCTCTCCGCCAAGCACCGCCGAGCCGCTGGTGTAGCTTACCGTTGTGCCGGGATAGTTGGAGGAGATCACGTCCAGGCCGGTCAGGCGGGAAAAAACCACGCTCTTTCCGACGTTCGGGTTGCCGGTCAGCAGGAGCGTGCCGCAGCTTACTTTTACGCTGATCCGCTTTGCCATACCCCGGCCCAGGGCGATCCTGGAACCCATCACTTCCACCGTAACCGGCCCCTTGTACCCCTTGGGCGTCCTTTTGGTCAACTGGCGGCCGGAGTGTATTCCCATAGTCTGAAGTTTTTCCGCCAGTCCGGGAGGGCCGGAAATATCGATGACGCAGCCCTTTTCGTGTTCCTTCATGGAAAGCAGATCCGAGATTTTGTCGTTTTTCATATCGCGCGAGCTTTTCTGTATTCCTCGGCAAGAGTTTTCAGCACTACGGTCAGATCTTTTTCGCCCTCGCCCAGCTTGTACGATGTCGTCATCACTTTTTCAATAGCTTCGGTGACCGGCAGCCGCTGGCCGCGTCCGTCCGCTTCTTTGAGCATAAAACGCGCGTCTTTAAGCATATGTTTGAGGGCGAAAGCGGGGGGGAAGTCTTTTTCCAGGATATTCCGTTCCTTCATCCTGAAATAGCCGCAGTTCAGCGCCGGGCTTTCGTTCAATACGGAAAATATCAGTTTGGGATCCAGTTCCAGCCGCTCGGCCAGGATCGCGCTTTCAGCCAGGGCGGCGGTGAGCCCCGCCACTATGAGATTTACGCATAGTTTCAGCGCCGTGCCGGCCGGAGCGGGCCCGGCGTAGATCACGGTTTTGCCCATTGCCAGGAGAATGGGCCTGGCTTCGTCCACCGTTTTTTCCTCTCCGGCGGCCAGCATGATAAGCGTGCCGTCTTCCGCCAGCGGTTTTGAGCCGGAGACCGGGCAGTCTACGAACCTGACCCTTTCCGCGAAGCAGCGATCTTTAAGTTTTTTTGCGTATTCCACGGAGACCGTGGAGGCATTGATGAGGAGGCTGCCGTCGAAACCGGCGGCGAAAACGCCCTCCGGGCCTTCCAGCACGGCGTCCAGCGCGGCCGGGTCGGACACCATCGTTATCACCACATTGCACATCCTGGCCAGCGCTTTGGGCGTGGCCGCCACCTCGCAGCCTTTGTCCGCGAAGCCGGTGGTTTTCAGACGGTTGCGGTTATGGACCGAGACGTTAAAACCGGCTTTTACGAGATTTTCGGCCATCGCCCGGCCCATGACGCCGAGCCCGATAAAACCTATCCGCGGGGGAATGCTCATAATATTCTCCTGCTGCCATAGGCCGTATGCCATAAGCCATAGGCAGATTTAACCTTTAAGCTTTTTTAACTCTGCCGGGGTCAGGTCGCGCCACTGGCCGGGGAGAAGGCCGTCAAGCTTCAAGGGGCCTATGCTCAGTCTCAGAAGCCGCAGGACGGGAAAACCCACGGCGGCCAGCATCCGGCGCACCTGGCGGTTGCGTCCTTCCCGCAGCTCTATCTCCACCCAGGAAACAGGCACCGTTTTGCGGAACCTTATCGGCGGGACTCTGGGCGGCAGATCCGGTTCCTCCACGGCGCGCGCTCCGCACGGGAGGGCGGGGCCGTCGCTGAGAACCGGGCCTTTGCGCAGTTTCTCCAGCGCGTCGCCGGTAATGGTACGCTCCACCTGGGCCAGGTAGAGCTTGGGCATCTTATGCCTGGGTTCCGCTATGCGGCTCTGGAGCGTTCCGTCGTCCGTAAGAAAAAGCAGGCCCTCGCTGTCGGCGTCCAGGCGTCCGGCGGCGCGCACCCCCTTTGGAAAACCGAATTCCGCCAGGGACTTGTGGCCGTGAACCGGGGTGAACTGCGATAAGACGCCGTAAGGCTTATAAAAAATTATATAGCGCATGGCGATGCCGTAAATATGAAGAGTGCTTTACGACGCCGGCCCGAAAACCGGCGCCAATATGTTATTATATTTTATATGCCCTACGCTTTTGTGGAAAAACAACATGATTTCGACGTCCTTGTCGCCAAACTCCGGACGCATAAATACCTCTCCATAGACACCGAGTCCAACAGTATGTACGTGCATAAGGAACAGCTTTGCCTGGTGCAGCTTGCCAGCGAACATCTGAACGCCGTGGTCGACTCCCTGGCCGTGGATATAAGAGGCCTTGCGCCCATTTTCGCGGATAAACACATAGAAAAAATCTTCCACTCCGCCGAAGCGGACATTAAGACCATCAAAGCTTCCATACCGGTCAAGTTTGAGAACATCTTCGACGTCATGCTGGCCGCCAAATATCTGGGCCTTAAACGCTGCGGCCTGGAGAATATGGTCAAGGAGCACATCGGCATCGAGCTCAACAAGAAATTCCAGAAAGCAGACTGGGGCCGCCGGCCGCTGATGAAAGAGATGCTGGATTACGCTATCGGCGACGTCCTCTATCTGCACAAGCTGCGCAATATGTTCGCGGAAGAGCTCAATAAAAAAGGCAAGCTAGAAGAGATAAAAAGCGAATTCGCCGAGGTCGCGGAGCTGGAGCCTTCGAGGAATGAATTCGACGAGAACGGCTTCTTCCGCATCCACGAGGCCCGCCAGCTCAACGGCCGCGGCCTGGCCGTTCTGAGAGAACTTTATATTTTCCGTGAACGGGCCGCAAGGGAACGCAACCGGCCGCCGTTCAAGATCATCAGCGAAGACCTGATGTTCCGTCTCGCGACGGCGCCCAAAGAGGCCCTCGACAACCTTTCAATTTTCAAGGGGATGTCCGCTTATGTCCTGGCCAATCACGGCCCGTGGATAAAGGACGCCATTCAGTACGGGCTGAAAGCGCCGGAAGTGCAGTTTCCGAAACGTTCCGCGCCGCCGTCTTCGGACAAGCGCGTGCATTTTGAGGGGATACGGGAGCGGTTCAAGGTGCTCAAGGCCTGGCGCCTTGAGACCGCCAACAGGCGCAATATGCTGCCCGAGGCCGTGCTCAGCAACGATATTCTGGAAAAAACGGCGCTGATAGATCCCAAGACGGCCGACGAACTTAGAAGCGTGAGGGGGTTCGGGCCGGAGAAGTTCGTGTTGTACGCCGAGGAAATGGTCAAGGCCCTGAGAAAGCCTAAAAAAACCGCCTGACGCGTCATCCCAATATTTTTCTCATCAGATCCGGCCGGTTTATCTCCCTTAACGCTTTTATTATCAGCGGCCGGTTTTCCGGCTTGAAATACTGGAGCAGCGCCCGGTGCAGGCGCCGCTCCGTTTCTTTTTTAGCGGAGTAGACCGGTTCCAGGGTAAAAGGATCCAGGCCCGTGTAGTACATGGACGAGGCAATGTCCATGGGAGCCGGCAGAAAGTCGTTTATCTGAAGCGGCCGGTAGCGTCTGGCTTTCAGAAAAGCGGCCAGTTCGGCCGCGTCCTCAAGCGTCGCGCCCGGGTGGGCCGAGATAAAATAGGGCACCAGATACTGTTCTTTTCCCGCCCTTGAGGAAGCCGACAGGAACTGCTCGGCGAATTTAACGAACACGCCGCTTCCCGGTTTTCTCATTTTTTTCAGCACTTCCGGCTGGCTGTGTTCCGGCGCCACTTTCAGCTGTCCGCCGGTATGGAACGCGGCTATTTCGCTGATGTACTCGCCGCATTGCAGGGCCAGATCCATCCTGATCCCGGACGCGACGAAAGCTTTTTTAAGGCCCTTTATTTTCCTGACTTCGCGCAGCAGCTCCAGCAGAGGTTTGTGATCGGTCTCAAGGTTCGCGCAGATCGCCGGATGCAGGCAGGACGGTCTTTTGCATTTTTCGCAGAGGCCCGTGTCCCTGCCGCCCATGCGGTACATATTGGCGGAGGGAGCGCCTAAATCGGAGATGAGGCGCGTGGAACCTTTTTCGTTCACCAGTTTTTCGGCTTCTTTCAGGATGGAGCCGCGGCTGCGGGACTGGATAAATTTGCCCTGGTGCAGGCCGAGCGAACAGAAAGCGCAGCCGCCGAAGCAGCCGCGGTGGATAACGATGGAATCTTTTACCGTTTCGAAAGCGGGTACGGGCTCTTTGTAGGATGGGTGCTGTTTTTTCAGGAAAGGAAGGCCGTAGATCCTGTCCAGCTCTTCCATGGCCAGGGGGAAGGAGGGAGGATTCTGGACAACGGCCCGCGTATCGGAGAACTGGATCAGGGTTTTGGCGCACCAGGGATTGGCTTCTTCGTGGATCATGCGCGTGGCGCCGGAGAATTTGAAGCGGTCGCGGGAGACTTCTTCGAAAGAGGGAATGACCAGCGCATTTTCCGGCTTGAGTTCTTTAGCCTCTTTCTGGCCGAGGACGTACGAAGTGCCGCGCACGTTGCGTATTTCTTTAACGGGCGTCCCGGCTTTCAGGAGGGCGGCTATCTCAAGTATGGGACTTTCGCCCATGCCGTAGACAAGCAGGTCGGCTTTCGCGTCCAGCAGCACGCTCTTCCTGACTTTATCGGACCAGTAATCGTAATGGGCGAAGCGGCGCATGGAGGCTTCTATGCCGCCGAGGACTATGGGAACGCCGGGGTAGGCTTCGCGGGCGCGCTGGGCGTAGATGACGGCGGCGCGGTCGGGCCTGAGGCCGGGGCGGCCGCCGGGTGAATAGTCGTCATTGGAGCGGATGCGGCGGTTGTGGGTGTACTTGTTGATCATGGAGTCCATATTGCCGGCCGAGATTCCGAAAAAGAGGCGCGGTTTGCCGAATTTTTTGAAGTCTTCGGCGGAGATCCATTTGGGCTGGGAGAGGATGGCTAAGCGGCAGCCGGCGGCTTCGAGGACGCGGCCTATGAGCGCCATGGCGAAGGAGGGATGGTCTACGTAGGCGTCGCCGGTGACGAGGACGACGTCGACGCAGTCCCACCCCCTGGCTTTGACCTCGTCCGTCGTCATCGGTAGAAATTTGTTTGTGTTCATAGTTCCAAACCAAAGTATAACATTTTGAGAAAAAAGGCAGACCCTCAAAAAGGTGCCTGGCACCTTTTTGAGGGTGGCTTTTATTTTGGGTGTTTTTTTGTAATAATAGGGGTAGGCGGTCATGGACGAGGTTTGGAGGCTATTTATGAAGAAATTTATCACACTGTTCCAGGCGGTTTTGGCGGCGGTTCTTATGGCGGAGGGCGCGGCTATGGCCGATCCGTTCTCGGATTTTAAAAAATACGCGGCTGAGTCCTATCTGAAGCCGTTCGCCAAGGATTTCGGCGGGCTTATCGGCGGGGCCGATTTTCATACCGGCCGCACAGCCGGTTTCCCGGGCTTCGACGTGGGGATCGCGGGTGTGGTTCAGTCCAAACCCAGTTCCGCCAACACGATACTCAAGACCGCGGGGGTGGACGCGTTTGGTCTGGCGCTTCTGCAGGGTTCTGTGGGGCTGCCGGTTGTGGACGCCGATCTCACGGTGCGCGGCGTAACCTATTCCGATCTGACCATTGTCGGCGGAGGCCTGCGTTACGGGCTTTTAAAAAGCGGAACGCTGACCAAATTTATTCCTGACGTGTCGGTTTCCGTTTTTTACGACGCGATAAATTACACGTATTTCAAGGGCAGCCATATGTCGGTGGACGCCGCTGCTTCGCTGGATATTCCCGTCGTAAAGCCGTTCGCCGGCATCGGATACGACAGAACCAAACTTGAAGTTAAGGGCGTCGGCGCCGCGCTGGACGGAACCACCGCCGCCGTTTCCGCGCCCCGCTACACGCTGGGACTGAAACTTGTGCCGTTCCCGCTCACTTACGTGTTCGCCGCTTACAGCATTTTGCACGGCCAGGCCGGCTATCAGGCGGGTCTTGGTATAAAATTCTAGGAGGAACAATGGAAACCAATCAGACCGAAAACGCGGAAAGCGCCAGATTAATAGAGCTGGCCGAACACTACGGGGCCAATAACTACCATCCCCTGCCTATGGTCATAGCGCAGGCCAAAGGCGTCTGGGTAAAGAGCCCGGAGGGTAAAAGATATATGGATATGCTCAGCGGGTATTCGGCGCTGAACCACGGCCACAGGCATTCCAGGATCATAAAATCCCTTGTGGAACAGGCGAAGAAAGTCACGCTCACTTCGCGCGCTTTTAATAACGACCAGATAGGGCCGTTTTTCAAAGAGATCTGCGAATTCACCGGTTACGACATGGCGCTTCCCATGAATACCGGCGCCGAAGCGGTGGAGACCGCTCTCAAGGCGGTCAGGAAATGGGGTTACAAGGTGAAGGGCGTGGCGGAAGGCCAGGCCGAGATAATCGTCTGCTCCAACAATTTTCACGGCAGGACGATCTCGATCGTTTCTTTCTCGACCGAAGCGCAGTATAAGGACGGCTTCGGCCCCTTTACTCCGGGTTTTAAGATCGTCGCCTACGGAAACATCGACGCGCTCAAGGCCGCCGTGAACCCTAACACCGTGGCTTTCATGGTGGAACCCATACAGGGCGAGGCCGGTATCATGGTGCCGCCGGCCGGCTACCTGAAAGCCGCTTACGACTTCTGCAAGGCTAATAAAGTTCTTTTCGTGGCCGACGAGATCCAGACCGGCTTTGGCCGGACCGGCAGGAGATTCTGCTGCGATCACGATAATATAAAGCCCGACATGCTCATTCTGGGCAAGGCCCTTGGCGGCGGCGTTATGCCGATCTCCGCGGTCGTGGCCTCGAAAGACGTGCTGGGAGTGTTCAGTCCCGGCGATCACGGCAGCACGTTCGGCGGCAACCCGCTCGCCTGCGCCGTGGCACGCACCGCCATCAAAGTGATCGTGGAAGAAAAACTGGCGGAGCAGTCCCTGGAGATGGGGAATTATTTCATGGAACAGCTGCGCACCATAAAGGGCAAACATATCAAGGAAGTCCGCGGCAAAGGCCTGCTGATCGGAGTGGAACTGGATACCGCCGCCCGCCCCTATTGCGAGCAGTTGATGAATCTCGGCATTCTGGCCAAGGAAACGCACGACCATGTCATCCGTTTTGCCCCGCCGCTCGTTATCACCAAAAAAGAGATAGACTGGGCTTTCAGGCGGATAAAGAAAGTCCTCCGCAAGTAGCGCGCGGAAATGCGTGAAAAATACGGGATCATAAAAGAAAAGTTCGGCGCGGACTGTTTGTTCTCCGCGCCGGCTTCAGGTTTTACCACTTACCGGGCGGGCGGTCCCGTGGACGCGCTGGTAAAACCCTCTTCCCGCGAAACGCTGGCCTGGCTCAGCGCTTTTTGTCTGGAAAATGATATCCCGTTTCTGGTTTTAGGGGCCGGTTCCAACATCCTCGTCAGTGACAAGGGTTTTAAAGGCGTGGTTGCGCTTACCCTGAAACTGGATAAAATAGAACTCTCGGGCGGCACGCTTACGGTAGAAGCCGGGGCATTGTGGGACAACGCGGCCGGAATTTCGGCGGAGGCGGGGCTGTCTGGTCTGGAAAAGACCTCGGGCATTCCGGGAACGGCGGGGGGAGCCGTATTCATGAACGCCGGAGCTTTCGGCCAGGAGACTTTCGACTGTCTGGAAAGTTTCGAGGCGATGAACCGGGCGGGCGCGGTGAAGATTTTTAAAAAGAGCGATGTTAAATACGGTTATCGTAAAGTGGAGGGGCTTGAGGGGCTGACGATCCTGAGCGCCATGTTCAGGCTTAAGGCGGGGGACAAAAAAACGCTGGCGGCGGAACGACGCGGTGTGCTGGCCCGGCGCGCCGAAAAACAGCCGCTGGATTTCCCATCGGCGGGCAGCGTATTCAAGCGGCCGCCGGGGGATTATGCCTCGCGCCTCATCGACGCGGCGGGGCTTAAAGGTTTAAGGATAGGGGATGCTCAGGTGTCGGAGAAACACGCCGGCTTTATCATCAACCGCGGCAAAGCCTCGGCCTCCGATATCTATGCTCTAATTGAAAAGATACGTTACGAAGTGAAAACCAGATCCGGTGTGGAATTAGAGCTGGAACAAATACTGCTGGGCGAATTTAACCGGACGTAAATTATTAACAAACGACCCCGGCCGGCCGTGCGGCGGCGCGGGGTCGTAAACCCAGCCGGTTTTATCTTTTATCGCACTTGAAGATATTCCTGTATGCCGACACGGAACTGACGGTGAAAGCGGGGTCTTCGCTTTCGATCACATAATTGTCCTGATCTATAAACTCCGAAAGATGGAAGACATCGTTCCCGCCGGCCTGCGCGTCCCTTAGCGTTATCGCCCTTGGGAAATTGAGGTTTTCCGTAGATGTTGTAAAGATCCTGGAGTCCCATAGCTGGCCGTGATTCGTCCAGCCCTTGTAGGCATATTTTTCAATTTCTCCAGTGGCCTTGTTCAGGACGAACAACGCCTTTACATAGCCAGTTTCCTCAAGTTCGAAACTGTATCCGAAGTTGGTCTTATTGTGCGTGCAGAAAGCCAGCCCCTGAACCGTAATAAACTTGCCTTGATTCTTCGCCAAATATTCCGTGGGCTGCTGCGCATAGGCCGAACCGCATAACATTAGTGTCAGAGAAAGAAGAACATATTTCATTTACATAACTCCTTTATTCGTTTAAGTTCGCCGCAGACTAACCGCCTAGCGACGTATAAAGTCCTCATGCATAGTATTCCATAAACCATGCAGTTCCACAACGGCCTTTGGTCCCTGCCCGTGCCAGGCATTGGACCCAGATCCGCATAGGTATTATTGTTCTGACAGGTTATCCGGTTTTTTTCAGCTTTTCTATTTCAAGTTTTATCTGGTCGTCCGGGATCTTGGTGAAAAGAAGCGTGTCATCGGTTCCAAGCGTTTTGTTGTTCAGATCGCCGGTATAAGGCTTGAATTCCGGGGCTTTACCATCTGTGTTCATCCCCGCTTTGGTCAGGATCTTCAGGGCCGTGTCGGGGATCACCGGGTACAGAATTATCGCCGCATTTATTATCGCGCGCGAGGCCACGTTCAGAACGGTTCCGCAGCGGGCCAGGTCGGTCTTCCTGAGCGTCCAGGGGGCCGTGTCGTTGACATATTTGTTGGCGGCATGGGCCAGCGCCATGGCCTGCGTAAGCGCGGCCCGCACGCGGTAGGAATAATAAGACTTGCTTGCCTCTTCGAACACCGGCGTGAAACTGTCCAGCAGCGCCTTGTCCTCCGGCTTCAGTTCGGAAGAAGCCGCCGGTATCTTTCCGTCAAAATTCTTCCTGATGAACGAGAAGCACCTGTTGACCAGGTTGCCCAGGCTGTCGGCCAGCTCGTTGTTACGGGCCTGGAAATCTTCCCACGCGAACTGCGAGTCCGAAGTTTCGGGCCCGTTGGACGCTATGGCGTAGCGCAGCGCGTCCACGCCGTATTTCGAAAAGAAGTCCGCCGTGTCGATATACCAGCCGTCCGACTTGGAAAATTGCCGGCCTTCGAGGTTGTAAAACTCGTTGCCCGGCACATTGTCCGGTATGATATACGGTTTGTCCTGTCCCATCAGCATGGCGGGCCAGATGATGGTGTGGAAGATGATATTGTCTTTGCCTATGAAGTGGATCAGCTTGGTTTCTTTATCGAACCACCAGTCTTTCCAGGCTTCCGGCTTGCCGCTCAGCCGGGCCCATTCCATGGTGGACGAGACGTAGCCTATGGGCGCGTCAAACCAGACATAAAGGACTTTGCCTTTGGCTTCCTCCAGCGGCACTGGGACGCCCCAGGCGAGGTCGCGGGTTATGGCGCGTTCCACCAGGCCTTCTTCGATAAGGGAGAGGGCCTTGTTCTTTACGTTGGGTTTCCAGTCCTTTTTGTTCTCCAGCCACTCTTTCAGTCTGGGCGCGAAAGCTTTCAGGTCCATGAAGTACTGGGTGGCCCGGCGGATCTCGGGTTTCCTGCCGCAGACCTTGCAGGCGGGGGAAATTATTTTGGACGGATCCAGCCATTCGCCGCACTTGGTGCATTCGTCGCCGCGCACGTCGGGGGCGCCGCATTTTGGGCAGGCGCCGGAGACGTAGCGGTCCGCCAGGAAGCGGTTGCAGGCGGAGCAGTAGAACTGGTCTTCCACGGCGGGCTTTATGAGGCCTTTTTTGTGGAGGGCGAGGAAGAATTCCTGCGAGAGTGCGTAATGTTCGGGGATGGTGGTTCTGGAAAAGTGGTCGAAGCGGATATTAAGCTTGTCGAAAAATTCCTTTATGATGTTGTGGTAGCGGTCCACGTACTGTTTGTAGGGTATGCCTTCTTTTTCGGCGTTGATGGTTATGGCTACGCCGTGCTCGTCGGTGCCGCAGATGTAGAGGACGTTTTCGCCTTTCTGGCGGAGGAAACGGTTGAAGATGTCGGCCGGGAGGTAGGCGCCGGCTATGTGGCCGAAGTGGATGGGGCCGTTGGCATAGGGCAGGGCGCTGGTGATGAGATATTTGGACATGGCGGTTTCCTTATTCAGAGGTCAAGATATCCAATTATATCATTTTCACTAAAACCCCCCGGGAAAGTAACGCAGAGCGGAAAGTTGTCAGGGTTTCAGAATCGGCGAAAGATTATGGGTTGGTTTTTTTGGCCCAGTGTGAGGAGTTTGAAGAGGATCCAGAGGAGGATGCCGCCCAGGAGGAGCAGGGGGATGCCTATTATCGCGCCTACGATGGTGGAGGTAAGGATTAGGCCCAGGACTATGAGGCCGAAACTGGCAAGCAGTATGGCGGTGATAAAGAGGAACTTTACTTTCAGGAATAAACCGTAAAAGGGAATATTAGCGGTGTCAGGGTTTACGCCGGAAGCGGAGCCACCGGTCGTTTGGCTGGCAGGGCCGGAGGCGCCGTGGGCTTCAGGTCTTCCAGGGCGGTTCCCGCGGCGGCGGCCGGTTTCAGCGCCTGAATTTCCCGGCGCGCCCGGGCCGGAAACTATTTCCGCTTCCACGCAATCGTCGTTGGCAGGTTTTTTAAAAACGTCCAGTCCCATACAAGGCTAATTATACCAAGAAGCGGAGATAACAGGGCTCAATAATCTATAATATAACGATGAAAAAACGTTTCCGCGCCGCGTTTCCTCTCGCTATTCCGCGCCGGCGCGCCATCTTTACCCTGATTTTTTTATTTTCTCCCGTCGTTGCCCGGAGTATGCCGGCCAATCCGGTCCCGGTCGAGGTTTCCCAGCCCGACGGGACTAGGATCAGGGTCTCTCTCAAGGGCGATGAGTTTTATAAGTGGCATGAAGACGAAAAAGGCTATACCATCCTCAAGGATACCGTTACCAGCGAATGGACTTACGCCGAAAAGGACGCGCGGGGGGTTCTTACGTCCGGGAAATATATAGTCGGCGCTTACGATCCCGCAAAACTCGGCTTGCCCAAAAGATTGATAGACGACGGAAAGGCCGTCCGGGCAAGGACGGCCCGCGCCAAGCGGGATGTCTACCCGTCTTTTTCCGTTTCCGGAAGCCGGGCCCCCGGCGCCCCGGCCAGGACTCCTATCTTGAACGGCACAATGAAAAATCTGGTGATACTTGCCAGATTCTCCGACCTGGCCCCCACGCATACTTCGGCTGAATTCAGCGATCTTTTCAATACGGCCGGTTATATTACCGACGGCGCAGTCGGTTCGGTGCGGGATTATTACCAGGAGGTTTCGTACGGCAAACTTACCGTTCAATCCACGGTAACCGCCTGGGTCACTCTTCCCGGCAGCGCCGCCGATTACGGCGCGAACACAGGCCCGGACGGTTCCGATGCCGATCCCCGCAAAATGGTCACAGATGCCATAGATCTGCTGGATCCGGTTTTTGACTTTTCCACGCTTGATAACAATGGCGATGGCTGGGTGGACGGCCTGGACATTATTCACTCCGGTTACGGCGAAGAATCCACCGATAATCCTACGGACATCTGGTCCCATTATTGGGGGCTTGACGATCCGATCACCAGGGACGGAGTGAAAATACAGATGTACCATACGGAGCCGGAACTCAGAAGCGGCGGGGGTATTACGCGCATAGGCGTTATCTGCCATGAAACAGGCCATTTCCTGGGCCTGCCCGATCTTTACGACACTACGGGCGCCAGCGCCGGGGCCGGCTCGTTCTGCCTGATGGCCCTGGGAAGCTGGAACGGCGGAGGCGTCCCGCCCGACGGCCGTTCTCCCGCCCATCCGAGCGCGTGGTGCAAGAAAACTCTTGGCTGGGCTTCGGCAACGCAGCCATTGACGAGCGGAGCATATTCTCTGCCCAGGATCGAAGATAACAGCCCCGCCCTGTATCTTTTAAGGTCTCCCGCTTTTCCGTCCACGGAATATTTTTTGGCCGAAAACCGGCAGGGGCACGGTTTCGATTCGGCTCTGCCAGGACCTGATATGGGGATGCTGATCTGGCACGTGGATGAGAGCGTGGCCAATAACGACAACCCCGCTCATTACCTTGTGGATCTGGAAGAGGCCGATAGCGTGCAGCATCTGGAACTGAGCTATTCCGCGCTCAGTTCCAACCTGGATTACTTCCGTTCGGATAATAAGAGCAGCTTCGGAGACGCCACCGTGCCCGGCAGTATAAGTTATTACGGCTACGGCCTCGGGATCTTAATGAGCGGCATCTCGGCCAGCGCCGATCCAATGACTTTCAATTTATCGGGGGTGGAAGCTTCGCTGGCGAGCCTGAACAGCATGGACAGGCTTAAGGCTTATCCGAATCCCTGCTATTTCAACAGATCCGACCTCACCATCGGGGGTATGCCCGCGGATCCGGATCCGAAGATCTATATTTATAACACCGCGGGTGAGCTTGTCCGGACGCTTCAGCGCGGCGACGGCATAAACTCTTTTAACACCGCGGTGTGGAACGGCAGGGACAGGAACGGGGCCAAGGCGGCCAGCGGGCTTTATATCTATCTGGCGAAGACCGCCAATTCCGGCAAAGCGACGGGGAAGTTCTATATTTTCTGGTAAGGTATGAGGAATAAAATAATATTTTTGATCACGGTCAGCCTTGCGGTTCCGGCGCTCCACGCCGGGGCCGGATCCGACGGCGCCGCTTTCCTCAAAATTGACGCGGGGGGCAGGGCTGCCGCCATGGGAGGGGCTTTCACCGCCGTGGCCGACGACGCGTCGTCCGTTTTTTATAATCCCGCGGGGCCGGCCCTGCTGCGCAGGAAAGAACTGCTGCTTGCCCATAACGAATGGCTGGAGGGGCTCAGGAACGAGCACGCCGCGTACGTTCAGCCGGTGTCGCCCAGGCTCACGCTTTTTGCCGGGTTCACCGCGCTTCTGGCTCCGTCGCTGGCCGGGTATGACAGCGCTGGCGCGGAGACGGGGAAATTCAGCGCCATGGACGGCGCGGCCGGCGCCGGTTTCGCGTGGGCGCTGAAAGATGGAGATTCTTTTTTTGGCCTTTTCCTCAAGACCGTTTATCAGCAGGCGGACACGCGAAAGGCCTCGGCTTACGCGGGCGATCTGGGTTTCATAAAGAATTACGGTGAAACTCTGCGCCTGGGCGCGGCCGCGCAGAACCTCGGCACGCCGATAAAACTTTATCAGGAAAGTTTCGACCTGCCCCGCACTTACCGGGGCGGAGGGGCGTACCGCGTAAATAAGCGGCTCTGGGTTTCGGCCGAAGCGGTGAAAGCGGGCGCGTCCGAAGCGATGTTCGCGGCCGGGGCCGAGGGCAATCTTGAAGGCGCGTTTTACGCGCGCTTAGGTTATAAAACCGGCCGCGCCAGATACGGCGGACCGGGGTTTTCTGGAGGCGTGGGGATCAGGGACGGGAATACGGGAGTGGATTACGCTTTTACGCCGTTCGGAGATCTGGGCAGCACGCACCGTCTGACACTTTCGTTTAAATTTGGAGAAGAGCGCGGGGAATTTACCCCGGCGGCTCCCGCGAGGCGCGTCCGCCGCGCCGTCAAACATTTACCCCGTGTGAAAACGCCCAAACCCAGACCGGCGGCGGTAACCCCGCCCCCCGCCGAAACGGAAGACAAACCGATCAATTTTCTATGGTGAGGGGTTTTCCGCTATTCGTAGAGTAATTTCCGCCAGAGGGGGGCGATCCTGGAGAGTTCGAAGTCCGCCGCCCTTCTGACACCCGCGCGAGAGTATTTATCCAGCGCTTCCTGATCGGACAGCATGGCCGAAACCATTCCGGCCCAGTTCTCTTCCGCCGGTTCGAGCGGAGTGGACGCTTTGCGCCTCAAGCCGGACAGGACGGGCATCAAGATCCCGTAGGGCGCCGGTTCCGCTTTCAGGGCGCGGAAGTGGATGGGAGTTTCCGGAGAGAGTATTTCCCTGGGGCCGGAGAGACAGTCGGCGGAGAGCACCGCGGCTCCGGCGGCCATGGCCTCCACGAGAGAGTTCGGAAAGCCTTCCCAGAGGGAAGTGAAGACGAACAGGCGCGCTTTGGAAATGAACCGGTAGGGATTGTCCTGGAAGCCGGGGAAGTAAACGTCCGCGTCCGGGGGGGGCGCGCCCGCGCCTGAAAAAGTTTTGAAACCCAGCTCCCGGCTCAGGCCCGCCAGGTAGTTTTTAAGTCCGCCTTCCCCGAGCAGAACAAGCGCCGCGTCCCTGTCGGAATCTTTCACTTTCCTGAAAAATCTCAGCAGATGCCACTGGCCTTTGGCGGCGGTGAGCCTGCCGCTGGTGATGACCACGGGCCTTTTAAAAACGGCGGCGTAGGCGGCGTCCAGCGGCTGCGAGGCTTTCCGGGCGATATCGCCCGTGTCGCAGCCGTTGGGGATTACTTTTATTTTTTCCGCCGGCACGGAGAACCTGTCGGCCAGATCCCTCTTTACGCCCTGGGAATTGGCGACTATCATGTCCGCCGAAGGGTAAAAACGCTTTATAAGGGGGCGCATAAGAACGCCCCGCAGGCCCGAGAATTCTCCGGAGGGACGGGTGCGCTCGCAGATCACGGCCCGATGCCCGCTTTTACGCGCGGCGAGAATATTGACCAGATTCGCGCGTTCCATGAATGACAACACCGTGTCGCCGGGCCCGGCCAGGGCGGCCAGCCTGCGGGCGTAGGCGGGGATGCAGGCCGTCTTGAAAACTGACGGCGTGGAGGGGCCGTGCGGCGAAAGAAAAACCGGCTTCGAGGCGCCGGTTTCCTGGGAAACCTCTCTTTCCAGCAGCAGCATAGCGTCGTGCGGGAGCAAAGCGGCAAGCGCGGCGAATTGCTTTTCCGCGCCGCCTTTGAAGAGGGAATTTATCAGCAGCTTGAGAGCCATAGATCTTTGCCTTACGAAAATTGTGTGGTATTTTTATTCGCGTATTTATCGATACAATACGACTTCAACTGCAATTTTCGGGTTAAAGCAGAAACCCCGTGATGGCGGCCGAGACAAAGCAGGCCAGCGACCCCGACAGAACGGCGTACATGCCCAGACGGGCGATGTCGGGTCGGCGCTCGGGCGCGAGCGCCCCTATGCCGCCTATCTGTATGGCGATGGACAGGAAATTCGAGAAACCGCAGAGAGCGTGGGCGGTTATTATGAGCGAGCGCTGGCTTATAACGCCGGGGTTATCTTTAAGAAAATTTGCCATGTTCAGGTATGCCACAAATTCGTTAAGGACGGTTTTCTGGCCTATCCAGTTTCCCGCCTGGGCCGCTTCTCTCATCGGTATTCCCATCAGCCAGGCCAGCGGGGTGAACAGCCAGCCGAATATTTTTTCCAGCGAGAGTTGCGGGTAATTCAGCAGCGCGCCGGCGTGTCCGACCATGAAATTGAGCATGGCGAGCAGCGCCATGAACGCCAGCAGGCAGCCGCCGACGTTAAGCGCCATCTGCAAACCCGTTGTTGCGCCGTTGGCGGCGGCGTCGATCACGTTCTTGTCGGCCAGCTCAAGCCGCATTTTCAGCATGCCGCGTGTTTTCGGCTCCCCCGTTTCCGGTATTATTATTTTGGCTATTACCAGGGAGCCGGCGGCCGACATTATCGACGCGGCCAGCAGATGTCCGCCTATGCCCGGGATATACGGCATAAGCATACCGGAGTACGCCGCCATGACACCGCCCGCTATGGTGCCCATGCCGGCGGTCATAACCACGAAAAGTTCCGACTCCGTCAGCGACGCCATATAGGGGCGTATGGCCAGCGGCGCCTCGGTCTGCCCCACGAAAATATTCGCGCTCGCCACCAAAGATTCCGCGCCGGAGGCGTTCATCAGTTTTACCATGATCCTGGCGAAAAAAAGCACTATTTTCTGCATTATGCCCAGATAATAAAGCACCGACATGAGGGAGGAAAAGAAAATTATCGTGGGCAGAACCTGGAAGGCGAAGATGAAGCCGATGGACTGGTTGTTAATGAGACCGCCGAAAACGAATTTCGCTCCCTCATCGGTAAAGGAGAGGAGTTTTATTATCACGCTGTTTATGAACATGAACGCTTTTTGTCCCGCGGGAATTTCCATGACCAGCGCCCCGAAAATTACCTGCAGTATGAGGCCGCCCGCCGCGGCCTTGTAGTTTATGGATCTTTTATTTTTGCTGAATAGCCAGGCAATGCCCAGCAGCGCGAACATACCGAAGAAACTTATAAGCCTTTCCATGGTGTCTCCTGATCAATAAATGCAGATAGAAGTGTAGATAATTTGTCCTGCAAATACAACTTTGCAAGGAGTTTCTATTTTGTTACCATTTATCCGTTCACCGGGCGTGGTTTTGAGGCGCCGGTAATTATGGAGGCTCAAATTATGGCGGAAAAAAATCAGCAGGCGCCTTTCCATTATGAGTGGTTCACCATGGGCGACATCAACGGCTTTTTCGGTCTGATGTTCGATAACATGACGGTCCTTTCTTTCCTGGCAGGCATACTTATCTTCGCTTTCGGCTTCCCAGCCGAAATTGTCTATAAAAAAATGTTCCCCGGCACCGCCTTCGGCGTGCTGTTCGGGGATATTATCTATACCTGGATGGCCTTCCGCCTGGCCAGGCGCACCAACAACCCGAAAGTAACCGCCATGCCGCTGGGCCTGGATACCCCTTCCACCATCGGCATAGCGCTGGCCGTGCTCGGCCCGGCTTTCCTGGGTTTCAAAGCGCGCGGCATGGCGGAATACGACGCCGCCATGATGACCTGGTATCTCGGCATGGCCACCATGGTCCTTATCGGCATTTTTAAAGTGATATTCTCTTTCATGGGCGGCTGGCTGCAGAAAATAATCCCGCAGGCGGGGCTGCTCGGCTCGCTGGCCGGCATAGGGCTTGCCCTTATCGGTTTCGGGCCCATGCTGGAGGTTTTCGGTATGCCTCTCATCGGCATGATCTCGTTCGGCCTTATCATCTATACGCTGATAGCCGGCATAAAATTGCCGGGGAATTTTCCGGGCGTGCTTGGCGCGGTCGTCGCAGGCACGGCGCTTTATTATATACTGGCGCCCCTGGGGCTGGCGGGCGGACATTACCAGCCCTTTACCGCCCAGTTGCATTTCGGCCTGCCCATACCGTCTCTTGGTTTCTTAAAAGGCATGAGTGAAGCCGTAAAGTATCTGCCCATAGCCATACCTTTTGCCATACTTACCGTGGTGGGCGGCATTAACGTAACCGAGAGCGCGCGCGTGGCCGGCGACGATTTTAAGACGCGCGACATATTGCTGACGGAGGCCGTGGCCACGCTGGTGGCCGGCATCTGCGGAGGCGTAGCGCAGTCCACACCCTATATAGGCCAGCCCGCCTACAAGGCTATGGGAAGCCGCGCCGGCTATACGCTTCTTACCGGAATTTTTATAGGCCTGGGCGGTTTCCTCGGCTACGCGGGCTTTATAGTCGAGCTGATCCCGCGCGCGGTAATCGCGCCTATCCTTATTTTTGTGGGCCTCGACATCATGTGTCAGGCGTTCCATGCCTGTCCCGTGCGCCACGCTCCGGCGGTGGCCCTGGCATATTTCCCTACGGTGGCCCGCTTGCTGCAGATAAAACTCTCAAACATCGCAGTGGTGCCCGCCGAAATCTTCGCCAGACAGCTGGCGCTTGTCGATGAGGCCCTGCCGGAACTTCAGATAATCGTGGCGCTGGGCAACGGCTTCATTCTCACGGGAATGCTGTGGGGCGCTTTTATGGCAAAGTTAATAGACAGGCAGGTGCGCGCGGCCGCGGCCTACGTCCTGGTCTGCGCCGCGCTTACCTTTTTCGGCATTATTCATTCGGCCATTCCGGATGGAAATATGTATCTGCCCTGGTCGCTGGCTTATCCGGCCAGCCAGGTTCCGTATCAGTTCACGTTCGGTTATCTCGCCCTGGCGGCGCTGCTGTTCGCACTCTCTTTCTCAAGGGAAGCCAAAGAAATGCCTGCCGCGGAGCGCAGCCCCGTGCATCAATAAATACCCCGTATTTTCCCTGTGACGGCCGTTAGGGGGAGAAAGTATATTTTTTCGCCGGTGGCCGGGTCTTTCCACGTGGCGGAGTCGCTGGAGTTGTCGCGGTTGTCCCCGAGGAGGAAAAGGCCGCCGGGCGGCACGGTAAGCGGGCCGAGATTGTCGCCGTCCAGCAGCTCGTCCGGCCTGGTATGCCGCGCGTAGGGTTCAAAAAGTTTTTCTTCGTTAAGCCGGACTTCCTTGTTCCGTATTTCTATCAAGTCGCCGGCTACCGCTATAACTCTTTTCACCGATTCATGATCCTCCCCGATAGGGGAGCGGAAGACGATTATCTCGCCTCGCCGGGGGGCGCGGGATCTGAAAGCGAGTTTGTCCAGGATCAGGCGCTGGCCGAGGTAAAGCGTGGGGGACATGGATTCGCTGGCGATATACATCGGCTCGTAGGCGTATTTCCGGATCGCCAGGGCCGCCGCCAGGGTGACGAAAATTATTACAAGAGTCCGTTTTAAATTCATATGGGGACGCCCTTAGTTAATTAGTTTCCGGTAGTTCCACCGGCAGCCGGCCGCGCGGGTTTGCGGCGCCGGTCAGGACTTCTCCGGCCGCCGCCATGCCGGGGGCGGTCATGCCGTATACCGCCAGCGCCGCGCCGGCCTCCGGGTAATTGGAAAGGTCGTAGGGGCTCATAAGGCTTATAAGCACCGAGGGCTTTCCAAGGGAGAGCAGAGCTTTTATCGCTCTCTTCTGGTTCCTGTTCTGCGCCCCCGCCCACTGGAAGCTGCCTATGACGAGCCGATCCGCTTTGGCGGCGATCGCCGAAGCCCTGGCGATATCTTTTTCAGCCGGATCTATTCCGAACAGGGACTGTTCCGCGGAATAGCCGTTTTCCGCCAGCACCTTGTAAAGGGAGAGGGCGTTGCCGCTGAAGCGGGGGGGCGCGAACATTATAATCGCGGTTTCAGCGGTTTTGTCTTTCAGCGGTATAAGGCGATCCCTGTCGCTCACCAGCGTTACGGCCGCCCTGGAGAGGGCTTCTGCGATATTGACGTAAGCTTTGTCGAAAGGCGCGGAATAGGCCGGGGTTTCAAAAAGGCCGGCCGCGCGCTTGGCCTCATAGACCCTGTAATACGCGTCGTTCACGCGCGTTTCGGTGATAAGGCCGGCTTTGACCTGGCGGACTATTTCGCCGCGGGCTTTCAGAAAGTCGCCTTTGCCCAGCAGTATAAGATCGGCGCCGGCTTTAAGGGCCAGGGCCGCGGCTTTATGCACCGGGTGTTTTGAGGTTATGGCGCTCATGTCCAGGCTGTCGGTGATCAGCAGGCCGCCGAACTCCAGTTTTTTTTTGAGCAGGTCCACGATGACCGGTTTGGAAAGAGTGGCGGGATTTTCCGTGTCGAGGGCCGGGTAGAGGATGTGGGCGGTCATTATGAGCGGAACCTTGAGCTCTATAGCTTTTTTAAAAGGGGGAAGATGATCCTTTTCAAGCGCCGGCCGCGCGAGCCTTATTACGGGCAGAAGTTTGTGGGAGTCGGTTCCGGCCGCGCCGTGGCCGGGAAAATGCTTGGCCGCGGGCAGTATGCCGCCGGCGCGGAAGCCGTTGATAATAGCCGCGCCTATTTTTGATACCAGTTCCGGCATCCCGCCTATGGCCCTGACCCCGATAATAGGATTTTGCGGGTTGGTGTTTACGTCCAGCACCGGCCCGAAAACCATGTTGATCCCGGCCCGCCGCAGTTCCCGTCCGGCCAGATAGAAGAGGGAAGCGGTATTGTTTTCGTCGTCCGCGGCGCCCAGCATCATGTTCGTGGGGAGTTCGGCCAGTCCCAGCGTGGTGGGGACATAAACGCTTCCGCCCTCGTAGTCCGCCGCGATGAAAAGCGGCGTCCGGGCCGCGCCGGCGAGAGCGCTGCGCTGCAATTCTTCCGTAAGGCGCAGGGTGTTTTCCAGCGAATAGGAACCCCACTGGAGCTGTATTCCGCCCAGGCCCAGAGCGACCGGCCCGGCGGCTTTGGCGGCTTCGGCCGCGTCTATGGAGATCATGAGCAGCTGGCCGACCTTGTTTTCAAGCGAAAGCGCGGTTTCAGCCCGGAGGCCGGGCCCCGGAGAGAACGACACCAGGGCTAAGATGATGAAGAGCATTATTTAAACTTATAGCCTTTCTGCGCGGCCTGTTTATGCACCGCGTCTATGACGGCTTTATCCAGCGTTACGGGCGCGCCGGTCTGCTTCTTCTCCTCTCCGGCGATGTACGTCTTGCGCTCCTGCTGGAGGCGGAGAATGTCCGCCTTTATTTTCTTGCGCTCGGCGAGCTTGGAGTCGAGATGTTTATCCAGCTGGGCCTGGTCCATTTTCCTCAGCTCTTCCGGAAGCTGGTCTTTTTTTATCTCCGAGCGTTTCATGGCGCCGCTCTCAATGGCGCTGATGACGTCCCAGGAGGACTCCTGGGCGCTCATGGCGGCGCTTGAGGCGGCTTTAAAAACGGCCCTTTCCGCCATTACGCTTTTTCCGCCGGAGGCGACGCTGGCGTCGAGGGTTTCCTTGCCGCGCATTCTGGTCTGGCCCATCGAGCCGTACACCACGTAGGTCTCGTTGAGTTTAGAGCTCAGCCGGGTTATCTGGTCGTCCTGGGGCGCGGTTATGGAGGCGGCCGGGGCCGATTGGTCTATATTGGTATATTCTCCGTCGGCCAGCTGGGCGGCGGCCAGCCACTGGGTGGCTATCCCTTCCTGCCGGCGCCCGCAGAATATGGTGTTGACGAAGATGCCTTTGGCTTTGGCCAGCGCGACGGCTTCATGAAAGTCGGTTTCGCCCTGTGTGAAGGGCTCGTTGCCGGCGATAAAAATGGCCTTATAGGCGTCGTCTTTTTTACTCCAGTCCAGTTCATTAACGGCGTTCTTTATAACCAGGCCGCAATACTCGTCGCCGCCGGCGGTTTTAAGAGCGAATAATTCCTCCGCCACCTTGTCCAGGTCGCGGGTGAAAGGAATGACCTGGCGTATCCAGCCTTTCTCCTGCTTCAGGCCGCTGTTGCCGTATTCGTAGACCGCCACCTCGATGACGGGCGACGAACCGCTCTTTTCGGAGGCGTTGAGTTCATTGACGATCTTCCAGACCTGGCTGCGGGCCTGGTTGATGAGGCCGTCCATACTGTTTGAGGTGTCCAGCAGCACGGCTATCTGGACCAGAGGTTTGCCGGCGTAATCTTTGCCCGGCTGCGGCGGGAGCCCCTGATCCTGCCAGGTCTTTTTGATTCCGGCTGCCGCGGCGGTGAGGATCCGGCCGCTTTCGGTTTCCACGATCCTGGCGTTGACTTCGGTCATGCCGTCCTGAACGTCATTCAGCGTGCCCGTGACTACGGCGTCGGCGCCGAGGAGTTTCCCCAGTTTTCTGGCGGCGTCCTCGTCTATGGCGCCGGAAGCCTGGAGGTTGAGTTCCCCCATCACTTTTTTGAGGAGATTCCGTTCGATGAGCGTTATCGTCTTATTCTGGGCCAGAAGCGTGGTGAGGCGCTCCTGTACAATGACGGGGCCGTCGGAGGTTTTGCCGCTGGTGTAGGCGAATTCGAGCACGGCCAGTTTTATGCCCGGCCGGTCCTTTATTCCGTCCCGGAGCTTTTCGGCCAGGGCATTCAGTTCTTCGGAAGCCGCGGTGAGCGCTTTTTCCGGGGGCGCGGGCATTTTTACAGCCGAAGCCGGACCCGCAAAAACAAGACACAGCAGAAGATTGGAGATCAAAAGCCCTTTGAGCATATTTAAAGTCCTCCCCATTGTGAGTTACCTTAGCCTGAAAGTTGCAGTCGCAACTTTCCGCCCGCATAGCGGGCGCCCTCCGGGAGGCATACACCTCGTCGGGCCGGGCGCGCATAGCGCTGGGCCCGACGCCCGCTTCGCGGGGAATCCTGCAGAATAATTCTGTCCGCCTGATGCTCCTATGGAAACCGCTTCCAACTGCAGGATTCAGGTTAGAATACAAAAACACCTCCGTAAAGTCAAAACCCTTTACCGGCGGTAGAAAAAGTGATATCGTAATTTTATGAGACAATGGTTTTTTGCCGCGACCGCTTTGCTGGCCTTTTCGGCGTGTGCCAAAAAAGAAGAGGCCGCCTATACCCGGACCACGTTCCTGCTGGGCACGCCGGCTCATGTAAAAGTTTTCACCGCGGACAGGGAAAAAGGCGAAGGAATAGCCGGCGCCGTTTTTAAAGAGTGGAAGAGGATAGCCGACGAGTACAGTTTCACGGAACCGTACAGCTATGTTTCTTACGTCAACAAAAGGGCCTACGGCGAATGGGTCAGGGTGGACGACGAATTCCTCAAGCTCCTGGTTTTGTCCCTGGATTACTACAATCTGACCGGGGGTGCGTTCGATATCACGTTCGCGCCTCTGTGGCCGGTATGGAAAGAAGCGGCCGCCTCCAGGAAGATGCCTTCGAAGGACGAGATAGCCCGGGCGCTTGCGGATATGGGCTCCGGCTATGTGCAGGTGGATCACGAAAGGAAAATGGTCCGCTTCGCCAGACCGGTCCAGATCAACCTGGGCGGAATTCTGCGGAGCTATTGCCTGGAACGCGGGCGCGTGGTAATGAAGCAGGCTATGGGGAAAAATAAATGCCGCGTGGAACTCAAACTCGGCGGCAATGTGCTGGATTACGGGGAGGGGGACTGGTCCTACGAAGTCCCGGATCCATTCCACGAGGGCGGGACGCTGGGGCGGCTCCGGTTTAAAGGGGGCGTCGTGATGTCCTCATCGGGCCGCGACCATTTTGTGCGGATAGAGGGGAAGCTGTATTCCCATATCCTGGATCTGAAGACCGGCTATCCGTTGTCTGATTTTTCCAATCTGCTGGTTTATTTTCCCACTGTAGAGGAAAACGAATACATCCCCTCGGCCGTGCTGGCCGTTATGGGCAAGGAGAAAGCTTTCGCCCTGCTGGGCAGGATAAAGGGTTCGGCCGCCCTGTGGATAGACGGTTCGGGAAAGGTGGAAGTGTTCTCCAACGGGAACAGCAAGGCCGTCTGGGAAGAGAAAAAAGGCCTGTTCTAACCTGAAAAAATTCAGTTGAATTTTTTCAGGTAAGGATAAAGGCCGAGGGATAAAGGCTAAAGGGCGAAAAAAGCCCTTGTATTCCCTGTGCCTTTTCTTTCATCCTTAAGCCTTTTGTTCTTCGAACTCGCCTTTGGTTTTATTTTTCCTTACGTTATACCAGTTGAAGCAGCGGCCGTTCATGGCGATGTAGACGCCCGGGGGGAGCGTCTGCGCGAATGAAAGAGCCGAACCCAGATTGAACATCCCGTCAGAACTCCCGAATTTGTAAGGCACCATGGCGCCGGTGAGCACCACCGTCTTGTTCTTTATCTCCGGGCCCAGCAGCCTGGCCGTCTCAGGCATGGTGTCGGTGCCGTGGGTGATGACGATGCTGTGTTCTTTCGAGGCCAGGCATTCCCGGAGGATCTTCTTTCTGTGCGCGGCGGTCATGAACAGGCTGTCTATCATCAGCAGGGTCTTCACGTTCACGGAAACGCGGGAGCGTCCGAGGGAGAGCATCTCCCGCAGATGGGTGTCCCTGAAGAACAGCTCGCCGTTAAGCTCGTTGTATTCTTTGTCGAAAGTCCCGCCGGTGACTATGACCTTGATAGCCACTTTTTATTTCCTCCCGTCCCTCAGGAACGCCAGGTAGGCTTTGTAAGCCATATAGATGTCCAGCTTTCCGGCCAGTTCCATCGGCGCGTGCATGGAAAGGAGTCCCACGCCGCAGTCCACCACCTGCATACCGTAGCGTGCCATAAGCCAGGCGATAGTGCCGCCGCCGCCCTGATCCACTTTGCCCAGCTCGCCGGTCTGCCAGATGACGCCGGCTTTGTCGAAGATGCGGCGTATCTGCGCCACGAACTCCGCGTTGGCGTCGGAGGAGCCGGATTTTCCGCGCGCGCCTCCGTATTTGGTCAGGCAGACGCCGTGGTTGAGGAGCGCCGAGTTTTTCTTTTCCGAGACGCCGGCATATAACGGGTCGAACAGGGCGTTCACGTCGGCCGAGATCATCCATGAATTGCCGAGGGCGCGTTTGAGCGTCAGTTCGCTGTAACCGTCCGAGGTCAGGTTTACCAGTTCCGCGGAGGTGTTCTCGAAGAAGTTGGAGGCCATGCCCGTGGCGCCCACGGAACCGATTTCTTCTTTGTCGCAGAGGAGTACGACCGAGGTGTATTCGGGAACGCCCTTGAGGTCGATGAGGGCCTTCAAACCGGCGTAGGCGCAGACGCGGTCGTCCTGCCCGTAGCCCAGCACCATGGAGCGGTCCAGGCCGGCTTCCCTTGGCTTATCGGCCGGCACCAGTTCCAGTTCGGCGGAAAGGAAGTCGCTTTCAGTGACGCCGTATTTCTCATACAGGAGTCTCAGGATGTTGTGTTTTATTTTTTCTTTGCGCCCTTTCTCGCTTACCGGCCTGGAGCCTGTGACCACGTCCAGGTTCTCGCCTTCTATGCCTTCCGCGAGAGTTTTCTTGTTCTGGTCGGCGGCGAGGTGCGGCAGCAGATCGGTGATGCAGAGCACGGGATCGGACGGGTCTTCGCCGATGGTTACGGTTATTTTCTTCCCGTCGGGTTTGACGAACACGCCGTGCAGGGCCAGCGGGATGGTCACCCATTGGTATTTTTTGATGCCGCCGTAGTAATGCGTGTCCAGCAGCGCCATGTCCCCGGCCTCATAGAGGGGGTTCTGTTTTATGTCTATGCGGGGAGCGTCGGTATGCGCGCCCACGATCTGCATGCCGGCTTCAAGCGGCTTTTTGCCTATGATGACGGCCATCAGCGTTTTGCCGGCGCAGGATTTGTAGACACGGTCTCCGGGCGCGAGTTTGGCGCTTCCTTTCTCAAATTGGAGCAGATCCCTGAACCCCGCGGTTTCAAGCAGGCGCACGCCTTCATCGTGGGCTTCACGCTCGGTTTTGCCGGCGCCGAGGAAATTTATGTACAGCTTGCCGATTATCTCCATCGCCTTGTCGTCAGCGGGGGAAAGTTTTTCATAGCCGTTGTTGTTTACGTAGGTTATGTCGTGTTTTTTGGCGTTTTTTCCGGTTTTAGTCGCGGTTTTCATGACGGCTCCTTTAAGTCCATGAGGATAGCGGTGGCCACTTTTCAAAATACTAGCATAATTTCCGGTTTGCCGTCTTATTTGATATCATTGTGGACGATGTTCAGTGAAAATCCCTACTCCAGGAAAGTGCTTTTTCTGATCTTCGGCATAAGCCTTTTCAATTACATTGACAGGCAGGTGCTCTACGCCGTCTTCCCGCTTATAAAAAAAGAGCTGTTCCTGACCGATACCCAGCTGGGGCTGCTCGCTTCCTCTTTTATGATCGTTTATATGTGCTTCGCCCCGCTGGTCGGCTATTTCGGCGATAAATACAGGCGGCCCGTCATAATCGGCGTTAGCGCCGTTTTCTGGAGCGTGGCCACCGTTTTTACCGGCATGGTAAAGACCTACCCGCAGATGCTTTTAACGCGCTCGGCGGTGGGGGTGGGCGAGGCCGGCTACGGCACGGTTTCCCCGTCGTACCTGGCGGAATGGTTTCCCGTAGAAAAACGCGCCCGGGTCATGGCGCTTTACGCGCTGGCGATACCGGTGGGCAGCGCGCTCGGCTACCTGCTGGGGGGGTTTCTGGGCCAGCATTTCGGCTGGCGCTCCGCTTTCTACCTGGTGGCCGTGCCTGGAATTATCCTGGGCATCGCGGCGATGTTCTTTAAGGAGACGCCGGAGAAGCTCGCGCGTTCGTCCGAGCGGGTGAAACTCGCCCAGTATAAATGCCTTTTAAAGAACAGGCCTTTTCTGCTGATAGCGTTCTCACAGGCCATCAGCACGTTTTCCATCGGCGGGCTGGCGGCCTGGATGCCTTCTTTTTTCGTCAGGGATTTCGGTCTCTCCGTGGCGCAGGCAGGCGTCACCTTCGGCGCTGTCACGGTTCTGGCCGGCGTGGCCGGCAATCTTGCCGGCGGCTGGATAGCCGACTGGCTGCACAAAAAAACCAAACGCGCTTATTTTATAGTCGGTTATCTCAGTTATTTCATCAGCATGCCTTTCGGCGTGCTGGCGGTGCTGGCTTCCAGCCTGCCCATGGCGCTGGTGATGATTTTTTTTACGGAATTTTTTATTTTCAGCAACTCGGGCCCTTATCATGCCGCCATAGTGGAGGTGACCCCGGTCAATATGCGTTCCATGGCTTTTGCGCTGGATATTTTTATTCTGCACGCTTTCGGGGACGCGGTTTCTCCCACAATAATCGGGATGGTTTCGGACGCCAGGGGGCTGGCTTTCGCCATTTTCCTGGCGGTGATGTTCCTCTTTTTCGGCGGAGTGACGTCCATCTTCGCCGGGTACTACTATAAAAAAGATCTCCATCCGGAGCTCGCGTGAAACCATTGTTAGAGACAGTGTTCGAAACCGACGACTATATCGTGGTGAACAAGCCCTCGGGCCTGCTGACCATGCCGGGGCGCGGCCCGGCCGCTTCCGAAAAAAATCTCCTGGCCCTGCTGACCCAGGCTCTTAAACGTCCCATGTTCGTGGTGCACCGCCTGGATAAAGACGCCAGCGGACTCATTCTATTCGCCAAGAATGGGGCCGCCCACCGTTATTTCTCGCTCCTGTTCGAGACGAAAGAAATAAAGAAGAAGTATCTTGTGGCAGTGGAGGGGCATATCGGGGAAAAACGCGGCGAGATAGATAAGCCCATCCAGGCCTACGGTTCCGGGCGCATGGGCGTGGGTTTTAACGGCAAGGCTTCGGTCACCAGATATGAGACGCTGGAACGGTATAAAAAAGCGGATCTGCTGGAAGTGGAGCTGATCACCGGCCGCCGCCACCAGATACGGGTGCATATGTATTACATAGAACATCCCGTTATAGGCGACCGGCTTTACGGCGATCCCGCGAAGCAGGCCGCCTATCCGCGGCTTATGCTGCATTCCTATTCGCTGGAGTTCAAGGACCCGGCCGGCAAAAGAAAATTATTAAAGGCCGATCCTCCCAAAGATTTTCTCAGCGTGCTGCCGTTCCTGTAAAGTTGAATCCGCGCGGACATTTTGGTAGTGTTTAAGTATAGTAGACCGGGGCGAGGGGGGAATTATGATATCTAAAAACATCGGGAATCCGGACAGAATTATCCGGATAGTTGTCGGGCTTGGGCTCGGTTATGTGGCGTTCATGAGTTCGGGGCCGGCCGCCGTCATTCTATGGATAGCCGCCCTGGCGGCGCTGGTTACCGGCCTGGTAGGCTGGTGCGGCGTCTATCTCTTACTAGGCATCAACACCTGCAAAATAGACAAGCCATAGTCCAAAAATTGCGCGCAATTTTCGGAAGGCTAAGGGATAAAGGCTTAAGGATGAGGGCTGAGGAAATAATTATTGTTTTTTCAGCTTAAAGGTTTTGAGGAAATCGCGCCAGGCTTTTTTTCCGTTATACTGCGGATCAGGCACGGAGTCTCCGTAGGAATATTTCAGCACAAAAAAGCGCTTTCCCGCCGGGACTACGCAGAATTCCTCGGTAGTGAATTCGGCGGGGCCTGAAGCGTCCGGGGGGGGCAGGCGCACCGGGACCTTTCTGCGGTAAATTATGACGCGCGCGCCGCCCGCCGCCGCGCTTTCCAGTTTCTCGGCCGGTTTGCCGCCGCTGGAGCGGGCCTCAAATCCCACCAGAAAGTCGCCGGATGTTTTATAGCGCGAACCTTGTCCGCCGGCCAGCCGGATCGTTATGGCGTGCAGATCCCTGGATAGTACGGTCCGCGGATCGCCTTGCGTCAGGCCGTTCTCGGATGTCCAGCCCTGCGGGATGGTGTATTGTGATAGATCAGAGATCAGTTCGCCGGTTTTTGCCATGGAGGGCTCCTTAGCCGCCGCTGCGCAGGCGGACAGCAATAATAGTGTTAGAACGGCGTGTGTTTTCATAATATTCCTCCGCAGCCGGAAGCTTTATCTTTTTCCCAAAGTTCCTCTAGCTGCGCACGTGAGATCTGTCCCGGTGGGGTCGGCGGCGCCTCGGACTCCCAGGTTTTGCCCTGCATTAAGCCGGTCAGAACCTGTCTGCGTTCTTCCATTACCCGCGCTTTTTCCTTGAAATAGCCGTTATCGGCTTTGGCCGCGAGGCTGCCGGTCCAGGCTTTGCCCGCTTCTCCGTCGCATTTTCTTATAAGCGATTCAAGGTGCTCCTTTATTTTCCGGAGGTTATATTCGGTGTCCGGGAGAGACTGTAATGTGGCGTAAAGACTTTCGTTCAGGCTCGTGAATGGATCGCCGTCCATGTCGTGTTCCTCGATGAAATGGTCGATTATTCTCTGCCAGGTTACAAGAGATTCCCGCCGCGCGGGGAGGCCGAGCAGCAGTGTTTCAATGTCCGCCAGGCGCTTTTCGTAAGCGGTACGCGGGGATTTCATCTCCTCCGTGCTCAGTTTTGCTGCGTAGGCGGCCGTGGTCGATTGCAGCCGTTTATGGTAGTCGTCAGGATCCGCCATGTATTTCCAGGACCAGCCGTCAGTGATCTTGTTTCCCAGTTCCGCTCCCACCGTCCAGCCTATCAGTCCGGCGTTGGCTTCCTCGTTCCGGTGGAATTTATAGACTTCCGCAACTCCGTATCTTTCCGCGCGTTTCCGTTCGAGGACATGGCCTAAGAGCTCGTGCGCCGTCACCGCCGGAGCGTTCTCCGTCTGTGCCGCCAGGTAGGCGCTGTTCAGGGCGACTTCCGGAGGGTTTTTTTCCGTGTCGGAGTAGCCGTCGTCGGTCCAGAATGTCTTTTTGCCGTTGATCTCGAAGATTTCGGTGCCGGGGACGTCTTCAAAAGCGATAACGGCTTTCGCGTCTTCCTTGATGAATTCGGCGGCCAGTTCCCTGGCTGTGGGGCTGTCCATCATCCTGGCGAGTATAGCGTTCAGGGCGGCGCCCTCGGCGGGAACGCCGCGGTCGTTTATGGTCACGTGTTTTTTGAGTTCCGCCAGCAGCCTGGCTTTATCCTGGGGGGAGGGGGATTGCGCGGCCAAGGCGGCCCGGCGGACAGCGCCGTCAAAGAACGCCTTTCCCTCCTGCGCTGAGGCGTCAAGATCCTCCGCCCGCGCGCCGACAGCGGCGGCAATAACGAGCAGAGCCATGGTGAGCAGCCGGTGTTTCATAAGATCCGTAAATAGTCTAATGGACGTGGTACCGGATGTCAAGGGCACTGAGTTCCCCAATCCTCCGCTAACAATGAAAAATGGCGGCGGGCTGCAAGTGCGGGGGCCTGCCAGGGGGTGGCCTTTGCGCGTTCCCTCGGCGGCCTGTGGGGTCGCAAAGGCCACCCCCTGTCACCCCTCCAACTATACCCCGCCGCCATCCTCCCTGTATAGAGCATTGCGGAAGCAGCCGTATCGGCGGGGAGCCCTTTGGCTCATGCGGATATTTGAAATGGACAATAATGGTGGGCCATTATTTCAGGATCGCCTTGTGTTGTATCGTTATTTTAACTACAGGCCGGCCTATTTTGAGGTGCCTCGGATATCCGAGATAAAAGAGTATATAGCAACCGACACCGAACGTAAGGTGGAAGTTCATTTCGCCTCTCCAGATGCCACATTGTTCAGTGTAAGGAACACCCTGCAATATCGCAAAGCCGGATAAGTATATTATTGAGCATTGGAATCGTATAGGCACCACCATCGAATGGTTTGGTTATTTCTATCTTATCTGGAAGGATGGCGGCGGGGTATAACTGGAGGGGTGACAGCCATGGGTCGGATCGGGCCGGAGGGGAACCGGCGCGAAGTCGCCGGGCCCCGTAGGCCCGATGGGCCCCATGGCTGGCAGGCCCCCGAACCGGCAGCCCGCCGCCATTTCTCCGCTTTCACCCAATGGATGAAATCCTCTCATCAATGATGCAGGCTTGTTAGCGGAGGATCAGGGAAATTTTGCGCTATTTGGCTGTGAGTTCCAGTTCTGCGGTCTTTTCCAGGCCGTCGGAAAGGTACGTTATTTTTATTTTATCACCGGGGACGTGTTTGCCGAGTTCCCGCGAGTAGCTCCTCAGATCGTCCGTCGGGATCCCGTTGATCCTGGTCACTACGTCTCCGGCTCTGAACTCCGTGGCCGATAAAGGAGACCCGGGGGCCACCGAGTCCGCCTTTACGCCTTTGCCCTGCCACTCAAAAGACGGGATCAGGCCGGTGGAGACGGTTCGTTTGTTTAGGGATGAGGGATGAGAGATGAGGGATGAAGGGGAACCGGGCGGTCTGGTTATTAAATCGCTGTCGCCGGCCAGGTAGTCTATTATTTCTTTCAGGAACTCGGCTTCTTTGACCATACCCGCATAATCCAGTTTCTCGGCCGTGTCGGAAAACTTGTGGTAATCCGCGTTGATACCGCTCAAAAGCTGAACCGCGGGTATGCCGGCTTCTATAAAACTCGCCTGGTCGCTTGAATCCAGGTTCTGGCGCGAGGCCTCGTAATCCAGGCCGGTCACAAAACCGGCGCCCCTCAGTATATGTGTCCATTTATCCGAAGAGCCGGAGTTGAGGAACAGCATTTTCCCGCCGTCCAGGCGGCCGACCGAATCCAGGTTTATATCGGCGTTTATTTTCGCCGCCCTCCCGCCGCCGAGGTTTTTTATAAAGTGTCTGGAGCCGAGGCGGCCCCGCTCTTCTCCGTCAAAAGCGGCGAAGACGATGGTCCGCGACGGGCGCCGCTTTGAATAATAACCGGCCAGTTCGAACAGCAGCGCGATCCCCGAGGCGTTGTCGTTAGCGCCAGGATAGACTTTGCCTTTCTCCGAGGGAAGGTGGTCGTAGTGGGCGCTGACGACGACATATTCATCTTTGCGGCCGGAACCTTCGATCACGCCGGCAAGGTTCCTGAGGGCGTGTCCATTCTCTTCCCATTCCTGCGCGAATCGTGTTCCCGCGAAGCCATCTTCAGGCGAAGCGGAACCGTCGAAAAACGGTTTCAGGCCGTATTCCAGGAACATTTTGCCGATATGCCTGTAGGCCTTTTCCAGCCCCGTCTCGCCGGACCCGCGCCCCTCCAGTTCCGAAGCCAGATAAACGGCATGCGACTTCATCCTGTCGGCCGAGAAAACGGAAACCGGCGCGGCCAGCGGCTCGCGCGCGGGATATACCGGGGGTACGGCGTAAGGGCCCAGGGTCGCGGTGAGCGGGGCGCGGGGGTTGAGGCAGCCATTTTCAGCTTTCGTACACTGGCCGGAGGCCGAATTGTCCGGGTTCCAGCCGCCGGTCTTTACGGCGGCCATGCCGGCGTCGAAGACCAGGTAGCCGTATTTGCCGTAATGAGGCAGTTTGGCGGCCAGTTGACGGAGTTTTTCCGGCCGGTCGGTCAGGATCAGTCCGGCGGAATAAGCGGGATCGCCGGGATTGAAACCGGCGAACACCATTGTGGCGGCCGCGAACGGGAAGTCCTGATTGTCTACGACCGCTTTTTCCGGGCCCAGCCGGGCGCCCAGCCGCGCCAGGCCGCCGGCCAGTTCCGGATAAAATCTGTTTTCGTTTCCGAAGATCCATATCTGACGGTTCTTGGGCAGAGCGGAGAGTTCCGAATCTTTTCTGAGCTCCGGCGCATTCCCTTTATCGGCGGGCCAGGCCGCCGCGAAAGTTTCGTAAGCGCTGTACGTCCCGCTGGAGGCGGCGGCCGGCAGCACTAACAGCGGCCCGGCCGCGCCGAGCAGGCGGGAGAGCGTCGGCGGGGTTTCCAGCGGATCCAGTTTGCGGAAAAGATCGAATTCCGGGTCTACCGCGATGCGGGCCGGTTTCACCATCGAGGAATATTTAAAGGATTCCTCTTTTTGGGTCACTATCAGAAGCGATTTGCGGGGGCGGCTTATATTCTCAAGCTGGATATAGACCGGCACTTCCAATTGGTAGGCCGGTCCGTCCTGAAGCTGCACGATCTCGAATTCAAGGCCGAAACCCTCCGCTTCCCTGGTGATCTTTACGTTCCTGAGGGCCAGTTCCGGGGCGCCCGGCAGGTCTACCCATTGATGGAAGAATTTATCCAGGCGGCCCTTTCCCGTCTGTTTTTCAAAAGAGCGTTTAAGGTCGTCGAAAGAGGCGCTCCTGAATTTATTTTCTCTGTAAAAATCCCGCAGGCCGGCCTTGAATTTAACGTCGCCCAGGCTGGTTCTGAGCATATGATAGAACATGAGCGACTTTCCATAGCCTACGGCTTCGGAAGCCGGCGAGCGGCGGGACTGGAAACCGCGCAGGGGAAAATCTTTACCGGCGCGCACGTAATCCGCGTATTTCTGCAGGGCCGCCATGCGGTATTCAGCGCCTTTTCCGCGCCCCTCGCTTATCAGGTAATCGGCCAGGTAGGCGGTCAGGCCCTCGCACCAGTTGCCTTTTTCGTAATCCACAAAAACCCCGTTGCCCCACCAGTTGTGCAGGATCTCGTGCGGATAGGAAGAATTGAGGATGAACGGGAAGCGGATGATCTTCGGCCCCAGCAGGGTGAAAGACGCGACGCCGTAGCCGGTTTCCCAGAAATTCTCCACCAGGGCGAATTTCCCGTAGGGATAGGGGCCGATGAGGCCGGCGTACATCTCCACATATTGCCGCGCGGCGGTCAGATATTTTTGCGCCAGGGCTTCGTCGGCTTCCCGCAGGAAGACCTGGAGTTCCGGTTTTTCCCCGTGATCCGCGTATTCCTTATATTTGCCGCAGGCGAGCGTTATTTCATCCTGCGGGACGGCCGCTTTCCAGACGGAGCGGGTACGCCCGTCTTTCACGACGCGGCCGGTACGGTCGCCGCCGGCCACGGACTCGTAGCCTTCAGGCAGGTCGGTTTCCAGTTTAAAGGAGGAAAGTTCGCCGTCGAACTCCGGATACCAGAAAGTGGAGCCGGAAAGATAGCAGCCCTCGGGGGAGATAAGACCCGGGGTCTCGGAAAAGCCGCGGGCGTAGTCTTCCTCCTGCGCCGCGGGCGGATGGGCTATCCTGCCGCCGTATTTTAATTTAAAGGTCTTTGTTCCTTTCGGCAGACTAAGCGAATATTTTTCGAAGACGTCCCAGGACGAAGAATAATTCACGGCATAGACGTCCCCAGGTTTTTCGGGAGGAAGAAGAGTCAGTGATGCGCCTTTGGTGAGAACTACGGGAGAGAGGCCCTTGTGAAGCGAGAAGATGAGCCCGGTTTTAGCCTCCGGCATTGTTATCGAGTCCTCCGCCTCCAGGAGGTTTTGTTCCGGCTCCAGTCTGAGCCTGATGTCGTGCCCCACCACTCCGGCGCCGGCGAACGGTGAAAATAAAAAAAGGAAAAGCGGCAATATTTTCATTTTTACAATATACTATAATTTTGAAATGAAAAATAATCCGCCGACAGCTTTGCTTTTAGTCATTGACGCGCTGGGCATTTCCACGCTTGAGCACCTGCTCAGGAATTATAATAAAAAGATCAAACTGCCCAACCTCTCCCGCCTGGGGCTGGGGAAAATAACGGCGCCGGAATTTGGAAAACGTTTCTCCCCGGAATACGCGGGACGGTCTTATGCCGCGGCCGTCAGGCAGGCCTCGGCCACTGCGGACAGCCTGGTGGGCCACCGCGAGATGATGGGCGTCCTGGACGACCGCACTTACGATCTTTTTAACGACGGTTTTCCGGCGAAGTACATCGCCGGGCTGGAAAAGCGCATCGGCCGGAAAACTTTTTTCAATAAAATGGCCGCGGGCATGGAGGCCATAGAACTCAACGCCGCCGAGCATGAACGCACCGGCAGCCCTATCGTTTACGCCAGCAAGTGCGACCCGCTTATCCAGCTTGCGATGAACGAAGCCGTTATTCCGGTCAAGGAACAGCACCGGATAGCCGACGCCGCTTTCGCCCTTGCCATGGAGATGGGGATCCCCATAACCCGCGCGATAGCCCGCTCCTATATCAGGGACTCCAGTGGCGCCATAGTCCGCACCTCCAACCGCCACGACGCCGTCCTGCCCATAGGCGGAAGGACGCTGGTGGAGATCCTGTACGACAAAGATATCTGGACGGCGGCCGTGGGCAAGACCAGCGATCTGGTCAACACGTCTTACCATGAGAAAGTGAAACTGACCGGCCTGAATTTTATCGACCCTTCGCTGGGTCTGCGGTTCGTGCACTCCGGAAAAAAAGACACCAATCCGTATTCGATACAGGGAACCATAAACGCCCTGACCGGCGCCAGGCATATCTACCGCCCCAGGGGAACCTTTATTTTCTCCAACCTGGTGGATACGGACAGTTTGTACGGCCATACCCGCGACATTCCCGGCGCCGTGAAGGCCCTGGAGGAAATAGACCGCGTCATCCCGCTTTTTGAAAGCCGGCTGGTTAAAGGCGATCTCTTGATCATTACCGCCGACCACGGGATGGAACACAGGGACGATTACGGTTATCATTCCAACGAGCCGCTGCCGTTCCTCGCCGCGCGCAAAGGCTACGGCGGGGATCTGGGGGGGCTGCGGACCGGGGTTTGTCCGGGTCTCTCCGACATCGGGCACGTGATAGGTCAGCTTTTCGGCGTACAGAAAGAATATAGGGAGATGGCAGGGATAAGGCGGACTATTTTACTTCCTGCCTGCCCGCATAATCCGGTTCCACGAAGGCGCGGAAGGACTGGGGCGTGAGGGCCGCCCAGTTATAGCGGTTGGCGGCGTTCCAGAGTACCCAGCTTTCCAGCATATTGCGCCTGGCGGCGATGATCTGGGCGCGCACTTCATGCGGGCCGTAATGATGTCCCATGCTGAAATCCTGCAGATAGGGGCGAAGCTTGACATAATCCGGCCCCAGGCGCTTCAGGGCGTCCTTAAGGCCGCGGTCTATTACCTTGTAGGGCTGGCTGTTCGGATTTTTCAGATTGTATTCCCCGGTGTAGTAGTGGGAGGGGTACATCATCGGGTATATGTAATCCACGTTGTGGGCTATGGTCTTGAGATCCTGTCCTATGCCCATATCATCACCGGCGGTGGTGGTCAGGCCGAAGACATCCGCGGAAATTTTTACTTTGTAGGGCCTGAGCCGCCCTCGCGCGTAAACCAGGAAATCCCTGAGATTGGCGACGGCGGTTTTGGAGGTATGGGGCCTGGCGTAGCGGCAGAGCGAGGTGCTGCCCTCGGTCGGGTAGCGGAGATAATCGAACTGGATCTCGTCAAAACCAAGTTTCGCGGCGCGTTCGGCGATGTCCAGAGTATACGCCCAGACCTCTTTATTATAGGGGTCCAGCCAGGTGGAGCCGTTGTTGGCGCGCCAGGCGCCGCCGTCGGGAGTGCGGACGGCCATGTCCCCGCGCTGGATCGGCATGATTTTGTCCTTGAAGACCACGATACGGGCCGCGGTGTAGAGGCCGGCGTCCTTGAAGTCCCTGAGCATTTCCTCCGGGCGGGAAATGGCGGGCTCGTACGCGCCGTATCTGTGCGCGGTTTCTACTCCGGGGATGTAGACTTTCCCGTCCACTTCTTTGATCGCGATGACCACGGTATTGATTACCGAGTTATCTATCCTGCCGATAAGTTCGCGGCGCGCTTTCCTGGAGCCGGCGCCCCATGCTGTGAGATGGATTCCGCGTACGATCTTCTGCGAGAGTATTTTCTGGCGGATAGTGTCTGTGGAAACGAGGGATGAGGGGGGGGCGGCAGGAGTTTTGTTGGCGGCTGAGACAGTGTCCGCTAATGCCAGGAGCAGGAATAATATTGTCGTAAGCATTTCCATATATTCTACAATTTAAATATGCGACAGACCATAACGCTGGTTTTTTCAGGGGTGCTATTTATGACCGCGAATCTTTACGCCCAGAGCGAATTTACCGTGCATTATAACCGTTTGAATGGGGACTATGAAAACTGGTCCCTGTGGATCTGGAACGAGACCGACAAGAAAGAGGGATTTGAGGTGGTTCCGGCGGGGATCGACGGCTATGGCGCCATCTTTAAATTAAATCTTAAACTTTTCGGCCTGGAGGGCAAGACCATCGGGATACTCCCGCGGCTCGGGAACTGGGAAGCCAAGGACGGCCCGGAACGGCTGCTGAAAAAATCTTCCCACGGCGCGGTCTTCCTCGCCGAAGGCGACCCGGCCGTCTACCCGGCCCCTCCCGAAGTTTCCACCAGAATAGTTTCCGCGCTGCTTGAAAGCGAGAACGGGATAAAGGTTCTCTTTAACCGTTTCGTGGATCTGCCTTACGTTTCCAGACAGGGCTTTTACGCCGTCAATGGGGAGAACGTTTTTCATCCGTTGAAGGCCGCCTTTCCCGGCGGCAAAACTTACGGCCGTGCCGTGATCCTTGTCTTTGACAGCCTGGGACAGATGGATTACCGCGCGCTTAACGCCGGGCGCTGGCGGCTCCATTCCAGGGATATGAAGCCGGCGGCGCTGGGCCTGGGCGGGGCGGTCTACGGCGACTATTTTAAAAGCGATAAGGAGATGGGGCTTCGTGTCGCGGATAAAAAAACCTTTATAAGGGCTTTCGCCCCGTTCGCGTCGAAAGTGGAGGCGCTTTTTTATAATGCCCCGGCCGGCCAGTCCCGTTCCGGCCGCCAACCCCCGGTGAGCTATGCGCTGGCCTGGCGGGAGAACGGCCTCTGGGAAACCGAGATCCCGGAAGACCTCTCCGGCAAGTACTGGAAACTGCGCGCCGTCCAGGGCGGAAAGACTTTTGAGGGCCTGGATCCCTACGCGCCGGCTGTGACGGCGCACGACGGGCTGGCGCTGGTTGAGGCGGAGACCACCGCTGTCGCGCCCGGCCCCGTCTTTGATCCGGCGGACACGGTTCTTTATGAAATGCACATCCGGGACTTCACCATAGATGGTTTTTCGGGTGTGGAGCGCAAAAGTAAATACCTCGGTCTGACCGAGACGGGGACAGTCCACCCCGAGTACCGGGAAATAAAAACGGGTATCGATCACCTTTCCGAGTTGGGCGTGAACGCCGTCCATCTCATGCCGTTTCAGGATTTTGAGAATAACGAGAGTTCCCCGGAATACAACTGGGGCTATATGCCGGTCAATTTTAATTCGCCAGAAGGCTGGTACGCCACCGGTCTCTATGGCGGAGAAAGGGTGAGAGAAGCCAAGGCGATGATCGACGCCCTGCATAAAAAGGGGATCAAGGTTATCATGGACGTGGTTTATAACCATACGGCGGAGACCGGGGGCAAGGCATTTAATTTTGACGCTCTGGCGAAAGATTATTATTACCGCGTCAAAGAGGACGGATCTTACTGGAACGGTTCCGGCTGCGGCAATGAGTTCAAATCGGAATCCCCGATGGGCCGCAAGTTTATCATTGATAGTCTGCTGCACTGGGTCAACGAATATAAAGTGGACGGCTTCCGCTTCGATCTGATGGGTCTGATAGACCAGGAAACCGTTTTCGCGCTGGTAAAACGCCTGAAAGAGGCGAAGCCTGACATCCTCATATACGGGGAACCCTGGGCCTCCGGCGAAACCCCGGTGAAAGGCGTGAAAAAGGGGACGCAGAGGTCGAAAGGCTTCTCGGTGTTCAACGATAATCTGCGCGACGCCCTGAAAGGCAGCGTGTTCAAGGCCTCCGAGCCGGGTTATGTGCAGGCGGCCGTAAACCGCGAAGCGGTCATGCGCGGGATCAAAGGCGCCATAGACGAGTTCACGGATTCTCCGCTGGAGACCCTGAATTACGTCAGTTGCCACGACAACCACACTCTCTGGGACCGCATTACGCTCTCGGCGAAGGATGAGCCGCTGGAAAACCGGGTGCGTATGGATAAACTGGCCCAGGCGGTAGTGCTTACCTCGCAGGGTATACCCTTCCTCCACTCGGGCGAGGAATTTCTGCGCACCAAAAAGGGAGAGGAAAACTCCTATAACCTGCCGGACGGGATCAACAAGATAGACTGGACGCTGAAAAAAAGCAATAACGGCGTGTTCGCTTTTTACCGCGACCTCATCGCCCTGCGCAGGGCGCACCCCGCTTTCAGAATGAAAACGGCCCAGGCCGTCCGGGACAATCTCAGGTTTTACGAGGATCTGGGCCTGCCGGTGGCCGCCCCCGATATCGCCTATGTGCTTAAAGGCGCCGAGGCCGGGGATTCCTGGAACCGCATCGTTGTGCTGATCAACCCCCGGAAGACCGCGCAGAAGTTCGTCCTGCCTATAGGTGAGTATGAAAAGGCCCTGGACGAGAACGGCGCTTGCGCCGGCGGCCGTAAATTTTCCGGTTTTATAGACGTGCCCGCCCTGTCAATGACAGTGCTTTACAGATAAGAAAGGCGGCCCCCCGCGTGTTGACGGGTTTACCGAATACATACCGGTCGTGAGCCGGGGTGTAACCAACAAGTCATTGTTATCCGTTCCCCCTACGATATATAATATATATTAAATTATGTTAAGGGGAAACGCTGCCTGGATCCGGCGGAGGGTGGTTATACCGTTGCTGGCGTGTTGTTTTGCGCCGGCCGCCGGGCATTGTTTAACGCCTTCTAACGTGCAGTTTACCGGCTCCTCCACGGATACCGCGTCCTTATCCTGGGATCTGGACACGCCCGGGACGGAAGCCCCGCTGATGGTCATCTCCACCGCGCCTGACTTCAGCGTGGCGTTTTCGTCGGTCACCGGCGCCCTGGGCGCCCAGACCACGGCGTATTATGGTCTGACGCCCAACGCCACCTGGTTTTTTAAGGTGAAAGTTTCAACCGAACCCGATGCCGCCTACTCCGCGCCGGTCTCCACCATTACGGATCCTAATCCGCCGGTAAATCCGCTGATAACAGGCGTTTACTCCTCCAGCATCTCCGTCTCCTGGTCGGACGCCGGCAATAGCCCGGGATCCGTGTATCTGGCCCGGGCGGCGCAGGACGAAGCTTTTGAAGTGGAACTTGTTTCCACTCTGACCGTCGCGGGGTCGTATGTTTTTGAAGGGCTTGACCTTAATACCACCTATTATATCCGCGCGCGGACCGTCGGCTTTTCCGGCGTCGAGACCGCCGACGCCGGGTTCGGCTCCACAATAACGCTCTCCGCCCAGCCTGTTTCTCCGTCGTACGCCGCGGTTTATTCCAGCGGCGTCCTGCTTTCCTGGGATCCGAACGGGAACCTGGCCGGCACCAGGTACGAAGTCCGGATTTCCAGCGACGATTTTCTGACGCTGAATTATTCCTCGTTCCCAGCGGCGCCGTCGCTGGCCGCCTACGGCCTTGCTCCCAACACCACATATTATTTTAAAACAGCCTCGTTGAATTCGGCCGGGGCAGCCTCCGCGTATACGGTATTCCCGTCCACGCTGACCAGGGCGAATGTCCCGGAGCCCCACTCGTCGGGAAGCTTTGCCTCGGCGACATCCGATACCGTGGAGCTTCGCTGGCTCCAGAATTCCAATCCGGCCTATACGGAGTATTTTCTGCATGTGTCTTCCTCCCCGGATTTTCAGGGCCAGGAATACGGGGCGGGAACCTGGGCCGCCTGGACGTCGCTCGTTTCCGTGACACCCCTGGATGCCGGCGTCACTTTCTATTTCGAGGTTAAAGCCCGGGATGCGTTGTCAAGGGAGACGGCCTGGCTGGTTCTTGGCGCCACGAAGACTCTTACCGGGGCGGACACGATCCCTCCGTCCGTGATAGATCTGCAGGGCGGGGATGATGTTTTGCGGGGAGCGGCGGGCGGATACTATAGAGTTCATTTCTCCGATCTGGGCTCGGGACTTTCCAGATTTGAGGTAAAGCTGTCCACTTCCCAGAACCTGGCGGGGACGCCGCTGACCGGCTGGACCGAGGTCGTCACCGACATAAACGCCCAGAGTTACGAGACGGACTGGCAGCTTCCTGAGGCGGTTTTTCAGACTATAACCGAAGGCGTTACGGCTTACGCCTCGGTGCGGGTCTATGACCTGGCCTCCACGCCCAACGTCACGGTGTCCACGGATGTTTTTTATGTCATCCGGGATACCACGCCCCCCGTTATCGTGAACGGCGCCGTGTCCCCGTCGGGCTGGCAGAGTTCCGATCCCGGACCGTTCAACGTGGACTTTTCCGACGCGCGTTCCGGGCTGGCGCTCATACAGTACAGCGCCGCCTATTCCGCCGGCGCGGCCGACGCCTCGGTGCTGGGCTGGACCGATATAGATACGCTGGTTTCCTCCGGGACATATACCGCGGACTGGAGCGTGGATTTTCAGGCGCTGTCAGGAGGCGCGACCAATTACATCAGCGTCCGCGCGGCGGACGCGGCCGGGAATTTTACTACGCTGGCTGATGCGTTCAAGATCCTGAAGATCGCCGGAGGTCCGGGAGTAGCGTTCGCTTCTCCGTCCGCCGCCTATGTCTCCACGGCGGCGGCGCTGTCAGGTTCGGCTTCCGGAGGAAGCGAGGGGATAGCGGTAAGTTATGTAGAGGTCTGGTTGAAAGAACTGGCCGGCGGGAAGTATTACGACGGCGCGGGCGGTTTCTCCGCGGGCGCGCCGGTCTGGCTCAGGGCGGCCGGCGGACAGGTCTGGAGCCTGAATGTCGCCACTTTCGGGCTTGTCAATCTATCCTCCTATACCGCGGTGGCCAGGGCGAAGGATACTCTGGACCGCTATTCGCTTACCTACGCCACCGCTGCGTTCACGCTGGATCAGGACGCGCCGTCGGTAGCTCTTTCCTCACCGGCCGCGCTCTCCACGGTTTATGCCCTGGACGCGATAACCGGTACCGCCGGCGACGCGGGCAGCGGTCCCGCCCAGGCGGGGATAAGCGTTAAACGGCTTATTGACGGGAAGTGGTGGAATTTCTTAAGCCGGGGGTGGGACACTGCGCAGTCTTCCAGCTTTACCGCGGTTTCCGGGGGGGGCTGGACTTTCCTTCCCGACGTTTATCTGAGCGGCAATATGCTGAGCGGCTACGATTATTTTGTTACGGCCTGCGCCGCGGACGCGGCGGCCCCCGCCAATCTTTCCGCTTTCGGCCTGGCCGGTTCCACTTTTACTTTTGTGGACGCCACGCCTCCCGGACAGACGGTGCAGGTTTCGGCTTCCACCAGTTCCGTGTCCGTCCCTCCCGGCAGGCTGCGCGTCACCTGGGTCTTTCCCGGGGACGACGGCGGGACCGGGCTGCTGGGGATGGGCGAGTTCGCCGTCAAATACGCCACGTTTACCGGGTTCGACTACAGCACTGCTTCGGCCCAGGTGCTTATCGCCACCGCGTCGGTTCCGGCGGGAAGCACGCAGGTGTATCTTATATCCGGGCTTGCCAATTCCGCGAGTTACTACCTCAGGCTCTGGACTAAGGACGACGCCGGTTTCTGGTCGGCGGCCTCTCCGGAGTTCGCCGGCCTGGCGGGAGAAGGCCTGCCCGACGCGATCGCGGGCCATGTGCGAACCTCCCCCGGACAGGGTATAACCGGCGTGCTGGTGGAAGCGTTCAACGCTTCAGGCGCCGCCGCCCGGACGGCGTATACCGTAGACGACGGGAGCGGGAGTTTTACGGCGTACGGCCTCGACGCGGGGGTGTACAGGGTGCAGGTTACCTGGGTGGAGGACGGGATAGCCAGCTCAGTTTCCAAAGATGGTATTCCGGTGGGCTATGCCGACGCGGATTTCACCCTTTCCGTGACCTATACGCTGGCAAGCGTCTCCGGAGTAATACCGGCAACAACTCGCAGGTCGCAGGTCACAAGTCACAGGTCGGAGGCGATCGGTTATAGCGGGGTTGCGTTATATCAGCAGGGTAGGCGCGTGGCGGCAGTGGAGGCGGAGTATGACGGAAGTTTTAAAATAGCGAATCTGCTGCCCGGTGATTATGAACTCAGGGCGCCCGGCATGGCGCCGCTCCCGGTGCGGCTGAGGAGCGGGGAAAACCTTGTGGTAAAACCGCTCGGCGAACTTCTGGCGGAGGATTCCCTTTACGCATATCCGGATCCGGCCCGGACCTGGGTGAAGTTCCGTTTCAGAACCGATGACTTGTCGGTTAAAAAAGAATTAAGCGTTTTCAACGTGGCGGGTCTTCTGGTAAAAAGGGTTCGCGGCGACGACCCGGGCTGGATCGGTACGGGGAATCCCTATGAGTTCCGCTGGAATTTTTCCGGTTCGGATCCTGCGCCAGGAGTTTATTTTTACAAACTCAACGTGAAGTCGCAAACCACCGGAAAGAGCCGGGTTAAGACGGGTAAGTTCGCGGTGATACGTTAACGGCCAGTAGTTAGTGATCAGTAGATAGTGGTCAGTGGGAGATTTAAAATGAAAAAAACATGGTTAAGTCTATTTTTGTGCGCCTGTCCGGCGGGGGCCGCTTACGCGGGGAATCTTACGGGCCATGTCATTTCGGTCGTGGACGCCGGAGGAAATATTCGCGCCACATATTCCAATTCAGAAACCATTACCCTCAGGCAGCAGGTAAATAACGCCGTCCAGGGCACGGGAATGATCAATTTCACGTTCAGGATCTTTAACCCCGGCGGCGTCGAGGCTTTCACGCACACCGGCAACGCGGCGCCGGGCACGCCCGGCCTCAGCCAGACCCAGCTCTCCGGCGTGGCTGTTTCGCGTTTTTATTCCACCCCCGGGCAGTACACTTTCCGGGGAGAGGCTTCCCTGGACGGGGAAACCTCCGCTCCGACCGGCGTCAACTTCACCATTTCCTCGCCCAACATCACGCTCATTTATCCGCCTTCCGGCGCCGCCGGGCTTGCCGACACGCCGCTTATCTTCAGGTGGGTGGGCAGCGGAGCTTCCCAATACCGCATTACCGTGGCTGAGAACGCCGGGCTTTATAACCCGGTGCATCAGTCCATCAACTCGGGGGAAACCCTGTTCAGCTATCCGCAGAATCCCTCCAATCCCAGGGAACAGCTGGTTCCGCAGCAGGTTTATTACTGGAAAGTGGAGGGGCTGGACGCGGCGGGCAATACTATTTCGGAAAGCAATGTTTATAATTTTTCGCTCAGGAACCAGGCTTCTTCCCAGTCGCGCAATGTCAGCGTGACCGGTCTGGAGCTCGCCGCTCCGCTTTTGGACAGGACAGAACCGCTGAACTTCAAGGCCACGATCTATAATTCCGGCAGCAGCGCCGAAACCAATATCGGGCTCAGGATGTCGCTCGGAGGCATCAGCGCCCAGGATTCTCCCAAACAGATCCAGACCCTGACTTCCGGCGAGCGTAAAGAAGTGTCTTTTACCGCCTTTATGCCTTCTGACCAGGAAACCAGCCTGGCTGTCGCCTGCGTGGATATCTTCGACGACAATCTTGCCGACAACTGTAAGACGAAATTGATAGCTAAAGATAGCGGCGGCCCCCCCGCGTCCGGAGGGCCTTCCAAAAAACTGAGCTATGACGAACTCTGGGCGGAACTGACAAAACGGCTGGGACCGGACGCGCTCAAGGCGCTTGAGGGTTATACGTTCCAGACCATAGAGTGCGGCAACTGCTCGGGTTCCGAACTTAATGATCTTCTGGCGGCCCTGATCAGCGGCGACGCCACGCTGACCGGCGCCAGCATAAGCGAAACCGGCGGCGCGGCCGCGGCCCCGTCCGCGCAGACCGGCCGGGGGACGGCGGAGACCGCGGGCGCGGAAGAGGCGCCGGGAATGGATCTGGAGATCATTAAACCGTCGGCTCTCCAGGATGAATGGACGGGGTACGCGGCGGCTTTCTCGGAAAAAGAGGCCTCCACTTTTGTCGTTACCGGAAAAAAAGAATGGAAAAAATTATGGCAGTCCCTGTCCGGGGCCGAACTCCCCGACGTGGATTTCCCGGAGAAAATGGTTCTTGGCATAGTTTCCGCCTCCCGCGACAGGGCCGAGACGATACGCATTCTTTCCAGGCGGCGGACCGAGGAAGGGCTTATGGTGGATTATTATTTCATACAGGCCTCCAAAGAGAAAGAGATCCCGGCCGCGGCCTATATCCTTAAGGTCGTGGGCAGGGAGGCTGGTAAGGTAAATTTCAGGAGACTGGATATTGGCGCGAAGTAACCGGAAATAAAAAACGGAGGAATTATATATGAAACGCGGACAATGGAAGAGATCGGTGATGATAACGCTTGCGCTGCTGTTTGGGGCCTCGTGGCTGCCGGGCCGTGCCGCGGCGGCGGGCAGGGTCAACGCCATCGTGGTGTACGTGAGCGGCGACGTCCAGGTGAAGCGATCCGGGGGGAGCGCGTTCGAGCCTTTAGCCCTGAACGATATGCTTTACTTCGGAGATGAGGTTAAGACTGGTCCGTCCAGCCGGGCCTCCCTGGCCACCAAAGGCGGCGCCGAGGTCCGGCTTAACGAGAACTCAACTTTCAACACCGACGCCCGCGCCGGGGCCAATGGAATGCTCCGCCTCAAGGTCGGCCAGCTCTGGACCAGAATGCTGCATAAGATGGCCAAGCTGGACGTCCGGACGCCTTCGGCTGTCTGCGCGGTCCGGGGAACCGAAGCCGACATAGAACAGCGGAGCCTGCTGACGGTCAAGGTGTACGAAGGCCATGTGGACGTGCAGAATTCTCTGGGCAGGCAGTCTCTGGCGGCCGGACAGATGAGCACGGTTTCAGGCGCCGGCGCGGCTCCCGCCGCGGCCAGGAAGATGGGCGCTTCCGATGTGGGGAATTGGCAGGAGGGCATTACGTCCAAGGATATGCAGAAATTTCTGGACAAGCTAAGCTCCGAGGCGGGCGGTGAGAAGAAGCTAAAACTTAAAATAGACAAAGACGGCAAAACCAAAGATGTTGAGATTAAGCTGAAGAAAAAGTAGGGGCTAAAGGCTGATGTATTGCGGTCTATATGCGCGGGGATCCCCGCTCCTGTCCGTGTCTGCGGCAGAGCGGGGATCAGGAACCGGAAATATCGTTTTTTCTTCGGGATTTGGGTTGGCCGGCGAGGTATACTATGAGAGGCGAATTTTATGATAAATCTGAATAAATTACGATCGGCTTTCCTCTTTTTCGGTATCCTCCCGCTTTTGTGCGGAAGCGGCAGCGCCGCCGAAAGTTCCGCCGCGCAATTCCTGAGTCTCGGTTTCGGAGCCAGGGCGCTGGGCATGGGAGAAGCTTTCACGGCGGCGGCGGACGATGTTTCGGCGGTATATTATAATCCCGCCGGGCTGGCCCGGCTGAAATCAGGCGCTGGAGAAGCGCTGATCTCCCATTCCTGGCATATCCAGGACACGGGGTTGACCCAGCTGGCTTACGCCCGCGGGAATACCGGATTTTCGCTTACCTATTTTTCTGCGGGGTCGCTGGAGGGGAGGGATGAGGCCGGGAATCTTAAGTCGGACTTTACGGCGGAGGATTTCGCTTTTTCCGGGGGGTACGCGGTAAAAGCCGGAAAGCTGTCCGCCGGCGCCGCTCTGAAAGCGGTCAGGCAAAGAATAAAGAGCAGCGCGGCTTCGGCTTTCTGCGCGGACGCCGGCCTGCTGTACGGTTTTGACGGGACGCCGGTCACTCTGGGCCTGTCCGTGTCCAATCTGGGGACGGAGGTGAAATTTGAGGACGAGAGTTTCCCGCTGCCGGTGGTCTACCGCGCCGGTCTCGCGGTGCGCACCGGCAGGGCATTTCCCGCGGTGCTGGCGGCGGAAGCGGATTTCCCCAACGATTCTTCCGCTATCTTCCGGATCGGCCTGGAATATACCGGGTTTGAGATTCTCGCGCTCCGGGCCGGCTACAGGACGGCGCCCTCGTCCCAGCGGAACGCGATCCTGGGGAAAGGTTTCGGCGGCTCTTCGGGCCTGAACGAGCTTTACGGTTTTTTCATGGGTCTGGGGTTCGACCTGAAGTCCATGAAGCTTGATTACGCCCTGCTCCCCTACGGAGAACTGGGCAGTTCACACAGGTTCTCGGTGGGAATGCGGTTTTAAAGGCAGTGATTAGTGAATAGTGAGTAGTGGTTAGAGACGGCGAAAAACGGGTACATCTTATGAAAACAAAAAAAATATTCTCCGTGCTTTTTATACTGGCCGCCGGTTACTGGTTACCGGTTACCGCTCTTTACGCCGGGGTGCCTAACCTCATTACCTATCAGGGACGGCTGAAAGAGAACAATCAGCCCGTGAACGGCAGCCGCAATATAGAAATATTCCTGTGCGACACGGTTACCGGCGGCTCATGCCATACTTCGAATTCGCAAAGCGTGACCGTCTCCACCGGCCTTTTCAGATCCACTTTCACCGTGCCGGGAACCGTTGACCTGTCGGCGGGAAACTGGTGGCTGGAACTCAAGGTGGAAAGCACCGTGCTTTCTCCGAGGGAACAGCTTTCAAGCGTGCCTTATTCGCTGCATTCCGCCAGCGCCGCTTATGCCAATAACCTGGCCGCCGCCGCGGGCGCCGGGGCGGTCATAGCTTCAACGCATGTGTATCTCGTAAACGGCGCCAGCCTTACCGTCTCGGGGGCTGTGAGCGCGAATATTTTCTACGGCAACGGGTCGGGCCTGACCGGCGTGACCGGGGCCAGCGGAACGGATAATACCAAAGTGTTAAAGGCCGGCGACGTAATGAGCGGGCCGCTGCTGATCTTGTCCTCGGCGGCGATACTCGCGCCCGACACGCAGTCCATGGCATTATGGGTGTCCACCTCCGTCAGCCAGCCCATACTGGCCGTTTCGACCGCCGGCCGCGTGGGTATAGGGATCGCCCTGCCTTACGCGGATCTGCACGTCAAAGGCCCGTGGATATTAGGCGCTTCTAACGCGTTTCCCGCGTTCGGTGTCGCGGGCTGGATGAACTCGCTTCAAGGTAATTTGCTGGAAGGCGGCGGCGGCTCCTGGGCTAATCATTTTGTTTCCTACGGCGGCGGAGATATAGCGCGGTTCGGCGCAAGCGCTTCCAGTGGGGCGACGCCGGACGTTAAAGTCGTTGTAACCAACGCGGGTAAGGTGGGTATAGCGACCGGCGCGCCCCAGGGTTTATTCCAGGTAGGATCTGACGTTTTTACGGCGTTAAGCGGCGGTAATGTCGGCATCGGGACCGCGGCCCCCTTGTCGAAATTAGACGTTTTGAACGGCTCCATAACTATAAGGGGGGCGCAGGCCGGTCTGGTGTTCGAGGACGCGGATCGCGTCATATCTTCGGAAACGGCGGCCGGGCTGGGCGCCGGCATACGGGTGTCCACCAATGTTTACATAGTCGGTTTCTCTTCGGCGGCGAAGTATTACGGCGACGGTTCGGCTTTGACCGGGGTCGCGGCCGGCAGCGCCCTGAACGTGACCGGGATCGTGGCGCTGTCCCACGGCGGCACCGGCGCGGATCTCTCCTCCGCCGGCGGGCCCAATCAATTCGTGCGCCAGAATTCCGCGGGCGGAGTATTCAGCGTTTCCGCCATCGCGGACGCGGATGTGCCGGACACCATCACCCTGTCCGATCTGACGCAGGTGACGAACCGCGACCATTCCGTTCTCACCAGCACCGGCGCCAACACCCACGCGCAGCTGGACGCGCACCTGGCGCTGACCGGCGCCGCGCACGGCGCCACTGCCGCCAATACGTCCAATAAGATAGTATCGCGCGACGCTACCGGAGGTTTCTCCGCGGGCGCGATAACGGTTTCTTCTATCACCGCGACAGACGCTTCAGGCATTTCCGCCTCGCAGGTAATGTTTGCCGGCAACGTGGCGGTATCGTCCGAAACTTCTTCCGCTTTCGGTTCCGGGATAAGGGTGTCCACTAATGTCTACATGGTCGGATTTTCTTCCGCCGCCAGATATTACGGCGATGGTTCGGCCTTGACCGGTGTCGCCGCCGCGCTGGTGCCCGCGGCCGGAGTGCAGAACGGAATTCTGGGCGTAAATGTCGTGGCCTCGTCGGTGGGACTGTCCGGTTTTTATAACGCTCCTCCCGTGCGCGCGAATCTTGGTCTTGCCATCGGGACGAATGTGCAGGCCTGGGACGCCGACCTCGACGATCTGGCGGACGGCTCTCTGACGGGTTCCAAGGTCGGCTCGGGCGTGCCCGCGGCGAATATCGCCGACGGTTCATTGGGCGCGAATGTGCTGGCTTCTTCGGCGGCCGTCAACTCGGTTTACGATAACGCCATAAGCGGGGTAAGCGCGTCGAAATTAAGCGGCGATGTGCCGGCCGGCAATCTTGGCAATGCGGTGTTAAAAGCCGGGGACACGATGACGGGGGCATTAACCATAAGCGTTCTTCCGTCGCAGCCGTCCGCTCTTGTCACCAACGGCGTCGTCATAAGCAGCGGCGGCGTCATCCAGACCACCGGTACGGGGTATGGAACCATCCCGGGGGATCCCCGCGGCTTCGGCGCGGTGGATCTTCAGGCGATCAGAAGCGTCGCCGGCCAGGTCGCAAGCGGCCAATATTCCGCGTTGGGCGGGGGAGGATATAACACTGCCTCCGGTTTCTATTCGGCCGTGGGAGGGGGCGCCTCCAATACGGCCGGCGGCAGCTGGGCGGTTGTATCAGGCGGCACCAATAATTCGGCGGCCGGATATAAGGCCGTGATCGGAGGCGGGGATTCAAACAGCGCCTCAAATGAATATTCGGCGGCGGGCGGCGGTAAATTTAATATCGTCTCCGGCTCTAACTCGGTCGTCTCCGGCGGCGCGTACAATGTTGCCGACGGCACGGCGGCCGTGGTCGCGGGCGGTGAGAATAACCGGGCTGGAGGCGCATATTCCGGCGCGTTGAGCGGCTCCGGCAATAAAACCGCGCAGCTGTATGCCGTGGCGGCCGGCGGTTATGGTAATAACGCCGGCGGCAAATATTCCATGATTCCCGGCGGATACCGCAACACCGCTACAGGGGACTTTTCGTTCGCCGCGGGTTATCAGTCGACAGCCGCCGCCAGCGGCGCGTTCGCCTGGAAAGATTCCGACCCGTCCGACAGCCTTCTCAATGATGTCGCGGATCAGGTCAGGTTCAAAGCTAAGGGCGGTTTCTGGGTGTCCACCGGCGCCGTTTACTCAGATCCGGCTTTCTTTATCGCCGGCAATAACAACGTGGGCATGGGTACGTCCGCGCCTGCGTTCAAACTGCATGTGGCCGGCCCGGGCGGGACTATCGCCGGACTCAGCACTTCCGCCAATAGCACCGACGCGGCGGTCTACGGCTGGGCCAATTCCGGGGCGACCGCCGTTAAAGGCGTTTCCACAGGAGGCGGCTACGCCGGCCGCTTCGAAGGCAATGTTTTTATCACCGACGGCGGCGCCGCCGGAACGGGGGGCAAATTGGAAGTCAAAGGGGAAACCAGCGACGCTACCAAAGCCGCGCTTAACGTGATCAATTCCGCGGGGGCGAGTCTGTTATATGTGAGAAACGACGGCAAGGTGGGCATAGGGGAGGCCAATCCAGCCCAGGCGCTGGTCGTAAACGGAGCGGTGACGGTGGGGGACACGATAGGTTTTACCACCGGCACGATCCGCTATAATACGGCGGCCGGGAACCACTTTCAGGGTTACAACGGCACAAGCTGGGTCAACTTCGATGTTTCCGGCGGAGGGTGGACTACCGCCGCCGGCGCAATTTACCCCGGCACGCTGTCCGATCTGGTCGGCATTGGAATTATTCCGGCCGGACACAAGCTGCAGGTGTATGACGATAACAGCACCCTGGGCCAGCACGGCATATATTCCCACATTTATCCTAACAGCGGCATTCCAACGACAAGCTACGGTCTTGACGGTTCAAAATCGGCCATTGCGGGACTTGCGGATTCCAACGGTGCGGATGCAAAATTTTTCGGCGTGGCCGGTTATCTGAACGGCGCCAGTCAGACCGATTCAGCGGGCGTTTTCGGCGGCGCGGATAAAGGCGCGGCGGGAATAAGCCCCGTTACATGGGGGGCGCTGGGTTACCGGGATTCCCTTTCCAAGGAATGGGCCGGTTATTTCAGAGGAGACGGCTATTTTTCGGGCAATGTCGATATTTATAACGGCGGCTCAAACGCGCTGTTAAGGATCAGCGCCGACGGGGCCGCCGGCGTAAACTCCCCCGTAGTCATTACGCAGATGAAAAACACCACCGGCAGTATTCTGCCCGGAATGACCTTGTTCTCCCTTTATGCCAACGGTTACAACAGTCCCTTTCCGGGATATCAGCCGGCCGCTCAGATATCCGTGGTCGCCGATGCCAATACCGGGGATGTTGCGGCCGATATGCCGGGCCGGATCGAATTCGCCACCACGCCGGACGGAACCGGCGCGCCGCAAACCCGGATGGTGATCAAAAGCTCCGGCGCGGTCGGTATCGGGATCACTAATCCCACGGCCCGGCTGGAAGTGCTGGAAACGGATACTTCCGGCGGCGCCTATGTCCTGAAAGTGGGCACGACCTCCTCCTCTTCCTCGCTTGCCGTTTCCACCGACGGCGCGGTTTTTGTGGGCGGAGATCTGAGGGCGAGGGTATGGCAGCGTGTTTTCGCGGCCGATCTGGCAAGCAATATGAGTACTTTTGTAATCCCGGGCCTGCGCGGCAACACGGACGGCGAATATAAGCTGCTTATCCGCCTGTTTGAAGGCGCGATGGGCCTCTGTACCGTGAAGTTACAGCCGAACATGGACACAACCCTCGGGAATTACAACTCCCAGTGGTATGGCGCAACCGGCCCCGCCGCGGTCAATCACGTGGTCAATACCGGGACATTGGACAGCATACCTGTCGCCACTGTCGGAACCGCAGGTCTGATAGAGCAGGCGTCTTTAATAGAGGGGACGTTGATCGCCCGTGGAAACCCCAAAGTTTACAGCGGCACGATGGTTTCCATTACGCAGCAGACCACAAGGCAGATCGGAGGCAGTTGGAACAACGCGGCGGAAATAACCTCCATACAGATCAATACGGACATAGCGGGTTGTCTAGGCGCCGGAACCCGCATAGAATTGTGGGCTTTCAGATAAGAAAGGTACGCAGAACCTGTCATCCCGGCGATCTGGCCGTCTGAGGGGCATAGCCCTTTGAAACGGCACCTACACAGGTATTGTTGGCCGGGATCCATTAGCAAAGATTTTTGGATTCCCGCTAAAAGCACGCGGGAATGACGAGCGGAAAAGTGAAAGGTAACAGGTGCCTTTTGAATATATGAGTATCTGCAAACTGGTTTTTGCGGTGTTGCTGCTCGTTCCTCCGGGCGTCTTCGCGGCCGGGGCGAAGAGCGGCGGCGCCGTTGTTATAAGCGACGATATTATAGGCGCGCCGGCGGGCAGTATCGAGTTGGCGGGGGGAATTTATCGCGCGCAGGGCTTTATCGGGGCGGTGGACAGCGGTCGGCACGAGGCCGGCGCGGCGGTGGTGGAATCCGGATTTTATTCATATCTCCTGAGCGCTCCGTCCGTCTACGGTTACTCAGGGGTTTCCACGGGGTCGATCCTCTTCAGCTGGCTGGACGCCAATCCCGCCGGCACCGATTATACGGTTTTTCTCTCCACCTACGCGGGGACTAGTCCCTACCTGACTTTCCAGAGCACTACGGCGTATGAGGCGAACTTCCCCTGGCTGGCGGCCAATACCAGCTATTACGCCTATCTTCAGCCGAACTACATGGAAAGCGATTTTACGGGGATGGTTTCCACAACGGCTGTCACGCTGAGTTCGGCCGTGCCCGGCGTTTTCCTGTCGGTGAACGACGCCGGCCCCCGTTCGGCGCAGTTCCGTTACGCCAGTTTCGTAAATCCTGGCGGAGTGTTCAACACTCCCTGGTCCCAGGAGGCGCAGTCGGCCCTGCCCAAAACGCTTTACGGCCACGGTTCGGCTCTGTACGGCGGCTTTCTCTACGCCGGCGGCGGCCACGACGGCGTGGGTTTCAGCAGCGCCGTCTATTACGCGGCCATGAACGCGGGCGGCGCGTGGAATTCCTGGACGGCGGCCGGGTATCTGCCGTCGGCGCGTTACGGCGCCGCGCTGCTGGCCGCCAAAGGCCGGCTTTACGCGCTGGGCGGTTATAATTCCGGCGGCGCCACCGATCAGGTCTGGTCGGCCGCTATCTCTTCCACGGGAGCGCTGGGAGCCTGGCGCGCCGAAGCGCCGCTGTCCGGCGCGCGGTATATGCACGCCGCGATCCTTTACCGTGGACAGATCTACGTTTCGGGAGGCTATTCCGCCGGGGCCGATGCCGTGGTCCGCCGGGCGGCGCCGGGGGATGACGGGGTCATTTCCTCCTGGAGCGCCGAGACTTCCCTGCCGTCTCCGCGCTACGGGCACGCCATGTCGGCCTACAACGGTTTTCTGTACTTGACCGGAGGAAAGGACGGATCCACCGTCCGGAGCACGGTCTGGACGGCGCCTGTCGGGGCCGACGGAGGGTTGGGCGCCTGGCAGACCCAAAGCTCCCTGCCGTCTCCGCGCTACGGCCATAAGACCGAGATCGTGGACGGACGGTTGATAGCGGCAGGCGGCAATAACGGTTCCTCAGCCCAGCTCCTTGTGTTCGGCTCCACCATTTCAGCGGATGGAACCACCGGCGTCTGGCAGGGATTTGACCCGCTCCAGGCGCCCCGGCAGTTCCACACACTTGAAAAGATCGGCGGCCGGCTTTGTCTGCTGGGGGGGTCGGACGGCTCGGTGTCCTACGCGAATGTTTCCGTCTCCACTTTCGCCGGTACCGAGTATCTCGCCGAAGCTGCTTCCGATTCCGGTTTCTCCACGATAGTGGGGAGTTCTTCCTGGAACCCGGATCATGCCTGGGACGCCGCCGGCCTTGTTCCGGACACCGATTATTATTTCCGCGTAAAGGCCAGGAATTGGGCCGGGGTCGAAACTTCTTATTCCGGTTACATAGCTACCCGCACCTACGCCGCGGCGCCGGCGCTTTCCACCTGGACAGCGGTATATCAGACCAGCGCCGCCGTCAGTTGGCAGTTGAACGGCAATCCGGGCGGCGTCAGCTACTATTGCGAGATCTCAAGCTATCCCGGCTATGTTCCGCTGACCGATTCCCTGTCTACCGGAGGGAATTACGCCGTCTTCTCCGCGCTTGTACCGGGAACCACTTTTTACGCCAGAGTGCGCGCCGTGGACGGGCTTGCCCGGAATACGGCTTTCCTGGAGCTCCCTCCGTTCAAGACCGGATTCGACCCCGCGCTGGATACCAGCAGTCCCACGGTCGTGGACAATCAGGGCGGCGATCCCGCGTGGCGGAGTACCAATACCTACGCTTACGCGCTGGAATTTCACGATACGGGCGGCTCCGGACTGGACAAATTCCAGATTCAGGCCGCCACGGAAGCCGGGGGCGGTTCCGGGATAGTCGCGGCCTGGACGGAAGCCGCGGCCGGCATAAACCAGGACGATTACGTTCAGTCCTGGCCCCTGCCTCAGTCCGTCTGGGAAAGTATGGCGGAAGGGGCGACTAATTATATCTCGGTCAGGGCTTTTGACAATGTGGCCAATTCTACTACGGTGTTCGACGCATTTTACGTCCTCAAAGACACCACGCCGCCGGGCATCTCTCTCAGTTACGTTCCGCCCGCGGGCTGGGTGGCGGAGAACCCCGGCCCGGTTTCCAGCGCCACTTTCACCGAAGCCCTTTCAGGTCTTGACCGGATCCAGTACAGCGTCAGCGTAAATAAACTTTCGCTGGACGGCAACGTGCTCCCCTGGACCGAGATCGCGTCCGTTCCGGGGTATTCCGTCGTCGAGGCGACCTGGAGCTATGATTTCACGCGCCTGGCTAATTCCGCCACCAATTATTTCAGTCTGCGGGGCACGGATCAGGCGGGTAACGAAACTATCCTGGCCGACGCTTTCAGCATACAGAAAAACGTAAGCGGCCCCGTGGTAACGATAAGTTCTCCGACCGCGCTCTTCCTGTCCACCATAACACAGGTGAGCGGTTATAACAGCGAGACGAACGGGAAGTCCGTGCTGCTTACGGAACTTTCCTTAAAAGACAAGGCGTCCGGGCTTTACTGGAACGGCGGCGCTTTCCTTTCCGGCACCCGGCTCTGGCACGTGGCCGCGGGCACTTACCCTTTCGTATTCGATATGCCCATGACCCTCGTTAACGGCAGGCAGTACGAAGCGGCGGCCCGCTCTTCCGATACGGCGGGCGATTACTCCGCCTCCTACGCGACTTATACTTTCACTTTCGACGACGCGCCGCCCGCGCTCGGCCTTTTGCACCCGGCCGGCGGCTCGACGGTCTATTCGGAAAATTACCTGAGCGGGACGGCGGCGGATTCCTCCGCCGGAGTCCTGCGCGTGGAGGCCGCCATTAAGCGTCTGGAGGACGGCAAGTGGTGGGATCCGTCGCTCTCGGCCTGGACGGCGGCCCGCGCCGCGTTCCAGACGGGAAATTCCGTTTACTGGAACTACAACTTCACCAATATCCTGGCGGCTTCGCTCACTAACGGCGCCAGTTATTACTGGACGGCGAGGGGGGCGGACAAGTCCGCCCCGGCCAACACCGGGGTTTTCGACGTTTACGGCGCCACTTTCGCTTATTACGACACCGCGCCTCCGGGAGCGGCGGACGACCTTGCCGCCGGTCCCGGCGCGAACCCGGGCAGCGCGGCCCTGGCGTGGACAGTACGGGGGGACGACGGCCCCGCCGGTTATCTGCTGAGCGGCGGCTTCGCGGTGCAATATTCCACTTTCGCCGGCGCCGCTTTCTCCACGGCCTCCGCTTCCGTAATTATAAGCACCGCCGGTCTTGTCGCGGGCGCGCGCGCCGGGCATACCATTATCGGCCTGGCGGCCGGCGGCACTTATTACTTCGCGCTCTGGACCAAAGACGACGCCGGGAACTGGTCAGGCCTTTCCAATATCGCCTCCGGCCAAACCGCCCTTTCCGAGGCGGGGACTATCGCCGGCGCCGTCACCCAGGCATCGAGCCAGCCCATACAGGGCGTAATGGTGGAGGCCTACACCCAGGCCGGAACTCTCGCCGCTTCGGACACTACTTCCAGCGCGGGAAAATATTCTCTCTCCGGCCTGAGCGCCGGGAAATACACGGTCACGGTTCTGTGGAGCGCGGAGGATATAGCCAGTTCTGTTTCCAAAGGCGGCGTGGATTGCGGAGCGGGGGATCTCAATTTTACGCTGAGTATTTCCTACCAGCTGGCCGGGGTTTCAGGGGTGATCCCGTCCGGCTACCGGCCCGGATCCGGCTACCGGGCGGCCGCCGCCGGCCCTGAAGGAGACCGGCCGTATGTGGAACTTTTCCAGCGCGGCCGGCGCGTGGCCATGGCTTACGTGGACGAACAGGGCAGATTCTCGCTGGACAACCTGCTGCCGGGCACCTACTCCATCAGGGTCTACAACGGAAAAGAATTCACGGAACCCCAGACCGTAAAGCTTAAGGACGGCGAGCGCCTTCTGTTCACGCCCAAGTGGAACGTTCTCAATAAGGAGGCCGTTTACGCCTATCCCAACCCCGCCGGGAGCGAGGTAAGCCTCCATTTTGAGACCAGCCTCACCCCTTTCGAGGCGGAGATCCACGTCTTCGACATAGCCGGCCGGCTGGTCAAGAAATTTCCGACAGCCGCCGTTGAGCAGAATTATAAAGGGTTTGGCCTGCACCGGATCCGCTGGCGGCTCTCCGGGGAGAAAGTGGCGTCCGGGGTTTACATCTATGTCCTTAATATCAAGGATCCGAAAACCGGGGAGCGCGCGCGGAGTATTAAAAAATTTGCGATAATTAGATAATTTGGATCAAAGATGCGCCTAACTAAACTTGCCCTGCTCCTGTGTCTGTCTTTCCCGCTCCGCCTTTGGGGCGAGGATTCGGCGAGCCTTCAGTTCACCGTCGCCGCGCCGGATCCCGTGGTTGCGGGCGAGAACGTTAAATTCCAGACCTTGACTGTAAATACCGGCGCGACCCAGTGGGAGAAAGGCTCCTACTACTGGGTGGCCGAGGTCTACACCATAGAGAACGAAGAACCCAGGTTCCTGGCCCAGACCGAGCCGGTCACCCCCGCGGAAAGCGTCCCGCCCGGCGGCGCCGGCGGCGTGCAGCTGGTCTTTACTGTGCCGGATACTTTCAGCGGCCGGCGCCTGCTGTACAGGGTCATTCTCATAAAGGACGGCCGGCGCCTGCTGGAAACGGATTTTAAAGGCTTTCAGGTCATAGAAAAGAAATTCACTCCGCCGCCGCCCCAGGATTTCAGGGCGGGCGGAGACGTCAGCGTCACCTATAAGAATTCCAGCACGGGAGGGTGGGATAATCATCAGGTCATAACTTCCGCGAACATCGTCGGTAAGGTCAAACGGGCCTCTTTCCTCTTTAACACTTACCTCGTCCATACTTACAGCAGGCCGGTCACGCCCACTATCGTGCTTTTAAATCTTTACGCCCCCTGGGGCAATCTTAGCGCGGGCGATATCGCGCCCACCCTGACGCCGTTGAGCCTGGACGGGCAGGGTATGCGAGGGGTCTCGTATGAAAGGCAGAAAAACCGGTGGGCTTTTACCGGGCTGGTGGGCCGGATAGTCGCGCCGCAGGAACCCACCGCTTCGTTCTCGGGGCGCTTTGCCAGGTACACGGGAGGGGGAAAGGCCGTTTATGAGCTGAGGCCGAACCTGAAATTATCGCTGGACTATGTGCTGAGCAAGGACGACGCTTTTTCCATCACCATAGACACCTCGGCCAATATTATGAAGCCCCAGCAGAGCGTCGTATCCGGCGCGTCCCTGGAGTGGAAATTCCTGAACGCTTTCACGCTTAACGGCGAGTACCAGGCCAGCGCTTTCAAGGCCGATCTTAAGAGCGAAGCCCAGGCGGTCCGGGGGACGGGCTACAGGCAGGAACTGAAGTACAGATCCGGGCTTGTGGGACTTAAAGCCGGGTTAAGCCGGGTGGACGCCAAATTCGCGTCCCTGGCCAGCCCCTCCGTAATCCCCGACCGGCTGACCTACGACGCCGAGGCCGGAGTTTATCCGGCGGATTGGCTGTCTTTTTCCGCGGCTTATAACACCTATCGGGACAACCTGGCGAACGACCCCGGAAAGACCGCCACCACCCAGACCCAGACGAATTTATCCAATACGCTGCGCCTGTTCGGCGGTTCCATGCTTACCACGTCCATGATGACCAACACCGCGCTCGGCAAACCGGCCGGGGTTCAGGATAACCGGACCAATACGCTCAATGTCTCGCTGATGCAGCCGATAAATGTTCATACCGTCAATATCTCGGCCCAGACCAGCGACTTTAAGGACAATACCCGGCTGTCGCACGACCTGTCCTCCACCCTCTTCTCCCTGAGCGGCTCTTTCCGGGTCTCGCCCAGGCTGTCCCTTTCCTCCGGCATGGTCAATTCCGTCACCAAGGACAAGATAGACGCTTCCTCCAACAAGAATAATTCATTCACCGGCAATATCACCTACGGCATACCGCGCCGGGCCATGGCTGTCCAGCTCTGGGCCACGCTTTCCTCTAACAAGAACAGTTCGCTGGTGACGCCGGGGGATACGAGCGTCATGAACCTGAATCTTGAGACGGTCTGGCTGAAAAGCAGGAGTTCCAAATTCACTTTCGGGGTGGGTTCCAGCGCCAAAACCGACAACCGCAACAGCGCCAACAACACCAGCGAGATCACTTTCCTCACCAGGCTGAATTACTCGTTTTAGCGGTCAGGGTTTCAGTGTGGGGCGCGCTTTCCGCGGTTTTGCGGATCGGTTTTTTTGCGCGTTCTTTCCGCGAACAGCGGTTCGGGGGAGCTTGTCCAGGGCCTGCATATACTCTTTTAACTGGCCGTCGTCCGGGGCCAGTCTGAGGGCTTTTTCCCAGGTGTCCCTGGCACGGGGGTAATCTTTAAGCTGGAGATAGGTGGAACCGAGGCGTTTAAGCGCTGTTGTGTCTTCCGGCTCGAATTTCAGCGTGTCTTCCAGCTCCCTGACCGCCAGGTAGAACTTGGAATCGTAAATGTAGTGCAGGGCAAGTTCCTTTTTGTGATCCAGCACGCCGGTTTGGGCCGGCTTTGTGTCGTTCAGTTTCAACTGGGGGGACTCTTCTTCCAGCAGCGCGGTGAGCTTCTGAAAACGCGCGTCCCTGGGACTGAGCTCGGCGGCGTAGCGGAAAGCGTCGTAGGCGAAAGGCAGGTTCTCCTCTTCGTTGACGAAATTAAAAATTCCCTGGGCGGCGATGTTCCAGGGCTTGGCGTTGGACGGTTTGCGTCCCGCTATCGCGGAGATCTTTTTCAGCCTGCCGGCCAGTTTTGAGAACAGCGGACTGGAGGGATCCACCGCCGCCATCTCTTCGATTTTGAGCAGCGCTTCCCCGTAGTGTCCCCGCGCCACCAGCGCGTAAAATTTTCCTTTCTGTCCGGCGGCCGAGCCGGACAGCTTTTTCCGGGCTTCCTCTATCATGTTCCTGGCCGTCACCTGGGTCGGATCCAGCCGCAGAACCTGGCTCCAATAGTCTATGGCTTTCTGATAGTTCCCGGCCAGATAACTTTCGAAAGCTTCGTCGTAGGCCAGCGTCATCTGACGGCTTTCCGGAGCGGGCTGGGCGTCCGCGGCGGCGGAGGTCTCCTGGGCGCGGGCTCCGGGGACGGAGAGCGCCGGGATAGCCGGGCCGGAAAAGAGCGCGGCCAGCAAAATAGTCCTGCCCCAAAAATCGCTTTTCATTTAAAAACTCCTCTTGTGCCGGACGCTTAAAATCAACCCGCCGTTTCAGCGGGCTGATTTTGCGCGTTCTCCTGGCGGATAACCGTTATCTCGATCCGTCTGTTCCTGCCCCGGCCCTCCTCCGTATCATTAGGCGCGAGGGGGCGGTATTCGCCGTAGCCGTAAGCGCTCAGCCTTCCGGCCGGAAAGCCGTCCGCCGCCAGGTAGTTGATGACCGAGAAAGCCCGCATGAGAGACAGTTCGCGGTTCGAGCGGAATTTTTTTCCAAGCATCCGCGCCGCGTCGGTATGGCCCTCCACGAGCACCGGGCTGTCCATTTTTTTCAGATTTTCGGCCACGCTCCGCAGGAGCTCTTTCGCCCCGGCCTTGAGTTCCGCCGAGCCGGAGTCAAAGAGCACGGGCGCGGAGAAGGTCAGCTTGATCCTGCTGGTCGTGACCTCTACGCCGAGCTGGCCGGCCTGGATCTGTTTTTTGAGGTCTTCTTCCACTTTTTTCGTGAGCTCCATGTCCTTTATTTTTTTGTCGGCGGATTTCACACCCAGTTCTTTCTGCAGGGTGGCGATGGCTTTTTCATATTCGCTTCTTTTCATGTTGTAGGAGAAAGCGTACAGCGCCAGGAAAAGTATCACCAGCGTGGACATCAGATCCGCGAAAGGCACCATCCAGAGCTGTGTATTGCCTTTTTTCAAGTGCCCGTCCTGACCACCAGGATCTCTATCCGGCGGTTCCGGGCGCGGCCCTCCGCGGTGTCATTGGAGGCCACGGGGCGGTATTCTCCGTACGCCGCGGAGATGAGCCGCTCGTTGGGGATCCGGAATTCGGAGGCCAGATACTCCACCACGGAATCGGCGCGGGCGGCGGAAAGCTCCCAATTGGTTCCGTAATCCCCGCTCCTGATGGGGGCGGCGTCGGTGTGGCCCTCAATGAGAATATCGTTCTTGTCCAGTTTCTTCAACAGGCCGCCCATAGCGGCCAGGACTCCCAGGGCGTTCGGCTCCAGCCGCGCCCTGCCGGATTTGAAAAGTATGGGGGCCGAGATATTTATGCGGATCACCTTGTCGGTCAGCTCTATATCGGCCAGATCCTTAAGTCCCGCCTTTTCCAGCTCGGCGCGGAGGGTTTCGGCGGCGTCCTTTTCCCTGAATTTCTGTACCACGTTCTCCGCCTTTTTTTCTTTCTCGGCTTCCATATGCTCCCGGTCGAAACCGCTCAGAAAGCCGGCATGCGCCTCTTTTTCCGGCCGGAGGCTGAAGACATAGAGTATCAGAAAAAATAGCATCAGGTTGGTCATGATATCGGAAAGCACGATGAGCCAGAGGGGGTTCTCCTCCGTCCGGTGCGGGGAATAGCGTTCTATAAAGAATTTCATTTCTTCAAAGTTTTCGCTTTTCTCCGCAGGGCCAGGGAGAGGTAGCCTTCGAGTTTTTTGGAGACCAGCCAGGGAACGTCGCCCTCATGGAGGGAGACGATGCCTTTGGCGATGATCTCCCGGAGCAGGATGTCCTCTTCGGAATAGTAGCCGAGTTTGCTGGCTATCGGCAGGAAGAGGAAATTGGCCGAGAAGATACCGTAGAATGATGCCGTCATGGCTATGGCCATGGAGGAGCCCATCATCTGCGGGTTCTGGATATTGCGCAGAACCTGCACGACGCCTATCAGCGTTCCCAGGAGGCCGAAGATGGGGGCGAAAGTGCCGGCCGAGTTAAAGATATTGGTCTGCTGCTGGTGGCGCAGGCGGGTGGTGTTGATGTCGTGCTCCATGCGCTCGTGCAGGATATGCTCGTCCACCCCGTCCACGATCATCTGGCAGGCGTCGGCCAGGAAAGCGTGGGGCAGGCGGGGGATCTCGGACGCTATGGCCTCAAGGCCGTTTTTTTTGGAGATGTCCGCGAGGTTCACGATGACGCGGATGATCTCCGAGATGGGGGGGCGTTTGGGCGGGAACAGGACCAGGCGGAAAGAGCTGGACGTCCATTTGAGCGCCGCCCAGGGGTAGGAGATCATCACCGAACCGAGAGTGCCGCCGAAGATAAGAACGATGGCCTCCCAGTTGAGCAGGAACTTCAGCATGCCTCCGGAGGAAAGCACGAATACTATCACGCCGATGCCGAAGAACGCCCCGAAAAAAGTCATTAGATCCATAATATCTCCTCGCACCCCGCGCTTTATTTTAGTTGTAACTATCAACCTTTATTTTCTGTAACCTGGGGAGGGGGCAACGGATCAGCCTCCTGCGCCGGAACCTGCGCCGCCGGTTCCGGGGGCGGGACGGAGCCTGTTTTATTGAGCGTTATAAAACCCTCCTGCGCCAGTTTTTTTAATTCCTGCGCCACCCGCGCTCTTTCGGCGCGCTGTACTTCCGGAGCGGGATTCCGCGTGAGATCCAGTTCCTGCCGAAACCGTTCCTGCATGCCCTCCGACAGCTTTTCCAGAAAGGCCTGGGCCAGATCCGAATTCTTGAGCGCCAGCGCCAGATTCCGCATCGGGATCCTGCGCGCCAGCATCTGGGTCTGGGCCGGTTCCAGTTCTCCGAGATCGCCGAACCGGACTATGGCCGCGGAAAGTTTTGCGGCGAACTCCGGGTTGTGAACGGCAAAAGACAGGGAGGCTTTATCCTGCATGTTTTCCGGGAGCTGCTCGATGATGCCTATGGTTTTTTCCTCGCTGCCGACGACATAGTCCAGGGCGGAGAACAGCGCGGTCTCAAGTCCCTTGATCCGCGCCTCCGGCATGAGAGTCACTTTGGGCAGGCCGGCCAGGGCGTCTATGCTTTTAGGGTAGAGGGCTTCCACCAGGGCGGCCGCCACTGGCCCGGAGGCGTAACTGAGGACTATCGTGAGATCCTCTACCGGCCTTGTGCGCAGTATGAACGCCAGGTTTCCGGCGTTTTCGGTAGTGAGGAACCAGAAAGGAGATTTTCGGGGAGGTTCCGACCACAGGCTCATTTTTTTGTCCTTGGGTTTGTCTTCAACCGCGGCGGCTGGGAGAATTTCCGGGTTTTTTTCCTGGTTCCGCTCTTCGCCGGCTTTTGAGCCGATTACGCCTACAAGATCCCTGGCGGTGAGGGCGAAGGGTTTGAGAAAAGCGAATACGGTGAAGACGCCGAGCACCGCGGCCAGCAGCACCCAGATCAGGTTCCAGAGATTGGGGGGGAGGAGGAGGTCGGCCGGGGAAAACGGCCGCGCTTTTCGGAAATCCATTTTCTCCACGGTTATAAGGTCTTCTCTTTCCGGAGGCAGGCCCAGCAGTCCGGCCGCGAGTTTTTTGGCGAGCTTGAAGTCCCCGTCGGGAAGGCTCCTGTCCAGGATGAGGGTGGCGGAGATTTTTTTTATCATGGTCAGGGAACTGGAAAGAGAGATCTCCCCGACTTTTTCCTTTTCCGGGATGCCGGGCAGAAAGTCGAGCGCGGCGGGTTTTTTCTGTTCTTCCTGCAGCTCGGCCGAGATGATGACGATGATGTCGCCCGTGCCGAGCGCCTCGGAAAGAACTAGCTGGATCCTTTTCTCAAGCGAGCTTTCAAGCGCCAGTTTCGCTTCCATGGAGGAACGGGAGGAGGCTTCGGCGGCCCGGCACCGGGAACCGGGGGAAAACAGGATAACCGCGCCGAATACCGCGATAAAACAAATCCATGCCTTGACAGGCCTGAGAGAGCTTTTCATTTATATGATCCCCTTGTCCGATTGCGGCCAGCCTGAAGCGGGCCTGCGTCTATTATAATAATTAAACAATCCCCGGACAAATATTTCGCGCCGGAACAATGCGGAGATTTATCTTGACTTTGAAAAGGACTTTTAATAATATTCCTTTACGGTTGTTCTCAGCGCTTGATATTAAGGAGAAAGTGAATGAAAAATAAGATGTTCGGCGCGTTCGCGGCATTGATGCTGGTTTCGTCCGCCTACGCCTTTGACGGCGGTGTCACGTTTGACCAGAACGGCAGCGTTCCCGGTATAATCGAGCAGATAAAGTCAGCCAATCCCGGCGCGGATATCGTTCCGCTTCCCGGTGATCCCAAGGCCGCCAAAAAATGGACGGTCATGGTGTTCGTCAACGCCAAGAATAATCTTGAAGAGTTCGGCCTCAAAGACGTCAACGAGATGGAAATGACGGGTTCCGACGCAAACGTCAATATCGTCGCGGAACTGGGCCGCATCTCCGGCTACTCCACCGCCGACGGCGACTGGAAAGGCGGCAGAAGATATCTCGTCCAGAAAGACGCCAACGCTTCCAGGATCGTCTCCCCGGTGCTGATGGAACTTCCCAATGCCGACATGGGCGACTGGAACCACCTGGTGGATTTCGCCAAGTGGTCCATGGAAAAATTCCCCGCGCAGCATTACGTGCTCGTGGTCTGGAACCACGGCGCCGGCTGGAATAAGGATCTTGTTTTTGAGGCCCAGAAAGGCATCTCTTACGACGACGTGACCGGCAATCATATCACCACCCCCCAGCTCAGGAAGGCCATGGAGCAGATCGGCAAGATAGACATCTTCGCGATGGACGCCTGCCTGATGCAGATGGTGGAGGTAGGCTATGAGATAAAGGATTACGCTGATTATATCGTCGCTTCCGAAGAGACCGAGCCCGGCGACGGCTATACCTACAATACCTGGCTCAGCCCCCTGGCCGCCAAGCCCGGCATGGCCGCTGCGGATCTCTCCAAGGCCATGGTTGATTCGTACACCGACCACTATCAGGCCATTGATCAGGGTGCGACCCAGTCTTCCATAAAAGCCGCGTCGTTCGCCAAACTCGCGCAGCTTCTGGACGGCTGGACCGCCGAAGTCATGGCCGCCAACGACCTGGTGGTCGTGAAGAATGCCCGGACCAAAGCCCAGGCTTTCTATTACACCACCAGCAAGGATCTCTATCATTTTGTAAAGCTCGTAACCGGGGCTACGGCCAGCGCCGCGGTATCCGCGAAAGGCAAAGAACTGATGGATTTCCTCAAGACAGACCTGATAACCCACAACCGGGCCACCGGCGCCAAATACGCCAACGCTTCCGGCCTGGCCGTCTATATCCCCAACTCCTATACGGCGGCGTACGATTCGCTGCTGTGGACCAAGGATTCTAAGTGGGACGACTTCCTGAAATGGATGAAATAAGTCATTAGCGCTGTTTTAAAAAGGGCGTCCGCCTCAGGCGGACGCCTTTTTTTTAGGTATACTATCCCTGGATATATGACGCGCAACCGCGGAAGAATCTGGTTTTTGACCGAGTGCGTTCCGGCGGCGGCATTTTTCTGCCTGTTTTCGGGCGGAGCGCTTTCCGCCGGCTCCGGGGCCGGGACGACGGCGGCTAATTTTCTAAAGATCCCCGTGGCGGTCATTCCCGCCGCTCTGGGCGAATCTTATACGGCAATGGTAGGGCCCGATTCCATTCTCTATAACCCCGCCGGCCTGGGCCTTTTAGGCTACTCCTCTTTTTCCGGCAGCCACAACCAGTACCTGGACGAGATCACCCAGGAGTACGCCGTTCTCACGTACCGTTCTAAATTCGGGACGATCGGCGCGGGCTTTTCCATGCTTTCCAGCGGGCAGTTCACCGCGTACGACAAAGACGACATGATCATCGGCAAGACCAGCACCAGCCACCGGTTCTGGACGCTTTCTTACGCGCAATCCTGGCCGCATTTCAACCGGGACATAGGCAAACTGGATCCCATGCTTATAACTCCAAGCTGGACCAGGGTTACGCCGGTGCCGGATTACCGCCCTAAAAATTTCCGGGTAGCGCTCGGGGGCAGCGTAAAGCGAGTGAGCGAAAAACTGGATAAAATGACCGCCGGCGCCTACACCATGGACGCCGGCGCCATGCTGATCCTGCCCGGGCATTTCCATCTGGGCGTTTCGGCGCTCAATCTCGGCGGCCGGCAGAAATTTTTCGCCGAAACTTATAAGCTGCCGGGCGTGCTGAGAGCCGGGGCGGCCAAGGATTTTCATTCTATAAACGACATTATTATAGTTACGGCGGCTTCCGACGTCATAAAGTACTCGGACGCGCCGGCTTTTAATACCGTGGGGCTTGAAACCGATGTGCTGAGAATGTTCCAGCTCCGCGTCGGCTATACCAGCCATCGGGACATCGGATCGCGCATTTCAGGCGGGTTCGGCATGAATTTCGATAGATTCACGGACAAAGCCGGTTTCATCCACGGCCTCAGGGTGGACTATGCTTATCTGGATTACGGCGATCTGGGGCCGACCCAGCGGATCGGTATGCAGTTGATCTGGTGATTTTTGTATAATTCCATGATGGATATAGAGCAATTTATCGCCGGGCGCGCTTCCGTCATCAATAGCGAGCTTGCCAGGCGCGTAAAGCGCATTCCCGACTGCTATCCCAGGCTCAGGGAGGCCATGCTGTACTCCCTTGCCGCGGGGGGGAAGCGTCTGCGGCCAGTCCTTCTGACCGCCTCATACGAATTGTTCGGGGGGAACTGGCGCAAGGTTCTGCCCGCCGCCTGCGCCCTGGAGATGGTTCACACCTATACCCTTATCCACGACGATCTCCCCGCGATGGACGATGACGACTTGCGCCGGGGGCGTCCGACCAGCCATAAAGTTTTCGGAGAAGGTCTGGCCATTCTCGCCGGAGACGCCCTGCTTACCGACGCTTTTTCCGTCCTCTATGATAATTCCCGGATCAAAGGCGTGAAAGCGGAAAGGATCCTTGAGGCGGCCGGCATTCTGGCCCGCCGCGCCGGCGCCGGCGGCGTCGTCTCCGGCCAGGCCGCGGATCTGGAGGCGGAAGGCTTTCTCAGGGGGCGCGGAGCCGCCGGCTCCCGGCGCTCCAAAGCCGTGCGGCTGCTGGACTATATCCACCTGCATAAAACTTCCGACCTTATTACGGCTTCCGTGGAAATGGGCGCGGCCCTGGCCGGCGCCGGGCGCAAAGACCGCCGGACTTTATCGGAGTTCGCGGGGGCTATGGGACTTTGCTTCCAGATAGCCGACGACGTGCTGGATGTGGTGGGCGACAAGAAGAAGCTCGGCAAGAGCGGCAGCGATGCCAGGAACGCCAAGCTTACCTATGTTTCCCTTTACGGGATAGAAGCTTCAAAGGCGAAAGCGGCCTCGCTCATGGCGCTGGCCCGCAGAAAACTCAAGGCCCTGCCCTGTCCCGCCGGCCGGCTTAAAGTGCTGGCGGAGATCGCCGATTACGTATATAGCCGGGAAAAATAGCAAAAGGTGCCTGGCACCTTTTGCTAGGGGAAAAAACTGATGGAATTGCTGGAAAAGATACGCGGAGCCAAAGATCTTAAAAAACTGGAAGTTTCCCAGCTTCCGCCGCTGGCCTCGGAGATCCGGTCGGTCATCATACGGAATATCAGCAGAACCGGCGGACATCTTGCTTCCAGCCTCGGCGCCGCCGACCTCATCGTCGCCCTGCATTATGTCTATGACACTCCGGAGGACAAAATAGTTTTTGACACCGGGCACCAGACTTACGCCCACAAGATCCTCACCGGCCGCGCGGAAAAATTCCAGACCGTGAGGCAGAAAGGGGGGATTTCCGGGTTTTTAAAGCGCTACGAGTCGGAATATGACGCTTTCGGCGCCGGACACGCCTCGACGGCGCTTTCCGCCGCCGCCGGCATGGCCGCCGCCCGGGATTATCTCGGCCTGAGCCACAAGGTCGTCGCCGTAGTGGCCGACGGCTGCATGACGGGCGGAATGGCCTGGGAGGCGATACAGAATATCGGCCAGTTGAGAACGGATATGCTGGTCGTCCTGAATGACAACCAGATGTTCATTTCCCAGCGGGTGGGACGCCTCGGCAGGATCCTTACCAGGCTTTTAACGCTTGGCACGGTGCAGACGGCGGAGCGGAAAGTGGAGCTGTTCCTGAACCGGTTCCAGTTCTGGGGCAAAAAGATCCTGAGAGTCGCGAAAAGGGCCCGGGTGCTGTTTTTTCCCGGCATGATCTTCGAAGAGATGGGCTTTACGTATTTCGGACCCGTGGACGGCCACAATATTCCGGAACTGACGGAGGTTCTGGGTTACGTGAAAGATCTCAAGGGCCCGGTGCTTCTGCACGTGGTGACCAAGAAAGGCAAAGGTTACGAGCCGGCCGAAGCCGAACCGACCGAGTTTCACGGCGCCCCCAAATTCGAGATGGAAACCGGCCTCTCGGTAAAGGATGCGGCCGGGACGCCGACTTTCACGCGTGTTTTCTCCGATACCATTCTCCGGCTGGCGGAAAAGGATCACAGGATAGCCGCCATTACGGCGGCCATGCCGGAAGGCACGGGGCTTGACGGTTTCCGGGATAAGTTTCCGAACCGCTATTACGACGTGGGGATAGCCGAAGAACACGCGGTTACTTTCGCCGCCGGCCTGGCCGCGGAAGGGATCAAGCCAGTGGCGGCGATCTATTCTTCTTTCATGCAGCGTTCTTTCGACCAGGTGATGCACGATATCTGCCTGCAGAAATTGCCGGTCGTTATAGCCATGGATCGCGCCGGCCTGGTGGGGGAGGACGGCCCCACCCATCACGGCGTTTTCGACATCGGCCTTTTCAGGATGCTGCCGGATCTCGCCGTCATGGCTCCCGCCGACGAGGACGAACTCCAGCATATGCTTTATACCGCCCTGGAGCTTAATATGCCCGTTATGCTGCGGTATCCGCGCGGCAGGGGCTTCGGGGTGAAGATGGCGGCCGAATTCAAGCGCCTGCCGCTGGGCAAAGGCCGCCTCCTTTCCAGGGGCCGGGACGTAAATATCCTCGCCATAGGAAACCGGGTGCATCCCGCCGTGGAAGCGGCGGAGCTGCTCAAAGCCAGGGGCGTGGATGCCGGCGTGGCCGATATGCGGTTTATCAAGCCCCTGGACGGCGGGCTGGTAAAGGAGCTGGCGGGCCTGGGCCGGCTGGTGACCGTTGAGGACAACGCGCTTGAAACCGGTTTCGGTTCCGCCGTGCTTGAATATCTGAACGAAAATGCGATACAATCCAACCTCCTGAGGCTGGGTATTCCGGACCGGTATATAGAGCAGGGCCGCCCCGACGAACTCTATGAGGATCTGGGACTTTCCTCCGGAAAGATGGCCGACAAGATCGCAGAGTGGTTAAGGAGCTAAGGAGAACACCGTGCCCGCAAAAATAAACCTTAAAGAACAGTCGCTCAAGCTTACCAAGTCCCACGCTTACAGGAAAGCCTATACCGACGCGACTTTTTTAAGCAAGGACGAACTGCGCCCCGTCAGGCTGCAGCTCGAACTGCTTAAAACCGAGATGGCTCTGGCCGAGCAGGGAATCAAATCCACGGTGGTCGTCTTCGGCAGCGCCCGTATCTGGAGCGAAGAGGAGTCGGCCGCGCGCATAGGCGAGCTTAAAAAACTGGTTCTTAAGCGCCCCAAGGACGCGGCGCTCCGGTCTAAACTGGCCACCGCGGGAAAGCTGGCGCATTCCTCAAAATACTACGAGGAAGCGCGGAAACTGGCCAGGCTGGTCTCGGAACAGGGTACGCTCGGCGGCAACAAGCTTATAATTGTCACCGGCGGAGGGCCGGGGATCATGGAAGCCGCTAATCGCGGCGCTTACGAAGCGGGGGCCAGGAGCGTCGGTTTGAATATCACGCTTCCCCAGGAACAGGGGCCCAATCCTTATGTTTCGCCCGAATTCTGTTTCCGCTTCCATTATTTCGCGGTCAGGAAAATGCATTTTGTCATGCGGGCGCGGGCGCTGGTGGCGTTCCCCGGCGGTTTCGGCACCATGGATGAGCTTTTTGAGGTTCTGACGCTGGTTCAGACCGGCAAGAAGCGCCGCCTGCCCATCATCCTGTTCGGCAGAAAATACTGGAACGATGTTATGAATTTCAGGAATATGGCCAAATGGGGCTATATTTCCTACGAGGATCTGGAGCTCTTCAAATTCGCGGATACCGCCGAAGAGGCATGGGCGATAATCGTGGAATTCTATCTGAAGCATCCCGCGAACGGCAACGGCGCTTCCGCGCCGGTCACAAGTCACAAGTCATAAGTCACAGGTTAGAGGCAGTCGGAGGACTGCGGTGGGCGAAAATAACGGAAGCCGGAGGGCCGCGTTGGCGCTATCCGCAGTCATGACGGCGCTGAGTCTTTGCGGCGCCGCGCTGCTGGCGTTCTATCCTCCGCCCTCGACTTTCGCCCGGCTTTTGCCGGCGGACAATCCCTGGGTCAGGGACGGCCGGTTTTCCGTTCCGGTCTGCAACGGGGTGCAGTGCAAATTGTGCCCGTTCGAATGTTTCCTGCCGGAGGGCGCGCGCGGCCGCTGTAAAGTGCGCGTGAACTACGGCGGGAAGATCAAGACCCTTGTTTATTCCAAGGCGGTTTCCGTCCATCTGGATCCCATAGAGAAAAAACCAGTCTACCATCTTTATCCAGGCAGCCTGATCTATTCGCTGGCCTCCCCGGGCTGCAACCTACGGTGCAAAGCCTGCCAGAACTGGGAGATCTCGCAGATCTATCCGGAGCAAGCCGATAAAACGACGCTTGTGCCGGAGCGGCTGGATCTAAAAACGGACAGCGCTTCCGGCCGCGTTTACGGCGAACTGAAACAGAAGGAAGTTGCGACGCTTTCGCCGGAAGAGATAGTTTCCTGCGCCCTGGCCACGCGCTCCCGGGCCATCGCCTACACTTATTCCGAGCCGGCGGTTTTTTATGAATATATGTACGACACGGCCCGCCTGGCCAGGAAAAAGGGCCTGAAAAACGTAATGGTGAGCGCCGGGTATATCAACCGGGAGCCGCTTGAAGAACTGCTGGAGTATATGGACGTGGTGAAAATAGACCTGAAAGGCTTCGACGAGCGGTTTTACGGCGAGTATGTCGGAGGCGGACTTGAGCGGGTAAAGGACACTCTCAGGACCCTGAAGAAAAACGGCGGCCTCTTCGAGATCGTCAACCTGGTCGTGCCGGGCTTAAACGACGGCAAAGAAAGTATCAGGGCCATGACCGCGTGGATAAGAAAGGATCTTGGCGCCGATGTCCCGCTTTTTTTTTCGCGTTTTTCGCCCAATTACCGGCTGGCCAGCATAGCGGCCACGCCCGTGGAGACGCTTACACGGGCGCGTGACGAGGCGCTGAAGCAGGGTCTCAAATATGTATATGTGGGGAACGTTCCGGGGCACGCGGGGGAAAACACTTATTGCCCGGTCTGCGGGAGGATCCTGGTGCGGCGCTACGGTTACGCCGTGCTGGAAAACCGGCTGACGCCCGCCGGCGGCCGCTGTCCCCACGACGGAACCAGGATCCCCGGGATCTGGTAAGAATAATATGAAAAATACCACGCTGGTATTTACGGTCGTTATGTTCGGCATCTGCGCGTTGGCTTCCGCGCGTGAGCCGGCGTTCGCCGGAAAGTTTTATCCGGCGGATAAAAAGGAACTTGCCGCGTTCGTGGATTCGGCCCTTGCTAAAGGGGAGATTCCCGGGTTGCGGGGTGCGGTTCGCGGCGTTATCGTTCCTCATGCCGGGTACCCTTTTTCCGGGGGCATCGCCGCCTACGCCTATAAAGCCATAAGCGACGATTACGAACTGGTAGTGATCCTGGGCGCGGGGCATACTGTTAATGTAAAGGGCGCGGCGCTCCTGGCCGGAGGTTATTACGAAACGCCCTTGGGCAGAGTGCCCATAGACGAGAAAATTTCCGCCGAACTCATCAAGGCCAGCCCGCTTTTTGAAGACCTCCCGGCCGCGCACGCGAACGAACATTCCGTGGAAGTGCAGCTGCCCTTTCTCCAGCGCCGTATAAAAAAACCTTTCAAACTCGTGGCGGCGGTGCTTAACAACGCCGCCCCGGACGACCTTGCGGCCATAGGCCGGATCCTGGGCAAAAAACTCAAAGGCAGGAAAGCCCTGCTGGTCGTTTCCACCGATCTTTCGCATTATCCGAAGCATGAAGACGCGCTTCTGGCGGACAACACGCTGGCGCTGGCCATAAAGACTATGGAGCCCGGGTATTTTTGGCTGGCCAACCGGATCCTGCTTTCAAAAGGGGTTCCGGAACTCGCCACCTGCGCCTGCGGCGAAGCGGCCGTGACGGCGGCCATGGCCGCGGTGAACGAACTCGGCCCCTCGCGGTTCGTGGAACTTAAATACGGAGATTCCCATACCCAGGCCCCGCACTTTGGCTCTTTCGGAAAAAGTGCGGGGCAGGCGCCGGATCTTGCCGGCCCCGAAAGAGTGGTGGGCTATCTGGCCGGGGCTTTTGTCGCGGCTGACAAGGCGGCGGCGGGAAAAATAGATCTCCGTCCGGAACAGAAAAAAATATTGCTGGGCGCCGCCAGAGAAGAGATCTCAAACAGGCTGCTGGGGAAGAAAACGCCGTCCGGCGGGCTTTCGAAAGATTATGCGTTCAATCTGCCGGGCGCGGTTTTTGTGACGCTTACCGAAAGCGGGGCGCTGCGCGGCTGCGTGGGCACGATAGAGCCGCGGATGACCCTGCTGGACGCCGTGCGCTACGGCGCCGCCGCGGCGGCTTTTGAGGACACGCGCTTTAAACCTCTTGAGAAAGAGGAGCTGAAAAAAATAAAAGCGGAGATCTCCATCCTCTCCCCGCTCAGGAAAGCTGCGGGCGCCGTCGAAATAATTCCGCACAAGCAGGGCGTTGTTATTGTCAGGGACGGTCATTCCGGGCTGTTCCTGCCGCAGGTCTGGGAGCAGATACCCGATAAAGAGGCTTTTTTAAGCGAGTTGTGTTCCCAGAAAGCCGGGCTTGAGCGGAATTGCTGGCGGGATAAAAAAACCGCTCTCTACGTCTTTACCGTGGATTCGTTCTCCGAGTAAGGAGCGGATGCAAAGAGGCAAGGCAGCAGTCCGGGCGTGAGCGCCGCCGCGGCCCAGAGCAGCGAGGTTCGCAGCCCCGCCAGGGGTATGAGCGCCGCGGAGAAGACAAAACCGCCCAGGGCCGCCCCCAGCAGATCCGAATAATAAAGCCGCCCGGCCTCCCCGTCCTGCGCGCCCGCGACGGCCACGAAATAACCGCCCAGCGCAAGGCCGCCGCCGAAGATCAGGCCCATAAAAAGAAAGAAAAGTCCCGCCGGCGGCATGGCTGCCAGTCCGGGCGCCCGGAGATAAAGTCCGGCCGTAAGCGCCAGCGCCAGAAGCAGCGCCGCGGCGCGCGCCGTGAGGCGTGGAAGATTTTTAAAAACGGAAGTTCCCGCCGCCGCTCCCGCCATAAAGCCCGCGAACAATATGCCCAGCTTCCAGTTGAGCTGTCCGCTGTAAGTCTGGAACATGAGCAGGCAGTCCACTTCAAAACCCATGGCCCAGAAGCCGGCGAGGAAAACCGCCGCGGCTTTTCTGTCATTGAGCAGCTCCGCCGGCCGCAAAAAGCGGCTTAAAAGCAGGACGAAGATCACGGCGAGCAGCGCCAGGCCGGTAAGCGCTCCGGGCGAGACGAACATCGCCAGCCACATCTTCCAGAGATAAAAATATGCCGCCGGATCCAGATCCGTGTTGAGCCGGGGCGCTTTCACTTTTGCCGCCGCGGCCCGCGCCCACTGCCCGCGGTAGGGATCCAGCAGAAAAGGGAAGTTCTCCGGCACGGCGTAAAGGTTGTGTATTTTCCTTTGGCGGTACCGGCGCGCGAGCGTCTCCGGCGACAGGTCTATGGCGGAGTCCGACGCCAGAACCGTCAGGATCCCGCCGGGCACAAGTTCCACGCGCTTAAACGCCGCCGAAACGGAGGCGAGTATCGAAGCGGCGAAATAGGCGCGTTCCGGGGGGAGATAATTTTCCGAGAACGGCAGGGTGAAAACCAGGATGCCGCCGCTCCTCAGCGCCGCGGCGGCTTCCCGGAAAAACTCCACGGTGAAAAAACGGTTCGCGGCGGCGTTAAGCGGTTCCGGCGCGGTCTGGAAAATAAGGTCGTAAGCGCCCGGACGCTTTTTCAGCAGAAGCCTGGGATCCGTCCGCTCTATCCGCGCGGGTTCCAGACCGGGCCCCGCGTACTTTATAATGAAAGCGGTTCTGAAACGGTCGGGATCCGAAACCGTAATATTTTTTGCTCCGTGCTTTCCGGCTTCCGCGGCCAGGAGCAGCCCCGCCGGGCCGGCGAAGAGGATTTCTTGCGGTTTTTTATGGGCGAGCAGGGGCAGTTGGACGGAGATCTCGGTCTGTTCAGCCGGCGGGAGCTGGGCCAGTATGGTGCCGTCTTCTATAAAGAGCCTCTGCCCCGGGGAATCCAGAATAGCCAGACGCGAGCCGGTGGTTCTGGCGTAAGCGCGGGCGGTTTTAAAGAGAGTGGGCAGGGCGAAAGGGGGAACAAGATGCGCTCCGCCGAAGAAGAGCGCTCCCGCAAGCGCCGCCGGTACCAGCTTTCTGATGTTCAGCAGGGGTGTTCCTGGCGCCGAGAAGATCAGCGCGAGAGCGGCCAGGCCGCATATCAGCAGCGGGTCCGCCCCCGGAAAAAAAACCGAGTGGAGAAGCGTGAGCAAACCTCCGGCGGCCGCGCCGTAAGTTTCGGCCCTGTAAAAAGCGAGGCGCTTTTCCGCCAGACCGCGGGCCAGGCATACGCCGTTCGCCAGCGCGGCCGGCAGGGTCAAAAAAAGGCTGAACGCCGTCAGTTCCAGGAGTCCGGGTATAAGGCCGGGGCTGAGCAGGAGTTCCGCTTTCCTGAAAAGCAGAAGGTTTAACCCGGCGGCCGCCGTGAAGACGGCGCAGGCGGCCAGAAATCCGCGGGGACTTTCAAGCCTCTTTGCGAGGCGGCCTTTCAATACTAACGCCATTCCCGCCGCGGTCCAGAGCAGCCAGGCCGAGAGGCCCAGGCCCAGCGCGGTTTCGTGCGCCAGAAGCAGGCCGGAAAGCTCTTTCAGCGTAAAAACCTGCGTGATCAGCGAGAATAGTCCAAGCAGAAAAAAAGCGGGCATATTTTTGTATATTATACTATTGTAGAACGGATCCTCTATGACGGATAGAACAAAATTTCAGCCGGCCCTGGCTTTTTCTTTAGCGGTGCTGCTGCCGGTTCTCTTCTTTTCAAGGCGCATAGCCGGCGCGGAGCTGAATCCCATTTACCCCGTCCTCTGGACGTTATTTACGGCATTGACCGCCTTTTTTATTATTTACACCGGCAGGGTTTCTTTTTACCGGAGAATATTCTTTTCCGGACTGGCAGTTTCTTTTCTGGTTCACTTTAAACTGAGTCTTTTGTCCAAGGTCTTCGCGTCTTCCTGTTTCAAAGACACGCCTTACTGTCATATCGCCATAGCACCTTCTTTTTTCAATTATCTTTATCAGCAATATCTGGCCCTTATGAGCGGAGACTGGCGGCTCTGGGGGCCGCTCACCCTGGCGTTTTTGTGGCTTTTTTTTACCCTCGTCATAGGCCGGGCCTGGTGTTCCTGGGCCTGTTTCTACGGGGGCATAGACGACGGACTTTCCGCTTTACCCAAAAAAGCGCTGGTCAGGAGCGGGTTCCCGGCGGGCTGGTTCCGGGATTTCCCGGCGGCGCTCCTGATCTTCCTGCTGCTGGTGTCGCTTGCCTATATGCTGCCGGTCTACTGCCTTTGGCTTTGTCCGTTGAAAATGACTTCGGCTTTTCTGGATTCCGGGGACGCTTTTGTGCGGAAGATCCAACTGGCGCTTATGCTGTTCGCTCTCGCGGTTTTGTTTATCGGCCCGCTTTTGACCAAAAAAAGAACTTTCTGTTCCTTTCTCTGCCCGTTCGGAGCCTGGCAGGCTTTCTGGGGCCGCATCAATCCGTTCCGCGTGATAGTTGATAACGAGAAATGCGCCGCCTGCGCGGCCTGTCTGGATTCCTGTCCCATGTACGCTATCAAGGCCGGCCGGGAGGGCAAGCCGGAAATAGCCGCCTATTGCAACCTTTGCGGCGAGTGCCTCCCATCCTGCCGGCGCGGCGGGCTCCGGTTTTCGGTGTTCGGTATAAAGATCCGGGACGCGCGAACCGGCTTCGGGCGCCTCCTCGATCCGGAGAGCTTTTTTGTTTTCTGCGCCCTGGTTACGGCGGGGACATTCGGCGCCCTGTTCGCCCCCGCGGCGTTGAAAGATATCGCTGATTTGCTACGGAGGATATTATGAAAGATGGGAAATGGGTGGAACCGCGTTATACCAACAAGGAAATATTCGAGAAGGATTACTCCAAACTTGAACTTTCCGGCACTGAAGTTAAGTGTCCGGGATGCAAACTGCCGGTCGGGCTGACGCGGAAGAACGCGATCGGCAAGACGGCCGGCTGGTGCAAGCAGTGCAACCGGGCGGCGACGCTATGACCATAGCGCAAAGCGCTATGGTCGCCATAGGCCATAGGCTTTAGGCCATACGCAGAAAAAAATCCGTGTCTGCGTACGGCATATGGCCTATGGCGTATGGCAGATAAATAATTCCGCTTTACCGTCAAGATGTTATCAATACTCTCCGAAGGTTTTGTTCTTGGACTTTCCACCGGCTTCTATTGTCTTACTTCCTGCCTGCCGGTTTTGGTTCCCTATTTGCTGAGCGAGGGGGGAAAGGCCTGGAAGATTAATTTTTCCATATTTCTGGAGTTCCTGTCGGGGCGTTTCATCGCCTACTTTCTGTTTGCCGTGGTTTCTGTTTTAATAGGCAGGACATATAACCCTTATCTGCCGGATTGGGCCGCGCCGCTGGCAATGGCGCTTACCGCGCTGGCCATGCTGTCGTCCCTCATTTTCTGCCGATCCGCCGCCGCAGGCGGGGTGTGCGCGCCGCCGGTCAGTCCTTTTTTTAAAAGAATACCGCTGGCGCTGGGCTTTATGACGGGTATAAATGTTTGTCCGCCTTTCGTGGCTGCCTTTGTGCGGCTGGCGGGTATGGCCGACATGACGGCGGGACTGTTTTATTTCACCGGATTTTTTACCGCCACTTCCATCTTCCTGCTGCCCGCCATAGCGCCGACGCCTTTCCTGAACGAACGTCTTAAGGTCATAGGCCGCATGACCCTGGCTATAGCGGGAGTGTGGTACCTCCTGCTGGGAATCACCGGCCTGATAGGCCTTTAGACCTATATGGGTATAGGTCTTTTGGCCTTGCCGGTTTTGGGGCTTTGGGACTATACTCTAACTGTAACTATCATTGATCTTAGTCAACACCGTGGAGGTTCAGTGAAGAAAGTAGTCCTCGCTCTTGTTTTAGCTGCCGTAGGTTTCCCGATCCCGGCTTTTGCCGCCGGATCCCCCGAAGAGGTTCGCGCCGCAGGCGATCTTTCTTTCGACTATATTCTGAATAAGCTCACCGACGAATATTCCAAAGGTCTCCTGATGCCCGCGCCGGCCGCGGCTCCCGGGGAGAGGGAGTCCGGGCGGGACGACCGCCTATGGGTCGCCATTTCCGCCTCCAATAGCCGCGAGCGCACCAGGCTGCTGGAAGCCGGAGTGGATATCGTCGAGATCCGGAAAGACAGGGTTTACGGAGTCATCCACCGGGACGCCCTGTCTCAGTTGTCCGGCAGAGGCATCGGGGTACTGTCCCAGGAACCTCTCAGTCTGCATCTCGGCTCATTAAAAGATTTTCCGGCGGCGGACGCGGCTTACCATAACTTCAAGGAGACCACGGAATTGCTTAACGCCCTGGCCTCCAGGAATTCCGATGTCGCTTCCGTCTTTTCTATCGGCAAGAGCGTGGAGGGCCGCGACATCTGGTGCTTCCGGGTGAATTCGTCCGCGCGGGGTTCCGATCCAAGCGCCAAGCCGGGCGCCGTCTATATAGGCAACCATCACGCCAGGGAACATCTTTCCAATGAAGTGCCGCTTCTGTTCGCGGTGTGGCTGATGGATAACCGCGCCGTTCCCGAGGTTAAAAAATACATAGACACCCTGGACATCTACATAATCCCGATGCTCAACCCCGACGGCGCGGAGTTCGACATTAAAACCGGCTCCTATAAGTGGCAGCGCAAAAATAGGCGCGTCAATTCCGACAGGTCTATCGGCGTCGACCTGAACCGCAACTATGATTCCTGGTTCGGCGGGCAGGGTGCGTCCCATTATCCTTCGGCCGATACCTACTGCGGGCCTTCGGCTTTCTCGGAACCGGAATCCACGGCCGTTAAGAAGTTAGTGGAAGCGCGTAAGAATCTGCGGACCATGATAAGCTATCATTCCTATGCCAGCACTGTTCTCTACCCCTATGGCGGCAGCGAGGCCGAGATACCGGACGCGAGAGACCGGAAAGTGTTCGTTGATATGGCCGGCCGGATGGGGGCTCTTACCGGCTATCACCCGGAAAAGTCCAGCGATATGTATGTCGCAACCGGGGACACCTGCGACTGGGCCTACGATATCGGCGGGATCTTCGCTTTTACGATCGAACTGGAAGGCAACAGCTTTTATCCCGGCGCCGGCATAATCGACAGGGCTGTCAAAAACAATATCAAGGCGGCGGCCTATATGCTGAGCGTCACGGACGATCCGTATAAAACACTGCAGTAACCGGTATCCAGTAACCAGTGATCAGTAAGAAAAAATAAAAAACCCGGGGAATTCCCCCGGGTTTTTGTCGGGTGAAGTTACTGGAATTTACCGGTCACCGGTTACTGATTACCGGTTACCGTCCTTTACCTGAGCGTGAGTATATAGGACTTTACTTTTTTGCAGGGATAGTAGGATTCCTTGGTCTTGGCGAGGCCCGGTTTGCCCAGGTCGCTTTCCTTGTTGATATAAACATACTGTCCGGGCAGGCATTTGGCGAATTCATTGTCCAGGAACTGGTAAAGCCCCTTTACGTTGCTCAACGCCTTTTCAAAATTCAGCACAAAGGTGTCTTTAGACAGCCAGCCGCCGAAAGCGAAGCCCGCTGTTTTTCCGTCTATGGAGACCATGACGCCCCGCATCTGCAGCAGTTCAAAATCGCGCAGAGCGTTCAGGATTGCCTTGCGCTCGCAGTTCAGCATATCCAGGTGTTCCCCTATTTCCGGGTCGCGGGCCCATTCATCCAGCAGTCCGGCGCATCTGCCGCAGTTGGCGGGAGTGAGGGGCTCCACTTTGACTTCATGCGCGGCTATTATTTGTTTATTGAATTGTGCTATCAGGTTCCGCTTCTTGGAGAATTTATGCCCCTTGAGCCCGGCCAGGTCGGAAGCGCTGTAAATGTAATCCATGTAGCCAGGCTGTTCCCTGACCGTGAAGAATTTTTCCACTTCCGCCGTCCCGGCCGCCGACAGATAGTCTTCCGCGGCGTAATAATACTGCCGGTAGCCGAGCTTGGCCGCCCAGCCGGCCAGCTCCGCCGGAAGGGGGCGCCGAAATGGCCTGGTCAGCGGCAGCAGCAGGCGCCGGTTCTCCGGCTTTTCTATTTCAATTTCGGAGATAAAAAGCAGATCGCCCTCTATGCGGTAGTGGACGTCGTAGACGCAGTGGTTCCAGGCGATTATAGAAGAAAGGGAATATTCGCACAGGCTCCAGCCGTAGATGTCGAAAAAATCTCTCAGGGCCGGGTAATCTTCGGCTTTTAGTTTTTTAAACATGGTTCCTTTTCAGCATCATGGGGCGGGCGCGCTTTATCACTTTGAATCCCAGGGCCTCGTAGAACGCGCGGGAATCATTCTGCGCTATGAGCCCGATCCAGTTAATGCCGTCGGCCTTCAGGCGGTGTTTTAGTTTGAGTATTATTTTGGAGCCGAGGCCCCGCGACCGGTATTCTCCGGAGACGGCCACATCCTGTATATAGGCGTCGGAGACGCCGTCGCTTATGGCCCGGCCCATGCCTACTACGCGGCCTTTATCCAGGACGGCCAGGAAACAATGGCTGTTTCCGATAAGTCTGGCGGCCAGGGCAGGAGTGTCGCCCTTCCGCCACCAGCCCTGCCGGGCGTAAAGGGAAATGATGTCTTTGAGCGCCGCGGGCTCCGGTTTTTTCAGGAAGCGGAAGGAAATCATAGCCGAATTTTATGGTATCTAATTTGCGTCCGAATTGCTACCGTACCATGTCCCAGATTATTTTCGCCAGCAGCGCGTTCGCCACGAGGAAAAGCGCCGGGCGTATTATCCACGTTCCTTTTTTAAGCGCCAGATGCGAACCCAGATAATTGCCAGCCATCCCGGCCGCCGCCATGGCCAGCCCCAGCCTGATGTCCACCAGCCCCAGAACCAGAAAAGCGGCCAGGGCCGCGAGGTTGGAGACGAGATTAAGGAGTTTGCTCAGGGCGGTAGCTTTTAAAAGGTCGTAGCCGCAGAAGCGCGTGAAAGCCACGGCCAGGAAAGTGCCGGTTCCCGGGCCCAGCATGCCGTCGTAAAAACTGACGGCGAAAGCGATGAAACCGCCGCGTGCGAGCAGCGCGTTCTCGCCGAGGTCGGAGCTGTGGTCGGTCAGGCCGAGGCGGTGCCGCGAGATGATGAAAAACGCCACCGGGGGCAGGACGATTATCAGCAGATAGCGGATCATTTCCGGCGGCACAAGCGAAACGGCCCTGGCGCCCAGCAGCGAGCCGAGGGCGGCGAAGAAGACGAGGACGAACAGGAATTCTTTTTTGAAGCGGAGTTCCTTGAGGAATTTGAAAGCCGCGACGGCGGTGCCCAGGCTGGACGAGAGCTTATTGGTGCCGAGCAGGCGGTCAAGCGGGAGGCCGAAGTGGAGGTAAGCCGGGAGTGTTATAAGTCCGCCGCCGCCGGCCATGGAGTCGATAAAACCGGCCAGGAAGATAAGAAAGGCGAGAACAAGATAGTTGGCGTGGGAGCAGAGAAGTTCCATATATTGATTATACCCGAAAACCGGCCCCGCCCGCCCTATTTGTCTTGTCCCGTCTAAATAGGTAAAATCTTACGACAGCGCGGCCATATCTTTGCAGTCCGCCAATCTGAAAACGAGCGGGAGACCTGTATAATGGACACGGAAACAAATCTTCAGAATCTAAAAGACAAAATAGAGATAGCCGGCGGCGGGAAAAAAGTGGATCTCCTGCTTAAAAACGCCAGGGTCATAAATACTTTTTCCGGAGATATCCACAGGAACCATGTGGCCGTGCATAAAGGGAAGATAGTCGGTTTCGGGATCTACTCCGCCAAACAGACCATAGATCTTAAGGGCGCGTATCTCTCCCCCGGTTTTATAGACGGCCATGTCCATATCGAAAGTTCCATGGTCAAGATCCCCGAATTCGCCAAAGTGGTTCTGCCTCACGGCACCACTTCCGCCGTTATCGATCCGCACGAGATAGCCAATGTGCTGGGCCTGGACGGCATAAAATATATGCTGGCTTCGAGCGTCAACAGCGTGCTGGGCGTGTATGTGATGCTCCCCTCCTGCGTGCCCGCCACCAGGCTTGAGACCGCGGGCGCGGAACTGACCGCCCACGACCTGGCGCTTCTGCTGAATGACGAGCGCGTCCTGGGGATTGGCGAGATGATGAATTATCCCGGCGTCATTTATCAGGACGAGGAGGTTCTGAGAAAGATCGCCATCGCGAAAAACAAGGTCATTGACGGCCACGCGCCCATGCTGAGGGACAAGAAACTCTTTGCCTATGTTTCCGCCGGCATCCGTTCGGATCACGAATGCACGAACGTCGAGGAGGCCAGGGAAAAGCTGCGCGCCGGCATGTATATCATGATCCGCGAGGGCACGGCCGCCAAAAACCTGAAAGGCCTGCTGCCTCTGGTCAATTCCGAAAATTCCCGAAAGTTCGTCTTCGTGACCGACGACAGGCACCTGGACGATATCCTGCGCCAGGGTCACATAGATTATCTGGTCCGCACCGCCATACAGCTGGGCGTGGATCCCATAAGGGCCATCCAGATGGCCACCATCAACACCGCGGAATATTTCGGCATCAAAAATCTGGGCGCCATCGTCCCCGGTTATTGCGCGGATCTGGTGGTGTTCGACGACCTGAAGAAGCTTAAGATCTCGAAAGTGTTCAAGGACGGGAAGCTGGTGGCGCGCAACGGGGTGATAGAGCCCCGCGTCATCACCGAGTACGAGGGCAAGACCAGAGGCACCATAAACGTCAGGTGGATCGAGCACGAGGACTTCGCGCTGAAAGCCGGGGGAAAATACGCGAAAGTCATAAACATGATCCCCCATCAGATCGTGACGAAAGCCACTGTCGAACCGGTCAAGCAGGACGGCGGCTACGTCTCTTCCGACACCGAAAAGGATATTCTCAAAATAGCGGTGATAGAGCGCCATATGGCATCCGGCCGCGTGGCCCTCGGCCTGGTCAGGGGCTTCGGGCTTAAAAAAGGAGCCATAGCGTCGTCGGTCTCGCACGATTCGCACAATATCGTGGTGATAGGAACTCATGATGGGGATATGTACGCGGCGGCCGTACAGGTGGTCAAGATGCAGGGCGGGATAGTGGCCGCGCTGAACGGGCAGATCCTTGAGGCCCTGCCGCTGCCGGTGGCCGGCCTTATGTCCGACAGGAGCGCGGAATTTGTGCGAGAAAAACAGAGAAGACTTAACGAAGTCGCCAAAGTCCTGGGCTCCAAACTGGACGATCCGTTCATGGCCATGTCGTTCCTCACGCTGCCGCCCATACCGGAGATCCGGATCACCGACCGGGGAGTGATAGACGCGGTCAAGTTCAAGGTCACTCCGTTGTTCACGGAGAAATAGAATTGCCGGAGGCAGGGAGGTGATGAAGCAATGAAGCAAAAAAACAAAGGTTTGCGCTTTTTCGTCCTTACTTCATTACTTCCCGCCTTCTTGCTTCCTGTCATTTACTCCTCCCGGGCCGCGGCGGCCGAGCTTGTTCGCGGGCCTTATGTGGAAGCCGTCAGCGCCGGGATGGCTGTGGTGCGCTTCCGTACGGACGCGTCCACCGTCGCCTGGCTGACATACGGCGCGTATCCGGACTGCGAACGCTTTATGACGCTTTCCCCGCAGGTCAGAGAACACAAAATAGCGCTCTTCGGCCTTCTGGGAGACACCACTCACTGTTATCGCATCTATCTGCCGGACTCGGCGAGCACCGGCTCGTATAAAGCGGCGGAAAACGCGTTTAAAACGTTCCGCGGCGCCGATAAGCCCTATTTCAATTTTCTGGCTTTCGGGGATTCCGGCACCGGCTCCGAGGAGCAGCTTGAACTGGCCGGGCAGATGGAGAAATTTACCCCCGACTTTGTGGTGCATACGGGCGATATTCTGGAGGAAGGGCTTGACGCGGAGGCGGACGACCAGTATTTTGTCCCGTACAGAAATATGCTGGCGAAGTATCCTTTTTTCCTCGCCCTGGGCAATCACGACTACGGCAGACAGTACAGAAAAACCGGGGGCAAAAAATTCCTGAGGGAAAACTATATCCCGTTTCATACCATGCCTTATACCGGCAGCCCCCCGTACTATTATTTTTTCGACTCCGGGAACGCCCGCTTTTTTGTTCTTGATACCAACTATTTCCATGGCGCCAGGTGGGCGCAGCCGCTGGATAAGAGCTCCAGGCAGTATAAATGGCTGGAGCATTACCTGGCCCGAACCAACGCGGCCTGGAAGTTCGTGGTTCTGCATGAACCCCTCTATTCCACCGGGGCGCATGACCTGAGCGTGGAAGAAAGGGCGGTTCTGGCGCCCTTATTCGAAAAATATAAGGTGGATCTGGTTTTTCAGGGGCATGACCACGACTATGAACGGACCAGGCCGGTGAAAGACGAACTTGTGAACGAGCGGGAGGGGCTTATCTACATCACGCTCGGAGGCGGGGGGAGCCCGCTGTATTTTCAGCGCAATAAGGCCGACTGGTCCGAGAAATTCATGCCGGTCTATCATTTTGCCTATATCGAAGTGAAAGACGTGAATCTGAAAATGACCGTTTACGATAAGGACGGCCAGGTCATAGACACGCTTGAGATGCAGAAGTAAGGAACTATGGAAAGTTTCTCCGCTCTATTCGGTCCCTGGATAATAGGATTCTATTTCTTTCTTTTCGTTTCCATCGTTTTCCTTTACCGCGCCGATCCGGAATCGCGCAAGAAAATGCGGATGACGGCTTTTCTGACGGTGTGTTCGATAGCCGGAATACTGGCCGCTAAATTCCTGGGCGGGATCGCCGCCGCCGGTCTGGTGAAACTGCTGGCCCTGGCCGCCCGGATGTCAGCCATGATAGCCGCCGTAAATATCGCCGGCGTGTTCGTTTTTTCCCTGGTCATGCCCAGGCTCAGGACGGGAGTTTCAAAATTCATTGAAGATCTTATACTGGCGGGCGCCTATGCGGCCGCCGGGCTCGCGGTGATGTCGGCTTCCGGCGCCAACCTCAGCGGGATTCTGGCCACGTCCGCGGTCATGACCGGCGTGGTGGTTTTTTCCCTTCAGGACTCCCTCGGCAACATTATCGGCGGCATGGTGCTGCATCTTGAAAATTCATTCAAACCCGGCGATTTTATCCAAGTGGAGAGGTATGAGGGTATCGTGCGCGAGATCCGCTGGCGCCAGACTACGATCGAAACCCTGGACGGGGATCTGGTGGTGATCCCGAACATCATCCTTATGAAGAGTCTGGTCACCGTGCTGGGCCGGGCTTCGGGGAACATCCGCTTTCGCGCCGTTTCTTTTAACGTATACTACGACCGGGCCCCGGGTGAAGTTATCTCCGCCGTGGAGCGGGCCCTGCTCGAAGATCCGCCCGCCTGTGTCGCTCCGGCGCCGGCTCCCTACTGCGCCATAAAGGAATTTCAGCCTGATTGCGTCGCTTACGAGCTCCGGTATTATCTTTCAGACCTTTCCGCGCCCGGCAGAACAGATTCCAGCGTCCGCGTCAGGATTTATTACGCCCTCTCGCGCGCCGGGATCCAGCTGTCCGTTCCGTCCAGATCCGTGGTGGTAACGGAGGGCGCGGACGCCGCGGTGGAAAAAAACGCCAGAGCCGAACAGGAGCGCAGGCTTACAGCGCTTAAAAGCGTGGATGTCCTGCGCGTCTTGTCCGAAAGTGAGAGAAGCATTCTCGCCGGGCTGCTTAAACCGACGCCGTTCGCCGGCGGCGAGCTCATGATGAAACAGGGAGCGGTGGCCGACTGGCTTTACATAATTTACAAAGGCGGGGCTGAAGTGCGGCTGTATTCCGACGTGGGATCCGGGACTTATCGCGTGGTGAAAACGCTCGGGCCGGGGGATTTTCTGGGCGAGATGGGGCTGTTTGCGGGTGAGCCCCGTTCCGCCACGGCGGTGGCGTCAGGGGAAACCTGGTGCTACCGGCTGGACAGGGAAGGCTTCCGCGGCATCCTTGCCGGCAGGCCGCAGATAGCCGAGTCCATAGCCGCCATGCTTGCCGAACGGCGCGTGGAACTGGCCGAAGCCAGGGAAAAGATGGCCGGAGAAGGCGCCGCGCGCGGGTTGGGGCTGGAACAGCGGAACCTGCTTTCCAAAATAAGGAATTTTTTTAACCTCTGATTTTCTCCCCGCCTGAAAAAACACCCCGCGGAACCGGGGGATCCCCGACGGGAAAATAGCATTTTCCAATCCAAGGATGAGCATGATATCTCTCGTCGGTGCTCCGTCGGAGATTCTTAACCGTGCCTCCCTTTTGCGATAATCCAAGGTAACGGCAGGCCTGCAAGTTCGCGGGCCTGCCGGGGGTTGGGTTCCAAAAACCGGTGTCGGGCACACCGTGCCCGCACCTCCCGTCCTCGGGCGAGCCCAGTGTCCGCCGCGGACACCCCGCGCTTCGTATGCTCGGCCTCCGGAGGGTTTTTTCCACCCAATCCCCCGTCACCCGCTCCATTGATTTGCCTGCCGTGCTCCTTATTAAAGATTTTTATCATAGGTTCATCTCTCAGTCTGCACTTTTCTGAACAGTTCATACTTCTCTTTCTGCATAAGCCGTGCACATTCGTTGTCGCTCTCCGCCAGGGCGATTTTATCCAGCTGTTTAAAGGTAACGCCTTTTTTAAGATATCGCCTGGCATTCGCCAGCCTTTTAAGGGCTTCGTATGAGTGAGTATATTACCTAATAGCCTCACGTATAATTCCGCATAGCAGACAAATACGCTGAAAGAGTAATGTATGAATATGAACACAGTCACCCAGTGCCTTGTTCGTCAGGTAATGGAGCATTCAAGGGAGTGAAGCCACGAATAATGAGGCAGAATACTACAAGATTGTGGACGAAACCTCGGCGCGCTACGCTTCTTTGAAGAAAGTCGGCGCGGCAGAACTGAAGCATTTGACGGAGGAACTAAAAGGCGCGTGGAAACATATAAGCGAGCTGCTATGAATATTGCAAGAGGCTGGGTGGCGCGTTCTCTCATTCTGTTCTTAGCAGCGCTTGTGGTCGGAATTATTCTGAAAGAGGTGGTCGCTCCCCGGATTGTGCGGCGGCGGTTAATTTCAATAGTTCATGACAGTTGCAAAACTTGCGAGCTTTCGCTCAGCCGTGTTCATGTTTCGCTGCTGCCATTAGCTCTAAGCAGCAGTCGTGTCCGTTTTACCGGGGGGACGCCAAATGCGACCGTAGTTCATGCCGAGGCGGAGCGCGTTTACGTGCCATTCGCGTTTTTTCCGCTTTTAACGAGCCGTTTTCATGCCGGTCGAATTGAAATCGAACAGCCGGTGATTAAAATATCGGAAGGCGATCTGTATGTTTCTTCTTCTACCGATGACAGTTCTGCCCGACCGCTTGAGCTTGAGATAGAGGGCATCAAGGTAAAAAACGGTTCCTTTACTTACATTCGTGAACATCCTGTACGTAAAGGGACACTGAACGTTTCGCGGATAAATGTGGCCATGGGGTCTGTGGGCAGTTCTGACCGTCTTCGTGATACATACGTTGAGGCAACCGCCGACGGCCTGTTGGAAGAGTCCGGGCAATTCCACCTGCAGGTAAGGGCTAAGGTTTTCGCTAAAATTCCGGACGCCAATGTTAAATTACAAATTTCGGGGCAGGATCTCGCAACCCTGAACCCTTTCTTCAGGCCGAATGACGGAGTTCAGCTAAAGGGTATGCTTATTAACGCCCAAAGCGTAGTGGTTATTCGCGGATCGCGTCTCAACTCTTCCGCTTATGTGCGCTTCCGGAGACTTAGTGTGAAAATTAAAAAAACCGATGAGCGCAGCGCCCTTTCCGCGTTTTTTCAGACTCTCATGGCTTCCATCACAATGGGGAAACAAAACATTGATGGAGGGAATTATGACAGCCAGGGAACTGTGGATTTAGAACGGAAGCACAAAGAGACCATCATCAGTTTTACTCTAAGAGGGATGAAAGAAGCCGCAATGAAGGTCGCCTCTCAAGGCGGAAAGTAACTAATTTTAGAAAGCCGGTTCCTAAGGGTAAATGCCGGTAGACATAAGAAGGAAAAGGTGGTGGAATTTGTTGACGGAGGTCTGAAAGGGAGACAAAACAATGGAAAAAAAGAAACTTACGACCAACGCGGGAGCGCCCGTGGCGGACAACCAGAACATAATGACGGCGGGCAAACTTGGTCCGGCGCTGCTTCAGGATGTCTGGTACCTTGAAAAGCTGGCGCATTTCGACCGCGAAGTTATCCCGGAACGGCGCATGCACGCCAAGGGCTCAGGGGCCTACGGAACCTTTACGGTAACCCGCGACATAACCCGCTACACCAAGGCTAAGATATTCTCGGAGGTGGGCAAGAAGACCGAGATGTTCGCGCGCTTTTCCATAGTAGCCGCGGAGCGCGGCGGGGCCGACGCCGAACGCGACATACGCGGTTTTGCCATGAAATTTTACACCGAGGAGGGAAACTGGGACTTGGTGGGCAACAATACCCCGGTCTTCTTCATGCGCGACCCGCTTAAATTTCCGGACCTGAACCACGCTATAAAGCGCGACCCGCGCACCAATCTGCGCAGCGCGGCAAACAACTGGGATTTCTGGAGCTCTCTGCCTGAAGCGCTGCACCAGGTCACAATGACGATGAGCGATCGCGGCATACCGTATTCCTTTCGGCATATGCACGGCTTCGGCAGCCATACTTTCAGTTTCATAAATGCGAAGAACGAAAGATGCTGGTGTAAGTTTCACCTTGTAACACAGCAGGGCATAAAGAATCTTACCGATCAGGAGGCTGAAATCCTGATCGGAAAAGACCGCGACAGCAACCAGCGGGACCTCTACGAGAGCATCGAGCGTAAGGACTTTCCGAAGTGGACCATGTATATACAGGTTATGCCGGAAAAAGACGCGGCCAAAATGCCGTATAATCCGTTCGATCTGACCAAGGTCTGGTTCCACAAGGATTACCCGCTGATAGAGGTGGGTGTGATGGAACTCAACCGAAACCCGGAGAATTACTTCGCCGAGGTGGAGCAGGCGGCTTTCAACCCCGCGAACATTGTGCCCGGTATCGGATTTTCACCGGATAAGATGCTGCAAGGACGGCTGTTTTCCTACGGAGACGCGCAGCGCTACCGCCTGGGTATAAACCATCACCTTATACCGGTAAACGCCGCTCGCTGTCCTTTCCACAGCTACCACCGCGACGGGACTATGCGGGTGGACGGCAACCATGGCGGCACGCTCGGCTACGAGCCCAACAGCTATGGCGAATGGAAGGATCAGCCCGATTTCGCGGAGCCACCGCTGGACCTGGAGGGGGCTGCCGACCACTGGAACCACCGCGTTGACACGGATTACTATAGCCAGCCGGGTAAGCTGTTCCGCCTGATGACCCCGGCGCAGCAGCAGGTGCTGTTTGAAAACACCGCCCGCTCGCTGGGAGACTCCCCCGAAGAGGTTAAGCTGCGCCACATCGGTAACTGCATGAGGGCCGACCCCGCCTACGGTGCGGGTGTGGCTGAGGCGCTGGGGCTCCGGCTTCCCGAATTGGCGAAAGTTTGAACGCAATGAAATGATAAATAAAACATTCTCAGTACTCGTCTTGACGGCGGGTGTTCTGGCAGCGGTTCCAGTTCAGGCGCAGAAAACGGGGAAAAAAGGAGAAACTATGTTACAAACAGTACAAACTTACAAGGCTGCGGACTATCCGCGCCTTTCCAGGATGCCCGGCTTCAGTGTTCAGTTGGCAGCCAATCACATGAAGCTTTATCAGGGCTACGTGACCAATACCAACGCCCTGTCGGAAAAGCTGACGGCAATGCTTACGGACGGCAAGGAAAAGACTCCCGAATATGCGGAACTCAAGCGGCGTTTTGGCTGGGAGTTCAATGGAATGCGCCTTCACGAACTCTATTTCGGGAATATGGGATCAGATGGGATTCCGCAGCGGAGCGCCCAGGTCTACAAAACAATACTGGAGGACTTCGGAAGTTTTGAAACCTGGAAAAAGGACTTCATTGCCACCGGCTTGATGAGGGGGGTCGGCTGGGTGGCCCTGTACCAGGACAATGTCTCCGGCAGGGTATTCAATGTCTGGGTAAACGAGCATGACGGCGGTCACCTGGCCGGCTGTATGCCGCTATTGGTCCTGGACGTGTTTGAGCACGCCTATATCACCGACTACCAGTTGGAGCGCGCCAAATACATAGAGGCGTTCTTTAATGTGATAGATTGGGAGGCGGTCTCAAAACGCTGCGCTAAATAAGGAAAATCCCATGCCATACATTAATGTCGGTGAAAAAAATTCGGGCAGTATTGATCTCTATTATGAGGATCTGGGTACCGGGAATCCGGTAGTGCTTATCCACGGGTGGCCGCTGAGCGGCGCCTCCTGGGAGAAACAGGTTACGGTTCTGCTGGCTGCGGGATATCGCGTGATCACTTATGACCGCAGGGGGTTCGGGCAGTCCGGGAGACCTGTGACAGGCTACGACTACGACACCTTCTCCCTGGACCTGCACAAGCTCATTACAAAGCTCGACCTGCGCAATGCCGCGCTGGTCGGTTTCTCCATGGGCGGTGGAGAGGTGGCTCGTTATCTGGGCCGCTACGGGTCGGAGCGCGTGAGCAAGGCTGTGTTCATCTCTTCGGTGCCGCCGTTCCTTCTGAAGACGGCTGACAACCCGGAGGGGGTGGATGGCAGTGTCTTCGAGGGAATAAAAAAAGCCCTCGCTGCGGACCGGCCGGCGTTTCTTTCCGCCTTTCTTGCGGATTTCTACAATGTCAACCTCCTTGGCGGTAAACTTATCAGCAGCCAGGTTGTCCAGTACAACTGGAATGTCGCCGCAGGCGCTTCGGCCAAGGGGACGTTCGATTGCGTCTCGGAGTGGGGAACCGATTTCCGCGGGGATCTTTCGCGCATCGAGGTTCCCACGCTGGTAATTCACGGTTCGGCCGACCGGATACTTCCTATAGCCGCCACGGGAATCCGCACTCAGAAAGCTGTCAAAGGAGCCCGCCTGGTGGTGATAAAGGACGGACCGCATGGCCTGACGTGGACCCATGCGGAGCAGGTAAACCATGAACTGGTGGAGTTTCTAGGCCAGAAGGATTTGCAGGCTTATGTGAGCGGAAGCTCGGGGGTAACGTCGGAAAATAAAGGAGAAAAAAATGAAAAACAGTAAACTGCAATTGATGTTAGCTGGGCTTTTTTTGTGCGCGGCGGCTATTCCCGCTTTCGCCCAGGAAAAATCCAGGGAAGATAAGAAGCTGGAGGCCAGCGCCGCAGAACTGGACAAAAGCGCCGCCAAGCCTGAGGGGCAGCAGCGGGTGATTGCCAGGATAAAAACGGAGTTCGGAGTGGATGACGCCCGCGTGCAGAGTCTGCGCGACAAGAATATGGGGTATGGTGAGATCTCCATAGCGCTGGGCCTGGCTCAGGGCTTGCCTGGCGGCATTACGGATGCCAATGTGCAAAAAGTGATGGAACTGCGCCAGGGTCCGCCAGTTATGGGCTGGGGTAAAATAGCCAGGGATCTCGGTTTGAAACTCGGCCCGGTGGCAAGCAAGGTTCATAAGATGTCCGCCGAGGTGCGCAAACAGGAAAAAGGTGAGAAGGCGAATAAATACAAAAAAGAGAGTGGCGAAAGAATGGGGAAACCAGAAAAGCACGAAAGGCATGAAAAGATGGAGCGGCCGGAAAAGCCGGAGAAAGGCGGCAAGCATTAGCAGCCTGCGCGGCGACCATGAAATCTAGGGACAGCATGAAACCGGGCACAAATCCGAACACTGTTTTAGACCGTACGCTGTTTGAGATTTGCCGTCGATAGGCTGTTCACTAAAAGGTTTATTTTCGCTGCTAAAATTTGCTTTATCCGCGACGAGTATGCTATACTAACTCTGCGGGGTAGAGCAGCCTGGTAGCTCGCAAGGCCCATAACCTTGAGGTCGCAGGTTCAAATCCTGCCCCCGCAACCATTTCGAACCTGGAACAAGCAATATCAGGACCATACCCTGGGCGCAAGCCCGGGGTTTTGTGTTTGCAGGGGACGCTGCTTCCAATCTTCCCAATTCGAACTCTTAGTGCATTCTTTCCTGGACTGAATCCATTTTAGGAAGTTAGGAAGCAGCGTCCCCTAGGGACGTGAATTCCGCGAAGAAGCAAGGCGGTTCTTCTGCCGTGCGGCAACGGTGAAAAATGTCTTGCTCTGAGAGGCAAAAGGAAGGTAAATTCAACCATCCGGCAAAAGGTTTTGTTACCTGATATATATAATAATTTGTTTTAATATAGGAGGCGGGGGGATGAATTGCACACCCGGCGGAATTTCACACGACGCACAGGATTTTATGGCTCAGCTTGAACACATTGAAGCAATAGAAAAACAGCTCTGGAACGCGGCCGACACTCTTCGTGCCAATTCCAATTACGCGAGCAACGAATATTTCATGCCGGTGATGGGCCTTATCTTTCTACGGCACGCCTATAGTCGCTATTTAGGCGTCAAAGACCAGATTATAGCGGACCTGCCCAAACGCGGTGGGAAACCTCGCGAACTGACTAAGGCAGATTTCTCCCAAAAAACCGCGATTTTCCTTAGGACTGAAGCGCAATTTGACCACCTCGTTTCTCTCCCTGAGGGCGCAGACCGGGCCAAAGCCATTATAAAGGCGATGGAGTCCATAGAGTCCGACTACAAAACGCTGGAGGGAATATTGCCCAAACAGGATTACCAGGAAATTTCCAACGAGGTCCTGGGTAATCTTCTGAGAATGATGAATCCGGACGAGCTTAAAACCGCTTCCGGCGATATTTTTGGTCGCATTTACGAATACTTTCTTACCCAGTTTGCCGACCAGAAGGCGCATGACGGCGGTGAGTTCTTCACCCCTGTCTCGCTGGTCTCTCTTATCTCCAATGTGCTGGAGCCTAAAAAAGGCATAGTTCTGGACCCTGCCTGTGGCTCCGGCGGAATGTTTGTGCAAAGCGCGCATTTTGTGGAACGCCTTAAGGAAAACCCTTCCGAAAAGCTCACCTTCTACGGTCTTGAAAAAAACGCCACTACAATCCGCTTGGCGAAGATGAACCTGGCCGTCCACGGTTTGCAGGGCAACATAGAAAAAGCCATCACCTATTACGAGGACCCACACGAATTGCTCGGTAAGTCCGATTTTGTAATGGCCAACCCACCGTTCAATGTGGATGAGGTAGACGCTGAAAAGGTCAAACGCGATCCGCGTCTGCCTTTTGGGCTACCGGGCGTGAATCAAAATGAAAAAGTCTCCAACGGCAATTACCTGTGGATAAGCTATTTCTACAGCTACCTTGCCAAAAACGGCAGAGCGGGATTTGTAATGTCCTCTCAGGCTTCCAGCGCGGGGCGCGACGAGGCCAAGGTACGCCAGAAGCTTATCGAAACTGGCGCGGTGGACGCTATGGTGGCCATCCGCTCTAACTTTTTCTATACCCGCACCGTGCCCTGCGAGCTTTGGTTCCTGAACAAGGCAAAGCCCGCCCAGCATAAGGACAAAGTTCTTATGCTGGACGCACGCAATGTATACCGCAAGGTTACGCGCAAGATTTATGACTTCAGCCCTGAGCAGTTGAACAATCTTCTCTCAATAGTCTGGCTCTATCGTGGAGAGCAGAAGCGGTTTACCGACCTTGTTGCCGGGTACATGGAGCGCACTCTGGCGGAAGCCTCCACCTGTATTGATGACGCCGGTAGCTCTGCAAGGCCAATTCAGGACTACGTCAATAACTTATTCCAGTTGAAGAACCATTTGGAGTCCCTGGCATCTGATTTTAAGAAGGTAACGACCCATGCGGAGGCGTTAAAAGAATTTTTTGATGAACTGCAAATCTTTACTGCCGATGCCGTTGTGGCTTATAAAGCCCTGGTTCTCTCCGAGAAACGCAAATGGACTGATGTGTATCGTAAGAAGGGCGACCTTAATAGCGCGGTAAAAAGCTTCTCGGCCTTGGATAACGCCACCCGGGACCTTGTAAAGCAGGCCGATCTGGTTTACAAACTCGGAATAAGGGTATATGACATCGCAGTAAAGGATCCGGGTAAGTTGGGAATAGGCTACTCTTCCGAGGCCCGCAAGGCCGCTGATGCCAGACGCACCGTATTGGTTGAGCAGTTAAAACAGGTCCATTATTTCTATAAGCAGGCGGCATGGCTTACCGAGCGCTTCCCGGAAGCGAAGTTGAGAGATGTTTCCGGCCTGGTGAAGTTGGTGGATAAGGCCGAGCTTGAGAAAAACGACTGGAGCCTGACGCCAGGGCGGTATGTGGGTGTGGCCCCGGAAATAGAGGATGAGAGTTTTGATTTTGAGGAAGTCCTGCGCGATATACATGTAGAACTGGAAGGCCTGAACGCCGAGGCCGCAACTCTTGCCGCCAAGATAAAAAATAATTTTGAGGAATTGGGGATATGAGTCTTACCCCTCATAAGCTTGGAGAGATTGCGACTATTACTTCAAGCAAGCGTATATTCTTTAATGAATATGTGGACTCCGGTGTGCCATTTTATCGCTCTAAGGAAATTATCCAGTTTTTCAACAATGAAACAAACAGTCAGCCGCTGTATATTGCCGAAGCAAAGTATTCGCAGATAAAGGAAAAGTTCGGTGTTCCCAAAATCAATGATTTGCTTTTAACGTCAGTCGGAACGATTGGTGTCCCTTATCTGGTAAAAGATGACAATCCATTTTATTTCAAAGATGGAAACCTAACGTGGTTCCGAGATCTTGAAAAAAAGGTCGTACCAAAGTATTTTTTCTATCTGCTTCAGACCCCATCAACCCGCTCATTGTTGAATACTCGTGCCAAAGGTTCTTCGCAACCAGCGCTAACAATAGAATCACTTAAAGACATAGAACTTGCATTCCATAATTTAGAAGCACAGAGAAAAATAGTGGATATCCTGTCTGGATATGATGACCTGATTGAGAATAACCGACGGCGGATAGAGTTGTTGGAAGAGTCCGCCCGGTTGCTCTACCGCGAATGGTTCGTCCATTTCCGCTTCCCCGGCCATGAACATTCGGAAATTAAAGACGCGTTGCCATCCGGGTGGATAAAGGCGAAACTATCTGACGTCGCAGATGTTAATCACAGAACGATCGGTAGAAATTACCAAGGCCCGATAAAATATATCGATATCTCTGCTGTTACACCGGGAAGGATTAATTTAGCTCAAGAATATGATTTTGCAGAAGCACCTAGTCGGGCACAGCGTGTGGTGAAACATGGTGATATTCTTTGGTCATGTGTGCGCCCTAATCGAAGATCGCATGCAATAGTCTGGAAGCCTGCTGAAAATCTAATTGCCTCGACCGGCTTTGCTGTTATTACTCCGACACATTTACCCACATCCTATTTATATCACGCCATAACAACCGATGATTATGTGGGATACCTTTCGAACAATGCCCGTGGAGTGGCATATCCTGCGGTTACTGGAACAGATTTCGAAAATAGTCGTATAGTAAAGCCGCTCCCTCAAATTGTGCAGTTATTTGATGATATCGTGGAGCCCGTGCTTACCCAAATCTATATCCTGAATGAGGGGAATGTGCGGCTTGCCCAATCCCGCGATATACTTCTACCAAAACTAATGAACGGCGAGGTTGCCGTATGAGCCAATATACCGAAGATTCGTTGGTTCAAAGGACCACGGCAGACTATCTTAAAGATAGCCTCGGGTGGATCTCGGTATATGCCTACAATAACGAGGATTTTGGTCCGGCCAGTCTTCTGGGACGGGCGTCAGACAAGGAAGTGATTCTAACCCGCTCACTCCGGAAAAAGCTGGAAGAGTTTAACCCCGGGTTGCCCGACGATGTGTATGCATCAGCAGTGCGCCAGGTAACCGAAGCCGGCCTCAGCCAGAGCATCCTAACCAACAACCGGGAAAAATACGAACTCCTTAAAACCGGCGTAAAGGTGCCATTCCGCAACGCCGCCGGTGAACATAAAACTGAAACCCTGCGTGTTTTTAATTTTGACGAACCGGAAAAGAATGAGTTCCTTTGCGTGCGCGAGTTGTGGGTACGCGGTGATCTCTACCGCCGCCGTACCGACATAATCGGTTTTGTAAACGGAATCCCGCTGCTTTTTATCGAGTGCAAGAACATCCACAAGGACGTTAAAGCCGCCTATGAGAAAAACCTTGCGGATTACAAGGACACCATCCCGCATTTGTTCAGCCACAACGCCTTTATAGTCCTGGCTAACGGCACCGAAGCCAAATTGGGCTCCGTGTCCGGAAAATTTGAGCATTTTCATGAATGGAAACGACTTTCCGAAGGGGAAACCGGCATTGTCGGCATGGAGACCATGCTTAAAGGCATCTGTGCGAAGTCCAACTTCATGGATTTGTTCGAGAACTTCATTGTCTTTGATGATTCGGCCGGCAAGCAGGCCAAGATCATCGCCAAGAACCACCAGCACCTGGGTGTGAACCGTGCTTTTGAGGCCGTAATACAGCGCAAGGCGCGTTCTGGTAAGCTGGGTGTTTTTTGGCACACACAGGGTTCCGGCAAAAGCTACTCCATGGTCTTTTTTACCCGAAAAATACACCGCAAGCTCGGCGGAAATTTTACGTTCCTTGTCTGCACCGACCGGGATGACCTGGACTCCCAGATATATAAAACTTTTGCCGGGTGCGGCCTCGTAGATAATGACACCGACCCCTGCCGCGCTGCAGACGGTGACCACCTCAAAGCTCTTCTAGGCCAGCACAAAGCGTATGTGTTCACTTTAATACAGAAATTTAACCAGGATGTGGCACCTGAAAACGGATATTCGCTGCGGGATGATGTGATAGTAATTACAGACGAGGCGCACCGCACCCAATACGGGCGGCTCTCCCTGAATATGCGTAATGCCCTCCCCAACGCCAGTTATATTGGTTTTACAGGTACGCCCCTATTCAAAGACGACGAAATAACAAAGCGCGTGTTTGGCGACTATATCTCCACCTATGATTTTCAACGCGCAGTTGATGATAACGCCACTGTCCCGCTCTATTACGACGCACGGGGAGACAAGCTGGGAATTGAAACAAATGATCTCAATGAGCGTGTTGCCGCTAAGCTGGAGGAGTTGGAATCGGACGATATAGACGTCCAGCAGCGTTTAGAGCGTGAGCTGTCCCGCGATTACCACATAATTACCGCTCAAAAACGACTGGACCAGGTGGCTAAGGATTTCGTGGAGCATTATTCAAATGCCTGGGAATCCGGCAAGGCTATGCTGATCTGCATAGATAAAATCACCTGCGTGCGGATGTATAACCTGATTACTCAATACTGGCGGGAGAACATAAAGGAGTTTAAGACCAAACTCGGGCGAATAACCGACGAACAGGAACTTGCCGAACGCCAACGCCAGCTTGAGTGGCTGCAGGAAACCCAGTTTGCGGTAGTGGTAAGTGAAGAACAGGGGGAAGTGGATAAGTTCCGGAAATGGAATTTGGACATCACAAAACATCGCCGGCTCCTTAAAAATGGCCTGGACATTCCGGAAAGGCTTCGTAATAAGCCGGAGTTCGCCGGAAAACAGCGCATGGACGCCGACTCCGCCTTCAAAGAGCCGGAGCATCCGTTCCGGGTGGCCATTGTCTGCGCCATGTGGCTAACCGGCTTTGATGTGCCGAGCCTGGGGACGCTATATCTGGATAAACCGCTAAAAGCTCATACCCTCATGCAGGCCATAGCCCGCGCAAACCGCGTTTATGAGGGGAAAAACAACGGGCTTGTAGTCGATTACTGTGGAATCCTCAAAAACCTGCGTGCAGCACTCGCTGTTTTCGCGGGCACAGCTGATTCCTCTCGTGGCGACGGCAGCGATGCCGATCCGGCTAAGCCGGAAGAGGAACTATTAGAGGAGCTTAAAGAAGCCATTTCCTATGTTCGCATTTTCCTGACTGATCGCGATGCTTCGCTGGATGACATTATCACGAAAACCTCTTTTGCCCGTAATGCGGCGATTCTAGCAGCCAAAGAGGCCGCAAATGAGAATGATGAGACCCGCAAGCGGTTTGAAATAATGTGCCGGGAGGTTTTTAAGAAATTCAAGGCGTGTATTAACATCTTCGGGGTAAACGATTTTCGTAAGGACTATGACGCCATTAACATCGTGTACCGCAGCCTGCAGAAAGACCGTGATGAGGCAGATATTACCGACATAATACGCCAGCTGCATGCCATTGTGGACGATGTCATCACTACTCAGGGTGCGGCTCCATGCAAAGACAGAAAAATATTCAATATCGCCGCGATTAATTTTGACCGCTTGCGCGAGGAATTTGAGCGATCACCGGCAAAGCGGACCACAGTGCAGGGGCTTAAAGAGGCTATCGCTTGCCGTCTCCAAAAGATGCTGGCTCGCAACCCTCTGCGAATGGACCTCCAGCAGGATTACGAAAGGATTCTTGCTGAATACAACCAGGAAAAGGACCGTGCCACGATAGAGCATACCTTTGAAGCCCTGCTTAAATTTGTCCAGCAACTTGATGAAGAGGAAACACGGTCTATTCGGGAGGAGTTGGACGAGGAAAGCCTTGCCATATTCGATCTCCTCAAAAAGCCGGAATTATCCGCGCCAGATATTAAGCGCATAAAAAAAGTAGCGGTGGAGTTGCTGGGGACCCTAAAGGCTGAGAAACTGCGTATAGACCACTGGCAGGAAAAGGAAACCACTCGCGATTCAGTCCGCATAGCGATACATAATTTCCTCTACAGCGACGACTCCGGCCTTCCCGCGCCAGTTTACACCGAGGCCGATATAGAGCAGAAGACCGCCGCCGTGTTCCAGCACGTCTATCGCGTGTATCCGACGGTGCCATCGCCGTACTATCATTGAGAAATGGCTGGTGTTGTTGAAAATTTAATGAGGTGGAAGTGATATATGCGAATTCTAAGTATTGATGGTGGCGGGTATCTCGGATTATCAACCGCCACTTTCATTGAAGGGATAGAACAACACTTTGGGAAATCTTTTGCATCAAACTTTGATCTTTTTTGTGGCACTAGTACTGGGGCCATTATTGCTCTCGCATTGGCTTCCGGGCTTTCGGGCAAGGAGATACACAGTCTTTATGAAGATTTTGGCCCCAAAGTATTTAATAACCGAATCCCAGGCCGAAAACAAGTGCGAATCTTCTGGGGATTTCTTTTTAGTCGATATAGTAATAAACCTCTTCGGAACAGTCTACAAGCAACATTCCAAAACCGGACACTTGGCGATCTTTATGCCGCCAACAAACGCGTACTGATTACCGCCTTTTCCTTGACTACAGGGAGACCAAGGATATTTAAGACAGATCATAGTCCCGAACTTTCACGGGATAATAAACACTTAATCTGCGATATAGCTCTTGCAAGTTCCTCTGCCCCTACCTATCTACCTTTAGTCAAAATAGCCGATCCCACAAATGGTGCCATTGAGGCATACTGTGATGGAGGAGTATTCGCGAACCACCCGGCACTTTTAGGTTTTACTGAGGCGCTTTATCATTGCCGAGTGGAGGCAAAGGATATCCAGGTTTTATCGCTTTCAACGCCTAGGGCAAGTCTGGCCGAGCATGAATCTAGTAAAACTATAATGGAACGCCAACTGAATCGAGGAGCGCTGGGATGGGGGTGGAATGGCAAGCTCGCCAATATTTTTATAGATGCTAACTCAAGTATTACACATGAAACGCTTCGTCGCTTGGTGGCGAGATCACCAGGCGCGGTTTACGAACGCATTCTGCTGAATAAACCTGAAGGGGTAGAAATAGATACGACTCACGATGCAGCAACACGCACTTTACGTCAAATTGGATTTGATGCGGCGGGACAAGGAGAGGTTCGTGCTCGTATCGCATCATTCTTTCCAAACTAGGAGATATAATAATGGCTAATGTACAGAAACAGTTCGAGGAATTCCATAATAAAATCCGCGTCGACGACTATGATTCTCTCCGCGAAAAGCGTGATATTGTCCTAAAGCGCCTGCGGAAGCATCTCAAAGAAAACAAACGGCCTGGTTTTGATGAACTACTCCAGGGGAGTTATGCTATGGGTGTTGGTATCACGCCTATTAAAGAGTTGGAGTATGACATGGATATTGGGCTCAGATTTGAAATCAATTATCAGGATTATAATGCCGCTGAAATTTCAAAGTGGGTCTATGAAGGTGTCGAGGATCATACCGACAAGGTCGAACAAAAAGGGCCCTGCATACGAGTCACTTACGCCCAAGGTGGGTACCACCTCGACTTGGTATGCTATGCGTGGGAGAAAAACTCAAACAGTGGAATATTTAAGCTCGCGCATAAAACTAAGGGCTGGAAACCTGCAGATCCCCCGGGTCTTTTGGAGTTTGTTGAAAAAACACGAAAACCGTTTGATATTGCGAAGGATTCTGCGACCCAGACCGACCAGTTTCGACGCTCAGTTCGATATCTTAAACGGTGGAATGATGAGGCCATCCCAAGGGAGTCTGATACAAAACCGACAGGGCTGTCTTTTATTCTCCTCTGCGCGGAGCACCTCTCTCCTACTGTTGCCGCAAGCGGCCAGTCAGATGACCTCACAGCACTGCGTAATTTTGCACTTTTAATGGCAAACACTACGGGGCGTTTAGTTGCTAAAAAACCCACTCCGGAGTATGAGGATATCTTGGCCAAGTTGCCGGATGCCGAAATGAATGCGTTGAAGTCCCGATTCGAGAGTCTAGTAAAGATTCTTGGCAATGCGGCTAAGGAAACCGATCCCATAAAAGCATGCGAACTGCTCCAGACGGTCTTTGGTAAGGATTTCCCTGTTCCCACAGCGGAGGAAACCGCTGCGAGGACGTCAGCCCCGGCTATAATAACCTCCAGTTCTTCTGCATAAATTAATATGGATCGCATAGAGGCTCAGAAAGTCTTCCGTGATAATGCCACAAATGAGGCAAAGGAAGAGCTTAAAACATTAGGATTCCGTCCTGATGCGGCGACCCGCTGGAATAGAGAAGCGACTCCCGCAAGTGGCGGACAAGCCATCTCAGTCACAATTCCCGACAGATTCCCTGACAGCCTTCCCGAGATATTTGTATCCCGGGGGCAACTTTCGCGGAGAATACCGCATGTGGAACCAAATGGGAAAATATGTATTGCACAGGAAGGTGCTGTTCTCTTAGACACGGGGCGTCCTCGTGCAATTGTTCGTGATGCTATTAAGCTTGCGGAAATTACCTTGACCCGCGGACTCGCTGGTGAATTAGATGCCGATCTGCACGAGGAATTCTTAGCGTATTGGAATAGAGGCTGCGCCTGTAAGATTATATGGTTTTCCCCTATCCGAAAGGAGGCGGGCGAGATTACGTTGGTGGCTCTCGACGTGGGGGACTCAAACTTCTGTAAAAATATTGTCGGCCCAAGTTATGAGGAGATTGATGCTTGGGCGAAGAAAATTAATAAACGAGTGCGTTCTTTCGGCAAGGCTTTTTTTATTCCACTTCATACGCCCTTTCCTCCACCTGATTTCGATGAACAGTTGTCGGTTGAAGGATTTCTGGAACAAATAGAGGACTTGTGCGATACTTCTGACTTTGATGCGCTTATAGAGTGGCTTACCACAGTTACAACTCCAGCCACCATTATCGTTTCGATTCCAGCTACCGACAAGAGTGGCAGTGTTTTGTTTGGGTTTGCAATACCTCGAATAGACTCACTCTATCACACACGCATGAATCTTCGTCCCAAGCATGCGGCCCAGGATATTGAATATATGCCAGGCATGCCAATCAAACGAATAGAAGTCGAAAGGCATGATTCTGATTTTATTACTACGCGCGGCGGAGCTTTTGATATTCTCCGAACAAAGACAGTGGCCGTAATAGGTTGCGGCGCACTGGGTTCACAGGCTGCAAAGTGCCTTGCCCTAGCTGGAGTGGGCAAGCTAAGGCTTATAGATCCCGAAACATTTGCTCCAGAAAATCTTCATCGACACCTTCTTGGCGCAGGCTGGATTGGGACCAGCAAGGTAGTCGGTATTGAAAAAGAATTATCTTCTGCCCTCCCAAACCTTACAGTGGAAGCACGTCCACACTCAGCGGAACAAGTCCTGCATGATGAGCCAGCTTTTATATTGGGAAGTAGTGCAATCCTAATTGCAACTGGTGATGAGACTTTGGACCGCGTTTTGAATGATTTACTCGTAGATGGTCCACCTTCCATCTTCTCCTGGATTGAGCCATTAGGTATTGGTGGCCATGCATTATCTACGCGAAATTCTGGAGAACGAGGGTGTTTCGAATGTCTTTATGAACCGATTAATGGGGTTCGATTAGGGAATGTATCATCCTTTGTTCGCCATGGTCAGGAACTTGCCCGTTCATTTGCGGGATGTGCAGGACGATTTATGCCTTTTTCCGCACTTGACGCAATTCGTACAGCCACCGAAGCCTCTCGCTTGGTAATCGAAGCATTGGCTGAGGATTCACCAAAAAACACTCTTGTCAGCTGGTATGGAGACCCACAGGCCCTTATTGCTGCAGGCTTTACTGTATCCGACCGCGCTGCGCGCTTTTTACCTGGTCAGACGATAAGGACGTCCAATTTTGCACGATTGGATTGTAAAATCTGTGGCTAAAAATAAAACACTCCTTTTTTCGCGTCCGATGGATGGAATGCTTTCAGTACAACCTGAAGCCATAGCGACGATAGTCCGCTATTCAAAGCCAGATGGTGAACATTCTGAGGCAGGTGGCGTGCTTTTAGGGAGACTTATTCTTGAATCAAGAGATGTTGCCATCGATCGTGTAACAGAGCCTTTCGAAGCGGACAAACGCAGTAAATTCCATTTTTGGCGATCTCGTATGCCGCATCAGAACATCGTAGATCAAGCCTGGAAGAATTCCACGGGAACATGTATTTATCTGGGAGAATGGCATTGCCATCCAGAGGATGACCCACATCCCTCCAAACATGACTTAGAAAACTGGGCTAAGATTGCAAGAACTGCCAGCTACGAACAAGATTTTCTTTTTTTCGTAATCGCCGGATATACACGAATACGTGCCTGGGAGCTAAATAAAGCCAGAATCAAGCCGACGGAGTTGCTTGAAAGTGAGTGTGGAAGATAAGAGAGGAAAATGATGAAAAACCATGTCATTGGTGTAATGAGCATCTGCCTTATTTGTGCGGGTTGTGCAAGCCGGCAATTATTGCGTCCAGTAAACACACAGGGGGCGGAGAATCTTAGGAACCTGAGTGCAAATATTGAGATAATTCGAGGAACATATATTCCTGTCATGGGCGCTTACTTGGACTTCAAAATCCAACAGCTTCGTGTGGCGAAACAGAACGAACTATTGGCAGGGGGAATAAAACTGTCTCCAGAAGCGCAAATTCAGCTTGAATTTTATACCCGCGACCAGCAGGCAAAGAAAAAAGAGGTGCTGGATTTGCTTCAGGCATTGCTAGATACGTTGAAGGAGCAAACCGATATCGCTACAGTCCATCTTGATGCCTACAAGAGTTTTGCTGAAAGCGGAAGATTGAGCGATGCCGTTGCTGCGCAACTGCAAGACTCTAATTTCCAGATAAAGGCGTTGTCTATGCTCAAAATGGACCCGGTGAAAGCAAAACGAGTGCAAGAATTACTGTCGGAATTATCGAGGTAATGGAGGCGAGTTATGTCAAATAACACTGAGGAACAGGAAACAGCCGTTGCGGGACTTCCCGCTGAAGTTCAGGAACAAGTAAAAAATCTAGTGATGTTAGTTGCGACCCAGCAACAAGAGATTGCCTTATTGCGCTCCCAGCTTGCGGGGTTTATGTCAGTAGGAGGGCCTCAACCATCACAATTGGCTCAGGCTTTTTCTAAAGCCTCTCGTAATACCTTTGGGAAGGATGATGCTACTGAGGCAGTCGCAAACCTTAAGGAAGAGCTTCAAAAACGGGATCAATGGGTTTCGGCAGTAGTGAAGTCTTTTCGCTTTGCGAAAGAAGTAGTGACAATACTGAAATAGAATTGCTGTTATTTTACGATAATGACATTGCCTGAGTTATTGCCTGATAATAACGAGTTCAGGGAAAAATCGCGGCGGTTCTGGTCTAAGAAGTATGGACGAGAACTGTCTATGGGAGAGATTGACGAAATATATCGTAATCTCACCGGCTATTTTAATCTTCTTCTGCGTTGGAAGCATGAAGACGATGCCAAGAATGAGAAGAAAATGTGATCTTCCCACAAATTCAGTCTATGTCGAGTTTTTATGCATGATGAGCTTGAGCACGCAGAGCTTGAAATAAAACGTCTCCAACAGGAAAATGAGGAGCTTCGCAGGCGTTTGGGAATGGCCGCCGATGCTCCCACGCCGGCCTATACAACGGAAGCCCCGGAACTTCCGTTGATAGCAGACTCTTTGCCGTCGGTTGCACAAAACTCAGCGCCAGAGGATAAGATTAAGCTGTTCCGCTCTTTATTCCGGGGCAGGGAAGATGTCTATGCTGTTCACTGGGTCAATGAGCGAACGGGCAAGAAAGGCTATTCTCCGGCTTGCGAAGACCCTTACAGCCTCCAGAAGGGAAAGCCTCGCACCTATTTGCCACTGACAGACCATGTGATCGTGAATCACTTTGAAGGGACCCAAACTGCCGGGGTGTTCCCTTTGCTTAAAGATAATTCCTGCTGGTTCCTGGCCTGCGATTTTGATAAGGAAGGCTGGCAACTGGATGCCGTAGCCTATATAGAAGTTTGTAAGCGGTATGGTATTCCCGCCTATTTGGAGCGATCACGCTCAGGTAATGGCGGCCATGTCTGGATATTCTTCTTCGCGCCGGTATCGGCTGTTTCCGCTCGGCAGCTTGGGATGAGGATTTTAAGGGTAACCATGGATGTCCGGGGGGACCTGGACCTCGGCAGTTATGACAGATTCTTCCCCAATCAGGATTTTGTGCCAAAAGGCGGCTTTGGAAATCTTATAGCCTTGCCGTTCCAAGGTAAATGCCGCACCATCGGTAATACTGAATTCCTCGATGTTTCCACTACGGAATTAAAACCATATCCCGACCAGTGGTCTTTTTTAAGTGGCATCCAGCGACTCACTCCACAACAGCTGGATGCTTTACTTGAAGTTATACCGTCTGTCACTATCGGCCCCGGCAAAGTCGAAGCCACGTCTGAAGCTATAAGAGCCAGATATCCGGCCCCTAAACAAATCCGTTGCGCGATGTGGTCGTCTTTCAGTCTCGAAAAGTCTGGTATTCCACCCTGGATGCTGTCCAAATTAAAGCATCTTGCCTCTCTGCATAATCCGGAGTTTTACAAAATGCAGAAACTCCGCCGGTCGACGTACATGCTCACCCGATTTATCAAATGCTACCGTGAAGATTTTAGCCATTTCCACCTGCCACGTGGAACCCGGCAAGACGTTGAAGAAATAGCCCGACAAGCTGGAAGCGAGCTTCTATGCGTGGACCGGCGCAAAGTGCCGGAGCCACTCTCATTGGAATTTCACGGTAAATTAAGCCCTGACCAGGAAAAAGCGGCTCAAGCCGTCCTGCGCGAAGACATGGGGCTTCTTGTCGCGCCTCCCGGGGCCGGTAAAACGGTAATGGGCTGTTTCGCCATAGCCAAGCGCAATCTGCCGACCTTGATTTTGGCCCATCGTAAGCCCATCCTGGAACAATGGCGCAAACAGCTTACAACACTTTTAGGGCTGGAGCCTTTTCAAATCGGCCGGATCGGAGGCGGTAAAAAGGAACAAAACGGTATTATTGACCTAGCGACGCTCCAGACTTTGGCGCGTCTTGAGGATTTGCCCGCGCTTTTCTCTAAATATGGGTTTATCATAGTTGATGAGTGCCACCACATACCTGCGGCGACTTTTGAAGCCTGTATAATGGAGGCCCCCACCAAATATATTCTGGGCCTCACAGCCACTCCTTACCGCCGGGATGGATTGCAGGATATACTTATCATGCAGTGCGGGCCAGTTCGCCATAAAATGTCGGAACAGATGAGTGATCTTCCGTTGCAGTTGAATATCCGAGAAACCGAGTTTGTGTGTCCGACAGACGTGGAGACGCCAATTCAGGAAGTTTTCCGCAGTATTGTGCATGACGAGACGCGCAGCACGTTAATAGAGCAGGACATATCCGAAGCTTTGAAGCAAGGGAGACGCTGCCTGGTCTTAAGTCAGTGGAATGAGCATTGCCAGGCTTTGGCCGGCAAACTGACGCAAAAGGGGAAGACTCCGTTTGTCTTAAGCGGAACCCAGGGCAAGAAAGAGCGTGCCGCAATCTTAAAATCAATCCAGGACACCCCGCAAGACAAAGACTTAATCGTCGTCGCAACCGGACAGTATTTGGGAGAGGGCTTTGACTGTCCCCAGCTAGACACTCTTTTCCTCGCTTTCCCTGTATCTTTCAAAGGTAAACTTATACAGTATGTGGGACGCATTATGCGGGAGCACCCGTCAAAAAACCGTGTGCTCGTCTATGATTACCGGGATTCGCAGGTCCCCGTCTTGAATAAAATGTATGCGAACCGCATGAAAACATATAAAACCATGGGCTTTAATAATCAGAAGGAGACTCTGTTATGACCAAAATCCCCGAGTTTTTGCGTCAGGAGGAATCTGAGACGTTGGAATTCAAAGAGGCATTCGGCAAGGAAGCTATTGAAACTATTGCCGCTTTTGCTAATACAAGAGGCGGTGCGCTGCTTATTGGGATAAATGACAAAGGAGTAGTAATCGGAGTCCCATCCACGAAGAATGCGCTGAAAGATTGGGCGAATCACATTTCCCAGGCGACCGGCGGTTTGCACCCGTCCATTGAGGCGGGTGTGGTTAAGGGTAAGAACGTGGTTGTGATTCAAGTAGAAGAACATCGCATCAAGCCCGTTATGTGCCACGGTCGCGCTTTCATACGGTCCGGGTCCACCACGCGCCAGATGACGCTTGAAGAAATTACCAGGTGCGTATTGGCGAATGCGGGGGTGACATGGGATGCGTTGCCTGAACCCCGCGCCAATGTGTCGGATATCTCCATGTCAAAGTTCAAAGCCTTTATGGACACCGCTAAGCAAGAGAAGCGGCGATCTATCCCCGCCGGAACGTCTCACGCCGAACTCCTTGAGAAGCTGGAACTGGTGATAAAGGGTAAGCCGACCCGGGCGGCGATTATGCTTTTTGGGAAAGAGCCTCAGCGGTTTTATAGCCAGGCTATGCTCAAGATAGGTCGCTTTCGGAACGAAACTCTCATGGTGGATGACCGGCGCATTGATGGGACATTGTTTGACCAAATTGAAGGCGCTATGGGATATTTTCGTGAGAAGCTGGACACGCGCTATGTGATGACAGGCCGCCCCCAGAGGGATGTTATATGGGAGTATCCGTTAAAAGCGCTAAGAGAGGCCGTTATCAACGCCATCTGCCATCGGGACTATATGAGCACGCGTGATACCGAAGTTCGTATCTATGATACCGAGCTTATGGTCTGGAATGCCGGCAACCTGCCTCCCGGCATTTCCCTGGACACTCTTAAGCTGAACCATCCCTCCGTTCCGCGCAACAAGAAAATCGCCGAAATCTTGTATTATGCCGGTGTCATAGAGGCATGGGGCGGCGGAACAAAATTAATCATGGCCGAGTGTGCTTTAGCCGAGATGCCAGAGCCGGTATTCGACCAGGAGATTGGCTTTAGGATTACATTTCGGAAAGCTGCCATGCAAAATGCTACCCAGGAAAGTCCCAAGGATACTGCCCAGAAAACTGCCCAGATAGCTACCCAGAAAACTGCCCAGAAAATACTACAGGCTATTACTGGCAATTCACGTGTTACTAGGAAAGAATTAGCTGGCATTGTCGGATTAACAGAGGATGGCGTCAAATATCACCTTAATATGTTGCAGAAGAAGAGTATCCTTCGCCGAATAGGCCCAGATAAAGGTGGCTATTGGAAAATTATAAAGGGCTAACCACGGAGAATTCTGGCTACTGTGACAAGTTGTGCCTATGACACATAGTTGACACTATTCGCAACAGCAAGTGCTATGAATTAGGGTTATGATTGCGGGCTGACCGGAGAATTGCGGGAAGATTCAGTTATTTCCATTTTGGAAACAACTGCCACGGATGGTAAGAAATATTGTAAGGGCGGCAAGAATAGCGTTAGCTGGGAGCAGATAGGCCGAATTGCGGTGCAGTGGCATCAAGGTCTACCCAAATCTCCTTCCAATAGCGTTCCGTGTTGACGAGTATCTTGCCCCCGCAACCAGATTTACAGATTCAAACCTGGAACAAGCAATATCAGGATGCCCTGGGCGCAAGCCCGGGGTTTTGTGTTTGTTGGCTGCCATTGTACGTCGTACTAGCCGGTAGTTGTTTGCGCCTAAGCGCCATTACGGATAGATTTGCTTGACATTATCCAGATCAAGATATAGTATAGAGGCATGCTGAATGCTTCGCTGGTTTTGAAGAAGCACAATATACGGCCCACGATGCATCGTTTGGCTGTGGCCAAGGTTATATTGACCAGCAGGGCCCATCCATCGGCGGAGGAGGTCTGGATCTCGGTTAAAGCCAAATACCCCGCTATCTCGCGTGCTACGGTATACAACACCCTGGATCTGTTCGCGGAGAAAGGGCTGTTGCGCCGGCATATTTTACGCCAGGGAACGTCGGTCTATGACCCGGCTATCCAGCCGCACCACCACCTGGTTGAGGAAGAGACCGGCCACGTTTACGATATCCCCTGGAACGCCGTTCGCCTCCCGGAGAGAATAGAGCTGTCGGATTTCGAAGTGACTGAGTTCCATCTGGTAATTAAGGGTAAAAAAAAGAGGGGGGGATAATACAATGGAAAAAAAGAAACTTACAACCAACGCGGGCGCGCCCGTGGCGGACAATCAGAACATAATGACGGCGGGCAAGCGGGGACCGGTTCTGCTGCAGGATGTATGGTTCCTGGAGAAATTGGGGCATTTCGACCGCGAGGTGATACCTGAGCGGCGTATGCACGCCAAGGGTTCCGGCGCTTTCGGCTGTTTTACCGTGACGCACGACATAACAAAATACACCAAGGCCAAGATTTTCTCCAAAGTGGGCAAGAAGACCGATATGTTCGTACGGTTCTCCACTGTGGCGGGAGAGCGCGGCGCGGCTGACGCGGAGCGTGATATACGCGGCTTCGCCATGAAATTCTACACCGAGGAAGGCAACTGGGACCTTGTAGGCAATAATACCCCGGTTTTCTTCCTGCGCGATCCGCGCACCAATCTGCGCAGCGCGAAAAACAACTGGGATTTCTGGACATCCCTGCCTGAGGCCTTGCATCAGATCACCATCACCATGAGCGATCGCGGCATCCCGTGCTCGTACCGGCATATGCACGGCTTCGGCAGCCATACTTTCAGCTTCATTAACGCTAAAAACGAACGGTATTGGGTGAAGTTCCATTTCACCAGCCAACAGGGGATAAAAAATCTTACCGACCAGGAGTCCGCGGATATTATCGCCAAAGACCGTGAAAGCCACCAGCGCGACCTATACGAGAGCATTGCGCGTAAGGACTTCCCGAAGTGGACCATGTTCATACAGGTCATGCCGGAGAAGGAGGCCGCGAAAATGCCGTATAATCCGTTTGACCTGACCAAGGTATGGTTCCACAAGGATTACCCGCTGATCGAGGCGGGGGTAATGGAACTTAACCGCAATCCGGAGAATTACTTCGCCGATGTGGAACAGGCGGCGTTCAATCCCGCGAACATTGTGCCCGGCATCGGATTCTCCCCGGACAAGATGCTGCAGGGGCGGTTGTTCTCTTATGGTGACGCGCAACGCTACCGCTTAGGCGTGAATCATCACTTGATACCGGTAAACGCCTCCCGCTGTCCTTTCCACAGCTACCACCGCGACGGGGCCATGCGCGTAGACGGCAACCACGGCGGCACGCTTGGTTATGAGCCCAACAGCTACGGCGAATGGCAGGAGCAGCCCGACTTCTCGGAGCCGCCGCTGAATCTGGAGGGGGCGGCGGGTCATTGGAACCACCGCGAAGACTCCGATTACTATACCCAGCCGGGCAAACTGTTTCGCTTAATGAGTCCGGCGCAGCAAAAAGTGCTGTTTGCGAACACTGCCCGCGCTATGGGCGACGCTCCGAATGAAGTAAAATTACGGCATATCGGCAACTGTATGAAAGCCGACCCGGTCTACGGCCAAGGCGTGGCCGAGGCGTTAGGCTTGCCGGTTAACGAAGCGGCCAGGGTCTGAGCGATAACTTACCATCAAAGGAGAAAACATGATACCGAATAAAAAAATTGAAGCGATGTTGAATAAACAGATGAACGCGGAGTTTTACAACTCCCATCTCTACCTGGCGATGGCCGGCTGGTTCGAGTCGCAGAACCTGACTGGCTTCGCCCGCTGGATGGAGATACAGGCGGAAGAAGAACGCGGCCATGCGCTGCGCTTCTATAAGCACCTGAAAGAGCGCCGGGCAGCCATACTGGTGGCGGAGGTGCCTGCGGTACCGATCAAGTACAAGAGTCCGCTCGAAGCCGTGACTGCGGCATTTAACCACGAGGTTCATGTCAGCCAGGAAATAAATAAGATGCTGGAGGCGGCTAACTCGGAGAAAGACTTTGCCGCCGCGATCATGCTGCAGTGGTTCGTAAATGAGCAGGTGGAAGAGGAAGCCCAGACCGACGCCATCGTGCAGCAGTTGAAGATGGCTGGAGAGTCCAAGGGCGGACTCATGCAGATAGACCACCACCTTGGCAAACGCAAGGATGACTGAATAACCGCATACCGACTGAAATAAAAAACCGGACGGTTACCCAGAGCGGGGATCTCACGCCGGCCGCAAAAAACAGAGAATCGGCGCGGTCTTGCCGCGCCGATAATACCGTTACAGGAGCCGATCACATGCAAAACAACTTAGCCCGCGCCGTCTATGTCGCGACAGTCCTGGCCTGCCTGAACTGTCTCGTTCCGTCTTTCTCCGCCGCCCAGGCGGTGAAGCAACGTGCGGAAATAGAAGCGAAGTACAAATGGGATCTTTCCAGCATTCTGCCCGATGACGAAGCCTGGCATAAATCCATGGATCGGCTAAGAGCCGGCCTGGGTGATTTTGACCGGTACAGAGGCAGGCTGTCGGATTCGGCCGCCAATGTCCGCCAGGTTCTTCAACTGCGTGACGAACTTTCCATTATAGCCGATAACCTGCTGGTCTACTCCAAGATGAAACTGGACGAGGACAAACGGGTGAGCAAGTACCAGGAGATGCAGAGCCGGGCTTCGGACATATATTCCAGGCTCGCCAACGTCGCGGCTTTCATACAACCGGAGCTGCTGGCGATGGACAGCGGTAAGCTGATGGGTTACGCGGCATCCGATCCGGGACTGAAGCCTTACGACTTTATGCTCCGAAACCTCATCCGCACGAAGGCACATATCCTGTCCGACAAGGAGGAGGCCCTGCTGGCCGGGGCGGGGCCAGTGTTTGAGTCCCCGTCCCGCATATTTGAAATGATCAATGACGCCGATATCTCGTTCGGCAATATCAAGGATGAGAATGGGAAAGATCTCCAGCTCACGCGGGAGCGGTACAGTTATATACTGGAGGGCCCGGACAGGCGTATGCGCCGCGACGCCTCCGAGATGTATACCGAAACCTATATGAAGTACATAAACGGGCTGGCGGCCAGTCTTTCGTCGTCCATAAAGAAAGACCATTTTCTTGCCGCCGCCCGGAAATACGGCAATTCTCTTGAAGCCAGGCTCGACGCGGATAATATTCCGGTGGGCGTATTCAAGAGTCTGATAGCGGCCGCAAGCGCCAATCTGGAGCCGCTGCACAAATGGGCCGCCCTTCGCAAAAAGATACTGGGCGTGGACGCGCTTTACACCTACGATCTGAGCGCCACGCTGATGAAAGAAAAGCCCAGGGAATACACCTGGGAGGAAGCCGGGGATCTTGCGCTGAAAGGGCTGTCCCCGATGGGCAAAACCTACCTGGACGAGTACAGGAAAGGCCTGACGTCGGCCTGGATAGACGTTTACGAGACACAGGGTAAGGACTCCGGCGCCTATTCCTGGGGCACTTATACTTCGCATCCCTATGTGCTGATGAACTATAATAATTCGCTGGATCACGTTTCCACGCTGGCCCACGAGATGGGCCACTCGATAAACCGCCTGTGGATCAACAGGAGCGAGCCGTATCACTACAGCGATAATTCGTTGTTCACGGCTGAAGTCGCTTCAACCTGTAATGAGGCTATTCTGATGAAGTACCTCATCGCCAACGCCAAAACCAGGCAGGAGAAAGCCTACCTGCTGACTAAATACATAGAGCAGATAGTCGGGACTTTCTATACGCAGGTGATGTTTTCCGAGTTCGAGCTGGCCATCCATGAACGCGTGGAAAAGGGCGGCGCCCTCTCGGTGGACTTCTTTCGCAAAACTTACCGCGATATTTATCAGAAGTACTGGGGGCCGGAGCTGGTTATAGGGCCGCTCAATGACCTGGGCGGCATGAGGATCAGCCATTTCTACCGCTCGTACTACGTGTACCAGTACGCCACCTCCTACGCCGCGGCGCAGATGCTTTCCGACAGGATAATCCGCAATGAGAAGGGCGCGGTGGAGGCTTACTACCAGTTCCTGAGAACCGGCTATTCCGATTATCCGGTGGAGGTGCTTAAGAAAGCCGGCGTGGATATGACCACCCCGGAGCCGGTGGCCGGGACCATAAAGCTTTTCGGCGAGCTGGTGGATCAGCTGGCCGGGCTCATGAACGGGAATTAACGGCGCTTCAAAATGTGCTATTATGTACTGGCCGGACCGCGTGATCGGGACGGCTTCATTAAGTTTCCGATAACAAAGGAGATACGGTTTATGAAAAGAATAACGTTGTTGAGTCTGATGTTCGTCGTCCCGGCTGTAGCCATGGCGCAGGAGAAACCTATGACCGAAGACCAGAAGACGCTGTATTTCCTGGGGCATAACGTGCTTTCCAGGAATCTTAAGCAGTTCGACTTTACCCCGGAGGAGTCAAAGTATATCCTCATGGGTCTCACGGATTCCCTGAACAACGTCCCCGGCAAAGTGGACGAGTCGTACGGGCCCAAGATCAACGAGCTGGTGGGCCGCAAGCAGGCCGCCGCCGCCCTGAAAGAAAAGGAAAAGGGGAAAGCGTTCCTTGAAAAGATGGCCAAAGAGAAAAACGCGAAAAAGCTTCCCAGTGGAGTGATCTACATCCCCATGAAAGAAGGCAAAGGTGCCGCCCCCAAGGCCACCGACATGGTGAAAGTCCATTACCACGGCACTTTTCCGGACGGGAAGGTGTTCGACAGTTCCGTGGACCGGAAGACCCCGGCGGAATTCCCTCTTAACGGCGTGATCCCCTGCTGGACCGAAGGCGTGCAGAAGCTGAAAATCGGCGGCAAGGCGAAGCTGGTCTGTCCTTCCGATACAGCCTACGGCGACCAGGGCATGGCGGGCGCCATCCCCGGCGGAGCCACGCTGGTGTTCGAAGTTGAGCTGCTGGATATCGTGAAACCGGAGGCGGCGCCGGAGACGAAGAAAGAGGCCAAACCGGCCGCGGTTAAGGCGCAGTAACCGCGTCGGAAAACAAAAATCTACGGGGAGCGGAATTTGAAAATTCCGCTCCCCGTTTTTTCGTTCCCTTATAATTCCCCGTTTGCAGCCGGGCTCTTCGATTTAATGATTACCGAAAGGAGTATCGAAGCGGCCAGGATGCCGAGCACCACGGACAGGGAAAGGATCGCGGGGATGTGAATGAAACCGGAGGCCAGCATTTTCAGGCCGACATAAAAGAGAATGGCGGAGATGCCGGTCTTAAGGAACCGGAACGAGTCCATGATGGCTGCCAGGAAAAAATAAAGGGAGCGGAGGCCGACCACCGCGAAAACGTTGGAGGTATAGACGATGAAAGCTTCCTTGGAGATCGCCAGCACCGCCGGAATGGAGTCCACGGCGAAGATCAGATCCGAGGTCTCTATGACCAGCAGGGTGGCGAACAGCGGCGTAGCGTGCCAGACGCCGCGCTTTATGAAGAACTCCCCGGCTTCCGAGGCCTCGCGCATCGGCATGATCCCGGCCAGCAGTTTTAAAACGGGGTTTTTGCCGGGGTCGATTCCCTCATCCTTCTGCAGGAACATTTTGACCGCGGTGAAGAGGAGGATGGCGCCGAAAACATAGATGAGCCAGCTGAAAGCGTTGATCAGGCTTACGCCGGCGAAGATCAGGAGAAGGCGCATGAACACGGCGCCCAGGATTCCCCAGGTCAGGATCTTCGGCTGGTGTTTTCTGGGCACTTTGAAGTAAGCGAAGATCATGATGAACACGAACATATTATCCATCGACAGCGAATACTCTATGACATAGGCCGTGAAGAATTCCAGCATCCGTTCATAGCCCAGCATATAGCCGGTCAGGAAGCCGAACATGGCCGCGACAATTATCCAGAAAGAGCACAGAAGCAAAGCTTCTTTTTTGGATATTTCATGGGCCCGGCCGGCTGAGATCCTGATGTCGGCGATGAAGAGGGCGGCGGCGGTCGCCGCGAAGACGATCCACATTGTTTCAAGATTGGTCATGCGGTAAATTATACCTAATAAGCCGGTAATCAGCATTTCCAATCCAAGGATGAGCATGATATCTCTCGTCGGTGCTCCGTCGGGAACTCTTAACCATGCCTTCCTTTTGCGATAATCTAAGGTAACGGCAGGCCTGCAAGTTCGCGGGGCCTGCCGGGGGTTGGGTTCCAAAAACCGGTGTCGGGCACACCGTGCCCGCACCTCCCG